>CAWFUT010000050.1:0-118184 GCA_963819055.1 uncultured Acidobacteriaceae bacterium | reverse complement strand
CCTCTCCGCTCTCGATACCCTGGTCTCCGGCGCGTATATTTCGGTCGATCCCGGCGCGCCCGGCGGCAGCTACCAGGACCATTTCACGGGGCTTGAACAGCCGCCCGGCGTCCGCTCGGACGAGCCGGGCCGCACCTATGTGCTGACTGCGGATAATCTTGGCTCGTTGATCACCGGCTCGCCGGTCTTCTACCGGGACGTCGTGGTTGGCGAGGTCCTGGGCTATGATATCGGCAACGGCCTCGGCCCCGTCAAAATCAGCATTTTCGTGCGCGCCCCGTTCGACAACCTCGTCCGTCCGGAAAGTCGCTTTTGGAATTCCTCAGGCATCGCCGCCGAAATCCAGGGCGGCGTGCTGCAAGTCGAATTACAATCGATCCAGGCCGCCATCACCGGCGGCGTCACCTTCAGCATGCCGCAGGACGCCGCAAACAGCCCGCCCAGCGCCAACAACACAACCTTCAGGCTCTATGCCTCGCATCAGGAAGCCGAATCCGCCGCCTTCAAGCGCCAGATCCCCATCGTCTCCTACCTCACCTCGTCAGTCAGCGGCCTCACCCCGGGTGCGCCGGTCGATATCCTCGGCATCCAGGTCGGCAACGTCACTGGCATTCAACTCCTGGTCGACCACAAGGCCGGTGAAGTGCGCGCGCGCGTTGCCATGAAATTGCAGCCCGAGCGCGTGTTCAGCGGCACCAACCTGGCCCACGTCGATGCCGCGAACGATTTCCAGAAATTCGTGAATCACGGCATGCGCGTGGAAATCGGCACGGCAAGCTACGTGACCGGCCAGAAACTGATCGCCCTGACTATGGAACCGAACGCCCCACCGGTCCAAATCACCCACGAAGGCGACGCGCTGGTGCTGCCGAGCCAAGCCGGCGGGTTGGATGCCACCGTGGCCTCGCTCAACACGGTTTCCGCCAAGTTGGCGCAGGTTCCGTTTAAGGATATCGGCGACAACCTCAACAAACTCCTACTGACGGCCAACGGCACGCTCGGCGGCAGCCAGATGAAGCAAACCCTGGCTTCCCTCGCCCTTTCGAAAGCTGCCGTTCCACCGCGATGGTGGCTTGTTCCGAATAGGGCGTCTTCAGCTTGGGCGAAAGAATATCGAGCGTGGACGCGCCCGCCGTAATGCCGGTCAGCGGAGCCGCCAGCGCGTTGGGGAAGGTGGGGCCTTGGGCGATCAGGCCGGCGTTGCTCAGGCTGTCGGAAACCTGATAAATTCCGTTGCCGGTGTAAACATCATCCAGGATGCCGCTGACCTGGCGCGCGAAGAACGTGCCCAGGCCGCCGCGGATCACGGTCTTCGAATTGAGCCGGTAGGCCACGCCGATGCGCGGCGCCAGATCCCGGGTGCCGCTCGGCAACGATTCTCCGGTCAGCGGATAAAGCGGATTTTCCTGCGCCGGCTGCGGCATGAAGGTGTACTCATAGCGCGCCCCGACGGTCACCGTCAGGCGGTCGTTCACTTTCCATTGATCCATCAGGTAGATTCCCATGTCCTTCACGCCGTAGTTCACGGCCGGGTTGCCGAAGGTCTGGGTAAACGCCGAGTAGTCGTGCGCGCCGGTGGTGTTGCCGGTGTAATCCTCGGCGAAGGAGGTGACGGTCGGAAAGGTGTAGGAGCCGTAGCGGTTGCTGAGGTAATTCACGTTGTCCTGCACATGCTCGAAGGTCACTCCGAACTTGATCATGTGCGCGCCTTTGGACCAGCTCACGTCGTCGGCGAACTCGTTGCGTATCGTCACCCAGCGCTCTGAATCCGAATTGCTTCAACTTTTCCGGTGGTCCGGGTGCCTTGCCGGAAAGTGTTCTGGAGGAAACTCAGCGTGCTATTCGGCAAGTGCCCGGAGAGGAACTCTCAGTCCTGGGCATGAGCCACCGCTCACGCTGGTTCCGCGATGTGGTGGACGAAGCCGAGGCGAACATCAGGCAATTGCTGCAAGTCCCCGGCGATTACCGTGTCCTGTTCTTGCAAGGTGGCGGAACGCTCCAGTTCTCCATGGTGCCCATGAGTTTCCTGCGCGGCACCGGTCGCGTTGCCGAGTACCTTCATACGGGCTATTGGAGCGGGAAAGCGATCGACGAGGCGCGACGCGAAGGGCAAGTGCGGGTTCTGTGGAGCGGCGAGAACGGTGGTTTCCGCCGCTTGCCGGGAGACAACGAGCTCCGTTTCGATCCGAAAGCCGCCTACCTACACTATGTCGCCAACGAGACGGTTGAAGGTTTGCAATTCCACCGTCTGCAAGGCATTGAAGGTGTGCCGCGGGTTTGCGACATGTCTTCCGACTTCCTGAGCCGCCCCTTCGACGTGGGCCGCTTTGGATTGGTCTATGCCCACGCGCAGAAGAATCTTGGCCCCGCCGGCGTCACCGTAGTTGTGGTGCACGACGACATGCTCCGCCGGATCCCCGGCAACCTGCCCAGCATGCTGGACTACAGGACGCATGCCGGGGCGGGATCGATTTATAACACGGCGCCGGTGTTTGCCATCTACGTGACCATGCTGGTAACGCGCTGGCTGCGGGGAGAAATCGGCGGCGTCGAGCAAATGCAGATACTGAACGCCGCCAAAGCCGCCCGCTTATACGCCACCATCGACCAGAGCGGCGGTTTTTACCGCGGCCACGCTGCCATCAAAGACCGCTCGTTGATGAATGTTGCTTTCCGGCTGCCCAGCGAGGAACTCGAACAAAAGTTCCTGGAACTCGCCCAGATCGCCGGCTTCCACGGTCTCGCCGGCCATCGCTCGCTGGGGGGCGTACGAGCGTCTATCTACAACGCCGTAACTCTCGAGGCTGTCGAGTCGCTCTGCGAGTTCATGGAATTCTTCGGTAACTCTCATCGCGCGGAGGTGGCATAGCCATGCAACATCCACCTGTCGTCCGAGAAGTCGCGTGGCCCGAGATCCGTAATGCCTTACTCGCTTTTTTGTGGCTAGGCCGGCCCCACGTCATGCACGGCACTACCGAAGTGGACGTGACCGACAGTCTGGCGGCGATTCGCCGGATCGAAAAGGAACTGCGCCTTGCAGTTTCCTTCCATGCCTTCGCGGTGTATTGCGTGGTGCAGGCAGCCATGCAGCACCCCCTGATGCATACCTATCGCTACGGCAAGAAGCTGATCACCTTCGAGGACATCGACCTGCTATCGCCGATCGACAAGCGGCTTCCCGGTGGAGTGCGAATTCCGGTCGGCCACATCATCCGGGCCGCTCAAAACAAAACGCTGGCAGAAATCAATTGGGAGATACGCCGGGCCGTACGAGCGCCCGATCTTGCCGCGGATGCGGCGGTGCAGGAACGCCGGAAACTAGCCCGCGCCCCCTATTGCCTGCGGCGCATGTGGGCGTGGCAATGCAAGCGCAATCCTTATTGGCTGAAGCGAACCAGCGGCACCATGCTGGTAACCAATGTGCAGAGTCAGACGGCCGTCAATCCAATGTTTGCCATCGCCGGCACCGCACATACCACCTCGATCGCCATCGGTAACATCACGCCCCGCCTGCAACTGAACAGCGAGGGAAAGGTCGTATCGCGGAAGATGCTTTGCGTGTCAGGTGCGGCCGATCATGACATTGTTGACGGCATGGGCATCGCCCGCTTCTCTCACCTGCTCGCGCGTTTACTGGAGTCCGGCGCCGGGCTCGACGAGACCTTCGTGCAACAAACCCGAAGCCTGATCAACAAGGAGAGCCATGAGCAGCGTGCCGTCGCCGTCGTTGCCTAGCGCCGAGATTAGCCGGACAAGGGAGGATCTGTGCCGGTCAATTCCCAGTGCAGACGGCCATTGGCTGTTGGGAAGCGCGCGGGAGTTTGCCCACGCTCCTCATTTGTTTGCTGCCGACCAAGGCCGACGGAACGGGGGATTGACCTGGTTTCGCGTTCTGCACAAGAAGTTTCTCGCGACTGCCAGTCCTGAAGTTGCTCACCAGATTCTGGTCACGCATCGCGAGCACTACGAACGAAGCGCACACTACAAGCGGCTGGGTATGCTCATCGGCAACGGCCTGGCCGCCAGCGAAGGCTCTACCTGGCGTAAGCGGCGAGCCCTGATTAATCCGCTGCTGCGGGGTGAGCACCTGAAGCAGCTGGTTCCCACCGTGTGCGATTCAGTTTGTGAAGTGCTGGAAGGCTGGGAAGAAAAGCGAGTACACGGAACTCCGATCGAAGTGGTCAGAGAAACTCAGCGGCTGGCCATGGGGGCAATCAGCCGCATGCTGCTCTCCACCGATATAGGCGAGGACACGTCGAATCGTCTGGGAACCGCCATGCGGGAGGCCATGCAACGCTTGCGCGAGTACAACACCTCCTTATTTCCCATTCCTCTCTCGTGTCCCATCCACCGTAATCGCAGATTCCACGGTCACCGCGAAACCCTGGACCGTTTTATCGATGGGCACATCAAGTCACGCCAGGCCAACGGGCAACCCCACAACCCTGATTTCCTGAGTGTGCTGATGACGGCTGAAGATCCCGACAGCGGAGAACGGTTGCCGCGGCAAGCCCTCATCGACGAAACCAAAACTCTCTTCCTGGCTGGCTTTGAAACCACCTCCAGCGCTATGTCCTGGGCGTTGTATCTGCTGGCGTCGCACCCCAAGTGCGCGGCCAAATGGCAGGAAGAAGTCGACCGCGTGCTGCAAGGCCGCCTGCCGCAATGGGACGACCTGCCCAGATTTTCCTACATCTCCCAGATTTTGCAGGAAACCATGCGCCTGTACCCGCCGTTTTACACGCTCGCACGCCAGTGTGTCCGGGAAGACAGGATCGCCGGCTACACCGTTCCCAAGTTCGCGACGATCCTGATCTCGATATATGGTGTCCATCGCGATACGGCATGGGGCAGCGACGCAGAAGACTTTCGCCCCGAACGCTTCGCCCGGAGAGCCGACATTCCGCGCACCGCGTATATACCTTTCGCGACCGGAAAGCATGTGTGTGTGGGCAACGACTTCAGTATGACCGAAATGATCACCACGCTGGCCATCCTCGGCCAGCGCTACCGGTTGGTGCGGGCCGATGACAAGCCAGTGGAAGCCAAAGCACAGATCGGGCTCGTCCCGGCGCGAGAAATCCCACTGTATTTGGAGGCGAGAAGATGAACGACTTCCGGTTCGAACTGCTCAACCCGTCCGATCCCGTAGCGGTACAGGAATACGAAGCTGCGTTTTACCAGGCATTCGCCAGGGTCACGAGCAACCGCCTGGTGCAAAAACTGTGGCTATGGGACCACCAGAGCGCCCGAGTCAAAACGCGCGTGCGCTACCACGAACAACTTATTTGCACCTTGCGCGATCAGGCCGGACGGTTGCGGTCGGCCATGGCCTTTAACGTTGGACTGCGCCAATTTCAAGCGTCAGCCTATGGCTTCGCGGCTCCGCCGACGCCCGGGTCTAGCTTCGAGGTGCTGACATTCTTTGCCTCGGCCGCGCAGACGCTCGCTGTGTGTGCGAACTTCTGGTCAAGCTGTCTCGCACTTCTAAACGGAAGAGGACTCACGACCGGCTATGCCACAACGGCGCGCCGTCCGCTGTCCATGTATCGGCGTGCCGGCTGGCGAGTATTGCAGGAGACGGAAGTCGAATCGGAGAAGCGTTATTTTCTCCGCTACGAGATTCCGCGCTGCGGGGACGCCCGGCCCCCACAAGAAGCTTGAAATGGCTAACGGCATGCCGCAGAAGTGATTCCGATCAAAACCGTAAGAATGTCGATTTCATTATCACCATCTAGGTTCTAACCTGGTGCTTGATGCCGATCTACTCACAACGGGCCAACCCCTCGCCGCTGGTTGCCCGCGGAGTAGGTCCTGAGGCGCATTGCATGCGGCTATAACGAATCGCGCTCTTCTGAATTTGACGCTTGTACTGCCCCATGCCCATTTATTCAGCTGTAGCTTACCTCTCAAGAGTACAATCCGGGCTAGGGGTGAAACATCTTGGCAGATCAGGATTACACGAACATATTTGTAGACGTACACAAGAAGATTAAGCTTTTCAAGGATCGCCTTCGCGAAGCGAACAAGGGTGATGCTGATCTTCGCGAAGACAGGTTGGTGCGGGAAACCAAGGAATTGGAAATCAGCGACAAATCATCCAGCCTCAACTCGCTCGCCTTGCCTCCATCCGACCCGGCGTCCACCCGAGGTCAGTGAGTGCCGATGTAGGCTTGCGGCGCTGAGGCAGCAGAGCTCTGCAAGACACTAGCTCACTATTGAGCAGGACGCCCACCCTCTCCGACGACTTCTCGGACGGGCAACGTGTGCCATTACCCACAGCGGCCAGAACTGCGACGACTCGTTGCAGCCTGGTGTACCCTCATGCTGGGGTTGCAGATTGAACATCTATTTGGTGGATGGCACATACGAACTCTTTCGCCACTATTACGCTTTGCCGTCGGCGCGCGACAAGCTAGGCCAGGAGGTCGCCGCCGTCCGAGGCGTCCTTGCGTCTGTGCTGGGAATGATCAAGGGCGACGCCAAACATATCGCCGTCGCTACCGACCGCGTCATCGAATCATTTCGCAACCAACTCTGGCCTGGCTACAAAACCAGTGAAGGCGTTGAGGCCGACCTCTTAGCGCAGTTCCCACTGCTGGAACAGGTATTGACATCCGCCGGCGTTGTGGTCTGGCCGATGGTGGAATTCGAAGCTGATGACGCGCTGGCTGCCGCGGCGGCGGCGGCGATCCGTGATCCACGAGTGGAACAGGTGATTATCTGCAGCCCCGATAAGGATCTGGCCCAGTGCGTTCAGGGCTCGAAAATCGTTCAATTGAATCGTCGTACAAATGTCACATTGGATGAATCCGGCGTAGTCAACAAATTCGGGGTTCCGCCGGAATCAATCCCCGACTATCTGGCGCTCGTGGGCGATGCCGCGGACGGATACCCGGGATTACCGCGATGGGGTGCAAAATCGTCCGCAGCGGTTCTCAGTAAGTTCGGCCATCTCGAGTCGATTCCGCCGGATCACCGGGATTGGCAGGTAAATGTAACCGGAGCTCGTACACTTGCCGATACTCTTGTGCGGGAGCGCAATCACGCTATGTTGTTTCGCAACTTAGCGACGCTACGCACCGATCTGAAGTTATTTCAGGATGCGGACGAATTGCGCTGGAAGGGACCTGCTGCCGATTTCGAGAGGCTTGCAGCGCTTCTGGATGGAGCGGTGACCGGAGGCCGGAAGTCCACGGCCCGGCGCTCGCCGAAGCGATCTGTCCAGGGATAAAGATCTGCTGCTTCTTACGTCCTGCGCGTCAGAGAACCATCGATATGGATCGCGGTTGAATATATACAAGAGGAGCACATCACATCGTATAAACAAAAGCTGCGAGGGTCGTGCCTCGCAGCTCTAGTCTTCCGAGTTCGATCTGCTATTTAGAACTGATCGCAGAACTGGCCGGAGGGCGGCGTGTCCTTGTAATAGCAAGAACCCGCCAAGCCTTCTTTGGCCGGATCGAACAGGATGTTCCAGCCGGGATCCGTTTTCTTCAAGCAAACCGGGTTTGGGATCTGCGCTTGATCTTCCGGCTTGAAATTCTGATCCAGGTGGAACATGAATCCATAGCATCCACCCTCTGGACAGTCGACATCCGACTGGGTCCACTTACTGCAGACCGCCTGACATTGACCGTAGAGCGGATCCTTCTGGTTCAGCTTGCATCCGCAACTGCCGCCGGACTCATTCCAGGAGCAGAGATTCTGCGGCTGGCATTTGTTCTTCGCGGTCGCCAGGTAGTTCTTGCGGAACTCCGGAAAGTTCGTGTCGAAAGTAACGGTGAGGATGTTGCCATCCTTGTGAGCGTCGAAGTGGTCCGGCGGGATCGCAGCGTCGCCCTCCAGTTCGGGTGCAAAAGGCGGGCTGTCTACCTTGATCTGAATTGCTTTCACATCCGTCGTATCGTTGAAATTGGGACCAACCCAGATGCGATAGGTTTGCTTGGTGGTGTCAGGCAGTAACTTTCCATCCGCGTCGCCCGGCCGGGCATAGAGCAGGAACACGTAATACCAGTGATCGCCCATGAATTGGTTGCCCCGGTACTCACTATCGATGTTGCCGCTCCAGTTGTGTTGCACCTGGCTGCTGGGAGTGGTGTCCATGAAGTAAGTGCCGTTGTTGAGAGTAAGCGTGCTGCGCTGGGCGATAGCTTGTCCGGCCATGCGGATGTAGGGCTTGCCACTCTCGCCCTTGCGCAGGAATTCTCGGTAGAGCGGCACCCCGAAACACTGTGGGGTGGCGCAATCCCGAGTCCACCAGTGCATCCAGTCGGGCGATTTGGGATCGGGCAGCTTCGGGCAGTCCGGTCCGCAATCCGGATACACCACCGTGCTCAGGTAGGCATAAGGACTCGTCTTGGCCGTGGCACAGGTGTCGCTGTTGGGATCACACTTCGGCGGCATGTTGCTCGGGATATCCGAGGCGCACTCGGCATCCTCTATCGGGGCGTTGAAGAAGGGATCCTTATTCACCGAGATAGTGCCGACCAGTCCGGTCAGCGATCCGTCGTCATCGTCGAGTTCGGTCTGGCGATCAATGTCGGTGTAGCCGGAGAACTGAATGGAGTTGTAGGTGCAGTAGCGTTTATCCAGCAGAGCTGTGCTCACCGTCTTGTAGCTGTTCGGCTGGAACAGGGGCTCGATCACGAAGTGACGGATCTCGGTGTTCTTGAAGAAGAGGTTGTTGGAGTGGAATGCCGGAGGATAGTAGAAGCCGTTGGGCTGCTTCCATCCAATGGCTGCGTTGGGCAGATAGCACTTGCCGTTTGGATCTTTGGTCACGCCCGTGACCTGTCCGTACATCCACTCGCTCTGGCTGCAATTGCCGCCCGGTGAGCAGCCGGTGATCGTTACGGGCTTGATGTCGAGATAAGCGTTGTTCTCCTCGAACGCAGGTCCGTCGTAAATGTTGAAGAAGCGTTGGTTGTTGCCGAAGTTACTCAACAGCATGACCATGCCCTGGTCAACATTTAGGCAGAAATTGCCGGCGAAACCGCCGTCCGGTTGCTTGGCGCAGGTAAAACCCTGTGCCTTGGTATTGGGATTAAAAGGCCCGGCTTCGTCGGCGTAGGGGTTGCCGCCGGTGCCGCCTTTTCCAGCGGCGGGTTGCGTATGGCCGATGAAGACGTCGTTACGCGCAATGGCCCAATGCCCCTGGATGGCGTCGGATTGGGTGTAGCCGCCTCCGGTGACAAAGGTCAGGCCGCCGTTCTGGACATCCGTGACGGCGCTGTTGCTGAACAGGTACCATTGCGGCCGCAACCACACCGCGGCAAAGTTATATTCGGGAAAGTTGAAAGACGTGGTGAAGTGATCGATAACGGTGGCGTCGCAGACGTCAAGGTTTCCGCTATTGCAGCGCGGCTGCTTGCTGCAATCGGCAAATTCTCCAGAAGGACACTCGGTCGGAAAGTGTCCGCCGCCGCGCTCGACTTTGGGATAGTAGTTATCCGCCGCAGGATCAGTCTTGGGGATAGACAGAGCATTATCTATAGGTCTCATGCGCGGCAGATTTATGTTGCCCTGTTTAACCACTCCAAAGCAGGGCGCGGTATCCCCGATCGTATTCAGCGAATTCATGGCAGTGGAGCACTGGTTGCCTTCGAACGACTTGATGGGCGCCATGGCCACGCGCGCCAGTTCTGAGTCGGCTACCTGCGGTGTGGGATTCCACTTCTGCTCGGACGAATAACCCCACCAGTATTCATAGCGTGACATCGTGCTGTTGGCTGCGGGAACGAACCAGTAGCAGGCGCCGCAACTCCCGGCTCCAGCCGCGTAATTGTATTGGAAATCGTTCCACGTATTGGTGATCCAGAAGTCTGTGGGATGATCGACATCGGTGTGCAGCGGTACCTCTTCCTGCGCGCAATCGTCACCGCAACTCCCCGGAGTCGGATAAGCTGCCGCCAGGATGCCGGGAACTTGCCGCGGATTTTGCGGATTGATCACCGCCGCGCGTGCCAGCACGCCCAGGTTGGAATAGAACTTGTTGTTCGTCTCGGACGCATCTTCGAGGTAGTAGCCATGACCGATTGACGCATAGCCTACGTTTCGCGCCAGGGTTACGCCGTTGGTCGCGTGGAGCACGATCCAGCGCGTCATCGAATCCCAAATCGACGAGTCTTCGATGAAGGTTGCCGGCGCGTCTGACTCTTTGCCCTGCGGCGCCTGGCGCACCATGTGAAAATGCACGGGATAGTGCATGATCCGGCCGCCCTGTCCCAGCTGATAGAACTCGACGCCGCGAACCTGCACGCTCTGGAAACCTTGCCGGAAGATCACGTGTCCGCCAAAAAAATATCCGGGATTAGGGTCGCTGGGCGGGGGCGGGGGCGGAAAGTCCTGCAAAATTTCATCTTTCCCGGATACGATGCGGATGCGGCGGGTCAGCAGTCCGACAGCCGCTCGTGTGTCGATACTGGGCACATCGGGGCCGGCGCCGTGAAGGTCTTTGGCCGGAGGCATATTGTAAACCGCGCCATAATGGCCGTAACCCGGACCTTTCTCCACCTTGATCAAGCTGCCGTTGCCGTCCGCCGTCGCATCGCTCGCCAGTTTTAATACCTCGGCGTGGCTGGGTACATAGTCTGTCGGAGACAGGACAATCTCATCGCCCTTTTTCCAGTCGACCTTGCGATCGATCGTAAACGTGGTCTCGGTGCCGGTCTCGGTCCCACGCAGCGTCTGTGTCAGGCGGCCCCAACTGGTTCCGGAAGTACTCGCCGCCTGCGGGTCGGGAACCGAACCTTTCGCGCCGAACAGATGCAAGGTTCCCCCGTAGGAAACGCCCAGCACTTTGTATCCAAAATATCCCGGGGGCGTGCCGCCAGTATCGTAGGTCAGCGGCATGTACTGGTAGAAACAGTCATCCACGTTTCCGGGAAGGTTCTTCTTCCAATCCTGAACGTTGATGGCACGCGTACAGCTACTGGGGTTGATGGACCCCATAACGTTCGAGCTCCACAACGGGTCGGGGACGCCGCAATGGTCGTCATACTTGCAAGGCGCGGCGACTCCCTGGCCCTGGCCGGTACCCTGCTGAGCCCCCCACAAGTGAATGGTCAGCGTTCCGTTGACGCCATACGGCTGCGCGGCTGATCCGGCAACCAGCGAGCCGTCCCGCTCGACGATGATCGATTCCGCCCAGAAATCGGTGTTGCCGGTGTCGTCAAACAGCAGCTCGCCGCCTTTGTAGATGTTCACATTACGGTATTTGTAGAGGCCGGCTTTCACGTGACAGGTCCCAGTGGTGACCTCCAGGTCCCCGCCGTCGCCCGCAGGCAGCTGTCCCTCCGTACAAGTGGAGAACGGCACCTTCTTCGCGTATCGCAGGCTCGCCGCGTGTTCGGCGTGCGTTTCGGGCGCGGAGCTCGCCCCGTACATTCCGTCGCCTTCCTGCGCAACCGCCGGACGAACAGCAAAGGCGAGTAATAAAGCAAACGCGATGAGGCAGGTAAAGGTCAGACAACGACGAAAAGACTCTCTGAATCGACCGGCCAGTGCCATATTCAGCTCCTCTAAATTTCAGCAGTGATGTACCTGCACGCAGTTAGAAATAGTTGTCAAGACTTCCGCCCGCTCAGAGCGGACGCCAAAAGTTGCTTGGATCCCTTACCGCCTGATCCCGAATGCCAACTACGATTCGGTTCGCTAGGTCTGGCCAAGGAAGCAGCTTGGTCCGCAGGGTTCAAGCAGGGCGCGAAATGCCATTTCAGCGCCACCGTGCGACCACAAAACTCCAGACCAAAGTGGCTCGGCCAGCACACTAGTTCGTGGGTTCGGGCGCAAACTTTACTACAAATCGAAGCGCAAATTCCAGTGAAAAGATAGTTGCAGGACCGGCCCTCTGACGGTGTCAACTCGCAGACGTGGCGTCACTTGTATCGGATTTGGACAGAACCGCGGTGGATTCTTGCAACTTGTCAACGACTTTGCCTAGATTGGCCTCTTGGTAGAAGCGCTTCAGATCGGCATAACCCGAAGCGGCCAGAGCCCAGCGACGGATCGCTGTCCTCGTGTTTCTTTACCTTGCAAGGGTTTGTCGAAGATATCCCGCGACATCGCTCACGAAGCGGTGCACCGACACCTCTGCGATGCGGTGACCGACAATCGCGTTCATGGTCTTTCCTACGGAACCGAACGGTGGTTCGTAGATTCCGCAGAAATCTAGCTGGGTCTCGGTGGTGGTCAGCGGGTATATGGAAAGTTCGCCCTGCATGAACGGAAAGAACCGCGGCATGGTTGCGGCCTCCCATTCCAGGAGCAATCTGGTGCTGGCGCTAGAAGATGTATCGCCCACCTTCTCCTCGACGCCCTTCACCAGGATCTTGATGTCGGTTTTCACTCCGATACCACCGAAATCGACGTGCAGTTCAGCGGCAACCGATTCTGCGCGATGAGCAGCAGCCTTGGTCGCGGACTGAAACACTGTGAGTGCGTTCTGCTTGAGCGTATCCCGGACACGATCGTAGGGATGGTTCACGTAATCGTAGCTTCGGATCGCACGTTCCGTGTTCATCACGTTGTTCCAGTCAGCAAGGTCGCCAGCTTGGGAACTGGCAGCCACGCAAATGTACCATAGTGCGGCCCATGCTCGATGTTGCGGATTCGGCGCAGAGCAACACGCCACAGCATTACCCGTTCGCATGGCGGTATGCCTCAAAACCGCAGCGACCGTTTCCCTTGTGTATGATATCTACCGTTTCAGATTGAGTCGGATGGCGCTATCCAAGGGTGAGGAGGCTCGATGGCTCATATTGATGTCCCACTATCGCGCTCGGGGTTCGGACAGACGCGGCGCGCTGATAACTGGTGGGTGCAGCCTGTGGTGGTGTTTTCTCTTCTCTCGGCATTCATTGTGTATTCCACCTGGGCGGCGTTGCAGGGGCAGCACTACAGGTTTGGGCCGTACCTCTCGCCTTTCTACTCGCCTGAACTGTTTGGTCCTAACGGGTGGTTTGGCCGAATGCCGGTCTGGATGCCGGCATCGGTAACCGCTGCAATGCTCATCCTCTGGGCGCCAGGTGGATTCCGATTCACTTGCTATTACTACCGAGGAGCCTACTACAAGGCATTCTGGGCCGACCCGCCGTCCTGCACGGTAGGCGAACCGCGCAAGACCTATCTCGGCGAACGGTCTTTTCCATTAATCGTGCAAAATATTCACCGGTACTTTCTTTACCTGGCGCTGGCCTTCCTGGTCATTCTTGCACGCGACGTGTGGGACGCGTTCTGGTTCAACGGCCGATTCGGCATAGGCGTTGGAACCCTTGTCCTGCTGCTTAATCTTGTATTACTGACCTCTTACACCTTCGGCTGTCACTCCTTTCGTCATCTTGTCGGAGGCTTTCGCGACCGGCTCGCCGGCGTCCCGACCCGCAAGAAGCTCTATGACTGCGTGAGTTGTCTCAATCGCCGCCACATGGTCTTTGCCTGGTGCAGTCTTTTCAGCGTGGCCTTTGCCGATCTTTACGTGCGGATGTGTTCGATGGGCGTGTGGACCGACTGGAGGATTTTTTAATGGCGGAGTACATCACGCACGAACATGATGTCGTGATCATCGGAGCGGGAGGAGCGGGGTTAAGCGCTGCCGTGCGAGGCTTCAGCCGCGGGTGCGAGAGTTGCAGTGGTTACCAAATCTCTCCTTGGCAAGGCACACACCGTCATGGCAGAGGGCGGCATTGCCGCGGCCATGGGAAACGTGGACGATCGCGACAGCTGGCGCATCCACTTTGCCGACACCATGCGAGGAGGCCAGTATCTGAATAACTGGCGCATGGCTGAGCTCCATGCCAAGGAAGCTCCGGCCCGGGTGCGCGAACTCGAAGCCTGGGGCGCCTTGTTCGATCGCACCAAAGACGGCCGCATTCTGCAGCGCAACTTTGGCGGTCATCGCTATCCCCGACTGGCGCACGTTGGCGATCGCACTGGGCTGGAGATGATCCGCACGCTGCAAGATCACGGCATACATCTTGGCCTGGACGTTTTCATGGAATACACGATCATAACGCTGCTGAAGGATGGCAATCGAATCGCGGGAGCGTTCGGCTATGACCGTGAGCGCGGCCGGTTTCACCTGTTTCGCGCCAAGGCCGTGGTACTGGCGACGGGAGGCATCGGAAGAGCGTTCAAGATCACCAGCAACAGCTGGGAATATACCGGCGACGGGCACGCTCTCGCGTACGACGCTGGTGCTGCACTCATGGACATGGAGTTCGTGCAGTTCCATCCTACCGGCATGATCTGGCCACCCAGCGTGCGCGGCATCCTGGTTACGGAAGGGGTGCGCGGCGAAGGCGGAGTCCTTCGCAACCGGCACGGCGAGCGTTTCATGTTCAAGGACATTCCGCCGCTTTACGTAAACCAGACTGCCGATTCCGAGGAGGAGGGCTGGCGTTACACCCAAGGCGACAAGAACGCCAAGCGCCCTCCGGAGCTGCTGACGCGCGACCACGTGGCTCGTTGCATTCGGCGTGAAGTGCGCGAGGGACGCGGAAGTCCGCACGGCGGGGTGTTCCTCGACATCGCCTGGATCAAGGAGCGGATCTCCAACCACCACGAGCACATTAAGAAGAAGCTGCCCAGCATGTATCACCAGTTCAAGCATCTGGCCGATATCGACATCACCCAGGAACCGATGGAAGTCGGACCCACGACCCACTACATGATGGGAGGAGTCCGGGTGAATGCCGACTCCCAAATGTCGGATGTTCCCGGATTATTTGCCGCGGGAGAATGTGCAGCAGGTTTGCATGGCGCCAACCGGCTGGGAGGGAATTCGCTCTCCGATCTGCTGGTCTTCGGTCAACGGGCGGGAGAGTACGCAGCAAAGTTCGCTAAAGAGAATTCGCTGGGCTCGATCAATACCGGGGACCTTGCATCTGCGGAAACAAAGGCTCTCCGACCCTTCGAGCGCGATAGCGCAGAGAATCCATACACCGTGCAACACAAGCTTCAGGACACGATGCAGGACCTGGTCGGGATCGTCCGTCATGAGCAGGAGATGCAGCAGGCGCTGGAGCGAATTCGAGAGCTGAGAATTGCCAGTGAAGCCGTTAGCGTAGACGGCAACCGGGAATACAACGCCGGTTGGCACACCGCGCTCGACCTGCACAATCTGCTGACGGTATCGGAAATCGTGGCCCGCGCTGCTCTGGAACGACAGGAGAGTCGGGGCGCTCATTTCCGTGACGACTTCCCCGCCAAGGATGAGCAGTGCGGAAAGTTCAATATCGTGGCGCGCAAAGGACCGAATGGAGACGTGCGGCTCACGCGCGAGCCCATCCCGCCCATGCGCGGGGATCTGCAGCAGATTATTGAGGAGATGAAGTAATGGCGACGGCAACGTTTCGCATCTGGCGCGGAGAAAAGGGGCAAGGCAAGTTCCAGGACTACACCACGGAAATCTCGACCGGCATGGTGGTCCTCGACGCTGTTCATCAGATCCAGGCGGAACATGCCGGAGATCTGGCCGTGCGCTGGAATTGCAAGGCAGGCAAATGCGGTTCCTGCTCCGCCGAAATCAACGGCATGCCGAAACTAATGTGCATGACCCGGATGAACACTCTGGCGCTCGACAAACCGGTCACTGTCGAACCGATGAAGGCGTTCCCTCATATCAGGGACCTGGTTACCGATGTGTCGTGGAATTACAAGGTCAAGCAGCGCATCCCGAAATTCCAGCCCAGGAAGCCTGATGCCGAAGACGGCACCTGGCGCATCGCGCCCGAAGACGTGGAGAGAGTGCAAGAATTTCGCAAATGCATCGAGTGCTATCTCTGCCAGGACGTTTGCCACGTGTTGCGGGATCATCACATGCACGAACAGTTCATCGGGCCACGATTCCTGGTTTATGCAGCTGCGCTGGAAATGCATCCTCTGGACGTTGGAGACCGGGTGCCTGAACTGCGAAAGGATTTCGGCGTGGGCTTGTGCAACATCACGAAATGCTGCACCAAGGTCTGCCCGGAAGGCATCACAATTACAGACAACGCCATTATTCCGCTAAAGGAAAGGGTTGTGGATCGGTATTTCGATCCCCTCTCAAAGTTGTTCCGCATTTTCAGCCACACGAAAGCATAGGAGATGTCATGCATTTCGAACTCAAGCCAATTTCGATACAGAGTATTCCCGAAGCGCTCGCAAAGGTTGAGCGTTACCGGCTCTTAAACGAACCGGTCCTTGCAGAAAGCATTTGCCTTGATGTTCTGGCCATTGTGCCCGACCACCAGCAGGCGCTGATTTCTCTGCTCCTCGCCAGGACAGATCAATTCGATTCCAATGCACAACCGAAAGGAGCGCAGGAAATTCTTGCTCAAATTCAGGGAGAATACGAGCAGTCCTATTTCGCTGGCATCATCTGGGAGCGTTTGGGAAATGCTCGCGTTCGCCACGGAGACCGCGGGGCCGGTGCTTCGGCGTACCACGCTTTACAGGATGCAATGAGTTATTACGCAAGAGCAATGAATTGTGCGCCGCTTGGAAACGACGACGCTATTCTGCGATGGAATACCTGCGCGCGCTTACTCATGAAGAATCCGGACATTCAGCCGTCGTCTGAAAACGACGAACAGGCATGGCTGCGTGATGAAGCGGGCTCGAGAATCGCAGACGCTTAGCGCCGATCCTTGCCGGATCGACAGTAATTGCTACACCGCTCCTTATGGTCCGTGGGTGAAGGTACGGGCAGTTGGGTTACGACTGTGTACTGTCCCTACGTAGGCATTAACGGACAACAAGCAAAATGACGGGAGTGTTCCACGAGCACCCTCCGCCATTGCCATTGAAATAATCTACTGCTCAGGTATAAAGCCCATGCCGTGCGGACTCATCATGCCGCTAACCACGGGGGTAAGAACGCCGCTATTGAAGTTTAGTTGGCCAACAAATCCGCCACTGTCGCTGGCCGAGTAGGCTGACCCTGGCTCGAAGAAAGGTGCCGTGATCTGATACACCGTATTTCCCGCAGTGTCGGCCACCAATAGAAATCCGGCTGAGGACGTTGGGAAAACCGTGTCGTCAACCGTGGTACCCTCCCCTGCCTCGGTCAGCAGAACCCGAAACACCTTTTGGTTGTCGAGCCCTGGATTTCGCACGACTACCACTTCCCCATCTCCCTGGCTATCCAGCACAATGTCGCCGCCGAAGTTATAGGTCATGGAGTCTGGATCCTCCAGGTTTAGAGTTACACCTTGACCCGTAGGTATGTCGACGGCCAGAGCGTTGCCATAAAGGACCGGCGTCAAAGTGAAAGAGTTGCCATTGGCCGTAAACTGCATGATCGCGGGTTCGTTGTTCGGGTTGTGCTGCGGGTTTGAGGCGCTAAAGTAAACTTTGCCGTTGAGAAAAACGATATCGTCGTAACCGCCGCCATGGGGACCCGTACCAATGAAGTATTTCTGTTTGGCACTCAAGGTGGTCGGATCCAGGATCACCAGGTTGGCATTAGCATCTTCATTCTGCATCGCCCAGAGGTCACCAGTCGTCGGATTGATTTTCAGCCCGTCATTGTGGCCAATAACTAAGGCCATACCGAGAACGTTGCCATGGTAGTCGTACTTGATGATGGTGGAGGGAGTCGAACTACCACCGCCAGGATTTCCTCCGTTGCCGTACCCTATATAGATCGCTGAGTTGTTGAATGTAATCGAGTCGGGAGCACTGTACTGTCCGGGAAGAGCCTGAGCGAACACCGACACGGCGTAGGGGGGTTGCGCTTGCACTTCCGAATCTAATACGGGAAGGGGGAGAGCTGTACGTTGTGCGCTGAGAGCAGACGGAATAGCAAACAACAGGATCGTCAAGATTGTGACACCCAAGAGATGTCTAAGGCCAGGCTTGGCATTGGCTAAAAGCTGTCGGCTCATATTTCTCTCCTTCGTCGCTTGGACCTTTGCGAGCGTAGTCCGTGACGAACGGTGAGTGGTTAATGGAAAATTAAAAAAGCATTACGCGGCATTAACACAGTCTTACCTGCGTCAGTCATGTAGTGTGAGATCGTCCGCATTAGCCTGTTGTTAATAGAATCCGACCTCCATCATCCTGTAATAGATATTTCATTTTGCATTCACCCGCCCTGATCTGCGCGCAGCTAGAGTTTCTTGGTTCGCAGCTATACCAAAACGGAGGTACGAACCATGAAATCCCTGCTCACCTGGTTCCTGGCGGTTGCGGTTTCGACTGCGCCCCTGGAACTAAGCGCGGCTACCAGGACCACGTCAAAATCTCAGCACAACATCATCGAACGAGTACTGCTCGTCAGTGTTGATGGAATGCACTCTCTAGACTTTGTGAACTGCGCCAACGGCGTCCCCGGGGTTAACAACGGCGCCCCGTACTGTCCCAACCTGGCAGCTCTGGGAGTCACCGGCACCACTTATCTGAATGCTTCCACCTCTAAGCCTTCAGACTCGTTTCCAGGCCTGATGGCGCTGATGACTGGCGGCTCGCCGCGCTCGGTAGGAGCCTTCTATGACGTAGCCTATGACCGTTCGCTGGCTCCGCCGAAGGTAACCACAGGAAACGGACTGGCTGGTGGTCCTTGTGGCCTGCATACCGGCTCGGTCGGAACGTCAACGGAGTTTGATGAAGGCATCGACATTGATCAGACGCAACTGAACGGTGGCGCTCCCAGTGGCGATGGTGGGATCAACTCCATCGATCCCGACCGACTGGAGCGGGATCCTAAACAAGGCTGTGCGCCGGTCTATCCCTGGAATTTCGTCCGCACGAATACGATCTTCGGCGTCATCCATGCGGCCGGTGGCTACACCGCGTGGACCGATAAGCATCCGTCGTACTCTTCGGTGTCAGGACCCGGCAATGGAACAAACGTTGATGATTACTACTCCCCGGAAATCAACTCCACAGTCGTGGCCTTGCCTGGCGTCGTCACCCCGTTGGGATTGCCCTGCAGTCCGATTCCAGATCCCTCGCAGTTGGGCGCCTGGACCAACAGCTTTGAGAACATCCAGTGCTACGACACCCTGAAGGTCAACGCTGTGCTCAACCAGATTGATGGCAAGACCCACAATGGCCAGGGGAGCGCGCCCGTGCCGACGCTGTTTGGCATGAATTTTCAGGTGGTCAGCGTGGGACAAAAGCTGATCGAGCACAATGTAGGCACGGGTGGATATCTGGACGCCGCAGGAACGCCGACCGCCGAATTAGTGGGTGAAATTCAGTTCGTCGACGCATCGATTGGCGAGTGGGTGAATGAACTGAGGAGCAAGGGCCTTCTCGATTCGACACTGATCATCATTACCGCCAAGCACGGTCAGTCTCCGATCGACCCAAACCGTTTCTTCCCGATTCCGGGTCCTGACGGAAACAATGGCACCTCGCCTGCCAATCTGCTCGCTAGCTACCTGCCCCCTTCCGAATCGCCCACCGGCGGCCAGATTGGCCCCACGGAGGATGATGTCTCGCTGCTCTGGCTCAAGTCATCGGCACAGACAGCGACCGCGGTATCAATTCTGCAGGCCAATGCGGCCATGGCTGGTCTGGGAGAAATCTTCTATGGCCCGTCGATCACAACGATGTTCAACGCTCCTGGTCTTCCTCCCAACGGAGATCCGCGCACTCCCGACATCCTGGTCACGCCAAATTACGGCGTGGTCTATACCGGCAGCAGCTCGAAACTCTCTGAGCACGGGGGCTTCTCGCACGACGATACCAACGTGATCATGCTGCTTTCGAATCCGAGCTTCCAAACGAGCACGGTCAACACAGCCGTTGAAACCCTGCAAGTCGCGCCAACCGTTCTCAAGGCGTTGGGCTTGGAACCCAGTCAATTGCAGGCGGTGCAGATCGAAGGAACACCAGTTCTTCCAGCCACTCAGTTCTAAAGCTGAAAGACTGTCCGCAACGAGGTGAACAAAAGAAGGCGGCGCGCTAATCGAACAGGGCGTCGCCTTCGCGCTTGGGAAGCGAACCTTGCGTCATATCGTGAGACTCTGGGATAAGTTTGTTTGGGGTCGCTTCAAGCGTGTTCAACTGCTGTTCAGCGAGCTCAATTCCGGATGCGACTCCTGTCAAAGGTCGAGAATCACGCTTGAGTTCGGCCGGGAGCAGCACACAAGCAGGCTCCCCGGAGCGGGCCTTTCGAGTGGCTCGGGAGCATAAGTGATCGAGCCGCTGATTAGACCGGTCATGCAGGTGTGGCACACCCCTGTCCGGCACGACCATCTAACGGGAATATCGCACGCTTCAGCCATTTCGAGTAGGCTCCCGAACTTAGGATCCCACGCGGCGGTAACTCCGCTACGCGAGAATGACACGGAAGGTCCGATCCCGGGCTGCCCAAGCGGCAGGTGCGGAGTGCGTTCGACTGCTGCCACACCAGGCGTAATAGTCTCCAGAGTGCCAAAGATTTCCACGTGCACGTTATCGTCGGAAACGCCCCAGCTTCGAAGGCCCTTGCGCATGTTCTGCAGAAATGAAGTTGGTCCACATAAATAATAGTCAGCGCCGCGCGGCGCACCCAGCTTTTCGAGCAGAGCGGCGTCAATGTGGCCTGAAGCATCGAATTCCACTCCTATTTTGTCGGTTGCGGCGGGCCTGCTGTAGACGATGTAGCTTCGTGCTCCAGGCAGCTGTTTTAGCAGGGAACGCGATTCCTCTGAGAATGGATGGTCGTCGCGATTGCGCGCTCCATAAATCCACCAAGCCTGCCGTCGTGATCCTTCCGCAGCGAGTGCATGCAGCATTGACAATACGGGCGTTGCGCCGACGCCGGCGCTTACTAGAACAACTGGCGCCGCGCCAGACCGGAGATAGAAACTTCCTCGCGGTGCGCTCATATCCAACACATCGCCTTCGCGCACGCGGTTGCAGAGAAACAAACTTCCAATCCCATTCGGTTCGCTCTTAACACTGATGCGGAAGTGATCGGCTGCCGGCAGATCGGACAAGGAATAGCTGCGAAGCACCGGTGGCTCATCCTGCTCTACTTGCAACCGCAAAACAACAAATTGACCCGGTCGAGCGAGAGCAACGAGGTCGCCTTGGACCGGCACCAAGATGAAGGAGGTCACGCTACTGCTTTCCTTGCGGATGCGCTCGACCCGCACCTGCCTGAATCCTGGCCAGGCGGGGGCGGGCTCGTCACTCGCTAGTCCGGAATTCCCTTCCGCAGTTGTGTCTGCCGACTCTTGCGCGAGTATCGCCTGAAACGAGGCTTGCCATCCCTTACTTAGAGCGGGTATACGAATCGCTCGTTCAATCTGCTCGCGGGAATGTCCCGGCAAATACAGCAAAGCATCCATCTCCGCGACGGTGATATGCTCCGGGCCATCAGCAACTTTCACGATGGCATCCCCCGCACCAACTTCTCCTTCCTGCAACACCCGAAAGTAGAAACCCGGTCTTCGGTGTGCCACCAGCAGAGCCGGCATGCGAGGCTCGTTCATGCGGATGCCGACTCGAAAGCACGTCACGCGCGGTTGGGTTACCTCAAAAATGGCATCGCCAATGCGGTATCGGTCGCCGATGCAGACCTCGTTATCGGCAAGCCCTTCAACAGTGAAGTTTTCGCCGAACTGCCCATAACTGAAATCATTGCGACCCAGGAATTGCTCCCAGTGGTGATACGCGTCCATTTGATAAACAAACACGGCGCGCTGTTCCCCGCCGTGACCCGCGAGATCCGCCTGCTCATCGCCGTCAATATTAATTGTGCGGACCATTCGTCGTGCGTTCACCGGTAGTTTCCACACCGATGTTCGAACCTTCCTGCCGTTCCATGTGACCTCGCGAGGAACACCGACATTTACCGAAAGCAGCCGCGCCATGAGTCCCTCCTTCTTCTCGAAATCCAATACGCTGCCGCTGGCAGCTAGATGCTCTTGATTTCGCCGCCGTCCATACGGACCGACGTACCTGTCATCCACTTGGCTGCCGGGGATACCAGAAACGCCAGCAGGTCGGCGATCTCCTCCGGCTGTCCGTAGCGGCTGATTCCCACCTCTTTTGGAAATTCTTTCATTGCCTCATCAACGCTCATGCGGTGCACTGGTGCCCACTTTTCCATAAAGGTACGACGACGTCCCGTCATCACCGGCCCCGGAACAACGCTGTTGACCTGCACCCCGTCGTCGATGCCTTGTTCAGCGAATGCTTTAGCAAGCGCGGTGATAGCCGCATTGGTCGCTGCCACGGCCGCGAACGCCGGCTTGGGATCGAGGGCGGCGCTGCCTGACATAAATACGACGGATCCTTTCGACTCCTTAAGTGCCTCCCAAGCCAGTATCGTCAGACGTCGCGCACCGTGAAGTTTCAGTTCCATGCCGGCCCGCCATTGCTCGTCCGTCATCTCGAACAAATCAATTTGCGGCACTGCGCCTGCGATGTTCAACAACGCATCAATTCTGCCGAAGCGCTTAAGCGTAGCATTGATCAGGCTCTCCGCAGACTCAACCTCGCTCAAGTCGAGATCGACGGCCAGCGGCTCCGCGCCCACTGTCTTTACGGTGTCTGCTACCTCCTTCAGCGCATCGGCATCTCGGGCGGCCAGGGCAATGGCCGAGAAGTCACGTGCCAATCGAATGGCTGTCGATCGACCAATACCTTGGCTGGCTCCGGTCACAACTGCGACAGAATTCACAACGTCTCCTTTTTGCCGCTAGGTTCGGCTGAACCAACAGCCTTCAAGTGTGAACTAGGACACTGCAAGCTTCGCTTCCAGGATGGTATCCACCACTTTCTCTGGCGCGGTGAGCAACGGCGTATGATCCACGGCGAGTGACCGGATTGTGGCTTTCATGCGATCTGCCATGAAGTGTTGTGTTTTGGGGTTAATCATGCGGTCTTGTTCCGCTATCAAGAACCAGGACGGCTTGGATTTCCACGCCGGCTTTGAAACCGGGTCTTGGATGCACTTGAGCGAGATTGGCCTCTGTACCGCTGCCGTCACGGCGATTTGCTCTGCCGTCGCATGTTGAGCGAAGGCATTCCTGAAGCCTTCCTCGGGCATCCAGATGAAGCCGTCGCCGTCCGGGGCTAGCTGTGGCGCCAGAGCATGTCGTGCATCGCGATAGAAAACTTGCGCAACGGTCTCGCCCTCATCAGGCGCCAGCGCCGCTATGTAGACCAGCGCCCTCACGCTCTCGGAGTTTGCTGTAGAGATAACAGCGCCGGCATAAGCGTGACCGGCCAGAATTACTGGGCCTTCGGTACGCGCGATTGTGCGCTTCAATGCGGCTGTGTCATCGGCGAGCGAGGTCAGCGGGATCGGAGCTGCGATCACTCGCAAGCCTTCTCGTTCAAGACCGAGAATCACCTCTTTCCAGCTCGAACCATCGGCCCAAGCTCCGTGAACCGCAACTACGGTGGTGTTTGCAGGAACTGTCACGCCTTAAGTCCTTTCCGCGGATCCATGAGAAGCGTTGCCGCTTCAGCCCAGCGACTTACCTTAGAAACTCCCGCACGCGCTCCGCAATGAAACCGCTGGAGCGCTCCAGCGCGAAGTGATCAGTATCAATCAGGAGCATTCACGTGAAACTCTTCCGCCAGTTGCGGGATCGGCTCACGGAACATTGTGGAAAGGACTTGGAAAGCCGTGCAACAGTACAATCGTCGGCGAATCCGTAGATCCGGCTTCGCGACCAAGAGCTTTCGTACTTTTGTACGGGCGTGATGATAAGTTGTCATAACGCATTCCTTCTGTTGAGTTGATTTGCAGACCAGCATCGGATGGCCGCTAAAGTGGGAAATTCACGAGGTAAGATGTGACGACACCATCAAAAGTTTCGTTTGATGGTGTTAAATTCCTGAGATTATATCTCTTGAGGGAAAGCACGGTATGACGGGCTCGTCTGGAGAACAGGAATGGGTGCACGGCTTTCTGTTTGTGGGCAATCACCTGGCGCTGGATTTCCTGAATACAAAGCCAATTTTGGAAACCAAACCGCAAGAATTATTGACGGATACCGCTGCCTTGGAACGATGGCTGCTAGCCTCCGGAGTCGCCACATCGCGGAAGGGTAAAGTGTTGATGCGAGCCTGGCGCGGATCACGGCGTGCCGAAGTTTTCGTGCGAAAGCTGATCGCATTCCGCGAACGCTTGCGAGCGGCGGTACTCCAACTGGAAGCCGGATCTCTGCCCGGAGATGCTTTCCTGGCCGAAGTAGATATGCTCTTGAAAGAGAACCCTCAGCGCTACAGCCTCCGCAAGAAAGGTTCGAAACTGGTGCGCGAAGCGTTTTTCGAGCCGCGAAAACCAGAGGATGTGTGGGTACCGATCGCCGCTGCTACGGCTGACTTGTTCTCCGAAGGGGAACCTTCCCGCATACGCCAATGCGAATCGGAGTCGTGTGTCGTCCACTTCTACGACACCAGCAAGAAGGGATCACGACGCTGGTGCAGTATGAACATTTGCGGAAACAGATTGAAGGTTGCTGCCTACCAAAGACGGCGCCGTCTCGCCTGATCGATGCAGCGTTCGGATTTGGGGCGCCAACACTGAATTCCGCGCTCGTAATATCCATTTCAGGGAAATCATTTTTGAAGAATCCTCGTCGGAAGCGGTGGCATCCGTTATCGTCGGGCGCCCTCCTGGCGCTAAAGAGAACCAAGGGTTTCCGGTTCACTACCTCGTCCACCCCGCGGTCTTAGCGGAATCCAGATGCTCCTACAGCGGGGGTGAATGTGACCGTACCTTCCACCTAAGAAGCGAGTCTCGTTTGCACCGGACAGCCAGCGAAATAACGAATCATAAAATGCCGGGCGGCTTCAGCCTCCACCACGGTGCGGTGCCACTGCGCCGCCGCGACGGACTTAGCGCGGTTGCCAGCTTGCGTTTCCATTGGCCGGAGTACCTGATGGAAGCGCTTGAGCTGGCCTTCTACATGGTGTGCGCGTGCGCGTTTGCGACCTTGTTACAGCACCCAGCCTCGCCGGTGCGGCACTGGATTGGCAGCGCTGCCTTACGCCGGGCGCTTATGGGGGTGGCAATAGGCGCGACAGTGATCGCGATTGTCATGACACCTTGGGGCAAACAGTCCGGGGGGCACTTCAATCCAGCAATCACCTTCAGTTTTTATCGTCTGGGAAAAGTCGAACTCTGGGATGCCACATTTTATGTGCTCGCGCAGTTCTTTGGCGCCGTCTGTGGGGTAACGATCGCTCGGTACGCTCTAGCCGGTGCACCACTGAACAGCGCGATTCGGTGCGTGGTGACAGTGCCCGGTTCGTATGGCAACGCAATGGCATTCGTTGCAGAGCTGGTGATCTCGTTTGTCCTGATGATCACCATCCTGGTCACTTCGAATCGCGAAACCTTGGCGCGCTACACTCCTTTATTTGTCGGCGCGTTGTACGCCATCTACATAGCATTTGAGACGCCGCTTTCCGGGATGAGCATGAATCCCGCACGAACATTTGGTTCAGCATTTCACGCCGGCTATTGGCACGCGCTTTGGATCTATTTCCTTGCGCCGACGTTGGGTATGCTGGCCGCGGCCGAAGTCTTTCTGCACGTTCGGCGGGGAGTTGGTCCGAAGTGCGCGAAGCTGCACCATGCCAATAACAAGCGCTGCATCTTCCACCATGGGTAACGGCAACGATCAACGCTCGCGCGCATCTTGCATTCATAAGGCAAGAGCAGCGGGACTAGAGGTCAGAAGTCAAAATCGGATGAAGAGTGATCGACGTTCACCCACACAACCTCTGAAAGATGCAGCCGGATCGATCTGGCGATTCTCGGGACTTTGCGGAACCGCCCAGCTGCGTGAACCTGAGCGGATGCTACGAAAGCGCATAACAAATAGTGATTTCTTGAAACCTATAGCGTACGCGGAACTCCAATTGGGGATAAATCTATCGAGGCTTGACAAATGACAAACAACATTTCGACTGCGCTTATCACAGGGGGGACGAGCGGTATCGGTCGCGCGACGGCCGACAAGTTGGCACAGCTTGGTATCCATGTTTTGGTGGTAGGACGCAACTCGGAGCGTGGAAAGAAGACCGTCGACGAAATTCGCGCAGCAGGAGGCCAGGCGGACTTCATCTCCTCCGATCTTCGGGACGCAGACAGCGCACGCCGAGTGGCGAAGACAGCAATCGAACTCGGAAATGGCCACGTCGATATTCTGATTAATAATGCTGGGATCTATCCGTTTGGGTCCACTCATGAAATGACGGAAGAACAGTTTGACCGCGTTTTTTCGTTGAATGTGAAAGCACCGTATTTCCTGGTAGCGGAACTTGCCCCACTGATGGCCAAGAGAGGCAAAGGAGCAATTGTCAACCTCTCGACCATGGTTGCTGATTACGGGGCACCCGGAACGAGTCTCTACGGTTCGAGTAAGGCCGCCATCCATCTGTTGACCAAGACTTGGGCTGCTGAATATGGCCCCAGCGGCGTCCGGGTAAATGCTGTTAGTCCTGGCCCCACGCGTACGGAAGGCACGCAAGAAATGGGCGAGGGCCTTGAACACCTGGCTGCCCAGGCGCCGGCGCGGCGTCCCGCCACCGCCGAGGAAATAGCAGAAGCAGTTGTGTTTTTGGCGACAGACCGTGCCAGTTTCATCTACGGCGCCAATCTCGCTGTCGATGGAGGGCGCACCGCCATCTGAATAAGGGTTTTCGATCTCTTGTGCAAACCAAACCGAACCTCTTCTCGGAAAGGACAAGCTGCATGAATAGGATGGAGAATATTTCTACCGCACAATCGACAAATCAGGCGCAGCCGGAAGAATACGATCTGGTGATCCTCGGCGGCGGCACGGGAGCAACACTTGCAGCGTGGACCTTCGCCGCCGAAGGCAAGAGCGTCGCGATCATCGACCGCAAGTATATCGGCGGCTCGTGTCCGAACGTTGCCTGTCTGCCGAGCAAGAACATCATTCACAGCGCAAAAGTTGCCTCCTACGTACGGCACAGCGACGAGTTCGGCATCAGACGCGATGGTTTTGACGTTGATATGTCTGTCGTACGGAATCGCAAGCGCAAGATGGTATCCGGCTTGAATGAAATGTATCTGGGGAATTACAAGACAACTGGAGCAGAGCTGATTATGGGGTCGGGTCGCTTCACCGCTCCCAGAACTGTGGAGGTGACGCTTGCGGATGGGAAGCGCAGGGAGCTGCGCGGAGCGAATGTAATTATCAGCACCGGCACACATGCGAGCCTGCCGCCGATTCCTGGGCTAGCGGAGGCGCAGCCGATGACGCACATCGAGGCGCTTGAACTCGATGTGGTTCCCCAACATCTGCTGGTAATCGGCGGAGGCTATGTGGGAATCGAACTGGCGCAGGCGATGCGGCGCTTCGGCAGCAAAGTCACGATCCTTGAGAATGGCGAACGCTTGCTGCCGCGAGAAGACGACGATGTAGTCGAAGGCCTGACCAGCTTACTGAACGATGAGGGCATCGAGGTGGGTCTCAATGCACATGTGAGCAGAGTGTCGGGCATTTCCGGACAGTCGGTAAAAGTTGCTATCGACCGCGGTGGGGCGGACAAAACGCTCGAGGGAACGCATCTGCTGATTGCAGTGGGACGAATACCGAATACTGAGGGAATCGGATTGGAGTTAGCGGGAGTCGAGATAAACGATCGGGGATTTCTCAAGGTAAACGAGCGGCTGCAAACGACTGCAGAAAACGTTTGGGCGATCGGCGAGGTCGCCGGGAGCCCGCTTTTCACCCATATCAGCGTTGACGATTTTCGCGTGGTTCATGCCAACCTCACCGGGGGTAGACGTGTTACTACCGGCCGGCAGGTTCCCTACTGCCTGTTTACCGATCCCGAACTCGCTCGCATCGGACTTAATGAGAAGGAGGCGAATGCGGACGGGATCGCATACCGTTTATTCAAGGTTCCAATGGACGCTAACCTGCGCGCGCGGACTTTCTCGGAGACGCGCGGATTCATGAAGGCGCTGGTGGAGGCGAGTGGCGACCGCATCCTCGGGTTCACGATGTTCGGGGTCGGGGCGGGAGAAACGATGGCTGCAGTGCAGATCGCTATGCTCGCCGGGTTGCCGTACACCGCCCTCCGCGATGCCGTGCTGACGCACCCGACACTTGTGGAGGGATTGGTTTCGTTGTTTGCGTCCGCGCCATCCCTGGGGTCCGCCGCTGCGAACGTCGGGAGAGGCCAGGGCCTAGAATCGAAAGACGGAGCCGCCACGGCACGGGGGCGGGTAGCCTAGGCAATCGTGAAGAGGCGGTTCGCGCAAGTAGCAGGGTCCCAGCACAGGGCCCCGACTGCTGGTGCAAGGACCCGATCGGAATTTTCTCAGATGCCGGCTTTCCGCACGGGGTGCAAGCACCGTAAGGCTGCTCCTTTCAAGGGTATCTTGCCATGATCGTCTTGAGCATATGCGTTGCCTGCTGGATCTGGTGGTCGTTGCTTGCGCCGTAACCGAGAATCAGCCCTTTTCGTTTGGCGCGATGTAAATAGCAACTCGACAGCGGCATTGCAGAGATGCCTCGCTCGGCGGCCTGACGCGCGATCACGAAGTCATCCACGCCGCGCGGCAGAAGCGCGGCCAGATGCATTCCCGCCTCGGACCCTGTGACTTGCAGCATCCTCTCCAACTCTGTCTGCAAGGCCTGCACAAGGCTGTTCCGCCGTTCCATGTACAGCACCTTCATTCGCCGGATGTGGCGAGCGAAATGTCCTTCGCGAATGAAGTCGGTGACGACGGCCTGATAGAGGGTTGACGGGAAAATGTCGGCCGCATCCCGATACGCCGAGAACGCAGGCACCAAGTCCTGAGGCACGACGACGTAGCCCAGTCGGATCGCCGGAAACAAAACCTTGCTGAACGTGCCGATGTACACCACGCGCCCGAGCTTATCCATTCCTTGCAGCGAAACGATCGGGCGGTTGCCAAAACGATATTCGCTATCGTAGTCGTCCTCAATGATCCAGGCACCTTTTCGCGCAGCCCAGTTGAGCAGCTGCATGCGTCGAGTCGCACTCATGGTCACGCCAAGAGGATATTGGTGCGACGGCGTGATGTAGACGGCACGCACACTCTCTCGACGGCGAATCAATTCGTCGACCTGCATGCCTTCATCGTCCACCGCCACCCCAATCAACCGGGCACCTGACGCCAAGAAGGCCTGACGCGCTCCGGGATATCCGGGATCCTCGACGGCGACCGAGTCCTCCTGGTCGAGCAGAACATGCGCGCAAATCTGCAAGGCCTGCTGCGAGCCGGTGGTCACCAGGATTTGCGAAGCCTGGCAGCGCACGCCCCGCACGGTCGACAGGTACTGCGCGATGGCCTCACGAAACGGCGCGTAGCCCATGGTGTCGCCATAGGCCATCGTTTCCCAATGTAGCGCGCGCGTGTGGCGCGCCACCAGCTTTGACCAGGTGCCGACAGGGAAATGATCAAGCGCAGGCAGGCTAACGCGGAAAGCCCCGAGAGTGTTCAGCCATGGTTGGGGAGCCGCATGGATCAGTACCGTCGCGCGACGCGATTTATGTCGTGGAGCGGCGACCACTCGCGATCTTCGAGAGACGTGTAGTTCCTTGCCGTGAGCGGCACGTAATTCGTCATTAGGAATCGATCGCGCCACCCGCGTTCCGGCTCCCACGAATGTCTCCAGATAGCCTTCAGCGCACAACTGTTCGTAGGCATTAAAAACCGGAATTCGCGAAATTTGCAGCTCCGCAGCCAGCCTTCTGCTGGAAGGCACGGGCTGTCCCGGCCGCAACTGGCCGCCGACAATGGCCTGCTGGAACCAGTCATACAGCTGGCGATACATCGGCCGCTCACTGTCGGAATCGAGGATGAAGGACGGGATAAAAGTAGCCGGCAATGAAAATCTCCCTCTCACGAGTGGCTATATATAAATCATCAGAAGTGGCTATTGTACAGTGCCACTCGAATCAGCCATTCTTGTGATCGGAGAATAAAAATGACTGGATACACACGAATCTGCAGTTACCTCCTGTGCGCGATGATGCTGGTTTTCAGCGGAGGGGCAGCGTTCGCGCAATCGGGTACATTGACACGGACCAGCGCGCAGCAGTCGGCCACGAAAGTCTCTTCGGCGAACGAGCGGGACGGACAACATGACTTTGATTTCGAGTTTGGGCATTGGAAGATTCACAGTCGCCGCCTGCCGCATCCTCTGAGCGGTTCGAATGAGTGGGTGGAATTCGACGGAACCGTCGACGCCCAGCCGATTTGGGATGGCCGCGCCAATATGGATGTGTTCGAAGCGGACTCCCCGACTGGCCACCTTGAGGGCATGACCGTTCGCACCTACAACACGAGCTCGCATCAATGGAGCCTCTACTGGGCCACCTCGAAAACCGGCGTGTTTTCTCTTCCGGCCACGGTGGGCAAGTTTGAAGGCGATCGCGGAGAGTTCTACGACCAGGAGGACTACAACGGCAAGAATATCTTTGTGCGTTTTATATGGACCGTGACTTCTCCGGATGCGCCGCAGTGGGAACAGGCCTTTTCCCTGGACGGCGGGAAGACCTGGGAGACCAACTGGATCATTAACTTTACGCGGGTGAAGCCATGAGACGCCCCGAGTGCCTCGCGGCTCCTTGCGGCCTGCGATGGAGCTACCTGCGCTGCCTCGCCAGCGTGTTCCTGCTCGTCACCGCTCCGACGATGCTCCTGGCCCAGGGCAGCGCGACCGCCGGCGGCCTGACCATGCGCGATGGGCAGCACGATTTCGACTTCGACATCGGCACCTGGAAGACGCACGTGAGTCGCCTGCAACATCCGCTCACCGGCTCCACCACGTGGACCGAATACGAGGGCACGACAGTCGTGAGCAAGATTTGGAACGGGCGCGCGAATCTTGCGGAACTGGAGGCAGACGGCCCCGCGGGACATCTGGAGGTGCTCTCCCTGCGCTTGTATAACCCGCAAGCGCATCAGTGGAGCCTCAACACCGCCAGCAGCAGGTCGGGCACCATCAGCGTCCCGACCATCGGAGAGTTCACGAACGGCCGCGGCGAATTTTTCGATACCGAGCCGTTCAACGGACGAAGCGTCCTGGTGCGCAATGTCTGGTCGGACATAACGCCAACTTCCTGCCGCTTTGAACAGTCCTTTTCCTCCGATGGCGGCAAGACATGGGAGGTGAACTGGATCGCAACCGACACCCTTATTACGGCGTCGGCAGACGCGGAGAAGCCGGTTCCTGCGCAGTCTTCGCCAAGCGACGCCGATGGTCAGCACGGTTTCGACTTTGCGATTGGAACGTGGAAGGCGCATTTGTCGCGGCTGATTCATCCCTTAACTGGATCGACTGCCTGGGCCACCTACGACGGTACCTCGGTCGTCCGGAAAGTCTGGGGCGGCCGCGCGGACCTCGAGGAATTCGAAGCCGACGGAGCATCCGGTCACATCGAGGGTCTGACCTTGCGACTGTATGATCCTCAGGCTCGCCAATGGAATCAGGTCTGGGCCACGAGCAATGACGGCACCCTGGACCAGCCGATGATCGGAGAGTTCAAAAATGGCCGTGGAGAGTTCTACGACCAGGAGCCGCTGAACGGCCGAGCAATCTTTGTGCGCTGGGTGCAGTCTTTCATTGCTCCGAACACATGCCACTTTGAGCAATCGTTCTCCAAGGACGGAGGCAAGACTTGGGAAGTGAACTGGGTGAACGTTTACATGCGGGCAGGAAATGATTCAAACCACTCGCACTGAATTGCGCCGCATGCCGTCTCGCGGATCGCACGATCGCGAAGCCATCTATCCAATTCTCGACGGGGGTTTCCTGGCGAGCGTGGGATTCTGCAAGGATGGTCAGCCATTTGTGATCCCAACCTTATACGGACGCAAAGCCGACACGCTCTATCTGCATGGTTCAGCCGCGAGCCGCTTGCTCTGCGAACTGGAAACGGGGCTTCCGGTTTGCGTGTCGGTAACCCTCGTCGACGGATTAGTGCTGGCGCGGTCCGCCTTCCACCACTCCATGAACTATCGATCGGCGGTAGCGTTTGGGACCGCGCGAAGCATCGAGGAACCATTGCAAAAGCTTGAAGCGTTGCGCATCATCTCCGAACACCTCGTGCCCGGACGCTGGAAGGATGTACGCGCGCCCAGCGAACAGGAATTGAAAGCAACCAAAGTGCTGGAATTCTCCATCGACGAGGCGTCAGCCAAGGTGCGAAGCGGTCCAGCGGTAGATGATGCGGGCGATTACGGGTTTCCCGCGTGGGCCGGGGTGCTGCCGCTCGCGATGCGATGCGAAGCGCCGATACCCGACGAGCAGTTGGCGGATGGTATTGCGCTCCCCGCCTACGTTCGTCTCTACGATGTCCGGCTTAACGGGGCGACGAAGGATCCGAGAGGTTGATGAAAACCCCGGACGCACGAGCATTCAAAGTCTTGCTGATCGCGCTGGTGCTCGTCCAGCTGGCACCGGCGCAGGCTCCGTCGGTTGCGAACGCATTGACCGACCCTTCCGCGCGCCTCAACGATTTTCAAGTCATCGAACTTCGCCGTCATACCGTTAACGACGGGGCGCGCAAGAATTTTGTCCAGTACTTCGAAGCTTATTTTCCAGAAGCCATCGAGCGGACTGGCGCAATCGTTGCCGGCTCGTTCTTCGAGCGTAACCAGCCTAACGGGTTCACCTGGATTCGAGGATTTCACACCTGGAAGCTCGTCCTGTCGACGACGCGGCCTTCTACGCTCTCCGCGGCGTCAGCCATCGTACAGCGAACACACACACTTTCGACAAATAGGATTGCTGCCAACGTTCAATCTTCGGCGAAATGTCCGTGCGGCTTCACCGTTGATGATCTCTTCAAAGGCTCCGTCTTGCAGATTTCCGATTGGCTGATGAAAGAAGCAGGGGCGCACGGCTCCGTTCGTTTCAACGACGGCTGATACCCAAGGAGCGTTGCACCTGGGCGACGTCGCACTGGCCAATCCCAGATGCGCCCTGAAATGCCGGGCGATCTTCCTCAGCTTGGTTGCGTTCTCTGCGATGTAGCCATTGCGGAGATCGTCACCATACTCGACAATCAGCGCCTCCAGCTCACCTTCCAGTGTGCGCACTTGCTCAATCGAGAGTCCCACTTCTCTTTGCTTTTCGACCGGCCAAAGCACTGGCCGGTTGAATGCTTCGGAAGTCAAATCGGCGGCAAGGAAGGAGATGCCGTCGAAGCCAAGTTCCTTCGCGGCGAGCACTGTCGCACGCAGAGAGCTATGGTTCATGCTTTGTACCGTGGTACGTGCGCTAACCCGGATGTTCTGCTGTCTCTCGCGCAACTCTGACACTCCCGCGTGGATAAGATCGAAGCTTCCTTTCACCCGTCGAATGGCGTCGTGGACCGACCTCGGGCCATCGAGTGAAATGATGACGTCATCAAACAGCATCGCGACCTCTGCAGCACGTCTTGCGAGTAGCAACCCAGTGGTCAGGAGCGTAAGTCTCACGCCAAGATCACGGAGAAACGCGCATAAGGAACTGAGATCGCTATGCATCAGCGGCTCTCCCCCAGTGAGCACCACCCATTCGACGCGTAGACGGCGCAAGGACTCACGATGCCGTTCCAGAGTGGCGGCGGTGATTTCCGCTGCCTCATCGCGTTTCCAGATGTCGCACATCAGGCAACGGCAGTTGCATCGGCTGTGCACATTAAGGACGAGGATCGGCATGGTCTCGACGAGTTCGTCTTGCACTTCCAGCAGCGCCTGATCCTTAGAGCCATGCCGAGGAAACATGCCGCACCCTTTTACCGCTGAGCTTAATGTCGCATCCTAGAGCGCGATGCGCCTCGCGAAACAGTCGTCCCAACGGGGCCCGCACCCAGCGCAGGTTTGATTCAATTTCAAGTGGACGCAAATCCCGGGACAGTTCAGGAGGCAATCTGCGAAATATTTCCTCCGATGCAACTGTCACACGCCCGCCGACGATTACCAGTTCCACATCCGCGGCAGCCAGATTGGCAACTATTTCGGCCGGGCATAGTCCTTTGTCACGAACTGCAATCAGATCAGCGGCTGCGTCAGGCCGAATTGTTCCCTGCCCTTCTTGCAAATGGAATACTTGGGCAACGCGTTCGAACAACATGCGGTACAGGTCGCGTGCAGACACACCTGCTTCCTGATGGGCCATTCGAACCTCGTCCAGCAGATCGCCCGCAGCGGTCAGAGGAGAATCACTCCCGAGGACCACGCGCCGAATGCCGGCAATCGTTCTGCTGCTATGGGTCCGGCCGAAAAGGTAGTTATTGGAGCTGGGACACCAAACCAATGTTGCAGCCCGAGCGTTGAGAAGAGCGATGCCCTCCGCGCTGAGTGCCAGCCCGTGTACCAGCACGGTCCGCTCGTCCAGTGCGTTCAGGCGGTCAAGTTCAAACACCTCCTCCGCCGCCGCTTCATCAACCCCTTCGCCGGCGTGTAAAACGAATGGAATGGCATCGGGCGTCGACCTGAACTTCGCTCGCACCTCGACGTCCATGGCAAGCGAATGCGCCCAGTTGTAATTCCGCGGGACACGTATCGGGAAGTCGGCGTCGGTCAATTCCTGGTGCAACGGGTTGTGATGACAGACAGTGGTAACACCGCCAAGTAGGTTTCGAATCGCGCCCCACCAGAGACGTACATCGCGAGCTATGGACTGGTGAGCAGCTATGGTCGTTCGCTCACGTTCCTGGATGTCTCGCGCCCACTCGGAAGCATTTCGGTATGGACCACGTCCAAGATTCGAGTACAGCCCGAACTCGAGGTGGTCGTGGGCATTGATCAATCCTGGGAGCAATACATAACCACGCAGGTGCACGCTTGCGGGCTCAACTTGCCCATGGCGCACCCTCTCGTTCGACGCAATGGTGCACACCCTGCTCTCGCGGATTTCAATATCGCTGGTTATCGAGGTATCGCCGTCCAGCGCAATCCTGGCTCCGTGCAGTGAGATCCCCGGAACGCCTGCAGATGACAGGTCAACGAAGGCAGTGCGCGTCTCATCAGGTTTGGCTTCAAGAATATAGATTGCAGGCAGTCCTGCGGCCGCATCGAACGCATCCAACTTCGCCGCGAAACGGAAGATCTCCCGCTCGGGAACGCCGAATTGCGGCTCCAACAAACATGTGATCCTGAACCCAGCATTACGCAGACCCGATATCGTCTCGGCCAATGATCGTTGATAGGTCGCCGGCTCAACCTGACGGTCTCCGCTGCGGAAGCCTCGCTTCCAGTGGCAAGCTTCAGCGGTCTCAGGATGAACATCTGAAATATAGATTCGACTTTTCGCACGCGAGACGCGGCGAAGCTGGCGCCCGAAAGCGTCGATATTAGGGACGTAGCTGGCCAGGAACGACGCAATGACTACGTCGCTGGATCCATTCGCGATAGGCAGGCAGGTTGCATCGCCTAGGGTGACGGCCGCTCTTCGCTTCATCTTTCGTCGGGCGCGAGCTACCATCTCCGGAGAGAAATCCACCCCGGTCAACCCGCGCGGATTGTGTTTCTGTAGACGCTCCAGCCACCGACCGGTTCCACAGCCCACGTCCAGCACATCTTGGTCTCGTAGATCGGGCAGCAGGGGCGCAAGGAAGCGCTCTTCCAGGGCGAGCAGCGGATTAGGCAGGCGGTCGTAGGTCCGCGACCACAGAGCGAACTCACGCTGCTGCCTTTCAGCATGCTCCGGCATTCTCAGTTTGGCGGTTGAACTCATCAGGTCGTCACAAACTCTCTTGCTTCGGTCTGCGCAGGTCGATCAGGCGTTGCGCCCAGTGCAGCTCCTTGGGATAGTCATAGATCTCGGACGAGTAGCGCCATGCGCTCAACCCTTGTAGCAATGCGCGGCTCCAACGGGGTGCGCGAATGTCCTGCACGGTAGGCCAGCGCGAGCTCACCACGGTCTCGAAATTGTCGATCAGCTTCTTGGTCTTTCGCTTCAGCCAAGGGGTGTTCGGATCGATACGGAGTGTGAAATCCATCCATCGAGGGCTCGCCCATTCTTCCGGGGTCGTGGGAAATTCGATCTGACCGTCAATCTCGCCGTACATACTCCCACGCTGTGGTACTGGCGTGTAGTGATAGATGATGATCTCCGCCCGGGGGTCGAGCCGCTTGATCCGGCGAATGAATTGGAGGGTCTCGCGCGTATCGCGTTCCGGATCTCCGGGATTTCCCACCACGAAGGAGAATTCCGGGATGATATCGAAGTTCCGCATGCGACCGGCAACCTGTAGCGTTTGCTCTGTCGTAATGCCCTTCTTCATTTCCTTCAGCGCCCAATCGGATCCGGATTCGGCACCGAAGAAGATCATGGTGCAACCGCCGCGTCTTAGCGAGGCCAGCGTCGCGTCGGAATATCGTGACATCACGTCCACGCGTGCCTCGCACCACCAGCGGAGGCCAAGTGGCGCGAGCCGCCCTGCCAGGTCGCACGCGTGATCTTCCCGAAGGAAGAAGTTCATGTCGTAGAACTGAACCGAGTCGGCACCGTACCTGGTTGCGAGATGTTCAAGAATCGCCGCGGTGCGTGCCGGATCCTCGAATCTTTCCCGCGAGCCATAGGCGGCGTGCACACCGCAAAAACTGCAGCGAAATGGGCAACCTATACTGGCGTGATGAGCCGCGGTGCGTCGCCCAAAGAACGATGGCCTCAGATATTTCTGGACAGGCAAGCGGTGAAAAGGCATCCAGGGGAACGAGTCAGGACCCCTCATCACGCGCTCAGGATTGTGCTGATGCATACCAGATACGTCCTTGTATGAGAGGCCCGCGATCGAATCGAAAGTGCGCGCCCCGCGCAAGGCATCCAGCAACTCGAGCAGCGTATCCTCACCCTGGCCTCGGACCGCATAGTCAACGTAAGCGGCATTCAATGTGGCGTCAGTGTAGGTGGATGGAAAGTATCCGCCCCAGACAATCGGCACCTGCGGGCGCAGCCGCCTGATCTCGCGGCTCGCTTCCATCGCCGCAGCCATTTGCGGGCCCGGCATGCAGGTCACGCCCAGCATCTCCACCCGGTTCTCGTCAATCAGCTGAAGAATGGTAACGATTGGATCGCAGTCCACGTTGCCGTCGACGATCGCATAGTCTTCACGCCCTTCCAGCACGGCGGCCAAGGCAAGCACCGACAAAGGAAGACGACAATTTCGCGGTCTGGTGGCGCGCGGATTGAAGAGAACGATCACCTGGGCACCTCCGCAACGTAGATTCGGAAGCGTGAGGGCTCCCGCCTGCCTTTCAGTTTCGCCGTCAGTGGCCGCATGGCCCAACCTATCCCGTAGAACGGCGTGTAGATCTTCCAGCGAATACTAAACTGCCGCTCGAGCGCTGCCAGCCTCTCGTCGGTCAAGTACTCAAGGCTTGGGATTGCGTCCGCGGGAAATCCATACTGCTCACTGAACATGCGCCGGCGCTCCGTCAACATCCGTTGCCCACTCTGGTCCGCCCTGTACCACGCTGTGTCAGCGATAATCACCGTGCCTCCCGCGCGCAGACAGCGAATCGCCTCCCCCAGCGTCTCGAAGTAATCCTCGGAGTAATGGAACGAGGCATTGAACATCGCCAAATCGAATTGCCTGTCCGCGAACGGAAGACGGTCGAGCTCCGCCTGGAATCGAGGGAACAGCGCCGGCAGCCTCTTTCCGTAATGAATGGCCGCGGCCAGCCCATCCAGCTCCGAGGTGAACACATCGACCGCGACTGGCAAGTGCTTCCGCAGCGCCAGGCGATAACTGAGCCAGCCATTCCCCGCTCCGAGGTCAAGAACACGCAGACTGCGTGCCGCAGCGGCTTCGATTTCAGGCAGAATCTTCTGCTCCAGAAAACCGTACGTGCGCGACCGAATGGCCCATTGCTCCTGGTTGTGCCCGGTGAGATCCCGGAAGGGTAGCGCGAGGTAGTAGTCGGAATCCTGGCTCCCGCGTCCTTCCGCTTCACGTATGGTCTGATATTCGCGAAGAAAGCACTCGAAGTATGCTTTGCGTACTGCGGGTAATGCTTTCCAAATGCCATCCTCATTCAGCATCTGGAAGTAACATATGGTGCACGAATACAGGAACTCCGGCGGAAACTCATCCTCCCGCAACGTGCCGAGCGGAACGCCACACTGTGGACATTGCAGGCTCAGTTCCAGGCCGCAGATGCGCTGCTGAGTGACCAGGTTCTGCCGTTTCGCTGTCGCTCTCATATCTCGGACCTTTCCAATGTGAGCAACATGTGATCTCCAATCACGCGAAAGATTGGCCAGGCGGCGATGAGGCGATCCGTTGCGATCAGCACATTCAGTGCCCAGGGATATCTCCGAGCCACGTGTTCCACGTACGATGGCGGAACGGCGACGCCAATGCCACGGCAACTACGCAAATGAAAAAATGGCCAGAATTGCTTTTGTATGTCTCTCATTGTGGGATACTGCACGCGTAAGGCGACGTCCCCCAGAGATGCTGTGGCATTTCCTTTCCAGCGGCGTACCGACCGCGACGCCTCGCCTCGGGCCAAGTACCACAGGGTCTCCCACGCGCAAAGACGGCCGGAGAAGCAAAGGAGAACAGGAGCGCGCGGTTTAACCAAGGATGCCAGCTGACGTGCAACAAAGGACAAGTCAGCAACACAGTTGAGCCCGGAGAAGTTGGAAAGCGCTCCATCGAACACTCCGGTATCGTGCAACTCTCCAATTCGCTCGTTGGAAAGAATCCTGAACTGCACGTCGGCGCAACCAACCTCCGCTGCCATTCGGCTTGTCGCAACTGCGATCATGCGCTCAGACGCGTCGCAGGCGACAATCGATACACCCAGTTTCGCCAGGAAAAGCGCGTCCTCGCCTGTACCGCAGTTCAACTCCAAAACCCGGTCGCCCTTTGCAAATCTGTGGCGCAGCACCTCCCAGACGGCGCTGCGTTGGGCTCGTCCGATCAACGAGCGCGTGAACATCTCGTCGTACTGCTCCGCGATCCTGTCGAACGCGAATCCGGCAGCATGGACGGCCGCATCCGGGCAACTGATCACGCCTCTACCTCCGCGCACGTTGAAGTCAGCCCCTCACGATTAGCACGAATTCGTGACTGCAAGTCCGCTACTACGGCGGGGTCGGTCGCGTTTCTGTCAGCTAAATTAGAGAGCGCCACTTCATCGCGCAGCAGGCGGTCGGCATAGTCGTAAAATCTGCTTGAGTGACGCCCCTTGATCTTGAGCTCACGATCGGAGGTGTCGCTCCACACCCTTAATTGAACTAGGCGGTCTCTCGCCCGCTCGTAATAGGGTGTGCCTTTGATGGGGTAAGCCACCGTGGTGAAGAAGATATCTGGCCGCGACCGCTTTACGTGGTCGATGGTCGCTTCAATGTCGGGCAATTGCTCGCCCTCATAACCCCACATCAAAAACATCCCGCTCTGGATGCCGCGCGCGCGGCTCATCTCAATCGCCTTCTGCACCTGCTCCACCTTGACGCCTCGTTCCATCGCGTCGAGAATGCGTTGCGACCCGCTCTCCGAACCTATCCAGATGCGGAAGCAGCCCAGTTCCGCCAGCAGGTCCAGCATCTCTTCGTTCAGCCGGTCGGCGCGCGAGATGCACTCGAATGGGATCCGCAGCCCGCGGCGCTTCATCTCTGCCGCATAGTCGCGAATCCAGCCGTGATGAATCGTGAAGACGTCGTCTGCCACCCACGCCATGTCAGGTGAGTAGCGCTGCAGCAGCCACTCCACCTCGTCCACCACCAGCATCGGATTGCGCCTGCGATGAGTCGTTCCGAACACCTGGTGGCTGCACCAACGGCACTTGTAAGGACACCCGCGCGCGGTGATGAACGATACTGATCCCTTTCCGTGAGCATTCTTCCAGGTCTGCACGTAGCGGGGGATATCGATCGCCTCCCTGGCCGGCCAAGGTTGCGCGTCCAAGTTGTGAATCTGGGATCGCGGAGCTGTCTGATGCAGGCCGGTGTCATCGATGAAGGCTATTCCTGCGATCTTCTGGTTAGTCCAGGAGTCTCCGGCCCGAAGGGCCTCAAGAAGTTCCTGCATCGTGATTTCACCTTCGCCGAAAACCACCACATCTGCGCCTGCTTCCAGGTATTCCTGAGCGTAGGCGCCCGGCTCGGGGCCACCGACGATAGTTTTCCATCCCGCCTGGCGAGCGACGCGCAAAATGTCGACAACGTTATGCCGGGTCATCAGATTGGCATACACTCCGAGCACCGAAGGCTTCTCGCTTCGCAGGTGATGAAACAGCAGGTCGCGAGTGCTGAAGGTCGTGTCGAAGACGTCGACGTCGAAGCCCTTGGCGCGAAGATGCGAGCACAGGTACAGGATGCCCAGAGGCGCATAGGGCTTGAGGATCTGCAGTTCCTTGGGGTCCTCGAACATGAAATATCCGTGGGCGAGGAGCAGTTCTGGCATTCAGGCCTCCCTCGTGGCGGCAGCTATCTCACAGAGTGGGAGCAGCTGCGAAGAGCCCTCACCCTGGCGGCCTGTGGTTTCCATATGGAGTCGGGTAGCGCTTGGATTCCGGCTGATCGGCTCGAGTTCGACCACCCGCTGCCATAAGCGGGCCACCTTTCCCGCCACCAACTGGTTGCGCCAGGAGTCAACCTCGGAGTGCAAGGCGTCGCGAAGAGCATGGTAGAAAGTGTCGTTATATTCGGCGGTAAACATCGCAGACAGATCTTCACTATCAGTCCAATTGCGTTTGTGGCCTAGTTCGGCTTGTACCTTCTCGTAGAATTTCGTATTTGGCAGCGGGTAAGAAACAGACACTCCGATGTCGTGGGGACGGCTGCGACGTACGAGAGCGATTGTCTGTTGAATCTCTTTCCAGGTTTCTCCAGGATAGCCGAACTGCAAGAAATAGCAGGCCCGTATACCGGCTTCCTTAAGCCGCAGGCGCGCCTCGACCACTTGGGATACTCGCAAGCCTTTATCCATCGCATTAAGGATTGTTTGCGATCCTGACTCCACTCCCATCCAGACTTCAGCGCATCCTGCGCGGCGCAGAGCTTGCACAGTTTCGTCCATCATAAGATCGGCGCGCGATTGAATCTTGAATGGAACGGCAGCCTTTCGTTTTTCGACCTCGTCGGCGAGTTGTTGCGCCCAGTGGTGATTCAAGGCGAAGACGTCATCGCCAAACCATATGTGCTCGACGCCGTAATCTGTTTTCAGCCGAAGCATCTCTTCGGCTACCGCCTCGGCCGGGCGTACATGAAACCGATCGCCGGAAATCGGCTTGGCGCACCAGTTACAGCGATATGGACAGCCGCGGCTGGCGACCGCATTCATGGAAAAGTAACCGTGAGTCTTTTGCCACGCCTCGCGATATGGAGCGATGTCGACCAGATCCCGCGCCGGCTCAGGCAAATCAATCCAGGAGCTGGCCTTGGGCAAAGCTTCCCGACGACGGAGTTTTCCTGTCCCTGCATCCAGGCTGATCACGCCGTCCATAGCTTCGGGTTCTCCGCGCTCCATCAACTGGCCGCATAGATTGCCTAAGGTCCTCTCTGCCTCCCCAATCAGCACGTAGTCGGCACCGTGCCGCAGATACTCTTCCGCATGGTCACTGGCATCCGAGCCGTGAACCATCACGGTGGCTCCATGATGACGGGCCACATCGATCATCCACCATGCAAGCTCGCGCATGCGTGTCAAGCACATTTTCGAAAGAAAATTGAAATCATCTTCGTAGATCGCCACTATCCTGGGCGACAGTCGCTTGAGCGCGGCGGGAAATCCGGCGATCGGATCCCTGAGCATGCTGTCGAACACTGCGACAGAAATATCCCTCGAGCGCAGGACTGACGCTGCGTATAACGTCCCCAGCGGCAGATACGGCTGCATCTTTCGCACCTGCTTCCGGTCATACGGCAAGTGATACGAATGGGTCAGCAGAACGTCAGTCACCGTTCACCTCCCAAACTCAGTCGCTTTAACATGCGCTTGCCGGCTCCTTTGGAAGCTCCTGCCCCGTGACCAAGGACCGCCGCAGCACCAGGCGTTCCGTAGAACGCGCAAGCCAAAGTTCCCAGGGAAAGGCATACCGGCTGCGACGCAAGCGCCATCGTACGGGCGCCTCCACAATGCGACGGACGCTTCGACGCAACAGCGGGAAGCTCTTGCTTCGCGAATGGTGAATCTGGCTGTTGAGCAGGAAGTATTCGAGCATTCTCTGCAACCGCTCCAGTTCCCTGCCTTGCAGCCACGGAAGCACGTTGGCTCCCAGCGGCATGTCCATCCATTCGCGCAGTGACTGCGGCTCGTGTAGCCCGAGTTCGCGGAGCTGCGGCCAAATGGGAATACCCGGATAGGGCGTGAAGATGTTGGGCGAAAAGCTGACGTTGCGGAACTGGCGTGCAATCTCGCTCATGGTCCGGAACGTAATGGCACGGTCCGCTTCGGTCTCACCTGGATAGCCGAAGATCAGGTTGAATGTGACGCGAATGTTCGCCAGGCTCGCTTTGCGCGCGGTCTCAAACATCTCGTCAACGCGCTGGTGGCGTTTGTTCATCAGCTTCAGCACGTCTTCCGAGGTCGACTCCGTCCCAAATCCCATGTGCGAGACTCCGCTGTCGCCCAGCAGTCGAACTTCGTCGACACTCATGCGGCACAGAAAGTCGGTAGAGGCCTGGAATGTCCAATGAAACTTCACGCCGCATTCCTTGATTGCCTGGGCAATCCGCAGCGCACGGCGCAAATCGACTGGAAAGTTGGAATCAAGCAACGCCACTTCGGAAATGCGATAACGCGAGACCAGCGCGGCCAACTCGCCGGCTACCCGTTCGGCAGACAACGCATTGAAACGTCGCTTGTAGAACACCATGTCGGTGCAATAGTTACAGGCATAAGGGCAACCGACGCTGGTGGCATACGCCAGCTTGCGCTCCCCACATGCCCGCTCGTACGCGTCAAAATCCACCAGATCGAACGCCGGAGTGGGCAGGTTCTCCAAAGGCTGGACGCGCCGTTCCAGGTTATGACGCGGCTTTCCTTCATTCTTCCAGGACACACCGTGGATGTCCTCGGGGGAACGGCCTTCCGCCAGCGCGGTAGCGAGTTCCAGCAACGTTATCTCGCCTTGTCCGCGCACCACAACATCCACGAAGGATTCGTTGAGGGTTTCCGCCGGCAAAAGGCTTGGGTGCCAGCCTCCGAAAACCACAGGCACATTGGGAAACCGTTGCTTGATCGAAGTTGCTACCTGAATCGCTCCGCGGATCATAGGGCCGGTGAGCACGGATATGCCGATACAGAGTGCTTCCGCAGCCTCGGCGAGCATGCGTCTTTCGTACTGCGGCTCGATAGCCGCGTCTACGATCACGACTGCGAAGCCGGCAGCGCGTAGCGTCGCTGCCAGCGACAACAGGCATAAGGGCGCGCTGAGAGGCGGGCCATCGTAGGGGGGATAGAAAAGAACAACTTTGCCGTGCATCAGCAGGCCGCCTGTTCCGCAGCCGGTTCCAGCCGCTTGGCATCGACCACCGGCTTCATCGCTGCGGCAGTCCGCGCTTTCAGCTTGTCGTTAATCCACAGCTCAACCGGCAACGCCATGACATTACGTTCCAGCCGCCAACGCGCGGGTAGCGATATACATTTCTGGGTCGCACGAGTGAGGCGACTTCGGCGGTCCGCAGCGATCGGCACGCGGTCAAAGGCGATGCGCAGATAGTCACGCATCACCTGCAGACGCTGGTGTTCGTGGCCGTTCAGCCACGGTAACTTGGTGTAGCGCGGGAAGAAGTCAGCCCAGCCCTCGAACGACGTCGGTACCTGAATACCGATCTCGTCGGCCTTCTCCATGATGGGCGAGCCGGGATATGGGGTGAAAATATTGGTCCAGAACTCCGCGCCCGGGAACCTCCGACAGACGTCCATCATGAACCGCACGGTCTCCTGTCTCTCGGCAGGGCCCTCGCCGGGATAGGCGAAGATGATGTTGAAGGACGGGCGAATTCCAGCGATCAAGCAGCGCTCTGCACTTTGGTAAATTGACTCAAAATCCTGAAAGTCTTTATTCATCGCCTTCAGGATCTTGGGCGAGCCGGAATCGACACCCTGGCATACCTGGTGGAGACCACCTCGATGTAGCAGCTTCAAATCTTCCTGTGACAAGCGAGCTACAAGGTTGGTGGTGGCCTGAATACTCCACTGAAAATTAGCGCCCGCTCGTACCAGTCCATCTGCGATAGCGCGTGCCCGGTCGAGATCCACCAAAAAGTTGTCGTCTACAACCCAGAGCATCTCAAGATCGTACCGACGCGTTAGGTCGACCGTTTCCTCCACGAACTGTTCTGCCGAGAGCGCATTCCACTTCCTGCCATAAACGCCCGCGTTGGTGCAGTAAGCACAATTGAAGGGGCAGGCGAGGCTGGAGATGTACATTGCCCAACGTCGCCCGCAGAGTCTTTCATAAGCGTCGAAGTCGGCGAGATGGTACGCCTTCGGAGGCATCTCGACCAGCGGACGCAAGGCGCGCTCGGGGGTAAAGATCAGCTTGCCCTCGCGTTTAAAGCCAATACCAGAAACAAAGTCCGGTGCGGATCCGCTTTCGATGTGCTGGACCAACTCCAGTAAGGTTTCTTCCCCCTGACCCCGCACCACAAAGTCGATGAACGATGCTTCCAGCGTTTGCGTAGGCAACAGCGAGGGATGCCATCCTCCCAGGATGATCGGAAATTCTGGATTCCATTCCTTTAAGGCGCGAGCGATCTCGACGGTCTCACGAATCATGGGGCCCGTGACTAAAGAAATTCCCAGGCAAAGGGCATCGCGCGCTTCTTCCAGGACGCGCTTCTTGTAGTTGGGGGTGATCGTCGAGTCGATAAGGCAAACTTCGTAGCCGGCCTGTAGGAGCGGTGTTGCGACCGCCAGGATGCCTAGTGGTGCGGTGGCTTCACTGCTTGCAAATGATGGAAAGAAGAAAACGATTTTTTCCTTCATACCGGCATTCCGTAGTGAAGGCATCCTAAGATTCCCCACCGCACCGGTTGTCACCGCAATGTCAACAATTTGTGAGCTTTGGTTGGAGAACGCGTTTCGCGCTGAATTCCGCGATACAGTGAGCTTCCATGAGACGGGAATTCGTGATCGACGTCATGACGCTGCCTCATCGCCTCGAGCTGCAGTTGGCAGGGGCTCTGTGTCGCCTGAGTACGAACTCTCACATTGTGAGAGACAGCTTGTGTAAGTGGCGGGCGAGCAATGCACAGGAAGTGTCTGGCGCATTCGAGATGCAGGTCTTCGTGCACTGCGAAAGGGACACCGGTCCCAGGCGGCCTCACTTTCGCGGAGTGCGCCACCTGGTCATTGCGTCCTTTGGAGAAGCGAACATATTCATCTTCGATCTGGCGCGTCGAAACATTCGTGCGACAGTTAGCGAAGAACTTGCCGCCGATCGTGGTTTTTGGGATCGCATTCTTCTGCCGATCGCAATGGGTGTGTTGGGACCGGCTGTGGGCGTGGTTCCAGTCCACGCGGCCTGCCTGACACTGAACGGCGAGGGATTGCTCATTGCCGGAGAATCCGGAGCCGGTAAATCGACGTTGTCAGTTGCCTTGGCACAGGGTGGATTCGGCTACATCTCCGACGACTGGTCCTATTTGTCTATGCAAGGTGGCGAAATCGTTGTGCACGGAATGTCCGTCCCCGCAAAGCTGCTGCCCGACGCGGTGAAATACTTTCCCGCTCTAGCTCGGTATGAGTTGGCTCCTGCCTTGAATGAAGAACAGGCTTACGAGCTGTCCCTGAACGACCCAGGAGCGCACCTTCAGCTCTCGTGTATACCGCGTTGGTTTTTCTTTCTTGAACGTTCCACCGAGCCAGGCTGTCGGCTGCGTCCAGTCTGCGCTGACCAAGCCCGACGATATGTGGAGCGCAGTGTAGAGCGGCTCCCACCGGAGTTGAGCAAGATGATCCATGCCCGCACGTCCGTCGTAGAGCAAATCTCGCGCCTGTCCTGCCGGATGTTGAGCTACGGCGGGCCACCAGCCGTTGCAGTCAAGGGACTACAAAACTTCTTGGCCGAGCAGCATCAAGAGGTGCCGGCGTGAGCACCATGGAAACAGGCGTGCCGGACCTACTGCGACGCTTCGCCCCGGCACCTCATTCCACCAAGGTCCTGATCAACAACATCGAAGTCGAACTCCACACCGACGATGTAGAAATTGTGGCAAGAATGCAACCGAAGAACGGCGATACTGCCGACCCCAGATCGCGCATCTCGCTGTTGGCCAAAATAGTTCGCGATTATGGTGCCCCACTCATTGGGTCAACCGTCACCATCATCTCGGCACCACCCTTAACGGCACTTCTTGTCGGCACAGGCACAGCACTTGTCCTCGATAGCGAGCTCTGCGAAATCTTGGGCTTCTTGGCTTCTTCCGTTTCGGCTGAGCAGTTTGTGAACGAATTGCTACCAACTCTTCTTGATCGACTGAAGGGGCTGGTCGCCGCGAGCGAGTAGTGAACTCTCAATGACACCGTTGCCGCGAACCCTACGTCGAAACATTTCTTATAACGTGGCAGATTACATTTCTCAGCCGGCACTGATGCTGGTTGCTGCGCCGCTGCTGCTGCGTGCGCTGGGGGTCCAGCAGTACGGCACGTGGATGCTGGTGAACTCCATCGCCGCTGCGGCAAGCGGATTGGGAGGCGGCTTCGGCGACGGAGCTACGAAGTACGTTTCGATGTATCGCGGCCGTGGAGATAACAACGGCGCGCTTCGATCGACGATGGCTGCTCTAGTCCTCAATTGCAGCTTCGGTCTGCCCTCAGCAATTGTGATGGCAGTTATGGCGCCCTGGCTGATCGGCCATGTGTTCGCCGTTGCGGCGGATCTCCAGCACGCCAGCATCGTCGCTCTCCGAATCAGTGCCGTGCTGCTTGTCGCTCGGTTTGCCGAAGCTGTCTTTACATCGGCTGTGCGCGGCTGCCAGCATTATCGGCCGATCGTAATCATATCTGTGCTGGCTCGCTCCTCCGTCACCCTTTCGGCTCTCGGCCTGGCGTTAAAGGGCTACGGGCTGATTGCCATACTAGGGACGACTCTGGGCATCGGACTTGTGAGTCTAGTCGGCCAGGCATGGCTGGCGTTTAGCGTTCTGCAGGCCAATGAGGTCTGGTGGAGAACCAACGCGGTTGCGGGCATTCGCGAGGTTTTTTCTTTCGGCGCCTTTACCTGGCTGAAGGCCACTCTGGGCGTGTTGACCGGTTACGCCGATCGCCTGCTGGTAGCGGGTTTACTGGGAACTGGGTCCTTGGCGTATTACGCCCTGTGCAATCAACTAACGCAGCCCATCCCCGCGCTCATGGCCGCCGCTTTCAACTTTGTCTTTCCGAATTTCAGCGCGTTGACCGCATCGGGACGATGGTCCGAGACCCGACGCAGCTACCGCCTCGCCGCTGTTTTCGCCACTCTGTTGGTCTTATCGATCTCAACGACGTTGATATTGGGTGCAAAGCCCATCCTGCGCTGGTGGCTTGGGACCGCAATTGCTACGCAATATCATGACTTGCTGGTGGCCATGGCAATTGGCAACGGATTTCTCGCCCTGAGCATTGTTCCCCACTACGCAGCGCTTGCTTTTGGGCGCTCGCGCGCATTAGCGATGGTGAATCTGGCCGCGGGCGTTCTCTCGCTCGGCTGCGGATATTTGTTGATTCACCGAATGGGCCTACTTGGCGCGGGATTCGCCAAAATCATTGCCGGCGTTATATTCCTGTCGGTCTTCGATATCGTTCGCCGTGCCTTCAAGGAGGACGAGCCTGAAGGCCAGCCTCTGAACGCGCCAACGGCAAGCGCACTCGATTTCGCACAGTAGGCTGGCCAGCGTTGGGACTTTGTCCCGAAGCAATTTCGACAAAGCTTCGAATCGGCGACACTGTCGCAATTGACAAAAAAGTCACAAATCCGCGATGGGCGTTTGACAACACGGGAATTTCGCAAGCTTATTGTGACTGCATTCACCACCCTGCTGCCGACTCTCTATATGTTGCAGCGGTGAATCGACAAAGAAAACGGCACTTCGGATGAGCGCGACGCCCAGGGTAATGGTCGTTGCCTATCTCTTTCGACGGTACCGAATCGGCGGACTTGGTCAGTCCCTAGGATGCGTTTGCATCGGGTAGGTCACACAATCCTAAGTGACAGGGCGAAGCTAACGTACCTTGTCGGAGCAGGACTACAAGACCCACTATGCAGATCCAACCATTAGCTAAAACAGCGAGGCTGCTCGAACTTCCAGTTCTTGACTCCGGTTCCCCCCTTGTGAACTCGTCGCCGAAAGCTCCGGAATGGTATGCCGTTCAAACCCGGCCACGTCATGAGAAGCGCGTGGCAGAAGAACTGCGCGCCCGGGCGATCGAGGAGTTCCTGCCGCTGCACCGGTGCAGAAATCGCTGGCGAAATGGGGTGCTCGCCGATGTCGAACTCCCCCTGTTTCCCTGCTACTTGTTTGTCAGACTCCCACTCTGTGAGAAGCTGCGGCTCTTACAGCTCCCGGGGGTTATTGGCTTCGCTGTGAACTCTGCCCATCCTACCGCGCTGGCTCCGGAAGATATTGAAGCCCTTCGCGTCCTGAGCGTCATTTGCCAGGCCGAGCCACATCCGTTCCTCAAAGTGGGGGATCGTGTACGCCTCGTGGGTGGTCCACTCATCGGAATGGAAGGCATTCTCTTGCGACGCAAGCAAGAGCTACGGGTCGTGCTGTCGCTTGACTTCATTCTGCGTTCTGTAGCGGTGGAGGTCAGTGCGTTGGATATCGAGCCCATCTCCGAACACCATTCGCCGCAACAGCGGCTCAGACGCCCGCGCTGACTTTTTGCGATGTTGGCACATCTCACATGGACCGAGAACTAGCGGCGACCGTCATAGCGACGTTTCGCGCGACTGACGCGTCGCACCAGGGACAGTCTTTGAGGGCCTTTAAGCCGCAGCGCTGGCAGCGCAACTTTCACTGGCTCGACGCCAGTGGTTTGGCTCTCTATTTTCTGGGGAAGCTCAGGGAACTTCAAATCGAGGAGGCTGTTCCGGAATTCGTGCTCTCCCAGCTGAAACGGCGTCACGCTGACAACGAGCGGCGCACTGCATGGCTGTTTGACGAGTTCGTGCAATTGAATGCAGTACTGACAAATGCGGGCGTGCGGTACGTCAATCTCAAAGGCTTCACATATGTTCCCGACTACTGCCCCGACCCATCGCTGCGCTATCAGATGGATTGCGATTTCCTGATCGAAGAGCGCGATGCGACCCGATGCTGCGAGCTTTTGAGACCTATCGGCTACTCCGCGGTGGCCGCGAATCGCCACGTAATCGAACTTAAGACCGTCGGGGCCGGCACGCCGACGATCTCCAACTTATATAAAGCCACTCCTCAACGGGTCGTTGAATTGCATCTTTGCGACGATTCACGTCCGGATCGTCACTCTGCACTGCTGCAACACAGGCGCCTTCTTCAGGTCCGCGGTAAAGGATATCCGGCGCTCTCGGCCGAAGAAATATTTTTGTCGCAGACCTCCCATTTGTTTCGGCACCTGCGGAGCGAGTGGACTCGCATCTCGTGGCTTCTGGAGCTCAGACACTTTGTGATCGCGCGTCGCGACGACGCTTTGTTTTGGCAGGCAGTGCTGCGTACGGGCAATGACGAGCAAAGTATCTTAGGAGTCGGGGCATCACTGCAGATGGCTCAAAAGGCGTTCGGCCACTTTGTCTGCGAAGAGTTGACTAGCTGGTCCGTCGAACGGCTCCCTGCGCCCGTCGCCTTGTGGGTCGAGCGGTTCGGAGATGAGGTATTGCTGGCCGATTTCCCGGGAAGCAAGCTCTACCTCATTCTGGAACAAGCGCTGTGCGACCGACAGCGGGCGCGATTCACAATTCGTCAGCGACTGCTTCCGCGACGTGCCCCAACGAGATTTTTCGCGAGTCCTTCCGGCGGACGAATGCAAAGGCTCAAAGCGGCTTGGGCCAGTTGCAGATATTTCTTCTTTCGACTTCGATTTCACATTGTGGCCGGATCGCAGTACCTCGTCGAGTCCCAGCGCTGGAATCGACTGCGCCGACGGAGACTCAGGACAGAAGCTTACCAGCCCGCGAATTGCGTGACCAATTCCACCGATTAGTTTCATGCCTCTCGCCAAAGCCAAACCCTGATACAGCGATGACAGTGCACAAAACTCGAAGTTTCGCCGTATGCGCCTCCACACTTCTTGTGATCATTCTCGTCTCGTCGCTCGCTCATTCGCAGCAACCGCCTGCTAGCCCGTCTGCGGCCGACTCCTCGACCGGAACGCCTGGCGCCGACGTCGCGTTGCCGGCAAGCCAGATCATCGAACTCCTGAATGAGAAGCCCGAGTTGATGGTCGACTTGAAGCGACTTGCCGCCGAGCAACTGCAGGCCCAGGGCATAGCGATACAGGAAGACTCCATCACTGACGAGATGCTACTGGGCAAGATCGTCTCTGATGCAAGCGTACGCGTCAACATCACGATGTGGTTGCGTGCCCGCGGCTACGTCACCGCCGACGACATCGAACAGGCAAGGTCTTCGTCGCAGGACTCAGAGGACGAGGACAGCTCGTTATCCACGCGGCCGTTATCCACTCAGCCGTTACCCGGCATGTCCGCAACGTCGGACAGCCAGATCAGCCAACTCCTGGCGTCTCGGCCTGATCTGGCGCAATCGGGAGCGACACTCCCCTCCCCGCTCTCGGGCGACCTGGCTAGCGGTGATAGCTTGGCAGCCGCCGATCTGCAGCGTCCAACCACGAAACGCAACAGCGGCGCAGCTGGCAAATCGCGAGTTCCATCCACGAACACGAATCCGGACGGCGCACCCGAGCTACTGCATCGCAGCACCCCGATGAACCTTATGGCGATGCGCGACCTTTACACGCAGGTCCCGGATCAAAGCTCTTCGCTCAAGCGTTTTGGCGGCGATGTATTCCTCAGCCGCGGAATGCAGTCAAAACAAATGACGCTTGATGTTCCGGTCGGTCCGGATTACGTACTAGGTCCGGGCGACAGCATCAACATCAGCCTCTGGGGCGGCTTGGCACAGCAGTTTACCCGGGTTGTCGATCGGGAGGGCCGTGTAACGTTGCCGGAAGCTGGGCCGGTAATCGTGGCGGGCTTCACCCTGGAGCAAGCGCAGAAGATGATTCAAGAGGCCCTGGTTAGGCAGTTTCGAGGCGCGAAAGTAGAAGTTTCCGTCTCGCGTCTTCGTACCGTTCGGATCTACGTCGTGGGCGACGTGCAGCGCCCGGGAGCGTACGACGTAAGCTCGCTCTCCACGCCTTTGAACGCTCTTTACGCGGCGGGTGGACCGACGGCTATCGGGTCCCTCCGCACGGTTCGGCACTATCGCGGCAAACAGTTGATACGCGACGTCGACCTTTATGACTTCCTCCTGCGTGGAATCCGCACGGACTCGGAGCGCCTGGAGCCGGGCGACACGATCCTGATTCCCCCGGTCGGACAGCAAGTCACCATCTCCGGAATGGTGCGCCGGCCGGCAATCTACGAGTTGCGCACGGAGACTACTTTGTCGGAGGTGCTCACGCTGGCGGGCGGTGTCATGGTATCGGCGCAGATGCGCGACATACGGATCGAACGGATCGAATCGCATGACAAACGAGTGACGGTAAGTGTCAAGATACCTACTGCCAGCACTCCCGAGACAGCATGGAAGGCGGTGGAAGGGTTTTCAGTTCAGGATGGCGACAAGATTACGGTGTCGCCGATCCTTCCCTATAGCGAGCGCTCGATCTACCTGGAAGGACACGTGGTCCGTCCGGGCAAGTATCCCTACAGCGACAACATGACGCTCAGCGACTTGATTCGCTCGTATCAGGACGTCCTGCCTGAGCCATCGGATCATGGAGAGATCGTTCGTCTGCGTCCTCCGGATTACCGGCCGGAAACCATCGAGTTCAACCTCCCGCAGGTGCTGATTGGCAATAGTCCCATGCATTTGCAGGCGTTTGACACCGTTCGGCTCTATGGCCGCTATGAAACTGATGCTCCGAACGTCACCATTCATGGCGAGGTTCGGCGGCCAGGCAAATACCCTTTGCCTGAAGGCTTGACCGCCGCGCAGCTTGTCCGCATGGCGGGCGGCTTCAAACGCAGTGCCCTGCTGGACGCAGCCGACCTTGCCAGCTACGACATCGAGAACGGAGAGAAGGTGGTAAGCCATCGGGCCACAATCAATATCGGCCGGGCGGTCGAGAACGAGGATTCCAGTGCTGACGTGATGCTGAAGCCGGGTGACGTGTTGACCATCCATCAACTCTCGGGTTGGAACAACATCGGAGAATCCGTGACCTTGAAGGGTGAGGTTACCTATCCCGGAACCTACGGAATACAGGAGGGTGAAAAGCTAAGTTCCGTGCTTAAGCGCGCAGGCGGCTTTTCTTCCAGCGCTTATCCTGCCGGAGCGGTGCTGGTGCGCACCCAGGTGCGCGAAATGGAAGAGAAGAGCCGCGACGAACTCGTCCGGCAACTCGAGACAACATCTGCCGGAGTGCATCTGTCACCCACCTTGAATCAGCAGGAGCAAGTCGGAGCCATCCAGATGATCGCTGCTCAACAAAAACAGGTTCTCGCCAGCCTCAAGAGTCAGCCTCCGACTGGACGCCTGGTTATCAAGATCAACACGGACATCGCCACCTGGGAAAATACACCTGCCGATATCGAGATGCGTGCCGGCGACATGCTAACCGTTCCCAAGAAACCCGGATTTGTGTTGGTTAGCGGACAAGTCTACAACGCGGCAGCAATCACCTTTGTCCCGGGCAAGAATGCTGGCTGGTACCTGCGGCATGCCGGTGGATCAACGAACATGGCGAACACGAAGGAGATTTTCGTAATTCGCGCCAACGGTTCCGTAGTCGGTCGACGCTCCGGAGAATGGTACAGCGAAGGAGTGCTTGACACGAAGATGGAACCTGGCGACATCGTCGTTGTCCCGCAGAAGATCATTGGCGGCTCCATGTTCTGGCGGAACATGCTCGCTACGGCGCAGGTTCTGTCTTCCATTGCAATCACCGCGAATCTAGCGGGAGTGCTGTAGCCGCGCTCCATGCGGCGCCCCGAAGTCATTGTCTGTATGGTGCTTATCCTAAGCCCGGTTGCGCTATTGAATCTTCGCGCCCAGGTTGGCGCCTCGGCCAACCCTGGGCTAAAAGCGACGGTCGATGCGCAGCAAAACAATCCGGCCAACATGGCTTCCACCTACGTACCCCTGGACAGTTGGGTTTACCCGACAATTGAGCGCCTCGCGGCTCTTGGTTACGTGCAGACAGACTTCGCTGGACAACGGCCGTGGACGCGCATGGAGTGCGCCCGACTGGTAATCGAGGCCGGAGAACGTGCCGCCGAAAACTCCGAAACGGAAGCTGGAGCGCTGTATCGCAGTCTCAGCTTCGAGTTCGCGTTGGAACTTCGCCGAGAAGACGGCGCACCCAACCTGGGGCTTCAAGTGGAATCGGTCTACACCCAGCTCCTTGGCACTTCCGGCCAACCGGTGGTAGACGGATACCATTTCGCGCAGACGCTGGTGAATGACTTTGGCCGCCCCTACGGCGAAGGGACGAACTCCTACACGGGAGCGGCTCTGCGGGCAGTTGCCGGCCCGATAGCTTTCTACGTCCGCGGTGAGTATCAGAAGAGCGGAACGGTTACTCAGCCGTCGCAGGCCGCGCAGGCTGCAATCGCTGCGGCCGATTTTACGCCGGCAGCTTCCGCAGGACCGCCCTCAAACGTGTCGGGCTTCTGTCTGATTGATGCCTACGTCGCCCTGGCCTTCAGGAACAACCAGCTGTCCTTCGGGCAACAGTCGCTGTGGTGGGGTCCCGACTCGGGCGATGCGATGATTTTCAGCAATAACGCTCAATCTATCCCCATGCTGCGTTATGACCGGGTCAGTCCGTTCAAGCTTCCGGGCTTTCTCGGAGCTCTGGGACCAATGCGCGTCCAATTTTTTATTGGACGCCTTTCCGGACAGCAATTCGCCCAGCTACCGAACGGCAGCATCGCCGGACACGCAGGTGTTTCCCTGGGCGATCAGCCTTATATACATGGCATGAAATGGACGCTGAAACCGACTCCAAATCTGGAACTCGGATTTTCGCGGACGGTGATCTTCGGCGGCCCTGGCTTCCCTGTGACTTTCAACAGTTTCTGGCGCAGCGTCTTCTCGACCCAGAGCGGCAACTTTAATGGTACCGATCCGGGCGACCGCCGGGCGGGATTTGATTTCAGCTACCGCATACCCGGACTCCGCGACTGGCTCACGCTGTACGGCGACAGCTTTGCCGACGATGAGCCCTTTCCTCCTGCCTATCCAACCCATAGCGCGTGGAGTCCGGGTCTCTACCTGGCTAAATTTCCCTATCTGCACAAGTTGGATCTCCGGGCTGAAGGAGCCTTCACGCCCGATCGGCTGTTTCCAGGATTTTTCTATTTCAACGTGCACTACCTCGACGGCTACACCAATGCTCGGCAGATCATGGGCAGCTGGGTCGGGCGCCAAGGCAGCAGCTGGCAACTTTCGAGTACGTACTGGTTCTCCGGCAGGAACACACTTCAGGTCGGCTACCGCAGCACGTGGGTAGACCACAGTTTCCTGCAAGGAGGCTGGTTGCGTGATATCAGCGCCAACACGAATCTCGCATTGGGCGCGAACTTCGCGCTTCAGGCCGGCATTCAATACGAACGCTGGCAATTCCCCCTGCTGTCGCAAGGGCCGGTCTCGAATGTGACCACCTCACTTCAACTTTCCTACACACCGCGATGGAGTGTGCATTGATGCCACCCTTCCCCGAGACCGCGCTGCAACCCCGCGCTGAGCGGGTCGATGTCGATGTTTCGCCCGATAACCATGATCAGGGCTGGGTTCCCAACACATCGTTGTTATGGGACCGACGGCGAACCCTGGCACGAGTATTTCTCTATTCGCTGCTGCTCAGCACTCTTATTACGTTTCTGATCCCCAAACAGTACGAGTCGACGACCCGGATTATGCCTCCCGAGCAACAGGGCATGGGCGCAGCCATGTTGGCCGCGCTGGCGGGAAAAGCCATGCCGGGCGGTGCCCTTGGAGCGCTCGCCGGAGGAATGCTGGGCATGAAGGACTCCGGCGCTCTCTTCGTTGAACTTCTGCACAGCGGCACGATCGAAGGAGCATTAGCGGACCGTTTCGAACTTCAAAAGGTCTATCGAAAACGATATCGGCAAGACGCCTTAAAGAAGCTCGCGCATCGCACGGACGTCACCCAGGACCGCAAGAGCGGCGTAATCACTGTGGTCGTCACCGATACTGATCGTCAGCGCGCGCGGGATATGGCCCAAGCCTACCTCGATCAGCTCGACAGCCTCTTGATTCGGGTTAATACTTCAGCAGCTCGTCGTGAACGCGAGTTCATCGAGCAACGCCTCATCACCGTGCAGAACGACTTGGAGAAAGCGCAGGTTGCACTCAGCGATTTCGCCAGCAAGAACACCACGCTCGACGTGAAAGAGCAGACCAAGGCGATGGTCGAAGCTGGCGCCAAGCTTCAGGCACAGCTGATCGTGGCACATGCCGAAGCAGACTCTCTGGGACAATTTTATGGAGAGGGCAATGTTCGCATGCGAGCAGCGAACGCGCGCGTCGGCGAACTCGAGCATGAATTGAAGAAGTTGGGCGGCTCCGCTTCAGAGTCAGGAGACGAACCGGCTGGCGATGCTCTCTATCCGACACTCCGCCAAATGCCGGTTCTGGCCGTACGTTGGGCCGACCTTTACCGTCAAGTAAAAGTGAAAGTAACGGTCTATGACCTCCTGACGGAACAGTACGAACTCGCCAGGATTGAGGAAGTGAAGTCTGTGCCGAGCGTGCGCGTCATCGATCCTCCGAGCTGGCCGGAGAAAAAGTCGTTTCCGCCCCGCCTGATCATGATCCTGGTTCTGACTAGCTTGTCGGTATTCACTGCTGCGATGGTACTAGTGATGCAGGACCGGTGGCTCCGGCTCTCCCCACGCGATGCGCGCAAGCAGCTGGCTCGCCGTGTCTTACTTGCTTTGCAAGATGACACCAAAGACCTCCGCCATTTTGCCCGTGGAAAACTCACCTCTGCAGACCAGCCCTAACTCGTTCAGTGCCGATGGCGTGCCTGGTCAGTGGATGCGGCTGCTTCGCCAATCAGGGAGAGCGCGGACCAGCATGCGCAACTCTTTGTATAGCGCCGCGGAATACGTGGCCCTGCCGCTCGCCCTGTTGCTGGCCACACCTTTACTTCTGCGCCATCTTGGACTAGCGCAATTCGGCGTATGGATGCTGGCAAGCGCCGCAGTAACCAGTTCCAACTTGATCAGCACGGGATTCGGCGATGCTGCTCTCAAGTACGCCTCTATGTATCGCTCCGACAGCGAACGATTCGAAAACACACTGCGCGTGAATTTAACCATCAATCTCGCCCTTGGCGGGACACTGGCACTGCTGCTGTGGTGGGGAGCGCCTTACGCCGCAGGTTCATTATTCAAAATCGCCGCCTCGATGCGAGGCAATGCCATCGCGGCGTTCCGTATTGGTAGCCTGATCCTTCTCCTTCGCTGCATCGAAGGCGTACTGATAGGCGCTTTGCGTTCCCATGAACGATACGGTCCCGCAGTACAGATCAGCATCGTCTCGCGTTCGGCTATCGTGCTCGCTGCGTGTCTTCTGGTCTGGCAGGGGCACGGTATCGTAGCCATCATGGCAGCGACTCTCTGCGCCGTGGCCATCTCTGTCGTCGTGCAGATGATCGTGGTGCGCGCTCTGATTGCCCCCATCAGGTTAATTCCGTCGTTCGATCGCACGGCGTTCAAAGAGGTCTTTAGTTTTGGCGGTTTTAGCTGGCTGCAAGCGGTGGCGGGTTGCGTTTTCAATCAGGCCGACCGGCTACTGGTGGGCGCTCTTCTCGGCGCGTCGTCGGTGGGCTACTACAGTGTCTGCGTGCAGGCCGCCCAGCCGATCCACGGATTGCTGGCTGCCGGACTGCATTTCCTCTTTCCTCATCTCAGCGCGCGCTTGTCCACTGCTCCTGCTGAACAATTGCGCGACGTTGTGGAATCCGTTTTCCGGGTGAATGTAGTCGCCGCAATAATCCTGTGCCTTCCTATCGTCATCTTCAGCAAGCTCATTCTTCGCCTCTGGATGGGACCCGCGTTTGCTGCGCAAGCCTGGATGGTGCTGTCGATCATCGCCCTCAGCTTCGGATTCCTCGCCTTGAATGTCACCGGCCACTATGCCCTTCTGGCGCTGGCGCATGTGCGTCTGGTAGCTCTATTGAATCTCTTGGGTGGCGCGGCCATGCTCATCGCCATGTTCTTGCTGGCTCCACGCTTTGGCCTGGCCGGAGCCGCAGCAGGGCGGCTTCTTTACGGACCGATTACCTGGCTCTTGTATGGGCATCTGCATAAAGCCCTGTCGCCCGCTTCTGCCGAGAAGTCGTCAGCATTTGGACAGCTGGCTGTGAGCGGAACGGAGCCGCGCTAATGGAACTTTCACCTACCGCGAGTGCGGTCCTCACGCAAGAGACTTCTCCGGGGCTCGTCTTGTGCAACATCGCCGGCTTTTTCCTCGCTTTCAAAGGAGCACTGACTTTCCTACTGTTTCAGTCCAGCCCCCAAACCGGGGCAGGCGTCACAGTCGCATTAATACTTGGCTGGACATTATTCGTCGCAGGCTACACAGTGCTCGATCCCAGTGGCCTGTCCGCACTTGGCTCAGTCAGTCGTGTGCCACGGTGGATCCTGGTTTACCTGGCGCTGGCGGGAGCGAGCCTCGCTTGGACCACCACGAATTCGGTTCCGGTTGCAGCCGCCTACTGGGCAGCCGCTTGCGCCGACGTGGTTGCCATCTCGATTCTATTGAGCTACTCGCCAATACAGGTAAACACGATCCGCATCATGCATGGCTTCATTGCAGGAGCGGCCGTTGTGGCCGTCATCGCCTGGGTAGCTCCGGCCATGGACGACATGCGACTGGGGCATGAGGATTTCCTGCATCCTAACCTCATCGGATTTGAGTTTGCATTAGCTGCACTGTTCTCCGCGTATCTGGCACAAAAACACAAACCGTGGAGTTGGGTCTGTGTGGCATTCGTCGTCACTACGATTCGCACCCTTAGCAAGGGAACCATCGTTGGCTTCCTCTTCGCATCCCTCTATTACTTTTTGCACGGGCTCAAGATCTCGCGAAAAACCCGTGTTTATCTGGGGGCCATCGGAGCGGCCGTTCTTCTGGGGTTCTGGGGATTACTGGAAGCGTACCTCGACCTCTACACCACTGGCACAAATCTCGAGACACTGACCGGACGCACCTACATCTGGACCACAGCATTGGATCTGGTAACAGATAGGCCCTGGCTGGGATACGGTTTCGATTCCTTCCGTTGGGTCTTCCCTCCCTTCGAAAACTTCCAGCCATGGCACGCTCACGATGAGTGGATACAGCAATTATTCGCTTACGGATTGATTGGGCTGGTCGTGGTTATCGCCGTATACGTTAGCTTCTATCGGCGGGTGCGAGCCAGTCGCAACCTGCCCCTGAAATCACTGGCCACCGCAATCCTGATTCTCGTTCTGGTTCGCGGCCTGGTCGATACGGATCGCTTCGAGTTGTGCTTTCCCCTCTGGCTGATGACCATGCTCTCCATCGCGCTCGCCGGTGATTCCGTACCAAGCCTTACATGACGCACAAATGCTCTTTTTCGATTGTCACCCCCTCTTTCAACCAGGCGGCCTTCATTGGCGAAGCGCTGGAAAGCGTCCAGCGGCAGAGCTGGACAAACGTTGAGCACCTGGTGATTGACGGCGGATCGAGTGACAATACAGTCGGCACTCTCAAGAGTTACTCCGGACGGCAACACTGGAGTCACCTGCGCTGGAGATCCGAACCCGATCGCGGGCAAAGCCATGCCCTCAATAAAGGGTTCGCAGGCGCCTCGGGAGACGTTATCGGCTGGCTCAACTCCGACGACCGTTATCTTCCAGGCTGTTTTGAGCGCGTGGCAAAGGTCTTCGAGGAACATCCCGAGGCCGATATCGTCTACGGGGATTATCGCTTCATCGACGAGAACGGCAGGATACAACGCACCCGCCGCGAGATTGAATTCAGCCGTTTTGTGCTGCTCTACCACCGCGTGCTGTACATCCCAACCACCACCACTTTCTTTCGCCGCCGGATATTCGATCAGGGACACTTCCTGGACGAACAACTCCACTTCGCACTCGACGCCGAATTCTTCATGCGGCTAGCGCAATATGGATTTCGCTTCCTTCATCTCCGGGCTTTGCTGGCCGACTTCCGGTTTCAACCCGACAGCAAGACATGCAGCTCTCCGGAAAAGCAACTCGAAGAGAAACGCCGGATCATGGAGACTTATTCGCCGGTGCTGCGAGCCCTTCCCTGGCCTTTTGCGCGACGAGGCGTCGGCGGATTGTTGAGCTCGTCAGCTGCGGCCTTGCGATATTCCGAGAAACTCTTCCGCGGCTGTTACCTGGAAGAACGCTGGCCTCTGTTCCAACGCCTCGGGTCCTAGCCAGACACAGCTATGCACATCCTGATTTCTGCTGTATCGTCCGCGCGACATCCCTCGGGCATCTGCCGTCACGCGGCAAATCTGGCCATCTGCTTATCTGGTGATCCTGCGGTGTCACGAGTGACGCTGCTCACGGGACATTGGCAGCTCGGCTATTTCCGAAGCGCTTTCGGACTGGAGAACAGTGCGGTCAGGATCGTTGCGGCCGAGGTTAAGAACAACTCTTACTCCAGAAACTATTGGTATTACCGGGGGTTGCCGCAGGCCGCCCGCAGATACGACGCGAACGCAGTTCATCTCTCGTTTCCGGCGCCGGTGCGACGCCGGAGTTTTTCATGTCCGGTTACATGTTCACTGCACGATCTTTATCCTTACGATGCGCCAGACAACTTTGGATATACGCGGGTTTTGTTCAACCGAATCTTTCTCCGCCAATGCCTGGACGCAAGTGACGCTGTGATCTGCAGTTCCGACTTCACGCTAAGCCGGCTACAAAGGTGTGCGCCGCGTGTGGTTTTTCAGAAAGCAACACGTATCTATCAGGCGGTCCTCCTCGATTCTGGCGACGGCGGCAAGCCGGAGAAGCCTGAAATTGCCAATTGGCCGTTTCTTCTGACTGTGGCGCAGCATCGCCGTAATAAAAATCTCCAATTGCTGGTGGCAGCGTTTGCCGAACTGCGTCAACGGAGAGAATCGAACCATCGGCTAAATCTGATCATCGTGGGAGCAGAAGGACCGGAGACCGCAAATCTCCATTCGCTTTTACGAAAACTATCGCTCCAGCAATACGTGCATTTCAAATCCACCGTCACTGATGCCGAATTGTGCAAACTCTATCGCACATGCAAGCTGATGATTGTGCCTTCCAGCATCGAAGGTTTCTGTTTCCCGGTGGTCGAGGCACTCCGTTGCGGCAGTCGAGTGCTATGTTCCGAGATCCCTGTCTTGCGCGAGGTCGGTGGATCCTATTGCCACTACTTCAGATTGGACCAGGAGCAACCGACGACGCTTGCGAAGGCGATTTCGGCTGCCATGCTCGCACCACCGCCAGAACCATTCACCTCAGACCGCTTTTTGGCAAAGAAAATCGCTCGCCAGTATTTGGGGCTTTATTCCCGACTGACGGCCAAAACGAACGCGGTCACAAGTCGGCAGCTTGGGGAACTCGACTCCGCTCGACATGACGGATACGCCAGCTAATTCCGACCGTCATCAACGCGCCAATGTGCTTGGAGTAGGAGTTCACGCGGTGGATATGGCTCGCGCAGTCGGGACTATTGCCAATGCGGTGGCCAATCGCAGGAAAGGCTACGTCTTTGCGACGGGCGTGCACGGCGTCATGGAAGCACAACGCGATCCCGCTCTTCGCGCGATCTTCTCGCGGGCCCTCCTGGTCGTGCCGGACGGCATGCCGACGGTCTGGATGGGCCGCTTGCAGGGACATCGACGGATGCGGCGCGTCTTCGGACCCGACATGATGCTGGCCGTCATGGCCGATCCAGCCTTGCAAGAGTGTTCACACTTCCTATACGGGGGGGCGGACGGTGTGGCAAATCATCTCGAACGGTCTCTACGCCGGCGCTTGCCCGCCATTCGCATCGTCGGTACAAATACCCCGCCATTCCGCCCGTTAAACGAGACCGAACAAAAGAGTCTTCGCGATACCATCGCACGGCTGCGGCCCGACATTATTTGGGTTGGATTGAGCACTCCCAAACAAGAACGCTTCATGGCCGAGTATCTCCCCCGTCTCGACTGCACGTTGATGATCGGCGTGGGCGCGGCATTCGACTTCCACACCGGAAGGCTGAGAGACAGTCCCGGTTGGGTAAAACAGCTTGGGCTGCAGTGGCTGCACCGCCTCTTCCAAGAACCCGCTCGACTCTGGAAGCGGTACCTGATCAACAACCCTGCTTTTCTGATGCAAGCTGCGTTGCAACTAACGGGCGCTCGCCGATTCAATCTCCCTGATGAACCACGAACAACAGAACCACCGTTCCCGCTGAACCAGCAGAAGGCATCTGCCCGCACCCGTTAGCAACAACCTCTTCTTTCGTAATCCTGAGGGCCAAAAGTGGCGACTTCCGAACGCATTCTGACGTCTGTACCGCATGCTGCTGATCGACAGCACCTCGTACCTCGCCGGTTTTCGAATGTTTCGCATCGGCCAGTCTGGCGGCAGCCGCTAATCGATTTTGTGCTCATCTCGCTTGGCCTGGTCGTTACCCCAAGGTCGTTTGGGTACGGAATCAGCACCACTGCGATCCACGCCCAATGGTTAATGCCGCCGCCTCTGCCGTATATGTTGGCGCTCATGATCACGACGGTCTTCAGTTTTGCCGGAGTTTATCCCCGCCTCCGAACTCCTCTCGATATCGCTGACACCGAGGGCCTCGTGCGGGGCGTGGCCTGCACGCTCATGCTCCTGCTGATCGCCAGCATTGGGAGTCATGTCTTACCCGATCGTCGCACGGTGCTAGTGATCGGCGTCGTTGCCGCGCTATTGGTGATCCAGCGAGAACTTGCGCACGTTCTAAAGAGACGGAGGCCGATTCACTTGTTGTACCCGGCGGAGATCTCCTTCACCGACATTGCGCCCAACATTGGCAGCTCCGATTCGGAATCCGAATATGTCACGCCGTGTGAACTCTCCTGCGGAGTGTCCGCTGCAAGTTGCGTGATGAAGCGCACCATGGATCTATTTCTGGCTGTAGTCGCTCTAATTTTGGTCATGCCGCTCTTCTTCATGGTCGCGGTCCTCATCAAACTTGACTCCCAAGGCCCAGTATTCATTCGGCAGCGGCGCGTCGGCAGGAAGGGCGTTCCATTTTTCATGTGGAAGTTCCGGAGCATGCATGACGGTGTTGAGCGCTATGCGCGGTCGCCGGTCAGCGATGCCGATCCTCGGCTCACCAGATTTGGCCGCTCGCTGCGTCGGCTCAGCATCGACGAACTGCCCCAGCTTTTTAACGTGCTTACGGGCGACATGAGCCTGGTGGGCCCCCGCCCGGAGATGCCGTTCATCGTAAACGACTACGCGCCACATGAGCGGCTGAGGCTCAATGCGATACCGGGAATTACCGGAATATGGCAGATCAGTCCTGCACGCGCCCTGCCCATCCACCAGCACCTCGAACTCGACCTGTTTTATATCGAGCACCGAAATATCTTTCTGGACCTCGCAATCCTTCTGCGTACAGTCACTGCAGTGATTCGAGGTATCGGCGCTACCTAGCGATCGGAGAAAGGCGACGGGTGTCGCCCAACGGTTTTACCAGCTGCAACCTACATTACCTGCCTTTATCCAGGAGAACCCGTGATGCTTCCCAAGAATCAGAGAGCCGTTGTAACCGGTGCAGGAGGATTTATTGGCCATCATCTGGTCAGCTATCTCAAAGCCCGGGGTTATTGGGTGCGAGGTATCGATGTTAAATTCCCGGAATTTGGGACAACTTCGGCTGACGAGTTCGAGATTCTCGATCTGCGGCGCTGGGATGATGGCGTGCGGGCAACGCGCTCCGTCGACATGGTCTATGCGCTAGCCGCCGACATGGGCGGCATGGGCTACATCTCGAGCAATCATGCCCGAATTCTGCACAACAATTCTTTGATCAACCTGCACACGCTGGAAGCCGCCCATGTAAACTGCGTCCGCCGCTACCTTTTTACTTCCTCGGCGTGCGTTTACCCGGAGTACCGGCAGCAGCGGCCCGATGTCGCCCCCTTGCGCGAAGCCGAGGCTTACCCCGCCGACCCTCAGGATGCCTACGGCTGGGAGAAGTTAATCACCGAGCAACTGTGCACACACTACCGCCGCGACTATGGCATCGATACTCGAATCGTGCGCTTCCATAATATCTTCGGTCCGAATGGAACCTTCACTGGAGGCCGGGAGAAGGCTCCTGCCGCTCTCTGCCGCAAGATCGCAGTCGCGAAGCTCACGCGTAATCCTGAGATCGAGATCTGGGGTGATGGGGAGCAGACCCGTTCATTCTGTTATATCGACGACTGCGTACAAGGCATTTATAAACTCATGCAGTCGAACTTCGATGAGCCGCTTAACCTTGGTCAGGACCGGATGATCAGCATCAATCAACTGGCCCACCTGATCGCAAAGATTGCAGGCTACGAGGTACGCCTCAAGCACGTGCCCGGCCCTCAAGGCGTTCGGGGCAGGAACTCTGATAACAGCTTGTTGCGTCAGGTTTTGAAATGGGAACCGCAGATTAGTCTTGAAGCGGGTTTAGCGAAGACCTATGCGTGGATTGAATCACAAGTTGCTGCGCAACTTGGAGACGTAACCGCACGCTGCGCGGTCGAGGTGGCTTGAGGCCGCCCCGCAGAATGCCGCTCTTGACGCCACCCGCGCTTGCCTCCGAAACAATCCCAACATCCGCGTCTGGTCGGAAAACTTTCGTTGCGCAAGTCGTCAGGGCTGTTGAATGGGTAATGTTGTTTGCGGCACTGTTATACATTGGCGGTCGAGCACTGCCGCGCGCCTGGCTGCATCTCAACACTGACTTCCCAAACTACTATGTAACCGCCCGCCTGCTGCGTGAAGGCTACAGCACCAGCCGCATTTATGAATGGATCTGGCTGCAGCGCCAGAAAGATCGGATGGGTATTGGGCCAAGCGATCAACCGGTCGTAGGTTTCACCCCACACACTCCCTTCTCTGCCCTCCTGATGTGGCCCTTGACCTACTGGCCGCCCCTCGCCGCCAAACGAATCTGGATCGTCTTTAACCTGCTGCTGCTTGTCGCAGTCGCGGTGTTGTCGCGTTCTCTCACGCGTCTTTCCTGGCGCCGACTCGCTCTCCTCATTGGACTAAGCTATCCGCTTATTCGAACCTTTGAGTATGGGCAGTACTACCTTTTACTGCTGCTCTTGATTACGGCCGCATTGTCTCTTTACTTGAGAGACAAGCGTTTCGCGGCAGGAGCGCTGCTGGGTGTGGCCTGCGGCCTAAAGATATTCCCCGGATTCTTTCTGCTCTACTTCGTTCGCAAACGGGATCCGGTCGGCGCCGCAGGCCTGATCGTCGGCACTCTGTCAACCGTTGCGGCTTCGGTGTCGGCGTTTGGGCTGGAGCTCCATCGGACATATTTGAACCAGGTTCTACCCTGGGCTCTACGCGGAGATGCGATGGATCCCTACAGCCTGGGGCTACCCTCGCTTTCTTCGCTGCTGCACAGGTTGCTGCTGTTCGAACCGGAATGGAATCCACATCCGCTGGTTCATGCGCCTGTAGCTTTCGCCGTCCTTCTACCTTTGCTGCTGCTGATTGTTCTCGCGCCGGCTATTTATCTCGTTATTCCCATGGACAGGACTTCTGAACAACTGAAGCTTGAGTGGACGACATTCCTTATTGCCTTGCTCGCGATCTCGACCCTACCGGCGTCCTATCACTTCACCCTTCTCATCCTTCCGACGGCTATCCTGACATCTTTCTTCCTGCAACAGAAAGATTACGTCCGTCTGACCGTGCTGGCCGTGTTGTATCTCGCGATTGGCTTTCCGCGATGGCCAAGCATCGTTACTGACGGAGAGTGGGCGCTCCTGGGTGTGCCTCGACTCTATTGCGTGCTGGCCCTCTGCGGACTTTGCTATACCACATTGCTGCGGCAGACGCCCGATGCCCGGAAGCGCAAGATTGATCAAGCGCTATGGGCCGCAGGTTTAGCGGTTATGCTGCTGTTTCAGGTGGCTTCGACGCTAAACTACCAGCGCAGAATTCACCATGCTGCGGGTACGCGAATCATCACATCGCCCGATGTTCTCCTGGCAACCGAGCCGATCGCGTACGGCGGCCATGAGGGATTCATTGCAATGCGGTCGAACGGATACGTTGCCGGCTCGACTGGTGGATCCGGTATCAGCGTGGGGGCTGGCCTGGCTGATCAGCTAAGCCAGACCTCTTCCGCAGGTGCGCTCTGGATCGAAGAAGCCGGAATCTCATCGCAGATTGTGAAGACGACGCCGAATCAGGAGACGAAGCAAATCGAAGAAAACGATGCCGAACATCCCGTAGCGTCGCCGGATGGACACTGGCTGGCGTATCTACGATCCGCCAGGGGAAAGTCCACCCTCTGGCTCCGGACCTTGACTGACAGCCGGCAAGCGGACGTTCAAATTACACCGCTGCAGTTTGACGTAGAGGAAATGACGTTTCTGCCGGACGGCTCACTGATTTTCGCAGCCGCGCAGGACAGACATCCGGCGTCGCTTTATCTGACGAAATCGGCGAACGCGATTCAAGACCTTTCCATAATCAATGCGCGATATCCCGCTGCATCTCCGGACGGCGGCTGGCTCGCCTATAGCCAACTCGATCGCGGTGTCTGGAACCTCTGGTTGAAGAACCTGCACACTGGCGCCGTCCGCTCCATCACGAACACCGCCTGCAACAACATCTCTCCAGCCTGGTCGCCGGATTCCAAGACGTTGATTTACGCCAGCGATTGCGAACGTGCCCTGTGGTTCACCGCTCTCCACAAACTACCAGTTATTCCCTAGCAGCGGGCGGTCTTATCTGACTGCATCAATTACAGAGTTGCTGCGTTCGCGTCTCGCCTATCTAGTCATCGGCGCGCTATCAGTCACCGTCTGCTCGACCATCGCAACCAGCGAGTCGGCATCCTACGCCGGTCCAACCCATCCGGTAGACGCAGCTTTCTTTGGCATGCACGTCCATCACGCGGCTTCGGGAACCGCATGGCCCGCCGTGCCCTTCGCGGATTGGCGACTCTGGGATGCGGGAGTGACCTGGCCTCAACTGGAGCCGGCGCCCGGCAAATGGAACTTTGATTTACTGGATCGCTATACTCAAATCGCTGCCGAACACAAGGTCGATATCTTGCTGACGCTGGGTTTGACTCCGACATGGGCATCCTCTCGTCCGGACGAGTCCTCTGCCTACGGCAAAGGCAATGCTGCTGAGCCGCGACACGTAGCCGATTGGGAGCAGTATGTGCGCATCGTGGCGACTCGGTACAAGGGCGTCATTCACAACTACGAAATCTGGAACGAGCCAAACGTGAAGGGCACCTTCACCGGCAGCCCGCAAGCGATGTTGGAGTTGTCGCGCGCCGCCTATCGGATTCTCAAGTCGGTCGATCCCACCGTTACCGTAGTCTCCCCTGCCGCCACGGCTGGCGACGGAGTCCCCTGGCTTGGCGAATATCTTCACAGAGGCGGCTGCGCGTATGCCGATGTCATCGCCTATCACTTCTACGTGACACCTGAGCCGCCCGAGACGATGATCCCGCTCATCAAGAAAGTTAACGCCACGATTCGTCGACACGATTGCCAGAACAAGCCGGTGTGGAACACTGAGTCTGGCTGGGCCAGCCCCAAACGATTCTCGTCAGAAGAGGAAGCCGCAGGCTACCTGATGCGAACCTATTTCCTGAACTGGCTGCTCGGGGTGCAACGTTGTTTCTGGTACGCGTGGGACAACCACAACTGGAGCACGCTTGATCTGACATCGCGTTCGACCAACAAGATAACCGGCGCGGGCGCAGCTTATGGCGTCCTTCATTCCTGGATGCTTGGATCCGTTCTCCGCTCGTGCGAACGTGAGCGCTCGGGGATCTGGATCTGTCAACTCGATCGGGGATCTTCGTCTGATAGAGTGGTCTGGTCTGAAAACGGCCGGCAGTCGTTTACGATCCCAACCTCATGGAAGGTGCAAACCACAACCTCCTGGAGCGGTCAGAGAGAAGCACCAGCCATCCCCTTGAGTATCGGCCCGGCCCCCGTCTTGCTTTCCAGCCAATAGCCGCCAGGCCACCGATCCTTCCTCTAATTCTTCCCTTCTGCAATCTGCAGATCCAGTGCGGCGCGTTCACCGTTGATGATCACCGTGCCGGCGTCCAGCAACTGTTGTCCTGTGCAGTCATAGCTGGCAAAGCATTTCATAAGCCGATACGGCAGGAAGAACTCCACCGACTCGCTCTTGCCATCCCCGGGCACATGAACGCTGGTGCTGAAGTCGACGCCATCGAAGCCGGCGTCCAACGGAAAGTAGTCCAGCAGAGGCCGAATCAAGTGAGAGATGTGCTCATCGAAAGCCAACGCTGCTAATTTATAGCGAGAGCTGGTGGGAGGCGCCTCCAACGGAGTGTTGGTCGACAACTGCAAATACGAGCCCTGCCGGAAGCCGATGAACGCAGGTGGTGGAGCATAAGGAACGAAGTGCGCAACCGGATCAAGTGCCGTTTTCATGCGATCGATGGAATCCTGGTTCTGGCGCTGCAACCCGGCCAGTGACTCGGGCGTGATAATGCGCGCGGGGGTTGGTTTCAGGAGAGCGTTCGAGACGTATGCGGGATTCGTTGTAGAAACCGCCGCCGGAGCGCTGTTAAGCGAGACCGTCTGGACCTGCGTTACCCGAGGGGGATTTCGGTCTTTCCATTCTTCCGGCGGAGCGCCCTCTCGAAGCCACAACGACTGCGGCTCGCCATTCAGATAGACCTCGGCATCAAGAATCGCAGACTGCCTCTCGTCGTCGTCCCTGGCATCCACAAACTTCTGTGCAGCACCTACCGGAATAATGACCACGACATTTTCCGGCACCTCCGAACTCATGCCCATCGCCTTTCGCCGTACGTGATGCGATACCTCAATGGCGAAGGCCGAGAACTCCGAATCATCAGGAAAATGTGGCGCCTCCGCCTGCAAGATGGGCACGACAACCTGGCGAAAGGTCTCCTTCAAACGGGCGTCACTATCCATGCGCAGCGCAGAATATGAGGCGTAATAATTGCCGGTGATCGAAAGCACCGTCCTGCGCTGATACGACTCGAAGCGAATCGAGCGCAGATCGGCGGTTTGTATCTTCGCAATGTCCACATCCAGGCTGCGGCACAGATAGAAAGGGTAAGGATATTTGCGCTCCTCGATCTGCTTACCGATCAGCATCAACGTCTGCAAGTGGCGTTGCTGCAAATGCTGCATCTTCGGATCTTGTAACTCCATTGGCGTGATCGCCTGCCCGAACCCGGCGTGCGAGCCGATCGCCATCAGCAAAGCACCAATTACTAGCGAGCGCCTGATCCACATAGCTGCCTCATCTGTTCTCATGGGCGGTCTACTTAGCGATAGTGAAGTCCGCCTTGCCCGTCCCCGCTACATCGACTGACTTGCTTTGAGGTTTGGAACCCTCATGCCAGGCAACCACGGTGTACTTGCCATCAGGTATGTTGTCGATCTTGAAGTTTCCTGCCGGGTCTGTCTGTGCGAAATAAGGAGTTGGACTCACGACGATATAGCCCGACATCTCAGAATGCACATTGCAAAGCAGAGGCACCACCCCGGCATGATCGAACTTGTAGGAGCGTTTGTCGCCCCTGGGCCAGGTGCCCATGTTGTGACCGTCCTTTTTATTGCCCCCCACTGAGGGCCAGAAAACGTTGTGCTGCACCGAGTCATCATTTTGGAAATCTACCGTGGTTCCTTCTTGTATGGCGACGATGTGGGGAACAAACGCCAGGCCGCGCTGGCTCACGGTAACGCTTTTGCTCGGCGCGGGAAACGTTTTGCCCGGAATGGCGTCGACGTAGACGACAGACGTGCCACTGGAGACTTTGCCTTCCAGGGTTCCGGCAAATGCGGTACCGGCGGATACAGCAATCAGAAGTACTGTTGGGAGCAGGCTATGTTTCACGAAGTCCTCTTGAAGATGGATTGACGATTTGGCAGTTCTTAGTACGCGAAATCCAAGCCAACGACTGCGGTGTTGGTATGGAATGGACTGAAGGCCATCGGCAAACCGGTAACGGGATTGTTTGCCACGATTACCGATTGCGATGGCCGGAATTGATACTCAAAGGTTGCCTTGATGTTGGCGTGGATCAGGAACTGAACGGCCGGCGTAACGCGGTTACGCGTTGAACCAAACCCGGCATTAAACGGCGAGCCGGTGAATGATGGGCTTGTAATCAGCGCATTGATGCGATCGGAGCTCGAGTTCACTCCGTCATACCGCATCATCACCATCATCCACGGATACGCCAGCCACTCCACGTCGGCAAAGCCGCCGCCAAAAGTTGCTGCCGACCCCTGAACGAATCCTGCCGGAGCTATCTGCCCAATGCTCTGCAACGGAATCAGGGTGCCCGCGGCATCCACTGGCAGCAGGTTCATGTCATGGCCGTACATGTACAGCGCATTGAATTGCAGGCAGCAACGATAGTTGAACGTCATGTTGGCGCCTACCCGGTAGAAGGGTTCGCGCGCCGTTAAGACTGCCTCTGTGCCGTCCGCACCTACGCCGACCAAACGCTGCTCGGAGCGGCCGTAAAAATAGTACGTACCCAGGTTGAGATAAGTGTGGTCGCGCGGGCCGGTCGCACCGGCAGCCTGAATCGCGTTGCGACTGTCCTTGTCCCGCTCGAGGTTGAAACGGTAATTGAAGCTGGCGTATATGTCTTTGAAGTCGGCATTAGACTGCACGCCCAAGCCGCCCTGATTGCTGCCCAATACAGTTGGGACGTAAGGACTATATCCGACCCCGCCGCCGGTATTCTGATCGATAAATGCAATTGAGTAGTTATAGCCGCCCGTGTGCAGGCCGCCGCTCAGCTCGACACCTTTGCCTGTCTCCGCCAGCACGTAATGATTGTTGACGAATTGCTGCGGGAACACTGAATTCATCGAGCCGATGTTCGACTGAACGTAGATGTCATAGGGACTGGTCCAGATACTCCGGGCCTGGGTAAAGGGGATGTCCAATTCAAACTGGCCCACTCGAAGATTCAGCGCGTGCTCCGGGAGTTTCAGAAAACGGCCGATGTTGACGAATTTGAGATAAGCGTCGCCAAGCCCTCCATTAGCATTGGCCGAGGCCACACTCAGGTCGTCGTTCACCCAGAATGCAATGTCGCTGCCAAAATTTCCTGCCGTGAAAAGACTGAACACACCGGTTTCAAAATCCGTTGCCGGTACAAAGGGCGGCACACTGCCCGGCGAAGTTAACGAGGCAAAATTGCTGCTGCTCGATCCCGTGTACTGGAAATAATTGGTGTAACGAAATCCGATCGGCGGTATTCCTGGAATCGTGCCCGGCCAGATCGCCTTGGGCCACAATTCCTTGTTAGCCGGAGCACCCAACATCACCGGCGGAATCTTCAGCATGGATTCGTCATCTTTGGGAAACTTAAATCCGGCGTCCTTGAATGCCTTGCCAAAATCATTCAGCTTGGGAAAATCAAGATGACAGGTGCTGCAGCTGGTACCGTACATCCGCGCAAACGCCGGTATGGCGTGACTGGTATTGGAAAGTACGCAGAACAACACCAGCTGCCCAATCAGTAGCCACCGCAACCTGCCGAATTCAAGAACACATTGATCCATGAAATCCTTCTCCTTAGTCCCACAACGTCGATCCCTCCGCCACATCACCGAGCCACCAAGTCACCAGCCTCTCGTTCGATCGCTGCGTGGGCAATCACCTTGGGATCGTGGTTTTCACCGTTGCGACCCAGTCGGCATAGCTCATAGGCTGCAAACCCCAAACCACCGGCAATGAGTGTCATCACGAGAGCGGCCGACCCGATCAGCAGAAGCGTAACCACCCACTCCGGAATGCCCTGCGACTGCCGGAGATTGCTTGCCGTGGGTTCGGCTCGCAAAGAGGAAGGCGGCTCGGGAGGCGGAGGAGCGTTGTTCCCGCCTCCATCCGGTGGCGCGCCGGCGACGGCCGGCACACTTACAGCCATGTGCACCGGAGGATCGGCCGTCAGATACAGATAGACATCCGCCGCTTCCTCTCGCGTCAGGTAATAGAAAACCGGCATGCGGCCGCGATGCAGCGTCGCCGGATCTCCCATAAGAATCGGTGCGCCGGCGGTCACCTTGCGTAGGAACTGAACTTCATCGGTGCGCGTGGTCAGCGTCTGCAATGGCGGAATGGCCCCGCGTTCCAATTGTTCAGGAGTGGGATTCGGGCCCGTCGCATCGTGGCAGGTATGGCATGTCGACTTGACTATGTGCTCGCCAACCCGCTCTGCAGGCTCGGTCACCGAGAGCTGGGTTGCGCCGGGCACACCTGCCAATTGCCTGAGATAAGCGATCAGTGCGCGCATTTCGGCTTCATCGAGGTGCGGAAACGCAGGCATGCTCTGCCCGCCGTTATGCAGCCGCTGTAACAGCGCATCCTGCGCTTGCTTCGCCAGCTCCGACGCGGCTGCCGGAGTCATGTCCATCCCCGCTTTCTTCATACGTTCAAGGACAAGCGAGACGGATGTCGCGCGAACCGGATTGATGACCGAATTAATCTCCGGCGGAGCTCCAAGCCCGGCCTCCCCGTGACATCCCCGGCAGTTAAGACGATAGAGATCCTCTCCCTGCAGCCGTACTGCTTCGGGTGACGGCGGCAGAAATCCCAACTGCCATCCGGCAGGCATAGCACCGTCGGCCAGGGCAGCTGGTCCGAGACGTCCGGTTTTGCCCATGCTAGTAACGCCAAAAGGACGATGGAGATGATTGATCCAGCTCTCGCCGCTGACAGGCGTAGCAGAAACGTCGCTCATACGATGTGAGGCGTTGCCAGCGCTTGCCTGAGGGGACAGGCTGGCCAGCAGGCACAGCGTGACTGCAAGTAGTCGTAGATGTGTGCGCATCGCCGCCTCCTAGCCCGCTGCGATGCACTCCAACATAGGGCAACGATTTAGGCCAGTTGTCAGCGCCCCGTGAAGTCGATGTCAACTTTTCGAAACAGATGTGGCGTTTGCCAGAGAACTCTGGCAGCAGGCTTGGACGTAACCGGCGTTCCGGCTGCTGAGTTTCGCTACGAGCCGAATAACTGGCTCAACCTGGTTATATGCAGCAGTTCCTTGAGGTGCGGCGAGAAGTTGATGAACTCCAGGCTGCAATAGGCAGCGGAGCCGGCCGAAATCTTCAGACCAACTAGTGTGCCCAGCCCGGAGCTGTCCACATAGTCGACGCCGGTAAGATCAATCACAATCTGACGGCACTTGGGTATCATCGGTTTGATCAGTTGTTTCAGCTCGCCCGCAGATTCGCTGTCGATCCTGCCATGACATGTAACCCGCGTGGTATCGCCTGATATTTCCAACTCATACCCGAATGGAAGCGACGATGAGCTCGCCATGGTTTGCCTCCCTCTGCCGTAATGGGCGAATCGTATCACATAGCCTTGGAAGAATCGTCGGTCACGTCGGAGAGCGCCGGAGCCGCCGGCCAGTCAAGCTGACGATCGGCACTCTGTCGGCGCTGCCGTCCTCGGATCAAAAAATTCTGCTCCGGTCTTCTCTAACAGGTGTATAGTGCAGGCCTAATCGAAAGCTGCATTGTGGCCACTGGCCCGCCCAGCCAGGTTTGAATAATTGTCCGTTCTGAGTCTCTGAAAATCCTAATGCGCCCGAAGGCGAGCTCGCGCGGGCTCGTAGCCAACAGGAATCGTCAGCGGAGGCTGCTATGAACGCATTTCCAATCATGCTGGGAACGTTGTGCGTCTTCGCCTTAGCCTATCGCTACTACAGCGCCTTCATTGCGGCTAAGGTCCTGGTTCTAGACGATCGCCGCAGCACCCCGGCGCACACCTATGAAGATGGACACAACTATGTGCCCTCGCCTAAGTGGGTGTTGTTTGGGCATCACTTTGCAGCCATCGCAGGTGCCGGCCCCCTCGTCGGCCCTACTTTGGCCGCACAGTTCGGCTTCGCACCAGGGTTCTTGTGGATTCTGATTGGAGCGGTTCTGGCGGGCTGCGTTCAGGACTTCACCGTGCTGGTTGGCTCGGTCCGCCACAAGGGTCGGTCTCTAGCGGACGTCGCCCGCACCGAAGTCGGCCCCTTTGCGGGACTGGCAACGATGATTGCGCTCCTCTTCATCCTGCTGGTCACGCTGGCCGGGCTCGGCATTGTTGTCGTCAATGCATTGGCTAACAGCCCCTGGGGCGTTTTCACCATCGGAATGACAATTCCCATCGCCATCATCATGGGCCTGTATATGTTCAAGAGCACGCCAGGCCACATTAAGATTGCCGGCCCAAGCGTGATTGGAGTCGTCTGCCTGCTGGGCGCGGTCTTTGCGGGCCGATCCGTTGCCGCCTCGTCTTTCGCCTCAATGCTCACCTTCAGCGGCCATCAGATCACGTACTTGATGATGACCTACGGCTTCGTTGCCTCGGTACTGCCGGTGTGGTTTCTACTGGAACCACGCGACTACCTCTCGACTTACATGAAGCTGGGGACGATCGCTTTATTGATCCTGGGAGTGTTCATTGTTCATCCCACCATCCAATTTCCCGCGGTCACCGAGTTCATCCATGGAGGCGGCCCCATCATCAAGGGCAAGCTCTATCCGTTTCTGTTTGTAACCATTGCCTGCGGAGCCATTTCGGGCTTTCACTCGCTTATCTCGTCGGGAACCACTCCCAAGATGCTTTGGAAAGAGACCGACGCACGTTTTATCGGCTACGGCGCCATGACGTGCGAAGGTATCGTGGCGGTACTCGCCCTCATCGCCGCCTGCTCCATGTATCCGGGTGACTACTTCGCCATCAATTCCACGCCGGCGGTCTTTGCCAAGCTCGGCATGCACACCGTCAATCTCGACATGTTCTCCGCCGAGGTCGGCGAGAAATTGGCGGGCCGCACCGGCGGTGCGGTTTCTTTGGCGGTGGGTATGGCCCAGATATTCCGCGGCCTGCCGGGCATGAAGACCCTCACCAGTTACTGGTATCACTATGCCATCATGTTTGAGGCGCTCTTCATCCTCACCACAGTCGACACCGGCACCCGCGTGGCTCGCTATGTGCTGCACGAACTGCTCGGAAAAGTTCACAAGCCCTTCAGCAACACGGCCTGGCTGCCCGGAAATCTGGTCACCTCGGCCGTGGTCGTCATGAGCTGGGGATACATGATCTATACCGGCTCCATCTCCACCATCTGGCCGCTTTTCGGAACCGGCAATCAGCTGCTGGCGACCATCGCTCTGGCAGTGATGACGACCTTCCTGATCAATATGGGAAAGGTGAGGTATGCCTGGATCACTGCAGTGCCGATGTGTTTTGTCGGAGTAACAACCCTCACTGCCGGCGTGCTGTCTATCAAAAATATCTACCTGCCACTGGCACACAAGCCAGGCTCGGCCTTCCAGGGCTATCTGGATTCGACGCTGATGGTGATCTTTGTTGCAGGTGTCGTGCTGGTGTTGATCGAATCGGGACGACGCTGCTGGAAAACTCTGCACGGCGAGCCTGTACCCAAGGATGCATTCGGCGCCCCCGACCAGAGCAGCGATGCGAAACTGGCTTGTTGCTGACTCGTTTGTGGCGCTAGGGCTATCAGCGAGTGCGAGAACTGGAGTGCCTCGAAGCGCCGCTCGATCGGATGTTGCGCCACGATTGTGACCTGCCTCACTGAAACGCAGAGCCCCCTCTGACGAAAATGGGGGCATGCCTTGCACTGACGTGTACGTTAGACCGGAAATATCAACTTTCACTGAACTCCGCTATCGTGCTCAGCCGTTGGGACCCAAGCGCGTTGCCGTGGTTGCCGCCGACGATGAGGTGGCCCTGACCGCAGCCGATGCCGCACTGCAACTCGGGCTTGCCGTTCCAGTGCTGATTGGCGACGAACGGCGAATCCGCGCCAAAGCGGAGGCGCTCGGGCTGAATGGCTTGATCGCGCGCGCGGAGTTTGTAGGCGCGGAAGTCCCCGCCGTTACCGCAACCAACATGGCCCACGTGGGCGAGGTGGACCTTTTGCTAAAAGGCCACCTCCGCACGGATGAGCTTTTGCGAGCCGTCCTGGATAAGGAAGGCGGGCTGCGGACGGGCCGCATCTTGAGCGACATACTCCTCTATGAAGACAAACTTTCGGGCGCAATTCGGCTCGTAGGCATTAGCGATGGAGGGCTGAATGTGCTGCCGAGTCTGGAGCAGAAGAAGCAAATCGTGCTGAACGCCATCGAGGTCATGCGCTGCCTCGGACTCGCGTGCCCGAAAATCGCTCTCATGAGCGCGACCGAAGTGGTCAGTGAGTCGTTGGCCTCGAGTGTCGACGCCAGGCTCCTCACGGAGATGGGAGAAGCCGGTCAGTTCGGAGGCGCACAAGTCTTCGGCCCGCTCGCACTCGATTGCGCGCTGCTGGAGTCCGCGGCGCGCGAGAAACGGATCGAGCATCCGGTAGCAGGTCATGCCGACTGTATGGTGGTCCCGAATATCGAGGCGGGGAACCTTCTCGGAAAGTCCGTAAAGTACCTCGGTGGCTCGCAGTGCGCTCACGTGATTGCCGGCGCCAAGTTGCCGATCCTCATTCCGTCGCGTGTGGAAAGCGTGGATGACAAGGTGAACTCCATCGCTCTGGGGGTGATCTTTGCCAGTCGGTGAATTGAGGATCCTCGCCATCAACCCCGGTTCCACCTCGACCAAGTTGGCGCTGTATGTCGACGAGCGCCCTGACTTCGTCCTGAACCTCCGGCACTCCGACAATGAGATGGCTCAGTTCCGTGGCCGCCCGATTCTCGAGCAGCAGCAATTTCGAACCGGTCAGATCAAAGCTGCGATCCGCGAGCGGGGACACGAAGTCAACGAACTTCACGCCGTGGTGGCAAGGGGCGGTCTTCTGCCAGCTTTAGCCAGCGGTACCTATATCGTGAATCATGAAATGCTCGACGAGTTACGCTTGGCCCGACGGGGCGAACACGCCGCAAACCTGGGCGCCTTCCTGGCATACGAGATTGCGCAAGAGATCAACGTGCCGGCCTTTGTCGTCGATCCGGTTAGCGTGGACGAGTGGCCGCAGCGTGCACGATTATCCGGCTCAGCGCTGCTGGAGCGGCAATGTCTGTCACATGCCTTGAATTCGAAAGCAGTAGCCAAACGCTACGCTCGCGAGCGCGGCGAACCTTATGAGTCGCTGTACCTGATTGTGGCGCACCTGGGCAGCGGAATCTCAGTCTCCGCTCACGAAAACGCCCTCATGGTGGACGTCACTAACTCGCGCGAAGAGGGAGCGTTTTCTACCGAACGTGCCGGCGGAGTACCGGTGATGCAACTGGTCGACCTCTGCTTCAGCGGCAAGCACACCCAAGAACAAGTGGAAGCGCTGCTTTTCCGCGATGGCGGACTCTATTCGTATCTGGGCACAAAAGATCTGGTGGAGGTTGAGCGCCGCATGGATGCCGGTGGAACCACGGCGAAAATAGTGTTCGAAGCCATGGTTTACCAGATTGCGAAAGAGATCGGAGCGATGGCAGCCGTACTGCGCGGACGCGCCAACGCTGTGCTCCTCACGGGAGGCATGGCGCATTCACAACGTTTGGTCTCCGCGGTAACCGAATACATAAGTTGGATCGCGCCGATCGCCGTCTATCCCGGCGAGGATGAACTGCAGGCACTTGTCGAGGGCGCACTGCGAGTCCTGCGCCACGAAGAGGAATCAAGAACCCTGGTGCTCCGCCCCGCCGCCGTCATCCAGGCTTAGGGAGACTGCATCAAACCAACTCACTTGAACTGCTCATCCACGTCTATTTGATAACCGTTGGCCAGGCGGTTGCTCTCGTTGGCCATACCCACCACCGACATCAACTCGTGAAACATCTCCGCCGTCATACCTTTATTGCGCGCCCCGGCGGTGTGCGATGCGATGCAATACTGGCAACCGTTAGTAACGCTGACCGCGACATAGATCATCTCCTTGGTCAGAGGATCGAGCGCTCCCGGTGCCATGATCTGCTTGATGTCTTCCCAGGTGCGCTTTAACAGCGCGGGATCGTTCGCCAGAGCCTTCCAGAAGTTATTGATCCAGTCGGTCTGGCGCGTAGTCATGATGTCGTCGTATACCGTGCGCACGTCGGGGCCGGCATCCGCATATTCGATTAGTCCGAATGTTGGCATGGAGAAATCCTTTTAACACGGAGTAGCGCGATGCTTCCGCAAGAGATTGTCATCACGAACAAAGCGAGGGATCTGCTTTTTCCGAAATCGTGAAAGAACTTCACTCTACTGCTACCTTCTGCTTATAAGAGGCCACCTGCACATTCCATCTCAGCGATTCCGTGATGGCATTGCGCAGCTGCGTTGCCGATGCGGGTTCGCCGTGCACCAAAAATGTCTGCTTCGGAGCACGCTTAAAGGTGTGCAGCCACTCCAGCAGTTCCGGTGTATCCGCATGATCACTGAACTGCTCCAGCGCCGCCACCTGCGCGCGGATTGGGACTTCTTGCCCGAACATCTTCACCTCGGGGGCACCGTTCTTGATGGTAAAGCCACGAGTCCCAGGCGCCTGAAATCCGATGAACAGCACCAGATTCTTTGGGCTGGGCAGACGCTGCATGAGGTGATGCAGCACGCGTCCTCCGGTCACCATGCCACTCGAGGAGACGATAATGCTGGGTTCGGTCAAATCATTGATCTTCTTCGACTCCTGCTGCGTGACATCAAAGTGAAAGCCGGGCCAGGTCAGCGGCGAGCCGAACTCCTCGATGAGCGACTTGGTTTGCGGCGTGAACTCTTCCGTATATTTTAGGAAGATTTGCACCGCCTTGATCGCCATCGGGCTGTCGACGTGTACCGGAACTCGCGGAATCTCGCGGGACTCCATCAACTCCTTCAGCAGAAACAAAAACTTTTGCGTTCGCTCCACGGCGAACGAAGGCACCACAACGCAACCTCCGCGCTGCAACGCGGTGCGGATCAGCGTCGCCATCTCGGGCCGAGGATCGTCGTGGGGATGTTGACGATTGCCGTATGTACTCTCCATCACCAGCAGATCGCATTCCTCACCTTCGGTCGGTCCGGAGTGGATGACCTTACCGGGCGCAATCTCGCTGTTGCGCACGCGCCCGATGTCGCCGGTAAAGAGAAGTCTCTCTCCCTTGCCATTCCCCGATAGCGTGATCTCCGCCATGGCAGAGCCGAGAATATGTGCCGCTCGTACGAAACGGAACGACAGCCCCTTCTGCAGCGGTTTGATTTCTCCAAACTCGACGGGACGGAAGAGCGTCATGCACTGCTGCGCCTCTTCCAGTGTGTATAGCGGCAATGCCGGATGGTGTTTCGAGGCGTGCGTCTTGTTGTAGAACTCGGCATCTTCTTCCTGCAGGTGTCCCGAGTCAGGCAGCAGGATGCTGCACAAATCGACCGTCGGCGGCGTGGCATAAATCGGACCGTGAAAGCCCTCCTTTACCAGTCGCGGAATCCAGCCGGAATGATCGAGGTGCGCATGTGTCAGGATAACCGCATCGATCGTATTCGCGGGAACCGGCAAGTCTTGCCAGTTGCGCTCGCGCCACTCTTTTTGTCCCTGAAAGAGCCCGCAGTCGACCAGCACCTGCAGGCTGCGTCCGCCGTCGCCATCGACATGGATAAGATGTTTCGATCCGGTGACCACGCCCGCCGCGCCAAGAAATTGGATATAGCTCAAGCCAGCCTCACGTGTTCAGCAACAACAGCAACAGATGTTTGTATTCCTCGCAAGCTGAGGGCGCAAGTAGAGTAGCCTTTATTGCGACGGCGGTGGCACGTCATACACGTTGTTCGCGGTGTTCGCCTCGGGGACGCTGCCGTCATTCACCGTGATCTTGTCAGGCGCGACCGGCACCTCGATGCGGCCTGATTCCTTTTCTTCGCCCTTTACCAACACGCGAATCACCTTCTCACCCGCTGGAGTCTGTACCAGCACCGGTACCTCAGCTCCGGCGTGCCCACGGTCCTCGATGGTCGCCGTCAACAGAAAGCTCTTGTTGGCATCGCTGAGCAGTGGACGCACATAAGCGGAAGCCACGTGAAAGTCAGGCAGACCGCGATCGCGATAGACCCAGTCGTCAAAGAACCACTCCAGATCTCGCTTCGAGCTGGTTTGCAGCAGCTTCTGCAAATAACTCGGATCTTTATCGGCGCCGGGACGATACTTTGCCAGCGCCGCCTGCATGGCGGTGTCGCCCAGCATGTCCCGCAACATCCATAATACAAAGCTGCTCTTGCCCCGAAGATAGAGTTCGTCGTTGGTGTTGAGCAGAGTGTTGTCTGCCGAACTTGCTGCGGTTGCCGCTTTTGACGCTGCCTCCGATTTCGGATACGTTGCCTCTTCAGCTCTCACCAGCGGTTCGCGATACTCGTCGAGAAACGCCAACGCCTCCTTGCGTCCTGAGCGGCTGTCCACCGATACGCATTGCAGGAAGCGCTCCATCCCCTCCTCAATCCACGGATGCGGCGAATGGAAGCGCGCCGCTACTTGTGTCGGCATAAGCAGAAGCTGCAAGGTAGCCGTCGGCGCCTGCCGCAGCGGAGTGAACAGGATCGCGCCACTCTGGTAAGGGTTCGCGTTCGGATCGGCAAGCTCAATCACCCGCGCCGGCTGGCCAGGCTCACCCAGCCAGTCATGCAACAGCGGATCATTGGCCTCGGCTGCGAGCGCATAATCGCGCGCAATCGAGGTGTCTTCCGCAAGATTGAGAAACGAAATCGTCGGCCGATCCAGCGACTGGTAGTTGGCGATCGCGAAGGCCGGAACCGTCTCGCCCAACCCCGACAGCGTCAGAGTGTTGCTGAACTCCTTCATTTTGCCACCGCTGTCCGAATCTGGTAGATCTCGGGAGACTCCACAACTCGCTACCATACTGTTAAGGGCGACACACAAGCCTTCCGTGGCCGCGCCGGCGACCAGAATTCGCGTGTCGAATTCGCTGTGCTGTTGACGATACTTCCATGCGGCGATCGCGTCGAACACAGCATTGCCGTCGCTCAGGCTCACAGCATCGATGGCCACGGGATACCAGACGACATAACCCAACCCGCGGATGGCCGTAAACTCATCGCTGATCTGGTCCCAATCGTTGCGGCCGGCAACGTCTTCGGGAGCGCCCATGCGCGTCAAACGCTTGGAATCCTGCGTGACCGTCCCACCATATTGAATGCCCAGAGTGACCGACGCGCCGTGCGCCAGTTGAGCCGGCAGCGTGACGATGGCTTCCGTCACCGCGCCCGTGTGATCGATGTCGCTGGTGTACTCGTCGCTGAGCCACTGTACCGGCTTGTCATCGAGCGTAATGCTGTTCCATTCCAGCGAGGATGACACCTGTAACGAAGCGACCTTCTGCAGCGTGTTCGAATCGTTGCGCAGCGTCAGCTTTCCGGTGACGACCATCACGTGAGACGTGCGGTCGACCTGCACTTCCAGTTGATAGCGGGTAATGGTGAAAGCTTGACGGTCGATTGCCCGGGCAGGAACTGTTGCCGCAAGAGCTGTAAAGAAGACGAAGAACCAGTGCTTCATTTAGACGATTTGGCTTTCTTTGGCGACTTCCCCAACCGACGCTGTCTCGCTAATTCATACATGACCACTCCCCCTGCCACAGAAACGTTCAGTGAGGGCACATGTCCCAGCATGGGGATCGACACCAGAAAGTCGCAGCGGCGGCGGACCAGGTCGTGCAGGCCCTTACCTTCGGCTCCTAGCACGATAGCGCAATCCATTTTGTAATCGATCTCGTCGTAGCTCTGGGTGCCACGTTCGTCCAGACCAACCGTCCAGACGTTGCGCTCCTTCAATTCATCCAACGTCCTGGAGATGTTGGTGACGCGAGCAATCGGCAAATGCTCCGACGCTCCCGCCGAGGCCTTCACAGCAGTTCCTGTCAGCCCCGCCGCGCGGCGCTCGGGGATGATGATGCCATCGGCTCCGGCTGCGTCGGCTGTGCGGATCAGCGCACCCAAATTGTGCGGATCTTCCACACCATCGAGCACCACCAGGAAGCTGTGCTCCGCATGTCGCTGTTCCAGCAGCGCGTCAACGTCCGCATACTGCTTGCTGCTGGTTACGGCGATAACGCCCTGATGCGTGTTGGTGTTTGCGGCGCGGTCGAGCTCTTCGCGTTTTAGAAAGCGCACCTGCACGCCGCTGGCGCGACAGTCGTCGATGATGCGCTGCACCCGCTGATCGTGCCGCTCGCGCGCGATGCCGACATAGTCAAAGCTGCGGCCGCCCGACTTCAGCGCCTCGCTGACCGAATGAATGCCATAAATAACCACCATATTTGCAATTAGTGTACGACAATCGGCACTGGCTCTGAGCCGTCAGACACTCCGAATCCTGCCTGCCCGCTGGGAAATCAAAAGATCATGACCACTCTAGCGTTGTTACGCCAGCAGTTTCAGTACGACTCCTGGGCCAACCGCGAGGAGTTGCGCGTGCTCTCCACTCTTCCCACTCCGCCCGAGCAAGCTACAAAACTTCTCACACACATTATCGCGGCGCAGTGGTTATGGTTTGACCGTCTGCAGGGCAACCAGCCGCGTACGGTGGTGTGGCCAGACATGGCGATTGCAAGATGCGAACAACAACTGTTGGAACTCGACAGTGTCTGGGCAGCCTACCTGGGCAAATTGTCGGACGCCGATCTGGCAAAGTCCTGCAGCTATACGAATTCCAAAGGCGACGCCTTTACCAATAACGTCCTGGACATCCTGAACCAACTCATCCTCCACGCCGCCCATCACCGGGGCCAGATTTCGCAGGAGATCCGTCGTAGTGGTGCGGTTCCTGCGCCCGTGGACTATATCCACGCTGTCCGCAAGGGCCTCATCGGCTAGCACGAACATATTGGTGGCAGCGCACCCGCCGGGTATAGTTGTTCGTTGCGGTATTCTGGTTTCAGGAGATTGCATGGCACTGTCGGCAGTCATAGTGGATGACGAGCAGCTCGCGCGCGACGAGCTTGCCTATCTGCTGCGCGATCTCGATATCGATGTCGTGGCACAGGGTAAGAACGGAGTCGAGGCGGTGAGCTTGGTCAAGGAGTTCTCTCCGGACTTGGTGTTCCTCGACGTCCAGATGCCCGGCCTCGACGGCTTCGGTGTCATCAAGAAGCTGCTGGATCGTAAGCTGCCGCTGCCGCAAATTGTCTTCGCCACCGCTTACGACCAATATGCCGTCAAGGCGTTTGAGGTAAACGCTGTCGACTACGTTCTGAAGCCATTCGACCGCAAGCGCGTTTCGCAGGCGATTGATAAGGTCCGCCATAAACTGGAGAGTGCCGGTTCGCCGAACGACCAGATCGGCACCATCGTCAAAATGCTGGAGCAGCAGCAGCGCCCTCCGGCGGCAAAGGTGCTGCTGAAGGCGGCGGGACGCCTCTTCCTCGTCGATCAGAAAGATATCTGCTACGCGTCCATCGAAGACGGCATCATCACCGTGGTCGCAACCCACATGGAAGGCCAGTCGAACTGCCGCACCCTGGAGGAGCTGCTCGACTCGCTCGATCCCAACACCTTCTGGCGCGCCCATCGTTCTTATCTGGTGAACATCAACCGCATCAAAGAAGTGGTGCCCTGGTTCAAGAGCTCCTACCAGATTCGCATGGAAGACAGGAAGCAGACCGAAATTCCCGTTAGCCGCGCCCAAACCAAGAGGTTGCGGGAGTTGTTTGGACTGTGAAGCGCCGCTCTGGCCCATCCGCGAAGAAATCCTCCGGGCCGCGGCACGTCCTTTATCTATACGCAATTTCACGTTTGCCGGAGAATGCCGCTCCGAAGATCTCGGCAGAAGGTATTGATGGAACGGCTTCGATTGAAGCTCGAGGTTGCGATGCGTTTCTGTGCTGGATCAGCCGCGTCGGAAAAGTGGAATTTGCCGACGAACTGCCGGATCACATGCAGGACCTGGAGTGGCTGGCCACTGCGGGCCTGCGGCATCAGCGCGCTGTTGCGGAAATCTCCAGCCGGGTACCTGCCTTGCCTGCGCGATTCGGCACCGTCTTTCTGACCGAAGATTCGCTGGCGCAACATATCAAGGAACGCAAGAAAGCATTGCAGCAGGCCTTCGAACGAGTGGCCGACGCCGACGAATGGGGCATCAAAATCTTCGCAGCGCCTAAACGACTGACGCGCTCCTCCACGAAACCTGCCAGCGGGGCGGACTATCTGAAGTGGAAGGCTGAGCTGTTGCAACCTCGGACGGCGAGCAAACTCGACGACGAGGTGAAGGAATTTATCGCCACCCTGACGAAGCTCGCAGCCGCCGCCAGCCCCGGCGGAAAGGCCAGCTCCGGACAACCCGGGCTGGTATGGCATGGGTCGTTTCTGATTCGCCGCAGCGACCAAAAGAAGCTGCAGTCAGCCTTAAAGAAATACGCGGGCAATTGGAAGGACGTTCGCCGTATCGATTGCAGCGGTCCCTGGCCTCCGTATTCCTTTGTGGGGGAACATGTCCACTGAACCGGCCGCAATTCAGACGCTGACCATCGACGGCGAGAACGATATCTCGCTGCTCGAAATTCTTGACCATGTCCTGAATTCGGGGGTGGTCATTCACGGCAGCATCGTCATCTCGCTGGCCGGCGTCGATCTGGTCTATGTCGGACTAAATGTGATTCTGACTTCGGTGGAGACAGCCCTGCGCAATCTTGATCGCGCTGGCGACGCGCCTGCTGATTCCTCGCGTCGGGCCGTGTAGCCCCTATGGCCTGCCTCCTTTATTGCGTCACCCATCCCGGACCCGAGGTCAAGGTCTCCGGCGGCGTATGCGACGCTGCCGTGCACTCGCGCGAGATGCTGGGCGTGCGACTCTACTGGAGCAACGTGGATGATCCCGAGGCGTGCCTGGGAGCGGCCGAACCCCTGAAGAAGGCGGCCGTGCAATTTCATCAAGTGTTACGTGAGATCCTGACTGTAACCACTCCAATTCCATTTCGCTTTCCGACGCTCATTGAACGGGAGGAGTCCTTCGAAGAGCATCTCTCATCCGAACAGGAGCTCTATCGCGATGCCCTGGCGCGGGTAGGAAATGCGCTGCAGTACGAGATCGTTGGAACCTGGGTCGACGATCAGGAGGCGGACTTTTCGAAGCCTGTGACCGGGAAGGAGTATTTGCGGCGGCGGCAGCAGGTCTCCGGCAGGGTCTCCGCCGTCGAGAGCAAATTAAAGAGCGTCACCACGGATTCCGTGCAGGAGTGGCGCGGCCGGCAGGAGCGCAAAACCCATCGCTGGTTTGCGCTTGTCCCCCGGGAACATCGAGAGCGGTTCCTGGCGTCGTTGCGTACGGCTGGCGGTTCGGTGGGCATCCGGCTGCGCCTGAGCGGGCCCTGGCCTCCCAGTGAATTCGTGCAGCCGCGAGGCGAGCATGGATAAGCCGAAACAGCTCACTCCGGTGGAGGTCGAACAAGCTGTCGCCGAACTACGCCGGCAGATGGAGGGCCTGGCTCACCAGCCGATCGAGCGCGTCGACTGTTCGCAGGAGACCATCGAGCAAGGACTGGCGAAACTGGTCCTCGGGCTGATCGAATTGCTGCGCCAGTTGCTGGAGCGACAGGCCATCCGGCGCATGGAGGGCGGCACCTTGGCCGACGAACAGGTCGAGGAGATGGGTCTGGCATTGATGAAGTTGGAAGAAAAAGTTAAAGAACTGGCTGAACAATTCGGATTGAAACCGGAAGACCTGAATCTGGCGCTGGGCCCACTGGGAAATTTGCTGGAGTAAGGTCCTGAACCGGACTGTGCCTCGTTAGTATGTGGCTGTTTTGATCCGAATCATCCGACGGCCGATAGCTGAGAGCCGACCGCCTCCTTACGATACAATTTTCGTTGCCCCAATGCCTTTCCCTACCTCACCGGCGCGCCAGTCGGCCGCCTCCATGACCATCGAACGTCCGCCGCTTTCCAGCTGGCAGGCTATTGTGCGCTCGCCTTGGTGGATGGTGCTGGTCGCCTTCATCGTTCGGGTGAGCTGGATCGCCATTGCGCACACTTACCGTGTTCGTACCACGGACAACAACTTCGGATTTGGCTGGGAGGTCGGTCGGATCGCCTATTCGCTGGCGAACGGCATGGGCTTCAGTTCCCCGTTCGGCGGCAACACCGGACCTTCGGCATGGACCGCCCCGGTCTATCCCTGGATCGCCTCGCTGGCCTTCCGCGCCTTCGGAAGCTACTCGCGGGCGTCGGCTTTCGCGCTGCTGAGTTGCAACAGTCTCTTCGGAGCCCTCACCTGCTGGACCATCTACCGCAGCGCTAAACGGATCTTCAATCCCACGGTTGCGGTCTGGTCAGGATGGGTGTGGGCGCTCTATCCCGACACGATTTACTGGGCGGTACGCTGGATATGGGAGACCAGCCTTTCGGCATTCCTGCTCAGCCTCCTCTTCATGCTGACCGTCGAGATGGAAGGCGATGAGCGGCTGTCGTCGTGGATCGGCTACGGCCTGCTCTGGGGCCTGGAAGCACTGACCAACACCGCGGCTCTGTCGTTCCTTCCTTTCGCGGGATGCTGGCTGGCTTATCAACTGCATCGTCGCGGCAAACGATATCTGGCGCCGGCGGTGGTCAGCGCCGTCGTGTTCTGGATGGCGATCATGCCCTGGCTTATTCGCGATTACCGGGTGATGGGGCATTTCGTGCTAGTCCGCGATAACGCCGGCAACGAGCTGCGCCTCGGCAACAACCCGTTGTCGGAAGGTCAGTACGTGCTGGCCCTGCATCCCAGCCAGAACGCATTGACGCTGGCGAAGTACAAGCGGCTGGGTGAATATGAATTCTGCGTGGACCAGGGTCGGCTGGCGAAAGAATGGATTGCGCAGCATCCGGAAAGATTCGCCGTCATTACCCTGCGCCGGGTATGGTTTTTCTGGAACGGCCTACCCCGGCTGGCGCAGAACCAATCTCTAGCTGAACTCAAGAACACGCACACGCTACTGCTTTCCATTGTCGGCATCTGGGGACTGCTGCTGGCGTACAAGCGCAGAATTCACGGCGTGTTTCTTTTCGCCAGCCTCATCCTGGTCTATCCGCTGGTTTACTATGTTTGCTTCCCCGAACCTCGTTATCGGCACCCGATCGATCCCGAGCTGGTGATCCTGGGAGTGTATTTGGTCTCTGAATCCAAATCTCGCACCGCGCCCGCAGCGCCGAAGGTGATATGACCGAACTGGATCAGGAAGAAGCATTACCCCAGTTTCAGACACTCTCGGTCATCATCCCGGTATACAACGAGCGCCGGACCGTGATGCGGCTTCTGCGCCAGGTCGCGCGTCAGCCGCTCAGCCTGCATAAAGAGCTGATCATTGTCGACGACCATTCCACGGATGGCACACGGGAGTTTCTGACAGACCTGGATCTACAGAAGGAACTGGGCGCCGGCGGTGCGAACACGGTCAAGCTGGTGCTGCACGAAAAAAATATGGGCAAGGGCGCAGGCGTGCGCACTGGACTGGCCCATGCCAGCGGCGAGCTGGTGCTCATTCAGGATGCCGACCTGGAATACGATCCGCAGGATTATCCTGCTCTGATCGCGCCGATTCTCGAAGGCCATGCCGACGCCGTATTCGGCAACCGTTTTCACTTTGGGGCGCACCGTGTACCGCGCTTCTGGCGCTATACGCTTAACCGGATCTTTTCGGTCACCTGTAACATGCTCACCGGTGTCACTATTCACGACGTTACGGCGTGCTATAAAGTCTTTCGCCGCGAGATGCTGGAGCGGATGCATCTGCGCTCGGACCGCTTCAGCGTGGAAACCGAGATGACGGTGAAGTTGGCGAAGATGGGAATTCGTATTTACGAGGTTCCCATCGTCTATCACGGCCGCACCTACGCCGAGGGCAAGAAGATCAGCTGGAGCGATGGGGTGATGGCATTCTATGATCTGGTGAAGTATCGATTCAAAGACTAGTAATTAGTGATTGGTAATCAGCAAGAAGCGGCGCGGCGACCCTGTCATCCGGCGCATTTGATTTAGCTAATTGCAATCGCTAGTTACTGTTTCATGCATTCTGCCGGTTAGGCTGGTTCGTCTTCGTGAACTCTCCCACCGTCTGATTCCAGGTCACGATCCAGGGCACGGCTAGCGAATACAGCAGTCGTGCCGCCAGCTGCTTGATCGTCGCCTGCTTGCCGAATGTGTTCCAGTCCAGCCGGAACGCGAAATACATCTCGAGCAGCAAGACGCATACAAATGGAATGACCGTGCGCGGCAGCAATGCCACCGCGCTTACCTCAGCGACGCAGCGCACAAAATTCCGCACCAGCCGCGAGCGACGTGTCCCCAGCACACCATCTGCGATGCCATACCGAGCCATCATGCTGAGCGCGGTCTTCAGAGTGTGATGCGGGCGATAGATTGCCTGGGCGCACTCCGCATAAGCTGGCGTTGTGACCCTTCGAACGCGCAGATCGAAGGCTGTGTCTTCGCCCAGAAAAGTGTTCTCCGGAAATCCGCCGACCCGCTCCCATAGCTTCTTTCGGAAAGCCATCGAGCGCGCGGTGCAGGACTTCGTGGTTCCGTCTGCCCGCTGCTTCAGTCCGAAAAAGGGCGCTGAAGCCAAGTCCCAAATCGTTTGACTTTGTGGGTCGACACAGGAGCCGCCGAGCGCATATTCGGCGCCCCCATTCAGGATGGGCGCGGTCAGACGCGCCAGCCACTCTGGATCGTAGATGCAACCGGCATCGGCACAGGCTACGATCTCGGACGTAGCCGCCGCGATGCCCACGTTACGCCCGCGGGCGATCGGCCCAGGGCAGGCCTTCAAATTACAGCTCTCGTCGCGAATCGCCCGGAGATTCGGATACTTCGACTGCGCTGCCTGCAACCGTTCCCAGGTACCGTCGGTCGAACCGCCGTCAACAATGATCACTTCCGGCCGCAGCGTTTGCTGGGTCAGGGTCGAGACCAGCCCGTCGATATCTTCGACCTCATTGAGGACGGTGGAGGTTACGGTTACTGCCGGCATTCTCGCTAATTTTAACCGTTTTGCCGAACCACCGTCGGGAGGAGTCCGTATAACTCATTGGCGGATCTCCGCCAGCAGTCGCGTCGTGCACGCGATAGGAGGAAGCATGATTCATCGCAGACATCCCCATCTTGCAGGCGCGATCGCCGGAGCACTGCTCGCGCTGCTCACCACACTTCCGGCCCAAGCCGAAGTCAGGCAGGAATTCCACAAGACGGTTCCGCTCACGGCCAACGGGACGGTCTCGCTCGACAATATCAACGGCAGCGTCGAGATCACTGGCTGGACCCGCAACGAAGTCCAGATCGACGCGGTAAAGGCGGCCAGCGATCAGCAGAAGCTCGACGATCTTAAGATTGAAGTCAACGCCGGCAGCAACTCGGTTGAGATCAAAACGAAGTATCCCGAGCACATGTTCAATAACAATCCGGGCTCGGTTCAGTACACCTTGCACGTTCCCCAGAATGCCCGCATCGACAAAATCAACCTGGTCAACGGTTCGCTGACCGCGCAGCAGCTAACCGGCGAAATCAACGCCAGCCTGGTTAATGGGAAGGTGCAAGCGTCGAACCTGACGGGCGAAGCCGATCTGGCGACCGTCAACGGCTCCATCAATGCCACCTACCACTCGCTGAACGATGTACGCGAGATCAAGTTGAAATCGGTCAACGGCAGCGTCAACCTGACCTTGCCGCCATCGCCCAATGCCGACGTGGACGCAAGCGTAGTGAACGGCAGCATCACCACCGACTTCCCACTGACCGTAAAAGGTCACTTTGTCGGCAAGAGCATGTCAGGTACGCTGGGCAGCGGCGGCGTGCATATCGAGCTCAATAACGTGAATGGCAGCATCCATCTGCAACCCGGGCGCGGTACGTTGTAGCGTCTTGTTCACCACCGAGGCACAGAGGACACAGAGAAGAATTTCAAGTTTTGTCATTACGACCCCTCAGGCTTGTGTCCGATCAGCAACAGTGCGCCGATGCGTTTGAAGTCTCGCAGCTCGTCTGCGCTTTTGAACCACTTGCCGCTGTACTCGTCCGGCGTCGCCGTCAGGTCGGGAATCCGCTCCGCCCGCACATCTTCGTACCCATGCGTCTTCAGCATCGCGATGTACTCCTGCTCGGACTTTACCTGCACCGGAACCTTGAGTTCTTCCACCCAGCGCAAGGAGTAGGGATTGTCTTTGTACAAATTGATTAGGATGTAGAGCTCGCCTCCGGGTGCCATCACGCGCAGCAATTCGTCGAGCGCGCTGCCCTGGTCGCCGTAGTAATAAAACGATTCCACCGACAGTACTTTGTCGAAGAAGTCCTCCTGCCAGGGAATCTGCTGCGCCGATCCGACCACGAACAGGATGTTGTCGTACTCAGTGGAATTGGCGCGAGCCCGGCGAATCATCTCATCGGAGACATCGAGTCCAACTACCTGGCCGGACTGCTCGCCGCCTCCAACCTTCTGCGCCAGTAAGCGGCTGGCCCAACCGGCGCCGCAGCCCAGATCGAGCACCCGCTCGCCAGGCTTCAGCTTCATCAACGCCAGTGTCTGCTGGGTGATGCTGATGTGGTGCTGCTCCATCTCTTCGCCCTTGCCGGCCTCGGCCCACTCGTTGAACTCGCGCCGCATGTGCTCGTCAGTGTTAGTAATGTTCTCGTTGATCATGAAGGCCCCTTGTTTGGCCGTCAGCCGTCGGCTGTCGGCTCTCGGTTAAAAGCCGGTTGTAAAGACGCCCTTGCAGAATGCTTGACGCATTTTTTGCGAACTTCCCTCCTCCGGGGTGAGCCGAAAGCTGAGAGCTGACAGCCGAGAGCCTCGGGGGTGAAAATGATTCGACGCGTACTCAATGTATGTTACAGTCGCGGAAACTTATGACTCAAATCCCTGACACGCCCACGAACGGTGAAAGTCATCCCCTCCTATATTGTCCGACTTGCGCGCGCGAGGTAGACGATCCCCTCACCTGCGGGGACTGCTCGGCCGTAATCTGCCGGGTGTGCGGAACACCGCTGGAGATGCCGGAAGACCTTGGCATTGGATGAGAGGTTGCGGGCTGCCGTCCGTCTGAACAGAGTGCTGAAAAAGTCGACATCGAGCAGTTTTGAAAGAGCATGGCTTTAGCCGTGCCGTCATAGCTCGTTTGTTCTCGCGCTGGCGAGGCGGCCTTCAGGCCAACGAGCCTTCGGTTCTGGAGTGTTTCAGCAAACTGTTAAGCCGACTCGGAGAAACAATATGGTCCCGACGCGCTGAAGTTCCGCTCTACCCAATCCAGCCTGGCCTCAAATTCCGGCTACCCGGCAAGCTTCTTGGCGCCTCGATTCCGCCGTGCCCGGCTCGTGTGACGAACGTCACAGCGCCGGGTGATCTCTGCCATCGTTTCAGCCCCTCGACAAGGCTATTTCTAGAGGTGTAAGGCAAATCCATTCTGTCGGGAAGCAGAAATGATTGACCTGAAGAAAAAGTGCTGGCGGGAAAAAGTCACCGCCGAAATCACCGTCGCTCACATGCTGCAGTTCGCCAGGGAATTAGGGGCGAACATGAACGCAGCCGAAGCGGCAACGTTCCTTAACGAAAAGGGTCGGGCGCAAGCAGTCTGGACCCACATGATGCAGGCTGGCGAGGAATTCTTGAAGTCAAACCTGGCTGGCAGAACCGGGCTTCATAACCCAAACCGAAGCACCGCACAGTCCATTACTCCCGCGCCTGCTTTGCCTCGGAAGCACAACACGCAGGCTGGAAGCGCGGCCGTTTCTTATCAATAGCCGACCATTACTAACCAATAAATTCCTCCAGGATGGCTGACGCTGGGAGCGAAACAGGCTCCCAGCGAATAGCCGCCCTTCAATCCCGTCGTGAGCAGCGAATCGATTCCCTTCGGCAACTTAGCCGGATCGCCGGCTGTCCACGCGAACACCTGATGCACACCGGCCAATCGCGATACAGGCGTTAGATTCAAATCGTCATTCAGCGCCATATCGCACGCCATGTGTCGCAACTGCGTTAATGGCTGCCGGACAGGCGCTCCGAAAGCGCGAGCCTTTTCGTAATGCTCGATGCCGTTCTGCACTGCGCTCTCCGCCTGCGATTCCGAGAGTTGCGGCAGACGTCGAGCGAAGTCTTCCGTGACCCAGACGTTGCCGCCGGCTTCAATTACGCCCACACCAACGGCGTTGTAGTCCGGATCGAGGATGTTGGCGCGATGCGGCGGCGAGTGCATCAGAGCGTCGTGTGCGCCTGCAATGCTCTGGTTCATGTCGACGTTCTCACCTTGGGCATCGGAGGAAAGCCCTTCGTTGTTCACGCGGGTTTGTGGCGCGGGTTCGCCCTCAAACTGGTGCGAGAGCGCCGAGTGCTGCACCATCAGCCGAGTATGTTTTCGGGCGGCTGCGGTCAGAGGCTCATCCACGGTAAGCTGATTTAGGCCGTGCGCCGTTCGTGCCTGATTGATGAGATCGATCAGTTGCTGCTCACCAGGTTCGTCGAATTGCGGAGCTGGTAGCTCCGGCTGCTGAGCCTGAAGGACCAGAGCTGAAACCAGCCCCAGCAACAGGATTGGGACCTTCCGGAAGAGGGATCGTTTGCGAGGCATGCTTGTCACTATTCGATGCCGGTTGCACTGCATCTACTGTCCGCTGGAACCAAAGCCCTTCGCCCCACGAGCGGCTTCGCTCAATTCCCCCTCACTGACCTCGCCCGCGAGAAACGGATGTTCCAGCAACTGGGCGATCTTGTCCCCCTTGCGTATGTTGTACGCGTCATCTCCAAGATTTTCCATCAACACGATGACCTCGCCACGATATCCGGCGTCGATCACGCCTGCATTGCACATCAGGCGCTTCTTCGCCAATCCGGAGCGGGTCTTCACAATGCCGCCGGCGGCGGGCATAAATTCAATCGCGATCCCTGTATGTACGCCGGCCGCAGCATGCGCCGGAATCGTCAGATCTTCGGCGGAATAGAGATCGTAGCCAATGTCTTCTCCGGGATGAGCGACGGTCGGCAAAACGGCATCAGGAGACAGTCTCTTTACTTTCAGCATGAGAATTCATTGTGCCAGAACTTTGCGCTCGTGTTTTTCGCTGGCATCACGACCACTCTGAGGTTAGCTTGAGACGCATCATGAACAACCAGCGCGCGCGCCCGCCCGTTCCCTTCCTCGATGAGGATGCTATTCGTTCCCTGCTGCCCCTGGAGGACTTGATTCCGGCAATGGAGCAGGCGCTCATCGACTTTTCTTCTGGACGGGTATTGCAACCGGTCCGCAGCATTGTGCCTGTCCCGCAGCACAACGGCCTCATGGGGCTGATGCCCGCGGTCTACGGCGACCTGATGGGCACGAAGCTGGTCAATGTTTACCCGAATAATGTCCAACGCGGGCTTACTACGCATCAGGCGATGATGGTTCTGTTTGACTCAACCTCTGGCGTACCCCTCGCCGTTATGGACGGTCGGCTGATCACCGAACTGCGTACCGCGGCGGTTTCCGCCGTTGCCACCAAGTTGTTGTCGCCGGCCAAGGTCTCCACCCTGGCGATCCTGGGCAGCGGGGTGCAGGCGCGAGCCCATTTCCGCGCGCTGTCTCTGGTACGCAAGTTTAGCGACGTCCGTGTCTGGAGCCGGAATGCCGCAAACGCCAGTGCGCTGGCAAAAGCGATCGGCGCACGGACCTGCTCTGTCGAGGATGCGGTGCGAGGTGCTGACGTAATCGTCACCGTCACCAACTCGCCTGAGCCGGTTCTGCGCGGCAATTGGCTGCAACCCGGCGCGCTGGTGAATGCTGTAGGCGCCGTCGGCCCTTCGCGCCGGGAGCTGGACAGCGAAGCCATGCGCGGCGCTGCAGTCATCGTCGATTCGCGAGAGGCCGCGCTCCAGGAGTCGGGCGACGTGCTTCTCGCCAAAGCCAACATCTATGCGGAGCTCGGCGAATTACTGAGCGCAGCGAAGCCACCGCCGCACGCAGAAGTGACTGTCTTTAAGTCGCTGGGAATTGCGGTGGAGGATCTCGCGTCCGCCAGGCTGGTCTTAAACGCGCTTGGAATCTTGCCCGGCAACACGCGGACGTGAGAGATCTTTTACTCGCCCGTAAGGAAGTAGGCTCCGTAGCGGTGCCCGAGCCGATAAGCCAGCCGGGCATGGCAGCGGTACGCAGTCTCTCCCTTTTGATGAAACTCCAGGACGACGATTTCGCCAACATTCAACTCGCCGTCGGAGTCGAACGAAACTCCTCCTTCGCTGAGATCGGTGCAGGTACCCACATCGGCTTTTTCCGCAAGAAAGCCATAGCTGAGAATGCGTAAAGGGATAGCCAGGTCAATGCGCTCCCGGCGGCGACGGTCGAACGATGGCGGCAACTCCGGCAACGGCCTGTCAATCCCTGAGCGTACGTTCTTCATGCGGCGAACCTCTGCTGGCGCACACAATAGCCTCTCAACTGAAGTATCGACAAACCACAGAAAAGACTTCAGCCAACCCAGTCGCGCTACCGGCGATTCCCGTATCCGGTCCGGTTCCGGAAAAGGTCGCGCCCCCTCTCCCCTGCACTACAATGCCAAACATGAGCCCCAAGTCCGAGGAACTGCTCCGTCCCCGCGATGCCGCCGTAGTGCTGGGCATCAGCTATGCGAGCCTGAAGCAATGGATCTATAAGGGAAAACTTCGCACCCTACAGACGGCAGGCGGGCACCACCGCATTCCACAAAGCGAAATTGACCGCTTCCTCTACAAGTCGCTGGGCAAGCAGCCGGCGGAGAGGCGCGCCACTTTCCGCAGCATCAGCGGGCGCAATCAACTCGTGGGACGCGTCGTGGAAGTGCGCATCGAAGGCTTGATGGCACAGGTGAAGATCTCCATCGGCGGGCAGCACATTACCTCGATCATCACCGCCGACGCCGCCCGCGAAATGCAACTCAAGCGCGGCGACAAGGCAGCAGCGCTGATCAAGTCCACGGAAGTGATGATTGTGCGAGTGTGAGGAAGCAGGCTTTTAGCTTTTTTCAGACGCAGGCATATCGCCGATCCGCCTAAGATCAATTTTCTTTAGTTGATGATGTGACTGCGACTGGCGGAGCGATTCGGATGTGGGGCTGGCTAAAAGCTGAGAGCTAACAGCTTAGAAAAATTGGGTGACCGGCTAGCACCGGCCACCCGATTTCTTCTTACGGCAGGTAATAACGGAAGGAGGTGAAGATCATGTTGTCGTTGGCCGACGGATTCGCTCCGACGGGTACCGGCAACTTGGTTCCGATTCCAGACCAGGCTTGCTTGGTCACGTAGGAATACTGCATGCCGAACTGGAGTCTGCCCTTGGGACCGTTATACGGCTTGTACCAGAATCCCGCCGTACCTTCCCAAATGTCCTTCGTATCACCGTTACAGTTAGACAGTCCACCCGGGCTGAAGCCGGCGCTGAACGCCGTTCCAGGCAGGGTTTCGACACCGCAACCAGTGTTATTGAACTCCAGAGCCCCGTATCCGACCGGCGCGCCCTTGGCATTTACGAAGGCGGTGCGTGCGTCATACTCGACGCCGCCGTTGCCGTACCAATCCCACTTCGGGGAATGGTATTCCAGTGTCAGCAAGCCCTGGTAGTTGCTGATGGGAGCCACCGAGCCATTGGGACGTACAGTGGCGTCGGCCAGTCCAGCCGTTCCGTAACGGCCCACCCCGTTTCCTCCCATGGCATGCAGACCGAGATCCACATGCTTCTGGAACATCGACCAGCGAGCATTGGCACCGCCGCCCCCCACCCAGGTTGAATTGTTGTAAGCGCCGGCCGCACTAGGTGTAGGCGCTCCCTGGTTCGGGAAGATACGATCCCGGAACTGGCTGATCAGGCCGAACACTTCATAGTGGCCCCAGCCCGGCTGGAACGCCAATTTGCCGATGAAGTCGGGCGAAGGATTGTAGGAGTAGCTGGCGGCAGGAGAACAGGTCGTCACCGGCGCTCCGGCGGCGTTCACCGTCGTCGAGCAACCAGTAACGCCGCTGTTATACAAGCCGCCTCCGTTTCCGGGCTGGCCGATCAGATAATCGTTCGCATTCCCGTGACTCGTGTAGGTTTCCTGCGAGTTTTCTACCGAGAAGCCAATCCACACCTTGTTACTGATGTCCTTTACCACGCGGAAGCCGTACTGACGCGCCCAGCTGAAGCCGACCGTATACTGCGGGTCAATCGTCATAGGCAACGCTTCTGTGCGATTGTCTTCGCCGACCTTGGTTTCCGTCACCAAGCTCCACATCTGACCGCCGGTGAAACTCCAACCGCTGTGAGTGGAGGCTTGTCCCCAGAACTGGCGGAAGCGCATCACGTACGAATTGCTTTCGTTGTTGTTCGAGGTGATGCCGGTCCCCAGGAAGTCGCTCTCGACATAGCCGGTCATAGTGGTGTTTTCCAGCTTGCCTTGGGCTAAGAGCGAGAGACGCGACTGACGTCCGGAGCCGTAGAACTCGGACATGTGCGCCTGGGAAGCGCCGGGATAGTTGATGGAGTTGAACGGCGTGTTGATATCGGAACCGGTCGCTCGCTGACGCCACACAGTTTCTGCCGCGGTGAAGCCTCCCGGCGTAATGGTGATTCCTTTGTAGTGAATCGCCAGCGGACTCTCCAGACCCGCCACACGTTTCTGGGTTTCCTGCAGTTCGTTCACGGTGTTGCCGGACACGGTGCTCAGGTCCGTGACCTGATGCTGCAACCCGCTTACCTGATCAGCCAGTCCCGTATTCTGCCCGGCGGCTGCAGCAGCTTGCGCCGCCTGCTGGGCTGCCTGGTTCGCCTGATTCACCTGCTGTTGCAGCTGCTGGATCGCCTGATCGCGGGTGGTGATCTGCTGCTGCAGTTGTTGAATTTGCTGCTGTTGTGCCGAGATGGCGTCCTTCATGTCCTCCAGCTGTTTCGAAACCGGAGCCGAGCCCCCGCTATGGCTCTTCTTCGGCTTGTCTGTTTGGGAGTCGGTTTGCGCAAAAACGCTCGTCGTCACTAGTACCGAGAGCGCTATAGCCAGTCGTCGTTTCATTTCTTCTCCTGAAAGGCAACAGTCGGGCGGAACAAAATCTACAACAAGCGGCACCGCCGTGCAGTGTGTGTCGTGAAATTGCGTGATGAATGTCAGCGAAATCCTAAGTTGACGAAGTTAAAGATTCGTGAATAGACAGTGAAAGTTCCGCGAATTACCCTCAGGTCAATGGTTTGCCTGATTCGTCCGCCTCTGCTGAGGCATCCGGAAACTTGCCGCACAGAAACCGCCCGTCACCGGGAGGCGGGGCGATTCATCTTCCTGTAACCTGGGTCGGCTATTCTCTCCGAGAAATTTACTTGCCGGATTTCGGCGCACTCGGTACGCTTTCGTTCAGCCCGGCCCTGTGCGACTCAGTCTTGCTATTAAACTTACCGACGGAGGAGTTATGCGCAACGTTGTACCCAGTCCACGTTATTGGGTTTTCCTCGCTGCTTTTCTGATCACCCTCAGCGTTCTCCTTCCAGCCAGCGACATGTTGCCGCAGGACAGCAACACAGCTTCTCCGCAGGCCCAGGAAATCACCCAGAACGTGAAGGAAGTTTATTTTCCCTTTAACATCTACAGCCGCGCCGTTAACGCGGATGTCTTGCGGTCCGATGCCAATTATCTGAAGCAGCATCCCGACGCTCATCTGTGGCTGCAGGGCTACGCCGATATTCGCGGCGACATCTTCTACAACCTGGTGCTGTCCTATCGTCGTGCCCAGTTCGTCAAGGATGAGCTGGTGAAGAACGGAGTAAGCGAGGCGCAGATTGGCTTCGCTACTGGCTGGGGCAAGCTGTATCCGGTCTGCCAATCCACTGACGATAGCTGCTATCAGCAGCAGCGCCGCGTCGACATCGTGCCCCCAGACATGATGTAAGCCTGCCCAGAGTTTTCTATGCGAACCGCGGGTTACACCCCCGCGGTTTTTCATGTTGCTGCGAATTTCGCCACCGCAAGTTCGGCGTTCGCCGACCGCTGCTGCCGTCCGCACAACACAGCTCAAGGTGACGCAGGTTACTGCCCAGCCGCCCCGCCCGGTGCTCTCCTGTTCCTGATGACGTGGGTTCGCGCTGCTGAGCGCGACGGCGTCAACCGCAACCAAGGAGAACAGCATGGCTGACAAGAAAGCAGATCTCGCTGGCCCCGGAATCGGCGATTACACAGAGCTGGAACATGTCCTTCCGGCGGATTACAGCTCGCTGCTGTCACCCAAAGACACCCAGAGGGCGATCTTCGAGGTGAAGAATTACATCGAAGACAACCTCTGCAAAGAGCTGAACCTGATGATGGTCACCGTGCCTCTGATTGTCGATGAACAATCAGGCGTCAATGACTATCTCGATCGCGACGGCTCGCGCACCCCTATCCAATTTCACATCTCGAACGATCGCGACAAACACCCTATCAATGCGCAGGTTGTTCAAGCCGCGACCAAGTGGAAGAGAATGGCGCTGAAGCAGTTCAACATGCAGCCGGGCGAGGGTCTATGCACCGACATGCGCGCCGTCCGCAAAGATTACTTCCTCGATCACGATCACAGCGCCTATGTCGATCAGTGGGACTGGGAGCGGGTGATCAGCGGTGAGCAACGCAATCTCAGCTTCCTGAAAGGGGTTGTCAGCAAGATCTGGAAGGTGATGGTGGGCGCTGAACGCTATGCCCAGGAGTTATTCCCCCAACTCAACGATCCGCGCTACCCCAACCTGCCGGAAAATCTGACCTTCCTGCATGCCGAAGAGATTCTCGATATGTATCCTGACCTGCCGCGCAAACAGCGCGAAACCGCGATCCTGCAGAAGTATCCCGCGGTCTTCATCGTCGGCATTGGCTGGACGTTGAAGGACGGCTATCCGCACGAGATGCGCGCCGCCGATTATGACGACTGGGTCACCGAAACCCGCTCCGACAAGGGTCACGTATGCCACGGCCTGAACGGCGACATCCTGGTCTGGAACCCCATCACTAAACGCCGTCACGAACTGTCTTCCATGGGCATTCGAGTGAATACACAATCGTTGAAGAAGCAGCTCGAGTTAACCAACCAGATGGACTTCCTCAACTTCCCGTATCACAAGGCGATCGTGAATCACGAAATTCCGCTCAGCGTCGGTGGCGGTATCGGGCAGTCACGCACCTTGATGCTCTTGCTCCGCAAGGCGCACCTCGGCGAAGTCAGCGTCACCGTGTGGCCGCAAGTGTTGAAGGATATGTGCGAGAAAAAGAATATCCACGTGCTGAACTAGCCAACCAGTCCATTCAGCACAAAAGGGCGCAGAGCTAATCTGCGCCCTTGGTTTTGTGGAACCGGACCGCATGCCGCGCCCGCACAGTCCTTCCGAGCCACTCCCCTTCTGCGACCCTGCCCGCCGCCGGGCATCCAATGTGGTAGCCTTTAATGGGGTGGAGTGTACCTGAGCCGAGCGGAATCCTGCTCGCGGAGCCACGTCCAAACGAGCCGCCACCTAAGGGATATCGCATTGTTTAACAAAGTTGTTTCCGCCATCTTCGGCACCAGCAACGAACGCGAAATCAAGCGCATCCAGCCGCTGGTCGGCCAGGTGAATGCCTTCGAGCCAGACATGAAGAAGCTCACCGACGAGCAACTTCGCGGCAAGACTGAGGAGTTCCGCCAGCGCATCCGCGAGCGCCTCGACGCCATCGAAGATCCCGACGAGAAGGACCGCGAGCTGAAGGTTGTTCTCGATGAGCTGATGCCCGAAGCCTTTGCCGTGGTCCGTGAGGCCGGCTGGCGCGTGCTGCAAATGCGGCATTTCGATGTCCAACTTATCGGTGGCGCCGTGCTGCACCAGGGCAAAATCGCCGAAATGAAGACCGGTGAAGGTAAAACGCTGGTCGCCACCCTTCCGGTCTACCTCAATGCGCTCTCCGGACGCGGCGTTCACGTGGTTACGGTCAACGACTACCTGGCCAAACGCGACTCCGAGTGGATGGGCAAGCTCTACACCTTCCTGGGCCTTAGCGTCGGCGTCATCGTTCACGACCTTGACGATGTGCAGCGCAAGGAAGCTTACGCCTCCGACGTTACCTACGGCACCAATAACGAGTACGGCTTCGACTACTTGCGCGACAATATGAAGTTCGACCTCAAGGATTGCGTGCAGCGCGGTCACAACTTCGGCATCGTCGACGAGGTCGACTCCATCCTGATCGACGAAGCCCGCACGCCGCTCATCATCAGCGGCCAGAGCGAGGAGTCAACCGACAAATATTACAAGGTCAATCGCATCATCCCGCAGCTCGAACAGGGCGAGGAGATCGAGCATGGCCTGGGCGAGGACAAGGTCCTCACCGGCGACTTTGTGGTCGACGAAAAGCATCGCACCATCACGGTCACCGATACCGGCTGGGAAAAAGTCGAGCGGCTTCTGGGCATCGGCAACATCGCCGACCCTGAGAACTGGGACCTGAAGCATCACGTCGAAACCGCCATCAAAGCGCACTCGCTCTACCGCCGCGATGTCGAGTACGTAGTGAAAGACGGCGAAGTCCTGATCGTCGACGAATTCACTGGACGCCTCATGCCCGGCCGCCGCTGGTCGGATGGACTGCACCAGGCCGTCGAAGCGAAAGAGAACGTCAAGATCGAGCGTGAGAACCAGACCCTGGCGACCGTCACCTTCCAGAATTACTTCCGCATGTACAAAAAGCTGGCCGGCATGACCGGTACGGCGGAAACCGAAGCGGCCGAGTTCGACAACATCTACAGGTTGGAAGTAGTTGTCATCCCGACCAACAAGCCGCTGCTGCGCAAAGAAAACGCCGATGTGGTTTATCGCACCGAAAAGGAAAAATACTTCGCAGCTGCCGATGAGATCATGCGACTGGCCGAGAGCGGCCAGCCCGTTCTCGTGGGCACGACCTCAGTCGAAAAGTCGGAACGCCTGTCCGATCTGCTGAAGAAGAAGGGCGTGCGCCACGTCGTGCTGAACGCCAAGTATCACGAGAAGGAAGCCGAGATCGTTGCGCAGGCAGGCCGCAAAGGCGCCATCACCATCGCAACCAACATGGCCGGCCGCGGCACCGACATTCTGCTGGGCGGCAATGCCGAATTCATGGCCAAGCAGGAGACCATCAAGAAAGGTTTGGCCAAGGCCCTCAAGCCGGTAGCCGGAGAAGTCCTGGTCAAGCCGGACGATCCCACGATTTCCTACTTCTACTATGGCGGCGTCGAGTATCAGGTGAACACCGCGCAGTGGGATGAAATCTTCCATAACTTTAAGCGCGACACGGATGTCGAGCATGACGAGGTAATTCGCCTCGGCGGCCTGTTCATCTTCGGCACCGAACGTCACGAGGCGCGCCGCATCGATAACCAGTTGCGCGGACGCGCCGGACGTCAGGGCGATCCCGGCGCTTCGCGCTTCTACCTCTCGTTGGAAGACGACCTGATGCGCATCTTCGCCAAGGAGTGGGTGTCGAACCTGCTGCAGCGGCTGGGCATGGAAGAGGGAGTCCCGATCGAGTCGAAGATGATCACGCGCCGCATCGAAGCCGCGCAGAAGGCTGTTGAAGGCCAGAACTTCGAGGCCCGCAAACATCTGCTCGAGTACGACGACGTAATGAACAAGCAGCGCAAGGCCGTCTACTCCCTGCGCCGGCAGCTGCTGGAAGGACTCGATCAGAAAGAGCTGATCCTTCAGGACTACGTACGCGACATCCTGGGAGGCCTGCTCGACAAGCACGCCGACAAAGATCAGCGTCCGCAGGACTGGGACATCAAGGGCCTGAAGAACCAGATCTTCACTCGCTTCGGAGTGGACATCGAAAAAGAGGGTGTTAACGCCGACCAGCTGAATCGGCAGGAGCTCGGCGACACCATCTTCGACAAGCTGAAAGAACGGTACGACGCCAAGGAGCAGCTTATCGGCCCCGATGCCATGCGCCATCACGAGCGCATCATCATGTTGAGCGTGCTCGATCAGCAGTGGAAAGACCACTTGCTCTCGATGGACCACCTGCGCGAAGGCATTGGCCTGCGCGGCTACGGCCAGCACGATCCGCTGGTGGAATACAAGCGCGAATCCTTCGACATGTTCGAAGCCATGATGGAGCGCTTCGAGGAAGACACCGTCCGCTACCTGTACCTCATGCAGGTCATCGAAGGCGGCGATCGCGGAACCTATTACAGCAGCGGCGGTCCAACCGATGGCGGCACGGCTGGCGGTCCCGGCGTTCCTGTACCCGCTGGTGGCGGAGATGGCACAGCGCCAAGACGTTCGCGCGCGGTCACGTCGATGGACGACATGGAAGAAGCCTTCCAGCGTCGCAAGCGTCGCGAACTGGAGCAGGCGCGTATGGCCGGCGCCGGCGAGATGCAGGCGGTGCAGCAGGTCGTTCGCGGAGAAAAAGTCGGCCGCAACGATCCTTGCCCGTGCGGCAGCGGCAAGAAATACAAGAAGTGCTGCGGAGCGTAGAGAAGCCGCTGTTCGCTTTTCGGAGATCAAGACTCAAAGCGTGCCCACTCAAGCCGGTTTTGCTTGGGTGGGTCTTGTTGTCTTGGGAGAGAAAAGAGTTTCTTGAGAAAAGCTGACACTCGTCTCGCACTGATTCGAATGCGGGAGTTAGCGGGCGCGCACCGGCGCCTCGAATAAATGCTCATCCTAGTACGCTACCCACGGCGACGATATGTAGAACCACTGCCGCTCCAATCATGATCCATGCCGTTCGCAATCCGATCCACTGTTCCGTGACTGCTCTGCGCAGCACGTAAATGCCGAACGGCAGGTTGATCAGCACCGCGGTTATCACTCCCGGAACGTAACCGCGATTGACCACGGCAGCCAACATGTGCCAGCCCGCATTTACCAGCAGCACCGACTCCAGGAAGAGTACCGCAACCAACAGGGCTTTGCCGGGACGCAGCACGGCCCATGCGACTACGGCCAGCGGCAGAACGGTCGCCATCAGCAGCGCGAAATGCAGGTGCTGTGTGTCTTGTATCAAGCGAGGCGTGGGCAGCCATTGCAGCAATCGGCTGGAGGAGCGGAAGTACGGAGGGAAGGTGAAATACTCCTCAGTATCGTGCAGGACGAGACTGACTCCAATCAGAACCAGCACCGCATTGCGCGACGGAGAATGCATCGGGTCAGATCATCTTATTCGCATTCCCGCGATCTTGGCGGATCCTCGGCAACCGGATCTCATGGCTTGGCTTGGGACGCCTTCTTTCTTGCCTTGGCAATCTCAACGCTGGCGAGAATCTTTCGCGCCAGATGCGACTCCGGCAGCAACGCTCCGCTTTCCCGGCGGCAAGGAGTTCGTGGCAGAGCGCCACAGGTTGGACATGAAACATCTTGAGCTTTGTCGTTCATTGCAAACAGTGTAAGTCCGCTGTTCCATGATCTCGAAAGAAGGACCTGACCACTTGTGGAATGGGTATACTACCCCAGCAATCTAAATCCTCTAGCTGGCTCGTCTCAAATACCGAATCGCACATCCTGTCTTAGCCCACGCAGTTGGTCACGTCCGCTGTGCTTCGTCTGCGGGACTCGTGAAGATCAAAAGTCGATGGTAGACCACACCACGTTGGCAGGCAGGTTCGGAGGAGGGAGGACGGGGGTTGCGTCTTCCCGCCTGTCCTCTGCGCGCCACTTATCGGAGGGGTGGTAGAGGAAGCGGTTGCCACTGAGCCGCCAGAGATAGGAGATTGGGTATCAGGTCTCGGCGTTTTGCGATGAGAACCGTGTGCGCTCCCCAAGCGACGAGCCGGGGTTGACCGCTCGTTAGCAAGGGCCTACTAGATCGATTATAAGGTCAATGACGATTAGTGATCAGGCCCTATGATGAGCGTCCCTCACGCAAAACAAAAAGCCCAGCCTGTTCAGCTGGGCTCTCTTCAATTTTGTCGGGCAGCTTACTCGACTCGAGTTACGTTGCCGGCTTGCGGTCCCTTCTGTCCTTCTACGATCTCGAACTCCACTTGATCGCCTTCCTGCAGACTTTTGTAGCCTTCAGAACTGATCGCGCTGTAGTGCACGAACACGTCTGAACTTCCGTCGTCCCGGCCGATGAAGCCGAAACCTTTCGCGTTATTGAACCACTTTACGGTCCCTTTCAGTCTCACTTGCTTTCTTCCTCCGGGCAGAGCCCTGCAGCACCCCCACCCCGAGGGCACTGGTCTTAAGTTGCGTCAATCAGGTTGAGAAGCCCAGAAGCCAAAGTCTGGAAAGGACGATCCCTACATGGAACATTGGCACGGTGTTCGGAGCCTGTTGAACTGCGTATCTCAACTATGCTCCCGATTCGTGGTGTTGTCAATAGAGTATATAGCTGAAACCCGCATATTTATTGGGTTTTGGACACCAACCGTGACAAACTCGCTCATCGAAAATGCCGCAGTTTGTCCGATTACAAGTCTCTGCGCCGCAACCCTTCCGACAGCCAAAGTATGCCGGCGATCGCCTTGCCGTCATGAATTTTTCCCTCGAAAATCATGTCGATCGCCTGCGACAACGGAACCAGGTGGCACTCGATCGACTCGTCTTCTTCCGGCTGCGCTTCTCCCAGCGTCAGGTCGCGCGCCATGTAGATGGTCATGGTCTCGTCCAGGAATCCGGGGCTGGCGTAGAAGGTCAAGGCTTTCTTCCACTGCTTCGCCCTGTACCCTGTCTCCTCGATGAGTTCGCGCTTGGCTCCGGCCAGCGCGCTCTCGCCCGGGTCGATGCGTCCGGCCGGAAGCTCCCACAGGTATTCCTGCGCGGCGTAACGATACTGGCGCTCGAGCAGAATGCGCGGCTCGTCGCCGCTTTCGTCGACCGGCAAGATGACTACCGATCCCGAGTGGCGTATGACGTCACGCGTTGCGGTCACTCCGTTCGGCTCTTTGACTTTGTCGGAAGTGACGCTGAAAACCTTGCCTTTGTAGACAACCTTCGAGGACAACACCTGTAGACGCATCTTCCCTGGTTGTTTCGCAGAGTTGCTTTGAGCGGACCGCTTCTTGGTTGGCATAGAACAATAGTAAGGCAGGGGCGACAGATCGCATCCCGGAGGCACATCTGCTATTCTGCCCGCCGTGCCCCAGAAATTCTTGGCCACTCGACCTCCGACGATCAGCATTGTCGGTCCCGGAAACCTTGGCAGTGCGCTGGCATTGACACTGTCAGCCGCGGGCTATGCGGTGAAACTCATTGCGGTCAGGAAGGCGCGCGCCCGAGACCAATATTCCAGGACCTTGGCCAAGCGAACCGCAGCCAGGGTGATCGTGCTGGGCAGCGAGCCGCTCGACACGGACATTGTCTGGCTCACCGTTCCTGACGACGAGATCTCGGCGGTTGCGCGCTTCTTGTCGAGGTCGCAGGAGTGGAAAAACAAAGTCGTCTTTCACTCCAGCGGAGCGCTGACCAGTGAGGAACTCACTCCGCTTCGCCAGCTGGGCGCGCGCACCGCATCGGTTCATCCCATGATGACGTTCGTACGCGGAGCATCCCCCGAGATGACAGGCGTTTCTTTTGCGGTGGAAGGCGATGGCGCCGCAGTTCGCGTCGCCCGCGGGATTGTCGAGGATCTCGGCGCAAACTCGTTCACGATCGACAAGCGGAAGAAGGCGCTCTACCACGCCTTCGGCAGCTTCGCGTCGCCTCTGGTCATCGCACTGCTCGCTTCGATGGAACAAGTAGCCCTGGCGGCCGGCGTTCGCAAGGCTGACATCAAGCCGATCATGACACCGCTGTTGTGGCAGACCCTGCGCAATTATCTGAAACAGGACGCGGCCTCGGCATTCAGCGGGCCCCTGGTCCGAGGCGACGTCACCACGATTAGGAAACATCTGGCCGAGCTGAAACAACTGCCCCCAGCGAGGCAGGTTTATATCGCGCTGGTTAAGGCCTCACTGCAGCACCTTCCAGTGAAGAACCGGAAGCTCATCGAGCGCGAACTAAGTAAATAGCGCGCCCGTTCGGTGACGCTTACATGACTCGATTGATCGCGGCAATCAGCCGCGTGGGATGTAGAGGCTTAGGCAGTAGCTCAAACTGATGGCCCTTCGACTTCGCCCGTTCCAGAAGATCGGAGGTTGCCGCCTGTCCGGAAAAGAGCAGAATCCGCGTCTTGGGACACGCCTCGCGAATTTGAATGGCAGTCTCCACGCCGTCCATGTCGGGCATTAAGACGTCGCTCAGAACAATGTCGGGACATAATTCCTTCGCGAGTTCCACAGCCTCATGTCCGCTGAAGGCGGCGATGGCGTCAAAGCCCTCGGTGCGCAGGATTTCCGCCACGCTTTCGGCGATCAATTCCTCGTCATCCACCACCAGAACTCGCGCTTTGTACTTTCCATCGCGCTCACCGGACCACGACCTTCCCGCCCGGGAGCCTGGAAAGCTTCCTCGGTTGGTAGCCAGACTATAGATCTCACAAAGGGTCATGGTCCACGTCCTGTGTATCGAAATACTACACCGCACGAAGCTGCTGCTGCGGTGGCTGCGCCATCCGTCGTGGGAAAGTCACGACAAACACTGTGCCGCGTCCCTGAGTCGAGCGAAACACAATTCGCCCGCCATGCTTTTCCACCATGCTTTTGGTTACCCACAGACCAAGTCCGGTACCCACGTCTTTCTTCGTGGTAAAGAATGGTAAGAAGATGTTTTGTCTCGTGTCTGATGAGATGCCGTGGCCGTGATCGGCGATGGCAATCCGCACAAAATCGCTGCCATTCTGCTTGACCGAGCGAGCTCTCAGTCGAATCCTTCCCCCTTTATGTGAGGCATCAATAGCGTTAGCGAGCAGATTTGAAAGCACCTGTCTCACTTCTCCTCGTAAACCCTGAATCTCCAGGTTGGCCGGTACATCGACATCGACATCGATCAACTTGTACTTGAGCTTGCGTTCAAACAGACGTAGTACGTCTTCTACGGATTTCTGGATGCTGACCGCGACCGGCGCTGAGGTGTCGCGGTAAAACCCAAGCGTCTGCTGAGCGATGTGACTTACCCGCTCCAGCTCACGATCCGCAAGTTCCAGATGCTTGCTCGCGCTCTCAGGCATCTCGGGATTGCGCCGTGCCAGGAAGATGAAGTTGGTGACCGCCTCCAGCGGATTGTTGATCTCGTGCGCGATGGTCGCTGCCAGCCTGCCCGTGGCAGCCAGTTTCTCCGAGTTGCGCAAGGCATCTTCTGCGCGCTTACGGTCGCTGATGTCGATGTTCACGCCGATCATCAGGACCGGATTACCGCGGTCATCGTAATAGCATTGACCGCGCGCGGACATGTACCGCATCTCTCCGTCCTGCCTCACAATCCGGAACTCTGCGACCCAGGGCTCATGTTTTTCTACTGCGCGCAGCAGCGAGCGCGAAGCCGGTTCGCGATCCTCCGGATGCACCGCTGCAACCCAGTCTTCATAGCGGCCACCAAAAGTTCCAGGCTTGTAGCCGTACAACACCTCCAGTTCCTCGGACCACGTCGCCCGCAACGGATCCGACTTGAGGTCGAGTTGCCAACTGCCAATGTTCCCTGATTTTTGAGCGATCGCCAGGAAGCTGCGTTGCTGTTCAAGTTCGGCCTCGACCTTGCGGCGCTGTTCCAACTCTTCCTGCGCCGCCTGGTACAGCAGGGCGTTCTCCAACGCTACGCTGGCTTGCGAGGCGATTGCCTCAGCGAATCTCTCGTCGCGCTCGCTGAAAACTCCTTCCGCGGAGTGGCCGAAGAACAATCCGCCAATCGCACGTCCGTCCTTGCCTTTCACCGCCACCGCCAGATAGCTGACCACAGGCAGATGACCGGGAGGGGTACCGTGATACGGAGCATTGTGGCCGAACCGCGGATCCAGCCGAATATTTGCGCTGCGCACCGGACCCTCCCCCGCGAAGGTGGGCGCGAAGATGGCCGTGTTGCGAGGCATGGGGAACTTCGCGAAATGCGACCGTTCGACGCCCGAGATCGTGTACAGCAAATAGCTGCCACCCTGTGCGTCTTCCACGTTGTAAAAGTACGCTCCGAACTGCGCTCCCACCCCTTGCGTAGCTGCGTCGGTGATCAGCTGCAGCAGCTTCTGCTGGTCCAATTCAGCGGCTACCCGTTGACCAATGTCGTTCAAGGTGCGCAGTTGTTCCGCCAGCTCGCGAGTAGAAGTAATGTCGGTGCAGGCTCCCACCAGTTGCGCAGGCGTTCCATCGTTCTGCTGCATCTTCGCGCGGCCATAGAGCCAACGCACACGGCCCTGGGGCAGCTCAACGCGAAAATCCATATCGAAGTCGTGGCCCGACCGGCAATGCTCAAGCTGGCTAAAAAATGCGTGACGATCTCCCAAATGAAGCCGAGCCGCAACCGTTTCCCCAAGTTCGACAGGTTCAGCAGCGGGAATTCCGAACAGCTCTTTCAGGTTGTCGTCGAAATCATGGAAGTGGCCCGTCGCCGGGTCCCAGCGAAATGTTCCCGTCGCTGATGCGGCCAGCGCGGCGCGCAATAATTCCTGCTTGCGCTCCACCTCACGCCGGCCCAGCACGCGATCCGTTACTTCCACGCAATGGACAAGAATGCCCTCGACAACATTGTCCGCATCGTGCATCGGTTGATACACGAAATCAAAATAGAGAGTATGAAGGCCGCCCTTCCCGTCCGCGAGATTCACGCCGACCTCGCTGCCGACGTATGGATTGCCGGTCTGGTAAACCTGGTCGAGCAGATCGATGAAGCCTTGCACCTCCAGCTCAGGCAACGACTCACGAATCGTCCGATGCAGCAACTCGCTCTTATCGCGACGAGCCACGATCTGGAGATACCGCTGATTCACATAAGTCCAAATGTGGTCGGGACCGCTCAATACGCCAATGCCGGCCGGCGCCTGATCGAACAGCTCACGCAACTTGCGGCGTTCGGCCTCCGCCTCGCGACGAAGCCGGCGCTCCTGCTCCGCCGCTTCGCGGCGCATTTTCGCGATGGAGACGTGCGCCCTCACCCGAGCTAGCAGCTCACGCGCTGTAAACGGCTTTACCAGGTAATCATCCGCGCCGGCTTGCAGGCCTTCCACGCGCGCCTCTTCACCGGCGCGAGCCGACAACATCACCACCGGAGTTCCAGCAATATTCGGATCGGAACGAATCGCGGTCAGCAGCCCGAACCCGTCCAGCACCGGCATCATGATGTCGGTCAATACCAGATCAGGCTTCTGCGCCTGCACAATCGCCAGGCCTTCCTCTCCGTTATTGGCGATTGCCACGCGGAACTCGGAGCGAAGTAAACGAGCCGCGTAGTCCCGCATGTCCGCGTTGTCGTCGACCAGAACTACCAGTGGAAGCGCGGCGTTTTCCCGGAGAGATGTTGGCAAATCGGAAGCGTCGGGTAACCAGCGAACCGCTTCCTCCACATAGCTGTCCGCTCGCAGACCAGTGCTGGTTCCACGTCTTGCGCCAATTCGATCGGAAGCGAGATGCGTTTTGCCTTTAGGAAGCGTAACCGTAAACGCGCTTCCTTGCCCGGGCTTGCTTTCAACGGCGATGGCTCCGCCGTGAAGCTTGACCAGTTCCTGCACCAGCGCGAGGCCGATACCGGAGCCCTCGAAGCTGCGCCCTTTGGCTCCTTCCACGCGGTGGAATCTTTCGAACAAGCGCGACAGCTCGTCCTGCGGAATTCCGGTGCCGGTATCGCGCACAACCAGGTGCACCGCGGAGCCGCTCTCCGTCAACGTCACCTCGATGCCGCCCGTGAAGGTGAATTTGAAGGCGTTCGACAGAAGATTCAGTACGATCTTCTCCCACATCTCCCGGTCAACGTAGATGGGTTCCGAGACCGGATGCAGTTCGAGCCGCAGATACATCCCGGCGCGCTCGATGGCCGAACGGAAGACGCTGGCCAGATCGGATGTGACCGCAGCCAGGTCCACCGCCTCATACACGGCTTGCATGCGGCCGGCTTCGATGCGGGAGAAATCGAGCAGGCTGTTGACCAGCTTCAGCAGCCGCATGCCATTGCGGTGCACCGTCTCCAGGCGCTCGGCATTGTCTCTGCCGAGCTGCAATGCGCCTTCAGCAAGTGTGTCCTCCAGCGGCCCCAGCATCAGAGTCAGGGGCGTGCGGAACTCGTGGCTGACATTGCTGAAGAAAGCGGTCTTGGCGCGATCGATTTCCGCCAGGGCCTCGGCACGCTTGCGCTCTTTTTCAAAAGCCTGTGCGTCGGAGATGCTCTTCGAGATCTGGCCGGAAAGAATGTTGAAGAACCCACGATAGTTTTCGTCCAACCGTTTGCGGCGGCTGACACCGGCCACCAACACCCCGAGCGGCTGAGCCTGTCCGGTCTGGATCAAAGGAAGGAACAGCACCTCCGACGGCTCCTCGTTCCAGGCGCCTCCCGGCAATTCAAAGCCGAGCTCATGCGCGTTGCTGACTTCCACCGTCTTTGCAGAACGCAAGGCTTCCTTGACATAGGACGCAGCGCCGTTGGTGGAATCGGCTCCGTGAAGTGAAATCAGCGCCGGCAGGAAGGGATGGTCCGCCGCGATGCCTGCGATCGCGACCATCTCGGCCATTTCCTGCTGAGTATCGAAGCGATACATCGCGGCAAACTGCACGTCGTAGGGATTGTCACGCAGAACTTCAGCGACGGTTCTCCAGGCCTCCGACTCGCTGGAAGCGTCGGCGCTGCGAGCCGCCACATCTCGCAAGGTTCGCAGGCGACGCTCGCCGATTACTTTGTCGGTGGTTTGTGTAACTGCGGTAAACACGCCACCAACCTCGCCGTCCTCGTCGAGGATCGGGCTGTAGGAGAAGGTGTGGTAGGTCTCCTCGGGATAGCCGTGGCGCTCCAGAAAAAGCAACAGATCGTCGGACCAGGTGGCTTTGCCGGTCCGGAGTACGTCCAGCAACATGGGTCCAATCACCGGCCAAATTTCGGGCCAGACCACATGCCCGGGCTTACCCAGCGCCCAGGGATGCTTGCTCTGCAACGTTTGCCGATAGGCATCGTTGTAGAGCATGATCAGCTCGGGTCCCCACCAGATAAACAGTTCGAAGCGCGAGTGGAGACAGATGCTGACGGCGGTGCGCAAACTTTGCGGCCATGAACTCACCGGTCCGAGTGCCGTTTGCGACCAGTCCAGGGAGCGCATCAGAGCACCCACCTCGCCACCGGAGGAAAGGACCTTGTGCTTGGTAAGTTCCTCGAGGTCTGGGCGGGGACGTTGTTCAGCCATGAGCGGTAAACCTGAGATGCCTCAGCTCAAGTGGGAGTTGCCTCAGCGTGTGCAACCTAATGCAGTATTGCTGGCAAGTGTCGTACCCGGCAGAACCACGTTTTAGCTCGTAACGTTTGGCGCTCTCAATCCTGAGAGTGCGATCGGACAGAGGCCAAGGACGCATGCAGGATAAAACGTCTCACGCGCCAGCACGCACTGTGCTCTTCAGGCCACTCCCACAATGCGGGACACCTCGACTTTGGCCTCACCGGGAATCCATCGCCAAGCCACAGCCGTGCTGGCCAGGCAGAGAGCCGCACAAATCCACATCATCAAACGGAAGCTCGAAACAAATGAGGTAACGATCGAAGACTCGATCGCTTGCGCTGCTCCGGGCTCAAGTCCTGGAGGAGGCTTCAACGCTGCCAGTTTCGTCTCGTTCGATTGCAGGACGGCTCGCACCTCGGCGGGAATCGGCATTCCCTCCAGACGCCGGTTCAGGTGACTGCTGAAGTTGGCGACCATCATCACTCCCAACACGGCAATCGCCAGAACCCCCGCCACGCGAGCCACCGCGTTGTTGATACCGGACGCCGCTCCGACGTGATTCTCGTCGACCGAATCCATGACGACGGTGGTTAAAGGAGCAACGCTGATCGCCATTCCCAATCCCAGCGTCACAATTGCCGGGAAGAATGCTCTCCAGTAGCTGCCTCCGGTCGAGGGAATGGCAAATAGCAGAAATCCCAGCGCCGTGATCATCGGGCCTGCGATCAGCGGCAGTCGCGCTCCGTACTGATGCACCAGCCCTCCCGACCAGCGCGACAGCAGGAACATCAGCACGATCATGGGCAATACGGCGCCGCCCGTAGCTGTAGCCGAATAGCCCTGCACCTGAATCAGGTTCAATGGCAGCACGAAAAACAGCATGGAGATCGCGGCGTAAAGAAATAGGGTGAGCAGATTGGCCCCGCTGAACGCGCGCGAGCGGAACAGCTTCAGCGGAACCATCGGCGATACGGATCGGGCCTCAACCGTCAGGAAAGCCAACGAGCAGGCAACGCCAATCACCAGGCTACTCAGAACCAACAGGCTCCGCCAGCCCAGGCTCGAAGATTCTACAAACGCAAAAACCAACCCGGTCAAACTAATGGTAGCCGTGATTGCGCCCCAAACATCGATTTGCCCGGCTTGTGTGCTGCGGCTTTCGGGGACCTTCCACAGTCCGACCACGATCACCGCCGCTGCCAACGGCACGTTAATGAAGAACGCCCATCGCCACGAAAGATGTTGAATTAGCCATCCTCCCAGCACCGGGCCGATGGCGGTTGTGATCGCGGTCGATCCCGACCAGGTGCCGATCGCCCGGCCGCGCTCACTCTCGTCGAAGGAGGCGCTGATCAGTGCAAGACTGCCGGGCACAAGAAACGCAGCTCCGACTCCCTGTACTGCGCGGGCCACGATCAAGTGCTGGATAGTGGGGGCGAGTCCGCAATAGGCGGAAGCGGCCGCGAAGACCGTGACCCCGGTGAGGAACATTCGGCGCCGGCCGAACAAGTCGCCCATGGATCCGCCGACCAGAATCAGCGCAGCCAGCGTGAGACCATAGGACTCCACCACCCACTGCACGCCCACGACGCTCGCGCCGAAACCACTCTGCAGCGCCGGCACAGCCACGTTGACCACGGTGCTGTCGATGAAGGCCATGCTGGAGCCGACAATCGTCGCCGCCAAAACCCACATACCTTGTTGCCGGCCGCAAGGCGAGACTGCACTCCCGGAATGGATGACGGCTTCGTCGCAGGGCGCTCGCATGAAACCTTTGGATGTTCGAGCCGAGGAAGAGGTTCTATTTAGGACTTAGCCGGAAGCGGCTGCTCTCCTGCATGGGCGGTCCGGTCGCCATGCAGCAGCTCGACAATCGCCTGATACAAACGAGTGCGCACTTCATATCGATTGTGCGCATTTACCACGTAGCGCACGACCAGGTTTACGCCCAGGTTGGTGGGCCGCACCTCGATGGCCGGAGCCGCGGAAAATGCCTGAAACGCTGAGCGCCTGGTCGCATTGCGCCACTCTTCTTCTGCCTGCGCGGCATCTGTCTGGGTCTGTTCGCTGACCAGCTTCAGAACGGAGTTGGTCAGGTAATACGGATCTTCTGCCGCCGGGATCAGCACGTCCAACTCGTCCCACAACCATTGCCCGGCCGTGGTGAAGTTGAAGTAATGTCCCTCGATGGCGTAGCTGTTCACGAACGACACCTTACGTCCTGTGGGATGGCCGGCATCGTTCCAGTTCCCTGTCTCCAGCAGGATGGTGCGAAGCAAGCCAACCTCCACCACTTCGCCGCCGATACCGTTGATCTCAACCCAATCGCCCGCGCTGATGCCGTGGCGTCCCATCAGAATGAACCAGCCGAAGAAGGCCACCAGGAAGTCTTTTAAGGCGACGGTCAATCCTGCTGCGCCCAGTGCCAGCACGGTGGACAACTGGCTGGGCGGCCCGAACAGCACCAGCAGGATCACCAGCACGCCAATCAACTGCGAGACGAATCGCAGCACCAGGCGCATGGTTCCCATGCGACGCCGATCCGAGCCCAGCTTCATGTAGAAACGTTCGACGAAGCCTTCCGCCAGCACGATTCCAATCAACGCCAGCAGGATCAGCAGCAGCGAGCGCAGGATGCCGTGGAGTTCAGCGCGCATCTGCAGATTGACGATGCCGGCCCACTGTCCATAGATCGCGGCCAGTTGTTGCTCGTCCTGAATGCGGCGGTCGTACTGCGCCATGAGCTTGCTGTTGTTCGACATCGCCGTCAGCTGAGAGACCTTTGCGTTCTGCTGCGACTGCTCGGCCGCCGGAGCACTATCGTCCGACGAGTCGTTCCCGTCGCCCAGAACATCGACCATCCCTTTTGCCAGCGCTTGATGCTTGCGCGTCAAAGTGGCGGCATACGTCTCCGCCTGTTGCTGCGCCTCCAGCAGCCGCGCGTGGTTGTCACGCAAGCGGCGCCACGTCTGGAATTGCGATAGGAGATTCGCCGCAACACTGAAGGAAGCGGGTCTGGAGGAAGCGCTGGCGGCAGGTCCCCCGTTGCCATGCTGCAAGGCTTCGTGGTCCTCCAACTCCTGCTTGATCTCCGCCTGCGGATCGCCGCCGGCCCGGATCAGGTCTTGTTTGGCATCGTCCAACGCGTCCTGCAGCAAGGTGGCGCGGGCCTGCGCCAGTTCAAGTTGCTGCTGAATCGCCTGATCGTTCGCATTGCGCGGAGTGGCGCTGAGCGCCGTTAGTCGCTTGACGTTCTGCTGCACCAATTGCAGCCGGTCCGCCATAGCCTGGATCCGCTGGTTCAGCTCTTTGGTCGTGCTGCTCTGCGCAGGAGGATGGAGTTCGGCCGACTGCAGCGCCGAGGCAAACGCCATATCTACTTCCTGATCGGCGATGCGATAGGCTTCTTCCGCAAGCTTCTGCTCCGGGGCGGTGCTCGCCATGCCGGCTAGACTGTGCGCCGCTTCCAAAGGAGACTGCTCCACCAACCTTGCAGGCTCAGCCGTCTCAACCAGTCGTGGCGATGGCGCCGGAGCCATCTCCCGGGTGAGCACAAATCCAACCAGTGCTGCGATCAGCAGCACCAGCAGCCCCAGGAGGGTGGCGTTCCGAAGAGTGACACGCATAGGAAGAGACGATGGCCGGCGGCTAACCCATTCCCGTCCGACCGAAACTACAGTGTGACCATACTACCCAAGGCGCTGCGGATTGAAAGCAAATAAGTTGCCGGCCTGGACTTGCCGACTAAGTCCTGAGAGCAGCTATTCATGGTAGCCTACGCAGACTAACTAATTGGAATCACGCGGCAAAGCTGATATACAGATACTTTCTCGAACTATTCCAAATAGCCAGCGCCACTGAGTATGGACCGAATCAGCGTCAGTTCTCGTGAGGTCGCAGAGATTGGCGATCTGACGAGTAGTTCGACCCCGCAACAGCCCAAGCTGCCGCCTCCCATTCATTGGGGCATCCGGGCTGCTCTGTCCATCCTGGTGCTGTTCCTGCCCCTACTCTGCCTGTTCGCCATCATCATGCGCGTAGCGCTCCGCAATCAGGCCCCACGCATTCGTTACGCCTGGACGTCCTACCTGGCAACGCTTCTGATCATCAGCGGATTTCTGACTTCAGCCGCGGCGGTAGCCATGTTCTCGCTCGGCGGCCCGCTGCCGGCGATCGTCGGCTCGTCTTCCGACTCTACCGATCTGGACCAGCGCGAGCAGTTCCCACAACTGCCCAGCTCAACTCCGATGGACAGTGTCGCAATCTCGCAGAAGCTCAAGCCCCTGACCGTCGTGGTCTCGCCCGCAACGCGTGGCTGGCTCGGCAAGCAGCCGCTCGGCATCAGTTCTTTCGGCGCGGGCATGCTCCTGCAAGCGGACGAGAAAGGCTACTTATTCGCAACCGCCCGTCACGTCGTCGACACCGGCAAGTCCGGCGAGACCAAGCAGGCGCTGGTCGCGACCAACTCCGGCGTGTGGAGTCAGGCGGACGTAGTCGCACGGCATAATAATCTGGATCTGGTTCTGCTGTGGATCCCGCGGCACTCCGGCAGCACGTCGTTCACCCAGTCGATTGCCAAGGGTGAAGATGGCGAGCAGATTTACGTGATAGGGCATCCAGAAGGTTTGAAGTTCACGCTGTCGAACGGAATCATCTCGCGGCTCGACGGCGACATGGTGCAGATCTCAGCGCCGGTGAGTCCGGGCAACAGCGGAGGTCCCGTCTATGACGCGCACGGAAACCTGATCGCGGTGGTCACCGCCAAGATGGACCACAACGTCGATCCCAACGCCGAGAACCTGAACTTCGCCATCAGCGCGCAAGCGCTTACCAGCGCTGCGGGGTGGTCATTCTCCGGCAACGGTCAGGAAGAATTCGAGCATTTTTTCAGCACGGCGAATGCGGTAAAACTTCAGGCGCAACAATAAAGTTCGGGAAAAGATATGGGCTATATCAACGTAACCGTTTACGACTCGACTGAAAACAAGCGCGTCCCCGTCGAACTGCCGGACGATGCTCCCTGCAACAAGATCATCGCGGTACTGGTGCAGAAGCTGAAGCTGCCGGCGAACGGCCCGGACGGCGCGCCGCTAAGCTACAAGTTCCATCACAAGAACTCGGGGCGTCAGGTGCAAGACACGCAGACCCTTGCCGAGGCCGCCGTGCAGGATGGCGACATCCTTCGCCTGCAGCCGGAGATCACCGCCGGCTGAGCGATGACGACCGAGGTCAAAATCGCTGCATCCGATTTGCACGAAGACCGCTACAGCCGGCTTCGGCTTATTCCCTGGTGGGACGAAGACAAAATTCGCGCGGCGCGCGTGCTGGTCGTCGGAGCCGGCGCCCTCGGAAACGAAATCCTCAAGAACCTTGCCCTGCTTGGCTTTCAGAAGATCGTCGTCGTCGATCTCGACCGCATCGAGGAGTCCAATCTTTCGCGCGCGGTTTTGTTTCGCGAGTCGGATGTCGGCACCGCCAAGGCTGACGTCGCGGCGCGCTCGTATGAATCGCTTTGCCCCGGCGCAGCAGTCAAGCCCATCTCCGCGGACATTATTCATCAGGTCGGTCTGGGACTGTTCGCCTGGAGCGATCTCGTCCTCGCCGGCCTCGACAATCGCGAAGCTCGGCTCTGGATCAATCGCGCGGCCTGGAAGACGAATCGTCCCTGGGTCGACGGCGCCATCGAAGGCATCAACGGCGTTGTCCGCGTCTTCGTCCCCGGCGAGCCGCCTTGTTACGAATGCACGCTCGGCGAAACTGATTGGGCGCTGCTGGAGCGCCGCATGTCCTGCAACCTGCTGCTCGCTGAAGCTGATGTGCAAGGCAAGGTCGCAACCACGCCGACCATCTCCTCCATCATCGCGGGCATCGAGGTGCAGGAGGCGATGAAGCTGATCCACGGCCTTCCGACTCTCGCCGGGCACGGCTACATCTTCGAGGGCCTCAACCACACCTCCTACGTCGTCGAGTACACCGCTAACGCGGACTGCATGAGCCACTACACCTTCGGCCGTCTGATTCGCCTGCCTGAGCGGTCCGGCGACCTGACGCTCGCGCAATTACGCGAGCGCGCGCGGCTTGACTTACATTCCGAGAAGGTGACCATCGAGTTCAGCCGCGACATCATTCACCAACTGGTCTGCCCCCACTGCAACGCCGTCGAAGCTCTCTTCGTACCGGTGGGCACGGTGAGCTATGAGCACGGGCGCTGTCCCGCCGACGGCCACATGCGGAGAGTCGTCACCCTGCACAGCTATTCCGGCGAAACGGAACTTGCCGATCGCCATCTCGATCAACTTGGGCTGCCGCCCTTCGATATCTTCGTCGCCCGCGCGGGAGAGGAAGAGCTTGCTTATCTGATGGGCGGTGACGAAGGCAAAGTTCTAGGCGCACTGGCAGAGACGGGCGGTAAGCGCTCATGAAAGCCGCGAAACAGAAATCGGATGTCACGCCGCCGGTCATCGTTTCATCGGAGGTTGCACGCCGCATCCGCCAGCATGCCCGCTCGAATATGAAGACCGAGGTCTGCGGCGTTCTCATCGGCGGAATGAAGGACGGTTCCCTCCACATTGAGGAATGTATCGCCGGCAAGGAAGCTGCCCAGGCCGGAACGCACGTGACTTTTACGCAGGACACCTGGGAGCACATCTACAAAGTCAAAGACGCCGAATTCCCGGACGAGCGCATCGTTGGCTGGTACCACTCGCATCCCGGCTTCGGCATTTTTCTTTCCGATCACGACACGTTTATTCATCGCAACTTCTTCTCCGCACCGGAGCAGGTCGCCTGGGTCTACGACCCGCACAGTGACGAAGAGGGTTTCTTCGGTTGGGCCGAGCAGCGTATCGAACGCCTGGGGCTGATCAGTGTCGCCGACTCTCACGGTGGTGAGGAATGCAGCGAAACTCACGGATCGAAAGAAGGGACGGCGCAGGATGACGACGAAGCGCTGTCCGATCTGCCGCGGCAGCTTCAGGTCACCCAGAAGTCGTCACTGCGATGGGTGGTGACGCTGCTCTCGCATCTGCTGGCCATCGCCCTCGGCCTGCTGATTGCCTGGTATATCTTTCCGCGGGTTCTGGTAGTCCCGGTCGATCCGCAAACCGGCAAGCCGCTGCTCGATTTGCCCTCCGAACTGAGCCCAAAGAATCCGTCGCAGGCTCCGGCTGCAAGCGCGCCGCCCGCCAGCACCGCACCTGACGGCTCTCATCCGCCTGACCAAGGAAGCAAGGGGAACCATGCCCAGCCCAAATGACAATCCGATCAAGATCACGCTGGAAGATCTGGAGCAGGTAACCGTCAGCGAGAGCAAGCCGGAAACGCAGCTAGCGGTCTCAGGCGAAAACAAGTACGGCAGCATCAAGGGTGCCGAAGAACCGCTCGCGACCGGCCAGGAAGGCGGCAACCTGCTGCTGCAGGGCTGGTTTTATCTCGGCCTCGCCGGACTGGTGGGAGCGCTGATCGGATGGGGCATCTGTGAGCCGGCGTTTGTCGATGGCCCGGCTGGTTCCCAACGCTGGGGGAACGTGTGGCTCATTCCGATCCTGGTGGCGATGCTCTGCGTCTCCTTCGGTATTGCCGAGAGCGTGGTGGAACGCTCTGCCAAAAAAGCTGCGCAGCGGGCCGCGATGTCGCTGCCCCTGGGCGTGATCTTCGGCTTCATCCTGAGCGTGATCGCCAACGTCATCTACAGCCTTGGAATTTCGATCAGCGTGCAAGCCGGTGCGGCCACGAATAAAAATCCCGCTCTGTGGATTGCGCGCGCCATCGGCTGGATGGTATTCGGCGTCGCCGGTGGCGCGGTCTACGGCATTGTGGGCTGGTCCGGCAAGAAAGCGGGATACGGCATTCTGGGCGGCGTCATCGGCG
>CAWFUT010000049.1:0-258234 GCA_963819055.1 uncultured Acidobacteriaceae bacterium | reverse complement strand
TGGTCCCGCAAGCCGAGGCCGGGCCTGGCCATTGCCGCATTCGCGCGGCTCTTCTGAACGCCGCTCAGGCACGCGTTGCAGTGCGCCCTTGCGACCTCCGCTGAGGCGTCGGCCCCCCGTTTCCGCACACGGCACGCCAATTGGATGGCCTGCACGGTGACGGCCCCTGGCCGGGTCGGGCGGCTCAGCCGAACTGGAGGCTTCATGCAACAGGTGTCCGTGGCCGTGGCCGGTGTGCTCGGAACGGTGATGCTGGCGTGCGGAGCGCCCGTCATCCAGGCGGGGCTGGCCAATGCACCGGCCCTGGGGGTGCCCAGTCCGTCGATCCGCGCGTGCACGACGCGATATCGAACGGACCCGACTCCTGCGGGCGGCACCTCGACCCGGGGCCTCTGCGCTACCAGGTACCGCCCTGCCCGAGTCTGGAGCCATCCGCGGCTCGCGCGCTCGTCGCGCCTGCCCCGAGCAGCTACGCTGGCAGGTCGAGTGGCTCGCGCACGACTACGTGGGATGGCCGTGCCCCCGGCCGCGGCTGGTCAGCGACGGGGAGCGCTTGATTGCCTGGCGCCCAACCGACCTGCGCGCTTCGCACTGCGGTCTGCCCTGAGTGGGAGGAAGCTCCGGTGTCTCCCTATCGCCGTGCGCCTCTCGTCGTCGTGCCTAGCGAAGGTCCGGGCGTCATGCCCGTGGCGATCCTGCTCTTGCTGCTCGTCGTGATGCTCTCGATTGCGGCTCGCGACGCTCCGGAGAGCGCACCCATCATGCAGGTCAAGCATGCGTTGACGGAGCGCTGAGCCCGGCCGGGTCGGTCCGGTCAGCTCACCGGCGTCGTCGTCGTCGCTGGACTTGGATGGGTGGAAATTTTCCCGGCGTCGGGAGAAATTCCGGTGTCCAGGCTTCGCTGAGGATCTGCTCGGCATTTCGCCGACGTCGTCCACGCTGCCGTGCGCGGCCACAGACGCAGTCGCCCTGGACCTCGATGCGTTCATCACGGCTCGTCTCTTCGCGCGCGCCGCTCGTCGATATGGCGTTTGACCCGCGGCGACTTCGTGGCCATGTCATGAGCCACACGGGGGGTGTCGCAAGCATGGCTACGCCACAGCGCAAGCGGTCTGTGCGCCGGTAGCACTCTCCGCCGTGGCCACGGTGCTGCTCGTAGGGACCCTCGGCCTGTCGATCTGCATGCGCGCCGCTTCACCGCATCCAGCGCGAGGGTCGATCACACGATGCTCGTCAAGCTCGCGGTGTCCGACCTGCTCGTTACGCTCCTCGAGGCCGAAACGGGGCAGTGGGGCTACGTACGGGCCGAACGGAGTACTTGGAGTCGTATCGGCGAGCGGCGTCCGTCGCCATCGAGCGCGTCGATGGGCTGCGGCTCCTGACGGACGACAACACGAAGCAGCGGGCGCTCGTGGCCGACATCGGACGCTTGACGAGGACCAAGCTCGACGAGCTCCAGCAGGTCGTCGACCGGCGCAACGACGTCGGGCAGGATGCGGCCCGCTCGCTCATCGATGCCGACCTGGGGCTTCACGCGATGGACGCGCTCCAGGGCAGGCTCGGGAGGAGATGACCGCCGTAGAGGATGGGCTCCTGACGGCGCGCATGGCTCGGCAACATCGCTACGAGTCGCTGACCCGTACCTCGCTCGTGGTCACGAGCATCCTCCTCGGTCTGTTCGCGGCGCTCGTCGCACTCCGGACCCGGACCGCGGAGGCTCGGCGGCAGCGTGTGGAGTCCGATGCGGCACGCCTGTGGGCCGAGAGACGGAATGCTCGCCCAGCGTCAACGCACGACCGAGATGCAGGAACGGTTCACCGCCATCCTGGGCCACGACCTCAGAAACCCGCTGTCTTCCGTGACCATGGGGATCCGGCTTCTTCGGAAGTGCCCGCCCACGCAGCAGGCCACGCTCGACCGGATGGCCTCCAGCTCGGCACGCATGTCCCGCATGATCGACCAGCTTCTCGATCTCACGCGGAGCCGGCTCGGCGGTGGCATCTCGCTCGCTTGCGCGCCGATGAACCTGGGCAAGCTCGTGACCCAAGTGGCCGACGAGGCGCGGGCTGCGCACCCGGAGCGCGCGCCCGTGCTGGAGATGAAAGGCGATCTCGACGGCGAGTGGGATCCCGACCGCCTCGCTCAAGTGATCTCGAATCTGGTGGGCAACGCGATCGACCACGGCGCACCGGGCAGCCCGGTGCACATCCTCGTCGAGGGCCTGACCAACGAGGCGCAGGTCACGGTCCACAACGCGGGCCCGCCCATCCCGGAGACCTTGCAGCAGGTGCTCTTTGATCCGTTTCGTCGCGGGCAGTCGACGGGGGAGTCCTCGCACAGCTCGGGGTTGGGGCTTGGCCTCTACATTGCGCGGGAGATCGTCAGGGCGCACGGAGGCGCGATTGACGTGGCTTCGGGGTCCGAGGGGACGATGTTCCGGGTCGTGCTGCCGCGCGCACGAGACGTCGTCGGTTCAGCTTCGAGAGGCGCGAGCCCTCGATGACCCGGCTGGATGACAACCCGTACCGCCGACGGCGAGGCGCATACGACGCTAGCGTGGCAGCGGGAGCGACGTGGCGCCTGCGCAGCTCGAGTTGCGGCAATTGCGCTGGACCGACCTCGTCCGAACCTCCCCGCTCGGAGGCGGCAGGACGTCGTTGCGCGAAGGTGGAGTCAGGGGAGAGCGCCCCTCGCCCGTGCAGGGCGGCCAATGCCCGACCAGCGCGCTTCGCCCATCGGCCCCACAGGAGTCTGCGCCGTTACTCACCGCATCGTGGACTCCCTCACCGGTCGGCTCCACAGGCTGCGCGCGCTGAATGCTAGGGCCGTTCGCGAGCCGACCACTATGCGACTGCCTCCGCAGCCGAGCGCAGACAACGCCAACGACGACGCAACCACCGACCACCGTGTCATGGCAGCCTCCTCCGTGTTCCTTGGAAAGCGCCGTGTATGGGCTCCACATCGCCCTAGTGCATGAACGTAATTCTCGCCCGGTGGTCCGCACCTCATTGGTAGGCGCCGGGACGTCCGGCGCGATTCCGGCTCGCCGTATGCACGACGAACATCGCCGAGCGGAGCTCACGAGTCGCCCGCACGGCGCAGCCGCTCGAGTTGCGGTGCCGCGAAGACGCCGCTGAGCCGTAGCCATTCGGAGGAGCTCATGGGTGCGAAGCATGCGATCATCGCCATGTCGGTCTTGCTGCCGGTGCTTGCCTGCGGGACCGTGCAAGAGGTTTCGTCGGTCGGTCCGCAGAACCCGCATCCTCTGCCGGCGGGGTCCGTCGTCGGGGCCTTACGTGCAGGCAGGGACCCAGTTCTGGGCCAGGCTCGACCAGAGGATTCCGACACGCTCTACACGCCGCCGGGCACCCGGTTGCCCTCTGCCACGACGACGGCGCCGCTGCTGGCGGGCGACGGTCGGGTGGTCGTACCGAGCGGCGCGAAGATCCGGGGGTGGTGGGGGTGTTCGTCGGCGATGCCGATGCTCCGATCTGCGCATCGACCTCGAGGACATCGACACGGTCGAGGGCCCCGTGCCGCTCCACGCCGCCGTGCGCGCGGCACAACACCACGACTGGGCAGGCCCCCCCACCACCACGCTCCACGAGGAGTCGTTCGTGTACCCGTACGACTTCGAAGAATATGGCGGCGAGAACAGGGCGCCCGACAACAGGGGGCCCGACAACTCGTTACCCGAAGGTCGACCCGAGGGTCGGACTCTGATGCAACCTCGCGAATTGACGTTCCAGCGGGTGCCATCCTGCAGCTCCGTCTGTCCGTACCCCTCGCTCTGCCGGAGGGGCAGGTCACGCGCTGAGGACGTGTACCGCCGCGAGCACGCAGCGCCCCGACACGGGCGTCGCGAAGATCATCACCAAGATCCGGCGCGGCCGCGCTCCAGCCGAGACGGAGGAGATGAAGAACTTCTGCGTGAAGATCGCGGAGGACCACGCCATCGACCTCCTCCGGAAGGCGGACGTGCGCGCCGGTTCTCGTGGACGGTTGCCGGCCCGAGGAGCTGGCCCCTGCGCTCGTCGCGGGTGCAGCGCGACCCAGTCGACGCCGGTCGGCAGCTCGAGGTGCTCGCTCAGCTCTTCCGGGAGGGGAAGATGCCGCCAGACGGCGTCGACATCCTCGAGGGCGTCGCCTGTCGATGCACGTGGGCGGAGATTGCAGAGCCGCTGGAGCTCCAAGAGGAGCAGGCCAGAGGCGCTATCGCCGGATGAAGGACATCTATCGCCGGCGCATGACGAAGCTGGGGCTGTTGCCGGACATGGTGCCCTTGCGGCTCATCGTCTCGGAGCCGCGGGCAATCTCTCGACTTCGGGGGGCGGCATGAAGGCGCCGGAGAAAATCGTACATGGACCCGCAAATAGTCTCATCCGAAATTCGGGACTCGTGCGGTTCCATTAGTGAGAGAGACGAGGTGGCCGACCGGCGCCACCCAGGCACCGGCCCGCGTCCTCTGCGGCTCGACCCCGAGGGTGAGCGAATCTTCCGCGATTTCGCGGTGCTCGGCCGCGACCAATTCAAAACGGCACGCTCTGGACTGGAGGCGGACCTCGTTCGACTGGAGGCCGACCCTCCTGGACCTGACCTCGAGCTCGCATCCCTGAATTCGGCACTACACGCATCGGCGGAGGTCCTCGGCGAGCTCGGACAGGACATGCACCGAGACCAAGAGGACACGGACCGAGACGGAGAGGTCCGGCTTGCCGTGGAGAAGGCTCGCACCGGACAGACGGAGGAGCGCTGCGGATGCACCGAGGTCCGCCACGGACAGCCCGGGGTCCGTTCGATGTCCGACGCGGCACGTCTCCGGTCCACCGCGGAGCGCGCCGCACCGAAGGAGGTCGAGGGAGGACTGCAAGAGGTCCGACGACGACACCAGAAGGTCCGCAACCGAGACGACGAGGTCCGCGTGCAGTCGTCCACGTCACGACTCGCGTCACTCGAGAATCGCGCCGGATCGATGACGCGCAGCCTCGTGACCGACGAGGTCCACCTTCAGGCGAAGGCGGTCCGCTTCGAGGCCACACAGGACCGCCCTCGAATGGAAGAGGCCAGCGCCGGACACCAGCAGGTCCGCGCCGGAGACAAGAAGGTCCGCACCGGATGCAAGAAGGTCCGCGCCGGATGCAAGCAGGTCCGCACCCAGACGGACGGAGGTCGGCAGCGCATCCACGGAGGTCGGATTTCAATCGTCAAAGGTCCGATCGCGGTCGGGGACGTCCGGCCGACAATCGTCGAAGGCTTCGTCGCAACAGCAAACGGCAATGTTCTCGCACATCAACGAAAGGGTTTTCATGGTCAACACAACCAACGAAACGAACCGGCCCGTCGCCGTTCTCAACCTGCCCAAGAAGAGCGTTCACGGCTTGATCACGCATGCGACGAGCGTCGTGAAGGCGATGACCGCCAACCCCGTCTTCCCCGTCCCCGAGCCGGCGCTCGCGACGGTGATGGCCGCCGTCGCCGATCTGCGGGACGCCGACGCCAAGGTGGCGGAGCGCATCCCCGACGCCATCGTCACGCGAGACGCCCGACGCGCGGCAGTTCCGGTACCGACCGGTGCATCATCGCGGCGCCGCACCGAACGGACACCATCCGGCCGCCGGTCTTAGCCCGTTGGCGCATCCCGGCGCGCACTGCCCGGTCACCACGTCCACCAGCTCGCCCTCGCCGCAGTCGTCGTCGGTCGCCGGGTTGGTCGCCACGCAGACGCTGGCGCCGCCGCCCGGTACGAGCGACACGCAGGTGCCGCCAGCGCCGCAATCGCCCGCGGTCGAGCATGGCCGCTGGCAGAGCGGCATCCCAGCCATCTGCGTGTAGCCTGCGGGACAAGCGGGCGGTCCGCTGGGCTGAGGGACGGGCAGCGGCGTCGGCGGAGGAGGGGGTGCGGAGCGGTCGACGACCTTGATGGTGTACGCGTACTGCGCGTGCGAACGGACCATCGCCTCCGAGATCGACCCGTACCCGCCCTGCCCCCACGACGGTCCCCAGCTGTTGTGGACCAGGAACTGTCGCCCCAGCGGGGTCGTCGTGTACCCCGCGAGGGCCACCGCGTGCCCGCCGTCTTCGGTCACCCAGTCGGGCACGACTCCGGTCGCCTGAACCTGCGGGCTCGTCCAGGCGTCCTCGCTGACTCCCAGCGCGAACCACACGTCCTTCCCCGTGGCCAGCTCGAGAGCGAGCGCATCGGGATCGATCGGGCTGATCTGGTCGACCTCGGTGACGGTGTACTGGCCGCGCGCGTCCGCGCCCCGAACCTGGGCCTGCACGGTTGGATCGCTCGCGGCGCTGTCGATCTGGACGTGCGGAAGCAGCAGCTCGGCGCAGCCGTCGTCCTGGGACTCCATCCGGCAGGCGACCCGTTCGTCATACGGGTAGTCGGCCCACAGAGCGAGAGGTCGGCCCTCGTTGTGCGAGCTGGCTGCGTCCATCGTCGGGTCCGCGTACCGCGACCAGACGTGCATCGAGGACACCACATCGCTCCGGTTCAAGCGCCGGATCGCGTTGTCCATGACCGTCGACAGGGAGAAGGCCGTGCACGAGCCCACGACCTGCTGATCCTTGATGGGACCCTCGGTGCCGAGGCTGCGATGGTCGATCGACGGCGGCAACTGGCCCGGGGGCGATACGGGGGTGGGGGCCGGCGGAGCGCCCCCTCCGAGCAGCGCCTGGAGACCCGTGAGCAGCAGCGGCGGCGTGATGGCTCCGAGCGCCTGCGGATCCAGCCGCAGCTGTCCGGCCTTGAACAGGCTCAGCTGGCTCGCGGCGTTCACCAGGCGCGCGCCGGTGATGGGAGCGTAGCGACGGCAGTCGAGGTGCACGAACTCGCCGGGTGCGGCCTGGAACGACGCGCACCCCTTGGGGAACATGCGGGAGACGAGCGACAGCGCCGACAGGTCTATCTGCGCGAAGACGTTCGGGGCAGCCGGCGGTGGAATTGCGCGGATCGAGTCGCGCGTCGCGCCCTCGGCTCCGGCAATCTGGGCGTACGCATAGGGCGCGGGCGGCGGATAGGCTGCGGGATATGGCCCGTACGCGCCGTAGGCCGCGGGCGGAGGCGGGGTAGGGGAGGCGCCCATGTTGCGACCACCGACGGCGAGCACGACCATGGTCAAGGACCGCGCGAACCCTCTCATCGTTCGAGCCGCTCGCGCGTGCACATCCGGTGCCGCTCACCTCTCGACGCTGGCGCCGATGCGGACCTGGATGGCGGAAAATCTCCGGGCGTCGGGAGAAATTCCGGCGTCAGCAAGTCGACCCTGCCCTATGGGTTGCAGATCGACGCCGGACGGCAATCGTCCTTGCGCGACAGCGTGTCGAGCGGATGGAGGCACTGCTCGTTGCTGATGGTCGACTCGCAATGCTCCAGGCCCGTCGGCTCGAAGCCCTTCGCGCAGCCGTAGGCGCTCAGATCGTTCGCCATCGTCTGGCGCAGGTGGGCCATGCAGTCGTCGCGCGAGGCGAACCTCCGGCTCGAGGGGCCTGACTCGAAGCACCTTTGCTCGCGGTCGCAGGCAGCAGACGCGAGCTGGTCCACGACGAAGTGGTCGACCTCGGGCGCCTGCGGGTTCGAAACGCCCGTTGTGGTGCCGTGCTCGTGCTCGCACCCCAGCAGAACGAGGAGGGTCGTTGCCGAGAGCGCGCCCAGCGTTCGCAACGTGTTCATTCCTCGACTCGCGTGCATGTGGAGTGCCAGGTGTCATGCTCCGTCTGCCGGCGTGGAAGACTCACGGGTGTCCTGCAGTCGCGCGCAGGACGTCGATGTCGAAGTCGCTCGGAGCCACCTTCAGCGCCCGGTACGTCGCGTCGCCCTGGGTGAACGACACGTCGAGCAGGTCACGACCCGACGCGTCGACCTCCGTGAAGGCGCCATCGAACTGATCCGGATCGCTCGACATGCCCCAGGCCACGATCCAGGTGCCGTCGTTCGTCGAACGAAAGCTCCCCATGGCCACGCTGGGGGTGGAGCCGAGGATCTCGCCACGCGACGTGCGCCGTGCTCGACGCCAGGTCAATCGCGTACTCGACGCCGCGCGCCACGCCTGGAAGGTTCGTGTGGTCGTCGAACATCGACACCTTCCCGTCGGGCTGAAAGCGAGCGTCGTGCTGACCGCTGAAGGACCCCTGGGGATCGTCGACCACGCGGAGCAGCTGCGCGCCGTCCTTGCTGTAGGCCGTCCCACCCAGCTTCCAGGTCACCTTCCCGGTCGCCTTGTCGACGCAGAAGACGGCGTCGGTGTTGCGCGTCGACACGAGCAGATTGCCGAGCGCGTCGACGTCGATCGAGTTGCAGTGAAAGGGGTCCACGACGTTCTGCGCCCCAACGGCAAGGGCGTCGGCATCCGGCGATTCACGAACGGGATCGATGTGATCGCTGCCTCGCCAGGACCAGATGAGCGCTCCGTCCGGAGCAAGCTCCTGGACCTCGCAGTCCGCGATGGTCTGGTCGGGACCGTAGGTTCCCAGTCCCGTCAAATCGACGCCGTCCACCAGCGGATAGGAGAAGACGAGCGCGTCGCCGTTGGGCAGTACGTGCAGCTCGTGCTCGTCGGTCGGCGTGCCCACCGCTTGCACGTTGCGCGAGCCCCAAGGCGCCAGCGCCTGGATGACGAAGCTCGCGGTCGGATCGGTGCCGAAGTAGCCCAGGCTGGGCACGTAGGCGATGCTCCCGTCCTGCCGGCGACTGACATCCATGGCCCCCGCCGCCGCCACGCGGTGGTACCAGACCGGCGTGCCCCGAGAGTCGAGACCATCGCGAAGCCGCTTTCCCCCGCGGTGGCGTCGGCGTTACCGAGGACGTACCACCCGGGAGCGAGCGTGCCGGCGGACGGGTGCGGCGTGAACGTCAGGCCGGGAAAGTCGTGGGGCAGGCAACGAATCCAGTAGCTCTGCGGCGGCGCGTCCCCGGCCACCTGGACCACGATGGCGTCGTCCTCGTTCGCGTCGAGCGTCACGGCGTCGGGGGTGACGCTCGTGGGTGACCTCGGCAGCTGCAGCGTGGCGGTGGACCCCGGTGATGCGGTCATCGCGATCGACAGCGAGTTGGGGCCGGGGGCGCACCACACCGCGTAGTCGTGGACGTCCGGCGAAAACGAAGGGTGTAGCTCGAGTGGAGCCACCGTCAGTGAAACGAGCTGGGACGGGCCACCGAGCAGGGTGCCCGAATCGCCGCAGGCTGCGAGGATCGCGAGCAGGGCCGGCAGTGCCCCGCGCGCAGGGAGAAGCGCGAGTCGCATGGTCGGCCTCGGTGGTCTGCCGGGAGCAATCCCCGCAGCTCACCGAGCCACGGCTCGTAGCGCCGCCAGCGCTCCACCGACGTCCGGTAGATGGGCTGCCGCGCCTGCCACTGGCTTGCGGTCCTCACCGGTTCCGGGTTCCGCTCCGGGCTCAGGCAGGCGGCATCCCATTCGAGACCGCAGAAGGCGATGAGCCGCCTCGATGTGCTCTCGGGCGCGGTGGTGACGTCCTCGTAGTCGACCTCGAGCAGGCGGTCCGGCGGGAGCACCGCGCGCCAGTGTTCCATCAGACGCAGGTACTGACGGTAGTACGCGACCAGGTCGCCACGGTCTCCCGCAAAGCCCCAGCTCTCGGTGAACTGCGTCTGGTAGATCGACAGGCACGTGTCGACCGGGTTGCGACGGCAGTGGATGATCCGGGCGCGAGGCAGGAGCAGATGCACCAGCCCAATCCACAGGAAGTTGAACGGCATCTTGTCCGTCACGCGCAGCGCGTCCGGGCCGATGCTCCGGAGCAGCCGGAGGTAGTCCCGGCGCACGTCGCAGGCCGTGTGGGCCCGGCGCGAAGCTTCGGCTCCCGCGAGTCGGGCCCGCGCATCCCTCCAGAAGCGCAGCTCGCCTCCTCCCGCGACTCGCGGGTGACTGGAGACGATACGCTCGATCAGCGTGGTACCGGAGCGCGGCATGCCCAGCACCAGCACCGGGGTCTCGTCGTCCGCCCCGAGCGCCGCCTGACCTTCGAAGAAGTCGGTCGTGAAGCTGGTGATGAGTCGGTCGATCTGGCCGGCGAAGTCCCGGCGATCGGACGGGGACAGCTGCCGCCGGACTCGGTTGGCCGCGTCGAAGTGCCGTATCGCCCCGGCGTACTCGCCCCCATCGTCGAGCGCCTTGGCGAGCGCGAAGTGAAGCGTCATGCGCTGACGGTCCGAGAGGAATTGTCGCCCGTCAGCGCGGTCATCATGCGCGCGACGAGTGCCCGGTCGGCCCCGGTGATCGTCTTCGACGAGACGAGGCCGTGGTAGGCGGGGGCGCAGGCGGGGTCGAGGGCGAGCGCTCGCTCGAAGCTCGCGCTGGCCTCATCGAAGCGGCCCGCGTGGCTCAGAATCTGGCCGAGCAGCAGGTGGGTCTCCGCCAGCGATGGGTCGCGGGCGATGACGTCGCGCAGCCACGTTTCGGCCTCGTTCCAGCGACCCAGCAAGAAGAGCGCTTTGGCCTCGCAGAGCTTCCCCAGGGTCGTATCGGGTGACGCGGCGAAGGCGCGCGCGTAGGCCATCGCGGCTTCGTCCCAGTGACCCCGATCGATCAGTGCATCGGGATCCAGCCCGCCAACATCGGCCACGGCGGGGGCGTTGCGGTCGGCGTTGGCGACGTTGGGCATGCGCTCCCGCGGCGTCTGTTCTCACGAGGTCGGCTGGATTGCCGGTCGCAGATGGCCCATGCACGCGCCGAGCCTCCGTCACAGGGGAGCATCGGCCCGGTCAGTGCGCCGGCGAGAACGCCAACCGCCGAGCCATGGGCACGGAAATACTCCCGGGTGAGGAGGGAAATTTTCCGATCTCCGGCTCTACGCACCGGGCGAGCTGATTGCGAGTAGCGACGGCCCTGCGTGCCGGGACGTCGTGGGGTGCGAGTGTTGCTTGGGCAGGCGCGCACCCGTTCCAGGAGGAGCTCGTCGCATGCGGCTCGTACAGAAGCTGTCGGTCGCGTTCATGGTCGGCACGACGGCAATCCTGGCCGTGAACGCCGTAAGGCGCGTCCACCGCCGAGGTCGGCTACTTCCAGGCCGAACGCGTGCGCAATCACAATCTCATCGGCCGCGTGATGGCCGCGTCCGTCGAGGCGGTCTGGCGGTCCCAGGGACGGAGCCAGGCCATGCGCGTCATCGACGCCGCCAATGCGGGAGAGGGCAAATCCACATCCGCTGGGTCTCGCTGGAGGAGGCTTCGGACGAAAGCCTGCACGTCGCCGTCGCCATGCTCGAGCAGGTTCTCGCGCCGGGAACGACCACGACCGTCATCTCGCCCGGGACCGCGGCGAAGACGAGCGCTTCACGTATGCCGCGGTTCCCGTCGGCGAGCACAAGGGAGCCGTCGAGCTGTCGGAGCACCTTGACTCCGAGCGCGCGTTCTCGCGAAGGACGATCCTCGACAGCGTCCGGACCACCGCGGCGCTCGGGCTGCTGACCGCGCTGCTTTCGAGTACGTGCTCGGCTCGTGGCTCGTGGGCAAGCCGGTGCGCGCGCTGGTCGAGAAGGCTCGACGCATGGGGCGCAAGGACTTCGGCGGGCCTCTGACGTTCGCTTCCCGCGACGAGCTCGCAGAGCTTGCGGTCGAGATGAACGCCACGGCCAATGCACTGGTCGAGGCCGACGTGCCGCGTCGCGGGGGAGACGGCCGCGCGCATCGCGGCCCTCGAGCAGCTCCGCCGCTCCGAGCGGCTGAACACCGTGGGAAAGCTCGCCTCGGGCGTCGCCCACGAGCTCGGGACGCCGCTCAACGTGATCGTCGCGCGCGCCGACATGATTGCCAAGGGCGAAGCGAGCGTCGAACAGTCGCGCGACTACGCCCGCATCATCATCGAGTCGGGGCAGAAGATGAGCCGCATCATCCGGGAGCTGCTCGGGTTCGCCCGCAGAAGCGGGCCGCACAAGGAGCTCCGCGACGTGGTCGCGGTCGCGGCTCCGCGCTCGCTTCTGTACCTGCGGCCGCTCGCCGAGAAGCGAGCAGGATCGTCCGTTGCTTCGCCTGAACGACTCGGCGGCGTGCGAAAAAGAGACCGAAATCGATGCAGGGCGGATGGAGCAGGCGATCACCCATCCGTTGTGTCGACGCGGTGCAGGCGACCCGGACGGCGGGCGCGTCGACGTGGAGGTCCTGCGAGAGCACACGGCTCCGCCGAGCGGCAGCGGAGGTCCTGCTGGCGAGTGGATCGCCGTCCGCGTGCGTGATCAGGGCGGAGGGATTGCGCCGGAGCACCTGCCGCACATCTTCGAGCCGTTCTACACGACGAAGGACGTCGGCTCGGGGACGGGGCTCCGGTCTGTCGGTCGCGTACGGGATCGCGACCGATCACGGAGGCTGGATCGAGGTCGACAGCCGCCACGGGTCGGGGACGACCTTCGCGTTGCTGCTGCCGGTGACGAGCGTCACCGCCGGATGTCCGGATTCGTGACGCTCCGTCCGGGCCGACGACACAGGTAGGGTGGCTCGTCAAAATGCTCCGCACCGCGCCTCGCCGCGTTCGTGGCTTCGCGCTTGCAACGGCCGGGTGTCGTGAGGTCTTGCCGGAGAGCCATCTTCGTGATCGCGCCGGCCCTGGCAGCGCAGCTGCCCACCGGGTTGCGCGCCGCCACCCTGGCGAGCCAGCTGGCCGCGGCGTCGACGCCGAGTCAATCCCCGGTCAGACCACGTGCGGCGTCGTCCCCAGCCTCTCGCGCCCCCTCGTCGTAGAATGGTCCGCCCTCGATCGGGCATGCCTGGAGAGCGCAAGCGGCGCCGGGCAGCTCGTTGCCGTGAACTACGTCGGTTATCACATCGAGGTATTGCCGATCGCCGCGCCCGCCAGGTTCGCCTACGTGTACACGCCGACCACCACCAAGCGCGACACGGTGTCAAATAGCTCCACGCCCACTGCAACATGACCATGATGCGGTTACGGAATCCGATCAGGAACATGATATGCACAAATAACCAGGTAAGCCACGCTAAAAATCCAGAGATGTGTACCTTACCAAACTGGGCAATAGCTCCACGCGCCCAATGGTGGCCAGCGACCCCTTATCGAAGTAGTAAAAGGGTTCCCGCGGCTTGCCGGCGAAATCGGCTTTGATTTGCTTCGCCACCCAGGTGCCTTCCTGCATGGCAACGGGCGCGACGCCCGGCAGCGGCTTGCCGTCTTTGTCCTTCAGCGTCGCCAGGTCGCCTATGACAAACACCTCGCGATGACTCGGCAAGGTGAGATCGGGCTCGACGAACACTCTTCCGGCTTTATCGACGGCAGCGCCCAGCGCGCGTCCCAGCTCGGAGGCGGAAACTCCGGCAGCCCACAACACTACCTCTGCCGGGAACATGTCGTCGCCGATCCTCACCTGTCCGGACTGCACATCGCTGACTGGCGAATTAGTGCGCACCTCTACACCCAGATGCTGCAGCTGGCTGACGGCGCTTCGGCGCAAGTCTTCGGGATAGCTGCTCAGCACGGACGGGCCTGCCTCAACCAGGATAATGCGCGTTTTCGCGGGATCGATGTTGCGGAAGTTCTTGGGCAGCGATTTGCGCGCGATCTCGGCCAACGTCCCTGCGAGTTCGACTCCTGTCGGCCCGGCGCCCACGATCACGAAGTTCAGCGGCCGGTGCGTACCGGTCAGCGCAGCCTCGCGCTCCGCCAGTTCATAGGCCAGCAGGACCCGGCGGCGAATCTCCAGTGCGTCTTCGATGGTCTTCAGGCCGGGCGCCAGAGGCTCCCAGGCATCATGGCCGAAGTATGCGTGGGTCGCGCCCGCGGCAACGACCAGGTAGTCGTAGTTGATCTCGTGCCCATGGAACAGCACTTTTCGATTTGCAAGATCGAAGCCGTTTACGTCGCCCAGCAACACTTCGACATTCTTATGGTGGTGCAGGATCGTGCGGATGGGAGCGGCAATCTCTGCCGGCGAAAGGCCGGCGGTCGCAACCTGGTAGAGCAGCGGCTGGAAGGTGTGATGGTTCTTGCGATCGATGACGGTGATCTGGACCGGCAAATGCGCCAGCGTCTCGGCCGCCTTCAGACCGCCGAATCCAGCGCCCACAATCACGACTTGTACAGGGGCTTTCACGTTCACGACCTCACATTAATCTGATGCGTGAGGATGCAGGAAGTGACAATTTGGCGGGCCGCTGAACTCTGCTGGCGGTGCAGCTTCTATGCTAGATTAACTACTGTGGGCCCGTAGCTCAGTTGGTAGAGCAACGCACTTTTAATGCGTGGGTCGCAGGTTCGATTCCTGCCGGGCTCACCAAGGCAGCCGTTAGCGCTCAGCATTCAGCACTCGGCGTTAAGGGTTGTATTTGGCGCCCTGAGTGCTCCTCTTCTATTCCTTCTCCACATACACCGCGGTCCCATACGCCAGCACTTCGGTCACGCCCTGCATCACCTCGGTCGCGTCGTAGCGCATGCCGATGACGGCGTTCGCGCCGAGGGCGGCGGCGTGTTCCAGCATCAGGTCGAAGGCGTGCTCGCGCGTCTTCTCGCACAGATCGGTCAGTATTGTGATGTTGCCGCCCACCAGGGTCTGCAGCCCTGCTCCGATGGTGCCCACGATGGAGCGCGAACGCACAATGATCCCGCGCACCAGACCGTAGTTTCTGACGATTCTGTAGCCATCGAGCGTGAACGCCGTGGTCACCCTATCGTGCGGGACCGCGGCCCCGAAAGACGTTCCTGGAGTAGCGCCGGTGCTCATAGATCCTCCTCGGGAAGTTTGGGGCAGCATACCACGCGCCAGCGGGCGAGTCTGTGCGTTATTACAGCGAAAGCACTAAACTTGAGGGTGGAGATTCCAACCCAAGTGGCTCAGCCGCCCGCAACGAGGGAAAAATACTTTCTGGCAGTTTTGTCCCTGGCGTTTTTCGCGGGGGTGGCCATCGCAATTGGAATTTATGCAGCCTGGCTCCGTGGCATTCTTCCGCCTGCACTAAGCGGAGGCCTTTCGCCGGTGGCGCTCCTCTTCTGCCCGCCCTATATCCTGACCATCGCCGTCGGCCCAATGGCGGACGCGCAACTCATGGCGGCCGTCACTGCGTTTTCTATTGTCTCCGGCAACGGCTTTCTTTACGCAGGAGTGGCGGCGGGACTTTATTACGTGGCGAAGCTCTTGCTGAATCGGAAGCACGTCTGATGGCTGCGACTACGGCGCAGGTTGCTGCTGCGTCATGCAATGCAACGCGCCCAGTCCCCAGATGAAGTCGCGGCAGTAGATGCCGACGATCTCGCGATCCGGAAATACTTCAGCCAAAGTGTTCAGTGCGACGCGATCGTTGGGATCGCCGAAGATCGGAACCAGTACCAGCTTGTTCGCAATGTAGAAGTTGGCGTAGCTGGCAGGAAGACGCTGATCCTCAAAATAGACCGGCGCGGGCATGGGCAGCTTGACCACCTTCAGCGGCTTGCCTGACTGATCGGTGCTCTTCTTCAGCCAGCGGAAGTTGTCGCTGAGCGGCTCATGGTTGGGATCGTCGGGATCGGGCTCATATGCGGTGACGACCGTGCGCGGCCCAACGAAGCGCGTGATGTCGTCGACGTGGCCATGCGTGTCGTCGCCGGCGATGCCGCGCTCCAGCCAGATGACTTTCTCGATGCCGAGATAATCGGCGAGCACTTCCTCGACGTGTTCGCGCGAGAGCCCGGGGTTGCGCTGCTGCACATCGCTCAGCAGACATTCTTCAGTCGTAATCAGCGTGCCGCGACCGTTGACGTCGATGCTGCCACCTTCGAGGACAATCGTGTGCATCTCACCGTTGACGCGCAGGTGCGGCTGCCAGGCTGGTATACGTAGCCGCTTGGCTATCTCGGCGCCTGCGGGAGCGTCCAGCTTCCAGTCGTTGTACTTGGCCCAGGCGTTAAAGCGCCACGCCGTTGCCGCGATAGCAGGCAGATCTTTCTTCTTCGACTCCCGGCGGACGAAGAGTGGGCCGTAATCACGCGTCCAGACCCGGTTCGTCGGAATGCGCAGGAATCGGATGTTGCCGGCGTTTCTGCCCGGCGTTGCAAACTTTTCAGCAATGACCTCGGAGCGCACGAGCACCTGGCGAGCCTTCGCCTCGGATGCTTCGTTGTCGACCAGGATGTTCACCTGCTCGACGCGCGCGAGGCGACGAACGATCTCGGCGTAGATCCAGGGGATGGTGTCGAACTTGCCGGGCCAGTCGGAGCGGTTGTGCGGCCACGCGATCCAGGTGGCTTCATGTGGCTCCCACTCGGCGGGCATGCGATAGCCCAGCGCGGCAGGTGTGTCCGGAAGTGTGAGAGACGTTTTCGGCACTTGTTAAGTCTTTCTTTGGAGCAGAAGGCTCGTCGGCCTGAAGGCCGCCTCGCTTATGCCATAACACAGGACTGATGGCGGCACGACTGAAGTCGTGCCCGAAGCGTGCTCATACCATGAACCGCTGCGTGATCGGCGCGTAAGCGTCCACCCGGCGATCGCGCCAGAAGGGCCAGTTGCGCCGCACATCTTCCATGCGATGCAGATCGACTTCGGCCACCAGCACTTCTTCCTTATCGTGCGAGGCCTGCGCGATGATCTGTCCAAAGGGATCGGCGATAAACGACCCGCCCCAGAACTCCAGCCCCTTGCCTGCCGCTTCGTTGCCGCGAATGTTGCCAGTCTCGAAGCCCACCCGATTAGGCACCGCAACGTACACGCCGTTAGCGATGGCGTGTGCGCGCTGGATCGTGCGCCAGGCATCATGCTGCGCTTCTCCGTATTGCGCCTTCTCGTCCGGATGCCAGCCGATCGCCGTGGGATAGAAAAGAACGTTCGCGCCCTGCAACGCGGTCAGGCGCGCGCCCTCGGGATACCACTGGTCCCAGCAGACCAGCGTGCCAAACTTTCCGAAGTCCGTCTCGAAGGCTTTGAACCCGAGATCGCCCGGCGTGAAGTAAAACTTCTCGTAGTAGAGCGGATCGTCGGGGATGTGCATCTTGCGATAGATGCCGGCGAGTTTGCCGCCCTCGTCGAGAATCGCAGCGGTGTTGTGATAGATGCCGGACGCGCGACGCTCAAACAACGACGCAACAATCGTGACTTTCAACTCGCGCGCAACATCGCCCAGGCGCTTCGTTGCCGGGCCGGGTATCGATTCAGCCTGATCGAACAGCGCCACGTCTTCGCGCTGGCAGAAATACTGTGTCTGAAAAAGTTCGGGCAGGCAGATGATCTCCGCACCCTGGTCCGCGGCCGCGCGAACATGCTCGATGGCGCGCTCCATGTTCTGCTCCGGCTCGGACGAGCACGACATCTGCACGATGCCAATTTTGAAATTGCGTTCCTGCAAACTTGTCTCCGGGCAAAAAATCACTGCTAGCATAGCATCTCGTGCTCGCGATACATGCGTTGATAGCTGTTGTTAACGTTAGATGAAAATGCCCCTGCGATTGACTCAGATCGGATGACCTTGTAGTTTCGTTTGTTCAGCATCTGCAATCGATACTTCTACTCTGTGCGCTCCGCGCGTACATGTTTCGAAATTTCCGAGGTGAACTTTGAGCGACAAGCACGATCAAACGCAGGGTGAAGGCATCGAGCGCGTCCTTCACGATCCCGTCTCCGACAAGCTAGAGCCGTTGGCGCCGCTCGATCTCACGAAGATCCACAGCATCGACGACCTGGTCCGCGCCATGGGCCGTACCGCATTCACTGGCCGTCAGGTTGGCGAGGGCGCCGATGTTCTTGAGGCGATGGCGCGTGACAAGGATTGTTTTGTGGTGATGACGCTGGCAGGCGCGATGACCGTTGCCAAACAGGGGTTGATTGTCACCGAGCTGATCGATCGCGGCATCGTGAAGGCCATCATCTCGACCGGCGCGCTGATGGCGCATGGCCTGGTCGAGGCCGCCGGACGCTCGCACTTCAAGTACGACCCAAAGATGGACGATGTCGCGTTGTACGAGGCCGGCTATAACCGCGTGTACGACACGCTCGAGCCGGAGACAAATCTCGACTTCGTCGAGACGATCGTTGCCAAGATCTTGAACGGTTGGGATCACAACGAGGTGATTTGCTCCTACAAGATCAATCGGGAGATTGGAAAATTCCTCAGCGAAAACGTGAAAGACCGCGGCATTTTGAAATCGGCGTACGAGAAGAATGTGCCGGTGTTCGTGCCAGCGTTCAGCGATTCGGAGATCGGTCTGGACGTCGCGCTGCACAATCGCGCGCGCCGCAAGGTTGGCAAGGAGCCGCTACACTTCGATCCGTTCGTCGATCTCGAGCACTACGCCGACACGCTGCTCCAGCAGGAGAGGCTGGGCATCTTCACCATCGGCGGCGGCGTGCCGCGCAACTGGGCTCAGCAGTTTGGACCGTTCATCGAACTACGCCATCGCCGCGGCGGCGAAGACCTGCCGCTGAAGCGCTTCCACTATGGCGTGCGCATCTGTCCCGAGCCGGTGAACTGGGGCGGCCTCTCGGGCTGCACCTACAGTGAAGCGGTGTCGTGGGGCAAGTTCGTTCCTCCCGAGGAGGGTGGACGATTTGCGGAAGTGCTGCTCGACGCGACCGTGGGGTTGCCAATGATTGCAGGAGCGGTGTTGGAGAGAGTCAAAAGAAGTGGATAGGGGATAGTGGTTAGTGGATAGAAAAGGATCGTGGAAAGTGAGTTCGACTATCCACTATCCACTATCCCCTGACCACTATCCCCTATCTCACTGCTTCCGGCTCCGGTTCAGGCCCGGCATGGTCTAAACTCCGGAGCCGGCGCAGGCTTCCGCGGAAATCTCAACGAGTGCGGGAGCGCACCTTGCGGCCAAGCGCTGTGGCTCGTGTGCGCGTTCGATTCGCGTCTCGCTTCACGACCTTCCTGCATTCACCGCACTCGCTGAATGTCATGTTCTCTGCCTTACATTTTGTTCTACGTTTCCAATCCAGAAAAAGTTCACCGTACGATTTCGTGATGTAACTCTCAGCGCCGACGTCCAGAGCGCGCGCGGTGCGATCGATCCAGCGCGCCTTGCCTTCAATCTCGGCGATATCGCCAATGGGGGTGTGATCGAGAACTACCTGACCTTCAGCATCGGTCCACTCGGAGCGGAACTTCTCGTACGCGAACGATGGCACAAATCCCAGCGCGCGCAGAATCGCGTCCATCTGCTTGCCGTCAGCGAGGGCGGTCTCCGATTCCGCGCGGGATTTATGACGTCCGGCTTTGCCTTTCGCTTTGTGCGTGAGCTTCCATTCGTTGCCGTACTTGCGCAGGCGCAGTAGTTCACCCTTGTGGCGGAGCTTCTGCCCGGGCAGATCGTAGAGGGTGTTGACCTCGTGCGTCGAAGGAGTCTCGCACTGAAAGCCGAGGGATTCCAACGTCTTCGCCAATGCCTTCAGGTCGCGTACAAGGAATTTAATTTCGACTTCCTGCGGGGTAGCCATGGAGAGAGTTTAAAGGAACGCCCTGCCATTCTGAGCTACCGGACGAAAGTGTCTGTATGTCACAGACTCCGTCCGGCGGACACTGCTATGATTCGCCCAACTCCCGATAGGTTTTAGGCGCGCTGGGCACGTTCTGCGCTTCTGGCCGAATCGCCAGGCGTTGTTCAGCAAAACGAGACCCTCCATAACGACCCCTTGGAGGGCCACTCATGAAAACGCGCCGCTTCGCCTGTGCCGTGGCTCTAATCACGGCATACACCCTTCTTGCTACACAACTATTCGGCTGTACCGCATTTCAGTTAACCTCCGGCGACGGGTCGAGAGTTTACTTCCGGTCCATGGAATTTGGTCTCCCTTTCCATTCCAAGGTTCTCATCATTCCGCGAGGCACGTCCTACACGGGCACAACTCCTGACGGTAAACCCGGCTTGAAGTGGGCGGCGAAGTACGGTGCCGTTGGACTGAACGTGGAGTTAGCTCCCAACATCGTGGCCGACGGAATGAACGAAAAAGGGCTGGTCGTCGGTATGTTGTATCTGCCGGGCTATGCTCAGTTCCTGCCGCCTGATCCGTCCAAGGAGAGTCGCACCATCGGGGACTGGGAGGTCGCAACCTATCTGCTTACCACCGTCGCTTCGGTCGCAGAAGTTAAGCAGGTGCTGACCAGCGAGAAGGCTTATATCGCGCAGCAGATTTTCCCGTCCTTTAAGCAGTTGCTGCCGGTACACTTCTACATTGCCGACGCAACTGGCGCGGTGGTCATCGCCGAATACGTAAATGGCAAGCTAAGCCTGCACGACGATCCGTTGGGCATACTGACCAATTCGCCTCCGTTCCCCTGGCAGACGACGAACCTCTCGAACTATGTCAACTTGTCGCCGGTCAACGTGCCCGCAATCGACCTCACCAGCAACCTGCAGATTCAGAATTTCGGCCAGGGCAGCGGGATGCTGGGTATTCCCGGCGACTATACTCCGCCATCGCGCTTTGTGCGTGCAGCACTGTTCTCCCATTGGGCAGCGCCGGGCAACACCGCGCAGCAAACGGTGAACGCCGGCTTCCATGTGTTGAACACCTTTGACATCTTCGCCGGAGCAATTCGGTCAGCGGGCCCGGACGACAAGATGATGGACACTACCGAATGGGTGGTGGCACATGACCATACGAACTTGAAAACATATGTCCGGACCTACGAAGGTTTGAGCGTGCAGATGATCGACCTGAACAAGATCGACTTCAGCCGGCCGGGGCTGCGACAGATTCCGTTGGACAACACGTTTGCCCCGGCGGATATCACGGACACAGCTGCCACGTTGGCATTGAAGTAGATGTGAATGAACTATGGACGGGGACTGGCTCAGCCCCGTCTTCTAGCTCTCGCGCTCGACCACGAACTCCGGCACCCAGAGCAGCACGCGCTTAATCTCCGAGTCGGGGAAGGTGCAGATGGCTTCGCGCGCCTTGTTGGAGAAGTCGACGGCCAAGGCATAAGCCGCGTCGATGGATCCGTGGCGCTGCAAAATAGCGACGATATCCGACGGCTTGGTTCCGTTGAAGCCACATTCGCTCAGCACTGCCTGAATGATCTGGCGCTCCGTGGGATCGCAGCGTTCCAGCGCGTGTAGCACGGCCATGGTCGCCTTGCCTTCCCGCAGATCGCTGGCGACGGGCTTGCCCAGCACTTCTTCCGAGGCGGTCAGATCCAGCACGTCATCGACGATCTGGAACGCCATGCCGAGATTGCGTCCGTACTCGGCCAGGCGGTGCTGATCGGCATCGCTGGCGCCGGCAAGAATTCCGCCCAGCTTCATGCAGACCGAAAACAGGCAGGCGGTTTTGCGATGGATCAATTCGAAATGTTCATCGAGCGAGATTGCCTTGCCCAGTCGCTCGATCTGCAGCAACTCACCTTCGACCATCGCCTGTGTCAGGTCGATCAGAGCATCCAGCACCTGGAAATTTCTTTCCTGGACGGCGATCTTAAAAGCCTGCATGTAGAGCCAGTCGCCGGCGAGCACACACTTGGCGTTGCCCCACTGGGTGTTGGCTGCGGGACGTCCGCGGCGGGTCTGCGCTTCGTCGATGATGTCGTCGTGAACCAGCGTGGCGGTGTGAATGATCTCGACCACCGCGCCCAGCTTGATGGCACCCTGGCCGGTGTAGTTCATCAGCTTGCAGGACAGCAGCAGCAGGGCTGGACGCAGGCGCTTGCCGCCGCCGGCGCGGAGGTACTCGCCAATCTCTGTAATCGCCCGCACGCCGGAAACCGTGTCGCGACCGAACTCGCGCTCGATGGCAGCGAGGTCGTCGTGCAGCAGGTCGAAAACTTCCTTGGCAGTACGGGTTACGGTATTCAAGAGTTTTGGCGCCCCGTTCAGTTGGATCGGTAGTTCGTAAACTGCATGTCGATGCCGAAATCGTGCTGCTTCAGCATCGCCATGATTTCCTGCAGTGTATCGCGGTCTTTACCGCTGACGCGAACCAAATCGCCCTGGATAGAAGCCTGCACCTTCTTCTTCGATTCCTTGATGGCCTTCACAATCTCACGCGCCTTCTCCACCGGGATGCCCTGCTGCATGGTGACGCGCTGCCGCACGGTCGAGCCCGCTGCGGCCTCAATGGAGCCATAGCTCAGCGCTTTGAGCGGCACGTTGCGCTTCACCAGCTTGCTCTGCAACACATCCGTAACGGCCTTGAGCTTGAATTCGTCGGCGGACGTCAGTATGAGCGCCTCTTTGCCTTCGAGTTGGACATCGGACTTCGAGTCTTTCAGGTCGTAGCGCGTGTGGATTTCTTTAAGCGCCTGCTGAATGGCATTGCTGACTTCCTGCAAGTCGACCTTGCTGACAATGTCGAATGTGTTCTCAGCCATAGCTTTCAGTGTAGCAAGACATCCGCCTGGCGCCGAAACCGCGCCTCGCCCGTGGGTACCACTTACGTTGGATTTCGCATTACGAAAAAGGTTCAAGGAACGTCAGCTGCACTGCGGCTCGCGATAACGCGTCGCTGTCCCAATCAGGTTCCGTTGATCACATGTTTTGCGGTGTCGCGCCGGAAAATGTGCAGCTCAGGTTAGAATTGAGCATTGCAGACAGACCACTCCACTCGTTGACCCATCGTTTTGGGGCGATCGGTACTTATGGTTTACAGCAGTGCCAAAGCGCTAGGGCGCGGACCGCGACTCAGCGCCTGTAAATTCGGGCTCGTACTTCTATTTGCAACAGCCTGTGTCCTTCCCTTTACCGGATGTAATCGTGGCAATGCTGCGGCTCCGCAGGGACCGCCGCCGATGCCGGTCAAGGTCGAGACGGTTGAGGACCAGCAGATCGGCGACGCCTCCGAGTACGTGGCCACCATCAAGTCGCGCAACTCTGCCACCATCATGTCCGACGTCGAAGGCTGGATCTTCGACATCCACGTGCATTCCGGCCAGCTGGTGAAAAAGGGTGACACGCTGATGGAGATCGATCCCCGCCGTCAGCGCGCCGCGGTCTCCAACTACGATTCGCAGAAGGCCTCGAAGGAAGCGGCCCTGCAGTGGGCGAAGTCCCAGCTCGAGCGTACTAAGGCTCTGGCGTCGAACGGAGTGGTAAGCCGGCAAGACCTGGAGCAGGCGCAATCGAACTACGACGGCGCAGTGGCTGACGTCAAAGCCCTGGACGCGCAGATCGTTTCCTCGAAGGTGCAGCTCAAGTATTACAGCGTCTTCGCGCCGACAGATGGAATTGTGGGTGACATTCCGGTACACGTCGGGGATCGCGTCACCAACACGACGCCGCTGACTACCATCGACGAGCGCAATGGACTGGAGGTCTACATCTCCATTCCGTCCGAGCATAGCGGCGACATCAAATTGGGTTCTCCCGTCGAGGTGCTGGATCAGGCCGGCCAGGTGCTGCTCAAGACCAATGTCTACTTCATCTCGCCGCAGGTGGAAACCGGAACACAGTCGATTCTGGTGAAGGCGCCGGCAGATAAAGCGGCGGACGTCCTGCGCAATATGCAGCTGGTGCGGGCCCGCATCGTTTGGAACACGCATTCCGGAGTGACGATTCCGGTGATTGCGGTGTCACGCATCAGCGGGCAGTTCTTTGCCTTCATCGCTAGCGATGACAATGGGAAAACGGTGGTGCATCAGCGACCCCTGGAGCTGGGCGAGATTACCGGGAACAACTACACCGTCCTTAGTGGCCTCAATCCGGGCGAGAGAGTCGTGGTCTCCGGAGGGCAGAATCTCGCCGACGGCGCGCCGGTCACGATTCAGCAGTAGCTTGTTGTGTTTCGGGGCACGACGTTACGGGCAGCGGAAGGACTGGGCAGAGGACGGCTCGTCGCCTGAAGGCCGCCTCGCCAAGACATAACAAAGGACTTGTTACGGCACGGCTGAAGCCGTGTCCTTTCAAGGCTGCTCTGGGCGGCACGATTGAAGTCGTGCCTTGACACAAGATGTCATCGCGTTCCGAAAGAGAAAGGCCGGATAGCGGTTTTCTGCGGATGCACTCCTCCGTACCAAGGGGCACTCGGTTTGTTTGCTGACTTCTTCATTAAGCGTCCGGTTTTTTCTACCGTAACCTCGCTGTTCATCGTGATCGCGGGAGCGGTGTGTATCCCGTTTCTTCCGGTCGCGCAATTCCCGCAGCTGGCGCCTCCGCAGATTTCGGTGAATGCCTTCTACACCGGCGCGAACGCTACCGCGGTCGAATCCTCTGTGACCACCATTCTGGAGGAGGCCATCAATGGCGTGCAGGACATGCGCTACATGACCTCCAGCAGCGGCAACGATGGCAGCAGTTCTATCAACATCACTTTTGAGCTGACCCGGCCACTCGATCTGGCTGCCGTCGATGTGCAGAACCGCGTGCAAGGTGTCCTGGGACGTCTTCCCGATGAGGTGAAGACTACCGGCGTCACCATCAACAAGGTGGCATCGTCGTTCGTCCTTGCCGCCGGTTTCTACAGCAAGGGAAACCGCTACAACGACGAGTTCATCAGCAACTACGTCGATATCTACGTCAAGGACGCGATCAAGCGTATTGACGGGGTCGCCGATGTGCAGATCTTCGGCGAGCGTAAGTACTCCATGCGGCTGTGGCTGGATCCGAATCGCCTTGCCGCGCGCGGGCTGACCGCATCGGATGTGGTCTCCGCTTTACAGCAGCAGAACGTGCAGATCGCCTCCGGACAGGTCGGCGCCGAGCCTACGGCGACTACCCAGATGTATCAGATCAGCGTGCGCGCCGTAGGACGGCTGACCGAGGCTTCGCAGTTCAATAACATCATTTTGAAGCCGGGATCGAATGGCGCGCTGGTACGCTTGATGGACGTCGGACACGCCGAACTGGGCGCGGAAGACTACAGCGGCAAGCTGCGTTTCAACGGCTATAACGGCATCGGCATCGGCGTGAGCCAGTTGCCTACGGCGAACGCGTTGGACGTCGACAAGGCAGTGCGGGCCGAACTCGAGCGGTTGAAGAAGCGCTTTCCGCCCGGCCTGGAATATGCCGTCGCCTTCGACACTACGACCTTCGTCGGCGATTCGATCCGCGAAGTGCTGAAAACCCTGGCCGAGGCCATCCTCTGCGTCATGCTGGTGATGTTCGTCTTCCTGCAGGATTGGCGAAGCACGCTGATTCCCGCGGTGACGATTCCGGTTTCGCTGGTGGGCGCGTTTGCGTTCATCAAGCTGCTGGACTTCTCCATCAATACGCTGACCTTGTTCGGCATCGTGCTGGCAACCGGTCTGGTCGTCGATGACGCTATCGTCGTCATCGAGAACATTCAGCGGCACATGGGCGAGGAGCACTGCGACTCGCGCGTAGCAGCCTCCAACGCCATGGCCGAGGTCACCGGCGCTGTGGTCGCGACCTCGCTGGTGCTGGTTGCCGTTTTCGTTCCGGTGGCGTTCTTTCCGGGAACGACCGGGCTGCTCTACAAGCAGTTTTCGCTGACGATTGCGTTCTCTATCGCGATCTCAGCCTTCAACTCACTGACGTTTACGCCTTCGCTCTCGGCGTTGCTGTTGCGGCCCGAGACGGGGAAGAAGAATGTGTTCTTCCGCGGCGTCGAACACATTCTGCATCGCACCACTGAGTTGTACGTCGCTAGCGCGAACAAAGCGGTGAAACTGCGCTACCTGGTACTGGTACTCTTTTTCGCCGGATTGGCAGCTACCTATGTGGTTTACAAAACTGTGCCCACCGGTTTCGTTCCCGACGAAGACCAGGGCTGGTTCATGATCACGGTGCAGGCGCCACAGGGCGCATCGGTGGAGTACACCTCGCAGGCCATGCGACAGGTGGAAGCGGTTTGCGCGAAAGAGAAGGACATCGTCGGCGCCTTCACCGTGGTGGGCTTCAGTTTCACCGGAAGCGGTGCCAACAAGGGCATGGTCTTCCTGAACCTCGCCAACATCGACAAGCGTAAGGGTGCTCAGAACTCGGCCGCGGCTGTCGTCGCCCGGCTGCGCGGTCCGCTGGGGTCGCTTACGGACATCCAGGCCTTCCCATTTCTTCCGCCGGCTATCTCCGGTATCAGCAGCTTCGGCGGCTTCACGTTCGAGGTGCAGGATGAAGGCGGCAACTCCGTGCAGGAGCTCTACAACGTTACCCAAGGGCTGGTGCGGGCCGGAAATGCGCGCAAAGACCTCAGCGGTCTATTCAGCGCTTTCACCGCCAATGATCCGCAGTTCGTGGTAAAGATCGATCGCGCCAAGGCCCGCAGCTTGCAAGTTCCCATCCAGCAGATCAGCGACGCCTTGCAGGTTTACATGGGCTCGGCGTACGTCAATGACTTCGACTTCAACAGCCGCGCCTACCGTGTCTACGTTCAGGCCGATCAGAGCTTCCGCCGCCAGCCGCGCGATATCCGAGAATTCTACGTGCGCTCGGACACGAATGAGATGATCCCGCTCGACAATGTCGTGAACATCACGGAGTCCACGTCGCCGCAGGTCATCACCCACTACAATCTTTTCCGCTCGGCTGAAATCGACGGCTCGGCTGCTCCTGGCTACAGCTCTGGCCAGGCGCTGCAGGCGATGGAACAGGTAGCGAAAAATCTACCGCTGGGGTTCAACTACTCGTGGTCGGGGCTGTCGCTCGAGGAAATCAAGTCCGGCAAACAGTCGGCCCTGCTGTTCAGCCTCGGACTCCTGCTGGTGTACCTCACGCTGTCGGCGCAATACGAGAGCTTTGTGCTGCCGTTCATCATCCTCCTTAGTGTGCCCATGGCGATGCTGGGTGCACTGATTGCGCAGTCGCTGCGCGGACAGCTTAACGATGTCTACTGCCAGATCGGACTGGTGATGCTGATCGGCCTGGCCTCGAAGAACGGCATTCTGATCGTCGAATTCGCCGAGCAGTTGCGACACAAGGGCCTCTCTATCCACGATGCCGCGATTGAAGCGGCGCGTATCCGCCTGCGCCCGATCCTGATGACCTCGTTTGCGTTCATTCTCGGCGTACTGCCGCTGGTGTTCGCAACCGGCGCCGGCTCGGAGAGTCGCCACTCCGTCGGTACCACCGTGTTCGGCGGCATGATCGTTTCCACCGCCCTGAACCTGTTCTTCATCCCGGTGTTGTACGTGATCGTGAAGTCGATGCTGGAGCGGGACAAAGCGCCGGCAAAGACCGTGTGACACATATACGCGCCGCAAATCACTGAGACGACTCGGGCTTCCACGACTGAAAGTCCACCCGTCACCCCTCCTATTGACTTACGTCACAGCCTTTCGGCAGGAATCGGGCTACAAAGGATCTAGAAGTGGAAGTGGAAGGGGTTGGGCGCACCCTCTCCCGTGATGCGCGACTCCTTCCCGCAACAGCCCCCACCCGCGTGGGGAGAATGGTCGCACCATGGCCACAGCGCAGCTCACACCGGTCGGGGTGGGCATTCACAATGTGCTCATCGCGACAGACTTTTCCCAATATTCCAACCAGGCGCTTGATTTCGGGCTGAAACTGGCGAAGGGCTACAAGGCACGGACTTACGTGGTCTTTGTCCTGCCCAGTGATGAATTCATGTTGGCGGGTCCGGAAGCTTATGTGGCAGCCAAAGAAGCCGCGCGCCGGGACCTGGAGAACCTCAAAGTCGAACTCAAGAAATGCCGCTCCTGCGTTGAAGGCGAGGACTATCACCTCTACCTGCTGGAAGGCGAGGTGGCGCAGAGCATCCTCAACTTTGCGCACGAGAAACACATCGATCTGATCGTGGTCGGTACTCACGGTCGCGGCGGTTTGGGGAAAGCGCTCATGGGCTCAGTGTCTGAATTGGTCTTCCGCGGGTCTCCCGTTCCGGTACTGACAATCGGGCCGAATGCCAAACATGTCCATCACGCGCTCACGCCCAAAAATATTCTGGTGGCTGCGGATTTCACTCCCGCATCGGAACGGGCAGCGCAATATGCCGCAGGCCTTGCGTCGAAACACCATTCCAAGCTGACTCTGCTGCACGTAGTCAATCCCAGAGAACTGGAGCATCGGCCGGATTGTGATCGCATTCTGCAGGCGATGGAATGCAATCTCCAGGGGCTGCTGGGGCTTGAGGCCGGTGTACCCTGTGCGCTGCGCATTGAGCGCGGACGCGTCGCTCCGACTGTGCTGCGCACTGCGGAGGAATTGGAAGCCGACTTGCTGGTTATAGGTGTGCGTCCGGCTGTGCCGGTTCTAACCCGCTTCATGTGGCCGAACGCCTATGAAATTGTTCGTGAATCGCCGTGCCCGGTTTTGACCGTGAGGGAACGGCACGGTGAAGAGTTTCAATCAGACTAATTGGAGGATGAATGTTGAAGGCAAACGTGCTTACCGAGGAGAACCAGGCAGTTCCTGAGATCAGTCCGGAATATCTGGTCAAACTGAGGAAGGAGGACATGAAGCAGGCCATCGTCGAGCGTTTTCGTACGAGCAAAGCAAACCCGGAAGCCCGGAAAGCCGTGCGCCCCGGAAGTCGCTCCGCGCACTGGCGTCCTGCCGACGAAGAGTGCTGACAAGTTAATTGCCGGTGAAGCAAGCCGGCAGGAGACAGCCTGAGTCTCCTGACCAGAAATCGAACGAACGTTCTTCAGATTTTCCTGCCTTCCGCCAAACCCTCTTCCAGCTTTGCGAAACTACCCAAGCTCGAAGGCCCCTCCCTTTTGTTGGCCAATCACCTGATTTTCGCCGCGTGCTGCTGAATCCCTCTGTTTGTCCGGCCATCCAATTCCCCGTACACCTGTAGACTTGCTCTGGAAGGGCCCGGCGCTTCGGAAAGCACCACAACATGCGAATTGGCATAACCTGTTATCCCACGTACGGCGGCAGCGGTGTGGTCGCCACCGAACTCGGACTGGAGCTGGCGCAGCGCGGCCATCAAGTCCACTTCATTTCCTATTCTCAACCTATCCGTCTGACCGAGCCGCAAGCCAACATTCACTATCACGAGGTCGAGGTCTCGCGGTATCCGCTATTCGAGTATCCCCCGTACGATCTGGCGCTGGCGACCCGCATGGCTGAGGTTGCCGAAATCTACGAGCTCGATCTGTTGCACGTACACTACGCGATCCCGCACTCGGTCAGCGCCATGCTCGCCCGCCAGATGCTGAGTTGCGATCATACCCGCCAACGGCGCCGGCTGCCTTACGTCACCACGTTGCATGGCACCGACATCACGCTGGTCGGCGCTGATCCTTCGTACCTGCCGATTACGCGCTTTTCCATCAATCAGAGCGACGGCGTCACCGCGATTTCGAATTACCTGAAACAGCGCACGGTTGAGGTTTTCGATGTGCAGACCCCGATCCAGGTCATCCCGAATTTTGTGAATTGCGATCTCTACGAACGGACGCCGGAGGTGATGAAGCGCCGCTCCGACTACGCCAAGCCGGACGAGAAACTCCTGGTTCACCTATCGAATTTCCGCCCGGTCAAGCGCATACCCGACGTGATCGAGATCTTCGATCGCGTGCAGAGGAAAGTTCCGGCGCGGTTGCTGATGATCGGCGACGGCCCGGAGCGTTCACGCGGCGAGTGGCTGGCCGTCAACAAGGGAATTCACAACAAGGTGGATTTCCTGGGCAAGCAGGACCGCATTCACGAGATGCTGGGTGTTGCCGACGTGATGCTGATGCCCAGCCAGCTGGAGTCCTTTGGCTTAGCGGCACTGGAGGCGATGGCCTGCGAAGTCGTCCCGATCGCGACCAACGAAGGCGGTGTGCCCGAGGTCATCGATCACGGCGAGACCGGATTTCTGGCGAATGTGGGCGACGTGGACGCGATGGCGAAGGACGCCATCGATCTCTTGTCCGATGATGACCGTCTGAAGCAGATGGGTGAACAGGCGCGAGCCAGCGCACAGGCGCGCTTCTGTGCCAGCAAAATCATTCCAATGTACGAGAAGCACTACCGCGAAGTGCTGGACCGCTCTTCGTAGATAGCGCCCAGCACGGAGCCGCCCAGCTCTTCCGCTTCCAGCATCGGCAGAACAAGCCGAATCAGCGTGCCGCGATTGGGCTGGCTTTCGATATTGATCTCAGCAGCGTCACCGTAGACCACTTGCAGCCGCTCAGTGACGTTCACCATGCCGATGCCGGTGCCCGACGAAGCGCTGGTGCCGTCCGTCGGCATCCCGACGCCATCGTCTTCCACCTCGATGACCAGACGATGTCCGGCGCAACGGCTGCGCAAGTAGATGCTGCCGCACTCGACTTTCGAAGCGAAGCCATGCTTCACGGCATTTTCCACCAGCGGCTGCAGGATCATGCTGGGCACAAGGTGGTCGAGCGAATTTGGCTCCAGTTCTTTCACTACTCGCAGCTTGTCGCGGCCAAAGCGCGCGACTTCGATGTCCAGGTAGTCGTCAAGGAACTCGATTTCTTCGCGCAGCGGCACAAACGAATCGCCCTTGCGCAGCAGTCGGCGAAGAATGTTGCCCAACTTCACGATCATGTCGCGGGCAGAGTCGGGATTGCCGCGCACCAGCGACGAGATTGAATTCAGCGTGTTGAACAGGAAGTGCGGATTGATCTGGCTCTGCAGCGCTTCCATGCGCGCCTGCAGCAACAGCCGCTCCTGCTGCTCCAGTTTCATCTCGATGCGGACGTTGTTCAGCACCTTCAGCGCGATCGCCACCGCCATCACCGTCCCGGCGTAGATGGCAAGCTTCACCCAGATGTTTGGGGAGTAAAGTGCGAAGATGCGGCGCGGCCACGCCAGGTACAGCTGGATGTGCGCGAACTCGAGGCAGAGGATCAGGAAAAAGAATGACGTCTGCCAGTCGATGAACGATTTGCGGATGCTGCGCCGGATCCAGTGATAGATGCTGAGATCGAAGAGCGGCGAGAACGACCAGATCGCTTCCCGTTCATGCGCGATGTGACGAAGCATACCGGCAGCGCAGCCGGCCAGAACGTACATCGGCAGCGCCAGCCACTCTCCCCAGAACAGCGACGGCAGGGCAACCAGAATGCCTCCGGCTGTGCCCACCACGCGGCCGCCGATCACACCCATCAGGATAGCGCCTACGAAAGCGATGTCGGCCGCATAGAAGTTGTGTACCCAATGGCGAGCTAGCACGCCCAGCGCGATCGGCGTGCCCACGATGAAGACGATCTCCAGCTTCTCGCTTAGAGTGCGCTCTTCGCGGAAGAGCAGCACGCGAAAGCGCCGCGCCCGCACGAGCACACTGCTGATGGCCGCCGCAACGCCCAGGCGGATCAGCAAGGTAACGAGAATGAGTTTCTGGTCCAAAATCAGTTGTCAGTTACCGGTTGTCCGTTAGCAGTTGGCGCGAGTGCCAATCAGTACAGTTCTCACACCACTATAGTCTGACCGGGCCGCATCACTTGGCAAGATTTGCAACCTGGACTAACGTCTCGCAGCACGACGAGATCGCCATTCGCAAAGCTGAGTTCCAACGTCCCGTCCCTGGAACTCTTCACAGATGCCACTCTCGCGCCCAGCAGCCCTACTGTGTTGGCGGCAACGTGAGAGGCGCCGGGTCTCCACTCCACCCACGCCTCTTTCGTCGTGTATTCGAACTGCGCTTCAACCGATATCCTTACACCCTCGTTGAACCAACACCTCGTGTCCAATCATGAAGAAAAAGTCGATGCTGTCTGGTAATCCGTACATGCACCTCTATCTCCCTGATCGCAGCATTCTACGAAATGCCACCGGCTGCTTCGTGAATCGCCTGCTCAGCCTTAGCCCCATCCGGAGCGCCGCCTTGCGCCATGTCGCGATTGCCGCCGCCGCGCGTTCCCAGCACCTGTACGGCCTGCTTCATCAATGTTCCCATATCGTTGCCAAGCCCGGGTGTCTGCGCGAAGACCAGCGATGGCTGCGTGCCTCCGCAGGCTAACAATGCTGCACATGGTCCAGCCTTCGTCAGCTTCTGGGCCAGCATTTTGATGAAGGTCAGATCCCGCTCGGCAAAATACTCCACTACCAATTTCTGCGCGCCTCGCTGCTCGGCCGCTTGCAGCATCTGTGTGGCCTGTAACTCCGCAACTTCCTCCAGCAGACGATGCTGCGTCTTCTGCGCAGCCTTGCTCTCCTCCTGCGATTTCTTGATCTGCTGCGGTACCTCCCAGATGTGCGTGGAGAAGAGCGCCGCCGCCTCTGTTAGCTTTTCGTAATCACGGCGAGCAGTGGCCACCGCGCGAAATCCGCAGACAAATTCCACACGCGTGCCTTGTCGGACCTTCTCGGTCTTGCGCAGGAGGATGGAGCCGATCTGGCCGGTGCTGCGCACGTGCGTTCCGCCGCAGGCGTTCAAGTCGAAGTCGCGAATATCGATCAGGCGCAACTTCTCGCGCTCGGCGGCAGGGATCTTACGGACGCCCAGAGCACGCGCCTCGTCAGGAGTGGCGAAACGAATCTCAACCGGGCGATCTTCGGCGATCACTTGGTTAGCCAGCCGCTCCGCAGTGACTAGTTGTTTTGGCGTGAGGGCGTCCGTGGCCAGGTCGATAGTGCAGCCCTCGTCTCCCATGTGAAAGGACACGGTGGCGAAGTCGTACAGCTTCTCGAAGGCCGCGGAAAGAACGTGCTGGCCTGAGTGCTGCTGCATGTGGTCGCGACGGCGGTCGGGATCCACGTTTCCATGCACGACGGTTCCAAGCTTCAGCGATGCGGTTTCGGCCTCCAGATAGTGAATGACTTCGCCGGTTTGTTCGTTCTCGGCTACCTCGCTGACAGGCAAGCGCCGGGATTCGGGACCATCAGGAATGTCGATCCAGCCGGTATCGAAGATCTGGCCTCCGCTGGCGGGATAGAAGGCAGAACGGTCCAGAGTGACGGCAGTGCGTCTGTCGGCGTTCGCGACAGATACAACCCGCGCTTCGAAGTCATGCAGAAAAGAATCGGTGTAATAAAGACGCTCAGTCAAAATCTGCCCTCAATATGCGTATTCAAATCTCGACGGAAATAGCTTTGAAGGGGCGCACCTTCAGGTGCGCCGTTCAAGAATCCGCCGTTTCGATTCAGCGAGGCGGCCCTCAGGCCGACGAGCCGTCCAGGTTCGGAGTTTTACAGCATCCTGTTTAGTCGGCGGCAGGCCTGCCGCCGGCTCTTCCCCCGGGTGAGGCTGTATGTCGCACTTAAAGCTGTTCCCCTTCAAAGCCCGCGTTTTTCTCGAACCTGCGGCTACTGAAGCCATCTCTTGAAGCTGCGCCGCCTCACAGCTCGGCCGTCTTCAAAGTTTCGCCAGCGTCAGTTCATCCATCTCGCCTTTGCAAAACAACTTCAGCGCATCCATGAACACGCCGGGTTCCTTCGCAACCTTTGCAAACAAGGTCATCGACGAGCGAAACTTCATCGCATCGATGTCTCCGAATATCTCGACTATGTCTCTCCCGGCATGCCGGTTCACCAGCATAGTGCACTCGCTCAGCCTGGGCCCTAGCAACGGATGTTGCAAATAGCCCTCAGCTTCGCCGCGGCCGGCGATGGCGAAGCGTTGCGCCATGGGGCTATAGCCGAGTCCCGCGATTTGCGGAAAGATGAACCATATCCAGTGGCTGGTCTTCCGGCCGGCGCGCAACTCGGCGTATACCTGCTCATAAACTGGCGCCTGGGCATCGACAAAGCGCTGCAGGTTGTGCGGATCGTTTTTCATGATTGCTGTTCCGCCGCCGCGGGCGATGTAAACGGCCTCGCTTCGGCGAGCGTCTTGCGGATCGCCTCTTCCAAGCCAATCCGCGGCATCCATCCGGTCTCGCGGCGGATCATCGAGGTATCGTACACCCGGTCCTGTAGCGATCGCCGGAGCTGGTGCGGTGACAGACGCGTGTCGCCCATGGGGATGATCGGCCGCAGCGCTTCGGCAAACGGTGAAGCGGCATACAGCGGCCAGCCCGATGCGAAGTGGGTGGACGACCGATCGGCGATGCGCTTGAGTTGGTGATATTGGCGGAGGGTGAGTGAGTCGTCGTCGAGCACGTTGAACTCACGCAGGCCTGAACCCGGCGTCGCGGCCACGATCATTGCGTCGATCAGGTTCTCGACATAGTTCAGCGGAAAGTGATTCTCCGGTTTGCCGAAAACGATGTCCGTCTTTCCCAGCCGGAATGCGAAGATGCCCGCAGGCAAATGACGTCCGGGACCGAAGATGATGCCTTCGCGCACGATCACGGTGGGCAGTCCGCTCTTCTTCGCAAACAAGCTGACCAGCTGATCGGCCTTGATCTTCGATTCGGAGTAGGGATCGCGCAGCTGCGGCTTATCGTCGAAGGCAGTGGCCTCATCGATGCGCGTGCCTTCAGCGACCGGCCCATATACCGCGAGTGAGCTGGCGTAAACGAACTGGCCAACGCCGTTCTCCGAGCAAGCTGCTAAGACACGCTCGGTGCCGTCGACGTTGATTGCGAAATAATCTCTATAAGGAGCGGCCCCGACTTTGGCGGCAAGGTGGTAGACGATATCCGCGCCGCGGACCGCGCGCGCGATGGATTCCGGATCGTGCAGATTGCCCGGCACGATTTCAACGCCGGCAGCTGCAAGCCTGTCGGCACGCGGCGATGGCCGCGCCAGCACGCGAACATTCGCACCTCGGGCGAGCAGATCCCGTACTAGATAAGAACCGAGAAATCCTGTACCGCCGGTGACACAAACGCGCATAGAGAAAAACGATTATCGCTGATAACTACAGGTTGCCGCCTCATCGAAGCTCCGTCCTTGATGTTCGCCGGTGAGTATTCCGGAGCTTCTACCCGGGGATCATGCCGATCGTCACTAGCCACGTCTCTACCAGCTGAGGCCAAGCCGTTGCCGGAAATTTCGTTCGCCGCAGCCCGAACGCGTGTCCGCCGTGCGCATACAAATGCATTTCGACGGGAACCCCGGCTTTCTTCAATGCCGCATAGTAACTCAGCGAGTCTTCAACCCGGTCGACAGCGTCATCCTCATTCTGGAGTAAGAAGGTAGGCGGTGTCTGGCGCGTGACGTGGCCGGCGATATCCGAATTCAACCCGAAGCTGTTTGTAGCGAGCGACAAATGTCCCGGATACAGGGCCACCGAAAAATCTGGACGGCAACTTTCTTTATCGGCCGCATCGACGGGCTGATACAAACGATGCGCAAAATGCGTGCTCATGGCTGCGACCATGTGGCCGCCTGCAGAAAAGCCCAGAACCCCAACCTTGTGGGGATCGATATGCCACTCCGCGGCATGAAACCGCACCAGTCCGACTGTTCGCTGCGCATCTTGTAATGCAGCGGCGGATTGCGGATACGGCCCCGATTTCGGATATTGTCCCTCGCCGGGCACGCGATACTTCAGCAGGACACAGGTGATGCCTTTTGAATTGAGCCAGTCGCAGACCTCCGTGCCTTCGAGATCGATGGCCAGAATCTGATAGCCCCCACCCGGGAACACGACTACCGCAACGCCGGTGTTCCTCGTGGTCGGTGGATAGACCGTTATCGTAGGTCGCGAGACGTAGCCAATGTAAGTCCATGGCTTGCCCGCCACCAGTTCCTGGGTTTCGGTCTTCGTCTGCTCGGGCTCTGTAAGCGCGTGTGAATCCGGCGCAACCCCGGGCCAAATGGGTATCTGGATATGTCCCAGCGACGGCTGCCACGCAGATGTCTGTGCGCTTACAACGCAGGATGAAACAATGACACCAAGCAACAAGATCAGAAGCCTCATCCTTCACTCGCTCCGATGTGCCGCACGTCCTCGACCCGCCTTTCGCCCGTATGTTAGCTTATACTTTCGATTCACAACCAAGTCGCGGCGCTGGAAGTCGCGCAGTTCGTTCCGGCCCACCGTGGTTTAAGGTGAGGCAGTTTACGCTACAGCGAGAGAAAAAGCTTTGACGATCGCGGGCTACATTGTCCTGGCGGTCGCCGCCATTCCCGGCATCTATTACCTGCTGGTAATCTTCAGTTCCATCCGCTACTTCCGGGTCGCGCGGCGCGAAAACCCGCCTAACACGGATTTCTTTCCGCCCATCAGCTGTCTGAAGCCGATCCGCGGGCTAGACGAGGATGCGTACGAAAATTACGCCAGCTTCTGCCGCCAGGATTATCCCGGCGACTACGAAGTGGTCTTCTGCGTCGACCCCGACGATCCCGCGCTGCCTGTGCTGGAGCAGTTGAAGCGAGATTTTCCCAACCGCCAGATCCGCCTGCTCTTTGGCTCGCAGCGCAACGCCATCAACGATAAGATTGGCCGCCTCACCCGGCTAGTGCGCGAGGCGCAGTACGATCTGCTGGACATTACCGACGGCGACATCCGCGTTGGCGCCGATTATCTGCGCGCCATCGCGCATCCATTCCGCGATCCCAAGGTCGGCGGCGCGACCACGCTCTACGTTTCCACCGAAGAGACCAGATTCATCCAGCATCTGCAATCGGTCGGCATGATCTCAGACTTCTTCGCCGGCATCATGACCGCCTGGCAGCTCGACGGCGTGAAATTCATGTTCGGCCAGTCAATCGTCACCACCAGGCAGAAGATCGCCGGCTTCGGCGGCTACGAGTCGATCGAGAACCGTCCGGCCGACGATCTGAACGTCGGACGTCTGGTCGCCGAGCAGGCGGAAGTGAAGTTGCTCCCGTACATCGTTAAGACGGTTGCCGATTTTCAGTCGCTGAAGGATCTGTTCTACAAGCGCGTGCGCTGGATGACCGTGATGCGGCTAGTGCGGCGACAGGGGCATCGCGGGCTGGTTTTCACCTGGGGTCTGATCTGGGCGCTAGTTGCGGTAGCGGTGCGTCCTACGTGGCCAGTGGCGATCGGATATCTCGGCACATACCTCGCGGTGCGTATCATCATCACATACCTAATCGGCATCTGGGGCATGCGGCAGAAAGGCCTGTGGCCAAAGATGGTGCTGATCCCGCTGTGGGACCTGGTGGCGTTCTCGATCTGGGTCGCCAGCTTCGGCCGTAATACGATTCGCTGGCGCGGCTATGACTACTACATTCGCGACGGAATTCTGGTGCCGGTGAATCCAGCGAGTACGCCCCTGGGCAAGTAAATTTCGAGTTTCGAAGTCTCAAAGGCCCTGCCACGAATGGCGAACCGCAGATCCCTCGACTTCGCTCGGGATGACCATTCATAAGAGGGACTGGTATCCGATGACGGTTAAGAACGGACGCGGTTGCTCGCCCACTTTTGGCTTAGGACGGGGAAAACTTAAAGGTCAATACCATGATTCATAGATCCAAAGTTGCTATCGCCGGCGCGGGAGTGTATGGCGCCACTACTGCCATTGGGCTGGCAGAGCAGGGCCACGAAGTTCATCTCTTCGATCCGCTGGGCGTCTTGAATGCCGCATCGGCCATCAACCAGTTCCGCATTCACTCTGGCTATCACTATCCGCGCAGCCCCGAGACGATTCGAGAAACCATGGAGGTACGGCAGGAGTTCATGGACACCTACGCTCCGGCGATCGTGCGCAGCAGTCAGCATTACTACGCGATCCCGTTCGAGGGCTCGCTGACGCCGCCGGACTTGTTCGAGCGCGTGATGGCGGAACACAAGATTTCGGCGAGACCCTGCCGCCCGGAGTGGATGAACTTCGAGTTCATCGACAAGTGTTATGAGGTGGATGAACAGATTTACGATCCCGAGATTCTGCGGGACGAGCTGACGAAGAAGATTGGGGCGCTACGCATCCGCTTGCACCATCACGAATTCAGGGCGGACATGCGCGGCGATTACGATTTCGTAGTGTGGGCGGTGTATGGCCTCGGCCCCTCGCGAGGGCTGTTCAAGTCGGTGAAATTCCAGGTCGCGGAGAAGATTCTCATCGAGTTGCCGAAGCAGTTGCAGCATGTTTCGCTGGTGGTGATCGATGGACCGTTCACCGCTTTCGATCCTTACGGAAACTCGGAACGCTCGCTATGGGGCTCGGCCAAGAACACGAACCATTGGACGACGACCGATCCCAACGAGCCGATACCCGAGCAGTACCGGCCGCTGTTGAATCGGCCTGCCTTCGAGCCGATTTCGTGGACGCGATTCGAAGCCATGCGGCAGGATGCGAGTCTTGCGGTACCGGCGTCGGCCGAGGCGAAGTATCTCGGCTCGCGCTTCACCGTTCGCGTAGTGGAGAACAATCCGATCCAGGATCGCCGCACGCTCTATGTGCAGAAGACCTCGCCGGGTGAGATACATATATTCTCAGGCAAGGTTGTAGGAGCAGTGAAAGCAGCGCGGATTGTGAGCGAGATGATCGCGAAGGGGTAGAGTTGGCGACGATAGGGTCCGGGATCCCCTCGGCTTCGCTCGGGGCAGGCTCTTCGACTCCGGCGCGCGGCGCACCTCCGCTCAGGATGACATCGGTAATTTTCACGGGGGGACTGCACAAACTTGAAGTGTCATCCTGAGCGCAGCAGCGCCGATTTTGCTCTGCGGAGCCGAAGGACCTGCTGTCCTTGCCCTGCGCTACAAACAGCAGGTCCCTCCACTCCGGCGGGCAAAACAGGCCCACCTCCGGTTGGGATGACAATCGATAAAATGAGAGGCTCCCGCGCGATCCTCACCCCAGCATCGCGCTGATCTCGCTCGATTTCGCGGCGTGATCGGCGAAGCCAAACGTCCCGTGCTGCTTCATCTCATTCGCGGCGCGCACGAACGCTCCCAACGCGGCTCGCGCCAACGCGCTGCCAACGCTGATCCGCTTCACCCCTATCTCTGACAACTCAGCCTGACTCAGGACAACTCCCTGCAAGCCCATCAGCGCGTTCACCGGACGATCGACGGAACGCACTACTGCGACAATCTCATCCTTCGTGCGCAGCCCTGGCGCATAGAGCACGTCCGCCCCCGCTTCCTGATACGCCTGTAGACGTTTGATCGTGTCCTTGATGTCGGGGTTTCCGTGCAGATAGTTTTCCGCACGCGCCGTCAGCGTGAAGGTGAAGGGAAGTGATCTCGCTGCCTCAGCCGCTGCTTCGACTCGCGCCACCGCGTGTTCGAAGCAATAGATCGGGCCTTCCTCCCGGCCAGTCGCATCTTCGATCGAGCCGCCGACAATGCCTGCCGCCGCGGCGAGTCGAATTGTCTCGGCTGCGACTGCCGGATCATCACCAAAGCCGTTCTCGAGATCGGCGTTGACCGGCAGGTCGGTGGCAGCGGCGAGCGCGGCAATGTGCTGGAGAATTCCATCGCGCCCAACCGTGTTGTCTCGCATTCCGATTGAAAATGCGTAGCCCATGCTGGTGCTGGCGAGAGCTTCAAATCCCAGGTGAGCCAAAATGCGGGCGGAGCCGGCGTCCCACGGATTAGGAATGATGAAGGCGTGATTGCGCTCGTGCAGCGCGCGGAAGGTGCGGCCTTTTTCAGCTTGCGTTGGCATAGCGATTGGAGTTTCTCAGACGGGACAGCGATTCGGCAATTGGCGCCTCAGGAGAAGCGACTCGTCACGGTGTGGCTCTTCACGAAGCCGCCGCGCCTTCGCCCATCCTACGCCTGCGTTTTGAGAAGCGCTGGTTGTCAACGTGGCATCCAGATCCGCCAAAAGAAGCGACGAAACCTTCAACTCTCGAATTAACTGAATCTTTCCAATCCAAGTAGCTGGCCTCACCGTTCTCCTCGAATCCGCAGCTTTGAGGATTCGAGGAAGAGGAGAGAATGAAAATCGCGAAAACGAACCCGCCCACAAAGAGAGGGAGATTGTCTGATTTCTAGTTGACGGCTCGTGCCGAAGCCGGCAAGAAGAAACCGAGGATGATCGAATTCGACATCGCGCCAAAGAAGGAGCGATCCAAACCTATTTGCCTGACGTCATGCCGCTACTTCGCCTGGAGATATTTCATCCACATAGCACCACATCCAGGTCTCGCCCGGCTCGATGGAGCGGATCAGCGGATGCTTGACCCGATGGAAGTGCTTGGTTGCGTGCTTATTCTTGGAGGAGTCGCAGCAACCTACGTGCCCGCATTCCAGGCATAGTCGTAAGTGCACCCAAGTGTCGCCCAGCTTCACGCACTCTGGGCAGACATGGATGTCAGTGGTCGTGAATTTGACGGTGCCGAGATGACTGCATTTTTCTGGCATGATTATCTCCTTGTTGAGCGTTCCAGAGCCGCGCGGTCCCAATGGCCAAGATCGGCTGCCGCCTCGTAGGTGCTTTGCAGAAATTCCATCAATGCGGCGTTGGGTGACTCGGCGGTGCGCACATCGTCGTACATCAAGACAAACTCTTTCATCACCGGATGATAGTAAGCGGCCGATGGATTCACCTTCCGCTCGGCGAATCCCGCGGGCTCGGGAGCGGCGTAGGAGTAAAACGCCGGAGCTTTGATGTCGCCACCCCCCGGCCAGAAACCAGCACTGCTGACTTCGTGAGAATAAGCTTCGCGAGTGACAGGATCGGCGCCGGGACGATCGGGCGCTCGGCGTCCGGAGAAGCGGGTTACAGCCAGATCGAAACTTCCCCAGAAAAAATGCACCGGACTGGCTTTACCGATGAATAAGGCCCGGAAATCCTTCAAAACACTGTCGGCCCAGACCAGGATCTGCCAGAACTTATGCGCCGCCTCCGCGTCGTAGGACTTGTGCACAATGTCTTTCTCAAAGGGAATGGTGAGTTCTTCCGGCAGCTCACAGGGCCGGGTCCAGATGCTGACCGGCATTCCGAGTTGCGAAAGCGTCTTCATCAGCAACTGGTAGAAATCGGCGACGCTTTGCGGCTTGAGCGCCAGCTCTCGAGTCTCGCCATCGCTGGTATCGATGATCAGCTTGTGGTCGATGAAGTCGAAGCAGATCTCTAGCGTGCGGCTGCCATAGGGCATCGGGGAGCTAGTCAGGCCTCGCGCGGTGACATAGAGCGGCACGTTCCACCAATGATTCACCAGGGGCGAAAGACTCAGGCGGATTTTGCCCACCATCTGCGTCCACATATGCAGCGTCGCGAGCGTGTCCTTCCAGGAATCGTAAGGCAACTCGGGAAGGTTTGCTCCCCGCACCGCAGGATCGCTCATGGGTTCCCCTTTCCGCGTGGACAATACTGTAACCGATTTTGTTCGCTCGGGGATGGTGCCTCCATGGTTCGGAAGCAACGAGAAACGCCGACCGCGTTGTGCGGTCGGCGTTGTACCGTCTGGACGAGTGCGAGGCTGGTTATCCACGACTCGTCCGCGTCGTAGGGCGGCGTCGGGCGCCCCTCTTCGACCTCTAGTTCTTGTTGTTGCCTCCGAAGGTGAACAGGTCCGTCATATCTCCTATTGCCGGGGCATTTGCCGGGGCATACAGATTAGTTTGACTCGGAACCGGGTTGGGCAGATTGTCGCGGCTGCGGGTCGTGATCGGGGGAAGGCTCCAGTTGTACTCGATGAACTTCAGGATGGAGACGTGATCGTTGTACTGATGCGAGATCCGGCCCGGCGTGGTGAATGGCGAAACTACGATCATCGGAACGCGCGTGCCGTCTCCGAGGAAGTCCACCGGCTGGATGTAGCCGGAGTCGTAGTAGCCGCCGCCTTCGTCGAAGGTAACGAAGATAGCCGTGCTCGCCCACAACGTGGGATTCGCCTGCACCTCATCGACGATTTTCTTCACGAATCCTTCGAACAAGTCGAGCTTCGACGATGCCGGGTGCCCGTCGACAAGGCCACTGGGCTTTACGAATGAAACCGCCGGCAGGCTGCCGTTCTGGATGTCGTTATACAGGTCGATGGTGTCCTGCAGGTGAGCGGTACGAACCGCCGCGTTGGTCATGATCGAGGTGGAGTATTGGAACATGTTGCAGATGTTGCAGTACACATCCAGCGGGTTCTGGAAATACTTGTCCTGCAGATAGCGATCCCACTGATCGCCGTAATACTTCCAGGAGACATTGTTCTCCAGCATCTCGTCGCCGATATTGCGCAGGCTCGACGGAGGGATGGTAAAGACGGTGTTGGCGTTGTTGTTATCGGTGTAGGCGTTGGTGCCGTCGCCGAAGTAGCCCGGGTTGTAGTTGTTCAGCAGATACCAGTGTCCCGGAGCGCACTTCGGATCGACATGATACGGCAGCTGCGCGAGGTAGTTCAGCACCGGGAAGATGCCGGGGGCGTCAGAATCCGAGCAGTTGCTGTAGGATCCGCCTCCGTAGGAGGGCGAACCGTATGAGCCGCCACCGTAGCCATCTTCGATGTACCAGTTGTTGGTGGGAGGCGCCGGATTCGGGTCTTCGATTTCGTCGACGTAGCCTTGATTCGCCGAGCCGATGCCGACCAGCTGACGATGTGGGGGCATTGCCGGATCGCCGTTGCCGTCGCTAAACCAGATTGCGTCGCCCGTTCCCATGATGATGTGGTTTGCGCCCGTACCACCGTTTACGGCCTGATGGTAGTTATCGCTCATCGCATAATTATTTGCGAGTGAGGTCAGATACGGCGCGTCGCCTTGCTGCACGTTGTAAAAGGCCATGGACGTCGAGCCCTCACCTGTGCTGGCCAGGTTGAAGTTAACGGCGTGCGGACGTCCGTTACTGCCGGCGCCGATGCTGGTTTCAACCCAGGGAAACAGATCGGCTTTGCAGCCGCTCGGATTCGCTGCAGTGATGTAGTTCACGCTGCAATCCGTCTGCTGCAACATCTGGTAGAAGCGATGAACCGGGCTGTTGTCGTAGACGTCGTAAGGATGCGTGCCGGTGTTGGTGATCTGGAACGGGCCTGAGGGCAGATTAAAAACATTGGTGATGCGAGTGTCAGGCTGACCGGCCTGCAACCCCGTGCCGCCGGTCAAGAGATACTGATAGTAGTCTTGCGCCAAACCGTTTTCCGCTTCCTCGGCTTGCTGCAGGTTGCTGAAGTATGGGCTGGTGGGACCGCCCACCAGGGGCGTCGGCAGAACGGAGTAGACCGACTTGCTTCCCGGGCTGATCTGGTAGCCGTCTCGGTACAGATCCTTCGCGGAATCCTGAGCGGAGTTTGCGAAATTCACCCCCGGAGTTCCATCCGCGCGGACGATTCCCTCAGACAGCAGGTTGTTGATGCTCTGCCCGGCGGGCGGTTGATAGGTGCCGAAAACATGGTCAAAGGTACGGTTCTCGCCGATGATGACGATCACATGCTGAATAGGTGTCTGCGTCGATAAGCGCTTGGTCGCCGGTGCCGGCGTTTGAGCGCTCATGGGCATGGTCGAGCTGAGAAGAGCAAGCGCGCTGGCCATCGCGGTGGCGCGCCACTTCCTGGGCGTAAGCTCGTGCAGGGTCATATAGCTTCCTCCGAAGAGGAAGTTAGCGGGTTCACCGGGGGCAATGGTAAACGCAGAGTGAAAAGCGGGTGAAATGACAGTTGCAGAGTTCCTTAACTGTCATAATTGTAATCCGGTGGGCTGTTGCATGGTTAATGCCAATCTCGGGGCTTGTCTATATTTTTTTGCGAGCTCGTTTCGCTGTAGGAGTTCCGGCTGTAAGTTGCTGAGCGGGAACAGGGACATCGAGACAATGAGGCGTGGCTTTCCGCTGGCGCAGCGCGCGAGCGCTCGTCCGGAGATTACGAGGCAGCGACAGGTTACGTCGAGGTCTGAATGTATGCGCGCATCATGTCGGCTTCGCCGGACTTCTCGTCGAGATGGCAGCGCAGCAGATCGCGCAGCGACAGAAATCCCACGAGCGTTCGGCCCTCGCAGACCGGCAGGTGACGAATGCTGTGGGTCTGCATCACACACATTGCCTCTTCTGAGCTGGCGTGAGGATCGACAGTGCGAAGATCGGTGCTCATCACGTCGGAGATGTGGGTCGTGAGCGGATCGCGGCCTTCGGTGACGACGCGCCGCATGATATCGCGTTCCGAGAAGATGCCGACCAGTTTAGCGTCATCCAGCACGGGCACGGCGCCGACATTGCGCTCCACCATGTAGCTGGCGGCCTCGAACACAGTCTGGTTGGGCTGCACGTAATGGATGGTGCGATTGCTGATGAGGTCCCGGATAGTCGCCATATTGCCTCCTACTTCTCTTGGAGTTGAAGGGCGCAGCGTTCGCCCGGGAGGGCGAAAAATCCTCTCAGCTCGTTGCCCGTGATCATGCGAGCTAAGCCTCAGATGGACGCGTCGAGGCCAGCTTAGCTCCGGGAGCGAGGAGCGGAGGCGAGTATAGTCCCAACTCGCGAGAAATGGGAAGCGGAAATGTGCTCTGGGGTTGCAGGAAATCGTTTGTTGCTACGACTTTTGTGCCTTTGCACGGCTCGGAGCGCCGGTGCGTGGCAAGACATTTTGCGGGCACGGCTGGTATTCTCAATCGTTTGACGATGACATTCGGGAGGATGAGTGCACGTGCCGAATAGTTTGCAAGGCCGGACGGTCGTGGTGTTCGGTGTGGCGAATAAGCGAAGCATCGCCTGGGCCATCGCGCAGCAAATGCAACAGGCCGGAGCGCAGTTGGCCATTACTTATCAGAACGAGCGCCTGAAGCAGGAAGCCGACGACCTCATCGCGGCGCTGCCCAATTCCCGGGCCTTCCAGTGTGATGTATCGCGCGACGAGGAGATCGCGCAGCTCTTCGAGCAGCTGAAAGAGCGCTACGGAAAGGTTGATGCGCTGGTACACAGCGTGGCCTTCGCTCCGGCTGAAGATCTGAAGGGCGACTTCGTGGACACCAGCCGCGACGGCTTCCGCATCGCGCTCGATATCAGCGCATATTCGCTGGTGGCGGTCTCGCGGGCCGCGCGGCCGCTGATGACCGAGGGTGGAAGCATTATCACCATGACCTACTACGGCGCAGAAAAGGTTGTGCCCAAGTACAACCTGATGGGTGTGGCAAAGGCCGCGCTGGAGGCATGCGTGCGCTACCTGGCCAATGACCTCGGCGCGAACAAGATTCGGGTGAATGCGATTTCGGCCGGGCCGATCAAGACCCTGGCTGCGCGCGGCATTTCCGGCCTGGGCGAGATGCTCCGGGAACACGGTGAACGGGCGCCGCTGAAGCGCAATGTCGATGTGAATGAAGTCGCTGCCACGGCCGTGTTCCTGGCCGGCGACGGCGCAAGCGGAATTACCGGCGAGACAATTTATGTCGACTGCGGCTACAACATCATGGGATTTTGAAAGGCAGCAATCAGCGACTGGCAACGAGCGATCGCGGGCAAGGCAGTACTTCAGAGGCGCTCTTGAGTCTAGCTAATGGGGGTAAGGTATGCGCCGAAATGCTGGAAGGGAAATCGTCCAGGCCGATTCGAGGCCAAAACGGGGATTCCAGCTAAGCCCCGGAAATCAAATTGTTCGGCAGAGCTTATTTGCGATTGCCCTTTATTTCGGTTCGGTTGTCGTCTATCGAGCCGCGCTAAACCTTCATAGCATAGGTCGCCCATTCTCGGCGCCGCTCCACGCTGAAGATTGGTTGGTATTGGCCGTTACCCTTTCCATCATTTTCAATTCGCTGACGGCGAAGGCCGAACCAGAAACTTGCGGCGAGGCTTCTCATTCGCGGTGGTCATCGGTTTGGCCTGTTGCCGTGGCCGTCACTCTCACCTTCGCGGTTTATTGGCGGGCCCTCCATTACCCATTGCTGTCGGATGACTACCTCATCGTGAGATACCAGCAGAACTGGAGCTGGACGGGTATCATTCAGCAGTTTCGAGCTCCGGGAGGAGATCGGTTCTTTCGGCCGATAACGAATCTATCCTTGGCAGCAACCGCGCTTTGGGCCGGAGCTGGAAACCGGCCCGAGCTTTGGCGGCTCATCGCCTTCACCCTGCATTGCGTCAACACGCTTCTCGTCTACTTGTTTGCGTTGCGGCTGAAGCTCCCGCGGACCGCCGTAATCGCTGCGGCGTGCATCTTCGGTGTTCACGCAACGCATCCCGAGGCCGTCGCCTGGATCGCGGCCCGATTCGATCTTGTGTCAACGCTTTTCGTGCTGCTGGCCCTGGTTCTCTTCAAAGCTGCCTATGAGAGTGATCGGTTCAGTGTTCTGGTAGGGCTGGCCGCTTTATCAATGATCTTAGCGGCGCTGAGCAAAGAATCCGGGTTCATTTTTCCAGTGCTGGCGACGCTGGTAGCGTTGCATGCAGGAGAAAAGTCGAAGCGGGTGCTTTTGGCGTTGGGATTGTTTTATTCAAGTGCTGCGGCGCTGTTTGCCTATCGCTGGAGTTTGCTGGGTGGAATCGGCGGATACGTGGATGCAGGCGGCAGGCCGCAGGCGTTGCATCTCAGTTGGGACGAGCCTTCAGCACACTGTTCTTGCGCTTGTGGACCGCGCTCTGCTTCCCGGTCAACTGGAGTGTCTGGCCGGGTGCGCCGCTGGTGTTTCTGCTGGCTATCTACATCGGCGCGCTGTTATGGCTGATGCTCGGCCGATCGTCATTCCGGGATCTGTCATTGGCCATCGGATTGGTGCTGGCAACCACGCTGATCCCTTTACATCTCCTGCTTCTTGACAAAGATCTGCAAGGGGCCAGGATGATCTACCTTACTTCTGCCGCCTTTTCAATCTTCTTGGCCGTAGCACTCGCCGGCCTTAGACCAAAAGCTCGAAACCTTTGCGCCGTGATTATCATTTTGTTTAACTACGCGGCACTGGAGCACAATCTGGGCATTTGGGAGTCGGTATCGCAGCGCGCACAGCTGGCGTGTCAAGATGCTTCGCGTTACGCCGGGCTTTCGGCGAACCGCCTGCTGGTGCAGCAACTGCCCGAGAGCCTGGACGGTGTATTTTTCTTTGCTAACGGTTTTCCGCAGTGTGTTGAAGGGAGCAACGGCAGGAAAATCGAAGTTGAGCTTGATCGGGGTTCGGCTGCGAATCCGTCTGGCGGCCAGGTTGTGCTGCGTTGGAATCGGCAGAGGGAACAACTTGAATGTGGCCGAGATGGTTGCCGGTAAGTGCTGTTGCTGACGAGCGCATCTGTCAGTTTGCGGAGATCGCGGTGCGTATCTGCCTCGTCAGTTCTTCCGGATCTTCCACCGGTGGCTGACAGGTGAAATTGGTACACACAATTGCCACCGATTTCTTTTCCTTGAGGGCAGGAATATTGGGAACCGTCTCCGCGAGCACTGTAGGAAGATTTTGCGCGACGGCTTCGCTGTCGGTTAGATGCACGACGGATTTGTTCACCGCGAAGGGAGCGATAGCTGCCTTCAGCAGAGTCGCAGCCCTCTCATCTTCACCGACGACTACGACCTGTGTGTGCGGCCGTGAAAGCCATGTCGCCGCGATTCCGTAAGTTCCTGCGTAGATACCAAACTGCTCGGCTGCGCCGGCGAAAACCGAGATGGTTTCCTCCGCCTTCTCGCGATATTTTGCCTCGTTCGTGTAAGCATGCAAGCGCAAGAGCGCGATCGCCGCACCGGGATTGCCTGCAGGAGTCGGCGCATCCTGGAAGGGCTTGCGTCGCGCCGACAATGCACCGAGTTGCAGCTTCTCTTCGAGCGACGCTTCAGTGTCGAAGAAACCACCGCCAGTCGTGTCGCCGAAGCGTCGCATCATCTGGTCGGCGACGCGACGAGCAAAGTTGAAGTAGCTCATCGCGCCGGTTACTTCGTAGGCGTCGAGGCAGGCAAGAGCGGTGAAAGCGTAATCGTCGAGTAAGCCGGCGACGAGGCGCTTACTGGCCTTTGGATCCGCGTAAGCAATCACGTGTGACATGCCGCGCTCGTCGCTCCAGGCCTCAGCCAGAATGCGATCGAGCGAGCGCAGCGCAAACTTCCGCGCGTCATCCAAGCCAAGCACCTGCGCCGCCTGCAAGTACGCCGAGACGCACATGGCGTTCCAGCTCACATATACCGTCTTGTCGACGAACGGTGTTGGACGCTGCAGGCGCGCTGCGTACAACTTCGTTTTGGCCGCGGCAAGCAGGTCGAGCGCCTTGCTCTGATCGATCCGCAGCCGCGAGGCGACTTCTTCCGGCAGAGCGCGCACCCACAGGACATTCTTCGCTGGGTCGTGCTGCATCTCGCCCACCGGCTCTATGTCAAAGTGCAGCGCGATGGCCTTGAACTCTTCGTCGGTGAGGACGGCATTAGCCTCATCGACGGTCCAGGTGAAGTAATCGCCGTCATCGTCCAGATTGATATCAGCGTCCTGCGAGGCGTAGAAGCCGCCGTGCTCGCGGTCGCTGAGCCACTCGTCCATCCAGCGGACAATGTCGCGCGCGACGTGCGCATAAAATTCGTAGCCGAAGACCTGGTACGCGTGAACGTAGTTCTTCAGCAACTCCGAGTTGTCGTAAGACATTTTCTCGAAGTGGGGAACCGTCCAGTGCTCGTCGACGGAGTAGCGATGAAAGCCGCCGGCGAGCTGGTCATAGACACCGCCGCGCGCCATCCTGGTCAGGGTAGTGGTGATGACTGTAGCGACACGCTCCTCGCGGGTGCGCGCATACCAGTCGAGCAACAGATCGATGGCTGCGGGATGCGGAAATTTGGGAGCGCTGCCGAATCCGCCGTGTTTCTCGTCGAAGATAGGAAGGGCGGACTGCACCATAATGCCGACCAGGCGCGGGGAGAATTTGCGATTGTGATGGGAGAAATTCTCCGCGTTGGAGAGCACGTTCATCGCTTCCTCGGCAGACTTCAGCACCTCATCGCGACGCTCCTTATAAGCGTCAGCGATGGCGAGCAGAATTTTCTTGAAGCTCGGCCGTCCCCACTGGTCGACCGGAGGAAAATAAGTTCCGCCATAGAACGGATGGCCGTCAGGAGTGAGAAACACGGTCAGCGGCCAGCCGCCGGTGCCGGAGATGGCAGACACGGCGAGTTGGTAGCGACTGTCGACATCGGGGCGCTCGTCGCGATCGACCTTCACGGCGATGAATTCGCGGTTGATGATTTCGGCGACCTCGGCGCTCTCGTAGGATTCGCGGTCCATCACGTGACACCAGTGGCACCACACCGCACCGATATCGAGCAGGACAGGCTTATTGTCGCGCTTGGCGGCCGCAAAGGCTTCCTCTCCCCACTCGTGCCACTGGATGGGCTGATGCATAGCGGATCTGAGGTAAGCGGACGAGGCTTGCGCGAGGGAATTCATCGATTCGGACATTGGATTCAAGTCTAGCAGGGGTCAGCGGACCCTCGAGTCACGTCGTCCCGGTCGAACCTCGGAGCATTTCTCTTGTAGACTGGCTTTCGCATAAATACCCGCGGGCCGGGATAAACCAGAAGTGCATGATGGAGCAGCGATGAAGAGTCAGGAAGCTCTGGCAAAAATTATTAACGGCGTTGCTAAGTTTCAGAAGGAAGTTTTTCCTGCGCAGAAGGCGCTGTTTGATCACCTGAAGCACCAGCAGCATCCCATTGCGACCTTCTTCACTTGCGCTGACTCGCGCATTGTTCCGAATATGCTGCTGCAAACCGGGCCGGGGGAAATCTTCACCGAGCGCACGCCGGGCAATATCGTTCCCAAGTACAGCGACCATGTCGGAGGAGTTACGGCCAGCATGGAGTACGCTGTGATGGTTCTGCGAGTACCCCTCATCGTCATCTGCGGACATACTGACTGCGGTGTGATGAAGGCTTTACTCGAACCGGAGCAGGCGTCCGGCATGCCCGCCCTGCAAGATTGGATGCGGCATGCTTTGCCGGCACGCGAGCGTTTGCTGCGGGACTATCGGGAGGCATCCAAAGAAGAGCAACTGCGACTGCTGATCGAGTTCAACGTGCTAACGCAGTTGGAGAACCTTCGCACGCATCCCGCAGTCGAAGTCGGCCTGGCGAAAGGCGAGTTGGAGATTCAAGGCTGGATCTACGACATCGGCCATGGCGCGATCTCCGTGGCCAATCTGCAGACGGGGAAGTTTGCTCCCATCACAATGCTCGCAGCTACCTAAGCACTTCCGCTTAGGGCAGCACAGCTATCAGGTTGGGCGCAGTGACGTTCCCGTTGCCATCCTTAAGATTGACTGCGGCCTGAGCCACATCGGCAGGCGCTTGGGTATCGACACGATGCACGGTGTTGTCGCTGGCGCCCACCCACAGCTGCAGACCATCGAGAGTCAGGCCGCCGGCGACAGGTGTTGCACCTCCTACCAAAGCTACCGTGCTCGGCGACAGGCTCGACAGGTTGAAGCCGACGATCGTCGGGAGATTGCTCAGGATCCAGGCGACGGAACTGTTGGTGTTGACTAGAAGGTGGACCGGAGTGAAGCTGCCGATCCCCAGGTTGTAGCCATTGATCGTGCTCTGCGTGGTAACCGGACAGCCTGTGCTCAACGTCGATGGAGTAGAGATTACGTCGATCGACGGAGGATCGATCGCAACCGCTCCAGTACCGTTAGGCAGCGCCTTAATCAAGGTCGGGCTGGTGCCGCTCAGCGGCGACTGGGGGTTTTGAACGGACTGGGCGTTGCAAGTCGAGTAGACAAGAACTTGAGCACCGCTTGCACTGCTGATGTACGTTAATCCACCCTGAGCGCTTATGTCTAGAAAGCTGGGGGCCGGCGTTAACGTAAACGTGTTCAGGAATGCACTGGAATAGCCGATACCGAGTTGAGTAGCGTTCACCCACTCGTTGTACTTGCTGTCGGGGGTGTAGGCCGATGAGGTCGCTGAGCCGTTCGTGGAACTCACAACGGCGCCGGCACTGATACTGAAGTAGTGAACAATGCTGTTTGGGTTGTTTGGGTTGTCGGAGAGCAACAAGAACTGACCGTCGGCCGAGATTGCCAGAATGGTTCCGCTGACAGCATAGGTTCCCACAGCTGTCGAGCCCGCCGGTACCGCCATGATTCCGGTTGCCGAACCCATATAAACGCCGGTGCCGGCGGGATCGCCGACGATGGAATTGGGATAATACGGCAGCGCGATCGCCGTGCCTACGCTGTTATCCGCGGTGCTTACCGGTACCAGCGACTTGGAATTTGTGCTGCCCACATAAACGGTGGTGACCGAGCTCTGGGGCACGTTGACGCTGGCGACGTTTCGGCTGTATTGCGTCGGCACGTTAATGTTGCAGGTCGGAGTTGCACAGGACGCCGTAATGTAGGCCGTTCCCGGGCCCACAGCGGTAGCCGTGGCTCCGTTGCTGGTGCCGGTAGCGGCGACAGTGGCCGTCGCATTGGACGACGATGCCCAGTTCAGCGTCGGCGTGATGGACTGGCCCGCGCTGTCGAGTACGTCTGCCGTGAGCCCCTGGGTACTTGGCGGTGTCAACGAGAACGATGTACCCGATCCGCTGGAACTGTGCACCAGAATGCTGGCCACCCGACAGGTCTCATAGGGTGTGCCGACGCTGTTCACTCCCGATACGCTCGCGAACAGCGAGCTTGTTCCCGGCGCTTGTGCCGTCATGACGCCGCTGGTGAGGGCGGTCTGTACCGTTGCCGCACCGCTACAAGTGGCATTTCCATTGCTTAACGTAGCCGAGGTTGGAGCAACAGTTGCGCCATATCCCGGCGTGACGATGGTTAATCGCGTTCCGTTGGCGATTGTATTCTTGCTGGTCAGGGTAACCGTGGCCGTCGCGCCGATTACGCCATTAAAGCTGGAGAGGTTGCAGGTTTGTCCCTGGGAACCGGTGATCGTGCCTCCCGACAGATAAACCGGAGTGTTGGTACTTGAGGAATAGGTCGATTGAATTCCGGCTGAGCTTGCCGCAACGGTTGCGTTGTTTGTGCCGAAGGTGAAAGGTCCGACGGTAGAGGTGATGTCGCATGGAGCCGAGGGGGAGCATCCCGGGGCCGAGGTGCTGAAGGCTTTTCCGGAGAGGGCAATCGCTTTGCCCAGGGTGGTGCAACCGCTGGGTACCACGGCTTGCACCTGATCCACGCGTTCATGCACGTACACAACTGCGGTTGCGGTCACGTTGAAGGCGGTGGCCTTGGCTGTGATCGTGACCTGGCCTACTCCAGCTGTTCCCTGGGTCGCGTTGCAATTGATGATGTTGGAGTCCCAGATTCCGCCGCAGATAAGTCCGCCGCTGGAAACCGTCGCTACATTGGTATTGCTGCTGGAAAACGTGAGGTCCGCCGCTACGGTGCCGCCGCTTGAATTCAGGGCGATGGCGGAGAGCTGTGTGACCGCACCTTCGTTCAGCGAGATGGAGCTCGGGGTCAGCTGGATAGAAGTGACGGCCGTGCTGGTATTGGCTCCGCCGCCACATCCCGGCAGGCCGATGAGAAATAATACTGCTGCGACGGCAGCCAATACATGAACTACTGAAACCCGCATGTAACCTCCCCGCCAACCGAAGACGCCGGCGGACGCACCCAGCCAAAATTATCGCAAGAGAAACCACAAGTGTAGAAGCTGATTGAGAGTTTCCGCAAGCAAACTGGCCATGGTTTCGCGGAAGAAGGGATTGTTCGATGACACTTTCCGCCTCTGGCGACATGTGGCGAGGGTTGGCTTGGCCGGTCGAGTTGAACAAAATTTCTTTTGCAAGGAGCAACGTCCCCAGCGTTCCACAAGTAAGAGTGATTCAGTCCGCGAAAGGTGTAGGAGGAATATTGCATGTGGAAAACTTGGCCGCTCTTGTTGTTACTGTTCGGTTTTCTTATGGTGACATCTGTGCCCGGCGTCGGACAGAACGCCCCTGAGAGTGTGCTGACGAACGCGGGCGTGGCCAAGATGGTGAAGGCCGGCCTGCCCGAAAGCGTCATTCTGCGGGAGATCGAGATGTCGCGAACAAACTTCGATACCAGCCCTGCGGGCTTGGTCGATCTGCGCAAGCATGGGGCATCCGAGAATGTTTTGAACGCAGTGCTGGACAGCTGGAATAGCGGCGGAATGCCCATGGCGGCGGTCGCACCGAGCGGCGGTGGCGCGTCGGGCCCACACATGGCGGGCTTCAAGGCGAATGTTCGGATCAATAAGAAGGTGCATGAGAACATCGCCGTCGGCCACAATCACGTCGAGGTGCAGGGCAGCGGTATTCCTGCAATTAGCGTGGACTGGCAGACGAACCCAAACCAGTGAGCTAGCGAATTGACTGGGGGAGAGTGGAAGGAAAGATTTCGTAAGCCTCGGCCGCTTATGTTCCTACGGTTGCCCATCCCGAAACCACTCCCCACAGAAGTAAATACCCGGCAACACACCAGAACGTTCGCCAGTAGATTTTGCCGGTCAAGGTTTGGGTGGGATTCGAAGGTCCGCGCCAGATGGAGGGGAACCAGAAGGAGAGTGGCTTTCTCATCCGCAGCAACCCAAACGGAAAAAGCAGCAGGAAAACAATCGGAATGGCGCGTAACCAATCGGGCATCGGTACGCTGGGGCCCAATGTTCCTGCGGCAAGGGCCAGCGTGCCGATCCAGCCGGCGCAGGAGATCCAATAGAAAATCGAATGGGTTATGGTTCGACGCAGCAGCCGCCGAGCGGCCTCGATACAAGAAACGACCACGGCTACGCCCAGGCACGCCCATACCGTCTGCCCCGACGTCAAGGTGCCCGTCGACAGGAAGACCGCCGGAGCGGCGAAAAGCATAAGGCTGAATGCCAGCCCGGCCAGACAACACAGCAGATGATGCGCGATCCGCACCGAAGCTGGAAAGTGCGGGTTGGTGACCGCCTCAGGCACTTGCGGAAGAGCTTCTTCTTTGTGAAGCCGTTCAAGTTTCCAGTTGCGCAGGTCGACCCATTCGCGCTTCCATAGCCACTCCATTTGAGCGGGTAAACGTATGGTGGTTCCAACCACCGTCAACACGTCGGGCGTGAGTTGCGGCTGCTGTTGCAAAAGCCAGTTTGTATTTGTGCGGTTGGTCAGTAATAGCACGGAGGTTGCGCCGCTCGGCGCCGTGCTGAGTGTCCAGCCAGCCTGGGTTAGCCGTTGCTGGATCATCTCGCCGGCAGGGGCGTCAGCGTAGTCGTGCAACAGGAAGAACGGCCTGCGTGAGGGCGCCGCAATGACATTTGCGCCTGGAAAAACCCTGGTCGCGCAGCGCCGGCGGTACCACCGCCACGCGCTACCGGTCGGCGCCCACCGCAACAGATCGTACGGTTGCAGGAGGACGATAACTGCGAGTCCAGCTAAAGGCAGGGCGGCCACAAGAAGCATAGCGCCCCAGTGATTGCTGACGGCCTGCGACATTCTGGCGGCTTCGTTGGCTAGCCCCTGAGCGCCGCTCCTGCGATATTCGATCAGCGGCCCGGCGAATACCGCGCTAAGAATAGCGAGGCTCACAGCCAGTCGCGTCATGCCCATCTTCCTCTGTAAAAACGAGAAGCTCATGAGCCAACAGGCGCCGAGCGCCAGCAGGGCAACAAAGAGAAAGTGAACGACGGGCGAAGATGGGCCGCCCGACCAATCTGCCAGCAGCAGATCGATGAACAGGGGAACAAAGAGAATACAAAGCAATCCCAGCACGGTAACTGGTGCTCTCGGAATGAGCCGGAGATTCGCTGCGGCTAGAGTGCCGGCAGGCTCCGTTTTCAGCCGCTCCAGCAACTGCCGCAACGCCGGGCGGAATGCTCCCCGGAAGTCGACCACCTCGCAATGACAGAGTTCGTCCGCCAATTTAGAGCCACGGAAGCGGGCGATGATGATGCGCTTTTTCTGGCTGATCGCGCGTTCCATCTCCTGACGCACATTCGGGCTCTTCATGCTGTCTGCGGATGCGATGATCACCACGCAGCGGGCGCTGTCGAGTGCGGAAAAAAGATCGCGCTCCCAGAAGACGCCGGGATTCAGATCTTTCACGTCCAGCCAGGCGGGAACGCCGTCCTTCAAGAGGTGGAGAGCCAGCGACTCGGCAAAGTAGTAATCTCTGCGTGAGTAGCTGATAAAAACAGGGGATTCGGCCGAGGGTCCTGCCATATAGGTGGATCATCATACCGCCGGTCGGCCATTTTGGGGTTTGGATGATGCCGATTTCGCTCAAGTGGTTGACGCGACACTGACCCGATTGCTATATTGAATAGGTTCTGCGAGTAGTTCCAAGCCTGCCTGTAGTGTCGGCTGTGCTGCTGTAATCTCCATCCTGCACGATGTTGCAGATTCGGGGTCCCCGGCGACTCCCGTTTCTGGAGTTGCTGGGGTGGAGCATCCTCGCTGAAACGTGCTTGCGCTTCCGCTGGACTTTCTAGTGGGTATGCAAGCCGAGGCAACGAAACGGAGCGCCCTCGTTCCTGATCTCCGCACCCGGCGTTAAGCCAGCTGCGGGACGACCACGGCGTCACCGTCGTAAGCCTAACCTGAACGGAAACCAAAGTTCTCCGGCACGTGCCCGGAGAAGCATGGGCAAAACAACTGCCCAGTCCCCACAAGGGATCAGGAATTCTGCGCTGCGGCTTTGGCCGGAGCGGACGGAATAGCGCGGCCCTTTGAGGCTGCGAATACCGGAATTTGATCGCGGCGGTGTGCCGCAGGCTGTCGGAAGAACGAAGGAGCTGCAAAGAGTGCCTACATTCAATCAACTGGTGCGCAAGGGCCGGAAGGCGCCGAATTACAAGACGGCCTCCCCGGCGCTGCAGTCCTGCCCGCAGAAGCGTGGCGTCTGCACCCGCGTCTACACCCAGACGCCCAAGAAGCCGAATTCCGCGTTGCGCAAGGTCGCGCGCGTGCGGCTTACCAATGGAATTGAAGTGACGACCTACATCCCTGGTGTCGGCCATAACCTGCAGGAGCACTCGATTGTGCTGATCCGCGGCGGTCGTGTGAAGGATTTGCCGGGTGTGCGTTATCACGTGGTGCGCGGCACGCTCGACTCGGTCGGCGTCGCAAATCGCAAACAGAGCCGCTCCAAGTACGGAGCGAAGAGGCCGAAGGCCTAACGGTGGGTAGTGCTGGCCTTTAGGCCAGCGTTGAGGATGTAACCAGTTTCCTCAAGCCGGCTTTAGCCGGCGACAGCATTCGAGGTTCGAGGATTTATGCCGAGAAAAGGACATATCGCCAAGCGTGAGCCGATAGCGGATCCCATCTATCAGTCCACCCTGGTCAACAAGTTCGTCAACTCCATGATGTGGGACGGCAAGAAGTCGACCGCCCAGGGCATCTTCTACAACGCCATGAAGAAGCTGGAAGACAAAGGCGGCGACGAGGCGATCAAGCTCTTCAAGAAGGCCGTCGAGAATGCCAAGCCGGTGCTGGAAGTGAAGACCCGCCGTGTCGGCGGCGCCAACTACCAGGTTCCGGTCGAGGTCAATGCCGACCGTCGCACCTCGCTGGCGATCCGCTGGATCCTGCAGTACAGCCGCGGACGTGGCGAAAAAGGCATGATCGACAAGCTCGCGAACGAGTTGCTGGACGCGGCCAACGGTCGCGGAGCCGCGATCAAGAAGAAGGAAGACGTACACCGCATGGCCGAGGCCAACAAGGCCTTCGCTCACTACCGCTGGTAGGTGATTCCGGTGGAAGAGCGGCGCTTTAGCGTCGCGCTAGCGCAGAGTCGAGAATAGATCCCCCTTTAGGGGCCGAACAGAAACAACGCGACCGCAAGGTCGCATAGCGGAAAACGGAAAAGATTGTGCCCAGACAGGTTCCATTAGATCGTTGCAGAAACATCGGCATCATGGCCCACATCGATGCCGGCAAGACCACCACGACGGAGCGCATCCTGTTCTATACGGGACGCACGCACCGTATCGGTGAGGTCCACGAGGGCACCGCGACGATGGATTGGATGGCGCAGGAGCAGGAGCGCGGCATCACCATCACCTCGGCCGCGACGACCTGCGTCTGGAAAGATATCCGCATCAACATCATCGATACCCCGGGCCACGTGGACTTCACGGCCGAGGTGGAGCGCTCGTTGCGCGTGCTCGACGGCGCCTGCGCCGTATTCGATGCAGTGCATGGCGTCGAGCCGCAGTCCGAGACCGTTTGGCGCCAGGCTGACAAGTACGGCGTTCCCCGCATTTGCTTCATCAACAAGATTGACAAGATGGGTGCCGACTTTGAGCATGCCATCGATACCATCCGCAAGCGCCTCAACGCCAAGCCTGTCGCCATCCAGTTGCCCATCGGCCAGGAAGACAAATTCAAGGGCGTCATTGACCTGATGGCCATGAAGGCGATCATCTGGAAAGACGAAACGATGGGTGCCGAGTATCACATCGAAGAGATTCCGGAAGAGCTCAAGAAGAAGGCCCAGGCCTACCATCAGATCCTGGTCGAAACAGTCGTCGAGAACGACGACCAGGACGAGCTGATGCACAAGTACATCGAAGGCGAGACCATCGGCGAAGCCGAGCTGAAAGCCGCGTTGCGCCGCGCCACCCTTAAGATGAAGGTGTTCCCGGTTATCTGCGGAACAGCCTTCAAGAACAAGGGCGTGCAGCCGCTGCTCGATGCAGTTGTCGATTACCTGCCCTCCCCGCTCGACGTTCCGCCGGTGAAGGGCATCAACCCGGATACAGGTCTCGAAGAAGAGCGTCCCGCTGAAGACAAGGCCCCGTTCTCCGCGCTGGCGTTCAAGATCATGAGCGACCCGTTTGTGGGTCAACTGACATTTATCCGCGTGTACTCGGGCGGGCTGAAGCAGGGCGACAGCGTTCACATCAGCGGACGCTCCCGGTCGGAGCGCATTGGCCGCCTGTTGAAGATGCATGCCAACAAGCGCGAAGACATTACCGAGATCTACGCGGGCGACATCTGCGCTTGTGTCGGCCTGAAGCACATCACCACCGGCGACACGATTTGCGATGAAGAGCATCCGATTATCCTCGAGTCCATCGAATTCCCGGCGCCTGTAATCTCGGTGGCCGTGGAGCCGAAGACCAAGAGCGATCAGGAAAAGATGGGCGTGGCGCTGAGCAAGCTGGCGCAAGAAGATCCCACCTTCAAGGTCAACACCGATCCCGACAGCGGACAGACCATCATCAGTGGTATGGGCGAGCTCCATCTGGAGATCATCGTCGACCGCATGATGCGCGAGTTCAACGTGCAGGCCAATGTCGGCAAGCCGCAAGTTGCCTATCGCGAAACGATCCGCAAAGAGTCGAAGGCCGAAGGCAAGTACATTCGCCAGACCGGCGGCAGCGGTCAGTACGGTCACGTGCGCATCCGCCTGGAGCCGAACGAGCCGGGCAAGGGCTACGAGTTTGTGAATGAAGTTGTCGGCGGCGTGATTCCCAAAGAATTCATTAAGCCGGTCGATCAGGGCATCAAGGAAGCCATGGAAGGCGGCGTTCTCGCCGGCTACGAAATGGTCGACGTGAAAGCGATCCTGTACGACGGCAGTTATCACGATGTCGATTCCAACGAAATGGCCTTCAAGATCGCGGGATCGATGGCGTTCAAAGAGGCAGCCCGCAAAGCTAGTCCGGTTCTGTTGGAGCCGGTAATGTCGGTCGAGGTGGTTGTTCCCGAGGAGTACATGGGCACGATCATCGGCGACCTGAGCAGCCGCCGCGGACGCATCGAGGGGATTGAGCATCGCGCCGGATCGCAGGTGATCAAGGCAATGGTTCCGCTGGCTGAGATGTTCGGATACGCGACTAACATGCGCTCGAACACCCAGGGCCGTGCGACTTTCAGCATGCACTTCTCGCGCTACGAAGAGGCGCCGCGCGCGGTGGCCGAAGAGATTGTAGCCAAGGTGCAAGGGAAAAGTCCGGCCGGAACCAAGTGAGCCGTGGCCACCGTTTGACGACGATTGGTCAGAGCTAACGTAATACCGCGACTGAACCCGGTTGCGGGCAGTGAAGTGATAAGTAGGAGAATCCAGCGCTGTAAGCGCGGAACAACTTAGCCCAGCACGGAGCGAAGCGGAGTGCTGGGTAGCGTGAAGTTTAGATTCAGAGTCCCTTTAGGGACGACAGGTTTTAGGAGCTCCAATGGCGAAAGAGAAATTTGATCGTAGCAAGCCGCACGTAAACGTAGGCACGATCGGGCACATCGATCATGGCAAGACGACGTTGACGGCGGCCATCACCAAGGTATTGGGCAAGCACAACCCGAACATCAAGTTCCGTTCGTTCGATTCGATCGACAACGCGCCGGAAGAGCGCGAGCGCGGCATCACCATCGCCACGGCGCACGTGGAGTACGAGACGGCGAACCGGCATTATGCCCACGTCGACTGCCCCGGCCACGCCGACTACATCAAGAACATGATCACCGGCGCGGCGCAGATGGACGGCGCGATTCTTGTGGTTGCCGCTACTGACGGCCCGATGCCGCAGACAAAAGAGCACGTGCTTTTGGCGCGCCAGGTCGGCGTGCCCTACATCGTGGTCTTCCTGAACAAGTGCGATGCGGTGGAAGATCCTGAGCTGATCGACCTGGTGGAGATGGAAGTACGCGAGCTGCTGTCGAAGTACAACTTCCCGGGCGACGATCTGCCGGTGATTCGCGGCTCGGCGCTGGGTGCGTTGAACGGGGAAGCGCAGTGGGAAGCCAAGATCGACGAGCTGATGGAAGCGGTGGACAAGAGCGTGCCGCTGCCGGCGCGCGATATCGACAAGCCGTTCCTGATGCCGATCGAAGACATCTTCTCGATCTCGGGCCGCGGCACGGTGGTTACGGGCCGTATCGAGCGTGGCAAGGTGAAGGTAGGCGAGGAAGTTGAGATTGTCGGCTTCCGCGAGACCCGCAAGACGGTGGTGACCGGCGTGGAAATGTTCAAGAAGCAGCTGGATGAAGGTCTGGCGGGCGACAATGCCGGCCTGCTGCTGCGCGGCATTCCGAAAGAGGATGTGGAGCGCGGCATGGTGCTGGCGAAGACGGGATCGATCACGCCGCACACCAAGTTCAGAGGTGAAGTGTACGTGCTGTCGAAGGACGAAGGTGGGCGTCACACGCCGTTCTTCAAGGGCTATCGGCCGCAGTTCTACTTCCGCACGACGGACGTGACGGGAGTGGCAACGTTGCCGGCGGGGACGGAGATGGTGATGCCGGGCGACAACGTGGCCCTGGAGATCGAGTTGATCACGCCGGTGGCCATGGAGAAGGGCTTGCGCTTTGCGATCCGCGAAGGCGGACGCACGGTAGGCGCGGGCACGATTTCGGAAATCATTGCGTAGAGTTTTGTCCCACTCAAGACCAGAAGATGGCCTTGAATGGGGCACCCAACAACCGCGGCACATGCCGCAGGACGCGATGCGGAGACGCAGTCGGGTCCCAACAAAAAGATCTTTGAGAGATAACTAACGTGATTGGCAAAGAAAGAATCCGGATCCGCCTGAAGGCTTACGACTATCGCGTTCTCGACCAGTCCACTGGCGAGATTGTGGACACGGCACGGCGCACGGGTGCGCAGATCGCGGGACCGATTCCGCTCCCGACGGTGAAGAACAAGTATTGCGTGCTGCGCTCCCCCCATGTGGACAAGAAGTCGCGCGAGCAGTTCGAGATCCGCACGCACAAGCGTCTGCTCGATATCCTCGAGCCGACGCAGCAGACGGTAGACGCGCTGATGAAGCTGGAGCTCCCCGCGGGCGTGGACGTAGAGATCAAGGCATTCGGCAAGGAACATAAGTAGGAGCTGTCGGCCGTCAGCTTTCAGCTCTCAGCTAAAACAGGGAACACCGGGTTTTAGCCGATGGCTGACAGCTGATAGCTGAGAGCCAGATAAGACAACGCTTCCGCGGTTGGTAACAACCCCCGGTCGAATCGAACGGTGAGAAGCAGAGTTGAGGAAACGAATATGGCAGTCAGTGGAATTTTAGGTAAGAAGATCGGCATGACGCAGCTGTTCGATGACAAGGGTGATGTTCACCCGGTCACGGTGCTGCAAGCCGGTCCCTGCGTTGTGACCCAGCGCAAGACGGTGCAGAAGGATGGCTACGATGCTGCCCAGATCGGTCTGGTGGAATTCGTGAAGGAGTCGCGCCTGACCAAGGCGATGAAGGGCCACTTCGCGAAGAACAATCTGCCGCCGCTTCGCCTGCTGCGCGAGGTGCCGATCGTGGTCGATCCCGAGTCGCAGGACGGCGTGAAGGTCGGCGACAAAGTCCTGGTGGATATGTTCGACGGCGAGAAGTTTGTCGACATCGCCGGCACCAGCAAGGGTCGTGGTTTCGCGGGTGTAGTGAAGCGTCACAAGTTTGCCGGTGGCGCGGCCTCGCACGGTTCGATGTTCCAGATCACCGGCTCCATCGGCTCCTCGTCGTTCCCCTCGCGCGTGTTCAAAGGCATGCGCATGTCGGGACACATGGGCGTGGAACAGGTGACGGTCCGCAACCTGCGTGTGCTGGGCGTCGACAAGGACGAGAACCTGCTGGTCGTCGAAGGCGCGGTTCCGGGACACAGAGACGGATACGTTTTGATCACCAAGGCGAAGAAGCCACCGAGAGAGCGTCGCGGATTCAGCGGCAGCGGCACGGTCGATCCGTTGAAGGCTTCGAAGCGCGCGGTAGCGAAGAAGAAATAGCTGACAGCTGACGGCCGATAGCCGACAGCGAACTGGAAGAGATTATGGCGACGATTGATGTAGTGAATCTGGGCGGCGAGAAAGTAGGCTCCCTCGAGCTGGCCGACGAAGTATTCGGCGCAGTTAACGAGGACCTGCTCTGGGAAGCGGTGAAGCACTACCGCGCCGGGCAGCGTGCCGGAACGCACGCCACCAAGAACAAGAAGCTGGTGAGCGGCGCCGGCAAGAAGCTGTGGAGACAGAAGGGCACCGGACGCGCCCGCGTGGGTTCGATCCGCTCTCCTCTATGGCGGCATGGCGGCACGGTTCATGGACCGCAGCCCCGCTCCTATGATTTCGCCTTCCCGCGCAAAAAGCTGCTGGGCGCCCTGCGTTCGGCGCTGGCGGCCAAGCTGGCTGACGGAAAGCTGATCGTGGTAGAGAGCTTCGAGCTCGAAGCTGCGAAGACGAAGACGTTCCGCAAGACGCTGGACAAGCTGAATACGGGCAAGACCACGCTGTTGGTTTCGCAGTACATCGGCGAGACTGAGAAGAACCTGCACCTGAGCTCGCGCAATCTGGAAGGCGTTGAGTTGGTGGCGGGCAATGCGGTTCATCCGTATCACCTGCTGCGGTACGAGAGCGCGATCTTCGCCCGTCCAGCGCTGGAGAAGTTGCAGAACTCGCTGAAGGCGACGGCGCCGAAGCGCAAAGCGGAGGTGGCGTAATGAAGTCGGCGTATCAGATCATTCGCCGCCCGGTGATCACGGAAAAGGGTCTCGGGGTCAAGGAAACGGAATCGACGCTGGTCTTTGAAGTCGCTGTCAAGGCGAGTAAGACGGAGATCAAGCAGGCGGTACAAAGCATTTTCAAGGTGAAGGTTGACTCGGTGCGCACTGCGACATTCGAAGGCAAAGAGCGCCGCCGCGGCAAGTTCACCGGCTACCGTCCCGATTGGAAGAAAGCGTACGTGCGCCTGAAGGCGGGCGAGAAGATGCCCGAGTACGCAGAAAACCTGTAGCCAGTAGTCAGTGGCCAGTAGTCAGTGGCTAGAAGCGGCTGCCGCACGATGAGCGAGCAGCGAAAAGCAAAGAGCGAATCATGGCAATTAAGACTTATAGACCGACAACTCCGACACGGCGGTTCACGACGACGACGGTCAACGATGACCTCACGACCAACCGTCCGTACAAGCCGTTGACCGAGTCGAAGCAGCGCATCAGTGGACGCCGCAATGCCGGCGATCTGACCATCTGGCGCCGCGGCGGTGGACATAAGCGCAAGCTGCGCATCATCGACTTCAAGCGGGACAAGACGGGAATTCCGGCGACCGTGGCTTCCATCGAGTACGATCCCAACCGTTCGGCGCGCATTGCGCTGCTGAACTACGCCGATGGCGAGAAGCGCTACATCGTGGTGCCGGTTGGCCTGAAAGTCGGCGCGAAGGTATTGAGTGGTCCCGATGCCGACATCCTGGTGGGCAATGCTCTGCCGCTGCGCAACATTCCTCCCGGTACGACGGTGCACAACATCGAGCTGAAGCCGGGCAAGGGAGCGCAGATGGCGCGTTCGGCGGGGGCCCAGGCACAGTTGGTTGCGAAAGAAGGCGACTACGCGCTGCTGAAGCTGCCCTCCGGCGAAACGCGCAAGGTATTGGTGGACTGCATGGCGACCGTGGGCCAGGTGGGTAACACCGATCACGAAAACGTTTCCATCGGCAAGGCCGGCCGTACGCGCTGGCTGGGACGCCGCCCGACCAACCGTGGAGTGGTGATGAATCCGGTGGACCATCCGCACGGCGGTGGTGAAGGCAAGACCAGCGGTGGACGTCATCCGGTGACTCCGTGGGGACAGCCGACCCGTGGCTACAAGACTCGTAACAACAAGCGGACCGATAAGTTCATCGTGAACCGCAGACAGAAGTAGGACTGAGACGATATGGCACGTTCAACCAAGAAGGGCCCGTTCATTGATTCGCACCTGCAAGTGAAGATCGATCAGATGAACGCGCGCAATGAGAAAAAGGTCGTGCGCACCTGGTCGCGCCGCTCAACGGTCATTCCGGAGATGGTGGGACACACGCTGGCGGTGCACAACGGAAAGAAGTTCATCCCGGTGTACGTCACCGAAAACATGGTGGGCCACAAGCTGGGCGAGTTCAGCATGACCCGCACGTTCAAGGGTCACTCGGTGAAGGCGGCAACGGAAACTTCGGCCAAGCCGGCGCCGGCGAGATAAGGAAACGACATGGAATTCACAGCCAAACTGAATTACGTGCGGGTCTCGCCTCAGAAAGCGCGCCTGGTACTTGGCCTGATCAAGGGCCGCCGGGTGGAAGAGGCGCTGGATACGCTGCAGTTCAACAAGAAGGGCATTTCGCCCAAGCTGTATAAGCTCCTGCGCTCGGCGGTTGAGAATGCCAATTACGTCAGCGCGGAGAAGGGTCTGGATGTCGATGTCGACCGACTGATTGTGGCCCGCGCCATCGCCAACGATGGGCCGCGCATGAAGCGCATCCGTCCGGCTCCGATGGGCCGCGCCTATCGCTATCAGCGCCGCATCTCGCACATCGAAATCGCGCTGGCAGAGAAGGTGTCGGGCAACGGCCACAAGGCGGACCTGGTGCAGAAGGTTGAAGCGGATACTCCGGCCAAGGGCGCGGCGAAGAAGGCGGCTGCAAAGAAGAAGGCGCCGGCCAAGAAATCGGCGGCGAAGAAAGCTCCGGCCAAAAAGTTTGCGGGCAAGAAACAACCCGCCAAGAAAAAGTAGGAGACTATGGGACAGAAAGTCCATCCTTACGGATTTCGTCTGGGCGTCACCAAGCCGTGGAGATCGCGCTGGTTCGTGGTGCGCGACTACGACAAGTTGCTGCTCGAGGACTACAAGCTGAAGGCTGAGCTGAAGGACAAACTGAAGTCCGCCGGCGTCAGCTCCATCGAGATCGAGCGTCCGGGCAACAAGTTGCGGATCATCATCCGCACCGCGCGTCCGGGCATCATCATCGGCCGCAAGGGCGCTGAGATCGACAAGCTGAAGCAGGAGATCCAGAAGCGCACCAACCGCGAGGTCTACGTCGACATCCAGGAAGTGCACAAGCCTGAGCTTGATGCGCAGCTGGTGTCGGAGAACATCGCCCTGCAGCTGGAAAAGCGTGTCGGCTTCCGCCGCGCTATGCGTAAGGCCGTCGATTCGGCGCTGCGCTTCGGCTGCAAAGGAATCAAGGTGCGCGTGAGCGGTCGCCTGAACGGCAACGAAATCGCGCGCTCGGAGTGGTATCTGCAGGGGCGTCTGCCGCTGCACACGCTGCGCGCCGACATCGATTACGGCTTCACCGAGGCGCGCACCACCTACGGCGTGATCGGCGTGAAGGTGTGGGTCTATAAGGGCGAGATTTATCGCGAGAAGCGTCGCGAACCGCAGGCGGCACAGAGCGGAGCGTTTTAAAAGCGGTTGTCGGTTGCCAGTTGTCGGTTGTCAGAAACGGCGACGGACGAGGTGGTTCCGACAGAGATCTGCGAGCGGGAACGAAAAAGAATAGTCAGGCGGTGTCCGGTAGCTGGAATCAACTGACAACCGACAACCGACAACTGACAACTGGGAACCGATTATGTTGATGCCAAAGAAAGTTAAGTACCGCAAGCAGCAGCGCGGTCGTATGTGCGGTAAAGCGTGGCGCGGCGGTGAGCTGTCCTTCGGCGATTACGGGCTGAAGGTCCTGGAGCCGGGCTGGATTACCGACCGGCAGATTGAAGCCAGCCGTGTGGCTATGACCCGTTTCGTCAAGCGTGGCGGCAAGATCTGGATTCGGTTGTTCCCAGACAAGCCGGTCACCAAGAAGCCTGCCGAAACCCGTATGGGCAAGGGCAAGGGCGCTCCTGATCACTGGGTAGCCGTGGTTCGCCCGGGCAAGATCCTCTTCGAGATGGAAGGGGTATCGGTGGCCGATGCGACCGAGGCCATGCGCCTGGCTTCGCACAAGCTGCCGCTGAGGACGAAGTTCGTGAAGCGCGAGAGCATTCACTAAGGCGGCGCGAGGCGCCGCAGCTATCAGCGGTCAGCTCTCAGCCAGGAATTCTGGTGTGGGCAGCGACCTAGGATGGTAGCGGACGGGATGCGGAAATAGGAAGAGACAAGCTGACAGCTGATAGCTGACGGCTGAGAGCCAAAAATGAATGTAGACAAGATTCGTAACCTTACCGATATCGAACTGAACCATCAGCAGCGCGAGCTGGCTGATCAGCTGTTCAAGATGAAGTTTCAGCTGAAGATGGGGCAGACCGAGAGCTTGAAGAAGATTCGCGAGCTGAAGAAGGACATCGCGCGCGTGCAGACCGTTATCCGCCAGAAGCAGATCGCTTCCGGCAATGGAACGGCCGTTGCCCAAAGCGCGCCAGCGCCGGCGAAGAAGAAGGCGGCCACGAAGAAGGCTGCAACGGAGAAAAAGTAAGCCATGGCCGAAACGACGACAACTAACGAGACGGCTGCGGGCCGGCGCAAGACCCTGATCGGCAAAGTAGTGTCGACCAAGATGGCGAAAACCATCGTAGTCGAAGTGCGGCGGCAGAAAGCGCACCCCTTCTACAAGCGGGTGGTGGCGCGCAGCAAGAAATTCTACGCCCACGACGAAGACAAGACGGCGCACGTTGGCGACTTCGTGAAGATCGAAGAAACCCGTCCGCTGTCCAAGCTGAAACGGTGGCAGCTGAAAGAAATCGTGCAGCGCGCCGCGCTGGTAGCGCCGGTGGAAGAGAAGACGGCTTAACTCCCGCCCTGGTCCAAAAGAGGGACTAGAACGGGGCACCCAAGATCAGTTCGGGTGACAAGGAGACAAGACAATGGCAGTCATGATGAGAACCATGCTCGACGTCGCCGACAACTCCGGCGCGCGCAAGCTGCAGATGATTCTGCCGCTGGGCGGTTCTACCGGCCTGGTCGCCGGATTGGGCGACGTCATCACCGCCGCGGTGAAGGAAGCTTCTCCCGACGGCACCGCCAAGAAGGGCACGGTGGTGAAGGCCGTGATCGTACGCACACGCAAGGAGCATCGCCGTCGGGACGGCACCTACATCCGCTTCGATCAGAATGCGGCGGTACTGATCAACGATCAGCATGAGCCGGTAGGCACGCGCGTCTTCGGACCGGTGGCCCGCGAACTGCGTGAGAAGAAGTTTTTGAAGATTGTTTCCCTGGCGCCGGAAGTACTGTAAGACGGTTGCCGGTTGCCAGTTGCCAGTTGCCAGCTAAGAACTAAAGGCTAGAAGCTAAGAGCCAGGCGAGCAGGCGACAGTATAAGAAGGATTGGACAATTATGCAGAAGAGTGTCGACATTCGCCGCAACGATCAGGTGCAGGTGATCACCGGGCGGGATAAAGGTAAGCAGGGACGCGTGCTGCGGGTCATGCCCGGCGGGGGCAAGGTCCTGGTGGAGCACGTGATGATGGTCAAGAAGAACGTACGTCCCAACCCGCAGAAAAACATTAAGGGCGGCATCGCCGAGCAGGAGAGCGCGGTCCCGATCAGCAACGTAATGCTGATGTGTGCTTCGTGCAACCGGCCGGTGCGCGTCGGACACGAGCATCGCGGCGATCGCAATGTGCGCGTGTGCAAAGTGTGCGGCAATACGCTGGAGAAGTGACAAGCAATTAGCGGCTAGCAGCTGGCAACTAATCGCGACGGTCCGGAAAAGGTTAGCCCAGGGCGTAAGCCCTCGGTAGGCGGCCAAATTAGAGCTGAGTTCCCTTCAGGGACGGCAGAATTGAAGACCTCACGAACCGGTACAACACCGAAACCGTGAGAAAGGTAGAAGCTGAGAAATGGCAGACGAGAAGAAACAGAAGGCGCAGCAGGACGGCCAGGCGAAGCCGCAAGGTAAAAAGCCCAAGGCAGAAAAAGTAGAAGCTGCCGGCACGGAGCCGGGCGGAAAGCTGGCGCGTCCGAAGGCGAATAATCGCCAGACCGCGCGCATGCGCGACCGTTACTACAAAGAGATTCAGCCGGCCCTGATGAAGGAGCTTGGCGTCGAGAATCCGATGGCTGCTCCCAAGCTGGAGAAGATCATCATCAACATGGGTGTTGGCGAGGCGACGCAGAATGCGAAGCTGATCGATCCTGCCGTCAACGAGATTGGCCAGATCACCGGTCAGAAGCCGGTCATCACCAAGGCCAAGAAGTCGATCGCGGCTTTCAAGGTTCGTGAAGGAATGCCCATCGGCGTAATGGTCACGCTGCGCGGCGACCGCATGTACGAGTTCTTCGATCGCCTGGTGAATGTGGCTCTGCCGCGTGTTCGTGACTTCCGCGGCGTGCCGACCAAGTCGTTCGATGGACGTGGCAATTACACCCTGGGTGTTCGCGACCAGTTAATTTTCCCGGAGATCGATTACTCGAAGGTTGAAAAGACGAAGGGCATGAACATTACGATCGTGACGTCGGCGGGAAGCGACGATCATGCCCGCACGCTGCTAAAGCACATGGGAATGCCCTTCCGGCAGCCGGGGCAATAAATAAGGGATCAGGGGCTAGGGGTTAGAGACTAGCCTGGGATAACAAATTTGGATTTCGCGAAGAGCGAAAAGCTGATAGCGAAGAGCGAAAAAGGAAACATGGCTAGAACATCACAAATCGCCAAGTCGAATAAGAAACCCAAGTTCTCGACCCGGCAGCATAATCGCTGCAAGATCTGCGGACGTTCGCGCGCGTATCTGCGCAAGTTCGGTCTTTGCCGGCTGCACTTCCGCGATCTGGCGCTTCGGGGTGAGATTCCCGGGGTTGCTAAGTCGAGTTGGTAGACGACAGTTGTCAGTGGCTAGCGGTCAGTGGCTAGCGCGGTAAGTTAGTTCGTCGCGGCTGGTTCTTACGAATATCCGCTTCCGGCGGCACCGTACAGGTGAGTAAGCGAACGGGCGACGATATCAGGAGAAGCAAAGCATGAGTTTGACCGATCCGGTCTCCGATTTTTTGACCAGAGTTCGTAACGCCATCAAAGCGCGCCAGCAGAAGGTGGACGTCCCACATTCCAAGCTCAAGGTAGAGATTGCCCGCATTCTGAAGGAAGAGGGCTACATCTCGAACTACAAGCCAACGGACGAAGAGGGACGCAAAGTTCTGCGCGTGTACCTGAAGTACAGCCCGGACAACACCTCGCCCATCTCCGATCTGAAGCGTGTGTCGCGTCCCGGCTGCCGCGTCTACGTGGGGCACAGTGAGATTCCACGGATCCTTGGCGGTCTAGGAATTAACATTCTCACCACGCCCAAGGGCGTGATGACCGGTCGCCAGGCGCGTAAAGAAGGCGTGGGCGGCGAAGTTCTGTGTGAGATTTACTAGACGGGTGTCAGCTGTCGGCTATCGGCCGTCAGCAAGCACCGGCCTGGTGACGATTTAAGAATCGGGCATGCTGCCCGAACTACGAAGAATGTGCTGAAAGCTGAGAGCTGACAGCCGAGAGCTAAATACTATGTCTCGAATTGGAAAGAAGCCGATCCCGTTGCCGAAGGGCGTGACTTACGCCATCGAGGGCAACACGGTCCGCGTGAAGGGCCCCAAGGGCGAAGTGATTACGCACATGCCGGGCGGCGTCCGCCTGGAACAGCAGGACGGCGTACTGAACGTCGTGCGCGAGGATGACTCGAAGGCCGCAGTTCACGGCCTGGTGCGCGCACTGGTCAACAACTCGGTGGAAGGCGTCACCAAGGGCTGGACCAAGGAACTGGACATCGTCGGCATCGGCTACCGCGCCGAGATGAAGGGGAAGACCACCGTGGTATTCACCCTCGGTTATTCGCACCCGATTGAGTATCCGCTGCCTGCCGGCATCGATGTGACGATCGATCCGAAGCAGACGCACCTGACGGTCGGCGGTATCGACCGGCAGAAGGTTGGATTCGTTGCTGCCGAAATGCGTAGCCTGCGTCCGCCCGATCCGTACAAGAACAAGGGCGTGCGTTACACCAACGAGCGCCTGAAGAAGAAGGTCGGCAAGACCGGAGCCAAGTAGTGGCGTTTTGCGGGCGTGAGCGCGGCGGGAGACCGCAGCCGTTATTCCGAGCGTAGCCGAGGGATCTCGGCCAACTGTGAGAAGCGATTGGACGGGATGGGCTTCGGCCACCGTCGCCCGGTTCAGAAACCCGGGAAAGGAAAACGAGATGATTTCGAAGACCTCAAAAGATCAGACGCGGCAGAAGGTTCACACCCGCATCCGCAAAAAGCTGGCCGGCACCGAGCAGCGTCCGCGGTTGAATGTATATCGCTCCGAGAACCACATCTATGCGCAGGTCATCGACGATGCGCAGGGTAAAACGCTGGTTGCGGCCACTTCCGTCGAGAAGGGTAAAGGCATCAAGGGCGAAAAGCGGCCCACGGGCGGCAATGTAGCTTCCGCGAAGGAAGTCGGCAAGCTGATCGCCGAGCGCGCCAAGCAGAAGGGCATCAACAAAGTGGTGTTCGATCGCGGCGGATATTTGTATCACGGACGCGTGAAGGCGCTGGCCGATGCGGCGCGTGAAGCGGGCTTAGAGTTCTAAGCTCCCGCCCTACGCCAAACGATGGCGCAGAACGGGGCACCCGGGCACTCGGGTCAGATGACAGGAATTTGAAGGCGTCGTAAGCGATGCCGGGAGATACGAAGGTAATGCCAACAGTAAAGAAGAAGCTTGACGCCGGTCAGTACCAGCTGAAGGACCAGGTGGTCTCGATCAACCGCGTCACCAAGGTTGTTAAGGGCGGCAAGAATTTGTCGTTTGCGGCACTGGTGGTCGTGGGCGACCCGGGCTCGGCGGTTGTCGGTTATGGATCCGGCAAGGCGAAGGAAGTTCCGCAGGCGATCCGTAAGGGCATCGAGTCGGCCAAGAAGAACCTGCTGCGCGTGAATCTGACGCAGACCACGATTCCGCACCAGGTGCTAGGCCGTTACGGTTCGGGCATGGTGTTGCTGAAGCCGGCTCCGGAAGGAACCGGAGTCATTGCCGGCGGCGCGGTTCGCGCCGTGATGACCTCTGCCGGAATTCAGAACGTGCTGACTAAATCCATTGGAACCACGAACCCGCACAATGTCATCAAAGCCACCTTCAATGCGCTGGGTAAATTGCGCGATCGCAAGGAAGTGGCGGCGATGCGGGGCAAGTCGGTCGAGGAGCTGTAATTATGGCGCGTATTCGCAAGAAGGCAGAAGTCAAGGCCGCCAAGGCCGGAACCAAGATGCAGCTGAAGTGGGTTCGCTCCGCGATTGCGGCGCCGGTGAAGCAGAAGCTGGTGATCAAGGGACTGGGTTTCACCCGCTTGAACCAGGTTGTCGAGCGCGAGGATACGCCCTCGATCCGCGGCATGGTAGCGAAGGTGCCGCACCTGGTAGAGATCGTAAAATAGTTGTCAGTTGCCGGTTGTCAGTTGTCGGGTAGAGACAATCGGCGAGGCCCTGTATGGGCGGTGGGAAAGCGCGCCGAACGTGGTTTTTCACGGACAACAGACAACTGACAACCGACAACTGAGGTCGAAAATGAATTTAAGTACACTGAGAGCACCCCGCAAATCTTCGGAGAATCGCAAGCGCGTCGGCCGTGGCATGGGTTCGGGCATGGGCAAGACGTCGACCCGTGGCCACAAAGGTCAGCGTTCGCGCAGCGGTTCGCGCAGCATGCGCGGGTTTGAAGGCGGCCAGATGCCACTGCATCGCCGCTTGCCCAAGCGCGGCTTCACCAACATCTTCCGGATCGAGTACGAAGTAGTGAACTTGGAGAAGCTGTCCACGTTGAACGCCGGAGAGATCACTCTTGAAGTCCTGCGCAAGGCCGGGATGGTGAGTTCCAAGAAGGCGCTGGTGAAAGTGCTGGGACAAGGCGAAGTGTCCAAGGCGTTCACCGTGCATGCGCACAAGTTTTCCAAGACTGCCCAGGAAAAGATCGAGAAGGCCGGCGGTAAGGTGCACGTACTGTAAAGCAGTTGTCGCTTGTCTGTTGTCGGGGCCGGTTAGGTACGACGATGGTCGCCGGTGTGAAGGATTTGTTTTTCAGCATTGTGAGGCGTTGCCGGACGAGAAGCTCTTGCTGACAACTGGGAACTGACAACCGACAACTGGTTTTTGAGGTCAAGATGCTCGAGAAGTTAGCCAACGTATTCCGCGTTCCCGATCTGCGAAAGCGCATTCTGTTCACGCTTGGGCTGCTGGCGGTCTATCGCTTTGGCGGTCACGTTCCCACGCCGGGTATCAACGCCGATAAGCTGGCGCAGTTCTTCGATCAGAACCGGGGCAGCTTCCTGGGCTTCGTCGATCTGTTTAGCGGCGGACAGTTGCGTCGTCTGACCATCTTTGCCCTGGGCATCATGCCGTACATTACGGCATCGATCATCCTGCAGTTGATGACCGTGGTTTACGAACCGCTGGCCAAGCTGCAGAAGGAAGGCGAGCTGGGACGCAAGAAGATCACGCAGTGGACTCGTTACCTGACCCTGGGTTTGAGCGCCGTGCAGTCGCTGGGTATCGCTTATACACTGCAGCGGCAGCCCGGTTTCGTGGTTAATCCTGGAGTAGGTTTTGTCCTGATGACCATGCTGACGCTCACCACGGGCAGCGTCTTCATCATGTGGCTGGGCGAGCAGATTACCGAACGCGGCATTGGCAACGGCATGTCGCTGCTGATCTTCGCCGGCATCGTAGTTGGTTTGCCGCGTGGCGTCGCCGACCTGTTTGCCAAGGCTGAGTCGCAGGCCTGGGGCGCGTTTACCGTGCCCGCCATGCTGATGCTGGTTGTGCTGATGGTCGCGGTGGTCGCGTTCATCGTCTACGTGGAGCGCAGCGAACGCCGCATCCCGGTGCAGTACGCCAAGCGCGTCGTGGGACGTAAGGTAATGGGCGGCCAGTCCACGCATCTTCCCTTGAGAGTCAACTCCGGCGGCGTTATGCCCGTCATCTTTGCATCTTCGGTGTTGACGTTGCCGCAGACAGCGGGAGCGTTCCTCAAGGACAACCGATTCTTCGGCCCGATGCTGCGCGCTCTGCAGTGGGGCGAGCCGATGTACACTTTGCTGTACGCGGTCGGCATCATCTTCTTCGCGTACTTCTACGTCTCGATTGTCTTCAATCCGACCGAGGTTGCCGACAACATGCGTAAGTACGGTGGGTTCATTCCAGGCATTCGGCCGGGTGCCCGTACGGCGACGTATATCAATGACATTTTGACGCGCATCACTTTGGTGGGCGCGCTGTACCTGATCCTGATCTCGTTCATTCCTGAATGGATGATCGCCGGTATCCGCCTTAATCACCTGTGGGGTCCCGTGGGCGCGTTCTTCGAACGACTGCCGAACTGGGTGACTAACGGTCTGGGTGTGAACTTCTACTTCGGCGGCACCTCGCTGCTGATCGTAGTGGGCGTGGCGATGGACACGATCAACCAGGTAGAGTCGCAACTGGTGATGCGGCATTACGAGGGTTTCACCCCGCGCAGCGGACGTGTACGGGGGCGCAGGGCGACGTGGTAAGAGCAGCACTGGCATTTGGCACTTGGCAGTTAAGGCGGGCTTGAGCTCGGTGCTGATCGCTAGTCGCCGCTTATCGGAGTACCGGGAAGCTCCGGCCCGCGACGGCGGGCAGAAAGGCTGATCCGGCAGATCGCCAGCGAGAGTGGACATCGGCGCTGGTGGAAGGTCTGGACAGCTCTCAGGGTAGAAACATGGGAGTGCAAGTCTCCTCGGCTGTGGGCGTACAGGCGAATGCGCGCATAACCGGTCCCATCATCCTGCTGGGACCACCAGCGGCCGGCAAAGGAACGCAGGCCAAGCTGATTGCGTCGACGTTCAACATTCCGCAGATCTCCACCGGAGACATTCTGCGGGCGAATGTAGCCCGAAACACGGAACTGGGCAAGAAGGCCAAAGCGATTATGGATCGCGGCGAGCTGGTTCCAGATGAGCTGGTTTGCGATATGGTGGCTGACCGGCTGCAGGATGCGGATTGTTGCCGCGGGTTCATACTGGACGGCTTTCCCCGGACAGTGCCCCAGGCGAAGTGGTTAGACGCGCATCTGGAGAAGATGCGGGGCTGTAAAGTAGGCGATGAAGCTGCCCAGCAGGCTTGTGCGGCTCCGGTTGTGATACGGCTGATCGTAGACTATAATGTTCTACGGAAACGTGTTACCGGACGTCGTTCGTGTCCCACCTGTGGGCGGATTTACAACGTCTATTCCCAGCCCCCCAAAGTCCAGGGCATCTGTGATGTTGATAGCACGGCACTTGTAACCCGCCGTGACGATGAGGAAAGCGTCTTCGTCGAACGCATGAAGACGTATGACCAGCAGACGCTGCCTCTGGTGGATTATTACCGGGATAAGGGAAGGCTGGTTGAGGTCGACGGCGAACAGCCGGTGGAAGAGGTCATGGCGCAGGCGTTTCGCGCGATAGAGAATGTCAATCGTTTGTAAGTCGTCTTCTGAGATCGAGAAAATGCGCCGCGCCGGGCACATCGTGCGGCAGGTCCTGGAAGCGACGAGAGATGCAGTAGCACCGGGCCGCTCTACGATGGACCTGGAGCGAGTGGCCGAACGGAAGATCAAGGACCTGGGCGCAAAGCCGGCATTCAAGGGCTATTACGACTATCCCTGCGTGCTGTGTACCTCGGTGAACAGCGAGATCGTTCACGGCATCCCGTCGGAAAAGCGGGTGCTGAAGTCCGGCGACATCGTCTCCATCGATTGTGGCGTGGTGCTGGACGGCTACTACGGGGATTCGGCGATCACGGTGCCGGTAGGCGACGAGATCACTCCGGAATTGCAGAAGCTGCTGGATGTAACCCGCGATTCGCTGACCCAAGGCATTCAAGCTGCGGTAGTCGGAAACACCGTCGGCGATGTTGGAGCCGCGGTACAGCAAGTGGTGGAAGCCAACGGCTTCAGCGTAGTGCGGGAGTTTGTTGGGCACGGTATCGGAACGCGATTGCATGAAGATCCGCAGGTTCCGAACTACGGCAAGCCGGGACACGGTCCCAAACTGCGCGACGGGATGGTGATTGCCATCGAGCCCATGGTGAACATGGGACGTCCGGAGACCAGGCTGCTGGACGATAAGTGGACGGCGGTCACGGAAGATGGAAGCTATAGCGCCCACTTCGAACACTGCATTGCGGTGACGAAGAACGGGCCGGTGATTTTGACGGAATAGTTGTTGTCAGTGGACGGAGCTTGAGCTGACAACCGATAACTGACAACCGACAACGGGCTTTGGAGTTGAATGAGTAAGGAAGACGCGATTGAAGTAATGGCAGTGGTGGTTGAACCCCTGCCCAACGCGATGTTTCGAGTGGAGCTGGAGAACAAGCATCAGGTGCTGGCGCACGTCTCCGGCAAGATGCGCAAGAACTTCATCCGCATCCTTCCGGGCGACCGTGTCGCGGTGGAGTTATCGCCCTACGATTTGACTCGCGGCCGCATCGTGTATCGGTACAAATAAGTTGCCGGTTGTCAGTTGTCGGCGATTGGCCTAACTGAGAACCAGTAACTGACACTGACAACTGAGGAATTATGAAGGTAAGGGCATCGGTAAAGAAGATTTGCGATAAGTGCAAGGTGATTCGCCGCCACGGTGTAGTCCGCGTGATCTGCGAAAACTCGAAGCACAAACAGCGACAGGGATAACGAAGCACTTGGCTAAAGGCTAAGAGCTCAAAGCTAACAGCGGTTTTCGGAGTAAACATGGCACGTATTGCAGGCGTGGATCTTCCGCGCAACAAGCACATTAAGATCGCGCTGACGTACATCTTCGGCATCGGGAATTCGCGCTCGGCTGAGATTCTCGGCGCAGCGAATGTCGAATCCACCAAGAAGGTAAGCGATCTGAACGAGGATGAGGTCAACCGCATCCGCCAGGTCATCGAAGAGGGCGGCAACGTCGAAGGCGATCTGCGTAAAGACGTTACGATGCACATCAAGCGTCTGATCGAAATCGGCTCCTACCGCGGGTATCGTCATCGCCGCAGCCTGCCGGTTCGCGGCCAGCGCACCCATACCAATGCCCGCACCCGTAAGGGGCCACGCAAGGGCACGGTAGCCAATAAGAAGAAAGCGACGGGGAAGACATAATCCATGGCTAAAGCAGGTTCCGCCGCAGGCGACAAGAAGGGCAAGACCAAGAAGTTCAAGAAGAAGGAGCGCAAGCACATCCCGCATGGCTTGGTGCATGTGCAGGCGTCCTTCAACAACACCATCGTCACCATCACCGACACAACCGGCAATACTGTGTCGTGGAAGAGTTCGGGTTCGTTGGGTTTCCGCGGATCGCGTAAGGGCACTCCGTTTGCCGCTCAGCAGGCGGCAGCGAACGCCGCCAACCAGGCGCGCGACCACGGCATGCGCAGCGTGGATGTCCGCGTGAGCGGTCCGGGTTCGGGACGTGAGTCGGCCGTACGCGCGCTGGCGTCCTCAGGGCTGGATGTTCGGTCGATCAAGGACGTAACGCCGGTTCCGCATAACGGCTGCCGGCCGCCAAAGCGTCGCAGGGTCTGAGCAGCAGTGGATAGTGGTCAGGGGGTAGTGGATAGAGGGGCTGGTACTTTCTTGCCGGTTCCAGCATCTAACCAATATCCCTGAAAATAGGCACTATCCGCCAAGTAGCGAATTTCGATCGGGACGAAGGGACGCCAATCCTGTAAACCGATCTAGCTGTGAATAGCCGGAAGTAGATAGAGTTTGATTTTCTAATCACTATCCACTAACCACTATCCACTTTTTGGAGAAGGTAACTTGGCACGATATAAAGACGCAGTATGCCGCCTTTGCCGTCGCGAAGGCATGAAGTTGTTCCTCAAGGGTGGAAAGTGCTTTACGGACAAATGTCCGATCGAGAAGCGCAACTTCGCTCCCGGCCAGCACGGTAAAGATCGCAAAGCCAAGATCGTCGGCTACGGCCTGCAGCTTCGCGAAAAGCAGAAGGCGAAGCGTATGTACTTCGCGCAGGAAGGCCAGTTCCGCAACTACTTCGAGAAGGCCACCCGCGCCAAGGGTGTCACCGGCGAGATTCTGTTGCAGCAACTGGAACGCCGCTTGGATAGCGTTGTCTACCGCCTCGGCTTTGCCGTAGCGCGTCGTCAGGCGCGTCAATTGGTGCGTCACGGGCACGTCGTTGTGAACGGCCGCAAGGTCAACATTCCTTCGTTTCAAGTGCACGTAGGTGACGAGATCGCAGTCCGCGAGAGCAGCAACAAGCTCGCTATGCTCGAGGTCGCGAAGGATTTTGCCAGCCATCAGGCTCCGCCAGCATGGCTGGAAGTCGATCGCGACAGCTACAAGGGCCGGGTCCTGGCGCTGCCCAAGCGCGAAGACATCAACCTGCCCATCAACGAGCAGCTGATCGTCGAACTTTACAGCAAGTAGTTAGAATCCCCGCGCGCGCCATGGCTGCGCCTGCGGGGAGATCGAATTGCACGCGGGAGCGCGCAGGCCATACTGGCACGCTTCCACAGACTTCGCGCCAGATCAGCCGGTCCTTGAGTCCGCGCCAAACGGTCCGAAGAAAAAGGAGTCACGAATGCTTTGGAAAGGCTTTCAGAAACCGAAACGGCTGGCTACCGATACCGAAACGTTGACCGACAAGTACGGTCACTTCTGGGCACAGCCGTTCGAACGCGGGTTTGGAACGACCATCGGCAATGCGCTGCGTCGCGTGTTGCTCTCCTCGATTGAAGGCGCTGCCGTTACGGCGGTGAAGATCGAGGGCGTGTTGCACGAGTTCCAGTCCATCCCCGGGGTGGTCGAGGACGCCACTGACATCATCCTCAACCTGAAGCAAATTCCCTTCCGCCTCAACGGTGATGCGCCGAAGGCGATTTATCTGCGTGCCGATCAGCCGGGTGTGGTTACCTCGGGTATGATCGAAGCCGACGCGGACGTAGAAGTGCTGGACAAGGACGTCTACATCGCGACCATCAGCGAAGGCGGTAAGCTCGACATGGAGATGCGGCTGAAGAAGGGTCGCGGATACGTTTCAGCGGACAAGAACTTCGACGAGGACCTCGGTCTGGGATTCATTCCGATCGATTCGGTGCACTCGCCCGTCCGCAAGTGCAACTACTCGGTGGAAGCTGCTCGTTTGGGTCAGATCACGGACTATGACAAGCTGGCCATCGAGATCTGGACGAACGGTTCGGTTACTCCGGCCGACGCTCTAGGCCTGGCAGCGAAGCTGCTGAAGGACCACATGAACATCTTCATCAACTTCGAAGAGGAGCTGGAGGCGCAAGCTGCCGGCGCCTCTGACAAGCCGGAGATCCGCAACGAAAACCTGAACCGCTCGGTCGAAGAGCTGGAGCTTTCTGTGCGCAGCTACAACTGCTTGAAGAATGCGAATATCCAGACCATCGGCGAGCTGGTGCAGAAGACCGAAGCGGAGATGCTGAAGACCAAGAATTTTGGCCGCAAGTCGCTGAATGAAATCAAGGAGATTCTTTCCTCGATGGGCCTGAGCCTGGGCATGAAGATCGACGAGCATGGCAACGCCGTGCCCGGCAGCGGATCGATGTCTGGTGCGGGTCTGGCAACGGCGAACTACGGCGGTATGGAACCGAACTACTAAAGACAGTTGTCAGTGGCCGGCTGTCAGTTGTCGGTTATAGACGAGCAACCAGCTACTAGCAACTAGCTACGAGCGCAGGGAATTCAGCGCGCTCGATGATTATCAAGGCTGTCGGTTTTAACTGCGAACTGACAACCGACAACTGACAACGTATTTAAGGATTACTGACATGCGTCATCGTAGAGCAGGATGGAAACTGGGACGGAATACCTCGCATCGGCGCGCGCTGCTGCGTAACCTGGTGACCTCGTTGATCGTGGAAGAACGCATTGAGACCACCATCACCAAGGCGAAGGCGATGCGTCCCCACGTGGAAAAGATGATCACCCTGGGCAAGCGCGGCGATGTGGCTGCGCGTCGGCTGGCTGCGTCCTATCTGATGACGCGCGAGTCCGTTGACAAGCTGTTCGACAGCATTTCCCCGCGCTACGGCGACCGCGAAGGCGGCTATCTCCGCATCATTCACTCCGGCTTCCGCAAGGGTGATGGTGGCGAGAAGGCCTTCGTCGAGCTGCTGGGCAGCGAGAAGACGCTGGACGAGAAGCGCCAGAAGCGGGCCGAGATGCGTGCCAAGCGCGCCGAAGAAACACGGAAGGCCATGGAAGAAGCCCAGACGCAAGGCGCCGCGCCTGCTGAAGGCGAAGCAGCCAGTGGCGGCGAAGAGAAGTAAGCCGTTTCGAAGTTCACGAAGGCTAAAACGCATCCGCGTTGGCGGATGCGTTTTCTTTTGGGCTGGCGATTCTGGGTGCATTGCCATTATCAGCGACCGGGCCTGTGAGTCGAGATTGATCAACATCAATTTATGGATTGACAAACGTCAACAATGACTCTTTGGCGCTAGTTGGTGTATGAATACGTCTCACAACGACCCGAACCAAGAGGCCGTGGGATTTAGCAGTTTGCGGGCACATTTGAAGGTTGTGTGACGCGCAAGTGCACCATTGACAGTCGCTCTGTCCAATCCGATGATGAGCAAAGTTCAAGCACAAAATCCTCCGGGCGAGCTCTTTTAAGCACGCTCACTTGATCAGAGCCAAAACGCTCCCATTGTTTGCGCAAACCTTTGGTGAGGTGACTCATGCGAACAAGGTGCGAGCGATCTGCCGTCCATGCGAGAGGTCGTAGTCGAATTGCCCTGGGGCCTCTCGAGACGCGTGTGATGGAAGTCCTCTGGAGATTCCCACAGTGCACGGTTCATCAAATGCGGAAAAAGCTTCCCCCCAAGCGCGCCTACAACACCGTGATGACGACCCTTGTACGATTGTTTAAGAAAGGATTATTGAGCAGGCGTAAGCAGGGACACCGGTTCGTTTACTCTCCACAGGTATCGGCGGAAGACTGGGGAAGGTTGGTCGCATCGGAGTTCGTGGACAACTTTGCAGCGATCCCGAACGTCACGCATCGGTTGCTGGTTTCGTATCTGCTCGAGGCCCTGAGCGAGCTTGACCCCAAGTTGCCGGCAGAGATGGAGGCGCAGATCGTCGATAAGCGCGGCGCACGAGCCCGGTTCCGTTAATGACTTGGAACCCGGGAAGGATGGGTGCGCGGTTGCTGGGACAAACCCAGGATCGTAGCAGCCGGCAGCGCCTCTATTGGCAAGTGTTTTGGGTGGTCCTGCCTGCAAATCTCGCCCTGATCCATGCCATCTGTGCGGCGACTGTCGAGCCGATCAGGTCATTGGGATCGGCCGATGGATACGTCATTAAGTCCACATGATCCTTCTGGCCGCACATGCGGGAGACGACCTGTGCGTCGGGCGAGTTCCTGGAGTCTTCCGCACTGATGATGAGCACCGGCACCGAAGCGGGCCTGAGACCGAGAATATTTCGGCCAAAGAAGTCCTGAACATACTTTGAGTTTTTCCACCCAGGTTTGAGCGATTCCCCCGAAGTCAGGGATGGCTTCACCGGAGGAACTCTGCAGACAGCAGTGACAGCGTTGTAGCGAGCGAATCCCTTCGGTAGAAACATGTCTTCCAAGGGGAACGACGGAGATACGGTCTTGATGCTATAGGCGAGATAGTTGAGGCTGTCCCGCCAATTGCCGGAAGCCAGTAGGCCTATCGCACCTTCCAGGTCGAGATCGCCCGAGATGGACACGCTGCCCAGGCAGTCGGGGTTGTTCCTTTCCAGTTCGGCGGCGGAAAGCGCCGCCGCTCCCCCACTGCCAATCCCGATCGCAACCCATCTTTCATCAAGCTGGGGCACTGCCTCCCGCGCGGCGTGCACTGCATTCGTGACATCGGTTGCGTTGGATTGCATATCGTAGCCGGCATTGCGGAATGTGGTGCCCAGCCCGGTGTAGTCTGTCGCAACCACCGCATAGCCGAGATTGACGAACATGCTCAGCTCGGAGCCGCTGCCCAAGTCGCGTTTGAGCGAAGGCGCACACTGACGTGCGACAGCAGTAAATGGATGCGCCCAGGCGATGATCGGCCAGCCTCCTTTCGGCGCCGAGCCTCGTGGAACCAGCACCACACCTGATGAGACCACATCGCCTCCGCCAGCCGAGAGCGAGTGATACAAGATGCGGATCGCCGCGACTCCCTCAGGCAGATCATAGTTGTCGAAGGCTTGTGAGCGGATAAGCTCGCCGGGCCTGCCTGGGGGCAATGGAGCAGGAGTGTCGTAGAAATTGGTGAGGGGCAACTCACCGTGGGCGAGGGCCCGCTGTCGAGGCGTAAGTTTGATGGTCTGTGCGAGTGCCTGATTCAGCCCGAATATCAGAGCTAGCAGCAGGACGAGTGCTGCAGGCCTTATTTTGTCGGATGAAAGATAGGCCGCCATCAATTCGGCCTACATCTTACACCGGCACTTGCCGCCAGAACCGGATTCCCACTTATTGCTTTAGCGAACGGAGGTAAGCGACTACGGCTTCCGCGTCGGTGCGGTTCATCTTATATTGCGGCATGGGAGGCCGCGCCGGCTGGCCATTCGGCGCCAATCCGGTCATGAAGAACTGCACCGCCTTGTCCGTGTCCCAGCCTTCCAGACCGGCGATATTGGGCGAACGGTCCGCCCAGATGGGAATGGGCACCAGCGGTCCAAACTCCAGCTTCTTGCCTTGCAGCCACTTCTCCATTACGAAACCGCCGGTCGGCGTAAAGGGCGTGTGGCAATCGCCGCACTGTCCGATGGCTTTCACCAGATACTCGCCCCGCTTTAGCTGCGCCTGCTCTTTATTGGCAGCGGCCGCGCTCCGGCTGACCAGGCTCAGGCAAAGAATCGCGGCGACTGCCCCTGCCAGGAAGCCGTCTTTCATCCTGTCTCCGTTCGGTAGATGTACCGTCTCAGCGACCCTGATGGCGTTGACACGAAGAAGCAAATTCTGACGGAACTCGAGCCTGAAGTCAAACCTCCGATCGACAGAGGATGCCTCTATTTCGACGACCCCCGCAAACTTCGTTGCAGCCAGCGCCTTCGCGGACTCATTAACTAAGTTGTTCGTCACACATCGGGCAAGGATATATAGTGTGTGGCAAGTAAAGCGGAGCAGAATTCCTCTGCATCGTTATCTCGGGCCGGATTCCGTCAACACAATCGATGAGGTTGAAACGATGAGCCAATGGCTGGTTTCAGCGGTGTTGCTTTTAACCGTTACAGCAGCTGCGCAAAGCGCTCCTCCTAACGACACGACGCCTTTCATCAGTGTGTCCGGCCCGGTGATCATTCTGAATCACGTTCGGGTCATTGATGGCAACGGTTCTCCGGCGAAGGAAAACCAGACCATCCTGATCAGCGGCGGAAAGATCGCAGCAATCGGAGACTTCGGCACGCTCGCTCTTCCCGGGCCGGCGCAGCAACTGGACCGCACTGGCTATACCGTCATCCCCGGTCTGGTTGGGATGCATGACCATCTTTACTACACCAACTCTTACTCGGTGCAACTCTCCAAAGGCGAAATCGATGAGCCTGGAGTCTCTATCGTCGAGCTGCCGTACAGTGCTCCCCGACTTTATCTTGCCGCGGGAGTTACGACCATGCGAACCACCGGAAGTCTGGAGCCCTATACCGATATCAAGATCAAGGAGCGCATCGATGCCGGGTTGATGCCCGGCCCCAAGATCGATCTCACGGCGCCGTATCTCGAAGGCAAGCCAACGTTTTTTGCGCAGATGCATGAATTGACGGGTGTCGACGATGCCAAGCGCATGGTGGATTACTGGGCCGACGAGGGCATGACCTCGTACAAGGCGTACATGAATATCACCCGGGATGAGCTGGGAGCCTCGATCCAGGAAGCGCACGCGCATCACTTCAAACTCACCGGACACTTATGTTCCGTAACCTGGCGCGAAGCGATTGCGCTCGGCATCGACGACTTCGAACATGGTCCAGTATTCACCGACACGGAATTCGTGGGCAACAAGAAGCCCGACGAATGCGTGAGAGGTTCGCAGAGCTGGATGAGTACGAATGTTGCCGACGCCAAGGTGCAGTCGCTCATTCAGGACCTGGTTGCGCATCACGTTGCCGTCACTTCGACGCTGCCGGTTTTCGAGGCTGGACTGCCAGGGCGTCCGAAGCTGCAACAGAGAGTACTGAACGCCATGTCGGCAGAAACTGCCAATAGTTATCTCACCGCGCGTGCACGAGTGTCGATGGACACGCCAATGACAGCTCTGTTCAAGAAGGAAATGGATTTTGAACTGGCCTTCGCGAAAGCCGGAGGGTTGCTGCTCGCCGGGCCCGATCCGACCGGCAATGGTGGCGTACTGCCTGGATTCGGCGATCAACGGGAAGTCGAATTACTAGTGGAGGCGGGTTTCCCGCCGGTTGAAGCGATTAAAATCGCTACCCTGAACGGTGCGACTTATCTGGGGCAACAGGACCACATGGGCTCAATCGCCGTCGGCAAGCAGGCAGACCTGGTGCTCATCAAGGGAGATCCGGCGAAAAACATCGACGATATCGAAAAAGTTGAGACGGTGTTTAAAGACGGGGTCGGGTATGACTCGCAGAAAATTATCGACAGCGTACGCGGTCAGGTAGGCATTCGGTGAGTTACAGCCACAATCGGGATGCGACGTTTGCCATGCCGTTTAATCCAATAAACGCAGTAGAACATCGCCGCTCCGGAGGATAGCAATGTCAATTCGTCCTGTTAAGCGTCTAATTAAATCGAAGCCCACATTGGAAGGCGCAGGCGTTCATCTACGGCGAGCCTTCGGATTCGGCAACACCACTGATTTCGATCCCTTCCTTCTGCTCGACGATTTTCGCAATGACGTTCCTGAAGATTACCTGGCGGGATTTCCCTGGCATCCGCATCGAGGTATCGAGACCATCACATACGTTCTGGCTGGGACGGTTGAGCATGGCGACAGCATGGGCAATCACGGCGCCATCGCTTCCGGCGATGTGCAGTGGATGACCGCGGGCAGCGGTATCATCCATCAGGAGATGCCCAAGGGCGACGATGCCGGTCGTATGCACGGATTTCAATTGTGGGCTAACTTGCCAGCCTCCCTGAAAATGACGCCGCCGCGATATCAGGAGGTCAAGTCAAATGAGATTCCAGAAGTCACCGACGATGACGGAACGCACGTGCGCATCGTATGCGGTGAGTTCTGGGGCAAGCGAGGGCCGGTGGAAGGAATCGCTGCCGATCCGATTTACATCGACGTATCTGTTCCTCCCGGCCAGCGGAAGACTTTGCCGGTGGAACACACCCGCCACGCCTTCGCCTATGTGTTTGGCGGGTCAGGGAAGTTCTGCAACGCATCGGGTCCGCTGGCGGTACCGACGGAAGCCGTAAAGTGGGCCGACACTACACCCCCTGTCGAAGCCGACAATCGCTCACTGATTTTATTCGACGGCGGCGACGAGGTTACCGTTCATGCAGGCGATGATGGCATCCGATTTCTGCTAGTCTCAGGTAAGCCGCTGCAAGAGCCGGTCGCGTGGTATGGGCCGATCGTGATGAATACGCAGGAGCAACTCCAGAAGGCGTTTGAGGAATTGAAGCAGGGAAAGTTTCTCAAGCAATAAGCCAATCCATGTATTCACCCGAACTCCTCGACCACTTCGAACATCCTCGCAACGTGGGTGAACTGGCCGATGCCACCTCGCGCCATCGCATTGAGAACCCAGCTTGCGGGGATGTATTAGAGCTGGCGGTTAAAATCGTTGACGGCCGGGTGGTGGACATACGCTTTCGAGCCAAGGGATGTGTACCAGCAATGGCCTGCGCCTCGGCGGTTACAGAGCTGGCAAAGGGAAATTCGGTTAGCGAAGCACAGGCGATCTGCAAGGAAGATCTCGTTCGTACGGTAGGCGGTTTGCCGGCGGCCTCGGGACATGCCGCACAGTTGGCGGTAGACGTATTGCAAGCGGTTTTAGCCGCACAGAAGTGACGGTGGCGGAATATGTCGTTCCGGCGCCACCCCCAGACGCCGGCTGGGTGGAAATTAAACAACACCACTTGTCGTGGGGACTGCATCCTATGTGAAAGACGGGATTTGCACTTGCTTTTCAGTAGTAAAGCCGTTTACCATGGAAGCGTCCTCCAATCGCCGCACTTCCCGTGCAGGCGTTCCTCGCGCCGAAATTTCCGGGCGCCAGACGGACGCAACTGAATCGATTTCAGCGAAGTATCCGACCGCAGCTCAGGCCAGTTTCTACACGTTTGACTACATGGCCAAAACCAGCGGTTCATAAATGTGGGATCTCAAACTTAAGAGAGAAGCATGAATCAAGGATCGAATCCTCCTTCCGGTCACGCCGGAGGGAAGGGACGTAGACGGCGGCGCGGCCGCCGAGGAGCCGTCGCGCACGGCGCAGCCCCCCAACAACCTGGCCAGAATCGTCAGGGACAAAGCCAAGGTCAGGGACCGGGTAAGAACCGCCACGGGCGCAAGTCCGGTGGTCCGCGTCCCCGGAGGGAAAACCCGCTGGCCGGCGGCATCTACACCGCGCCCATGGACCACAGTTACCGCGCGTTGCAGGGTAACAACAACGGCAATGCCCGCAGACCAGGACGCGGGGGCATGGGTCAGGGACCGGGCAGGCAATTCATCCATCCCGATGTCGAGCCATTGCCGGCGACGTCCGATGAGTCACCGGCGCGCATTTTTGCGTTTGTCGACGACCTGTTTTTCCTGGCGAAAATCCAGGAGACCGCGCGCAAGATCAACGTCAAAGTCGAGTTCGTGAAGACCGACAAGGAACTGCAGGAGAAGATGGGACAGAACGGCGACAAGCCGTCACTCATCATTTTCGACTTGAACAATGTAGGCGCAAAACCGCTGACCTTGATTCCCAAACTCAAGTCGAAGCTGAAGAAGAGCATCAACATCATCGGATTCGTGTCACATGTTCAGGGTGATCTGAAGATGAAGGCGCAAGAGGCCGGTTGCGACATGGTGCTGCCGCGTTCCGCATTCTCGCAGAATCTGGCGCAGTTGCTGCGCCGTCATGGGGCGCCGGAGGAGTTGCCGGATCACGGGCAGCAGCCAGAGCACCCTGCTTAGCAGGTAATCACCCAAGGCTGAATTCGCCGCTAAGCCTTCTATGTAGAATTTCTGTGCATGGACGAGCGCGTGATCTCACTGTCTCCTGCACAAACACGTTCCTTTCGTCGCGCTTTATTGAGCTGGTATGACCAGCATCGTCGCGAGCTGCCGTGGCGGCGTGACCGCGATCCCTACAGAATCTGGGTTTCGGAAATCATGTTGCAACAGACTCGCGTGGTTGCGGTGCTGGATCACTATGCGCGCTTCCTGCAGCGCTTTCCTACTGTGGAGTCATTGTCGGCTGCGCGAGAGAGTTCTGTTCTCGCGGTTTGGAGCGGGCTGGGTTACTACCATCGCGCGCGGCGAATGCATCAGGCCGCAAAGGTGATCGCGAGCGAACGCGCTGGAGTTTTTCCGCGCCTGGCGGACGAGTGGCTGGATTTGCCGGGAATTGGTCGCTACACCGCTGCGGCGATTGCCAGTATCGCCTTCGATGACGCGGTCGCTGTTGTTGATGGGAATGTGGAGCGCGTGCTGCAACGTCTGCTCGGAGAAGCATTGGGGAAGGAAGCGGCGTGGCAGCGGGCAGAAGGATTCCTCGATCGCAAGCGTCCCGGTGATTTCAATCAGGCGATGATGGAACTGGGGGCGACTATCTGCACTCCGCGTTCGCCGCAGTGCTTGATTTGTCCGGTGAATTCGTCCTGCAGGACGCGAGGAGTAGAAGCGGTCCGGCCGCAATCAGCGAGGAAGGCCACAGATGTCTGTTACGGGCTCGCCCGGCGAGGAGATTCAGTGCTCCTGGTGCAGCGGCCTCGTAACGCTTCGCTCATGGCGGATATGTGGGAGTTGCCCGCGCTTGCGCCCGAAACCCTCAACCGCGCTGCTCTGCTGCTGCGGGTTCGGCACTCGATCACGGATACCGACTACCGTGTTGCCGTCTACGCGATTTCGGAGGTGGGCAAAGTAGGGAAAGAAGCGCGCTGGTTTACGCCGAGGCAGTATGAGCGGCTCGCCTTGACCGGCCTTGCGCGCAAGATCTTGCGAAAGGTCGCGGGTGAGTCGAACCAGAACGCTGGGGAATCTAATTTGTGAAGTTGCCTTTCGGTCTGAGCAGCAAGCTTTTCGGAGGTCACGATTCGATGCTTACTCTAAGCGCGGGAGCAACCGCGCCGGATTTCACCTTAACCACGGTCGATGGCCGTCAAGTCTCGCTGCACGACGCGTTGAAAAAAGGCCCGGTGGTTCTCGCCTTCTTCAAGGTGGGTTGCCCAACCTCTCAGTACGCGTTCCCATTCTTCGAGCGTATGTATCAGGCGAACCGTGGCGCGAATGTAAGCTTTATCGGCGTTTCGCAGGACAATGCGAAGAACACGCAAGCCTTCCTTCGGCAGTACGGCGTAACCTTCCCGATTGCGCTCGACGATTCCAAGAACTACGCCGTCTCGAACGCCTATGGACTCAGCAACGTTCCTACTTTGTTCTACATCTCCTCGAGCGGTGAGGTCGAAATTGTATCGGTGAGCTGGTCAAAAGCCGAGGTCGAAGCCGTCAACGAGAAGCTGGCAGAAAATCGCCGGCAACCGACTTCTACGCTGTGGCATAAAGGCGAAGACATCCGCGAATTTCGTGCTGGTTGAAGCTCCAAGAACTGATCCGCCGTGCGCGGATCAAAGTAGCTGTTAACCGAGGCTCCTCTCAAGTTCGTATGGTGCCGGTTTCGAGGTTCGCCACACAAACGTTCGAAGCGGCGAACTGTGGGTCCCGACAGGGCCTTGGGCGCGTAAACTAGTCTCAGACTTCCCATGGCGCGTTCCTGGAGGTGTGTCGATGTCCGGCGCAAATTCTGCGGTTAAGGCCAAAGAGTGCGATTGCACGGCGGCGGTCGCGCGCGTGCTCGTGATCGGCAAAGACGCACAACTAGGCCAGCCCTTTGAGCAGGGCCTTGCGGCGCACAATTGCCTGTTCGACTACGCCGCGGGCAGCGCGGATGCCATGCGCAAGCTGCGTCACACATGTTATTCGGTGGTGATCACCGACCCCAAAACCAGCATTGAAGAGGACCTTGCGCTGCTGGCCGAGATGCGAGCCACGCGTCCGGGGGTGCGAGTGATTGTGCTGGCGCCGAGCGGAACGCCGGAGGAGATCATCGCCGCGCTGCGGGCGCGGGTGTTTCTCTGCAAGACGGCTCCGTTCGACCCGGTCGAGATTGCCAACTATGCCGCGCAGGCTGCGGTCACGTCCGACTCGCTGATGGGGATTGAGGTGCTGTCGGCCCATCGCGACTGGGTCTCGTTGCGGATCAACTCCCAGATCTTAAGCGCCGAACGGCTGATCGCGTTTCTGACCGAGCTGCAGACCGGATTGCCGGAAGCTCCGCGCGAGGAGTTGATGATGGCCTTCCGCGAAATCCTGATGAATGCGCTCGAGCACGGTGCGGAGTTTCGTCCCGGCAAAGTGATCGACGTGGCAGCGGTTCGCACTGCGCGTTCGATCGTCTTCTATGTGCACGATCCGGGATCGGGCTTCCGCTGGGAGGCGATCCAGCATGCTGCTGTTGCGAATCCCGAAGGCGACCTGACCCACCACATCGGCGTGCGTGACGAAAAGGGAATGCGCCCCGGCGGCTTCGGCATCCTGATCGCCAAAGGCGTGGTGAACGAGTTGATCTACAGCGAAGTCGGCAACGAAGTGCTGATGATCAAATACACGGCGTGAGGTCGGCCTTCTCGAATTGTCATCCTGAGCGAAGTGAGGCCGCGCAAGCGGCCGAACACAGTCGAAGGATCTGCGGTTCGTGGCGGAACATAGCTCAAGCCCTCAGCGCCTACCTCGACGTCCGATCGTCGCCGGCGTGCGGCTCGCCGGTGTGTTCTTCGTTCTCTCCGGGTTCAGGAAAATCGCTATTACTGGATTTGAGCAGCGGGTCCTGATCGCGATGACCGAGCTGTCCGGTAGTTGATACATTGGTCTCTTCCCCGGGACTATCCTGTTCCACGGCGCCTTTAGCGGCATCCTCGTCATGGGCATTCTGATTGGTAGGCATGAATTCTCCAAGTGAACCAGATGATAAAACAGGCGCGCGACGTTGCCATCCGCTCCAGTCCAAACCACCCATATTTGTGGCTAGTTTTGCAGCACCGACGTATGCAGTTTGAACTTTTTCGAATGAGTAGGTGGGTAGATGCGGGGGCCAGCCCTTGGTGTGTCGCCGACTAAAGCCGGCTCAGCAGCAGCGACATAAGACGTCTGAACGCGGACCGGAAGGTCCGCACTACCCGGCGATTCATCACCGGGGAATCGCCGGCTGATATGCACTGGCTTAAGCCATACAGCGTAATCTCAGCGAGCTCTTGCCGGGGCTTCCACAGTTCAAGAAGCATAAGAAAAGCCGGCTACTTTGCCGGCTCTCTCGCTGTATTGCTCAGGGAAACTTACTTACAGCTCTAACGCTGCGACGGACACTCGGGATTCCTGCTTCACGATCGTCTGGGTCAGCTCATTGGCTCCGTAGTCGAAGCCCTTGTCGAATGCCTTGAGATTCAGGTCGCGGTAGGCTTCGGGTACAGACGCGGCTACTGCGTTGCGCACAGCTTCGGGCTCCAGCACTTGCGAGACTGCGGCGAAGAAGCCGACCATCACGATGTTCAGCACCATCTTCTTGCCCAACTCTTCGGCGATGCGTGTGGCCGGGATGCTGTAGACTCGGACGCCCACCGGCAACTCGCTGATGCGGACCAGATCCTCTTCGATCACCAGGATGCCTTCGGGATTGATCTGCGGACTGAACAGCGTGTACGCCTCCTGCGACATGACGACCAGGATGTCTGGCTGCGTGACGTAGGGATAAAGCACGGGCTTGTCCGAGAGGATGACTTGCGCGCTGCAGGCGCCGCCGCGCGCTTCCGGGCCGAAGTTCTGAGTCATGGTCGAATAGCCGTTGTGATAAATGCATCCGGCTTTGCCGATGACGATAGCCGACAGGATGACACCCTGTCCGCCGAACCCTGCGATACGGATCTCGGTTACTGGCATGAGCAACACTCCGTTTCTACGTACCCGTCGCCAAGTGAGTCGATGAACTTGTCGTGCATCAGTTCGCCGTAGTCGTTGCGCTCGCGGTCGACGAATTTGCCGACCACGATCTCGCCGCTCTTGGTGAGACCGACCTCCTTGGTCGGACAGCCGTTCTTAACCTTGCTGACCTGCTTGTAAAACTTCATCGTGTCCAGCCCGTCGCCCATCTTGTTACGGCGCTGATAGAGCGTCGGACAGGGCGAGAGCACCTCAATGAAGCTGAATCCCTTTTTGGCGAACATCTCTTGCATGGAGCGGGCAAGCTGCTTCACGTGGAAGGCGGTCCAGCGTGCGACGAAAACTGCACCCGCGGCTTCCACCAGGTAAGGCAGGTTGAAGGCGGGATCGTACGTCCCGTAGGGATTCGTCGAGGTGACGACATCGCCGGGTGTGGTCGGCGCCGTCTGGCCGCCAGTCATGGCATAAATCAGGTTGTTAATGCAGATGACTTTGAGATCGAGATTGCGGCGGGCGGCGTGAATCAGGTGATTGCCGCCGATAGCGAACAGGTCGCCGTCTCCGCTATAAACCACGACGTTCAGCTTCGGATTGGCGAGCTTCAGTCCAGTTGCGAAGGGAATCGCGCGGCCGTGTGTGGTGTGGAACGAGTCCAGCTTGGTATATCCGGCGACGCGCCCAGTGCAGCCGATGCCGGAGACGATGGCCAGGTTCTTGGTATCTACCTCAGCCTCGATAAGTGCATTGGCGAATGAGTTGACGCTGGTGCCGATGCCGCAGCCCGGACACCAGATGTGCGGGATGCGGTCCATGCGCAGGAACTGCTCGACAGGATTCTGGATCGTGACAATAGCGTCGCTCATCGCGCCACCTCCATGATGGCCTTCAGAATGTCTTCCGGCTTGTGAACGCTGCCGCCGGCGTGTCCTACCAGGCGGACGGCGGCTTTGCCGGCCGCGGCGCGTTCGACTTCGCGCACCATCTGACCGAGATTCAGTTCCGCCACCACAATGCCTTTGACCTTTGCTGCGATGGCAGCGATCTGTTTTTCGGGGAAGGGCCACGCGGTAATCAGGCGGAACTTGCCAACCTTCAGGCCCTTCTTGCGGGCCATCTCGATGGCGCGCTGCGCGACGCGGGAGGTGATGCCGTAAGAGACAACGACCACGTCGGCGCCTTCGATCTGCTCTTCTTCGTAGAGGACGATGTCGTCAACGTTGTGGCTGATCTTTTCAACCAGCCGCTTTACCAGCCGGTCCTGCACGACCGGGCGCATGTCGGGATAGCCGCGCTCGTCGTGGGTCAGTCCAGTGACGTGAACGTTGTAGCCCTGGCCGACGTGGGGCATGTCGGGAACCAGGTCCGCGCCGGGTTCATAGGCGTTGAACTTATCGGGCGGCAAGGTCGTGTAGCGCCGCGGCTCGATTTCGATCTGCTCGGGGGGAGGAATGACGACCTTCTCGGTCATGTGGCCGACAACTTCGTCCAGCATGACGAAGACCGGGCAGCGATACTTTTCGGAGAAGTTGAACGCCGTGATGGTCAGGTCGAAACATTCCTGCGGCGAGTTCGGGCAAAGCGCGATGATCGCGTAATCGCCGTGCGATCCCCAGCGCACCTGCATCATGTCGGCCTGCGCGGGAAGTGTGGGCAATCCGGTAGAAGGCCCGCCGCGCTGCACGTCGACGAAGACGCAGGGCGTTTCGGTCATGGCGGCGTATCCGATGTGCTCCATCATCAGCGAGAAGCCGGGCCCGGAGGTCACCGTGAAGGCTTTGGCTCCGGCCCATACTGCGCCTTGCAGTGTGATCGAGGCGGCGAGTTCGTCTTCCATCTGGATGAAGGTTCCGCCGACAGTCGGAATGCGCTGGGCGAAGCGCTCGACCACTTCGGTCGAGGGCGTGATGGGATAGCCGGAGGAGAATCGCGCTCCGGCAGCGAGTGCTCCTTCGCAGCAGGCGTGATCGCCGTCTAGAAAATGCGAGCCGGTCAGCACTCCGGCTGGATCAGCGTGCATCTTGCTCCTCCTTATTTTCTGTCTCGGCCGGTGGAGGCGCGGGTGCCCCGTTCAAGCTTTCTTTGCTTGGGCGGCATTCTTGCGTTGCTTCCTTGGGAGGCGCCGGCTCCTTGAAACCGAAGATTGCGAAGTCCGGACAGTACATGCCGCACAGATCGCAGCCGCTGCACTTGTCCGGATGAACCATGTAGGGGGTGTGATATCCCTTGGCGTTGAAGGCGGAGGAAAGCGCCAGCACGTGAGTGGGACAAAACTCCACGCAGAATCCGCAGGCTTTACACCGCTCGACCACGATCTGCACTGAACCTTTGGCCATTGCTGCCCTTTCTATCAATGCGGGACCATCGCGAGGGGAGTTGCGTTGAACCTGACGATTGGCCATCCCACCTGGATTACGTATCGGCTTGGAGGCTCACCCCGTACCGAACGATAGTTCGATTCTTGACCAGCTATGGCCCAAGACGAAGTGATGGCCGTCACATGGTCACGTGAGGTAGGACACTCCGGGTTAGCTGGGGTCGAAACCGAGGCACAGGACGACGTGACCCGCCTCACTGCGGAAGTCCTGGTACCGGTCCATGATCTCGGCTAAAGGAGAAAAGTGTCCCCACGTTATGGGTCTAATGACGCTTTTAGCGCGCTATGCAAAGAGTCCTCATCCTTGGTGCGGCAGGACGAGATTTTCACAACTTCAACGTAGTCTTTCGCAATAATCCTGAGTTTCAAGTAGTAGCCTTCACTGCCACACAGATCCCCGACATTGCTGGACGCCGTTATCCCGCCGAATTGGCGGGCGACTTCTATCCCGACGGAATTTCCATTCTGGAAGAAAACAAGATGGAAGAGATCATCCGCGACGAGCACGTCGATGTGGTGGTTTTCGCCTATAGCGATGTGGCATATCCCACGCTGATGCACTTGGCGTCACGAGCCTCGGCCGCAGGCGCCGACTTCTGGCTGCTGGCCGCAGAGCGCACCCAACTGATATCGAAGGTGCCAGTTGTCTCCATCTGCGCCGTGCGTACGGGTTGCGGAAAGAGTCCGGTATCGCGCCGAATTGCGGCGGAGTTGCGCAACCAGGGCTGGCATCCGGTAGTGATTCGTCATCCGATGCCCTATGGCGATCTGGCTGAGCAGAGAGCGCAGCGCTTCGGAACGCTCGCCGATCTCGACCGGCACAAGTGCACCATCGAGGAGCGCGAGGAGTACGAGCCGCACATCGTCGAAGGAACTCCGGTGTACGCCGGCGTCGACTACGAGACGATCCTGCGAAAGGCGGAGAAAGAAGCAGACGTCATCCTGTGGGATGGCGGCAACAACGACACCTCGTTCTATCGTCCCGATCTCTCGATTGTCGTGCTCGATCCGCATCGCGCCGGTCATGAGCTGGGTTATTATCCGGGCGAAGTCAACTTCCGCAGTGCCGACGTTTTAATCATTAATAAGGTCGACACGGCCGATCCGGACGGCATCAAGACGGTTCGTCAGAATATCGCGCAGCACAACCCGAAGGCTAAGGTGATCGAGACGGCCTGCCGCGTGTCCGTGGAAAGGCCGGAGTTGATTGCAGGGAAGACCGTGCTGGTGGTCGAGGACGGCCCCACGCTTACGCACGGTGAGATGGCCTACGGCGCCGGTGTGGTGGCGGCGAACCGTTATCACGCGGCGGCGCTGGTCGATCCGCGGCCGTATGCGATTGGCTCGATCCAGAAAACATTCGACAAATTCCCGCATTTGTGGCGCGTGCTGCCGGCAATGGGCTACAGCGATACGCAGCGGCACGAACTGGAAGAGACCATCAAGCGCGTGCCTTGCGAAGTGGTGCTGGTTGCGACACCAATCGATCTGGCTCGCACGATCAAACTCGACAAGCCAAATGTGCGCGTTCGCTACGAGGTCGAGGAGCTTGGGAATCCGAGGATCCCCGAGTTGATCGAGCAATTCACCCAGGCCCACAAACCGGAACTGGTAACGGTGGGGAGGTAGTCATGCCCGCAAAGGATTTTCTGTCCATTCGGGACTTCACGCCCCAGCAGATTCGGCAATACCTGCATGTTGCCACCCAGGTGAAGGCCTATCCCAATGTCTACCACACGGCGTTGAAGGGCAAGACGCTGGCGATGATTTTCGAGAAGCCATCGTTGCGCACCCGGGTAACCTTCGATGTCGGGATGGAAGAGCTGGGTGGTCATCCCCTGTATCTCTCGCCTGCCGAGATCAGTCTCGGCAAGCGTGAATCGGTGTACGACGTCGCCAAGAATTTGGAGCGAATGGTGCAAGGCATCATGATTCGCACCTTCTCCCACGAGGTGGTGGTGGAACTGGCGCGGCATGCCTGCATACCGGTCATCAACGGATTGACCGATTACAGCCATCCCTGCCAGGCGATGGCCGACTACCTGACCATCCTCGAAGTGAAGGGGCGCTTCACCGGACTGAAGATCGCCTACATCGGTGACGGCAACAATGTGGCGCGGTCACTGATGTCGGCAGGCGTGCTCTTGGGAGCGAATGTATGGATTGCGACTCCTGCGGGATACGAGCCCGATGCTGATGCGATTGGGTGGGCCAAGAATCGGTGCCTGGAGACGAATGCCAGTTTGACGGTCACCAACGATGCCGAACTGGCGGCCAGCGACGCCGACGTGGTCTATACCGATGTCTGGGCCAGTATGGGTCAGGAGGATGAGGCTGAAAAGCGCAAGAAGATCTTCGCGCCGTACCAGGTCAACGCCCGGCTGTTTGGGCTGGCGAATAAAGACGCGATCTTCCTGCATTGTCTGCCGGCACATCGCGGCGACGAGGTGACAGACGATGTTATCGATTGTCCGCAATCGTTTGTGTTCCAGCAGGCGGAGAACCGGCTGCATGCGCAGAAGGCCATCATGCTCGAACTGATGAAGTGGACACGGGTGCTGGAGCACGAAGTGGTGCGTCAGCCGGCGTTGGAGTTGGTGAGATAGAAAGGCCGCTCTTCGCTGTTCGCTCTTCGGCGGGGGTTGGGAGCGGTGTGGCAACCTGCCGGCAATCGGGCCGAGTAAGCGATCGGCTTCGGAAAGAAGCCGCGAACCGTACAGAACCAGCCGCGAAGCGGCGGGATGAAGTTAGCCCGGGCGCGAGCCCCGGGTAAGACAGGTTTTTGGACTGAGCCGCGGCAGCGGCGACACAAAACGCGTGCCGCATAAAACAGGGCGGACGGGAGACTGCGACTCTCATTCTCCACAGCGGCGTGATGACGGCGTTACGAGCATTTAACGCGCTCGAACTTCGCGTGCGATCGCCCCGTTTAACGCCGTCTTGTAAGGAAACATATGTCCTCGAAGACTGCGCTGGTCGCGGTTGGAGGCAACTCTCTAATTCGGGCGGGTGAGAAAGGCACCACCGCCGAGCAATTGGCAAATGCCAGGCGTACCGCTCAGGCATTGGTCGATCTCATTCGCCGCGGATACCGGTTAGTGATCACCCACGGCAACGGGCCGCAGGTAGGCGCACAATTGCTCCGTTCGGAACGCGCGTCGGACGTGGCCTACAGCCAGACGCTGGATCTCTGCGGCGCCGCCAGCCAGGGCGAGATCGGCTATCTGCTGGAGCAATCTCTCCACAATGAACTGGTGGCCGCCAGGCTGGAGGTTCCGGTCGTAAGCCTCATCACGCAGACGGTCGTCTCATCCGACGATCCGGCGATGCGGCATCCCACCAAGCCGATTGGGCCGTTCTATTCCCGGACCGACGCGGAGGAGAAGCGGCGAGCGCTAGGTTGGCACATCGTGGAAGACGCGGCGCGGGGTTATCGGCGAGTGGTACCTTCGCCGGAGCCGCTGGAAATCGTAGAACTCGATGTCATTCGCTCGCTGGTCGCGCGCGATGTGCTGGTCGTCTCCACGGGCGGCGGCGGCATTCCAGTGGTCCGAGTCGGCGGTGAACTGCAGGGTGTGGAGGCAGTCATCGACAAAGACCGGGCTTCGGCGTTGCTCGCCATAGAACTGGCGGTCGACCTGTTCGCCATCTCCACCGACACCGACTACGTTTACCTCAACTACAAAAAGGCCGACCAAACACCGCTGACCTCGGTCACGGTCTCTCAACTGGAGCAGTACCACAAGGCGGGACATTTTCCCGCAGGCAACATGGGTCCGAAAGTTGAGTCGGTCATTCATTTCTTACGCAGCGGGGGAAAAGAAGCGGTAATCACGTCCTTCGAACATCTCTGCGATGCAGTCTCCGGCCACGCGGGCACGCACATCTTTGCCGACTCGCAAAAGGGCCGGAAGACGGCTTCATCAGAAGAGGAGGCGCCGGTTCTCCGGTAGGCCATGCCAACATCGCATGCTCCGGTCAGGCTGCGGGACGAAAAAGACAAGGCAGGACGTTCCCGTATGACGTTAAAACATGTAGTTGAGTCGCAGCAGTTCACGCTGCCTTTATTGATGGAGCTGTTCGATCGCTCGCGGCTGATGGAGCGCATTGTGGCCCGCGGTGGCACGCTCGACTACCAGAACCGCATCCTCGCCAGCGTCTTCTATCAGCCCTCGACGCGCACGCGCTTCTGCTTCGAAGCCGCCATGCATCGGCTGGGCGGCCGCGTGCTTTCGACTGAGCATGCCCGTGCGTTCTCGTCGGAGATTGAAGCCGAGCAGGTCGAGGATTCCATTCGCATCATCGGCAGCTACTGCGACCTAATCGTCATTCGGCATCATGAGACCGGCGGCGCGGCTCGCGCAGCCAAGGTCTCGCCGGTGCCGGTCATCAACGCTGGCGACGGCGATGGCGGACAGCATCCTACGCAGGCGCTGCTCGACCTCTACACCATCTATCGTGAGCGTCCCCTCGATGGTCTGAGCGTGGCCTTTATTGGCGAACTTGATCGTGGACGCACCGCGCGATCGCTGACCTATCTGCTGGCGAAGTTCGAACGGGTGAAGATCTACTTCGTCAGCCCACCTGAGCAGCAGATGAAGAGCGACATCCTGCAATATCTGGATCGCCACGGCGTGCGCTACGAACTGGAGTCGGACATTGATCGCGTTGTCGGGGAAGTCGACGTTGTGTACCAGACGCGAATCCGGCCGGAGCGTCTGCCGCATCTCGCGGGGTCGCAGCGCTACGCCATCAATTCGTCGGTGCTGCAGCGCATGAAATCCGACGCGCTGATTCTGCATCCCTTGCCGCGAACCGTCGAGCTGGATAAGACGGTGGATGACGATCCACGCGCCCTGTACTTCCGGCAGGCGGCGAATGGACTGTTTGTACGAATGGCGTTGTTAACCATGTTGATGGAATAAATAGCGCTTGGTGACTCGTTGACACGCTTTTTTGAGAATGGACACAGTCATGACTTGCCACGAACCGCAGATCCCTCCGCTCCGCTTCGCTCCGGTCGGGATGACAATTTCATGAGTCCCATCAGGCAGATGCCGACTTCTGACGTCAGAGCCATTGCTAAGTGCCCGAGTGCCAAACGCCATGCGCTAAACGCCAAGGGCTAAATGCAAACCAAAAGGAACCTTATGCCCGTTATGGATCGCCCGCAAACTCAGGATTTTGTTGAGCTCGAGGATCGTTATGGAGCTCACAACTATCACCCGCTCGACGTGGTTATCGAACGCGCCGAAGGTATCTGGGTGTATGACGTGGAGGGGAACCGCTATCTGGATTGCCTGGCCTCGTATTCTGCCGTCAACCAAGGCCATTGCCATCCCAAAATTCTAAAAGCGATGATCGACCAGGCGCAGAAGGTCACATTGACCTCGCGCGCATTTCGTAACGATCAACTGCCCCTGCTCTATCAGAAATTGCATGAGCTGACCGGCTATGAAATGGCGCTGCCGATGAACTCAGGCGCCGAGGCGGTGGAGACCGCCGTGAAAGCCGCGCGGAAGTGGGGCTATAAGGTCAAAGGCATTCCCGACGGCAAGGCCGAGATCATCGTCTGCTCGAACAATTTCCATGGGCGTACGGTGACCATCGTCAGCTTCTCCAGCGACGAACAGTATCGTGACGGCTTTGGGCCGTTCACCGCCGGCTTCAAGATCATCCCGTTCGGCGATGTGGCGGCACTTCGTAACGCTATCACGCCGAACACCTGCGCGTTCCTGGTTGAGCCGATCCAGGGTGAAGCCGGCATCGTGATTCCGCCGGCAGGCTTCTTGAAAGAAGCCGCGGAACTCTCCGGTAAGAGCAATGTGCTGTTCATCGCCGATGAGATTCAGTCAGGACTGGGACGCACCGGAAAGCTGTTCGCCTACCTGCACGAGGATGTCCGACCCGACATGGTGATTGTCGGCAAAGCGCTGTCCGGAGGCTTCTACCCGGTGTCGGCGGTGTTGTCGTCGAAGGAAGTGCTTGGCGTCTTTCATCCCGGCGATCACGGCAGCACCTTCGGCGGCAATCCGCTGGGTTGCGCCGTGGCCCGCGCGGCCTTGCAGGTGCTGATCGACGAGAATTTGATCGAGCGTTCCGCCGAACTCGGCGACTACTTCCTCGCCAAGCTGAAGACCTTGCGCAGCCCGCATCTTCGCGAGGTGCGGGGGAAAGGCCTGTGGATTGGGATCGAGCTGGATGTCGCTGCACGGCCATACTGCGAGGCATTGAAGGGGCTCGGTATTCTGTGCAAGGAAACGCACGATCACGTGATCCGCATCGCGCCGCCGCTGACGATCTCGCGAGAAGAAATTACCTGGGCATTCGACCGGATCAAGACGGTGATTGAAGCGTAGAAGCAGGAAGTGTAAAAACGATCGAGGTAGCCGCAGGGCGGCCTTTCCTTAGAATGGTTTGGTAAGTTACGATGAGGCCTGATTTCGTCAATTGACTCGCGACCTGGGCGAATACAATACAAAGTTCATGATTAATTTGTCCCTGCCCGACAGAGTCGTGTTGCGTCTGGTTGATTCCACTGGTATCCCAGCTCACATTTCAAACGTTCTGTTCACAGTCCACATATTCGCGAACAAGAAGAGTGATCTCCTGTTAGGTCCATTTGTGACAGATACGACGGGTGTGGCGACTATCACAAAGACACGGCTACTCGCAGAGGCGGCCGCTCACTACGATTCTGGGCTAATGGACTATTCCCGGATCGAGGAATGTAAGCCTGAGGTCGAAATTGCACCGATGCAACCGTCTGAAATACACAGGGCACTGGTGTCGCGTAAGACCCAGTGGACGCAATTGTTGCAAGGCGAGACGGAGCGATGGGCAAGCATCGAAGAGCTTTGCAGCGCTTATCAGAACGCAGCTAACGAGCGCGTTTCTGCCGGGGCGTTCAGGGTGTGCTGGGACAGGCCCGAGACTCAAGTCGAGTACACCGTTCCTACGGTGGTTAGATAGCTGTCGATAAATCCATAGTGCCGTATCGACAGTGCTCCGCAGGCAGAACGTGAGGATGGCGATGACGATGGGCGGAGCATTGTCGATAGGGCGATTTGCAGTAAGCCGCTAGCGCGTCTCTATGGAGATTGAATGCGGCTGAAGGGCTGGCAGGATATGGGATGGGCAGCTTTGGCAGCATGGACGGGACAAGGACGCGGAGCGAAGGATCGAGATTGCAGGGTTGGTTGGATAGAAGGCTGGGTTGCAGGAGGATGGCGTAGGCGATTTTGAGCACACGGGTGCTGCGACCAGCGATGGACTGGTTTGTATAGGACTGCGAGTTGTTTTGCCCATAGTCATAGGTGGAGTTCAGGAAGAGTCGATGGGGCTAGTGGAAGCCAGTGTTGTACAGATGGCCAAGGCATAGGCTGAAAGCCTGGCGATGATATGCAGGGTGCCGCGCTGACACTTGGGGCAGCAGCGATGGAGAGCCTGTTGCTGCAGTGGAGTGAGAATCTGGATTGGCTCTGCAGCGGCTGCGTTGAGATGGAGTCGGCAAAGAGCGAGTGCTCGTCGGCGGTTGCGGTTGGCCAGCAGGCCGAAGTGACGGATCTTGACGAAGCCCGACGGCAGGATGTGAAGCAGGAAGCGGCGGATGAACTCGACGGCATCGAGGCTCATGACCTTGATGCGGTTGTTGTGTTTGGAGTCGCGGCAGCGAAAGCGCACATGGCCGTTAACGAGATCGAGAAGCCTGCCGTTAGCGATGGCGACGCGGTGAGTATAGCGGGCCAGGTATTTGAGAACATGCTGGGGTCCACCGAAGGGTGGTTTGGCATAGACGACCCATTCCATGGAACGCAGCCGCTGCAACAGGGAGTGGAACTGACGCGGGTCGGCGAGGTTGGCCGTGGTGCCGAGGCAGCGGAGTTCTCCTTTCTTATAAGCCTGCCTGAGGAAGGCCAGCATCTTGCCCCGGAAGAGGCGGCTGAGTACGCGCACCGGCAGGAAGAAACCCGGTCGGCAGGCGACCCAACGGGAATGATCGAGGGCGAGTCCACCGGCGGGTACGAGGCAATGCAGGTGAGGATGGTGGCGCAGATCCTGGCTCCAGGTATGGAGTACGGCAAGCACTCCGATGCGTGCGCCGAGATGGCGTGGATCGGCGGCGATGGCGAGCAGGGTTTCGGAGGCGGCGCGAAACAGCAGGTCGTAGAGCAGGCGTTGATTGCGTAGCGCGAGCGGTGCCAGTTGCTCGGGCAGGGTGAAGACGACGTGCGAATAGGCCACGGGCAACAGGCTGGCGGCCTGCCTGCTGAGCCAGCGATCGCGGGCCGTGGACTGGCACTTGGGGCAATGCCGGTTGCGGCAGGAGAGATAGCTGATGTCCTGGTAGGAACAGGCATCGCACCGTTGCAGGTGAGCGCCGAGAGCGGCGGTGCGGCATAGGCCGATGTCACGCAGAGCCTTGTGTTGCTGGCGGGAGACCACCGGTCCCCAGCGTTGCAGGAACGCTTGCTGGTGAGCGTGCAAGACATCGGCTACTTCGAGCCGATGTGGTCTCATCTTCTTCTGCCATCTCCATCGGAAGTGGTGATGTCGCGAATGGACAGATCATCGAGGGGACTGGCGGTGGCATGCAGTCGGCGTTCCGAGACATGCAGATAACGGGCCGTGGTCTCCAGGTCGCGATGGCCGAGCAGTAGTTGAATGCTGCGCAGATCGGTGCCTGCGTCGAGCAGGTGGGTGGCAAAGGAGTGCCGCAGCACATGCGGACTGAGCGGCTTGACCATGCCCAACTGGCGGCGCAGTTTCTGGCAGATTATGCGGACGCTGGTGGCACGCATCGGTTGGTTGGGTAGTCCTCCGGGAAACAGCCAGTCCTCGGGCTTGCGCCACCGCCAGTAGATACGGAGCAACTGCAACAGCTTGGGCGAGAGCATGACCTGGCGCGGGAAGTTTCCCTTACCAGCGCGGATGTGGATGATCATGCGTGGGCTGTCGATGTCGGTGACTTTCAAGTCCAGGGCTTCCTGGCAGCGCAGCCCGGCGCTGTAGAGAGTGGCCAGCAGAGCGCGATGTTTCAGGTTCAGCGTGCTGTCGAGCAAGGCGCGAACTTCTTCCCGGCTCCAGACCACGGGCAGCTTGCGATGCACCTTCGGCTTGGCGACTTCGTGGTCAAACCAGGTTTGCTTGAGCGTCCGCGTGTAGAAGAACTTTAAAGCCGCCATGCGAACCTGCAGGGTCTGCCAGGCCAGCTTCTTCTCGTTGAGCAGATAGAGTTGATAACGGCGCACCTGCTCGGGGCCCAGCTGATCAGGTGACTTATGGAAATAGCGGGCGAAGTCAGCGACGGTTGCAGTGTAGGCCCGGACGGTATGGGGGGAGAAGTTGCGCAGTCGCAGTTCTTCCTGCATGCGTTGGCGTAGTTCGCTCATAGACACCTCCTCAGGTGTCCATGAACTCTACCCAATCAACGCGCTGCACACCCCTGCCGCGCTAGCGGCTTAGTGCAAATCCCCTTATCACAAGTGAACGACATGGAATTTGTTACCTGTCCGGTATGGCCTAAAGGTGAACGCCACGGCCATCGCTATAGACCGTATTTCGGCACTTGCAGCAGGTGCGGAATCAAGATTGCACTCGACGATGAAACGAAACATATGAAGGACGAAGCCCCCGCACTTCGGACCCTCTGTCCACCCTGCTCGGATTCCGAACAGGTCGAATCACAACAGTAAAGCGGTGGATAACTGGCGTAATATCCCCACGTCATAACTTATCTGCCAAACGCATCCATTGGGCACGGTAGCGGGACCGGCCGAAACAGCTTTGCGACAGGGAACTGGGCTGGAAGGTCGCAGCGGGACTTTGCGTCAGTACTTGCGCATGTGGATTTCGGCGCCGTTCTTCTCGAACTTCACCTCGTCCATCAGCTGGTTGATCAGGTAAATGCCGCGGCCGTGGTTGGAGTAGACGTTCTCTCCGTTACAGGGGTCGGGAACGGCGAAAGGGTCGAAGCCTGAGCCGGGGTCGCGGACCACGATTTGCATGCCGCGTTGTTCATCGCAGCCTACACAGCACTGAACTTTCTTGGTGGGGTCGTTCTTGCAGCCGTGGACAATAGCGTTAGCAAGGGCCTCGCGCAAAGCGGTCTCAATCTCAAATTCCTTGCCGGCCGCACATTCCAGGCGGCGTGCCATCTCCATAATGCCTTCCACCACCGGACTAATGGCGGTGGGATCGGCGTTGAGCGTGACCTCAATGCGTATCATCAGTTAGGAGCGATCGAACTCTACGTCAGAAAAGCCTTTACTCTATGGCCAGTTCCCACGTATGACTCGCGTGGGCTTACTTTTACAGAAAAGCGCCCATGGGTCAAGCGTGAAAGCACCACGATGACTCCAAGCAATAGCTCTTTGGTGGAGGAGATCCGCCGAAAGATGCAATAAATTCACGATCAGAATCCCGATCCAGGACTGTTGTGGGGGGGCAAGTTCAAAGGCTCCTATGAATTGACGGATATGGATTGGGGGCCCGACGCTTTGACTTCCCGGGGTCCTCTGCGAACTCTGACGATTCGAGGAGAATCGAAGATTGATCGTGGTTTTAGGTACACTCATAACGATTTGATCGATGATTTCTCACGGGAACGCTAGATGGCTCTGAAGAAAGCTCTGCTGTTGTTAATCCTCATCTCTCTCACCGGCCTCGCCCTTCGCGCCGAGGAGATCAGGGCGGCGGCTGCCGCCGATTTGAATTACGCGATGAGGGATTTGGCGGCTCAATTCCAGCAGAAGACCGGCAAGACAGTAGCGCTCTCCTTTGGGTCGTCGGGAAACATCTACTCGCAGATTCAGAGTGGCGCTCCTTATGATGTGTTCTTCTCCGCCGACGCTGCGTATCCGAAGAAGCTGGCCGATGCCGGGAAGATCGACAGGGCGTCGGTGCGGACCTACGCGGTCGGGCATCTGGTGCTCTGGATTCCTAACAGCTCCCAACTCGATCTGCAAAAGCTGAAAATGGATGTCCTGCTACAGCCTTCGGTGCAGAAGGTTGCGATCGCCAATCCTGAGCACGCTCCGTATGGGGGAGCTGCGGTGGCTGCGCTGGAACACTTCCAGTTGAAGGGCCTGGTCAGCGATAAGTTCGTGCTGGGCGAAAATGTCAGCCAGGCGGCACAGTTTGTGCAGTCCGGGAACGCGCAAGCCGGGCTGATTGCCGAGTCGCTAGCGCTGTCTCCAGCGATGAAGAATGCGGGCCGCTTCTGGGAGGTTCCGTCGGAGAGCTATCCGGAAATACAGCAGGCGGCCGGCATTGTGACCTCTTCTGAGCACAAGCAGGCGGCCCAGGCCTTCCTCGATTTCGTTACTTCGGCGGAAGGCGCCAAGATTCTGCAGCAGTACGGTTTCGGGCTTCCCGCACATCCATGATTGCTCAGGCACTCACGCTTACGCTGCGGCTGGCGACCTTCGTGTCGCTCATCCTGCTTCTGCTGGGAGTGCCACTGGCCTACTGGCTGGCGTTTTCGCGCCGTCGCTGGAAGTTTTTCGTGGAGGCGATCGTATCGTTGCCGATCGTGCTCCCACCTACGGTGCTGGGTTTCTATGTTCTGGTCGCGATCGGCCCGCTAAGTCCGGTGGGCCGCTGGTATCAATCCATCACCGGGCATGCGCTGGCGTTCACATTTGAAGGGCTGGTGGTGGGCTCGGTCCTATATAGCCTGCCTTTTGCGGTACAGCCGATGGAGACAGCGTTTGCGTCCGTTGATCGCAAGCTGCTGGACGCCTCCGCGCTGCTGGGTGCGTCGCGCTGGCGGACGTTCTGGAGAATCGTTCTGCCCCTGGGAGTGCCCGGTGTGCTCACCGGATTCGTCCTCGGCTTCGCCCACACGCTGGGGGAGTTCGGCGTGGTGCTGATGATCGGCGGCAACATTCCCGGAGCCACTCGCACCATTTCGATTTTGATCTTCGATCAGGTGGAGGCGCTGGATTACGCAGCGGCAAATCGCACGGCGCTGTTGTTGCTGGCAATTTGTTTTGCAGTGCTGGCGGCGCTCTACGGGCTGCGTGGGCGAGCGGCCTGGAATCTGTGGGGCTGGAAATGATCCCCTCGCATGGTGTCCTGAAGAATGAGGAGCTGCGGGTTCGCATCCACAAGAAATTCGCCGGCCAGCGTGGATCGCGGTTCTGTCTAGACGTTGAGTTCGCAGTCAGTGCCGGCTTCACCATTCTGTTCGGGGCGTCCGGAGCAGGGAAGACCACGCTGCTCGATTGCATTGCGGGGCTGGAAACTCCCGAGAGCGGCCGAATTGCCGTTGGGCAAACGCCGCTGTTCGACTCCGAGGCGCAGGTGAACCTTCCGCCGAATCGACGCGGTGTTGGCTACCTGCTGCAGACGCTCGCCTTATTTCCTCATATGACCGTGGAGCGGAACATACAGTACGGGTTACATCAGTTGGCGAAGCCTGACCGCGAACGCCGTAGCGGCGAGATTCTGGATTCGTTTCGGATTGCCGTTCTGGCGCGGCGCCGGCCCGCCGACCTTTCAGGCGGAGAGCGTCAACGTGCCGCGCTGGCGCGTGCGTTGGTCACGCATCCTCGAGTCTTGCTGCTTGACGAACCGCTTACCGCGCTTGATGCCGTAACGAAGTCGCAGATTGTTGCCGATCTACGTGCCTGGAACCGAGAGCGCCAGATTCCCATTCTTTATGTAACTCATCAGCGCGAGGAAGTTTTTGCCCTGGGTGAGCGCGTCATCGCGCTGGAAGCCGGGCGCATCACGGCGCAAGGTTCGCCTCACGAGGTTCTAAATCGGCCGGAGTTGGAGAGCATTGCGCAACTGGCGGGCTTCGAGAACATTCTGGACGCGACCTTCACCGCCGAGCACCCGGAGCAGGGGACAATGACATGTCGGATTGGAGCGTCTGCGCTCTCGCTGGAGGTTCCGCTTACTCGGATCGACCGGTCTCGTTCGCTGCAAATCGGAATCCGCGCGGGAGACATTCTGCTCGCGTCGGCAAGTCCGCCAGGTCTGAGCGCGCGGAACGTTTTCTCGGGAACGATCACGAGTCTGGAGAGGCGAGACGTTATGGTCATCGCCAATGTGAACTGTGGAGTGCAAATTGAAGTGCATCTGACGCCGGGAGGTTGTGCGGCCCTGGAACTCGAAGTCGGCAAGAGCGTGTGGCTGGTAGTGAAGACGTATTCGTGCCAGGTGCTGCAAGGCCGGGGATAGGGGCTACCTGGATAGTCATCCGCGACCGCAAGCTAGCTAGTCGAGGCAAAACGTCTTGCACGGGCACCACTGGCGTGGCAATCCTGGATCTATCCCCTATCCACTGATCCCATCCCCCCGTCTGCCGTTCACACCTCACAAACCCTCGTGACCTCGCTCACTGCTTGTCCGTTCATAAAGTCCATACTGGGGATATGCGGGGGACCACGCCCGTCATGATGCGAGCGGTTCGCGGCCAAACAGCCGAAATGAATCGTCGCCAACGGTGACGTGTGTACATCCCCCGACGCATCGGAGGTGCCTTTTTATGCCGACCATAACCGAACCCAAAGGCGATGAACCTAAACCGCAACTTGTTACGCCTCCTACCAACGCGCCGGAACTCTTCGCGGCCGAGATCGAGATGGAAAGGAAGAGTTCCAACTTCCTGCCGGTGCTGCTGATCTTCGGCCTGATCTTCGTGGTTGGCGGAACGATTTTCTACCTGGTTAAGGGCGCGCGCGATGTCCTGACCACTCCCGTGGCGACTACGACAGTCGAGCAGATTCTCGGAACCCAGGGAGCTGCCACGGTACGTTTCAGCGCCGGCACCGTAGTGTCCAGCATGAACGAGAAGCCCTTCGATCCGCACTACAAGCTGTTGTCCAAGGCCGGAGTCATCGTGACCAAGCCGAAAGGCACCAATTCGCTGATCGTGAATGTGACGGGTCCGGGCGAGAACCTGCTGGGCGGCATCAACGGCGTGCAGAAACAGAAGAATTCCGATGGCACGACCAGTTACCTGGTTCCTCTGGCGGTGCGCAAGCTGGTCTCGGTGGACAAAGTCACCATGATCAAGCCTCACCTGGCTCAGGTGGACTACACCTGGAAGTGGGAGCCGAATCGTCTGGGCGAAGAGTTCAATGCCTCGGGCGCCTTGGTGCAGAGCTTTACGACCTGGGATCGGGCGACATTGATCAAATCGTACGGCGTTGACTTTTATAATGCGGCGCCGGCCAAGGCGAGTCTGGTCCTGATGGAAGGAAATAACGGCACCTGGAAGCCGTACACAGAATAAGTTCTTGCTGGCCTGTTCTCATCTCCGCAAGGGAGGGGCGTAAGCCTCTCCCTGTTCTATTTGCGCGAATCAGTAATGCAGAAAGTGCAGCCACACCAGGCCGATCGCAAGCGTGGCCAGGGTGACCGGAACCCCGATCTTCATGTAATCCAGAAATCCGATGTGGGCTTCGCCACGCGCTTTTTCCACCACAATAATGTTGGCCACGGAGCCGGTGATCGTCAGATTGCCGGCCAATGTGCTGCTCATTGCCAGCATCAGCCAGGTATTTCGCGGATCATGAAATTGCGGGATTAGTCCCTTCAGCAGCATGACCGCGGGAACGTTGCTCACGAGATTCGAAAGCAGAGTCACTACAGCGGTGAAGATCAGGGAGTTGTGCAGATTCAGGCGCTCCGCCACGCCGAGGAGTTGCTGCGTGATGCCGGCCTGCTCGGCGCCGCCGATAATCAGGAACAACCCCAGGAACAGCATCAGCAGCGACCAGTCCACGTCGCCGTAAATCGCCTGCGGCGAATGGCGGCGTTGTATCAGTAACACCGCTCCGCCGGTGGCGGCTACCAGCGCGGGAGGAAAGCCGCAAAGAAATCCTGCCAGCACGCCCAGGCTGACGAGCATGGGGAAGGCCGGATGCATCTCGAGTTCGCGGGAAACGGTCGTCTCTTCGGGCTTCGGTACTGAGGAAATGTCTGTTCCGTTGCCGTTTCGCAAGTGGATCCAGTGGAGCAGCGCCCAGTCGACGAAGAGCCCCAGGATCGCCACCGGACCGAGATGAGCGAGGAACGTGCGATACGGTATGCCGGAGACAGAGCCGATCAGGATGTTCTGCGGATTGCCGGTGATCGTCGCTGTGCTCCCGATGTTGGAAGCCGTAGCCAGGGCGAGCAGATAAGGCAGCGGGCGCAACTTCATGCGCTTGCACAGCCCCAGGATCAGAGGAGCGAGCATCAGGCAGACGATGTCGTTCACCAGGAAGGCGGACAGAATTCCGCTGATGAAGATGATGCCGGGTAGTAGTTGCCCTGCGCTGAGATGTTCGATCGCGAGACGGGTAATCCACTCGAAGAATCCTGCCAGATGCAGACTGGCAACGATCAGCATCATCGAGAAGAGCAGCACGAGGGTAGTGAAGTCGATACTCTCGACGGCAGCTTTCGGTGTCAGCACGCCGAAGACGAACATGAGCACCGCGCCGATGATGGCCATCGCCGGACGGTCGATTTTCGTGCCGGGCAGCCGTCCGATCGCAAAGACCAGGTAACTGGCCAGAAAGATGCCCCACGCAATGATGACATGCCACTGCGAGAGCGTATGGTCCAAAGCCAGGGTCATTGCCGGATTGTCCTCACTCTTTCGCCTGGCGCTGAGGTTACATCCTGAATAGCTGATTCTGGGTTGGAAGCAAAATCGCGTCACGGGTTTGTATTGACAATCGGACGACCAACGATCACCCTCGACCTTTGCCAATCACGACTGCGAGGCCCAGTCCGGTGTTAGTCCGTACATTGCAGGTTTTGCTTTCCATGATTGCCGTTTGGGTTGCATCGCTGGGGCAGCAGGCGGCTTCAGTCCCGAGAGCTCAGCCCTCTTCCCCGAACGTCGTTCTGACCGAACAGGACAACGGCAAAGATATTGATTTTACAATCGGCAGCATCCTGTTGGTGAAGCTGCCAAGTAATCCGTCGACTGGCTACAACTGGACGATCGCTGGCGAGCCTTCGCCGTTGAAACTGCAGAAGACCTCGTTTCGCAAAGGCAAAACGAAAGACAATGCCGTGGGCGCGTCCGGGACAGCAGTGTTTCAGCTGGGCGCGAGTTCGCCCGGCATGGCGACGCTTACCCTGTTATACCGCCGCTCATGGGAATACAACGCTCCGCCGATTAAAACCTTTGCGGTCCGGGTGGACGTTCGCTAGTTGACGACGGCACCGGCGGACGAGGCTGTTCGGAGAGACGGAATTTAAATCGCTGTTTTGGGGAAGCGGGAAAAGGGGCAAATGCATCAGTGTTGGTGGCATTCTCCGACTTCGATGGGAAACGATACGTAATAAGTGGTAGAACACGCGTCGAAGCGCGCTGCTGTTCGAAATCACTTGCAGCCGAAACGCAACCATTTGCCGGCAAACGGTTTATCTCGTTTCGACACACTTTCCCAAAACGTTCAGATATCACAAACGGGTGTGACTTTCGTCGTTGCCGGGCGGCGCAGAAGGATTAGAATGGACTTGGAATTGAAAATGATTTTCAACTTCATATTCGGGCGTCATAAGTCAGATTCGAAGGCCGGAGCCCAGGCGTTGTCCGATTTACGGGTCGGGGAAAGTGCAGTTCTCTCCGAACTTGAGGTCTCTCCTCCGATTGCCGAACATCTCATGAACCTGGGATTCGTTCCCGGGCTGGTGGTGAAGGTGCTGCGTAGCGGACCCGGTGGCGATCCTCGCGTGTATCGCGTGGACGGAACCGAGGTGGCCATGCGCCGCGATCTCTCGCGTCACATTCACGTGGAGCTGCTCGGCGCTCCCGCGTTCGGAGACTAAGCGCATGGGCGTGTCCACGATGAGCTGCCATTCCGTGGCCCAGCCGCGGGACGAAGGGCTCGGTTCCTATCGCACCGTCGCTGTTGTGGGACCGCCAAATTCCGGTAAGACCACTCTCTTCAATCGTCTCACCAAGTTGCGCCAGAAGGTCGGCAATTTTCCCGGCGTAACCGTCGAACATCACACCGGCTATATCCGCGACGCCAATGGAGAAGAAGTCGCGCTGATCGACTTGCCCGGCGTTTACAGCCTGACTCCGAAGTCCGAAGATGAGAAAGTCGCCGTCGACGTGTTGACCGGCAACATGCCTGGCACGGCAGCGCCGGATGCGATCATCCTGGTGCTGAATTCCACCAATCTGCATACGCACCTGGTGCTGGCGGCGCGCGTCATCGCGCTGGGTCTGCCCACGCTGGTCTTGCTCAATATGGCCGACGAGCTGCACAAACAGCAGGGCCATGTCGATGTGCTCTCATTGGCGCGTGAGTTGGGAACGCCGGTCGCCCTGGTGAGTGCTACCACCGGCGAAGGTCTGATTGCGGTGCAGAACTTCCTGTCTTCGGCGTCGCCGAGCCCCGAGCCACTGGAACTGCCAGTCATGGGGAGCGCTCGCGGCTATCGCGAGTGGGCGGTTCGCGTCGGCCAGAACGCCGGCTATCGCCGCCCCGCGACTCCGGTATGGACGGCCCGGCTGGATGCGCTGTTCCTGCATCGCATCTGGGGGCCGGTAGTTTTTGGCCTGGTCGTAATCGGTGTCTTTCAGGTGATTTTCGCTCTGGGGCAGCCACTCTCCAACCTTTTGCAGAAGTTTCTCGACGGCACTGGCGTCGCGATCGGCAATCATCTGCCTGCGGGAATGCTTCAGTCGCTGATCGTGAATGGCGTGTGGAAGGGCACAGGTTCTGTGCTGGTATTTTTGCCGCAGATTCTGCTGCTGTTCCTGATCATCGGAATTCTGGAAGATTCCGGATATCTTTCACGTGCGGCGGTGATTGCGGACCACACCATGTCACGCGTGGGTCTGAACGGCAAGAGCTTCATTCCGCTGCTCTCGGCTTATGCCTGTGCGGTGCCCGCAATCATGGCGACCCGCACGATCGAGAGCAAGCGCGACCGTATGGCTACGATTCTGATCGCGCCATTCATGACTTGCTCGGCGCGCCTGCCCGTTTATACGATGGTCATCGCAGCATTCCTGCCGAACCATCCGCTGCTCGGGCCTTTCCTGGGGACACGTGCTGCGGCAATGCTGGGGCTGTACGTGCTCGGATTCCTGATGGCGGTGCTTACCGCCCGCCTGCTGAAGTCGACGATCCTTAAGAGCAAAGACGCTCCGTTCATACTGGAGATGCCGCCTTATCGCTGGCCTACCTTGGCTTCGTTGGGATTGCGGCTGGTCGATCGCGGCAAGGCATTCCTCTACCGCGCCGGCACGGTGATTATGCTGGTCTCACTGCTGCTGTGGGCGGCCACGAATTTCCCGATGCATCATGGCCAGCCTCCGGCGGTACAGGATAGCGTGGTGGCGAAAGTCGGACATGCGATTGAGCCTGCGATCCGGCCGCTCGGCTTCGACTGGAAAATCGGAGTTGGTCTGCTGACGTCAATTGCTGCGCGCGAAGTCATTATCGCGACCTTGGGAACGCTACACGGGGTCGATCCTGAATCACATGCTACCGATCTGCAAACTGCGTTGCGGCATGAGCTCACGCCTGCAGGTGCGGTTGCCCTGTTGATCTTCTTCGCCTTTGCCATGCAATGCATGTCGACCGTAGCGGTGGTGCGTCGCGAGACAAACGGCTGGAAGTGGCCGGTGCTTCAGTTTACCTACATGACCGCGGTAGCTTACCTTGCTGCCTTTGTGGCCTACAACATTGTTGGCCATTTCATTCGCTGATCAGCTGCCAATCAGTTGCTGTACCAGTCCTGGCAGAACCTCTCCGGCTTTGCCTAACACTACGTCATCGAAGAAGGCCCGATTAGCCGGTTCTTCCGGGCCAACGTAAATTGCTCGCGCCTGATTAATCCGAGCCATGCGCACGAAACTGGCAGCGGGCTCGACCACTCCCGCCGTGCCCACGGTCAGGAGCAAGGTGCAGATCCGGAGCTGCTCGAAGATGCGGTCCATTGAGTAAGGGACTTCGCCGAACCAGCAGACATGCGGGCGCAGGATGGCTCCGCACTCGGGGCAGTTCGGAATCTCCATCCAGCTCATATACATGCGGTCATCTTCGAACGGCTTAGTCCGACAGCCCTCGCGCGAGCAGCGAGTCTGCATCAGGCGGCCGTGCATATGTATCACGCGCTTCGAGCCCGCCTGCTCGTGCAGCGAGTCGACGTTCTGGGTGCACAGGAAGAAGCGCTCGCCTAGTGCTTGCTCCAGCGTAGCCAGGGCGAAGTGCCCGGGATTGGCTATGACGGTAGAGTGCCGTTTACGACGCTCGGAGTAGAACTGCCACACCATCTCTGGATTGGCGCGGAAGGCTTCGGGAGTGGCTACATCCTGCGCGCGTTGCCCGCGCCAGATGCCATCGGAGCCGCGAAATGTCGGCAGGCCGCTCTCCGCGCTGATGCCGGCGCCGGTTAGCACGAAAACGCGATCCTTGGGCGTAAGCGGACGAATCATTGTGCTCCAGAAGTTTCCGCCGGCGAGGACTCACCCTTGAGGTATTTGTTAAACCAGTCGACGGTGCGGCGCAGAGCATCGATCTGATTTTCGCGTTTGGAGAAGCCGTGACCTTCCGCTTCATAGTAATGCGCGTCGACGGTGCGGCCGCTCTTCTTCAGGAGTTCCACCACCTGCTCGGCTTCTTCCTTGGGCACTCGGATGTCGTTGGTTCCCTGCAGCACCAGCAACGGCGCTTTTTCCTGGCCGATGTACTTGATCGGCGAATCGGCTTCATAAATAGCGCGATCTTTTTCAGGGTCGCCCATCAGCGTTCTTTCATACTGTTGGAGGAAAGGGTCTTCGTGCTGGAGCATGGTGTACCAGTTGATTATGCCGTACTGCTCCACGGCCGCGGCCCACACGTCCGGCGTCTTGCCGATCGCCATCAGGGTCATGAAGCCGCCGTAGGAGCCGCCGGTAATGCCGATTTTCTTAGCGTTGACATAACCGGTGTCGACAAGGAGCTTGGCGGCATACACCTCATCCTGTAGGTCACCTCCACCGAGATCCTGGTAGTTGCCTTTCTGGAATTCCATGCCGTAGCCGGTCGAGCCGCGGACGTTCGGCGCGATGCAGACATAGCCGCGGGATGCGAGAGCGGCGGCCGTCGAATTGAAGTAGTCCGTGGTCTGACCGGTGGGACCACCATGAGGCAGGACCACGGCGGGATTCGAGCCATCACGCTTCAGGTTGAACGGCATCCACAGGAAGGCGCTGATCATTTTGCCGTCAAAGCTTTTGTAGTGGACAAGCTGCGCGTCGGGGATGGAACTGGGCGTGAGTCCGGCCACTGCTGAATACGTCAGTTGGCGGGGCTTATGCGTGGCCAGGTCGTAGACCCAGAAGTCCGATGGTCGCTGGGAACTCTGGTGACTGAGCAACAGCAGCTTACCATCGGGAGAAAAGGCGCTTGGGCTGCCGTCCGGCGAAGTCAACCCCACGGGCATGTCAATCGGTCGCGATTTGCCGCTGGAAACATCATAAAGAGTCGCTGTCGCTATACCATCGGCATTCAGCACCCAGGTTGCAAGCTTGCCGTCGGGAGAAAACTCGCCGCCTTGTGCTTCCCACTGCGTGTCCGTAATCCATTTCAACTGCTTGGTGGCGACATCCAGCAGCGCCACATTCTGGTAACCACCCTTCTGGTTGGAGGTGACTAGGATGGTCTTGCCGTTGGGAGAAACGCCGCCAGGGAAGAACAGGACCTTGCCTTGATGCGGTGTGAGTTCTTCCGCTTGCCCGCTGGCCACCTCGATGCGATAGACGCTGGAGTCGTCGAAACCAGCGTCGACGCGCGAGGCGATGACGTATTTGCCGTCGCGCGTCCAGGTGTCGAGCTGCCACAAGTGATCCTTCGTCCGCTCGTGCGTGATTTTCTTTACCTGGCGGGAGTTCCAGTCGAGGAGCGCGATGTCGGAAACCGACGAGGTCTTTGGCTTGTATCCGAAGGCAAGTACCTTTCCGTCGGGAGCAAACTGCGCGCCCGATTCGGAGATGTCGGGTGTATTCGTGAGATTGATCGGAGCGCCACCCTGGCTGGAGACGGCGAACAGGTCGAAGTATTCACTGCCGCCGAAATCCTGGTCGTAGACGATCCACTTGCCGTCGGGGGACCAGACGGCGTCATATTGCCGGTCATCCGAGACCGCCAACTGCAGCGGCCATCCTCCGTCGGCATTCACCTTCCAGAGATTGATCCGACCGGTGAGATTGGTACTGAAGGCGACCTGTTTGCCGTCAGGTGACCATGTGGGCGAGGTGACACGCCGGCTGTAGAAGAGATCGTCGATGGCGACGGCCCGGGCTGACGGGTTGGAATCCGACCTTATCGATTTCGGGTCGGTCGCCTGGCGATCATTGGGAGAGTTCGCGGTTGCGGCAGCGCCAAACGAAGCTGCGCCGTAAAAAAGAATGGCAATGATCAGTGTGCGGCCCGACGCGCTTCTCAGATCCATGACGCTGTCTCCTTTTTTGCGACTATTTTGTCGGAAAGAGCTCAATTCTTCGTGCAGCTGCTGTTAGCAAACTCAAAACCCCACACTATATACTGGAAAGGGTTGCGGCTTCACTCAACTTGTCGTCTGCAACCGTCCGATCGGTACAGAATCTATAACTAATACAGCGTTATGCGGCCCGTTTCCCGATGGGAGCGAGCCGGGGAGTTGTTGATCCTTGTCCACCGTCATGATGAATATTGACAGCGAGAAACAGGAGCGCGTTCTGGACGCGTTCCGGCGCTGGGGCTACCTTCAGGCAAATCTGGATCCGCTGGGACACTTTGCTCCACTGGCTCATCCCGAACTCGATATCTCCGGCGACGTGGCCGATGCCGCGCGTCGCGTTTACAGCGGCAGCATCGGCGTGGAGTTCATGCACATTCCGGATCTCGAGCGGCGGCAGTGGATCCAGGAGCGCATGGAAGCTGACCGGCAGGAGTCCATCGATCGCTCCCGCATTCTTGACCAGCTCGTCCGCGCAGACGTGTTCGAGCAGACGATTCATTCCCGCTACATTGGTACCAAGCGCTACTCGTTGGAAGGCAATACCGCGCTGATTCCGCTGCTGGATGAGATCTTGAACTCCGCGACGGGCTATGGCGCGGAGCAGGCCGTGCTGGCGATGAGTCATCGTGGACGCCTGAACGTGATCATCAATATCGTGAACCGTCCGGCGGCGGAAGTGTTTGGTGGCTTCGAAGATGTCGATCCGCGTAGCGTACTGGGCGGCGGCGACGTGAAGTATCACATCGGCGCGACGGGGGTATATACCGGTGCCAGTGGACGGCTGGTGCGGATTCACCTGGTGTCAAATCCCAGCCACCTCGAAGCGGTTGATCCTGTCGCACTCGGTCGTGCACGCGCCAAGCAGACCCGGTTAGGCCGTGACGGCAAGGCCAAGGTGCTGCCAGTACTGATGCATGGCGACTCGGCCTTTGCCGGGCAGGGAATCACGGCGGAGACGTTAAATCTGGCCAACCTGCGCGGTTATACGGTTGGTGGTACGGTGCACATTATCGTCAACAACCTGCTCGGCTTCACCACGAACCCGAGCGATGCGTATTCCAGCCGGTTCTCTTCAGACTTGGCGAAGCGGTTACCGATTCCGATCTTCCATGTGAACGGCGAGGATGCCGATGCCGTGATACGCGCTGGCCGCATGGCACTGGAATTCCGCTACGAGTTTGGCAGCGACTCGGTGGTGGACCTCATCGGCTTCCGTCGTCATGGTCACTCCGAAGTCGACGATCCAACGATTACGCAGCCCATTCTGTATCGCAAGATCAAGGACCATCCATTGCTCTTCCAGACTTATGCGAAGAACACCGGGCAGGATGCGCAGCCGTACGTCGAGAAGTTCCAGGCGGAACTGGACGCAGCCGAGAAGGCAGGAAAGAGTCTACAGAAAAAGCCCGTTATGCGGCAGTTACCGGCCTATTGGGCTCCGTATCATGGCGGTCCGTACAATACGGCCGACGAAGTCGACACCGGTCTGCCGGCCGAGACCCTGCACAAAATCACTGACGGACTGGTGAAGTACCCCGACGATTTTCACATCCACCCCAAGGTGCAGAAGTTGCTGGAGCAGCGCCGAGAGATGGGCTATGGCAAACGGCCATTGGACTTTGGCATGGCCGAGGCGCTGGCGCTTGGGTCGCTGGCAGTGGAGGGAGTTCCGATTCGTATCAGTGGACAGGACAGCCGCCGCGGCACCTTCAATCAGCGGCATTCTGTATTGATCGACATCGTGGATGAAAAGGAATACGTGCCGCTTTGTCACCTGGAACAGGGTCAGGCGCGGGTCGAGATTTACAATTCGGAGCTGTCGGAAGCCGCGGTCATGGGCTTCGAGTACGGATTCGCTCGTGATTATCCCGAGGCCCTCGTGGCCTGGGAAGCGCAGTTTGGTGACTTCGCCAACGGCGCGCAGATCATCATCGACCAATTCATCGCTGCAGGCGAAGACAAGTGGGACCTGCTGAGCGGACTCGTATTGCTGTTGCCGCACGGTCATGAAGGTCAGGGGCCGGAACACTCCAGCGCCCGCATGGAACGGTACCTGCAGCTTTGCGCCCGTGACAACATGCAGGTGTGCCAGCCCTCGACGGCAGGCCAGTATTTCCACCTGCTGCGGCGTCAGGTGTTACGCAAGTGGCGCAAGCCGCTAATTTGCTTCACTCCGAAGAGCATGTTGCGGCATCCGGAAGCGTTGTCGCCGCTGTCGGAATTGGAACGGCCGCGATTCCTCAACGTCATTCCTGACGAGACCGCGCTCGACGCCAAACGGGTGCTCTTGTGCACCGGTAAGATCAGCCAGGAGCTGCGCATGGAGCGCAGAAAGCAGAAGATGAGTGGCCCGGCGGTCGTCTCGCTGGAGCAACTGTATCCCTTTCCGGAAACCGAAGTGCAGGAATTGCTCGGCATTTACAAGAACGCGAGCGAGTTCATCTGGGTGCAGGAAGAGCCGGCGAATATGGGAGCGCTCTCGTTCGTGTCGCCGCGCCTGAAGCGAATTCTGGGGTCCAAGGTGCGCAGTGTGAAGCGCGCGGCAAACGCCACTCCGGCAACGGGCTCGGCGAAAGCGCATGAGTTGGAGCAGAGGACGCTGATCACACTGGCGCTGGGAAAGGGCCGGTAGTTAACCAGCAGGCGCAAACCTTCGAGGACAAGGCGCATCCAAGCTCGTTATGGATTCCCGGCCCCGGTTTTTAGGATGCAAGCTGGCTGTTACCGCTACCACCGTTGTTTTTGCGCTTTCCTTCTTCGCCTGCGGCGGTGGGACGACAGGCAATAATCCCAAAGCGCCTAGTTGGCAGTACACGGCGCTCGGCGATTCCCTAGCCGATGGAGTGCTGGCCCAGCAAGGTTACGTCGCCCGCTATGCGACGTATGTAAATCTTGACACGGGCGCCAATGTGAACACGACCAATCTTGGCGTGCCCGGCTGGCATAGTGGCGACCTGCTGAATGCAATTCAGACCGACCAGGACTTTCGCAACAACATCATCAATGCACAAGTTCTAACCTGGGACATCGGCGGCGACGATCTCGCCAACGCTCATGACAACTACACCAAGGGAACCTGCGGAGGCACGGACAACCAAGATTGTCTGCGAAACGCTGTAGCGACGTTCAAGCAGAACTGGGACTCGATTATCTCGAATATCCTGCAGCTACGCACCACAAGCAACACCATCATTCGGACGATGGATATCTACAATCCCTATGTTGCTTCGGACATGAAGGCAGGGATATTCGACACGCTCGAGCCATACCTGGACGACGTCAACAACTACATCCACTCGACGGCTGCGACGAACGGTATTCCGGTAGCCAACGTTCACCAGGCATTCAATGGCGCCGATGGAACCACCGATCCCGGGACTTTGGGGCTGATCGCGCTGGATGGATTCCATCCCAACGATGCCGGTCACAAAGTGATTGCCGATCAACTACGGGCCTTGGGCTACCAGCCGCTGCACTAGTAAATCGACCGGTGTGGATCGCACTCCCCGCATCGGAACTCCAAAGCCACGCGAGTGGCTTTTTCCCTTGACCGAAAGCAGAGCTTTGCCTATGCTTTCGGTTCGACCGACTCTGCTGCCTGGGGCGATCTATAGCAAGTGAGTACTTGCTCAGGGTTAGCGTCGAAGTGTCACATTCCTAGAGAGTTCGATGGCTACTACGGTGGCCATCGCGTAACTCGGGAAGTGTTCGGTTGCAGACTCTAGCGATCCTGGAAGCGAATCACCTCTCTCACTGAGGATAGCGAAGCTTTGTCTTCTTTGGCAGATAGTTCGACGGTTCCAGCCGCTGCTGCCATGTCGGCGCGCTGGTACCCACTTGAGCTCGATGCGTCTGCAAAGTGGTTCGCAGCCTACACGACTCCGCGTCATGAGAAGGCGGTTGTCCGGCAATTGGACGTTCGTCGCGTCGAGTCGTTTCTCCCTCTGTATAGTTCGGTACGGCGGTGGAAAAATGGCTGCCGAGTTAGGGTAGACTGGCCACTTTTTCCTAATTACGTTTTTGTGCGCGTTCCCCGGCGCGACTCGGTCAAAGTACTTCAGCTGCCGGGTGTGCTGTCGATCGTCGGCGCAGGACGCGAACCCTCCGCTCTGCCGCATTCCGAAATCGAAGCGCTGCGCACAGGGCTGCCGCTGCGTCGGTTCGAGCCTCATCCGTACCTGGTCGCCGGAGAGAAAGTTCGCATTACCTCCGGTTCGCTGGTGGGAATGATCGGTGTACTGGTGCGCAAGAAGAATGAATTTCGAGTCATTCTGACCCTGGACCTGATACAACAGAGCGTTTCCGTCGAAATCGGAATAGACGAAATCGAGCCTTTCAAGCAGTAATCTCCTACCCAACTCAACAAAAATAAAGGATCGACTCCCGTGAAAAACGCCGCGGAGAAGAGTGTCACCGAAGTGCGCATTGTCGAGGCTGCTGTTCAATTGTTTTCACGCCAGGGGTATAAAGGGACGAGCACACGTGAAATCGCGAGCCTGGCGGGCGTGAATGAAGCCACGTTATTCCGGTATTTCGCGCGTAAGACCGATTTGTTCTGGGCGGCGGCGGAGTCGAGGTTGAACCGCCTGAAGTTGAGCAGAGAGCTGCAGCATGGTCTGGCGACGGATCTGGATCCCGAAGTTGTCCTGCCGATGCTGGTGGATTTTGTGGTGAGGGAGATCTCCGAAGATTCGGAGCTGATGCGACTGCTCTACGTTGCCGGTTTTGAGTTTCCAGGCGCGGAACGCATGTTTCGCGATCACCTGGGGCCGATCTTCGACGCAGTGAATGCCTATTTCAGCCGGTGTGCAGCGCGCGGGGCCATTTGCGATTTGGAGCCCACATTCGCAACGCTGGGGCTGGCTGGGGCGGTCAGTGCGCACCGCAATCTCCATCAGTTGTTTACCGGACGGGACTTGCCATTGGATTCCCGAGCCCTCGCGCCGGCTTACGCGCAGTTCTGGCTGAATGCTTTGCGGCGGCAAGCGCCGGCGACGCACGGCTGAGTGCGGTCGGTTGTAACCGGCGTCGAACGATTCTGGTTTTCGGAAGCATAATTAGCCGTGAACTTCGTGGGATTTTGGAGAAAGACTTTGAAATCTCTTTCGAGACGCAACAACAGCTGGTTGACTTTGAAGATGGGACGTAATTTTCCGATCATGTTATCTCGCATCCTGAGTTTTTCCCTCAGCGTCGTCCTGGCCTGCTCCAGCGTCGCGGTATGCGCGACGCCTCAAGCGTCCATGGACAAGAATGGCGGCGGTCCACGCGACGAGCAATACCAACAAGAGCAGCAGACCCAACAACAGGGTCTGGGGCCGCAACAGGTGATGAACCCCTCACCAGGCCAGGAAGCGCCGGCCTCAATTCCGACAGTTGTGCTCGATGATTCGCGCACCCTGCCTTCCCAGCTGCAGCAACAGCAGCAGCAGAACGCTCCGAAGCAGGGCGAGCAGAATCAACTTCCGCTGCGTGCCAAGCCCAAGGCTAGGACGGTCGAGTTAACCGACTTTCAGCAGATGGTCGCCACGTCTCTCGGGCAGACACTGCCGATCTATGGCATGAACTTGTTTGGAGAGGCGCCGACGACGTTCGCGCCGGTCGACCATGCTCCGGTCACCGCTGACTACGTCATCGGTCCCGGCGATGAATTGTTGATCCGCGCGTGGGGGCAGATTGATCTGGATGTACACGCCCGGGTCGACCGCAATGGCGCCATCTATATCCCTCGCGTCGGCAGTTTGAATGTCGCGGGACTGCGATTCGATCAGTTGCAGGGTTTTCTTAAGTCGCACATCGGACACATCTATCAAAATTTCGATCTTAATGTGGGCATGGGAGAACTGCGATCGATTGATGTCTTCGTGGTTGGGCAGGCCGCACATCCCGGCCGCTACACCATCAGTTCCTTGAGTACGCTGGCCAATGCAATCTTCGCTTCGGGCGGCCCTTCAACCAGCGGATCGATGCGGCACATCGAGCTGAAGCGCAGCTCAACGCTGGTCACTGACTTCGATCTGTACGATCTGCTGCTCAAGGGAGACAAGAGCAAGGATGCGCAACTGCTGCCGGGTGACGTGATCTACTTCGCTCCGGTTGGGCCACAGGTGGCAATGGGAGGCGAGGTCAATAATCCGGCAATCTATGAGTTGAAGCACGAAGCCAGCCTTAACGAGGTGCTGCAGATGGCCGGCGGTCTCGCCGTCACGGCTTACGGCGGCAAGGTGTACGTTGAGCAGATCAAAAATCGCGAAAATCGCGGCATCGAAGAGATCAAACTGGACGAAGGCGGCTTGCAACGTCCTCTGAAGGACGGCGATGTCCTCAACTTCACTCCCATCTCGCCGCGCTTTGTCGATTCTGTGACTCTGCGAGGCAATGTCGCGCAACCGGGGCGGTATCCCTGGCACGAGGGAATGCGAGTGACGGACCTCATTCCGAATCGCGAATTCCTGATCACGCGCGAATATTGGAGCCAGCAGAATGCGCTCACGCTGCAGCTGCAGACGAACGCTACGAAGCCTGCCGGTGAAATCGATAAGCGGGAAATCGATAAGCTCGATAAAGGCCCAATCAACGACGTGAAAAAGAACGCTCCGGAAATCAATTGGGATTACGCGGTTGTTCAGCGCATGAACAAGCAAGATCTGTCGACAGAGCTGCTTCCGTTCAATCTAGGGAAAGCGGTTCTGGAGCACCAGGACTCGGCTAATCTGGAACTGCAGCCGGGCGATATCGTTACGATCTTCTCGCAAGCCGATCTGCGAGTCCCGCGCGATCAGCAGACCAAACTGGTGAAGCTGGAGGGAGAATTCGAGTCGGCAGGCGTCTATCGCGCACACTCGGGAGAAACCCTGCGTGACCTGGTGATTCGCGCGGGAGGTCTGGCCCCGTCGGCGTACCTCTACGCAGCGGTATTCACGCGGGAATCTACCCGCGTCCAGCAGCAGGAGCGGCTTGACATGGTCATCGCGCAGATGGAGCGCGACATGGCGCGTCAAGCTGCGCAGAATTCTCAGAATGCGAAGACTGGCGAAGAGGCAAATGCGGCCCGGAGTACCATGGAAGCCCAACGCGCCAGCCTCGAGAAGATGCGGCAACTGAAAGCCGATGGCCGAATCATCCTGACTTTGCATCCGGACGACACTGGAGTGGATTCCATACCCGCGCTTCCGCTGGAAGATGGCGATCAGTTCTACATTCCCAGCCGTCCTATCGTGGTGAGCGTAGTGGGCGACGTCTACAATCAGGGCTCGTTTATCCAGCGGCCTGGCAAGACCGTGGTGCGATATTTGCGCGATGCCGGTGGCCCGACCCGGAATGCCGACAAGGGCAAGATCTTCGTGGTCCGGGCTAATGGCGCTGTGGTAAGCAAGGATGCTTCCAGTGGTTTCTGGTCGGGCGGCTTCACCAGCATGGTGCTGATGCCGGGCGACACCGTGGTGGTTCCGGAACAGTTGAACCCGGGCGCGGCCTTCCGTAACTTCAAGGACTGGTCGCAGATCCTGTTTAACTTCGGACTGGCGGCCGCGGCAGTGAAGGTGCTGACTCAGTAGCCGAATGCAGGTCCTACCGGCAGCGACTTCAGACGATAGCAACCTGGGATGTGACATATGCTTGAGACTTCCAAGATCCCCGAACGAACTCGAGGAAACAACCCGGTCGCGAACGATGCGATCGTAGAGACCCCGCTTGAGGCGGAAGCTTCGCCGCAGAGCGGAATCGACGGGATGGAACTGCTACTGATCCTCTCCCGGCGGAAGAAGACGATCCTGCAGGTGACGCTTGCTGTTGCCGCGATCGTGGCCATCGTGATGTTTCTCATCCCCAACACCTATACAGCAACAGCTACCATTGTGCCCCCTGAACAGAAGCAGTCCACGTTGGGTGCGATGCTGGGACAGATAGGATCGATTGCCGGATTGAGCGACTCCGATCTGGGCCTAAAGAATCCTGGAGACCTGTTCATCGGCATGCTGCATAGCCGGACAATTCAGGACCGGCTGATCGACAAGTTTGATCTGCGCAAGGTCTACCGGGTGAAGCGCTATCAGGATGCTCGCAAGAAGCTGGACAGCCGCAGCTATATTGTCGCCGAGAAGGAAGGACTGATATCGATCAGCGTCGACGACCATGATCCGGGCCGGGCGGCGGCGATGGCCAACGCATACGTCGAGGAGTTGCATACGCTGAACTCTCAGCTAGCGATTTCAGAAGCGGGGCAGCGCAGGCTATTCTACGAGGAAAAGGTGAATGCGGAGCGCGACGCTTTGTCCCTGGCTGAAGTGCAATTGAAACAGGCAGAGGAAAAGACGGGGCTCCTGCAGCCGGACGCGCAAGCGCGCGTCATCATTCAAAGCGTGGCTGACATGCGCGCCCAGGTGGCTGAACTGGAAGTCCAGATCGAGGCCATGCGCACTTACGCCACGAAAGATAATCCCGAGCTGCGTCGCTCGGAACAGCAATTGGCCGGCTTGCGTGCGCAAGTGGCGAAGATGGAGCACAACACCGGCGACGTGGGCAACGGCGATCTGGAACTACCTACGCGTAAGCTGCCGCAGGCTGAGCTGGAATATCTTCGCAGCGCCCGCGATCTGAAGTATCACGAAACGCTGTACGAATTTCTCGGCAAACAACTGGAAGCGGCACGCATCGACGAAGCCAAAGACGCGGTCGTAGTCCAGGTGGTCGACAAAGCTCTCCCGCCGGAGCGCAAGTCCGGTCCGCACCGGCTGACCATCATTCTGGTGGCGGCGCTGGTGGTTTTTCTCCTCTCCTGTGCGGGAGTACTGGTAGCCGAATCGTTGAGGCGGCATCAGGAGCAGGATCCACAATTCCGCGCGCGCGTGGCATTGTTGCGCCATTACCTCCGATTCTCCTAGGCTGCAAATAACCCGTGAGTAGTCCGTCACAAAGTGTTTCGATCGCGCTGCCCAAACCTTGGGCAATGCCTGTCGCTGCTATTGAAGTGCTCTTGCTGTTTGCGGCTGTGGGCATGGCGACGATCGCATTCCTGATGCATTGGCTCACTCCAAACCAGGGCGTGGTTCTGGATGCCCTATTGTTGGTTCTATTGCTCGGCCTCTCGTGGAAGAACTTTAATCAGGGCCGGCATCCCTGTTTTCTGTTCATGGGAATGCTGCTGTTGTGTCAGGGCGGACGGTTCCTGACCTACAGTCTGGGTAGCGAGCCGGATCCGTTGCGAGTCCGTATCGAAACGCGAATCCCGTTCGATCTCTCGCGAGAGCAGCAGGGAACGGTGTTGCTGTGCATCGCGTTGTCCGCGGTATGCATTTACGCAGTCTGTCGTCTGAGCTACCGGCGTATGGGCGTGCCCGACGTCGCGCAGGCCCGGCAGTATTTGCCTTACCTGTACCTGCTTTTCTACTTAAGCGTTCCAGTACAGATATTCAAGAATTACAGCTACTACCAATATGCCCAGGACCACGGCGGCTACATGTACTTCTGGGTGAATCACGGAGAGTTTGCGGCCTCGGTACCATTCTGGGTGCGATTGGTATCTCTGCTCACGCTGCCGAGTTTTGTCAGCATCTTCCTGCTCGAAAAGCGTAGACGGTATGTGTACCTCGCGATCGCTTGCTACTTTCTGTCGTCCCTGATGCTGCTCCTCATGGGAAGCCGCATGGGTACCCTGGGACTGATTGTCGCGTTGTGGTATGCAGGCGGGATCAAGTCAGGGAAGAGAACACGCAGTACTGCCGTCGTAGTTCTCGCCTGCGTCCTATTTGTCATCGCAGGAGTGTTTCAGGCGCTGCGGGAAGACTCCGACAGTGTTACGGCCTATACTGTCGATCCGCTGAAATTTGTCACCCTCGCCGGGAACTCGTTGGATGTTACATTAGTTGTGCTCAGATATCCGCAGATCTTCAGACCCTACGCCGGGACTTATTTTTGGAATGAACTGACGTTTGGTTTCTCACCGCACGATCTACAACATTATTTCCGCGGGCGAGAGTTAGGTCACGACGTTTCGGTATTGCTTAACCCGATCGCCTTTGAACAGGGCTTGGGCACAGCCGGATCGTATATTGCTGAGGAATATATCATCGGCGGAGTGCCGGCGGTCGTCGTGCTCTCACTGCTGATCGGTCTGGGACTGCATTTGCTCTATCGAATGAGCCACAATGCCTTTACTCTATTCATCGTTGTCATGCTCTTGCCGGATGTCCTCTCCATGCCACGTGGCGATGTGTTCGGCTGGCTCTCCGTGCTAGCCAGGACATGTCTGTTCCTAGTGGTTCTAGCCGTCGGTTGGAAAGCGTATTCGCTGATGGCTTGGTTGAAGCAGGCGCCGCGTCCGACTTACAGATGGAGTCCCGAACAGTCGCCGGACCCGCAGTGATCTCACTGATCGTAAGCACGCGTAATCGACTAAAAGAGCTTGAGAGATTTCTAGCTTCTTTGGATCGTCAGAGCTATCGCAGCTTCGAGCTTCTGATCGTGGATCAGAATGATGGAGATGGTGTGCCAGCGCTGCTGCGCGAACATACAGTTCGGTGCCAATACTTTCGCTCCGGAATTGGCGCGGCCCGGGGCAGAAATATTGGGCTCCGCGCTGCACAGGGCGACATTATCGGCATTCCCGACGACGACTGCTGGTACCCGCCCGCGTTGCTTCGACAGGTAGCATCTTGGTTCGACGAACATCCCGAATATGATTTACTGTGCACTCTGGAGTGCAATGAGAGGGGAGAAGCCATGGTCCCCAAAGCTCCTCTCTCAGCCGGGCCACTGGTGGCCGATCCAGTCGGACTACGCATGATCAGGAGCGTTTGGATCGCCCAGTCCTCGATGGTGTTTATGCGGCGGAAAGTGCGGAATACCGTAGGTGATCTGAACGAGACCATAGGCGTGGGTTCGAGTACGAAATATCAATCCGGAGAAGAGACAGACTACTTTTTGCGCGCCCTGAGCGCAGGGTTTCGGATGTGGTTCGAGCCCTCAATTAGCGTTTGTCACGTAGAGTTGCGGGAGTTGTCCCGATTACAACGGACAACATACCCGTATTCTCTCGGCATGGGCTACACGTTACGCCTGAATGGCTTTGGTTTAGCTCCACTACTTGGCGTCTTGGCCCGAACGGTTGGCGGCGGTGTGCTAAATGTTCTGAAGGGAAACACGGATCTGGCTACTCTCTACCTTAAACGTACCGCGGGTATCGTGGTCGGGTATCTCAAACTTTGATCTTATCGGCGCCGCAGGGGTGCAGTTCGAAGCTGCCGCATCGGTTAAGCTACCCGAGTTCGCCGGAGTTGGACTTGCCTAAGTCGCACCATTGATGCGGTTCGAAACGCTACAGCATGGAAACATCCTTTCGCCAACTGGCGCGCAAAATCTTCGATTTCGGATCGGGAGAAGCGCTGGCACGGCTGTGCAGCATCGCAACTCTGCTGATCCTGGCGCGCAAATTTGGCGTCGTCTTTGTCGGCGTCTATGCTCTGGCGCAGGGCATGGTGCAGTACTCGTACCCCTTCATCGACTTCGGACTGCGACACGTCGGAGCGCGTTTGTTGTCGCGCTATCCGGAGGCAGGACGCGAGATCGTTCAGCGCGTGCAACGGCGGCGTCTAAAAATGGCTGCGCTGCTGGTTCCCGCCCTGCTGCTGTATGCGGTGTCGGTCAAGCTGCCGACGGGATCGAAGGCGTTTCTGTTTGCGTTTGCGACCGCCGGATCGATGTACGCCGGTTCGCTCGATTGGGCGGCATGGGGCAAAGAACATCTTAGCTTGGCTAGTTTCGGTAGGGCGACGGTACCGGCCAGCATTCTCGTCGCGTTGCTGTTGGGGTACAACTCGGATTACATCCTGTGGTGGTTGGTCGCGGGAAATGCTTTCGGCAACGTAGTGCAGGCAGCCATCTTCGAAATCTGGTGGCGTCGTCGTCGACCCGAAGAAGGGTATGAAATTCCACTGGAGCTGATCCGGGAGTCGCTGGCCTGGCGCCGGACCAGCGTGATGGGCGTAGCCTGGTTTTGCAACTTGGCATTCAACAGCATCGACATGCTGATGCTAGGCCTTATGTCAAGTCCGCGGCAAGTGGGGCTCTACAGCGCGTCCTATCGAGTTCTCAGCCAGATATTATTCACGTACTACTTGATGACGAACGTCCTGTATCCTCAACTCGCGCGCCAAGACCAGCGTCAACGCCGGCGCATGTTACGGCCGACCATCCTGCTCAGTCTGGCCGGGGCCGGCGTAATAGTTGCGGGGTGCGTTACTCTGGTGCGGCGGCCGGTCATTAGCATTCTGTTCGGGCATGAATTCCTGTCCGCGGCTCTGCTGCTCATGCTGCTGGCATGGGCGATCCCGCTCGATTTCCTTACTTCGTACCTGACCAACGCCTACATTGCCTGGGGCATGGAAAGGAAGATCCTGCTGTGTACGGCGATTGCAGCAGGGAGCAATATTGTCCTCAACCTGTTCTCGATCCCGACGTATGGAGCACGTGCAGCGGCCGTGAACACCCTGATCTCTTACGTGATCCTCCTGGCGAGTCTGGCGATAGCCGGTCGTTCTGCCAGCGAGCTGACGGTTGAACCCGAACACATACCGGAATTGATTGTTTAGGCTATCTGGTGCGCATCCTCTACGACCATCAGGTTTTCTCGTTGCAAGATGCCGGAGGCGCTTCCCGTTATTTCTATGAGCTCGCAAAGTACATGACCGGTATCCCCGACGTGCAAACGCAAATTCTGATGGGCATTAATGGCAGTTTGTACCCCTTTCGGGAACTGGATGCTTCGAAGGCACGTGTCACGGCGCTACCCAACTGGGTGCCCCCAGGATCGCTACGGTACGTTGCCAATGAGGCATGGAGCAATCTGAAGGCGGCGACGCTGGGCAAATTGGACATTTATCATCCGACTACCTATCTGCGCATGCCGATGGTGCGCGCTGGACGGGTGATTGCGACTCACCATGAGTGCACTCACGAGCGCTTTCCGGAGCTGTTTCCCGATCGCAAGAAAGTCATTTGGGCTCGTAAATGGCTCTTCCCCAGGGTAGACGCAATCATCTGCTGCTCGGAGTCGACCCGGCAGGACCTTTTGCACTTTTACAATGTGGATCCGGCCAAAACGCGCGTCATCTACGATGCGTTCAGCCTTCTGCCGCGGAGCGCGGAAGCAGCCGCAAAGCTCCGCCAGCAGATGCGCCGGGATTACATCTTGTATGTTGGAATGAGGGCGGCGTTCAAGAATTTTCAAGGCTTGTTGCAGGCGATGTACGACGCCAAGCTGCAGGATTCCGTCGATCTGCTCGTGCTCGGCGGCGGCCAACTCACCAGCGAGGAGAAAACGCTGATCAGCTCTCTAGGGCTCGGCAACAGCGTTGTCAGTATGCCGAAAGTCTCGGACGAGGTTTTGGCCGAGGCCTACGCCGGGGCGAGACTGTTTGTTTATCCGTCGCTCAGCGAGGGATTTGGGATTCCGCCGTTGGAGGCAATGTCTCTAGGATGTCCGGTGCTGGCCAGTCGCGGAGGATCAATTCCGGAGGTTTGCGGCGATGCGCCATTCTACTTCGACGCGACGGACCAGAATTCCTTTGCGCGGGAACTGCTACGGGCTTTGCAAGATGAACCCGCACGCGAGCAGGCAGTAAGAGCTGGAAAGATAGTCGTGACCCGATTTAGCTGGGACAAATGCGGCGAACAAACCCTGGCGCTTTATCGCGAATGCCAATAACGGTTACCACCATGCAGAAAGATGCGAGCACAGAAGGAAGTATGTTGACGTGGCGCACAGGGTCCGAGGCATGTCGCTGAAGGAGTTGCTCTATGCCGATCTTGCGCGGCAATACGAACTGGAAGGACGAAGCGACATCGAGCCAAATTTCAGGCGACTTCTGTTGCGCTTGCTCCACTTCCGGTACCTTCCCAACGTCATTTGTCGTAGCAGTCGGGCAGCCATGCTTGCCGGTGTACCAGTTTTGCCAAAGCTGTTAACCTACTTGAACGTTGTTCTGTTTGGGCTGGAAATCACGCCCAAATGCGAGATTGGGCCGGGCGTATTTTTCGCTCATCCGGTCGGCTGCGTTATTGGCGCATGGCGGATTGGTGAGAACGCCATGATTTTTCAAGGCGTGGGACTGGGGGCTCTGCACCCCGATATGGGTTTCAATCGTGAGCTGCGATGTGAGATCGGTGACAACGTTGTTCTGGGCGCGGGCTGCAAAGTTCTGGGGCCATACCGTATCGGGAATGGGGTTGTGGTGGGTGCCAATTCAGTCGTGCTGAGTTCGGTTGAACCACATCGCACAGTTTTCGGCGTTCCGGCGAGGGTAGTACCATCATCTGTAAGGAACTAGGACTTAGGAATGGCGAAGCCTATTCTCGATCTTACGGTCATAATCCCGAACTACAATACTCGCGGCCTGGTGCGGAACTGCATTGATTCCATTTACCGTCTGACCGAGGGCATCTCCTTCGAGATCATTTGTGTTGACGGTAACTCTCCCGACGGAAGCGCGGCCATGATCGCCGAGGAGTTTCCAAACGTGGTTTTGATCCGCAACCAGTGCAACGAGTCCTATGGCCGCAGCGTTAACCAGGGGCTTCGCATTGCTCGCGGAAGATACGCCTGCCTTCTGGACAGCGACACCATGCTGATCGGGAATGCCTTCGGGTCTCTCGTTCAGTTTATGGATCGCACCCCCGAGGCTGCAGCCTGCGGTCCGAGGTTGCTGAACGCCGACGGTAGCTTACAACATGACATCCGCCGCTTCGCCGGGCTGGGTGTTTTTTTTCTACAGACGCTCAACTGGCACAAGCTATTTCCGAAGAGCCGGATTATGGCTCGCTACTATGCCAGCGACTTCGACTTCTCGCGGGCGCAGGAAGTGGAAGCTATCGGCACGACCGCATTTGTCATGCGACGGTCCACCTGGGAGGGCGCTGGACTGCTGGACGAGCGTTTTCGCTGGGCAATGGTCGACCTGGCGTATGAATACATGCTGGGGAAGAAAGGCTACAAGCTGTTCTACACGCCTTGCGCCGAGGTAATTCACTTTGGCAGTCAGACGGTCAATCAGGACGTTCTGAAAACACTTCGTGAACAGTGCCAGGGATTCATCGACTTCAGCGACGCCTACGATTACTTTGGGAAAGGCCAGCTGATCAAGTTCGTCGTCCGAGTAGGAATTCGAGCCCGGTACTACTTGAAGGTACTAGGGTACTACGTGAGTTCCGACAAGCGAGTGATAAAGGGGCCGGGCCGTCCGACGAAGGAGCAAGCCGAACACATTGCGCTCCTGGTTGAGACCAGCAGCCCGGTGGCTCAACAGCATCATCGCCGCGAGAAGCCGCCAGTCCCCTCGTTTTCGCAGTCGGGGTCGGATGCGAACTCGGTAGCCAGCCAATAAGGGCGACGGAACTTGCGCCGGATCGAACGCCACGCGACGGCGAAGGGTCGCGAAATCAGCCAGCCCGGCGAGCCCTCCAAAAACAATCTTCTAAAGCCGGCTACACGGCCGTTCCTGATTTCCTCCAATGCCAGCGCAGTGGAATACCTCTTCAGCCGAGAACGGACGATTTTCGGATCCAGCTGCGAAGTCCACTGACGGATAATCAGCGGCGGTTCCTCATGTAACCGGCGCCTGTACTCATGGGACGCCGACATGCTGCCGGAGTGAACGCGATAGCGGCAGACGACCTCCTGAACGGCGCGCGCCTTGTAGTTTCGAGCCAGCGCCACGTAGAGGTAGTAGTCAGGCACGACCTGGATGGTTGGGGGTACCTTGCCAACTTCCGCTACCGCTGCGGCCCGCAGCATGACCGAACTCATGGCGATAAAGCAGGCATGGCTGAAAAGCTGCGAGAAGATGTCCCCTTCCGGCAGGGGGCTGAATTCGTGGGAATGGTCATAATCCCGCAGATTTCCGTGCCGTGAATCGAACAGCACCGTTCGACCGTAGATGATGGCCACATCAGGTGCGATGAGCGCTAGCTGCTTTTCCATTTTGCTTGGCAGCCAGATGTCATCCTGATCAAGGAACGCCAGCCACTCGCCGGTAGCGTGAGCGATGGCTTGGTTGCGAGCTTCACCCAAGGGCGTATCTTCCGGAGATAAGTAGTAGCGGATTCTCGGATCGCGGTGCTCGGCAATGATTTCGGCGCTGCCATCGGTTGAACAGTCATCCCAGAAGACGAGTTCCCAGTCCGCGAATGTTTGCGCCAGCACGCTGTCGATGGCTTCGCGCAGGTATCGAGCGCCGTTACGAACGTTGATGATTACGCTGACTAGGGGCATGAGTCGCGACGGTAACAACCTGATCCTACACGGAAGGTCGAGTTCGGAGCTTCTTCCAGTAGGGCGGTCGAAGATTTCGACGCACCACGTGGAAGACGAACAGGAAAGGCCTGGCGAATTGCGACCCGACGGATCCTTTGGTGAACAGCCGCATCAGTCCGATCGTGCGCGTCCCGCTGCTTCGCATTTCTTCCAGTGCAATGGCAGTGTGGTGGCGCCTTCGGCAAAGAGCCAACGTGGCAGGGTTCAACTCTTCCTCCCAGGATTCGATCATGCGCAGGGCTTCTCGCTGCATGGCCAAGGCAACCGTGTGGGACATACTATCGGGGTGCATTCGATAGCGGCAGACGACTTCCTGCACAGCCCGGGCTTCATATTGGTTGGCGACGGCGGTGTAGAGGTAGTAGTCCGGAACAATCTGGATCACGTCGGGTATGCCGCCGACGGCTTCGATCGCGGAACGGCGGAAGACCGCGGAACTCATCGCGATAAAACATGACTTCGTGAACAGCTGGGTGAAAATGTCGCCTTCCGGCAGTAATGCGTACTCGTGGGCAAAGTCGTAGTCGCGCTCAGAGCCGTTGGGGTAAAACCTGATCGTGCGGCCATAAATCAGGCCTACTCCATCGCTGGCGAGAGCTATCTGCTTTTCCAGTTTGTGTGGCAGCCAGACGTCGTCCTGATCGAGAAAGGCTATCCACGCTCCGGACGCCTGCCGCAAGGCATCGTTTCTGGCCGTTCCAAGTGGCACATCGTTCGGCGAGAGGAAGTAGCGGATCCTGGTATCGCTGTACTGGGCAACGACAGGGGCGCTGGAATCGGTAGAGCGGTCATCCCACACGATCAGCTCCCAATCCTGAAGCGTCTGCTCCAGAACACTATCGATCGCCTCGCGCAGCGTCGCTGCGCCGTTACGAACGTTGATGATGACACTGACCAGCGGCATATTGCGGGACGTTCGGGATCAGGTAATAATCCATACTTGGTGAGTCGAAACGAGCACACAGTAAAGCAGAAGCTGCCAGAACGCGAGCGCTAAAGATGTCACTCCGAAGACCAGGAGAAAGCTATGAGCGTTGGATCGGAACGCAGGCATGCCGATGACCAGCAGAGCGCGGACGAGTCCCACAACCCCAGCCAGGATAAGCATGGCTACGGCCAGCGGGAAGTGAGACCTGGGATGCGAACTTGCCGTGTTCTCTGGCACTGGAGTTTTCAGGTACCACAGCCATACCCATACGGCGAGCGCGAGCAGGCCCAGGATCGAACTGACGTATTGCAGCGCCGAGTGAATCGGCATGTAGCCGACGAACGGCACATAGATCCAGCCGCGAAGCCATCGGACGTGGTGCAAGACCCAAGTATTGTCGTGAGTGAAAGAATCCCAGACCAGATGGGTTGCGATGCCCAGAAGAATCGATTCAAGTATCGCCCAGAAACGCCGGAAGCCTGCAAAGGGAAAAGCTCCCATCTGGCTCCGCAGGCGCTCCTGCATACCCGTGGGAAGCAGGCCCGTCACTGGCCGCTTGATGATGTTGTGAAACATCCAGAGGGCGATCAATGCCGCGGGCAGAGTGAACTCGAGCAGTCCGGGGAAGCGATGTCCAATGCCTCTGTAGTCGGGGTTTCCGATGATGTAAGGAAAATCGGGCGCCATACTGCCGATAATGAACGCAGACCAAACCAGATTCAGTTTGCGAAAGGGCAGAACCGCGGCGGCATGGGAAACCGTAAAAGGCATCCAGAAACTGGTCGGCTACAACCTCGGCACTCGCGCGCGCAGCTCTTCTGCACGATGTCTGAGGGAAAATCGTCTTCTCCGGCAGTATAGCTGAGTGTGCTGGTCTGAAGCCTCAGCGCCAGCGCAGGCAAAAATAAATTACAATCAGCACGCACAACACTCCTGAAAACGGCCATTGAATTCTATGAAACGCGCTCCGCTGTCTGGCGGACATCCAACTCCTTTGCAAGAAGATGAAGTTCCCGCTATTGCCGGTGGCGTCCCCATACGTCCGCCTGAACGTCGCCTGGTGTTTGGCGCGCCGGTCATTGGCGAGGCGGAGATCGCCTCGGTTCTCGAATGTCTGCGGAGCAACTGGATTGGCTTAGGTGCCAGGGTCGAACGGTTTGAGAATGCGTTCGCTGGCTACAAGCAGGCGCCGTATGCGGCGGCCGTGAGCAGCGGGACTGCGGCAATCCATCTTTCGCTTCTGGCGCTTGGGATTGGAGCTGGCGATGAAGTCATCGGTCCGGCGATGACTTTCTGCTCGACGATTCACTCCATCGTCCATACCGGTGCGCAGCCTGTTCTGGTGGACTGCGATCGCAACACGCTGAATATCGATCCAACGCAGATCGAAGCGCGGATTACGCCGCGCACCAAAGCGGTCATCGTCGTACACATGTGCGGACGCTGCTGCGAGATGGACCCGATCCTGGAGACCGCGCAGCGGCATGGGCTTCATGTCATTGAGGACTGCGCGCACGCCATCGAGTCGACTTACAAAGGCCGCCCTGCCGGGTTGATGGGAGATACGGGCTGTTTCAGCTTTTATCCCACCAAGAACATCGCCACTTGTGATGGAGGCATGGTTACGACTCGGGATGAGACCATCCACCAGAAGGTGAAAGTGCTGTCGCTGCACGGCATGACGGCGGATGCCTGGAGCCGGTTTGTCGGCGGTCCGACTGGCTATGAAGTCGTTGGCGCGGGATTCAAGTACAACATGACCGACCTGGCGGCGGCCCTGGCGCTGCCGCAACTGGAGGCGGTGGAGAAGCACTGGAAGCGTCGCGAGCAGGTCTGGCAGATGTACGACGATCGTTTGAATGGCCTGCCACTTCAATTGCCGGCGGCTCCGGCAGCTGGTTCCCGGCACGCGTATCATCTGTATACGCCGCTGCTTAAGCTGGAAGAGATTTCCGCCGGCCGCGACAAGATCATCGCAGCGATCGACGCGGAAGGAATTGGTGTCGGCATCCACTATGTTCCGGTGCACCAACATCCTTACTATCGCCAACGCTTCGGATTCAGCGATTCGGATTTCCCGAACGCCACATTTGTCGGGGAGAGAACAATCTCGCTTCCGCTCTCGCCTGCGATGTCGGATCAGGATGTGACCGATGTTGCCTCCGCTCTGACCCGGATCTTTCGTCACTACAAAATTTCCGCATGACCTGGGAACACAGAAGTTCCAACATAACTCAAGACCGAGGGCGCTATTGAAGAATCGGTGTAGGTTCTTCGTCGCCCTTGCTGCTCTCAGCTGGGGTGTGACCACCTTTGCGAGTGCGCAGCAGGTGCCACCTCCTGCGACGCAGCAGACTCCGGTTCCTGCGACTCGTCAGCCACAGATGCAGCCCGCTGCACCGCAGCCGGCAGACAAATTTCTGCACCCCAATGAGAGTAGATTTTTCCTCCACCTTGCTGATGACCAGAAGAACATCTGGACAAGTCCATTCCACTTGAAGCCCGCTGACGCCAAGTGGCTGGTTCCGATGAGTGGCATCGCGACCGGACTGTTCGTAACCGATCCGCAAAGCTCTTATGCCATGAGGTTGGACCATCAGCATCCATTGAATCTTGCCTCAGATGCCGGGGTTGGCGCGGCCATGGGTCTGACGGGAGCCGCTTACTTCTGGGGACGCATAACCCACAACGAGCGCGCCCGCGAAACCGGTGTGTTGGCCACCGAGGCAATGATCAATGCTTTCGGCGTCGATTACGCAATGAAAGGAATTACCGGACGCGAGCGTCCCTTCCCGTCGGACTTCCAGAACATCTTCTTCCACGGAGGCACATCGTTTCCCTCGGACCATGCGGCGGTGACTTGGGCCTTCGCGTCTGTGGTTGCGCAGGAATACCCGCATCCCGCTGCTGAGTTCGGCGCGTACGGTTTGGCGCTCGGGGTCAGCCTGGCGCGTGCTGCCGCCGACCAGCATTTTCTTTCGGACGTGTTTATCGGCGGCTTGATGGGCTACCAGATCGGACGGCAAATCTACAAGAACCGGCACAATCCCGAGATTGATGACGATTTGAAGATCGTGGCTGAAGAGACGTCGGCGCCGCGTCCGACCAACTCCGCCAGCGTCAACGTCCCGCTCGACAGCTGGATCTACCCGGCCATGGAGCGTCTCATTGGTGCCGGCTACATCGATACGGCATTTCTGGGTCTACGGCCGTGGTCGCGGATGTCTTGTGCCAAGATGCTGATCGACATGAACGCGAAAGTCGAGTATCACACCGACGTTCCGTCGGAAATCTGGCAGCTGAAGAAGACGCTCGATCAGGAGTTTGCGCCCGAGATCGCGACCTGGGACGGTCATCCCACGGAAGCGATCCAAGTGGATTCGGTTTACACCCAGGTCATGAATATCAGCGGAACGCCGGTGAACGACAGTTATCACTTTGGCCAGACACTGATCAACGACTACGGACGGCCGTACTGGAAAGGGTGGAACAACATCACCGGCTTCAGCGCCAGTGCCAACGATGGCCGTTTCGCTTTCTATGTGGATGGCGAGTACCAGTATTCGCCGACGATTCCCGGCTACCCGCTGTCCGTGCGGCAGGTGATCGCGACGGTCGATCAGAATCCTCTGCAGCCTCCAACGCCGGTCGTCGCGAATCAATTCCGGCTGCAGAATGCGTATGCCACCATGAAGTACGCCGGCCTCGACTGGTCGGTCGGCCAGCAGAGCATGTGGTGGGGACCCGATGAAGGTGGCGCCCTGCTGATGAGCGACAACGCAACTCCTTTCTGGGGCTTGCAGCTCAATCGCATGGAGCCGACGAATATTCCTTTTCTGTCCCGTTTTCTCGGACCATTTGAGACGGCAAACTTTTTCGGCGCGCTCGACGGCCACCAGTTTCCCGCCGGACCTTACATGTTCGGACAGAAAGTCAGCTTCAAGCCGACGGAAAACCTGGAGTTTGGTTTCACCCGCGATGACGTCTTCGGTGGGCAAGGACACGTGCCTTTGACGTTCGGATCATTCTGGAACGCCTTCACCAGCTTCAATGACGTGCCGCCAGCAGTGAAGTTCTCGCGCAATGATCCCGGCGCCCGCCATGCAAGTTTCGATTTCTCGTACAGGTTACCGTACCTGCGCCGCTGGCTCACACTCTATAGCGATTCACTCGTACACGACGATGTCTCGCCGGTGAGCGCCCCGCGCAGGTCTGCCGTGAATCCTGGCATCTATCTCACGCACTTCCCGGGACTGCCCAAGCTCGACTTCCGCGCCGAGGCGGTGTACACCGATCCTCCAACCCCTAATAGCAACGGCGGCCTGTTTCTCTACTGGGAAGTGGTGTACCACGATCTCTACCTGAATGATCGCTACCTGATGGGCAGTTGGATCGGACGCGAAGGTAAAGGCTATCAGGCGTGGAGTACGTATCACTTCAGCCCGAAGAACAGCCTGCAGGTAGCGGTGCGCAATGCCAAAATTTCGAATGACTTCATTCCCGGCGGCAGTACGCAATGGGATTGGAGTATTGCCGGCGATTTATGGCCGCGCAAAGATTTGGAGATCAAGCCCTTCGTGCAATATGAAACCTGGTGGGTACCGGTTCTGGCTCCCACCCGGCAGAACGATTTCACGAGTTCAATACAGATCACCTGGTGGCCGACAACGTTTGGTGTGCGTCGCACCAGTCATTAGCCCGCATTTCATCCCCCTAAACTCTCGTCCAAGTCCTTCCTCGAGTACCAAAGCCCTGCTGGCGACTGATCCCCTGTGCTATAAGCGTAGTAAGGCCCCTTAGCTCAGCGGTTAGAGCAGTCGACTCATAATCGATTGGTCGCTGGTTCGAATCCGGCAGGGGCCACCAAGCCACCTAAGACCCTGTTCACCAAGAGGTCCCTCGCCGCGCATCGGGATTTCGGCAGCAGGCTCCGGCTTCTCTGTGCCATCGCGCGAACAACATGCGCGACGGGAACCCCGGAAGCGCTCACGCCTGCTAGACGCCTCAAGTTCGCATCCGCAGGGGCCACCAACCCTACACCATCTCGACACCCTTCCAGCCTAAGCCCGTTTTCTCTTCTTAGAAGCCTTGGTGGTTGCGCTCTGTTTGGGCATTCGTGTCACTGCGGCGGACTGCTTAGGGACTTTATGCCTCGGCCGATACCACTTGAAGTACACGAGCGCAGCAATCCCGCCGAGCACCGCAAGTGTAATCAGGGTGTAGAGCACAGGTTGATAATAACGCGAGACCCAGCCGACGATCCCTTTGCCATAGCGATGCGCCAAGTATGCTACGGCGGTGAATCGGGCCGCCCTGCCAACTCCTAACGCGAAAAGAAAGTTCTTTCGGGGATATTGCAGCGCTCCCGCCGCCAGAAGAAAGGGAACGATAGGAAATGGCGGCGGCAGCATCGCGCCCACAGCTACCGTGGCAAAGCCGTGTTTCTTGAAGCGGCTGTAAACCTTCTCGGCCCGTCGCTTCCCCACTTTTTTCTCAAGAGTCTCTTCTCCACCTTTTTCCGCCAGCCGATAGGTAAGATAGCCCCCGAGAACGGCACCTACGGTCGCCATTAAGGCGTAATAAGGCCACCATTCACGGTGGTGGGCCGAGAGAAGAATGACCAGCAGGTCCATGCTGCCCGGTAGAGGGATCGCAGAGTTGTCCAGAACTCCCAGTACGATCAATCCAGGACCGCCGAGACGCTGGAGCCACGTCCAGAACGAGCCTGCGAGCACGAGAGAAACGAAGACGCGCATGATTGAGTTGTCACGCTAAGGTAGCACTCTCTTTAGAAGCAATTTCCGGGCAAGTAGATGTAGAGGGAGCCGCGAAGAGTAAAGCTTAAGGCAGATACAAAGAGCCTCTGGAGAGGCAAATTACGGCGGGACTAGAGCCGCTAGCCCGCTGATTACATTCCGGGCATCTTCATGCCCGCAAGCCGTTTGGCGAAGCTGGGCTTGCTCATGCTCTTGAACATCTTGCGCATCTGCGCGTATTGCCGCAGCAGCTGATTTACTTCCTGAACCGATGTTCCGGAGCCCCGGGCGATACGCTTGCGACGGCTGCCATTGATGACTTCGTGATGTTCGCGCTCGTAGGGCGTCATCGAGTTGATGATGGCTTCTACCCGATTGATCTGCTTGTCGTCAACCTTGTCGGCGGCTTGCTGCATGTTGGCGAAGGGACCGATCTTTGGCATCATGCCCATGATGCTCTGCAAGGATCCCAGCTTCTTCACCTGCCGCAGTTGACCGCGGAAGTCTTCCAGCGAAAACCCATCGCTGCTGAGCGCTTTGCGCGCAAATTCCTCCGATTTGCCTTTGTCCAGCTTGGCTTCGGCTTTCTCGATCAGGGAAAGAATGTCGCCCATACCGAGAATGCGGCCTACGATGCGGTCAGGGTGGAAGGGCTCAAGCGCATCGTACTTTTCACCCACACCGATGAACTTAATCGGCTGCCCGGTGACATTGCGAATCGAGAGCGCAGCACCGCCACGGGCGTCACCGTCCATTTTGGTGAGCACGACGCCGGTGAGGCTCAGCTTCTTGTGAAATTCGTCGGCGGACCGCACTGCGTCTTGGCCGGTCATGGAGTCGGCGACGAAGAGAATTTCCTGAGGGTTCAGGATCTTCTTCAGCGACTGCATCTCGTCCATCAACTGCTCGTCGATGTGCAGACGGCCAGCGGTGTCGACGATGAGGACGTCGCAGGCGTTGTTGATCGCTTCCCGGCGAGCTTCCTTCACCAGGCGCTCGACGGTCGCGGTATTGGCCTCGTCGACCTTGCCCTCATACAGGCTGGCCTTGATGGCATTGGCAACAACCTTCAACTGCTCGCGCGCGGCCGGACGATAGACGTCGACCGAAACCAGCATTGGACGATGGCCGCCCTGCTTCAGCCAGTTTGCCAGCTTGCCTGACGTGGTCGTCTTACCGGAGCCCTGTAGACCGGCCATCAGAACGACCGTCGGTGGCTGGGAGGCGAACTTCAACTTGGCAGTGTCTTTGCCGAGAAGGTTAACCAATTCGTCGCGAACGATCTTCACCACCTGCTCGGCAGGCGAGAGCGCGGTCAGCACTTCCTGACCGACAGCTTTTTCGCGGATGTGCTCGATCAGCTCTTTGACGACGTTGAAGTTGACGTCGGCCTCGAGCAACGCCATGCGGATTTCTTTGAGCGCCTCACCGATGTTCTCCTCGGTCAGCGTGCCCTGTCCGCGCAGGTTCTTAAACGCGCGCTGAAGCTTATCTGTTAAGTTCTCAAACATTTTCAGGAGTCCAAACTGGCTGGATGGCGGGCGCGTAGAGCTCCGCGTTCGCTTTCAGAATATCATGCGGACTTGTCGCCAGCGGTGTTGGACGGCTGTAGCACGGCATTCCCGCCACTGGTGGTGCGGTAGACCTCCGCAGCAGCCAGCACCGTGTTGCAGTGGATGGTGATGGTGTCTTCCACCCGATTTGCGTATCCACCGGCGTACGTGGTCATGACCGGAATGTTGCGGGCACGCGCGGCGCGGAAGACGAGTTCATCCCGTTGCTTCAGCCCTTCGATGGTCAGGTTCAATCCGCCGAGCTGATCTTCACTGAAAGGGTCGGCTCCGGCTACATAGCAAATCAGTTCAGGATCGAACTGCCGCAGCCCGGAGCTCAAGGCGTTGTCCAGCCAGGCAAGGTACTCGGCATCGCCACAGCCGTCCGGCAGGTTGACGTCGATGGAGGATGCCGGCTTGACGTAAGGGTAGTTGTGCTCCTGATGTAGCGAGATGGTGAAGACATCCGCACCTTTTGCGAGACTTTCGCCAGTTCCTGAGGTGCTACCCAGGGTGGGCGCCGACGAGGATGGCAGCACATTCGACTTGTGTGCGGAGTTGCCAAAGATGAACGCGGTGCCATTACCCTGATGGACATCGCAGTCGACGGTCATAGCCCGGCGGATTTTGCCCCTCTTCTGCATCACGCGAATAGCGACGGCAAAGTCGTTGATCATGCAAAAGCCCTCGCCATGGTCGGGGAAGGCATGATGAAATCCTCCGCCGATGTTCATGCAGACGCCGTCTTCCAGGGCACGCTCAGCAGCAAGGATGGAGCCTCCGGTGTGCAGCATGAACGCGTCCACTACCTGCGGCGAGTAGGGAATTTCCATCTGCAGCTCTTCGCGGGCACTCAGGCCGCCCTCCATCAGCTTGTTCACGTAATGAGGCGAATGCACCAGAGTGACATCGGATTCGCTAGCCGGCTGAGGAATGATGAAATCGCTCTCGTCAGCTGCGTGCTGCTGGAGCAGACGTTCGCGAATCAGGCGAAACTTGTCGGCTCGAAAAACATGTTCGCCGATCGGGAGAAAGTACTTATCGCTGTAAACGAGCTTGAAGGGAAGCATGGGCCGCCGTTCGGAACCCTCTTAAGTTCATGTAAGAAAGACCATTCTAGACCCTCGTGTCCAGCATTCTCGCCAGTGATGTTCCATTCCGAAATGTCGTGAAATCGTTTTTTCTTTACGACAACCCCCTTTTTAGTGCAGACTTTGTCGGCACCATCGAAGGAGGCGTAACGAATGAAGAAAGCTCTGCAGGTTGCTGCGGGGGTAATTTGCCTGTGTCTGTTGCTCGTTTCTGTTTCGGCGGCTCAGGACCAATACAACGAGGGAACGGTGGAACGCGTTATCCTGGTCCGCATCCTTCCAGGGCATGGAAACGCCTGGTGGGATGACGTGAAAAACAACTTACAACCAGTTTGGAATGCGGAGAAGGCCAACGGGCTGATTGAGGGCTATCAAGTGTTCCTGAATCAGACGAAGGCCAATCCGGACGACTGGGATGTGGGTATCTCCATCACTTATAAGAATATGGCGGCCCTGGATGGTCTTGGGATGAAGGTTCTGGACCTGCGCATGAAGCAGTACGGGGACAAAAGCAAGGAACAGCAGGTGATCGACAAGCGCGTAGAAAACGCGCAGACGGTGGCGAGCTACCTCATACGGAATGTCACCGTGAAGTAACCAAGTTTGGCTCGGTTCGAAGCGACGCTGCCGTAGCGGGCGTCGCTTCGTCATTTAAGATGTCCAGCGATGGCTACCATGGCCCAAGTGGCGTCGCTGCGCCGAGCCGCCGGTTATAACCTGTTGGCAACTTCGGGCGTGGTGCTGGTTGCGGTATTCGTCGCGTGCGCCCTCTTTGCGCCATGGATCGCGCCGCAAGACCCCGCACACATCGACTTGCCGACCGCCTTGATGGGGCCGTCGGCTGCCCATTGGTTGGGCACCGACGAATTCGGCCGCGACATCCTCTCTCGCGTCATCTATGGGGCCAGGATTTCCATGCTGGTGGGCAGTTGTGTGGTCGCCGCCTCGCTGACGCTGGGACTGATCTTTGGATCGATTGCGGGCTATTACGGCGGCGTTATCGACCGTTTGCTGAACGTGGTCGTGATGAATGCCTTCATGTCGTTCCCAGGCATTTTGCTGGCGATTGCGTTTGTGGCTTTTCTCGGTCCCGGGATCTTCAACCTGATTTTCGCCCTGTCCCTCGGAGGCTGGGTGGGCTATGCGCGACTGGTTCGCGCGCAAGTGCTGGCCGTGCGCGAACGCGAGTTCGTCGAAGCGGCGCGCGCCCTTGGCGCCAGTGACATCCGCATCATTGTTCGTCACATCCTGCCCAATATCATTCAGCCGGTCATCGTGCAGGCTGCCATCGGCATGGCGGGCGCGATCCTGGCGGAAGCCACGATGAGCTTTCTCGGGCTGGGCGTGCCGCCTCCTACAGCAAGCTGGGGAGCCATGTTGAACGACGCCCGCTCGCATCTCTTTGATTCGCCACATCTAGTCCTCTTTCCGGCCGCGGCGGTCATGCTGGCCGTGCTGTCCTTCAACTTCATCGGCGATGGGCTGCGGGATTACCTGGATCCGCGGGCGAGAATTGAAGTGGGCCTGTGAAAGGCGGCAAGACACTCGGGCAAATGCCAATTGCTAAGTGCCAAATACCGCTCTGGAACATCTAAAGAACATGCCAACAACTGAGACTGCAATTCTGGGCGGCGGATGCTTCTGGTGTGTGGAAGCCGCCATCAAACAGCTGCAGGGAGTCGAGTCCGTCCGCTCGGGCTACATGGGCGGACAGGTCGCCAATCCCACCTATCAGCAGGTTTGCTCCGGGAAGACCGGGCACGTAGAGGTGGCCGAGATCACCTTTGATCCTGCGATCATCAGCTACAGCGACCTGCTGCATGTATTTTTCACGCTGCACGATCCCACGACGCTGAATCGTCAGGGAAATGATGTGGGCGAGCAGTACCGTTCGGTCATTTTCTACCTGAACGAACAGCAGAAGATCACAGCCAACGAAGTGATTGCGGAACTAACCCGTGACAAGGTTTTCCGTGATCCTATTGTCACTGCAGTCGAACCCGCGTCGACCTTTTACGTGGCCGAGGACTACCACCAGGACTACTTCGCCAACAATTCCATGCAGCCGTACTGCATGTTTGTGGTGGCCCCGAAAGTCCAAAAGATCCGCGAGAAGTACGCACAGCGGCTGAAGGCCTAGAGATCTTCCGGAAGCGCGGCGTCTTGCCGCAAACGCACGGAGAATACCGACACTTCCTTGAACCCTGATTTCTTCCGTGTCGCCGTGGTGGACGAAGGGCTACGCGTCAGAACTCCGTCATCACTACTGAACCGATATAATAAGAAGTTTCGGCGGCCTGCCGGAGAGCACTCTGTGCGGGGTTTCTCCAGATCTTTTCCCGCGCCGCCGCAGTCCAGGGCCATGTCGAACGAGAGCATCATCGTACGCGGAGCACGCGTACACAATCTGAAGAACATCGACTTTGAGATCCCTCACAACCAATTGACGGTGGTGACTGGGGTTTCCGGATCGGGCAAGTCGTCGCTCGCGTTCGATACCGTTTACGCCGAAGGCCAGCGTCGTTACGTCGAGTCGCTGTCGGCCTATGCGCGGCAGTTCCTGGAGCGCATTGAGAAGCCCGACGTCGATGTCATTGACGGTATCGCCCCAGCCGTCGCCATCAACCAGAAAAACACCACTCGCAATCCCCGCTCGACGGTCGCGACGGCCACCGAGATTTACGACTATCTGCGCCTGATGTACGCGCGCGTGGGCCGCACATACTGCCTGAACTGCGGGCAGGAGGTGAAGAAGGACACGGTGGACGAGGTTGCGGATCGCATCCTGGCGCTGGGCGAGGGAACCCGGGTTCAGGTTTTCTTTCCGTTGCAGCCCCCGCCGAAACCTTCGGAAGCCGAAAAACCCAAAGGGCGAAGCGTGTCGCGAAAAAGAAGAAGCCGAAAACGCCGGCGGACGACGCTCAGCTGAAGGAACGGCTGTTTGAGCTGCGCAAACGCGGTTACAACCGGCTCTATCAGAACGGCCGGATCGTCGAGTTTTCGACCCCGGAGTCGCTGCTGGAACTCAATTTCGCTGAGCCGGTATCGGTGCTGATCGACCGCATTTCGGTTTCAGCTGACGCCCGGCTGCGCATCGTGGACGCAGTCGAGCAGGGATATCGGGAGGCCGGTGAAGTCCTGTTCGAGACGACGCCTCGCGAGGGCGAAGTTCCACGACAATTTCGATTCTCCCAGCGCTTCGAATGCAAGCAGTGCAACATCCGCTACGAAGAACCGGAGCCACGGCTGTTCTCCTTTAACAACCCGTTCGGCGCGTGTCCGCGCTGCCAGGGATTCGGAAACACCATCGATTTCGATCTCAACCTGGTCATTCCCAATAAGACGCTGACGCTGGCCGAAGGCGCGATCGAGCCGTGGACTAAGCCGAAGTACAAACCGCTTGCGACTGAGATGAGGCGATACGCCCGCGCGGCCGGCGTTCCTCTCGATGTTGCCTGGCAGGACCTCGACGCCGACCAGCAGAGCTTTATCGTCAACGGCGAAGGCAAATTTTGGGGTGTCCGTGGATTCTTTGAGCACCTGGAGCGCAAGAAGTACAAGCTGCATGTTCGCGTTTTTTTGAGCCGCTACCGTGGCTATTCGACCTGCTCCGACTGCGGCGGGCTGCGACTGCGCCGTGAGGCTCGGCAGGTTAAAATCAGCGGCAAAGATATCTGCCAGGTTTCGGCAATGACCGTGGAAGAGGCGACACGCTTCTTTTCGCAGATTGAACTTTCACGCCAAGAAGGGGATATTGCCGGCAGGCTGCTGGAAGAGATCAATGACCGGCTGCGGTATCTGAACGACGTTGGTCTGGAATACCTGACGCTCGACCGTCTGGCCTCAACTTTGTCTGGCGGAGAAGCGCAGAGAATCCAGTTGGCAACGTCGCTGGGATCGAGATTGGTCGGCACACTTTACGTGCTCGATGAGCCGTCCATCGGGCTGCATAGCCGCGATACCGATCGCCTGATCAAGATCCTGCACGATCTCCGCGACTTAGGAAATGCGATCCTGGTGGTCGAACACGATGCCGAGATCATGCGCTCGGCCGACCGCATCATCGATCTGGGCCCGGGCGCCGGGGAGAACGGTGGCAAGCTCATCGCTGAAGGTACTTACGATGAAATCCTGCACAATCCGTCGTCTCTTACCGGCAGCTATCTCAGTGGCGAATTGCGTATCCAGCTACCAACCGCCCGCCGCACCGGCACCGGCCGCAAGATCAAGCTGATCGGCGCGAGGGCTCACAACCTGAAGAAAGTCAGCGTCGGAATTCCCTTAGGCATGCTGGTGTGCATCACCGGAGTTTCAGGATCGGGCAAGTCGACGCTTGTCCACAATGTCCTGTATAACGCGCTTGCCGCGGAGAAACAGCAGGTTACGGGCGGTCCGGCAGCGGAGGTCGAGCGCGTTGAAGGCGCAGAGTGGATCGACGAGGTGGTGCTGGTCGACCAGTCGCCCATTGGGCGGACACCACGCTCCAACCCGGTCACATATATCAAAGCGTTCGACGCCATCCGCGAGTTGTTCGCTGCGCTGCCTGAGAGCGAGAAGCGCGGCTACGCGGCGGGACATTTCTCGTTCAATATTCCGGGCGGCCGTTGTGAGGTCTGCCAGGGCGATGGAACGGTCACCGTCGAAATGCAATTCCTTGCCGATGTCGAGCTGATTTGCGAGGAGTGCAAAGGCACACGCTACAAGCCGGAAGTCCTCGAGATCCGTTACCACGGTAAGAATATTCACGACGTTCTCGATATGACCGTCAAAGAGGCACTGCACTTCTTTTCGGGCGTGCCGAAGATTGTCGAGAAGATGAGGGTGCTGGAAGAGGTTGGGCTGGGATATCTTCGGTTGGGTCAGTCGGCAACTACCTTGTCAGGCGGTGAGGCGCAGCGCATGAAACTCGCCGCCCATCTACAGCCCCGGCTGCGTGATATCGGCAAGCCTCGCAGTGAGCAGAACAAGCGGCAGCCACGCATGCTTTACATCTTCGACGAACCCACCACCGGTCTACATTTTGACGATGTGAGTAAGCTGTTAGCAGCCTTCCGCCGTCTAATCGAGGCAGGTGGTTCGATCGTGGTGATTGAGCATAATCTTGACGTAATCAAGACGGCTGACTGGGTGATCGACCTTGGGCCGGAGGGCGGTTCTCGCGGTGGGCAGGTTGTCGCAGAGGGCCCGCCGGAGGTGATCGTCGGTGCTCCGAACTCCTACACCGGCCAGTGGCTGGCGCGCGTATTGCCGGTCCCGACAAATTCCGATGGTGGCTAATACGAATCCGACTCGGCTTTTCGCGGCGCTTGTGCTCGCGGCGACGCTTTCTTGTATTCAGGCACAGGAGAGCAAGCCGACGATCCGGCATCACCGCGTCGAAGAGACTGCGCCGGAAGATCCGAACGCCGTTCTTATCGACCAGGCCGAGACGGCGATGCAGCACAAGGATTTCACGACTGCGGAGGCCGCGCTCCAGAAAGTCGTCGCCGCCAAGCCGGATGATTATCGTGCCTGGTTCGATCTGGGCTACGTCTACAATGCAACGCAGCGCCGGGTCGAGGCTATCGACGCGTACCGCAAAGCCGTCACAGCCAAACCCGACGTGTTCGAGTCCAATCTAGACCTTGGCCTTCTTTTGGCGAAGCAAGGTGACAATGCGGACGCGGCCAAATATTTGAAGGCGGCGACCCAGTTGAAGCCCAGCGACAAGCCCGAACAAGAGTTGTCGCGGGCATGGCAGGCGCTGGGACGAGTAGAAGAGTCGCTCGATCCCCAGTCTGCGCTGGCCGCCTACGGAGAGGCCGCTAAGCTCACGCCGGAAGATCCCGAGCCGCACATCTCTGCCGGGCAATTGCTCGCCCGGCAAAATAACCCGGATGCGGCGGCACATGAATACCAGGCGGCGATTGCTCTAGCTCCGACCTCTGCATCAGCAATGTCGGGTCTGGTCAACGCTCTTGTCGCGCAGAAAAAGTATACGGCTGCCGAAGCTGCGCTGAACAAATTGCTGGCCGCGAACCCACAGAATAGCGCAGCGCATGTGCAACTCGCGCAGGTCTTAGCTGCCGAAGGAAAAAGCGACGAAGCGGCTCAGGCGCTGAAAGCAGCGGGACAAGCCAACCCTGACGATCCTCATGTCGCCATGGAACTGGGGACGATCTATCAGAAAGCGGGCAAGAACGCCGAGGCCGAGCAGCAGTTTCGCATTGCGGCCCAGAAGCTGCCGCGGGACGCAGAAGCGCATTACGCTCTCGGGATCATCCTGATGGCCGAGAGAAAGAACGCGGAGTCACAGCAGGAACTGCTCGCGGCGTTGAAGCTGAAGCCAGACTTAGCCGACGCCTATGGCAACCTGGCGATCGTCGCGGCGGCGAACAAGGATTACGTTCTCACGCTTCGAGCACTGGACGTCCGGGCCAAGTACCTGCCCGAAATTCCGGCCACATATTTTTTGCGGGCTACCACGTTTGACAACTTGAAAGACATACCCCGCGCGGTGGAATATTATCAACGGTTCCTGGCTGTCGACGACGGCAAGTTTCCGGATCAGGAATGGCAGGCGCGGCACCGGCTTATTGCGATTGACCCTCAACACGCAGACAAATATCGAATAAAGGTGACGAAGTAAGATGGCTGGCACAATCCGATTGACAGCATTCGTGATGGTGTTCAGTGCTCTTGCGCTCCAGGCGGCCCAAACTGCTGCCGACCTGAAGTCTCGGGCAGACGCTGCACATGGCGGCGAACAGGCCAAGCTCTGCCTGGAATACGCTCATGTGCAACTGGAGGCTGCCAACGGACTGTTTAACGACGGCAACGCCGACCAGGGACAGGCTGACATCCAGGAAGTGGTCAGCTATGCGCGTATCGGAGCGGAAGCAGCTTCCTCTTCCGGCAAGCATCTGAAAGACACCGAGATCAAACTCCGCAAGCTGGCGGATCGAATGCACGATATCGGAGAGACTCTTGCGTTTGAGGACCGTCAGCCGGTTCGTCAAGCCGTGGAAGAGCTGCAGAAGATCCGCTCCGAGCTGATGGTGAGGATGTGGGGGCCGCAAGCGGAACCGAAGGGGAGCTCATGAACTACCGGCGGACTCCGTTAGCGATTTTCCTGGCGGCCCTGTTATTCGGCTGCGTGGGCTCCGTGGCGCAGCAACGTCGTGATCCATTGAATGAGAAAGAAGTGGATGAGATGCGGGAGTCGGCGGACTTACCCGACAAGCGCCTGGAGCTGATGGTGAAGTTCACACGGGCGCGTATGACCGCGATCGATCAGCTGCGCGCGAATGGAAAGACTGCAAAGGACCGTCCGATGCAGATCCACGATCTACTAGAGGATTTCACCGCACTGCTGGACGAGATTGAAGACAACGTCGACATGTATGGCTCTCATAAAGCCGACATGCGCAAAGGCCTGACGCTGCTGGTTGAAGCAAATAGCGAATGGCAACTCCAGTTACGGCGTCTGAAGGAACAATCGCCGCCTGAGGAACTGAATCAATATTCCTTCGTCCTTACGAACGCCACCGACGCGGTCAAGGATATCGCCGATGATGCGAGGGAGGAGCTGCAAGCGCAGAACGAGCTGGCCAAGCAGAAGAAATTGACGAAGGTGTACTCGGAGCGGCCCGACTAAGCCGCAAAACAGAAAGGCCGCCAATTTCCCCCTGTGGCGGCCTTTCCTAATTGTGGACTGCAAGAACTACTCTGAAACCCTAACAGACCTTCTTGGCCTGCTTCAATAGCACCGAAACCTTAGTACCCGGATTATCAAGAGCCACGACTCGTGCCGTAAAGTGCCACCACGTTTCCGTGGTAGGTTAATATCTTGCGGGAAAGCGTTCAGCACTTGTTTCAGAAGACGTATCGTGAGCTTCGTCCGTGGGCTCCCATGCCGGATTTTTGCGTGGAGTTCTATGCCTTCGCCAACGTGAACAGTACGATTCGCCTGCGTGACGGTGTGATCCGTGTCCGCATTTCGGATCTGCTGGAGAGCGCGCCACAAAGCGTTATTGAGGCAATTGCCCACATCCTGCTGGCCAAGATGTATCGCAAACCCGTCGAGTCGCTCCACTCGGTACGTTACCGTCGGTATGTTGCTAGCCGCGACATAACGGCCAAGGCCCACCTGCTTCGGCAAGTCAGAGGCCGCAAGCGCATCGAATCGGCTCGAGGCTCATGCTTCGATCTGGAAGAGATTTTCGAGTCACTCAATCAGCAGTTCTTTTACGGGCTGCTGGCTCGGCCGCTTATGACCTGGAGTCGCTCGCACGCCCGCAATAGTCTTGGCCATTACGATCCCGCCCACAATGCAATTGTTATCAGCCGTATCTTCGACCGCCCTCGCGTGCCCCGTTACGCGGTGGAATACATCGTGTATCACGAGATGCTCCATCTGAAGCACCCGGTGAAACTGCGTGGCAGCCGCCGCTGCGTGCATGGTCCGGAATTTCAGGCGGAAGAGAAACTTTTTCCCGAACTCGATCGTGCCAAGCTGTTTCTGAAAACCTTGTGAGAAGGTTACGCTGCTCTTGTGGCAGGGATGCGATGCGCAATGTTTGCCAATTGCCCAACACTGAGATCGACGCAAAACAGCTGCCGTGACGCATTCGCCAAGCGGAGCTTGTAGGGATACTCTCCGGTCATATAGTCGCAACCCAGCCCCTCAGCCAGCGATCGAGCCGTTACTTCAAAGAGCAATGACTGACCCGGGGAATAGCGCGCCCACGCCGGGTTGAAGTAAATGGTGTAAAAGTGCCGAGTGTTTCCGTCGCGAAACGTAACCAGGCCGGCAACTAGCGAAGCGTCTTTCTCCAGAGTGTAGATCTGACACGAGCTGCCTTCCAGTGCGGCGACTGCAACCATGAAGTCGCCGCGGCGGCAGTCCAGGAACAGGTTGTTAGTTTCATTGGCGGCGAATTGCGCCCGCTTGCATTCATACAGATGACGTACCAGGTGCGAATCGTTTCCGCTGGAGATCCGTAACCTTACACCTTGCTTCGCTAAGCGTCGCATCTGCCGCCCCAGGCGAGTGTGGGCCAGTCGAAATGTCTCTTCCGTAAGATCCTTCACCTGGGGAGCCATCGCAAAAGGTGCGAGCGGAAAATCATTCCAGCGCTCCTGTGCCGCAAGGGGATCGACGCTGAGAACGCGTAGCGGTTTTTCCCGCTGCGCCAGGTGCTGCCAGCCCAGACGCAAGACCTCGGGATCGCCTGAGTGCAGTACATCGCGATAGTCGAAAAGAATCTCGCCCAACAGTTCAAATCGATCTCCCGTAAAGTTAGTTGCAGCCGGGATGATCGCGGCTCCAGCATTGCTTTCCACGCACACGACGTACGGCGCCAGGCGGCCAGAAAAGATTTGGGCGGCCAATCGATTCCAGGCGAAGCGCTGGAACATGCTGTGGGACTGCTTACAAAGTAAGTGATCCCAGAGCGGTGCGAGAGAATCCATCTCTGACAGGTTTTGGGCAATGACAATTCGCGACGACAGCATTATGAATGCACCGCGGAAAGTTAGTTAGACGCGGCGAGCGGCCAGTCGAGTTGTGAGGCAGTTCGGCCCAAAGCTGCCGTCACAGGTAACCTGCATCAGTCTGGCTTCATGGAACTACGACGGCGCTCTCAGCATGCGTTTCGCTGAGTCCGGCGCCCCGGTATGCCCGCATGACATCGCCGAGAGATACCACGCCCAGGAGGCGTTGCGAGTTGGCACGATGCACAACGGGCAGAAGGGGCCATTCGCCAATCAGCCGGAGGGCCGTGTCCAGAGGATGGTCCGGATGTAGGTAGGGAACCTCTGCAGTTAAGAGCTTCGACAACGGAGACTCAGGATTCGTCGACATCTCCATCAAGTTCGTCCGGCTGATACCTGACCAATCGTCGCCACGCATTCCCACGACAAAGAATTCCTGCGCTGAACCTTGAACGTGTTCCTGGGCCTCTTTCAAGGTCATCTTACCGGTAAGAATCTGGCCAAGCGGGGGGCGCATGGCGTCTTCCACGCGCAATAGAGGCAGCTCCCGTTCCTCCTCCAGTGATGGCAGGTCGAGCCCATCCTGTCGCGATAATAAGTCGAAAATTGGCGTCGGCTGGAAGGTGCGCGAAATGAAGTATGCGATTGCGTTTGAAATAATCACGGGCACAATGATGCTGTAGTTGCCGCTGACCTCCATGATCATGAAGACGGAGGTCATCGGCGCACGCAAAATTCCGGCGAACAGCGTTCCCATGCCGATCAACGCGTATGAGCCGACGGGGATTGCGAGGTTGGGAACGATCTGATGTTCGGCCATGCCGACGGCGCCCCCGATCATCGCTCCCATAAATAGCGTCGGAGCAAACAGACCGCCGGGCGTGCCACTGCTGAAGGACAGCCCCGTGGTGACAATCTTCAGCGCGCCGAGCAGAATAAGAATCTGCCAGGTGTACTGCTCATGCATCGCCTGGTCCATGTAGCTGTAACCAGCGCCCATCACCTGTGGGAACTTGATTCCGATCAAGCCAATGATCAGTCCGGCGGCAGCAGGTTGAAAGTATTGCGTCCAGGATGGCAGCTCGCGAAGTTTGGGACGCAGATAGGCGATGTACTTCACGAATATCAACGAGGCGAACCCACCGATCACGCCCAGGCTGGCATAGGCGCCCAATTCTCCAACGTGCTCGAGGTGATAAGCCGGAACGCGAAAGAGCGGTTCGTCCCCGATAAACCAGCGCTCGACAACCGCGCTCGAGATGGCGGATAGAACGACAGCTCCCAGGATCCCGGCGGTCCACCGGCCAATGACCTCCTCAATGACGAACAGGACTGCCGTAATCGGAGCATTAAATGCTGCAGCTAATCCGGCGGCAGCACCGACAGGAGCGATCAGACGCAGCTTCTCACGAGACAGTTTCAGACGTCGGCCAAGCGCAGATGCCAAACCGGCGCCAATCTGCAAGGAGGGGTCCTCTGGTCCGAGAGACTGGCCGCTGCCGATGGCCAGCGCGCTGGTGATGAATTTTCCGATGACCGTCGGCATCGGAATGTAACCGTCGTAGATGTAGAGGGCCGCCTTGGTCTGATTGACTCCACTGCCGCGCGCACGCGGGAAAAATTTAATCACCAGGAAGGCTATGACCAGGCCGGTCAACATTGGGGCCAGGAAGACCCTCGGTACAGAAGGCTGCAGGCCGCTGCCCAGAAGCTTCAAACGCAGAAAATCGATACAGATTCGGAAGCACACCACCGATAATCCGGATGCGACGCCTATCAGCACTGCCAGGAGAAGGAAAAACTGCTCTTCGCGCAGGCTGAAACGCTCCGGCGAAAGCATGGTTCGAAGACTGCTCCAGTATTGGCGTCGAGTCGGGGTGGAGACCGCCGGCTTCAGCCCGCTACCATCTTTCGGCTTTGCGATCGCCTCCTGCGGACTCATTTCGCCTCGTGCTGCGCCAGCAGCAGTAGGGCTTGATCCGTCAGACGCATCGTCGGACAAATAGATGCGGTCGTGCGCTCAACCTCAAATATGTATTGCATGGCTCCGTCGAGGGCGTCTGGATCTTCTTTTAAGGCTTTCTCGTTTACCGCGGCCTGTTTCTCTAAACCGCTGCTGTAAAGCAATTGGAGAGAGTCAGGCGGACTTACAGGAGGAGTTGCCGGAGGAACAGGTTTCGTTCGCGAAGCTGTACTGGCGGCAATCGTATTTGCTGGATTTGTCAGACTTACCCCCTGTTGGGTTGCACAGTCGCTCAATCGGTTCCATGCGGCATGGAAGGATTCGACCGCTCGATTGGCGCGATCTGTTCGTGATAAACCTCGGAGCGAAGTATCGAGCCGTAGCGCCTCTCGCAGGATCTCCAGTTGACGGCGGGCATTATCCAGATTCGGATTCTGCTCGACGGCATTAGCGAACGCGTGCTCTGCATCCAGGTACCGATTAAGAGCGAGCAGGGCCTGCCCCTTCTGCAGCCACGCTTCGGCGTTCGTGCGATCCTTCGCCAGTATTGCGTTGTCCACCTCAACCACATGTTCTGGCTCGTTGACCTCCAGCAATAATTGTCCGAGACGGAGTTGGTCAGTAACTTGACGGGGAGCGTCGGCAAGTAGAGCCATCAATTCTGATTGAGCCTGGGTGGTTTTGTGTTGCTGCATAAGATAATTTGATAGCTCAAAGCGCGCCGCCACGCGCTCTTCGCGGGGGTCGTCCTGCCAAACGCCGTTGATGGCATTGCTATAGTAACGCGCGGCATTGTTAACGTTGCCGCGTGTGGCGTAGAGACGCGCCAGAGCGAGATTGACTTCTCCGTCAGAGGGTTCCTCTTCCCAAAGGCTTAATAAGTGCGCGCGGGCTTCATTCAGGCGATTGGCCGCCAGTAAGGCTTCGGCCAGACGAAGCCGGTACTCTCGATTTTCCGGGTCGTAGCTGAGAGCTGTACGGTAATCGTTCGCCGCAACATCAGGAAGGTGGGCCTGCATTGCCTGGCCGCCACGAAGAAACCAGCGATTAGCTAAGGAATACTCTGTTGCCCGATGCAAGCTGACGAAATATTGCGTGAAGGCAACACCCACAAAGATCAGGAGCAGAGTGATGGCCAGGGTGATTCTCGCGGAGTGGGTGCCGGCGACTCGGCCGCACGAAGGGCATCCGAGCGAATCAGTGGGAAAGTCGGTTCCGCAGCGTGTACATCGATGGGTGACGGGCGCACTGTCTGTAACGGCGGTCATGTAATAAGGCGCGTTTCTCTACTTTACCAAGAGATGCGCAAAAGTGGAGATATGCCGCAATTGTCCGTTAAGGCGCCGGCTATTTCTGAAAAGAAAGAGGCGCCCGATTAAAGGCGCCTCAGCAAACGCGAAGACGATTCGGCTACGGAGTAATCTCGTACAGCACGCCGAAGCCACCCGTTCCCCCCGTAACTGCTGTCCCGTACAGGTTGCCGCCGGAATCGAGAACTACTCCTCCTCCCGGATAACCGCCGTCGGTCCCGCCGGTAAAGTCGTGGAGATCAGTGTAAGTCCATCCGCCTCCCGAGGGGGTAAGCTTGAAGACAGACCCATATCCGTAGGAATCATCCATGAAGGTCGTGCCATAAAGGTTTCCTCTGGAATCCATGGTGACTGAGGCCACTGGCCCGTCGCTTCCGGTGAAGCTGGCGAGCACACTGTAACTCCACGAGCCGCCAGATGGAGCAAGCTTGAAGACGGTGCCACCGCCGCCCGATCCCCACGACGCTGTCGCGCCATAAAGATTTCCAGCGTTGTCGAAGATCAAGCCGGCCACGGGCTGGCCTCCGTCATTAGCGCCCTGGAATGTGTAGAGGACTTGTTCGGTCCAGCTTCCCCCGGATTGCTTCAGCTCGAACACCACGCCCTGTCGATTTGCGCCGGCCGCGGAAGCAGTTCCGTAGAGATTGCCGGCGTTGTCCATGATCAAGCCCGAGTAAGGTGCTCCGCCGTCGGCTTGGCCCTGGAAAGCGTACAGAATGGTTTCCGTCCAAGCCGAACCGTTCCGCGTCAGTTCGAAAACCGAACCCCATCCATTAGGTCCGCCGTCCTGCGTAACGCCATAAAGATTGCCGGAGGAATCGAGCAGTAGATTCCCGGTGGGACATCCTTCCTGGCTCTTTACATAGGTTCGAAGGGCTGTTTCGTTCCAATAGGCAGGAACTGCAGGCGGAGCAATCAGTGACGGGCGTAGATGGATCGCCGTGCCGCAGGGTCCGCCAAAAACCGACGCGTAGGACGCCACCGTGTAGATGGTGCCGTCGGGAGACAGCGTGACTCCCCAACCGGGCTGTCCATCCTGACCGCTGAAGGCGTAAACCGGCGTAAGAACCCAAGCCGAGTTCATGCGTTGGAAACGGAAGACAACGCCAGCGCCATTGCGTCCGCCGGAGTTCGATGTTCCGAAGAGGTGTCCGGCGGTGTCCTGCGCCAGCGTGTAAGGAGGATTGCCGCCATCAATGCCTCCGGTGAAGTTGTGCAACACCTGAAACGTTTGAGCGTCTGCCAATTGCGTTATTAGCAGCGCAAAAGCGAAAGCAGTGATGATGAACGGCTTCCTGAACGAGAAAGCAGGACCTTTTGGATTCTGATGTTTCGGGTCGTGTATCAATGAAACGGCTCCTTGGTATTTGTACGGAGGCACTCAAGCATGCTCCGCACGAAGATGACGGTCGGCTCAGGTCGCAGTGAACCGCGCATGAGGCTGAGTTCCCTGGGGCTTCTTCATGTCGCTCGGGATAGCATGCGATCAGCAGAGGCGGAGAGGGTGGCAGAATTCTCCCCCGATCCGAATGTGAAATTCAATAGGGACGACAGCATTTCGTCACAAAGCAGTGTCTTCGCGACGGGAATCAGCCAAAAAACGCTGTCGTTGATCAAATTTGTGTTTGCGAAGCGTCGTCGCTTACTGCCAGAGCTTCTTCCTGCTCATCACCAAGCATGACCTTGAGCACTTCCTGCGGCGCAGACGACGTCCACACCGGAGCAAACGACAGCCGATGCAGTGGGGTGGGTCCTTGCTCGCGCAATATTTTAAGGTGCTTGGGCGTGCTATAGCCCTTGTTGGAAGCCAATCCGTATTCGGGGAAGACCGGATCCCATGCGCTTATCATTGCGTCGCGTTCGACCTTGGCAATGATGGAAGCCGCGGCGATGGAAGCCGACAGGGCATCACCATGAATGATCGGAGTCTGCTGGCAAGCGCAGTTGATACGGAGCGCGTCGATCAGCAGATGGTCCGGGCGGAGACACAACATTGCGACCGCATCCTCCATCGCTCGCTTCGACGCCCAGTAAATATTGATTTGATCGATGGTTGCCACATCGACCGCTGCAATTGCCCAGGCAAGGGCATGCTCGCGAATTCGTGGTGCTAGCCTTTCCCGGACTTCGCGATCCAGCAACTTGGAGTCACGCAAACCGCGAATGCGGTAACTGGGATCGAGGATCACCGCTGCGGCGACCACCGGACCGAATAGCGAGCCACGACCGACCTCGTCCACGCCTGCCACTAGCGTTGCACCCGATGCCCACGCCGATTTTTCATATTTCAACGTGCACTTCAGCCTCTTAAGCAGCCGCATTTTGAGCGTAGCTTTGGAAACCGCCTGCGAATCTGCATGTTCTCTGGTCGTTTTTGCGCTTTTGGATTTCACGTCGAGAGGTTGAGTCGATTCTAGAGCAGATTCAGGCTCCCTTGGGGGCCTCTGGCCGATTTTGTGATTCGCATCCCCAATCGTCAAATTACAGTCCTGTCACTTGAGCTTCGCGGACAGACTCCGAAAACAGAACTGCATCTCAGTGGTTGAGGTGCAACATGGCGATTTCTGCCCGCCAGCGTACGGCATCATGGGCCTTCCTTCTCATTTTCAGTGTCATACTTTTTCTTGCGATGACTGCCTGTGGCGGCGGAAGTTCCAATACCACCGCTTCCGGCAACGGAAGCAGCGGCTCGGGTGGAACCGGTTCGGGCGGAACCGGAGGCTCCGGTGGTACTGGAGGCTCGGGCGGCGGCGGCGGTTCAGGCGGGTCTGGAGGTGGAGGCGGCGGGGGCGGTGGTGGCGGCGGAACCGGCAGTGGGATCGCGCAAGTCCAGCACGTGGTCATCGTGGTGTTGGAGAATCTGGATTACGGCGACGTGGTGGGCAGCCCCAGTGCTCCGTATATCAACAGTTTGATCCCGCAGGGAGGCCTGGCAACCAATTATTACGCCAACGTGCATCCGTCGATCGGCAACTACTTCGTCATGACGACCGGCGAGGCTTACAGCACGGACGATAACTTCGATGGCATCGTTCCCATCGACAACGTGGTGCGAGAGTTGCAAGCCGCTTCGAAATCATGGAAGGTTTACGCACAGAGTCTGCCGCAGCAGGGATATCTCGGCGGAGATGTTTATCCATACTTGCGCCGTCACAATCCCGTTTCCTATTTCTCCGACGTACAGCCTCCTTCGCAACTGAACATGAATATCGTCGATTTTTCGCAGTTCCAGGCTGACCTTTCAGCCGGGCAACTGCCCGCATATTCCTTCGTCGTTCCTGACGCCGAGCACGACGCTCATGACTGCCCGGGCGGCGGTTCCGGTTGCGATGTCGGCGTGCGGGTAGCTGCTGCCGACAGGTGGTTATCGGCGAATATTGCTCCTCTGTTGGCGGACCCGGCATTTCAGCAGAGCGGGCTGTTCGTCCTTACGACGGACGAGTCGCGCACCGATGATGCTCACGGCGGCGGACATGTGGCCACTTTGCTTCTCGGGACGGGAGTCAAAACCGGCTATCAAGGTACCGTGCTGTACGATCATCGCAGCCTGTTGGGCCTCAGCATGACGGCTCTCGGCGTAAGCACGATACCGAATGGCGCCGGCTCGGCCCCTCAGATGACGGAGTTTTACCCATAGCCGGCCTGCTGCCGGAAGGCTCGGTGTAATCAACTCGAATCGCATGACCCCGGCGCCGAATCCAAAGAAGCAGCTAGAATAGAGGGATTATGCGCCGGGTGTACCTCGACAACAATGCAACCACTCCACTTCTTCCGGAAGTGTTCGAGGCAATGCGTCCGCATTTTCTGGAGAAGTTCGGGAACGCATCGTCCATCCACCAGCAAGGCCAGCAGGCCCGGGCTGCGGTGGAGCATGCACGTGAGCAAGTTGCTGAGTTGCTGAACTGCCGGGCGGCAGAGATTGTCTTCACCAGCGGTGGAACGGAAGGCGACAACCTCGCATTGTTCGGACTTGTCCAGCCCGGCGATCACGTAATCACTTCGGCAATCGAACACCACGCGGTGCTGAATTCCTGCAATCGCCTGGAGCAGATGGGCTGCTCCGTAACGTATGTGCCTGTCGATGGGCGGTCACTGGTCGATCCCGACGATGTTCGCCGCGCGCTGCGTCCGGAGACCAAGCTGATCAGCCTCATGATGGCGAACAATGAGACGGGTGTTCTTCAGCCGGTCTCGGAGATCGGAAAGCTGGCGGCCGAAGCCGACGTGTACTTTCACACAGATGCCGTTCAGGCGGCGGGCAAGCTGCCGGTTGATGTGAAGGAGATCGGCTGCGACCTGCTCACCATCTCCGCGCACAAGATTCACGGGCCTCAGGGTACCGGAGCTCTTTTCGTGCGCAAGGGTACGCTGCTTCAGCCGCTGCTTTATGGAGGCCGTCATGAGCGCTCGCGCCGTGCGGGAACGGAGAACCTGCCAGGCATCGTAGGATTAGGCAGAGCAGCGGAGATCGCGAAACAGGGCTTCTCGGATGAGAGCGTGGCGCGGATGAAGAGTCTGCGAGACCGTCTGGAAAAGACCATCCTCGACGAGATCGATCAAGTCGCCGTGAACGGTGCCGGTGCGAGCCGCGTGCCGAACACGACGAATATTTCCTTTGACTGCATTGAAGGCGAGGCAATGGTAATCGCGCTCGATTTGAAGGGCCTGTCGGTTTCAACCGGTGCGGCGTGCTCTTCAGGAGCTATCGAGCCTTCCCACGTTTTAACGGCGATGGGACTGTCATCGGACAGGGCACGTGGCAGCATCCGCTTCAGCCTGGGCAAGCAGAACACGGCCGAAGACGTGGAGTTCGCTCTCACCCTGGTGCCGGAGGTGGTTGCGCGCTTGCGCGAGATCAGCCCGGTGTACAAGAAGTCTGCCTCAGCGCTTAGCTAAAGTTTCAGCAATTGGGAATCGATTTGTGAGTAACCAGACTATTGCCGTAGCCATGTCGGGCGGTGTGGATTCGTCCACCGTCGCGGCACTCCTGCATGAGCAGGGCTATAGCGTTGTCGGCCTGACGCTGCAGCTTTGGAACCAGCGCCGGCTGGCGGGTCATCATGGTATGCCGGAGTCAGTGCAGGGACGCTGTTGCTCGATCGACGATGTTTACGACGCTCGGCGTGTGGCCGAGACGATTGGCATTCCTTACTACGTAGTCAACCAGGAGCAGCGCTTCGAGCAGGATGTGGTGCGACCGTTCGTGTCGGAGTATCTCTCGGGACGCACGCCGATTCCTTGCAGCCTGTGCAACAACCATCTGAAGTTTGATCAGCTGCTGATCACGGCCCGCCAGATTGGGGCCGAGTTGCTGGCGACCGGGCACTACGCGCGCAATGAGTTCGATAAGGCGAGCGGCCGCTGGGTGCTGAGGCGCCCGGCGGATCGCAGCAAGGACCAGACGTATTTTCTGTTTGGCCTGACGCAGGAGCAGTTGAGCCGGACGCTGTTTCCTCTGGGCGAGATGTGTAAGCCCGATGTCCGCGAGGAGGCTAAGCGCGCCGGGCTGCGCTTATTTGAGAAGCCCGACTCGCAGGAGATCTGCTTCGTTCCGGGCGGTGATTACAAGCAGTTCCTCGATGCTTATCTGGAGGAGCAGGGCGAAGCAATTCCGGACACAGCGGGCGAGCTGGTCACGACCGCGGGAGAGGTTGTGGGCAATCATCCCGGTATCCACAACTTCACCGTGGGACAGCGGAAGGGTCTTGGGGTAGCCACCGGATCACCGTTATACGTGCTGGAGATCCGTGGTGACAAGCGGCAGGTGGTAGTCGGCGGGGGAGACGAATTGTTGTCACGAACTCTGCGGGCTAAGCGCTTGAACTGGATTGCAGTAGAGGATTTGCGGGAGCCTATTCGGGTGCAGGCCAAGATCCGTCATCGGCATGAGCCTGCGGCGGCAATGATTGAGAAGATTCGCAGCGACGAGGTGCTGGTCACATTCGACGAGCCGCAGCGCGCTATTACCCCTGGCCAGGCAACGGTGTTCTACGACGGAGACATCGTCGTAGGCGGCGGCTGGATCAGCTAAGCTTCTCCCAAAAAGAAAGCAGCGCACGCGCGCTGCTCTCTCAATCCTAAAAAGATCTAGATAAACATTTCGTCCGACGGCCCACCATTGCGGCGCCGTCGTTGGGTGTTAAAGTAGGCTCCAACGCCCGTACTGATCGCCTGCATAATCCCGGAAACCTGGCGCACCGGCGACATAACCGTGTGCTGAACCTTCTCGGAGGTTTCCTCCACCCGGTCCATGGTGCGCGTCAGCATCTCGTCTCCACGAATCACCTGGAGTCGCACACGGTCAATTGCGTCATTGGCTGTAGCATCAAAGCGTTCCAGAGTGGCGCGTGTAGTCGAACTCATCCGGCTAGCGTTGTCGATCAGTGTTTCGATCTTCGGCCGGGCGGCATCCAGAAAGCTCTTGACGTTATCCTGAATGGCCTTCGCGTTGTCGATGACCGGCAATACGCGTGTCTGCACCAGCGCCGTCGTCTCCTCAGCCTTATCGGCCAGAGACTGCACCCGGGCAGCGAGCTTGCGCACGGTCAAGAACATGCCAAGCAGGATCAGCATCTGCAGCACGACTGCCGATGCGGTCACGCCGATGAAAATTGTCAGCTTGTCCATAGCGACACCAGGGAACCGTTGAGAGTTTAGGCCGCAAAAAAAGCTTCAGCAAGGTACCCTGAAGCCTGGTGGCAGGCCATATCCGACTCTGCCCGCACAAGGCACCGCGGAGTTTTACGGGACGTTGGGATTCGCTCCCTCGACTTCGTCGCCAGTCGCTTCACGATAGGCTTGGCGTCCTGCCTCGTAAGCGGAACGGATCTGGTCCTTTTGCTGGCTAAGGTAATCGCGTCCTTTGTCAGCCCAGGTGCCTGCCTGCTCACGTGCCTGGCGCGCCCGTTCCTTCACCGTATTCCGGCCATCTTCTGCTACTTCCCGAATCTGCTGACGCAATTCGTCGCCTGACTTGGGAGCGTACAAAACTCCTACCGCCGCGCCGATACCCAAGCCTGCGAGAAACCAGAGAAAACCACTGCCGTCACGATCTGACATAGTGCCTCCTTCGAAAAGCTCGCGATTCCAGATGCTAGCACCCGTATTGGGGAATTACAAACCTGCAAACAGAGCGCGCGAGCCCGAGAACGAGGGACTTTACGGTGATCGGGTTCTTTAAACCTCGAGAGCTTTCTTCAGCATCGCGATCTGCCCCAGGTGGTAGACGTGGTGTTCGATGATGCCGTGCGCCTCGTCATAATAGGTTCGCTTACCGGCCGCTGTCAGTTGCTCCAACTTCGACGGATCGAGCTTCGCTAATGCCTCGCGGAAGGCGTGATTGGAGGCACGGAAGTCGTCGAGTGCCTTCTGCCAGTTCTGCTCGGTCGCAGCCGGCATTGGCGGGAAATTCAGCTCCTCCACCAGGCCGGCCCGCTGCCCCGCGAGTCGCTTCGTCACCACACCTTCCCAGAAGGTCATGTGGCTTACGAGCTCCCAGATGGTGTGGGTGCCAGGCAGAGGCCGTGCTGCTGCCGCCTGCGCCGGGATTCGCTCCAGAATCTTCCAAACCGAATCGCCGTACCAGGGGTCGCTGTTCAGCACGCCATCGTAATGATTGAGAATTCGAGGCAGTTCCGACATGTTTTATGGTTCTCCTAACCTTCAAAAACGATAACACAGGTTATGTCATTGGGGTGGCCGAGGAGTTCGTCGCCGTCCTCGAAGGGACGAAGCGCTGATCCGGCGGGACACTCGGTGGAAAGGACTTCCGACAGAGCGAGGATGCCTATTGCCTTGCTGGCTATTATCTTCCCGAGCGAAAAGCGTCGAGAGTTGATCCGGTAATCGCGCCCTACCAGGAGCAATAACGATTCTGGATTTCTCGGCTGTATCACGTTAATTGGTATATCAAATTCGTCTGCGTCTTCAGTTCGCTTGTCGTAATCCAATAACGTGGGGGTAGAGATGTCTCTCAAGGTGTTTGTAGCTGGAGGAACTGGGGTTTTGGGCCGTGCCAGCTTGCCGGCTCTGGTGGCTGCCGGACATAGGGTGCGTTCGACTGCACGCGGGAGCAACAAGGCGGCGCTGGTACGCTCTTTGGGAGCTGAGCCCGTGGAGTGTGATTTGTTTGACCTCGCATCGGTACGTAAGGCCGTCGCCGGATGTGATGTGCTGATCCGCCTGACAACCAAAATCGGATCGATGACGAACATCCGCGATCCGAAGATGTGGAACGAGACCAACCGTCTGCGCACCCAAAGCGCTCGGGTGCTGGTCGATGCTGCGATTCAGGAAGGAGTTCCAACCCACATCCATGAAAGTGTGGCATTCGTCTACGCAGACGGCGGCACGCGTTGGCTAACGGAAGAAGCGCGCACAGATGCGGGCCATGGCGCGATTCTACGTGCCGCGCTTGAGGGTGAGCGAGAGGCTGCTCGGGTAACTAAAGAAGGTGGGAAAGGTATTGTGTTGCGCTTTGGAGGGTTCTATGGAGCCGATGCGCCTTCTACGCCAGAGATGCTGGAGATGGCACGGCGTCGTTTGCTGGCGCAGATCGGCCCGGGCACCAACTACTTTTCTTCGATCTACGTTCCCGACGCCGGGCGAGCCGTGGCTGCGGTCGTCGATGCTCCAGCAGGGATTTACAACGTGTGCGACGATGAGCCCGTGTTGTTTCGCGAATACCTGCAAGCAGTCGCAAATGCTGCAGGGGCGAAAAAGCCATTGCGCTTGCCGCGGTTTTTGGGCCGGTTGATCTTTGGACAGGTGTGGGAGTACTTCTCGCGCTCGCAGAGGGTTTCGAATGCCAAGCTGAAGCGTGAGACAGGATGGGAGCCACAAATAGCGAGTGCTGTGAGGGGGTGGCAGGTGGTAGCGGCGGAGCTGGATCCGAAGACCAAGCAGCCGGTTCAGCGCAGAGTCGCATAGCCGCACGTAGTCGGGCGTTTCCCACGATCACAGACACCGAATCCTTCGCCCGAAATCAATGCGGAGGAGAATATTTGCGATCAGGGGTTGTGTTTAGTGCAAGCAGATACCGAGACGTCCTGATTGTTGATCGCAATAATTTTGAAGGGATACTTGCCGGAGTCTGGTTCAGCATTCTTAACAGATGCTGGAATGATCTGGTCCGACCAGATCACGCCATTGCCCACCATGAATCCCTGGTAGTTTCCCCAGACGTCAGAGGGTTCCGCGGCTTCAACGGCGCATATTACTGGTGCGCTGAACACTTGCGAATACGCCTGGAGGAACTGTTGCCGATTCCGGATCTTCACCCTGTGGCCATGCTGGGAAGTTCGCAATGGATAACTCACCATCGAAGCTAATTGAGCCTTGTCGCCGACCTTCACAGCAGCCTGCAGCCTCTGGAAGAATGCGATTGCATCGGGGCAGTCAGGCCGCGTCGAGGCATCATGCGAAGTGCAGTTGCCCGTGTCCTGCGCGAGCGCTAGTGCGGCGAAGCATGCGATGGCTGGCAACACCCAGACAAAGCGTTGAACCAACCTGGGGATGGGAAAAGAAAACATAATCTCGAGCCTGTACGTATCTCCGCTCAAACGGTAATTTACGAGAACAGATAGCTGGCCAGCATCTTTTTCATCTCGGCGACAATCCGGTCGCGCTCCTCGCGAGTAGGCTGTTCGTAGGCGTAGGCGATTAGTCGCTCACCGGCTTCGCTGACCACGCGTAGCATCAGGTCCAGTTCGGGCGTGTTGGGAATGCCCAGGCGTTCCAGCATGAAGTTTTTCAGCAGAGCGGGCAGCCCAACGGTAGGAGACGCCTGCCGTTCTTTGGTTGCCGCGCTGACATAGCGTCCGAAGGAGATGGTGCGGAAGTCGGGGTGCGCGTCAAGGTAGAGGATGTAGGCGTCAACGACACTGTTGAGAATCTTCGCCGGGTCGAAGGTCTCGAGGTTGGCGAATTCCTGCTCCAAAACCTTCATCACGGAGTTTTCGAGCGACGCCCGAAACTGCTCGACATGACGTACGGCGATCGCGTCAACGATGGTCTGCTTGTCGGGAAAGAAGCGGTACAAGGCCCCAATCGATAGCCCGGCCTCGGTGGCTATGCGGGTCGTTGTGACATCCTCCAGGGGCATTTGGGTCAGCAGGGAAGTGGCAGCATCGAGGATGCGCACGACCGTCTGCTGGCTGCGAGACTGCACCGGAGTGCGACGCGCCGAGGAAGTCGTTTCGATGGCCAGTGACCCGGTATGACTTTGATCTCGCATGAGATAGCCTTCGTCGGCAAGTGCAACAACCTGCCGGGCTATTGACATCATCCCACAAGTCAGGTAAAAAAGCGAAAGAGAGTTCGCGTTCTCGTATTTCAGGTTTTGATTCGCGACGGCCTAGCGGTGCTGTATTCGCGCCGGGCCTGGCGGAGAGCTGATAGCCGATCAGCCTACGAGGTTTCCTACATGGCAGTTCCTGTATCGCAGATGTGGACGGTTGCAACGTACGTCCTGAAGCAGCGCATCAAGGGCCGCAAGCGTTATCCGCTGGTGCTTATGCTGGAGCCGCTGTTCCGTTGCAATCTGGCCTGCGCGGGTTGCGGGAAGATCCAGTATCCAGCTCATGTGTTGAAGCAAAACCTCTCGCCTGACGAATGCTTCCGTGCCGTCGACGAGTGTGGCGCTCCCATGGTTTCTATTCCGGGCGGCGAACCGCTGATGCATCCCCAGATCGCCGAGATCGTGTCAGGTCTGGTCGCGCGCAAGAAATACATCTACCTCTGCACCAATGCTCTACTGCTGAAGGAAAAGATCGACCTGTTCAAGCCGAGCAAGTATCTGACGTTTTCTGTTCACATGGATGGCGAACGCGAGCACCACGACTTTTCTGTCTGCCGGGAAGGCGGGTTCGATGCCGCGCTGGAAGGCGTTAAGGAAGCTGTGCATCTGGGCTTCCGCGTCACCACCAATACCACTCTCTTCGACGGAGCGGATCCCAACAGCGTTCGCGCCTTCTTCGATCAGATGATGGATCTGGGCGTCGAGGGCATGATGCTCTCGCCCGGATACTCTTACGAGAAGGCGCCCGACCAGAAGCACTTCCTGGGCCGCGCTCGCACGCGACGGCTGTTCCGCGCCATGCTCTCGAACCGCAAAGAGAAGTGGGTCTTCAATCAGTCGCCGCTGTTCCTGGAATTCCTGATGGGCAAGCGCGATTATCCCTGCACCCCCTGGGGCATGCCAACGTTCAACCTCTTCGGCTGGCAGAAGCCTTGTTACCTCTTGCAGGACGGTTACGCCGACACCTTCGAAGAACTGATGCGCGAGACCGAGTGGCACAAGTACGGTACCGAGTCGGGCAATCCCAAGTGTGCGAACTGTATGGTTCATAGCGGCTATGAAGCTTCGGCCGTGCACGATACCTTCGGTTCGTTGAAAGGATTCATCGGCACAGTGCGCGCGACGTTCTCCACGAAGTACAAGGACGATGAAGCGATGGCGATGCTGAACGAGGAGATCCGTCCGGTACACACCTACAATCCGCTGGTACAGATCGGGGACGCCAAGTCCTAGCCAACCGCAGAGTAGTGAACGATGGTTGAAGCGAGCAGCGAAAGGCGAAGAGCGATTCTATGAGCGAGCCGCAGCACAATCTGACAGTTGATTCATTGGAAGTGGTTGATGGACGCAACCGTGAGCAGATCGAAGGCTGGATTCCCGAGCTCGCGAGTGAGGCCGAACTGTGTGACGCGCTCGAAAAAGCTTTCGACTACCGTGGCGATGTCACCATTACTCGCAAAGACGGATCGCGCGTTGAGGGCTACATCTTCGATCGACGGAATGGCGCGACCCTGGCGGCGTCGGTCGTGCGGCTGATTCCGCAGAACTCGCGCGACAAGATTTCTATCCCTTATTCCGACATCGCCGCGCTGGCGTTCAGCGGACGCGATACCGCCGCCGGTAAGAGCTGGGAAGCCTGGGTCCGCAAGTACTGGGAGAAGAAGAACGCCGGTGAAAAGGGCTTCGGACTCGAGCCGGAAAATCTCGAGTAGAGATCGCGTCCGGGCGGCTCACCGTCTTCGATGTTTCGGTTACACCAGGGTGCCCCATTCATTCGGAAGTTCGAATGAGTGGGTTTTCGCCACTTGGAAACCGACGAAATTGGACGTCAAACTGCATCTTCTTCATTTCCTCCGAACAACGCCGGCTCGTTGTTCGTATGAAGCAGAGGGAGACCCCGGATGACGAATCTGCTGCAGGACATCCGTTACGGCTGGCGTACGCTACGCAAGAGTCCAGGATTCACCGCAGTTGCGGTTCTCGTACTGGCTTTGGGGATTGGCGCCAACACGGCAATCTTCAGCGTGGTGAATGCAGTCTTGTTGCGGCCGCTGCCCTTCGATCAGCCGGATCGCCTCGTCGAGCTCTATCACACACCGCCGCAGGCAAGCTTTCCCGGTATTCCTCTGTTTTCCGTTTCGCCGGCTAACTTTCTCGACTGGCGTACCCAGGCTCACAGCTTCGAAGGCATGTCAGCTTACGGCTTTGGCCGTTACACCCTGACCGGAACCGGCCAGCCCGTTAACGTGCCTCTCATTTCGTCGACATATGGACTGTTCTCGATACTCCGTGCAGAGCCCCTGCTGGGCCGCACCTTCGTCGAGAGCGAGGACCAGCCCGGCCACGATCACGAGGTTCTGGTCAGCTACTCGTTCTGGCGCGATCATCTCGGCGCCAATCCGGCAATGGTTGGGAGCAATATCCAGCTGAATGGCGAGGCCTACACCGTCATCGGCGTCATGCGCCAGGGCTTCGAGTTCCCGTTTGTCAGCGATCCTAACTTTCGTCCGCAGATGTGGAAGTTGCAGGGCTGGACACCGCAGGAACGCGCCATTCGTGACAATCACAGCTACGGCGTAGTCGCGCGTCTGAAACCCGGCGTCACGCTGGAGGAGGCAAAGGCCGAGCTGAATACCCTATCGGATCGGCTCGCGCAGCAGTATCCGAAAGACGACAAAGGTTGGGGAGCAACCGCGATCCCTCTGCGCCAGGACATCGTCGGCGATGTGCGTACACCTCTGCTGATTCTCCTGGGAGCGGTGGCTTTTGTGCTTCTGATCGCCTGTGCCAACATCGCAAACCTGGTTTTGGCGAAGACTCTCTCGCGTCGCAAGGAAGTAGCCATACGCACGGCCCTGGGGGCAAGCCGGCGGCGGCTGTTACAGCAGGTGCTCGCAGAAACGGTGCTGATGTCGCTCATCGGCGGTGCTTTGGGATTAGTCTTCGCACACTACGGAATGGCATTCATCGTCAGGTTTGCCGGCCAGCAACTGCCGCGTTCGTCGGACATCGGCCTCGATTTTCCGGTGCTGGTCTTCACCCTCGGGGTATCCGTGGGCACGGGGCTGGTTGCAGGATTGCTGCCCGCATTACGCTTGACCAGGGAGGATGTGAGCGAAGCTTTGAAGCAGAGCGCCGGTCGCACCGCTTCCGATTCCGGCGGCAATCGCACTCGCAATGCGCTGGTCGTGGCTGAGGTTGCCTTCTCGCTGATGCTGCTGATCGGCGCGGGCCTGTTGATACGCAGCCTCTGGGCGCTGCGCGCGGTAAGTCCCGGCTTCGATCCCGGCCATGTGATCACCATGGACTTGACGATGGCGCCGAACAAGTTCACCACGCCGCAGCAATTGAACACCTTCTACCAAAATGTACTGCAGCGGGTTCGAGCCCTTCCGGGCGTGAAGGGTGCAGGCCTGATCAACTCCCTACCTCTTACAGGTGGCAACGGCTCGCACCAACCTGTACAGATCGCAGGCCAGCCGATAGTGCCGATGGCCGATCAGCCCGAAGTCGATGTGCGGATTACCAGCCCCGGCTATATGCAGGCCATGCGGATTCCGCTGGTAAGCGGACGCGATTTCAATGACTCCGATATCCCTGACCGCCCGGCTGCGGTGCTGATCAGCCAGTCCATGGCCAGGCAGTTCTGGCCCCACGAAGATCCGGTCGGCAAGCAACTGACCTTGTATTTCTTCCCGAACAGCGTGCGCACGGTCGTCGGAGTGGTCGGCGATGTGAAGGACGACGGCCTGAACCAGACCCGGTCCGCATCCATGCTCTACATGCCGGCAGCACAAGTGACCGATCCCCGCGGTTACCCGTGGCATGCATTTGGGATGACGCTTGCTGCCCGGACGCAAACGGAGCCTGCGAGCCTGGTTTCGGCTATCAGCAATGCGGTGCACCAGGTGGATCCCGGCGTTGCCGTCCTAAACGTCAAGACCATGGAAGACACGCTGGACGATTCTCTATTGCAGCAGCGCTTCACCATGTTCCTGCTGGTAGGCTTTGCCGGGCTCGCGGTCCTGCTGGCGGCGGTGGGAATTTATAGCGTGCTGGCCTATATGGTGAGGCGGCGGGTGCGCGAGATCGGGATTCGCATGGCGCTGGGCGCGCAGATCGGCGATGTGCTGCGCATGATCGTTGCCGAAGGTATGAAACCAACATTGCTGGGAGTGGCGATAGGCCTTGCGGGAGCGCTGGCGCTAGGACGCATCATGGCCAGCGTGATTTATGGAGTGAGCGCGAGAGACATCCTGACCTTCGTAACCGTCGCTGCGATGATGACGTTCATCGGCCTGCTGGCCAGTGCAGTGCCGGCATATCGGGCCACCCGTGTCGATCCGATGAAGACGCTGCGGGACGAGTAGAAGTAGGCCGATATCCCCGATCAGAGATCCCACGGGTGCCTCACTCATTCCTGCTTTTGGAATGAGTGGCAGTACAAGTAATCCACCAACTTCACCCACACATTCGAACCCCGCGAATGTGTGGGGCACCCGGCGCAACGCGTGTCGATCCCATGAAAACGTTGCGGGAAGAATAGACTGCCGAACTTCGGTGACGCTGTCTATTCCAGCAAGGTGACCGCTCCATTGCCAAGGTCGTAGTAGCCCGATACGACCTTCACTTTCCCCTCTTTTGCCATTTCCGAGATGACGGTGGATGACTCGCGCAGCAGCCTGGCTTGAATTTTCGCGTTCGCCTTGATCGTCGCCTCCAGGTCCGGAGCAGCCTGATCCACTGCTGGCTGAATGTGAGGAAACAGCGAACTGATCTGTCCGGGAACGCTCTTGCCCTGTATAGCTGCTTTCACGGCCCCGCAGCCCCCATGGCCGAGAACCAGAATGACCTTCGTCCCAAGCACAGCCGCACCATATTCCAGGCTGCCGATAATCTCCGGCGTGATCAGATTTCCGGCGACGCGGGTCACGAAGACATGTCCGATGGTCTGATCGAAGACCCACTCCACCGGCACGCGGGAATCAGCGCAGGACAACACTGCAGCGAAGGGCTCCTGCTTGTCGACGGTGTGCTGCTTCAGAATGTCGAGGTCATGCTGAGGAGATGTGAGGCTGTTGGAAGCGTATCGCTTATTACCGTTGATCAACTCGGCTAATGCAGCGTCAGGAGTGGAAACATCCTGCGCCTCCGCCGGCATGGGGATCGTAAGAGGAAGCGCGCCTGCGACGAGGCCGGCAGCGGTTCCGGTGACCCCCAGTTGTAACAGACGGCGTCTGGACAACGTGCGATCTGAAGTAAAGCTATCCGTCATGAGAGCTTCCTTGCGAGAAATTTTCAGCGGGCGAAAGTGTATCGCGTCATCTGTCCTGAAACAACATGGAACTCCCCAATATGCAATAATGCGCGCTATGAGAGCGAGAACAGGCACGCTTTGTTTGTCGTTGCTGACGGCCCTTTTGCTCTGGAGCCCGTCCGCGAGGGCTCAGGCGCAGCAGTCACCGACGGCGCAACCTGCGGCTACTCAGCAATCGAAGACCGATGACGCTGCGGAACTGTTGAAGCAAGGCCAGGAGCTTGCCAAGAATGGCAAATCGGATGAGGCCCTGGCTCTGTATGAGCGCGCGGTGGATCTGGATCCGAATCTGTATCAGGCGCAGCTCTTCACCGGAGTCGCTCTCGACCTTCAGGCCAAGTATGAGGAGGCCCGGAAGCATCTGGCGAAAGCGATCGAACTGGCTTCGCAGGAACAGACGGTTCAGGCTTTGCGCGTGATGGCGGTTTCGTACGCATTTGAACGTAATACCGCTAAAGCATCCGAATATGAAAAGCGAGCTTTCGATCTACAAGATAACTGGAAGCAGTATGCCGACGCGGCAGGAACTGCGGATGAACTGGCTCGAATCTATTTAGAGTCGGGAGACTTCGACCACGCTTTCGAGTGGTATCAGACCGGACATACGACAGCACTAAAGATTCCAAAGCTTACGCCGGCTCAAAAGGATCTATGGAACTTTCGTTGGGATGCGGCGCTGGCGCGCATCGCGGCTCGCCGCGGACAGCGCGAACAGGCGCAGCAATATCTCACGATGTGTAAGACCTACCTCGACCGGGGTGACAATCCTGACCAAATGCCGTTCTATCCCTACCTTGCGGGCTATGTAGCGCTTTATGCCGGAGACTACGGCACCGCGATCAAAGAGCTGCAAAAGGCCAATCAGAATGATCCGTTCGTTTTGAGCCTGCTGGCGCAGGCCTATGACAAGCTAGGCGACAAAGCGCACGCTCGCGATTACTACCAGAAAATCATGTTGATCAATACGCATAATCCCTCGAATGCCTTCGCTCGTCCTATAGCGAGAGAGTATCTGGCACAGGGGCCAGCCGCCGAACCTCCGGCACATTAAGAAATCCGGATGCTTTCAATAGGGCTTCGCCAGGCGTGGTGCCCCGTGCTCGCAATCTCAAGCAGAAGCAAGCCTGCGGCGGCCTTGTCCGAGGAGTTCGGAGGAGCTTCGCTGTCGTTTTCCTGCGCTTGACTTCAAACAGGACCTCAGAATCTAATCGGGCCAGCGGTCACAGTTTCGGAGCGCAGTCGTACTCTACGAAGGCACCGATACGCGGCTCGATCGCTACACGCCGGTAACCGAAGTGGGGTTCGGTTGCGAGCTCATTCAAGTCTCAACGGAGTATCCATGTCCACGTCTGGCCAGACCCATCTGTCTGCTGGTGGTGTGAATTCGGAGAGACAGCAAGCTCTTCAAATCAAGTATTTTGTCGGTGGAGTGGCGCTGCTGGGGTTGAGCGCCTTGCTATGGCCGGTTCTAGGTCGCAATGTCGAGCGCTTACAGTTCATGCCGCACGTATTCTGTTATCTAGGCAACCCAACTCTCATTAACGTCAATCTCGTCTCGGACCTTCTGATTGGTACTTCCTATGTGGTGATCTCCCTCACGCTGGTCTATCTGGTGCGGGCCAGCAAAGGAGCAATTCCGTTTCACTGGATGTTCCTGGCATTTGGGACATTCATCATTGCTTGCGGCGGCACACATTTTATGGAGGCGGTCACCTTGTGGCACCCCGTCTACTGGGCTTCCGCCTACGTAAAAGTGATTACAGCCGTGGCCTCGGTGGCGACGGCGGTGGCGTTGCCGCTGGTGCTTCCTAATGTTCTTAAAAACATCGAAAGTATGCGCCTCTCTGAGGCACGGGCGCTTCAACTTGCTCGCGCCAATCAGGATTTGAGCAATGCAAATGAGAAGCTTCAGGAGCTGGATCGCCTGCGCCGCCGGTTTGTCGCGCAGGCGGCTGCGAACATGGGTGACTGGGAGTGGGACATTCAAACCGGCGAAGTGCGCTGGTCTCCGGAAGTAGAAGACATGCATGGCGTAGCTCGCGGTAGTTTTCGCGGCGGCCTGGAGAATTGGTTGGAGACGATCCATCCCGACGACCGGGACCGGGCCCTGGCGACAGTTCAAGATGCGGTTCAGAACCGCAAAGAATATGAGATCGAGTACCGCACCAGCCGTCCGGATGGCCGGTATTGTTGGACGACATCCCGCGGCTCTGTCGAGTATGACGGCGCTGCCGAACCCGTCCGGATGGCCGGAATGTCCATGGACATCAGTACCCGCAAACATACCGAGGAGGCTCTGCGTAGAACCGAAAAGCTTGCCGCCGCGGGAAGACTGGCGGCAACGATCGCCCATGAGATCAACAATCCGCTGGAAGCTGTTACCAACCTGATTTATCTTGCCCACTCGGAACAATCCCTCGACTCCAGCAAACGATTACTCGAAGCTGCAGATCATGAACTGCAAAGAATAGGTCACATCACGCGACAAACCCTGGGGTTTTATCGCGAGACGACTTCTCCCGTAGAGATCGACCTTAGGGGCTTACTGGAAGGAGTAGTCGACGTGTTTCGCAGAAAGTTGGCTTCGCGGACTGTCACTGCGACCATCGAAAGCGTTGGCGTTGTCTCTATGTCCGGCGTGCCGGGAGAGTTGCGTCAGGTTTTCTCCAATCTGCTAAGTAACGCAATTGACGCTTCGCCAGCGGGCTCTCAGGTCAGGATTCGTCTAAAACCGATTGGCGAGGGCGTTCAAATTTCGATTGCCGACCGCGGGCTCGGAATCCCCGAAACAGCACGAGCGCAGATCTTCGAACCGTTTTTCACGACCAAGAAAGATGTGGGCACTGGCTTAGGACTGTGGATCAGCAAAGAAATCATTCAGAACCACGGTGGAAGGATTCGTTTCCGCAGCCGCAGCGGAATAGATAAGAGCGGAACCGTTTTTGTGGTTTATCTCAGCAGGAGGCACGCCGCCCGCAGCACCGCTGCGTGAGTCATCCAGATCTGGAGGCGGAACTTTATTTCGTCTCAGCGCCAGTCAGCATGGTCAGCAGCATCACTGCGTCTGTCTTGGCGTATACCGCATGGGGAACATTAGCATCCATGAAAACCCAGGAGCCTTCGGAAAGCTCCTTTTCCTCACCGTCGAGGGTGAGCCGCAGGTCGCCCCGAACAATCTCAATCATTGCTGGAACGCTGGCGGTGTGCTGCGAAAGTTCCTGTCCTGCGGAGAATCCAAACAGCACAATCTTAACCCGCTCATCGCGATGAATGGTGCGACTGAGCGTACCGTCCTTTGGAATCTCGATGGCGCTCATCAGGCTGTCGATTACGAAATAACTGGCCACAGGTTTCTCCCCGGAGAGGTTGGGTTTGCGCTGGATATCAAAATGCGACTACAAGGTTCGTAAACCATTCGTAGAAAATTCACGGATTGTGCTCATCCAGAGCATATGGGTCGGGCTGCTGGCGAACCTTCCTCCAAACTTGGGGAAAGAACTCGCTGAAGGCGTTGGAAAGGGCACGGCCTCCGAAACCCTCGGCTGTGCGAAGCAGCGCATTCTGCCAATCGTCTTCGCTTTCTACTCGCCAGGTATTAGAAAGAAAATTATTGCCAACCACACCAACATATCTGGCGTAGGCGGGATGCCGTTCGCCGTCGGTCCGATAGGCACGAAATGTGAGATCGACGATATTCTTTACTCGCTCCTTAAAGGGAGCATGAACAGTATGAAAATATCGCGGATCTTCTCCCCATGCAGCACCGAGGCTGGCTTCGATAGCGTTACCTGTTGAAACGCCTGTGAGACGCATCCCATAGCGTTGTCCGAATCCAACCCAGTGCGTGCCGTACTCGTGTGGGTTGTCAGTTGCGGTTCCCAACCCCGCGGAGAATAGACCTGCCACCAGACTGCGTGGGCCTACCGTGGAACGGACAAACCAGAAAAACCTTCCTTCGGCGGTGATGGCCTTGTAATCGGCCGGAGTCCGGGGAACTGCGTGTATGTAGTGCCTAAGGTCGGACTTGCTCGCATGCGAATCTTCACTCGAAGCCGTTTGCCCGCTCTGAGCTAAACCCGGTTCGACAAAGAGAAGCCCAAGGCACAAGAGGAAGACAAGTTGCCGCCCCGCGGCAACCAACGCTGAATTCATCTGCAGTATTCTCCCCGGAGAACAGCGAGTAACGGCATTTATGGAAGCATAGAGGCAATTGGACGAATTGCCAAACTCAGCTGCTCTCGATCGTCAGTGATTGAGATGCTCTTGATCGTCAGCGATAGGGATAGAAGACAAAAAACAGGAGCGATAAAACCGTGAGGACCCAGAGCCCTGGCTTAATGTGACCTGCTCTGCCACTCACCAGCTTACAGATCGGGTAAAGGACGAATCCGGCGCATATTCCGATAGCGATATTAAAGGTAAAGGCCATCAGGGAGATGACGGCAAAGGCTGGAATCGACTCCGTGTAATCGGCGAAATCTATCCGGGCAATGGGAGCCAACATAAACAGCCCCACAATAATGAGCGCCGGACCGTAAGCCTGTGGGGGAATGGTGGCGACGAAAGGCGCAAAAAAGAGAGTCAGCAGAAAACAGGTGCCCGTCACGAATGCCGTCAATCCGGTTCGTCCGCCCGCCTCGATTCCGGTCGCCGACTCCACATAGGCTCCGGAGGTTGACGTTCCCAACACTGGAGCCAAGCAGGTCGTGATGGCGTCCACCAGCATCGGACGCTCGATTTGCGGCAGTTGTCCTTCCGCATCCAGAAAACCAGCTCGCGCTGACAAACCGATCAACGTTCCCATCGTATCGACGAATGCCATCACAAAAATAGTGAGCACTACCGGGAATGCCTGCCAGGTGAGGGCTCCGCGCAGATCGAGCTGCCACAGAATTGGCTTCACGCTGGGCGGCATGCTGACGAAACCATGCGGTCTCGCCGCCACGCCGGTAACGAACGCCACGATGGACGTTATGACGATGCCGAGCAGAATTGCTCCGGGAACCTTCCTGATTACCAGGATTGAGAGCAGAACAACCCCAAACATTCCCACCAGCACAGGAGCCGAGGTCAGACTGCCGGCCTGCACCGGTGCTCCCGCGACGCCAAGTCGCACGATGCCGGTTTCGTTCAGCCCGATGAAGGTCAGAAACAATCCCATCCCAACTGCAAAGCTGTAGCGCAGGCATGTCGGCACTCCCTCGACCACCCATTTTCGCAAGTGCAACAGGGTCATGAGGACGAAGAGCAAGCCGGCGATAAAGATTGCCGCCAGGGCGGTCTGCCAAGGTATCCCGAGAACCTTGCATACTGTGAACGCAATGAATGCGTTCTCGCCCATATAGGGAGCGATGGCGAAAGGCCGGTTAGCATAGAAGGCCATCAAGTAGCAGCCAAAGGTCGCGACTAGCGCGGTCGCCACAAAGGATGGTCCCTGTGGAATTTCTGCAGACGACAGGATCGCGGGATTCACGACGACGATATAGGACATCGTCGTAAAGGTCGTCAGCCCGGCGATGACCTCGCGGGAGAGAGAAGTCTTGTACTGGTCGAAGGAAAAATATCGCACCAGGCCGTTGGGTTGGCGCTCCATTCACGCCGATGGTACGCGCGACCTCGTCTAAACGCGACAACCAAATGACGGGCCGCTGATTAGGATGCGGGAAGCCCACGCGAATCGCTCGTAGTCCATGTAAGTTATTAGTTTGAGACAGTTTACGATAAAACCAGACAGCTCTTGGCAGATTGCTCTCGGATTTTCCATCTGCGCAGGCGGATTTCGAAGGCTTTTGCCAACCTGCTTCTCACATATCGCAAAAGACTGCAGTTCATCCCATTTAGGAAGCTTGTAACGTCCTGAAATATAAGTGTCCGTTTTTGGAACGCTAATTGCGCTGCTAATCCCAGATGAGGACCACCTCATCCACTCCGGAGGAAGTATGCGACCCAAATGCCTGCTGGTCGTCGTCGCCCTGGCCGTAGCGTTTACAGTGAATGCGCCGAAGACCTTCGCCCAGAATCTTGTCAGTAACGGTAGCTTTGAGACCGGTGACTTCACAGGTTGGACCACCGGTGGGAACTTTGAAGACACGTTTGTCGTGAGTGGCGCCTTCGGTGCGTATAGCGGCGCTCAAGATGGCAACTTTTACGCTGTTCTGGGACCTGTCGGAAGCGACGGTACGCTGAGTCAGACACTTTCTGACACCGCCGGCGCTCACTACACCTTCAGTTTCTGGTTCGCCTCCGTAGGCGACAATCCCAGCGACTTTAGCGCCTCATGGGACGGCACTCAGTTGCTTTCTCTCACCAACCCGGATACCGGCAGCAGCTACACCGAGTACAGCTATTCGGTTACTGGTACCGGCAGCGATACGATCCAGTTTGCTTTCCGCGACGATCCTGGCTATATGGCTCTGGACAACGTTTCGGTTACCGCGAATACCGGAACCGGAACCACTCCCGAACCCAGCAGCTTCATTCTGATGGGCAGCGGCATTCTGGCTCTCGGCGGAATGATTCGCCGGAGACTCAGCCGATAAATTCGTCCTTTGCACCTGATGTCTAGGGCACCCAACTCGGGTGCCCTATTCTTTTGTTGTCTGGAATTCGAGCTTCGGCTTTGGGCAAAGGTTCGATGGAAATATAGAATCCAGCGTAGTGGACGGAGCTCAACATCCCGAAGCTACCATTCCCTCTAATGTCCGCTTTGCGGACCCTGCGGCTACCGTCCGCGACCTCGGTCACATTCGTCGCATCGTGCCGGAGGGGGTCTATCGCTCGTTCCTGGCGTTGCTGCCGAATTCCCCCGACCCCGATGCGACTGTAAACCAGTTTCAGCGGCTCGCGGAAGCCGGGTCTACCGAGGTGATACGCCTGCTCGAACAGCATCCGTCCCTGGTGCATTACACAGTTTTGGTATTCGGCCATAGCCCCTGGCTGGGCGAGACCTTAATCCAGAATCCCGATCTTTTATACGGCTTTGCCCGCGAACGCAGTCTTGATCGCACCCACTCTCGCGAAGAGTTTGAAGAAGGCTTCGCGCGAATGCGTTCCCGTTCCTTCGAAGTCGACACGGCGGCACTCTTGGCGCGCTTCAAGCGCCGCGAATATGTGCGCATCATGCTGCGTGACCTGCTGGGAATCGCAACTCTGGCCGAGACCACGGCTGAAATATCCGCCCTGGCTGACGTCCTCATCGAAGAGGCTCTGCGAGAGGTCGACTCCCACCTGCAGCATCGCTTTGGTGTGCCGCAACGGTTGGATAGCCAGAACCGGGTTGTGGGCTCGCGCTTCTCCGTGCTTTCCCTCGGTAAATTAGGAGGGAGTGAACTCAATTACAGCTCTGACATCGATCTTCTCTTTCTTTACGATGGCGGAGAAGAGCCGACAACAGCCGAAATCTCGAATCGCGAATACTTTATCCGGCTGGCTCAGCAGCTTACCGAGTTGCTGTCACGCCATACCCGCGAAGGGCCCGTCTTTCGCATCGACCTGCGGCTGCGCCCGCAAGGTAACGAGGGAGAACCGGCAGTTCCGTTAGCTCACGCGATCCATTACTACTCCCAGGTGGCGCATGACTGGGAGCTGCAGGCCATGATTAAGGCGCGCCACTCTGCGGGAGACGTTGGTTTGGCGCGTGAGTTTGTGCGGGCGGTTCAACCGTTTGTGTATCGGCCTGAAGTCAATTTCGTCGCCATAAAAACCGCTCTCGAGACCCGAAAGAAGATAGGCAGCCATCGCCGCAAGAGCCTGTTGCAGGAAGTGCCTCAGACCGGCATCGACGTGAAGATCGATCACGGCGGCATTCGCGACATTGAATTCCTGGTGCAGTGTCTGCAGCGTGTATACGGAGGAAGCGAATCGTGGCTGCGCTCGCGAGGTACCCTGTTTGCGCTGCAGAAACTGCATGACAAAGAGCACATCAGCGGAAAAGATTTCCATAACCTTACCAATGCCTACGAGTTTCTCCGCAATCTGGAGCACCGTCTGCAGTTGCGGCACGGCCAGCAGACACACCGGCTTCCACAGTCGCGTGCAGAGTTGCATGGGTTGGCCCGCAGCCTTACGCCGGAAGGGGCCACGGCGCCAACCCCCGAAGAGTTCGTAACGCATGTGCAGAGACGGATGGCAGCAGTCCAGGAGATTTACGGACGGGTTATCTATCGCGAGCAAACCCAGGATCAGGAAACTGCCGAATTCCGCTTGCGGCCCGAAATCGTCGCCACGCCCGAGAGCACCTACGGCCAAATGATGCAGAGGCTGGCGGTCGATTCGCCGCAGCTGCGCGAGATCGCTTCCCGCTCTGGTCTCTCGCAACACACGCGCCGGAATCTCGACCGCTTCCTAAGTTCGGCAGGAACGACCTCAGAGCGCTATGGCGCCATCCTGCGCTCCCCGGCTGCGGTAGAGCGAGCGTTGACCATCTTCGAGCACAGCGAGTTTCTGACCGACATCCTGGTGCGGCATCCGGATGCCGTTGTTCTTCTCAACGAGATCAAGGAGCGGCCTGAGGACGTTGAACCGAAGCTCTTGGAGTTCGATCAAGTCGAAAGAACAGCCGAAGACCCGGTCTTTACCTACGCCGCGAAGGCTGACGTCGATCGCGCTGAGGCGATGTCGATCCTGAGACAGCAGTATCGCAGGCGGATCTTTCGATCGGGCGCCCTTGATCTGTTTCATCGTCGCGACATCTTCGATTCACTGAAGGACAACACGGCGGCCGCTGACGCCGCAATCGAGGCCGCTTTGGCCCTGGCTGGCACGCCGGACGGATTCGCTGTCATGTCCCTGGGCCGGCTCGGCGCGCGCGAGTTCGATTTGCTCTCTGACGCGGACATTCTGTTTGTTTGTGACCATGGCTGCAACCGCACAATCATAAGCCGTGCCGCCCAGCAGTTGATGGAGGCACTCACGGCGTATACCAAGGACGGAACCGTCTTTCCCGTCGATGCCCGGCTGCGTCCACATGGGCGCGAAGGGGAACTGATGGTCACTCCGGCCCAGTTGGAAGCCTACTTCAAAGAGGAAGCCAAACCATGGGAGGCGCTCACTTACCTGAAGCTGCGCTATGTTGCCGGGGATCGACACCTGGCAGACCGTGTCTTGCTAAGTGTCCAGGCCGGAATTGGAGCGATGGCAGAGAGAACGGAGTTCGAGGCGGAATTGTCCGATGTGAGGACCCGCCTGGAACGGAGCGAATCTCCGCAGAACCTAAAAACTGGTGCCGGAGGAAGTTACGACATCGACTATTTAGCCGGGATGCTACAAGCAAAGCATCGGCTTTGGCTCGTCGGCAATCTGTCCGAGCGGTTGCAGTGGTTGCACCAGCACGGATTGTTACCCGAACAGCAAACTCAAGGGTTGATTGAAAGCGCCCGTTTCCTGCGCAACGCGGAGCACCTGGTACGGTTGGTGAGCGGCCGGACGCGTAAATGGCTGCCGGTAGCCGAGCATCCTCGTCGATCGGTGCAGAAGCTCCTGTGGGCCATCTTGAGCACGCGCGAGAGCTTTGATCCGGAAATACGGCTGGCCGAGGTCATGCGGCGCAACCGCGAGGCCTATCTGAGCTATCTCCAAACCTCAAAACGACCTCGATGTGACCTCGCGCACCCCTGTTTGTGACTCACACCGATGTGTGACGGATGAACAGCGGTTTCGATTGAACCTCACAACAGGCGGTGATAGCTTAAAAGGTGCGGGATCAGGCGGTAATGTCTCTGATCCGGAAGCGGCCAGCCTTGAACGAGCGGCTTCCGGCGTCATCATAACGCGCAGTTCTCCGGCTCTGCCGGTTCTGTTTGCTCCTCCAATCCCGACCTGGGCTGGGTTCAGCCCGGGATCCTTTTAACTAAATTTCCTCGAGGTGCCTCGTGGCGTCTTCTTACAACGGAATTCCTCTGCCTTCCAGCGGGAGCAAGATTACCTATGACGGTAAGTTTGTCATCCCTGACAATCCCATCATTCCTTTCATCGAAGGCGACGGTACCGGCCGCGACATTTGGAAGGCTTCGGTCCGCGTTTTCGATGCGGCGGTAGAGATTGCCTACGGTGGCAAGCGTCGTGTTTCCTGGTACGAAGTTTTTGCCGGCGAGAAAGCCATGGATCGCTTCAAGACCTGGCTGCCGGACGAAACCGTAGCCGCCTTCCGCGACCTGCGTATCGGAATCAAGGGCCCCCTGACCACACCAGTCGGCGGCGGCATTCGTTCGCTCAATGTCGCACTTCGGCAAATTCTCGATCTCTATGCTTGCGTCCGCCCAGTGAAGTATTACCAGGGCATTCCCTCTCCGGTAAAGAACCCCCATCGCATGAATATGGTCATCTTCCGCGAGAATACCGAAGACGTCTATGCCGGTATCGAGTGGAAAGAGGGAACCACCAAGGCGAAGGAGTTAATTGACTTCATCAATAACAAGATGCTGGCTGGCACCAACAAACGCGTTCGTGAAGACTCCGGCATCGGTATCAAGCCGATCTCCATCACCGGCACCAAGCGCCTGGTCCGCATGGCCATCGATTATGCCTTAAAGAACAACCGCAAGAGCGTGACCATCGTGCACAAGGGCAACATTCAGAAGTTCACCGAAGGCGCTTTCCGCGAGTGGGGCTATGAACTCGCGACGCAGGAGTTTCGCCAGCAAGTCATCACGGAGCGCGAGAGCTGGATCATCGACAACCTCGACAGAAATCCTGGTCTCTCGATTGAAGAGAACGCCAAGTTGGTGGAACCGGGACTGGAATTTGCTCCGCAAGACTTCCGCGATGCGCTTTACATCGAAGTTAAGGGCGTAGTCGACAGCATCTACAACACGCATGGCAAAGGCGCGTGGAAATCGAAGCTGATGATCAACGACCGCATCGCAGACAGCATCTTCCAGCAGATTGTCACCCGTCCTGACGAATATTCCGTACTTGCGACCCCGAACCTGAACGGCGATTACATCTCCGATGCCGCCGCGGCGCAGGTTGGGGGACTCGGCATTGCCCCGGGCGCCAACATCGGCGACCAGCACGCAATCTTCGAAGCGACCCACGGAACCGCTCCGAAATATGCCGATCGCGATGTCATCAACCCCGGCTCGGTGATGCTCTCCGGCGTGATGATGTTCGAGTTCATGGGATGGCACGAGGCTGCTCACCTGATCGAAAGTTCTCTGGAACAGACCATCCAGCAGAAGAAGGTGACTTACGACTTCGAGCGTATGCTGGAGAACGCGACCAAGGTGAAGACCAGCGAATTCGCATCTCACATGATCCAGAACATGGCTCCCGTAGCGGCGCTGGCGGCGAAGTAATCTCGCACGATTTCGTCCGGGACGGCTTAGTCCGTCCCGAAGCGACTATGATTTGATAGAGCGATTCCATATGCCCGGTAGCGGGCGATACTGTGAGGACTAATGCGTAAGAAAGTTACAGTAGTTGGTTCGGGGAACGTGGGCGCCACGGCAGCTCACTGGCTGGCGTCAAAAGAACATGCAGATGTGGTGCTGATCGATATCATCGAAGGCGTCCCACAAGGTAAGGGTCTCGACCTGCTGCAGGCCATGCCGATCGAGAAGCGTGACTCCTTTGTTTTAGGTACGAATGACTACGCCGATACGGCAAATTCCGACATTGTAGTAATCACCGCCGGTATCCCCCGCAAGCCGGGCATGAGCCGCGACGACCTGCTGAACACGAACTACAAGATTATGAGCGATGTTGTGGGCAAGGTTGTGCAGTACTCGCCCAACTGCATCATCATCATCGTTTCCAATCCTCTGGACGCGATGGCTCAGGCTGCCTACAAGCTCAGCGGCTTCTCCCGCAATCGTGTGATCGGCATGGCGGGAATTCTGGATTCGGCGCGCTTCCGTGCTTTCATCGCGCGTGAGCTGGATGTCTCGGTGGAGAACGTCACCGCCTTCGTGCTCGGCGGACACGGCGACACGATGGTCCCACTGCCGCGCTACTCCACGGTGGCCGGCATTCCGATCACCGAGCTGATGGACAAGGAAACCATCGAGCGGCTGGTACAGCGCACCCGCGACGGCGGCGCCGAGATCGTGAAGCACCTGAAGACCGGCAGCGCGTACTATGCTCCGTCGGCTGCGGTCGCCGAGATGGTTGAGGCGATCCTAAAGGACAAAAAGAAGATTGTTCCCTGCGCGGCTTACCTGGAAGGCGAGTACGGCATCAATGGCCTGTTCGTTGGCGTGCCCTGCAAGCTGGGCTCGAATGGCATCGAAAAGATCTACGAGATCAAGCTGACGCCGGAAGAGCAGGCAGCTCTGCAAAAGAGCGCCGATTCCGTGAAAGAACTGGTCGGCGTGATCGGCGTTTAGTATCGGCTACAATTCCCACCCTGTCGGACCGGCAGGGTGGGAGTACCAATCCCGGATTCTCTTCATCTTTCTCGTCGAGCATCCAGCGATAGTGTCCCGCTACCAGCAATCAACAAGAACAGTAATCCCAGAACCATGCTGAAGTCGGTGCGTGCCTCGTGAAGCATGCTCCAGACCCCGCTTTTGGCGATCATGGGGATCTTGGTGGTGGCGATGGCGACCGAGATCACACCCAGCAGCGGAAGCGCCGCCAGTCGCGTATACAGTCCAAGAACGACCAGCGAGCCGCAAACGACTTCAACCGTTCCGACGAATGGCGCCAATACGTGAGGAGCAGGAATACCGATCTTGGCGAATCGCCCCACCCCGAGTTGCGCCGGGAAGAGGAACTTCTGCACGCCTTCTGACACAAATACCCAGCCGACCAGAATACGAATTAATACAATGGCTCGCGAAACACGTACTGCCCACTGCGGGCTAGTTGGCCCTTTCATCTTCACTCCTGGCCCATCACGTTAGCATGAGACGGTGACAGCCTGCGAGTTCAGACGGGAGTTCCTCGCCGCGAGCTAGGGAACGTGGCGAGTGCAAACGATTGTCTGCGGCATCGTCACTTAGTTCCGATCATCAGGCTCGCGGGGCCCGCCATATGCAGGCGCTTTGTCTCCGCGAAACCAGCTCGCCTCATCCACTCGGTGTACTCTGGTTCGCTATAGCTGGCGCCGGATCGCGTGCCCACCAGCATATTCAGCGAGAATAACGCTGCAAATCGGGGAGCCGTCTTGTCCGGCTCCAGAACAAAATCAGAGACGACGAGGCGCCCTTGGGGAGCAAGCGCCGTGTAGGCCCGATTCAAAAGCTGCTGGTTCTCCTCAGGCGAGAACATGTGGCAGATGGCCGAAAGTAAAACCAGGTCGTACTTGCCGGTTTCCAGCGGCACGGTCAGCATATCTCCCGGCCGAGTCGTGATCCGCCCCACCAAACCTGCTTTGCGAATATGTTCTTCGGTAATGGGCAGCACATCAGCCATGTCGATGATCTCGGAATGCATGTCCGGAGCAGCCTTGGCAAACGCGATCGAGTACGCCCCAGATCCTCCACCGAGATCGAGCATTCGCTTCGTGCCATCCAGTTGGATCGCTTGCGCGATCGCCCGAGCCCGGCCGCGCGCGTTGACGTCCATCGCGGCCATGAATGGCTTCACGGAACCATTGCTGGGCCGAGGCGCGACGCTGGTTCCTTCGCGCACCGCTTCCGTCAGGGTGGACCAGCGCTTCCATAGGTTCGCCATGTGCAGTTGGCCCATGCGAGCGCTGTCGGGCGTGCCCTCGACGAAGAAACGCGCCGCCAGCGGCGTGTTCGCGTAGACGCCGTCCTGCTTGACCAGTAGTTTCAGGCCGACCAACGCGTTAAGCAGCATCTCCGTGGCGCGCTCTGCACATTGAATCTTAGCGGCGACCTGGGAGGCAGTTCCGCTCTCACCTACGACGGTGAAGATGTCCAACTCAAGAGCGGTCAGTACAGCTCGACTCGGCATGAAGCCGCGAATCAAGTCGACCACCTCGTCCGGCAGAACGCCAGCAGCATCCTTGCCCTTCAGCATGGCGAGGTATTTGTTGCGATGCTCAAGGATTTCGGCCTTCATTGCATCGTTATCGTCACGTATGAGCCGATCGACTTGCTTGCCGTTCCGCAGATGCGAGGACACGATCTCTGAGACGTCGGGCGCAGCTAGCTTGGTGTACCAGGTGCCCTCGGGATAGACGATCATGACCGGACCGCTGTCGCACAAGCCCAGGCAGCCGCAGCTGGAGACCTGCACCTCATCGGATAAGCCCTTGGCGCCCAGCTCACGATGCAACGTGTCGAGTACACGGAATGAACCTGCGGCGGAGCAGCAAGGAACTCCCTCGGTTTTTTCCTGAGTGCAAACGAATGCGTGATAACGAAACGGTCCCACAAGAGCCTCCCGAAATAGTTGCCGGTTGTCAGTTCGCAGTTGTCGTTTGATTACCTTCTATCATCGGTCCCCTAACCAGTGGCAGAAAGTGTCACGATCACAGGAACGAGTGATGTGTCGCGGGATCGTATGTTCGCCACCGAAATCGCACGTATTGCTTGTCCTGAACTGACCACTGATAATCAGCAACTGACAACTGTTTCCTGTAATTTCTTCCAATCTTCATCCCCGGACGTGCCGTTTTAATCAACAATTCGTCTTGACAGTGCACATGGCTGCACTATGATGTTTGAAACATTTCCTGCCGGATATGTTTTGGACCGATGACCTATGCAGCGAACGTTCACATCCAGAGAGGTCGTGGCGCTGACCAGAATCAGTCCACGCCAGCTGCAGTGGTGGGACGAGCAGGGCATCGTGGTTCCGGCACGCGAGGGGCACAAGCGCAGCTATTCGCTGGACGATCTGGCCGAAGTCGCCATTCTTTGCGAGCTGCGCGAACGCGGCTTTTCTCTCCAAAAGATACGCAGTGTCATCCGCTTCCTGCAGAAAGAGCTGGGAAAGCGCCTGGTGGAGACAGTGGCAGCCGCATCGGAGTATCACCTGTTGACCGATGGCCGGCGAATTTACCTGGAAGACTCGGCCCGGGGCGTGGTCGACCTGCTGAAAAACGCTCGCCAGCCGATGTTAACCGTGTGTCTGAGCGACGCCATTCAGCGAGTCTTGCACCCGATCGAGCGCCGCGCAAGCAGCACGCGTTTGAGCAAACGCGAGCAGCCGAGCAACTCGCCAAGGCGACCGCCGGCTCGTGCCGAATTGCGTGCGGCAGGAAAGCGAAACGGTTCCGTACGTCATCTTAAGTAGGGCGACCTGCAAGGCTTCTTGAACGGTCCTGAAGGAGGGCACATGATCGGAGAACTCAGCATTCTGAGCGAATGGATCCCCGAACAGATGGAGCCTGGAACCATTTTTGTCCTGGAAAACGCTGGCGAGGTCGGAGAGAAGGAAGACCCCTATTGGGCGGTCCTGTCCTGCCCTTCCTGTGGACAATTGGGACTGGTCACGCGTAAGCAGGTCGGGGGTTTGATCCCAGTGATCTGCGGATCGGAGCGCTGTTCGGCTCAGTTCTTCATCCGCGATGAACAGATCATGCCGCGAAAGCCGAATTAAAGCAGCCATCGGCTGTCGGCTCTCGGCTGTCAGTAAAGAGCTTTTTGAAGGCATGGCTTCGGCTGTGCCTTTTTTTGCGGAAACGGGCGCAGCAAGCAGCGACTCACTGCTTGCCGCAATTTCGCTCCAGCTGTTACGTTTTCCCGGAATATCGATCCGCGCTATACTTTGCGACCACCTGCATTTGGGGAGCATCTCAGGGGCTCACATTCTTAAACCGCCTCGTGGTAAGGGGCAGAGGACGGTAGATCGAAATGCATCAAGTGTTCCTTTTAGCATTAGCAATCGGTTTCGTCGCGGGTCTGCGCGCGATGACAGCACCGGCGCTGGTGAGTTGGGCGGCGCATCTGGGATGGATCAACCTGCACGGCAGCCCACTGTCGTTCATGGGCTCGCCGCTTGCGGTCGGCATCTTCACGCTCGCAGCCATCGGTGAGCTAATCAATGACAAGCTCCCGAAGACACCGCCTCGCACCGCAGTGCCGTCGCTTATCGCGAGATTGATTATGGGCGGTTTGAGCGGAGCCTGTCTTTATGCGGCAGCTGCGGCCGCACCCATCACAGGAGCGATTCTCGGCGTCATCGGCGCGCTCATCGGAACCTACGTGGGCTACTATGTCCGTCGCGGGTTGGTGAACAGTCTGAAGCTTAAAGACATTTTCATTGCGATTCCCGAGGACATCATCGCTATCGTTCTGGCGTACTGTATCGTTCGTAGCGTCATCAGCTAGGCAAGAACTTTGGGAGCTGGCGTTCCCAACCTTCCCGCGATAAAGAAACCGATCGCCAGAAGGCCGAACGCCAGCCCACAGCCTAATGTAATGAGCGGCACCGCGAAGAAGCGCCGGTTCCAACCCGCTCCGATGCGTGCTTGCTCCGGGTTGTTTGGGTCGTAACGGATCTCGTGACGGCTTCCGACGGGGAACTCCGCCGCCCGGCGCTCGGTCTCCGCATAATTGCTGCTCTGGAAGCTGGTGAGGTCGGCGGTAATCGACTTTCCGTTTACCGCGTATTCGATCTTCAGCTTTGCGGCGTACAGCTGATCGTGTTTGGAAGTAGGTACAATCGTCACTTGACTGGTGACCACCTGTGCTTGTGTCACTGGCCAGGAGCGCAGCACGCGCATCTGTCCCATGAAAAAGGGCAGGCTCATGATGGCGAAAAGTCCGCAGACGATGAGGTTTGCTACGCCGATGAATTGCAGGGTGCCGCGCCGTTCAGAGCTCACGCTCGTTGTTGTACCCCTGGTGTAAGGTTTTCTGCGGCGTGCGAGGAGGTGGTGACTCCCACTTCCTTGATCTCTTCTTCCACACGACGCATGCGGAGCAGGATTCGCGCCAGATAGCCCAGGTATACGAGCCATGCGATCGTATAAGCGGCCTTCAAGAAGGCGATTGAGTTCATTACGCGACTCCTTTCAGCGCGGCCTGTGCGTGAGCCGATTCGAGCGCCTGCTCCTGCATCTGCAGCTTATAACGCAAGACCAGATAAATCATGCCGAGCACCGTAAACAAAGCCAGGTTTGTCAGGAAGACATGCAGTATCGGAGGAGCAAGTCCTGAATCCGGACCGCCGCCGATCACCGGTGCGGGATGTTGCGTACGGAACCAACGGATTGAGAAATAGACGATCGGCACGTCGGCAAAGCCAAAGATGGCGAAGGCGGCAGCCAGCACCTGCGTCTGTCCTCCGGCGGCAAAGCGTCGCAGCACCAGATAGCTGACGTAAATCAGCCACAGGATGAGCGTCGTCGTCAGGCGTGCGTCCCAGGTCCACCAGATACCCCACACGGGCCGCGCCCACAGAGGTCCAGTGATGAGCAGAACCGCACCAAACACCACGCCGACTTCCGCCGATGCAGCCGCCACTGCGTCGCTGGCTGGGCTCCGCTTCCACAGATAAACAATGGAAGCGAGAAAATTAATTGTGAAGCATAGCCCTGCGACCCAGCCTGAGGGGACGTGATAGTAAAAAATGCGCTGCACGTCCCCCATGGTCGACTCGGTGGGAGCCACAGCAAGCGCGAGATAACTCGACAGCGCGAGCAGAAACAACGTGAGAGGAATCGAAATCAATGCCAGCTTTTTCATTCCGCGTTTCGCATTCGTTATTCAGCGTTCAGAACTACTTCAAACAACAGCAGGCAAACCGACGTAAACACGATGTCGTAAACTGCCAGCAGCTTGATCCAGAAGACAGGTGAAGCCTCGCCCGTGAGGATCGAAGTCGTAGCATCCACCATTCCCAGCAGAGCCGGTATCGAAATTGGGAAGAGAATCAGAGGCAGCATGATCTCCCGGTTGCGTGTACGAATCGAGAGCGCCGCGAAGAATGTTCCGTTGACCACCAGTGCCCAGGTTCCCAGCAGCGCTACCACAATCAGTTGCCATACCGGGCCGATCGAGCGCAGTTCGTAGAAGACCACGAAGAGCGGCGCCATCAGACATTCCAGGATGACGACGAAGAGGAAGTTGCCGATTGCCTTGGCGAGAAAGAGCGAATTCGGCGGAGCCGGCGAAACGCGATAAGCGTCCAGCACCTGGTTTCGAAGCTCGCGCGCCCAGGTCTGGTTCAGCGCGACCACTGCGGCAAACAGGAACGCAACCCACATTAAACCACCGGCGATGTGCCGCGATTCTTCCGCAGTGGGGTTGAAGGCGAAGCTGAAGATCACGACCACCAGCAGCGCAAAGAACAGCATTGAGTTGATGGCGTCTTTCGAACGCCATTCCATGCGCAAGTCTTTTGCCAGCGTTGCTCGTGTTACTCCGAAGGTGCTCATACGCTTGCCCTCATCGGAGGATCGCTGATGACTCCGATGCGAGCCCTCGCCTCCCGAGCGACAATCTTTCCCGCCGACATGTGCACGAATTCGTCCGCCACGCTTTCCATCAGCGGAGCCTGATGCGTAACCACGAAGATCGTTTTGCCTTGATCGCGGACCCGTCCCAGAACGGCGGCCATGTCCCGCGCCGAGTGTACATCGACGTTAGAGAAGGGTTCGTCCAGCAGCATCAACTCGGGATCGTGCAGCACGGCGCGGGCCAGCGACAGCCTCTGCCGCATACCCTGGGAATACTGACCGATGCGGCGCGAGAGATCGGGATCCAGTCCCACAGTGCGCATCGCGTTACGGCAGACCTCGTCGTCGTGAATGCCATAGAGCCCGGCAAAGTAGCGCAGGTTCTCCATACCGTCGAGTTCGTCGTAGAGCAGCGGCGCGTGTCCCATGTATCCCACGCGGTGTGCGACTTCACGAACCGTCTTCGACCCCAGAATCGTAAAGCTACCCTGACTCGGCTCCATCAAACCTGCCACAACGCGCAGCAGTGTACTCTTGCCCGCGCCGTTGTCGCCCACCACGACATAAAGACGCCCGGGGGCGAAGCTGGCTGAGATGTCGCGCAAAGCGGCAAAACGGCCGAAAAATTTCACCAGATTTTCCAGGAGGATGACAGGCGAGGAATTGGATTCGCTGGGTCCTGCCATTGCTAACGTTTCCGTAGGACTTGGCTGCAATCGACTACTGACCCATGGTTGAGCCCGCTCCGTTTTGTGCCGTACTCTGCGGACCCTGCGTTGCTCCGGGCTGACCGTTCTGCTTGGGCGCGTACTTGGAAGCGCATTTGGCCTGAATATTCGTGGCGTGGAAAACGCCATCGCGTCCGAAGCGGCCCTCGGCGAGCGCCTGCGCATTGTCTTTAAAGGTGTCGGGCGGGGCTTCCGTTCCACTATAGACGACGGGCAGGGTGCGATCCTGCTCGACCAGCTGGAACTCCATGTGCGTGCCCTGTCGCTTGATCGATCCTGGGGCGACGTTGCCGGCAACGCGCAGCCGTTTACTATAGGCGCCGTCGCCCATGCCGTTCAGCTCTTTGATGGTGACGTAGTAGCTCTTGCTGTCCTGCACGCCGGTGTAAGCGAGATAGCCCAGGGCGATGACAATCACCGCCATGACTGCGCCAAAGCGCAAATATCTGCGTCCCTGCTCAGACATCCTTACGTTACCCTTTCTACCACGCGAATAGCGGCTGCAATGAGATAAGGATACCCCCATTACGCGCACAACGCCATGTGACTTTAGTCACACAGGGTCGGGTTGTTCACAGGGATTACGCCGGACGATCGCTGTTGGCGGAATCTTCCAGGCTGGACCTCACTAACTCGATCAGTTCAGCGGGAGGAAAGGGTTTAGAGCGGAAGACTACGTCCAAGTCCTGATATTCGCTTTCCGCCTCGGGCAAGCCGCTTAAGACCACGACGGGCAGCCAGGTATTGAGCCTACGGATCTGCTGCACCAGTTCCGAACCGCTGCATCCCGGCATGATGTGGTCAGTGACTACCACGCCAACCCGGTCAGGCAAACCGCGCAGGGTCGCCAATGCGCTGTCGGCAGTGGTAGCTACGGACACCTGGAAGCCAGCGTCGCGCAAGATGGCTTCGCGGACGGTCAGCTGCAGGGGATTGTCGTCGATGAGAAGAACCTGCCTCAAGCCCTGTTTTGCCCTTGTTCTTTTCTGTTCAGCAAAGCTTAACCGCAATTGGGTTCACTTTCGGGCAAACGTCATCCTTCGTCGCAAACCGCAAGCCAATCAATTAGATACATGATTGCGATCGACCGTTGCATCTACAACGCTCATCCGGTGACCCGCCCCGCCTATAAAAGCAGCCGAACGGTGCAAACGAAGTTCGCCGACTTCCGATGAGGACGAAACGCTTTTGCTCTAACTTCTACTTACGAATACGAACAGACCTCATGCTGTCTGCTGGCGTCCGCAGATCTCTTCTACCGCGCGCAGCCAGTCCTGTTCCGGAGAGCCACCGTTATCACCGCGCTGCAAATACAACTCGTAGGCACGTGCGCGGATCTTTTCTTCCAGATTCGAGGTGACCTGAACTTCGCGGATAATTTCCGTCGAGACGGTAACCGGAGTTCCCGCAGCGCCATTTCCGTTCTCCGCGTGGACGCCATTTCCATTGGCTGGCGTGACTTTGCGGCTCCGCTTTTTCGGCGCTGCGCTTTCCTTGTCTCGTGGTGCTTTCGGCATCGTACTTAACTCCTAGACCCTCACAGATTTACACACCAGAACGGAGCTCTAACCAGCTCACTCCGCGGCCAGATGTGCTCCTTCCACTATAACGAATTCCGCCTGTTTTGTGGGGAGCGAAAGTGGCGTTCTTCCCGAAATTCATCAACTCTACATGCTGCGCACGCAACCCGCCTCACATGGGGATAACTCGCTATCCTTTCTAGACTTACTGGTGTCCAATACAGGTAGCCGCAAGCAAGAGCGGAACCAAGATTGGCACAGCAGCGTATATCGGAATAAGCGAAACGCCAGCGTGGATTTTCGGTCGAGTCCAGCTTCCGATTCCCTACGCTATTAGAAGCGGTCCTTGTTCATGGTCTTCTTTGAGATTCTTCGGCAGATGTTCCGCACGTTGTGGGCGCATAAGCTGCGTTCGTTCCTCACCATGTTTGGCATTGCTTGGGGAGTGGGATCGCTGCTGCTTCTGGTCGGATTGGGTGAGGGCTTCCGCTCGGGCAATCGACGCGAGATGAACTCCCTGGGAGAAGACATTATGTTCGTCTTTCCCGGACGCGCACCGGCCGTTGCGGGCAACATGAGTTCGGGACGCAACTACAACCTTACGGACGACGACTATCGCGACATCTCGCAGGAGGCGCCGCATGTGCGCGCCGCTGCGCCTGTTGTTTCTCGCATGGACATCCGCGAGGTCAGCGACTTTGGTAATACGAATGGTGAAGTGAGCGGCGTTCTTCCCAAATACAACGAGATTCGCTACCTGCCGCTTTCCGCGGGCCGCTGGCTCAATCAGGACGACGAATCGCAGCGGCGACTGGTCGCGGTCCTGGGCGACGAAATGCTGAAGAACCTGTTTCCCGGAAGACCTGCGGTTGGCAACACCATCCTGCTGGACGGGATCGGCTTCCAGGTGATCGGCGTGGTACAGCGCGTGGGACACGGCGACAACAACTCCACGAACAACCGCGTCTTCCTGCCTTTCAGCACCATGCGCCAGTTCTTCCCGCTGACCAAGGAAGGCCAGGATAAGGCCCTGTCATTCATCAACTACCAGCCGCGAGCCCGTTCGGAGCACACCCTCGCGCGCGACGAGGTGCGCAAGATCATTGCCCGCAATCACGCCTTCGACTGGCATGACGAAGATGCCTTCGAAGATTGGGATACCGTCAAGAGTTCCGATACCGTCGCCAAAATCTTTGACGCAATGGACGTGTTCCTCGGAGGAGTGGGGCTGGTAACGCTGACGCTGGGGGCAATCGGTGTCATTAACATCATGCTGGTCGCCGTTAGCGAGCGGACCCGCGAGATCGGGCTGCGCAAAGCACTGGGCGCCACCAATCGCAGCATTCTGCTGCAGTTCTTCCTGGAGGGAGCGTTCCTCACGTTGATCAGTGGGAGCCTCGGAATGGCGGCCGCAGGATTACTGATGTACCTGATGCGGGGAATGGGACAGGTTCCCGGCTTTGATCCGCCCACCATGTCGTTCATGTCGGCGACGCTGGCGATTGGGACGCTGGGTATTGCTGGAATCGTGGCCGGAATTTATCCCGCGCGCAAAGCAGCCATGTTGCAACCGGTTGATGCTTTAAGACAGGAGTAAGCGATGGTTCGGGATCTGATGTCGCAAGCCTACAGCGCGATGCGTTACAACCGCCGTCGTACAACCCTCACCATGCTCGGAATGGCCTGGGGCATCGCGACCGTGGTGCTGCTGCTGGCTTACGGAGCCGGATTCGGTCGCGCCATCAACGCCATCTTCGAGAGTTGGGGAACAAGAATCATCGGCGTCTTTCCCGGACGCACCTCGCAGCAGGCCGGCGGACAGAAGGCCGGAACGAAGATCAAGTTCACCATCGACGATCTCAACCGCATTACCGCAGCCGCTCCGCTGGTGAACCACATCACGCCCGAGGTCGACAAGGACGCCAATGTGCAGCGTGATGTGCGTACGTATACGCTGCCGATTCAGGGCAACTATCCCACCATATTCAACATTCTGGCACTGAAGCTTGAACAGGGCCGCTTGATCAATGCCGACGACGAGGAGCAACGCGCGCGAGTTGCAATCATCAGCTCCGATGCCAAGCTGAAGCTCTTCTCGGGTGAATACCCGATCGGGCAGCACATTCGCATCGACGGTATCAGCTATCAGGTGATCGGGGTGCTGGCGCCGCACATGCAGGAAAGCGACGACAGCGTTAACAAGACGGTTTACATCCCGTTTAGTGCGATGAGCGATTTCAAGGACACGCACTATCTCGATGGCATCTGGCTGTCGTACGAGGGTACCGACTTCGAACTGGTCGAGAAGCAGGTGAGGGGCGCGCTGGCCGAGCAGTACAACTTCAAGCCTGACGATAAACGGGCTGTCTTCGTCTACAACATGATGAAACAGCTGAAGCAGTTCCAGATCATCACCATGGGTCTGAAGATTTTGCTGGGCTTTATCGGAACGTTGACCCTCGGTATCGGCGGAGTCGGGCTGATGAACATCATGCTGGTTGCGGTGACGCAGCGTACGCGCGAGATCGGCGTGGAGAAAGCGCTCGGTGGACGCCGCCGCGACATTCTCTTTCAATTCCTGGCGGAAGCCCTGGCCATCACCTTCATGGGCGGACTGGCCGGCATCGTGATGGCCTACGCGATTTCGTTCGGCGTTGGACGCATTACTTTCTATAGCGCCATCGCGAAGAACGCCGACGCCGCCGACATTCGCCTGATCATCGATCCTTCGACCGTGATTGCGGCAACCATCATTCTGGCGTTCGTCGGCTTGGTCAGCGGAATGTTGCCGGCCATTAAAGCCTCGCGTCTGGATCCGATTGAAGCCTTGCGATACGAGTAGGCAGCCGGCTTCTAACATCAGCGCGCTGTCAGGATGCTGGATTCGTTCCCATGGCGGTTTCCTGGCTGCCGCTAGATTGGTGTGAACTCGTCGCGCCTGCCGGTTGCGGCAAACTGGTGTCGCTTGAAGTCTTTTCAAACCGGCTCTTTAACCGCAAGAATGGCCGCTCAATCAGCGTGTAAGACATATACGCCGCGACAAACGACCCAACCCACATCAGCAAATAAGCCCAACGTAGACGAAGATGTGGGAAAAGATGCTCAACGCTCCTGATGACCACAATGTGGTACAGATACAGCGAGTAGGAGATGCGTCCAACAAAACGCAACACTGGATGTTCAAGCCACCGATACCCAAAAGCATCGGCCTTGAATATCAATTGCACCAGCAACGTCGCCACCACAACCGTGCTTAACGGTAAAGCGAATATGTAAAACAAGCGGACACTCATGTGATGTTCCAGGATCGTGAGGCTCACCAGAACGGCGGTCAACCAGAGAGGAAAGGCCTTGATCCGGACGGCCGCGGCAAGCACTGGCTCCAGCAACCCCAACTTTAATGCGAGTGCGAAAGAACATCCCAGCAGGATGTCGGCAAAGCGTGAATCGAAGGAGTACAGCAGGTAGTCTACGGGCAGGTGCAGATAGATGCACGCGAGCGTGCGATATAGCCAGATAAAGCCGGTGAGAAACAGCGCAACGCGAAGCAATTTACGCAGGTCTTTCCGCAGCATCACGAAGATGGCTGGCCACAACAGATAGAACTTCTCTTCCACTCCCAGCGACCAGGTGATGCCCATGATCTGGTGCGCATGGCTGGGGTGAATTGCGGTGTAGTAATCCCCCATGTAAAAGAAGGACGCGATGGCCTCAGCCCAGGAAAATGAGGCGTGAGTTACGTGTGCGACCACCACGCAAACCACCCAGAAGACATAGAATGCGGGAAAAATACGAAGAGTGCGACGCACATAAAAGTTGTGGATCGAAATCTCACCGGTGCGTTCCAATTCTCGCAGCAGCAACCAGGTGATTAGAAATCCGCTGAGAACAAAGAAAATCAGCACACCCGTGGCGCCGAGTTTGAGAGGGCCGAGGATGTGGGCAAATACAACCAGGCATGCGGCTATGCCGCGGACGGCGTCCAGTGCGGGGAGGTGAGAGCTCTTGCCCAGTCGCTGGAGCAGGCTCGCGTTTAAACCGGATTTGGCTTGGTCACTCATTCCGTCGGCACGGTGCCAGCAAAGAAGTTGGGATCGAGCCGGTGTCGTCGCTGCTGCTCACAGACTCAGTTTGGGTTGTGGAAAAGAAACGAAGTGAGCACCTGGCGCAGCTGAGCACGCAGGGTTGATCAACGTTCGAGATAGCATACTATGAAATCGAGAGCGCTACGTTCGATGTGACCAGAATTCCCATACAAGTCATAGCACGGAACCACGTTACCGCTTAATGATGGGATTGTAACCTTCGGCGACCAGCTTTGCCTTCATGGCTTCGGCTTCGGCCAAGGTTGAGAACGGTCCTACCTGCACGTGATAGAACTTATCATTCGTTACGGGATTGTTTACCACGAAGACGTTGTAGTTCTTCTTGCGCAACGCACCCGCCAACGCGACTGCATCATCCTCACGCGAGACTGCTGCAATCTGGACCACGATGGTTCCCGGTCCCGTCACGGGCGAAGTATGCGACATTACATCTCCCGCATGTGTGGGAGGCGCAGGCGTGGTCGCAGGCGCCGCTGCTGCAGCGACCACCTTCGGAGCTGGTGTTTGGGTTTCAGGAGCTGACGGCGCTGCAGCCGTCGAGGCTGGGGCAGCGTTATCGTTCTGTTTAACCGCATTATAGAAGGTGAGGTTTCCTTGCTGGGGAGCGCCGTTGCTGCCTTCATCGGAAGGCGGCGCCTGGCTCTCGGACTTTGCGGTTACAGCGGCCGACGGCTTGGGATTATTAGAAGCCGGTGAGCCCGTGTCGGCCGAGACCGTAGCCGTCGAAGGTTGATCGTTCAGCGCCTGCTCGCGGCCGGAGCTCTTGCCCAACGAGTAGCCGATGGAAAAGAAAATTCCGCAGATTGCCGCCAGCAGAAAAAACAGTCCCAGCAGCTTACCTACGCCGAGGGTTATTTCCGTATCATCCGACGCCATTGAATGCACAGCTAAACCTCACTCACCTGGGACGATTCCTAACCTTTATCCGCCGGGGGTTGCTGGCCAGCCAGCCTTGCCGTGTCCACCTGCACCAGTTTCTGCAATCCTGCCAGTAAATCGACTGGCACCGGGAAGATGATCGTCGTGTTCTTCTCCACCCCGATCTCAGTCAGCGTTTGCAGATAACGCAGCTGAATACTCGTTGGCTCCGTCGCCAGCAAATGGGCCGCATCAATCAAACGCTGTGCCGCCGCAAACTCACCTTCAGCGTGAATGATCTTCGAGCGCTTCTCGCGCTCCGCCTCGGCCTGCTTGGCCATGGCGCGCGTCATCGTCTCCGGCAAATCGACCTGCTTGACCTCAACGTTGGTCACCTTCACGCCCCAGGGATCGGTATGCTGATCGAGGATCGATTGCAGGCGCAGGTTGATTTTCTCGCGATGCGCCAGCAACTCATCGAGATCGACTTCGCCCAGCACCGAGCGCAACGTCGTCTGCGCAAACTGCGAGGTCTGGTACATGTAATTCGAAACGGCTACCACAGCCTTGTTCGGATCGATCACCCGCAGGAAGATGACCGCGTTTACCTTCAGCGTGACGTTGTCGCGCGTAATGATGTCCTGCGGGGGAACTTCCAGCGCCTCTTGCCGCAATGAGACGCGGACAATACGATCAAGTGGCGCGAAAACCAGAATGACTCCGGGGCCCTTCGGCGTGCCCAGCAACCGGCCGAGGCGGAAAATGACGCCGCGCTCATACTCGGCCAGGATCTTGATCGAGTTGATGATGTAAAGAGCGAAAATAACGACAACAACAACGCCAGCGATGGGCACGTGGTGCCTCCAGCCACTCAGAAGTTTAGAACGGGTACTACTGCGGATTGTAGGCCCAAGTAGCCGGGAACCCAAGTGGGTAACAGGAAACGGCTATGCGCTCTGAGCCATGAGTTGTGGGCGCGCGGCCATGTTAAGGGTAGGAAATGGGTCGGACGGCAAGCGAGCGAATTGACCAGGTCCGTTCAGCGAGATACTCGGCTTGTGCCCACGGCTCATAGCTCACGGCTTACGGCTGATTTCTACCGCTTCTCCACTTCCAACTCCAACCCTTCCACTTTCCTCACCACCACATGATCGCCCATGCCGACGCGTGACGGGGCATGCGCGTTCCACAGCTCGCCGAGTACGAACACCTTGCCTTCAGGATCGATGTCGGTACGCGCTTCGCCAATTGCTCCGATGAGGCCTGCCACACCGGTGACTACTTTATTCCGCCGGGCGCGCAATGCGATCGTCATAAGAAAGACGGTGATGACTCCAAGGGGAATGCTGACTCCGAGAGCGGTCCAGAGCTTCACTCTCATCTCCGGAATCGGCCCATCCACCAGCAGCAATCCACCCAGGGTAAGGCAGGCGATGCCGGCAATGCCAAGTATTCCGTGCGTGGCAAACTTCGCCTCGAGAATAAACAGCACGAATGCTGCGATGATCAGCGTAAACGCAGCGTAGCGCGTAGGCAGCAGATTCAATGCGAACAGCGCCAGCAGAATGAAGACCACGCCCACCACCCCAGGCACCACCGCGCCGGGATGATTGAACTCGGTATAGAGAGCCAGCGCGCCAATAGCGAGGACGATGAAGGCAATGTTCGGATCGAGCAGGAAGTCCAGGATGCGCTGCCGCAGCGACATCGGCATGTCGTCAACTTTGGCGCCCACCAGGTCGAGTTTCACCTGCCTGCCGTCGAAACGTTTGATGGTGCGCCCGCTGATCTGGCGGAAGAGATCGTCCTGATCCTTAGCAACAATGTCGATCAAATGCTGCTGCAGCGCCTCCTGGTCGGTCCACGATTTCGATTCGCGCACCGCGCTCTCGGCTAGTGGCACATTGCGGCCGCGAGGCCCGACGAAGGAGCGCATGAAGGCAGCCGAGTCGTTCTCGACCTTCGTCTTCATCACGTCATCCATCTTCTCGCCGCCCAATTCCACCGGATGCGCCGCGCCCGTGTTCGTTCCTGGAGCCATGGCCGCGATATCAGCCGACTCCAGGATGAAGAATCCCGCCGAAGCCGCGTTAGCGCCGCTGGGAGCGACGTAGACGATCACCGGCACAGGCGAGTCGAGGATCTTGGCAATGATCTCGCGCGTGGAGTCGACCAGGCCTCCGGGCGTGTGCAACTCGATCAGCACGGCATCGGCATTGGTCTGGCGCGCGTGCTCGATGGCGCGTGCGATGTATTCGGAGCTGATGGGCTGAATGGTGTCGTCGACGCTGATCTTGACGACGGTGCCGGCTGAGGCAAAACTGCAGGCCAGCAAAACCAGGACGGAGGAACAGAGAACGATTTGAGTTCGGGACATGGGGACCCCCATACGATTGCTGTTGGCAGGCTCGTCGGCTAAGAGCCGCCTCGCTAAGATGGCAATTAAGGCCTTATGTCGGCACGACTAAAGCCGTGCCCCTTCAAAGCTAAACCGCCAGTATGTCGTTCAGCAGCCCTGTGACGGCGTAGTCCACCCGAGAACAGGCCGGTATCCGGTATCTATTTTGAACCCGTCTGCCGGCCCGCGATATCTTCTTTCAGCCGCAGTGCCGCGGCATTGCCTGGTTCAATTGCCAGTGCCTTTTGGACTTCGCTCTCCGCCGACGATATCTGGTTCTGCTTCAAGTCCAGACGGGCCAGCACCAGCAGCCCATCGACGTTGGGCTTCAGACGCACCGAGGTCTGGGCCTCGCTGCGCGCGCCGCTGACATCCCCCTTCTTTTCCAGCAGCATGGCCAGTTGCGCATGCGCTGCATCGTTGTTGTAGTCGGTGCTGATGGCGTCGCGGAATTCTGCTTCCGCATCATCAGGCATATTCTGTGCCAGCAGTTCTTTGCCACGCTGCACGTGATAGGCGGCGTGGGTGTGGGGATCGCTCTTCGCCAGCCGCGCTTCCGCCAGATTGTGAATCTCCATCTCCAGCTGGCGGTACGAAGCCTCATCATAGTTGCGCTTGATGCGCTCCATGGGAACATGCGCCTGATTCGACGTCAGCAGGGTGTATGCCGCAGCGACATTATTCGCAGGTGGCGCCGGAGGCGGAGGAACACCGCGGTTGATCAGGTCCAGCAGGGACTTGGCTTCCGTGTCGTTCGGTTTCTGCTGCAACTCATCTTTGAGCTGCCGCAACGCTCCAGTATTGTCGCCGTTGGTGTAGAGCGCGACAGCGAGGTTGAAGCGATAGTCGGCATCGTTGGGATCGGCCGTGACCGCTTTGTTGAAGTACTCCACGGCACTCGCGCGATGACCGCGCCGAGCCTCCACCACGCCCAGGTTGTTGTAGACCTCCGTCAACGGCACACGAGTCGACAGGTAGCTGAATGCGGCATAAGACTTGTCGAAGTTGCCGCGATAGAACTCCGACATCCCCAGTAGAAAGTAGGCCTGGCCCGCGACGTCGCTCGTTTTGGGGATGCGCGTGAACCATGACGATGCCGATTCGTATTCATGGGCGTCGTAATAGGTCTTGCCCAGCTGCAGCATGGCGATGGTGTAGCTCGGGTTGAGCTTCACCGCATCGTGAAAATAATGAATACGCTGCTGATAGCCCGTAGCCAGGATGCCGCGGATGTAGTTCTCGAAGGCATCCAGTCGTATCGCCGGGAACGCGGCCATGAACTGCTCGCGCGTCATCGCCGGATGCGTGGGCATCTGCTGCAAAAGTTGCCAGGCCAGGGCCGTCTGTAGCTCGATGAGGCTGGGCAATGGCCCGCTGCTGTCCACCGGCGGAAACAGGTGCAGCTTTTTCATGTCGAGCAGCTGCGCTTTAGCGCTGAACGTTTTCCCGTCGAAGGTATAGCTGCCCATGACGACGTAGTCGGCATCCATCTGCTCGGCGACGCGGTAAATGGTCGCCCGTGAGGGCAGTACCGTCGACGGGACGCCGGAATGGTCGAAGGCGTAGTCGCGGTCATCGCGGCTGGTGATGTAAAGGTGAGGGGACGCCATACGCTGCGAAAGAACTTCGGAGAAAGACTCGCCAATCCACTCCAGTCCCGGAGCGCTCGACTGATTCTCAAACGGCATGACCATTAAGGTTCGGGTGCCGGGAAGTGTTTGTCCGGCAGCAAGCGCGGCTAGCACACACGCCGCCGCCAGAACGAAGGCGAAACGTTTGATGAATCGCAGATAAAAATATTGCAAAGCAGTTCGATTATAGACGTTTGCAATCGGATGAATGCTCCTGGCCCGGCACCTTTCGGGCAGCCAACTGCAATCGCATCCTCGTCGTCGGCTCTAGACATTTGCCATTCCGGGAGACGCCGTGCCCTGCGGCACCTTAGTTGCGAAACCTTTTTCCGGTCTTTCGAATCTAAAGCTGTGTACCCGAGTTCGCGCCTGAAGCGCCAAATCGGATCCGGGCCAGTCCAGCGGTTCATGGCTTGAGCTGCTGACGGCGAGGAGATAGCTTATGAAGCTGTTCGATGCGGTCTTCGGTTGTTCGCACAAACGTTGTAGCTTCCCCATCACAGTTCGAGGGAAGCAGCGCCGCAGCCCTGCGGCATCGGTGACCGGGACATACGTGGTTTGCCTGGACTGCGGTCAGGAGTTCGCATACGACTGGAACAAGATGAAGATGGTGGACGGCAAGCTTGCGGCGAATCTGACTCCCAAGCCCATCTACACAGGTCCCAAGGCAGCGTAACCGTCAGAAGGATTTTTCGCGAAGCAGACCTAGGACAAGCAGACGCAGTTCAAGGCGCTCGGGGAGCGCCTTATTTCGTTGCCCACCGTAGACTCCCACATTGGCAGAGTTCCGATCCGACATCAGCGGTCACGCCGCGACGTGATGTACAGCACTGAGTTTCCGTGCCGCTCCGTGAAATCTTGAGCTTGACAGGAACCTCCGGCATAAGCGGGAGTTCGTCTCCCGAAGCAACGAGCTGAGAGTGCGCGGCAGGTTCCGGGAACGTGCTGGTCCCTACCCAGAAAGGAGCGCCAAGCACATGGCAACCGCCCAACTCTCCCTCGACAGCGCCGAGCAGGCGTTCATCGACCAAGTCATCAACAAACAGAGCGGACGCCCCGGCGAATTGTTGGGGATTCTGGAGGCGGTGCAGGAGCGCAGCCCGCACAAGTATCTTTCTCCGGAGACACTGCAGTACATCGCAGGCAAGCTGGACATCCCGTTGTCTCGCGTCTATAGCGTCGCTACCTTCTACGCCCTCTTCAACCTGGAGCCGCAGGGTGACAACACCATCTGCATCTGCCGGGGTACGGCTTGTCACACCCGCAACTCGCGGGCGCTGTTAGAGAGCCTGCGGATGGAACTCGGCCTTGGGGTCGACAGCGAAGACGCAAACGATGCCGACAAGCTTGCCCTCACTACTCCCGATCAGAAGTTCACCGTGCGGACTGTGGCCTGCTTCGGACAGTGTGCCCTGGCCCCGGTAGTCGAGATTAACCATCGCATCTGCGGCCATGTCAACGAACGGACGCTGCAGCGCGAGGTTCGTTCGCTGGAACTGGAGAATGAGTGATGCCGCGCATCGAGGACATTGGCGTATTCAACTCGGTACGCGAAACCGGACTGGCAAAACTGCTGCCGCCGATGCCGCGCATCGCCGTCGGCATGGGTACCTGTGGACGCGGCAATGGCGCTGAAGGCCTGTATCACGCCTTCGTCGAGGAAATTGATCGCAGCGGCACGAACTTTTACCTGACCAGCGTGGGCTGCTTTGGACCGTGTTGCCAGGAACCCCTTGGTCAATGTCCGCATCCCTGGCGGGCCCCTGCTGATCCTGCATCGCGTGCAGGCCAACGATGCCAAACGCATCTTGCACGACCTCACCCTAGGCAATTTCGATCCCGCCCTGGTCTACTGCAAGATCGAAGAGTGGGACCACATCACCGGCTCCCTACGTTACGGTCACGCCTTTCCGGAGTTGCCCTTGTGGAGTGACGTCCCGTTCTTCAAGGGACAGAAGAAAATAGTGCTGCGCAATTGCGGCCTCATCAATCCCGATGACATCGAGGAATACATCGCGGTTGGCGGCTATCAGGCGCTTTACAAGACGCTGATCGACGACAAGCCCGAGATGGTCATCGAGCAGATCAAGGCTGCGAAGCTGCGCGGCCGCGGCGGCGCCGGTTTCCTGACCGGCAATAAATGGGAGTTCCTGCGCAAGGCTGTCTCCGACGAGAAGTACATCATCTGCAATGCCGACGAAGGCGATCCCGGCGCCTACATGAACCGCAATGAGATCGAGAGCGATCCCCATGCTTTGCTGGAAGGCATGATCATCGGCGGTTACGTGATGGGTGCTACGCAGGGCATCATCTACGTTCGCGCGGAATACCCGTTGGCAGTGCATCGCCTGAACCGTGCCTTGGAGCAGGCGCGCGAATACGGTTTGCTGGGCAAGAACATTCTCGGCCGCGGATTCAACTTCGACGTTGATCTGGTAGAGGGCGCGGGAGCGTTTGTCTGTGGTGAAGAGACGGCGCTGATCGCCTCGCTCGAAGGTGAAGCGGGCCGCCCCCGCCCGCGGCCGCCATTTCCGGCGCAGAAGGGCCTCTGGGGCAAGCCCAGCAACATTAACAACGTAGAAACTTGGTACAACATAGCGCCCATCATTACCAAGGGCCCGGCGTGGTTTACCGAGACCGGCAGCGCCAAGAGCGCCGGTACCAAAGTCTTCTCGCTGGTCGGTAAAGTGCAGAACAGCGGACTGGTCGAGATGCCCATGGGCACCCCGATCAAGACCTTCATCTATGACATCGGGGGAGGCGGCGTTGAAGGCCGAGCCATCAAGTCCGTGCAGACCGGAGGCCCCTCCGGCGGCTGCATTCCCAGCGAGATGTTCGACACCCCGGTCGACTATGAGAGTCTGGCGCAGTTGGGCGCCATCATGGGCTCTGGCGGTATGGTGGTCATGGACGAAGACAACTGCATGGTCGACGTTGCTCGCTACTTCGTCGAGTTCACCAACTCGGAGTCTTGCGGCAAGTGCATTCCCTGTCGCGTCGGACTGAATAAGTGCTTGCGCATCCTTAACCGCGTTACCGAGGGTGCGGGGCGGATGGATCATCTCGAGCGGCTGGACGAGCTAAGCCGCTACATTCGCGACTGCTCGCTGTGCGGCCTGGGACAGACGGCACCGAACCCGGTGCTGACCACGATGCGGCACTTCCGCCAGGAGTTCGAAGACCACATCGTTTCGCATCGCTGTATCGCCGGCGTCTGCACCGAGCTGGCGCTGTCTCCTTGCGAGAACAGCTGCCCCTTGCACATGAACATCCCGCGTTTCCTGCAGCTCTACAAGGAGGGGCAGCTCGAAGAAGCTTTCGAATCCATCATCATGGACAATCCGCTGCCCTGTTCGACCGGGCGGGTCTGCCAGCATCCCTGCGATGAGCGCTGCCGCCGTCAGGCCATGGACGATGCGGTCAACATGCGCGAGGTGCATCGCTTCATCGCCGACTACATCCTGCTGGGCGACAACTTCGATGAGGCAGTCAGGCGCGTTCTGGCACACAAGCTGGAACCCACAGGACGTAAGATCGCCGTCGCCGGCGCAGGCCCGGCGGGATTGACTGCAGCCTTTTATCTGTCGCTCCTCGGACACGACGTAACCATCTATGACTCGCTCACCGAAGCCGGCGGAATGTTGCGCTTCGCTTTGCCCGAGTACCGCCTGCCCAAGCCGGTGTTGCGCCGCGAGGTCGAATTGATCGAGCGCCTCGGGGTCAAGTTTATCTTCAACACCCGCATTGGCTTTGATATTTCGTTGAACGAACTGGACGAGCAGTCCGATGCCGTTTGCCTGGCGATCGGCACCTGGAAGGAGTCGTGGGTCTATCTGCCAGGCACGGAGCTGAAGGGAGTCTTTCCGGCGCTGCCGTTCCTGGAGTCGGTGGCCAAGGGCGACCTGGCTCCGCTGGGCCGCAAAGTGGTCGTCATCGGCGGTGGAAACGCGGCCATCGATTCGGCACGCACGGCGCTGCGCATGGGATCGAACGTCACCGTGGTCTATAGGCGTGAGCGCAAGGACATGCCGGCAATCGAAGAGGAGACTGCGGCGTGTGAGGACGAAGGCGCGAAGATCGTATTTCTCTCGGCGCCGCACCGCATCATCGGCGATGCCAAGGGTAACGTCAGGGCTCTTGAGGTGGTCAAGACTCGCCTGGGCGAATACGACCGCTCCGGCCGGCGCAAGCCGATCATCACGGATGAAGTGCAACGCTTCGAGTGCGACGCGGTCATTCTTGCCGTTGGCGAGACGGTGGATCTCGATTTCGCAAAGGCCTCAGGCTTGCAAATCAAAGAGAGCGGCACAGTCGAAGTGAACCACTTCACCCTCGAGACCAGCCGGCCGCGCTTCTTTGCCGGCGGCGACCTGGTGACCGGCGCCTCCAACGTTTCGAATGCCATGGCCTACGGCAAGCAGGCGGCGCAGTCGATCGACGAACAGTTGATGGACACGAAGCGCTGGGAGCAGCTCTTCCGGCCGATGCAGTACGACCAGATGCCGCCCCGGCAGCCCAGCGAGTGCCGCCGTCATCACTCGCGCGTACTGCCGGCACAGGAACGCAGCGTGAACTTCGCAGAGGCTGTGGTTGGTTTGTCGGCGGAAGAGGCGCATGACGAGTGTTGCCGCTGCCTGCGTTGCGACGCGGGCGTGACCGTGGCGCGCTGAAGAAGGAGTTGCATCTTGTCGCAAAAGAAAATTTCGCTGCGCATCGATGGTGAGCTGGTAAACGCCGCTGAGGGGCAAACCATCCTCGAGGCGGCGCGCGCCAGCAGTAAATCGATTCCCACGCTCTGTTTCCTGGAGGGGCTTACTCCGGTCGGTGCCTGCCGGCTGTGCATGGTGGAGGTCGCGGGTGTCGATCGTCTGTTCCCCGCCTGCACCACGCCGGTTCAGGACGGCATGTCGGTGATTACCACCTCCCCGCGTCTGGCCCGTTATCGCCGCATGACGGTCGAGCTCCTGCTGGTCGAGCGCAATCACATCTGTGCCGTCTGCGTGGCCAACGGACACTGCGAGTTGCAGGACATGGCGTACCACATGGGTATCACCAGTGTGCGCTTTGCGTACAACTTCCCGCGTCTGGCGGTCGACGCTTCGCATCCCCGCTTCGTTCTCGATCACAACCGGTGCATCCTGTGTACCCGGTGTGTGCGCACCTGCTCCGAAGTGGAAGGCGCGCACGTGTGGGAGGTAGTCGCGCGCGGCATTCATGCCCGCATCGTGCCCGACCTCAATCAGAAATGGGGCGACGCCCGTACCTGCACCAACTGCGGCAAGTGCGTGCAAGCCTGCCCTACCGGGGCGCTTGCGGAGAAGGGAAAAGCCGTCGAGGAGATGACTCGCTCGACCACGGCCATAACGGCCCTGGCCCGGCATAGAGGGGTCAGGCTATGAAAAAGTTGAAGCTGGCCACGATCTGGCTGGATGGCTGCTCGGGATGCCACATGTCCCTGCTCGATCTCGATGGCGCGCTCATTCCCATCGTGCGCAAGGTTGACATCGTTTACGGCCCGCTGGTGGACGCGCAGGAATTTCCTGAAGACGTCGACGTTACGCTGGTCGAAGGCGCAATCAGTACGCAGGAAGATGTCGAGCGCCTGCACCAGATCAGGGCGCGTACCAAGCTGCTGGTCTCGCTCGGCGACTGCGCCGTGACCGGCAATGTGGCTGCCCTGCGTAATGTCTTCCCGGTGAACAAGCTGTTGCAACGCATCTACGTCGAAGGCGCAGACGCCGATCCCGCCATTCCGCGCGAGGGACTGCCGCAACTGGCCAAACACGCGCGACCGGCGCAGGATTTCGTGAAAGTGGATGTTTGCCTCCCCGGCTGCCCGCCCCAGAACAAGGTGATTGCCGGGTTCCTTAACAATCTGCTGGAGGGACGAAAGCCCGAGGCGAACCAGAAGATCAAATTCGGCTGATCACGGTACTGAAAGATGATTTCACCACGGAGGCACGGAGAGCACGGAGGTTCTTACTTGAACGGCGTACCGACGCAAATTCCTGAATCTCCGTATCCTCCGTGGGCCGTGATCAAGGGGATTTCCTATGAAGCGCATTACGATCGAGCCGGTAAGCCGCATCGAGGGTCACGCCAAGATCACCATCCAGCTCGGCGATGACGGCAAAGTTGCCGAAACAACCTTTCAGGTGACCCAGGTCCGCGGCTTCGAGAAGTTTACCGAAGGGCGCCCGTTCTATGAGATGCCGGGCATTACCTCACGCATCTGCGGCATCTGTCCCATCAGCCACCAGCTGGCCGCGTCGAAGGCCTGCGACGCCATCATGGCGGTACGCATTCCGCGTGCAGCCCAATTGCTGCGAGAAATCATCCACTGCGCGCAGGTGGTGCAGTCTCATGCTCTCAGCTTCTTTTATCTCTCCGCGCCTGATCTGCTGCTGGGTATGGACGCCGATCCTGCCACCCGCAACGTCGCTGGATTGATTGAAGCGAATCCCGAGCTGGCGCGCGCCGGCATCGATCTGCGCAAGTTTGGCCTGCAGGTGATCGAAGGACTCGCTGAAGAGCGTGTGCATCCTTCCTGGATCGTTCCCGGCGGCGTGAAGTCGCCTATGACCTCGCAGGCGCGCGACCGCTTCCTCGCCGCCATCCCAGTAGCTATGTCGACCGCCGAGAAGACGCTGGGAATCTTCAAGGGTGTCCTCGATTCCTTCACGGAAGAGATTGCCAACTTTGGTTCCGCTCCCACAATGTATGCCGGGTTGGTCGACCGCGCGGGAAGAGTTCAACTCTACGACGGAGTGCTCCGCTTCCGCGCCGCCGACGGCAGCATCATTCAAGACGGTGTGGCTGCGGAGGACTATCACCAATGTATTGGCGAAGCCACCCTCAGCGACTCGTACCTCAAAGCACCGTTTTACAAGCCGAAGGGCTGGCCCCAGGGTATCTACCGTGTAGGTCCGCTGGGCCGCGTCAATGCGGCCGAAGCCATGGGAACTCCCCGCGCTGATGTTGAATTGACGGAGTTCCGCCAGCGTTTTGGCCGTGTCGCGCACAGCTCCTTCCTCTATCACTACGCCCGGCTCATCGAGATTCTGTATGCGCTGGAACGCATGCAAGCCCTTCTGCAAGAACCAGATGCACTGGATCTTCACGTCCGCGCCGAGGCTGGCGTGAACGCACTCGAAGGCGTAGGGATGATTGAAGCCCCGCGCGGCACCTTAATTCACCACTATAAGGTTGATGAGCACGGCGCCATTCGTTGGGCAAACCTGATCGTTGCTACCGGCCACAATAACCGCGCGATCAGCGACGGCGTTCGCCAGGTCAGCGAGCACTTCATCAAAGGCGATCGTCTCGAGGAAGGAATGTTGAACCGCGTGTCGGCGCTGGTGCGTGCGTATGATCCTTGCCTGAGCTGTTCGACCCATGCCATCGGCATACCGGCATTGGAGATTTCCTTGCTTGATTCCCAAGGAGCTTTGCTGGATAAACTATGCTAAACGCGAGCCACGCGCTAGAATGTTTCACGCCATCGTTCCCGACCATCGATGGCTACCCAGGCTCAGCAAGACAACTAAGAAGACTTTGCGCAATTAGTGCAGTTGCTGGGCTACCCTGGTACAGTTTCAAAGCGGGAGGGTCTCAAGGTAGACACTCCAAGATGTAGATGCGACACAGCCCAGGAAGCCCTAGAATGGGTTTCTGATTTCCACTTCGAAAAGGAACCAACGCGATGCCCTCATGCAGAAAGCTTGCGATAGCCTTGGCGGTGTGCCTGGCATTATCCGTCTGCGGCACGTTTGCCGCAGCGCAGGTAACCATCCAGCCGAAAGCTGAAATCTATGTCGGTTACTCGTGGTTAGGCGTGAGCGGTTACGCCGACTTCGACCACAAGGTGAATGACATCAGCAATGGCTTCGATGCGTCCATCACCTACTATCTACCGCAAGCGCACAATTTGGGCTTCATCTTCGATGGCAGTGGACACTTTGCTACCGGTGCGCCCAATTACACCGGAATCGGGTTCGCCTTCGGCGGATTGCAGTACAAGTACCATACGAATTCGTTTTCGCCGTTTGTCCGCCTGATGGCGGGTGCGGCGAACCTGTCGCCGGCGTTTCCGCCGACACCGCCGAACTTCGGCAACCAGTGGAATGCGGCGCTGGATGCGGGCGGCGGCTTTGACTATGACATCTGGCATCGCTTCTCGATCCGGTTAGCGCAGGCTGACTACATCTACACGAACTACAGCCCCTACATCGGCGGCAACGTGCATTCGACCCAGTGGAACAACGTGCGGCTGTCCGCTGGCGTGATCTTTAACCTGGGCAGCTACTACACGCCGCAGCCGACCGCTGCTTGTACCGTGCAGCCGACGGAAGTCATCGAAGGCGAGCCGGTAACCGTGACCGCGACAGGAACAGGCTTCAACCCCAAGCATACGGTCATGTATTCCTGGACGACGAATGGTGGCAAGCTGAACTCCAGCGACAAGGCCTCGGCCCAGATCGACACCACGGGCGTGGCGGCAGGAAGCTACTCTGCCACTGCCTCCCTGACCGACCCCAAAATAAACAGGCATCTTGACGCCGGCAGTCATTCCTTCATTGGCACACCGGATCCCATCAAGCCGGCCACCTGTACGGCGAACTACACGGTGAAAGCGAAGCCGATGAATCCGCCGCAGGTTAGCTGCTCAGTCAACCCCAGCACGGTGCAGGGTGGTGGTGCTGTGACGGTTACCGCGACCGCTACCAGCCCCGACGGCGCAGCGATCAGCAGCTACTCCTACACGGCCAGCGCCGGCAAGATCAGCGGCAACGGCACCACGGCCACTCTGGACACGGCTGGATTGCCGGCCGGACCGGTTACGATTACCGCTTCTGCCACGGATGCTCGCAACCTGACGGGCACCGGTACTTGTACGGTGGGCGTCGAAGTACCGCCGCCACCGCCGACCTGCAGCAAGATCAACTCCATCCAGTTCCCGGATCTGAAGAGACCGTGGCGTGTGGATAACACGGCCAAGGCCATCCTGGACGACGTAGCCAGCCGTCTGAAGGCTGACCCGAACGCCAAGATCGTCATCATCGGTTACGCCGATGGCGAGAAGGCGCCGATGGAAGGCACGGGCAAGAAGCGTCATCCGATGAACCTGGCAGCGCAGCGCGCCGTGAACGCGAAGGCCTACCTGGTACAGCAGCAGGGTATCGACCCGAGCCGCGTCGAGGTCCGTCAGGGCACCGGCCAGCAGAAGGTAGCCGATATCATCTGGGTACCGCAGGGAGCCGACGAGAACGCGTGTGCTGATCTGCAGAACACGACGCCGGTTGACGAGAGCGTGGTGAAGCCGAGCGAGAATGCCTATCCGAAACCGCGGGCGGCGGCGGCTCCGATGCACCATCACAAGAAGGGCGCAGCAGCCCCGGCTGCCGCTCCTGCTCAGTAACCACGTCCGCTAAGGACCAAACCCGCCGGTGGGAGCCAACGCTCCCACCGGCTTTTTACTGCCGGGCATTCTCGGTATCGTGCCGCCGCCCGTATCGATCTCTGCTGAGAGATCCCTCTTAACGGCTGCATAAATCTGCTGTAACATAGAGGCAAGTGCCTGCATCCGCAGTGTCAGAGCGGGACACGGAGAGGAAAGTCGAGAATCATGCGCTGGATGTTACGGTCTAAAATTCACCAGGCCACAGTTACGGAAGCCGATCTGAAATACGTTGGCAGTATTACGATCGACGAAGAATTGATGGACATGGTCGGTCTTATCCCGGGAGAACGCGTCCTGGTGGTCAGCAATACCAGCGGCGCCCGGCTTGAGACCTACACGATTCCCGGCCCCCGGGGTGCAGGCGATATCTGCATGAACGGAGCGGCTGCCCACCTCATAAAAAAGGGTGACGAGATTATCATCATGGGTTTCGAACTCACCGAGAAGCCGGTGGAATCGAAGCAGATCGTGCTGGGGCCGAACAATGAATTTGTGCGTTGGCTGGCCACCGAGACTTCGCATACCTGCCTAAGCGAACTGGTAGGACAATATTAAATGCCGGGCCTCCGCCGGGAGGCTCGATCCTAACTCTGCGTTTTCGCGGGAGCGCGTTCGCCTCATTGGTTGCGCAACTACCGGTTTCGTAGTTGCTCGATCCCGAGATGCACGAATCCAGCCTGCCTCCTCCCGTACAATGAATCCCATCCCAGCTGTTCCCGGGCTGATTGGGCCCATCGCTTGTTCTTAATGAAACCGGCCTTCATCGTGCTTGTTCTGTGGTCGGGCTTGCTCTCAGCCGAGAGCAAGATGGGTGCGCTGCGCCTGCATGTGACCGATCCCTCGGGCTTGGGCGTAAAGACCACGGTCGAGTTGGTCAGCGAAGCCAATCAATTTCGCGAATCGTTCACCACCGATGAGTCGGGAATGCTCGATGCGGAGCGACTGCCATCCGGCATTTACCGGCTTCGGATCAACGCGGCTGGTTTTGCTCCGCTTTCTCAGACCCTCGAGATCCGCGCGGGCGTACCCCAGGACTTGCAAGCAAAGCTTAGCGTCGCCGGCGCCAGCGAGTCCGTCACCGTCACCGACAAGGACACCCTGATCGATCCCGAGCGAGTCGGCACCGTCAACGAAATCGGATCGGAGACTATCGCAAACCGCCAAAGCTCTCTCCCCGGCCGTTCCGTACAGGACCTCGTGAACTCGCAACCAGGATGGCTGTACGAAGGTAACGCCGTCCTGCATCCTCGCGGCTCGGAATACCAGACGCAGTTTGTGGTGAACGGTATTCCTCTGACGGACAACCGCTCGCCAGGCAAAGGCACAGAGCTTGAGGCGGACAACGTCGAGTCGATGAGCGTCTACACCGCAGGCATACCCGCCGAGTACGGACGCAAAATGGGGGGCATCGTCGAAGTGAACACGGCTCAGGATGTACGCGAAGGCTTCCATGGGCAAATCGTAGTATCGGGTGGCAGCTTCGATACCTTAGGCGGATACACGATGTTGCAGTACAAGGCAGGAAAGAATGTGTTCGGCGTGAGCGCCGATGGCTCCATGACCGACTGGTATCTCAATCCGCCTGTGCCGCAGAATTTCACTAACACCGCGACACTCGGGGACTTTTCCGGAAGCTACGAGCGCGACTTCAAGCATGACCGCCTGACCCTGATGTTTCGTCACGAGTTGTCGCGCTTCCAGGTGCCCAACGAACAGGTTCAGCAGGCGGCGGATCAGCAGCAGGATGGTAGTGTCTTCGAGAACATTGGCACGATTTCCTATCAGCATATCTTCTCGTCCGACATTGTGGGAGACTTGCGCGGTATGGTCCGCGACAACTCCACCGGGCTGTCGTCTAATGTCCTCTCAACGCCGATCATCGCCTTCCAGCAGAATCATTTCACCGAAGGCTACTTCAACGGTTCCATATCGATTAACCACGGCATCCAGCAGTGGAAGGCCGGTATTGAATCGGACAACACATTCTTGAATGAGCAGTTCGCCGACATCATCACCGATCCGTCGCAATTCGATCCCGGCACGCCCACCACTTTCAGCTTCACCGGCAGCCGCCCCGATCTGGAGCAGTCGGCTTACGTCCAGGATCTGATCCGCTTGCGTAACTGGACCATCAGCGCGGGCCTGCGTTGGGATCATTACCAGCTGCTGGTGAATCAGAATGCAGTCAGCCCGCGGCTAAGTGTGAGCCGCTACTTCGCCAAGTCGGAACTGCTGGTGCATGCCTCCTACGATCGCGTATTCCAGACGCCGGCTTTCGAGAACATCCTGCTCTCCAGCTCGCCTTCGGTCGTGGTGCTGAATCCCGATGTTCTGCGGTTCCCGGTTGTGCCTTCGCACGGCAACTATTACGAGCTGGGTATGACCAAGGGCTTCTTCGGCAAGCTGAGTGTCGACGCCAACGCCTACTATCGCCAGGAAAACAATTTTGCGGACGACGATCTGCTGCTGGACACTCCGGTGGCATTTCCCATCGCGTTTCGCAAGGCATCGATCTACGGCGGCGAGGGCAAAGTGAATATCCCACGCTGGGGTAACCTGTCGGGCTATGTTAGCTACTCCTACATGGTGGGATCTGCCTATTTCCCCGTCACCGGCGGCCTGTTCCTGGGCGATTCTGCCACCAACGCCTTGACGCAATTAGGTGGGCGCTTCTGGGTCTCACAGGACCAGCGCAACACGGTGCGCACCCGCTTCATGTATCAATTCGTCCCGCGCCTGTGGGGAGCGCTGGGCGCGGAGTATGGCAGCGGCTTGCCCGTCGATTTCGACGGGACCTACGAGCAGGCACTGGCGCAATATGGCCAGGAGGTGATCGACGAGGTGAACTTCGCCCGCAGCCGGGTCCGGCCTAACTACTCATTGGACGCCTCTATCGGCGCAAACCTGTGGGCTCACGATAACGTCGCAATGAAGCTCCAGTTCGACGCGCTGAATCTGACCAACCACTTCAACCTCATCAACTTCGCCGGCCTGTTCTCTGGGAACTCCGTGGCGCCACCGCGAATGTACGGGCTGCGTCTGCAGACTACGTTCTGAGTTTTCTGACGCCGCAGGCGAAGGACCGCTACTTCTTGCGAAACAGCCGGAAGTATACATTCAGCAGTGCGGATCGATCCCTCGCCGCTCGCGATTGCTGCCAGCCATAAATCTGCCGCTCGGATTCGCGCAGCTTTTGCAGAAACTCATCATCACTGACCTGCCGCTTCGCGATCAGTTGCCCATGCTTTCTACCCATCTCCGAGCGCTTTCGCAGCGCACTTCGCACTCCGCGAAAATACGGACCAGGTCCGGCCTTGCGAATCGCAAACCATGCCCATAGCAATTGGTAAGCAGCCGTCCGCGGCAACAGCCGCCGAAATACCGCCCGAGGATAATCTTTTGTCAGCAGGTAGATCTGATTGCGAGTGATGTATTCGATCACCCGGGGATGCAGCGTGTTCCCCAAGGTCGCGCTGCCGATGTGATAGGCCACCGCATCCGGCAGATAGAGGCCATCGTAGCCCAGCAACTGAACGCGCAAGGCGAGGTCCAGGTCATCCAGATAGGCAAAGAAATCGGGATCGAGACCGCCGCTATTGACGAACGCTTCGCGGCGATAGAGGACAGCGGCGCCGCATCCGGAAAGAACCGGCATCTGGCGATCGTACTGTCCGTCGTCGCGATCGAAATTGCCCAGCCGGTAGGCGGCTCCGGCCATCAACATCGCGTCGCCGGCACCGTCGAGGTGGGTGCGCTGGGTGGCGCGCAGCAATTTGCCGGTCGCGAACCCAAGGTGCGGGTCAGCGTCGAGCGCCGCGACGACTTGGGCAATGTAGTCGGGTTCAAGTTCGACGTCGTTATTGAGCAGAAGAATATAACGGGATTCTGTAGCGGCTACTGCGCGGTTGATGGAACCGGTGGTGCCTTCGTTCGCGGGCAACTCGATGCGTCGCGTGTTCGGCGGCAGCGGATCGGAAAGCATCTGCCCAGCTCGAGCTTCATTTTCGATCACCACGACTTCCCATTCAGAAGCCGGCAGCGTCTGCTTCTGGATGAATTCGATGCAGCGGGCGGTCAAGTCAGGCCGATGCAGCGACGGTATGGTGATGGCGACGGTCTTCACGCGGGTACGCTGCCGATTGTACACAGCCCGCGTACGAAGCGGCGCGTCACCGGCTTCGGCTATCGTTTAAACAAGCGAAAACCGCCAGCCCCAGGCTTGGTGGTGACGATCTTCATCCACCCCTCGTTTGAAGGTTGGGAGTCGTTCGACATCTTGAGTCCGGCTTCCCGGATGACCTTGCGCAAGGTGTCGGGATGGTTGTAATTGAGCAAGCCGCGGACGGTTTCGGGAGCGTTGGCATACATCTGGGCTTGCTCGCGGAAAATCGTCAGGGTTTGTTCGCCCAAGGTGCACGCGTCAAAATAAAACGGCGCGCCGGGCTTCAGAATGCGCTTCACTGCCACCAGATAATTAAAGACGTCGTAGGCATTGAAGTGAATAAAGACATGCAGCGAGAAGCCGAAGTCGTAAGTTTCAGCCGGCAAGTGGTCCAGATACTTGTCCGTGATCTGATGGAATGAAAGATTGGTAAACTGGGCGCAGTTACGACGGGCCCTTTCCAGGAACGAGGCGCTGATGTCGTTACAGTCGAGCGACAAACATTGTGGAGCAATCAGGCGCGCCACCGTGCCGTCGCCGCTGCCGATCTCGAATCCGCGCGTATTCGCGGTGATGGAGCAAAGCTCGACGATCTCCTTCGCATGCTGCCGGCGATCGCTTTCGAATTCCTCGCGGGTTGAGTGACCGGCGAGCGCCAGCAAGGCGTGCTCATCCGATTCAATTTCCCAGGCGTTGCGAATTACATCCATAAAACTTCTCCTGCGCTAAATGGTCAGAGTGTGGAGGTGGAGTGAAATTCTTTTCTGGCAGCGGGAGATGCCGTGGCCGTATTCGAGGATGCGGCGGATTCGAATGCGGACAGCAGCTCTTCATCGGTATTGAAGAGGATGTCATGTTTGCTGACCTGGTCCGGCAATCCGCCTACGGCGGATACGATCGCCGGACGCTTCAGCAGTCGCGCCCGTGCCAAGACTCCGGAAGACCAAATCTCCGAATACGGTAGAACGATCCAATCGGCGGCCGTGAGCCAGGTGTCAAAATCCTCATTGCTGACGAACGATTCCCTCAGGTACAGGTTCCCGTGCTCGCGCTCGATCTGTCGCAGCTCGTCAATATACTTCTGGTTTTCGCTGTCCGGCACCCGCATCGATCCGACGACATAGAGCTGCGCGTTGCGCAAATCTGCCTTGGAAAATTCCTGCATGGCGCGATGGAAACCCTTGTGCCGCTGAATGAAACCGATGCAAAGGAAGACCAGTTTGTCTTGCGGGATCCCAAGCTGCCGGCGTGCGCTCTCTTTCGTATGACCGGAAAACCTTTGGAAGACGTCATGGTGAGTTCGCATCTCCAGCCGCGACTTCGGCAGGCGCAGGTGATAGTGCGACTCGAAACGTTCCAGCTCCGTGGGCGTATGCAGAACGACTTTGGGGACCAGCTTCCACTGCCACTTATACAACCAGGCTGATTTGCCGGGCAGGTACGGAATCTCGTGCGCAATGATTTCTATCTTGCGCGAACGCAAGTAGAGCAGAATAAAACTGAGATTGGTCCGCAATGTTTCCCAGCGATGCTCGGGAAGGAACGGATCGGAATAGAAGAACGCCCAGTGATACTGAATGACCACCCGATCATAGTAGGGTAGCAGGTCCAGAAGCTTGAGTATTTTGGAATCACCTTTAAGGTCCCAGGCGAAATCCACATTGCCCTGCTGGTCGGGGGATAGCACATCGACGATGTTCCCCTGCTCGCGCAGTTGCGCAACGTGCTGTTCGCCGTAAGCGCCAATGCCGCAATGGGTCGGCGGAAAAGTTGTAACCATCAGGTAACGCACAATGACTCCAGGAAGACCGCGCCTTACTTACCTCGATGCGGCCAGCTCCTTGGCTGACGTGGAAACAGGGTGTTGCAACAACCGTTGCATGGCATCGGCAGCATGGGCCGCAATCATCGCCCACGAATATCGTTCGTCCGCCAACCTTCTTGCACGATCACCGGTAAAGTCGCGTTTCACCGGGTCAGCGAGCAGGTTGCTGATTTCCTTCACAAACTGCTGATGAGCACACACGGCACACTCATCGGGCGTAAGCTCCAGCCCGCGTGCTCCGGCCGGCGTGGAAACCACAGGCAGCCCAGCGGCGAAGTAGTCCAACATCTTCAGGTTGGTGCCCGAGCCGGAGAACATGGGATTCAGAGCCATGTCGGCAGCGTGGTAGAACTGCAGCCGCTGCTCCGCGCTGATTGTGCCCAGGAACTTCACGTTGGCCGGCTTGCTGGTCCCGTGAGCCGCCTCATAGGAATCTTTGACGCTTCCGGCAATCGCAAAGACGCAATCCGGCAATGCCGGCGCGACCTCGGTTACCAGAAAACGCGCCGCTTCGGTGTTGGGACCATATCCGCTGCCGATGAAGACCAACACAGGCTGATCACTCGACAAACCGAATTCCCGCCGGGCGGCAATCTTCTCCGAAACAGTTGCCGGGCGGATGGCCTCGACATCGACTCCATTCGGAACCAGCACCAGCTTGTCTTTCGAGATGCCATAAAGCTTGATGAAGTGGTCGCCATCATCCTCGGAGCAGACGAAGATCATGTCGGCTGCACGGCAAAGATCGCCTTCGACTTTGCGCACCTCTTCTACCAGGTCCCGGCCAGCAGGGGTATCGCCCAGGATCTGCTGTTTCACTATGAATTCGCAATTGTGCGAATCGTAAATAAGCTTCTGGCGTTCGTGCCGGGGTACATGCGGATACACCCATGGATGCGAGATGAGGATGGCTTCGGCATCGCGCCCGAATTCTTCAGCCATTCGCCTGAATCGCGGCGACCACTCCAGCAACTTCGGGATGGTCACATCAATTGTCGTCTTTCCGCCGGTAGCCTGCTCGTACTTACGATTGTGCGCGAAGTGCGGCTGGGTCAGCGGAGTGACACACTCGCGGAAATGCGGCACCAGCATCTGATCGCGATATACCGGTCCAGGCCAGTCGTAAGCTCCGACGTACGTAATGTTGAAACCGAACTTCGCCAGGTGACGATACAGCTCGTAGATTCTGATTCTGCCTCCGCCCACCGGAGGATCCAGCACCTGGTTGTCGGCCACCAAGACTGGTATACGATTTGATTCGGGAGAAGCGCTCGCCGCCTCAGGCTTCGGCTGAGCTTGCGGCTCCGCGGCAGCTTTCAACAGACGATCGACAATGTCGTCCCATGACTGCGGCGGGGCGCTCTGGAAGCCTTGCCGGCCCATCTCGCGCGCCAGTTGGCGATCGGCGATCAGCGTATCCATGGCACGAGCAAGTTCCGTGGGATCGGGCTCGACCACGAAACCCGACTGGCCGTGCTTTACAATCGCCGCTGGCTCCCCCGAATCCTTGCAGACAATCACCGGCTTGTAACTGAGCATCGCCTCAATTGTGACGTAGCCGAAATCCTCTTCCTTGGGCACGAACAGAACGCCGAGGGCATTGGCGTAGAGGTCCAGCAACTCTCCATCACCGACAAATCCCAGGAAACGAATACGGGAATCGCGAGCGGCCAGCCGGCGCAGCTCAGGCTCGTCTTCGCCGGTGCCGGCGATGAGCAAGGGAATGTCGGTCTTAATGTGCTGCATGGCGCGCAACGCCAATCCGACACGCTTCCAGCGATGCAGCCGCCCGGGTAGCAGGAAGTAATCCTGCGAGCCGCAATAATGTCCGCTGGCGAAAACCGGTGGATGTAGCACCTCGGCATGGAAGCCGTTGTAGAACTTCAAGCGCCGGGCGGTTTCGTGGCCGTTGGTGAAGATGTGCCCCACCTCTCGCAAGCCCAGCGTGTCGAGGCGGTGAATAACGTCGCGGTGCTGTCGTACCCTCGCCAAAGCCTGCGCCGACAGCCGTCCGTACTCGTCTTCAAAGCGATCGTAAAAGACTCGCATCTGGTGAAGCAGCCAACATACGTGATGGTCATGCTGCGCCATGTACGTCGGATTCTTGGTGGATATGACGACCTCGAAGCGTGAGAGATCAAGGTGATAACAATCCAGATAGCCTTGCAGAACGGATTCCCAGTTATATTCGCTGATCGGAACTTGTATCCACTCCGTCTCGACTTTCTTGCGGAAGGCCTGCACCATTCCCACGTAATGCCTCTCGGCCCCGTACAGGTGCTCGGGATTAACAATTGCGGGTGTAATGATGGCAGTCTTCATTGTCAGTACGGAGTCGTTGCGCTCGCGCGCCTAACGCCCAAACAGCTATGCCGGGGGAGCACCTTGATAGCGATCCAGTCCCATCCGCTTTTCTCGAAGCGCGACAGAATCACGGCGACGCTTCCCGGCGTCATGCGAAGGCTCGTCACGGATAACCCGTCCACGGAAATGCAGACGCTCGCGTCCGGTCATCCCGGGAGAATCTTCCAATTCAAAGGCGCAAAATTCGCTAGACCGAAGATCGAACGAGCTGGTGGGAGCGAATCCTGTGAAAAGCCTACCAATCACTCAGTTTTTCTGCAATATTTGGCGCCGTTTGACAGGATGTCTATCGACTTCCGTCAGCAACTTTCTCAAAGACTTCCATATTGCGCTGCCACAAATGATTGCCTTCATACTCCAGCGCTTTCCTGTGCCCGTTCTCTCCCATTGTCCGGCGTTGCTCAGGATCACCTAACATGGTTTCGATCGCAGCCGCCAGCCGTACGGCGTCGCCAAAGGGAACAACCGCTCCGCCCTGACTTTCCCCGACTAGCTCTTGCGCAACCGCGGTATCGGCGGCAATCACCGGTTTGTAGTTCGCCCACGCTTCCACCAGCACCAGTCCCAGAGATTCCACGCGCGAGGGCTGTGCGGATAACGTCGCCGATGCCAGGAAGTCGCGCTTCTCTTCGTCCGCGAACGGGGGCAGATTCAGAAATCGCGGGCAGCCTTGCGTGTTGGCAGCCAGCCATTCGTCGAATACCGAAAGGCTGGGACCAGCCATCACCAGCCATGCCTGCGATCCCCGCGCCCACAGCAGCTTCATCGCTTCGACCACGGTCACTGAACCTTTATCGAACGCCTTCATGCCCAGATGAAGAATTACAGGTCCATCAACGCCGTAGCGCGCCCGCAGGTATTCCGGATTTCCGCCGACAGCCATCTGAAAATCGATGCCGTGTCCCACTACCAGCTTTTCCGACGTTACCCCAAATCCCGCCAGCCGTTGCATCTCGGTCTTGGTCATGCAGATCACCTTCGCGCATCGCTTGAGAAGATCGATCTGATACGGCTGAACATAGTGACGTGCCACTTCATCGTTGCTTTCCTCGCCCAGGTGAGTGCAGGGCGTGGCGACGACCGGGACCTGACAGGCTTCCGCGGTTTCAAAGCCGGCATACATCAGGTTGGTATAGGGTAGCGGGCCGATGTGGATCAGATCGGCGCCAGACTTTCGCATCGCACTCACCATCCCGGGAATGCGAAACGACGGTCTCCAGTATTTCGCTTTCCATCTCCAGTAGGGAAACGCACCCAGAACACGGGTCGCCCGGCGTCGCAGCTTGTTGTAGTCGATCGGGAAGCGCCGGATCACCACGCCGTCGATCTCGATCTGTCCCTCCGGGAATCGGCGGAACTCCGGTAGCCAGAACGCTTCCAAATCGTTGGCAACGGTGGTGAACACCGTAACCCGATGGCCATGGGCGACCATGTACTTCGCCAGGGCGAGCAGGGAATTCTCATACCCGCCGCGATAGGGAAAGAATCGGGGAAGCACGAAGACGACGTGCATGGTCGGGCGTTGCCCTAGTGGGCAGCGACAACCTCCACGTTCATCAGGTTTTGATAGACAGCGATGGCTTCGTCCGGCGTGCTGTCGACCAGAATCGAGCCATGATCAATGAGGATTGCGCGCTCGCAGATGCGTTGCAGATTCGGCAGGATGTGCGTAACCATCACGATGGTCTTGCCGGCTTCGCGGAATTTGCCGATGCGTTCGAAGCACTTTTCCTGAAAACCGATATCACCGACGGCAAGAATCTCATCGACCAGCAGAATCTGGGGATTCACTTCGGTCGCGACCGAAAATGCCAGACGCATATACATCCCCGACGAATACTGCTTCACCGGAGCGTCAATGAATTCGCCAATGTCGGCAAAGTCGATGATGCTCTGCTCCCGCTCCAGCATCTCCCGCTTGGAATAGCCCATAAGCAAGCCGTTGAGCAGGATGTTCTCCCGGCCGGTGAGCTCGTGATGAAATCCTGCACCTAGCTCGATCAGCGGCGCCAGCGTGCCATTGACTTCCACCATCCCGGAGGTGGGCCTGTACACGCCCGCCATGATCTTCAGCAGGGTGCTCTTGCCGGATCCGTTGCGCCCGATAATTCCCAGGGCTTGCCCCTTCTTGACTTCAAGCGAGGCATTCTTGACCGCTTCGAAATCGTGGAAGCTGGCGCTATGACGAAACATCTTAGAGAACAGCTCGCGCATCGTATCCGGCCGTTCGTGGATGACCCGGAAGCGTTGTGTGACGTTCTCCAGTCGAATTACCGGTTGATCGTAAGACATGGGCAGCTTAGACGTAATAGACAAATGATTCCTGATATTTCTTGAATAGAGCAAAACCAATCAGCAAACTGATAAAGGCGCAAATGAAGGAAGCCGCAATCGACGGAGCCTTGGGCAGCTGACCGTAGTAAACCGCGAGGCGAAATCCGTTAATCACATAAATGATCGGATTCAGCTTGAATATCCAGCGGTACCGCTGCGGGATCATATCGATCGAGTAGATGATGGGGGTTACATAGAACCAGGCTGACAGCACGACCTGCAGTATGTGCGCCACATCGCGATAGTAGACGTTGGCCGCAGCGAAGAAGAACGTCATACCCGTGGTGAAAATCACCAGCGCCAGCAGGGGAACAGGCAAGTAGATCCACGTCCAGTAAAAAGGATGCCGCATGAGCGGCACCAACAATGCCAGCGGGATAAGTGATAACACCAGGTTGATGATGTTCGAAACCACTGCCGCCATGGGAAAAACCAGCTTGGGGACCGCAACCTTCTTGATCAGGTCGCCATTGGTAACGATTGCCTCAACCGCATAGGAAAGCGACTGCGAAAAGAAAGTCCAGGGCAGCAACACGCTCAGCAGAAAAATTGCGTAATGAGGAATATTGAAGCGCATGATACTGGAAAATACCAGCGTCAGCACCAGCATCATGAAAGCCGGGTTCAGCAGGGCCCACATAAAACCAAGGACGGAGCGCTTATAGCGAATTTTCAATTCCTTAAGCGCCAGGGCCCAGATCAGTTCCCGGTACCGGTATGTGTCGCGAATTAATTCAGTCATAGATGGCGTAGTGCCACTGTGCCGGTTACAACGCAGCAGTGACCAGAGTCAAGCTTAAATGGTAAATGATTTTTTAGAGGGATGGCTGAAATAGGGCTGGTCGGCCCGAAATCCCAACTCTACTTTGTGGGTCCCACGTTCAGGTCGGCCATGCCCCGTAGCAGGTCGCGTTCATCGTCGGTAAAGTTGCTGCGGTATTCATCCGAATTCAGCAACTGTTCGCGCGCCGACGGAGGCATGCCCCGTAACTGGCGGTAGGCCTGCGAAATCTTTGCCTGCTGGTTATTGGGCAAACTGCGATAACGGGAATACAGGCTGCGCGCCGTCTGTTGCTGCTCCGGCGTCATGTGCTCGAAGGTTTCCATCCGGTTCAAGATCTGCGCCTTCTTTTCCGGAGGCTGGCTGTTGAACTTGCGCAGGCGATCGAGTAGGTGATTTTGTTTTTCCGGAGAAAGACTGCGGAAGGCAGGATCGTTCTGCAGCTTTTGTTCCTGCTCGGCGGGCGGCAAAGTCATATATTTTCTGAGCCAGTCACCGCGATGTGGGCCCGGACCCTTGAGATGGAACGTATAGTTATTGCCCGGGGGCTGCTGAGACGGAGCTTCGTTCTGCGTGGGCGACGAGGAGCTCTGACGTGCAGGAGGCGGCGCCGGCGCTGCGCCTCCACGATGCTGCCATGGAAACAAAGCAAACGTCGGCATCGCACTGAACACCACCAAGAGGGTCAGCGAGATGAAGTTGGCGGGGCGCACGACTTTCTGCTTACTCCGTTGAGGATTGTCCATCAAGAGCGTCGAAGTCTGCAAACAGATCGGCATTCTTGTCGAGATATTGTAAGTCGCTGACCGCCGTTCCTGGTGCATTTACGCGCACCACGTTGCCGTCCTTCGTCGCCAGCGTATTACTGTCATGATTGAACGGGTTCAACTCCAGCAGTCCAACGCCCACCGCAATCAACACCGCTGCCACGGCAGCCAATGCCGGACGGCGCAGCCAGGCGAACCAGTCACGCGTGGGAGACAGGGTTTCTTCCCGCATGCGTGCTTGCAGTCGGGTCGCAAAATAAGGGGTCGGCTCCGGCGCCTGCCATTCGTCAAGCAGGCCCATCGTCCGCTGCAAGGATGCCAGTTCGCCGGCGCAGGCCGGACAACTGCGCAGGTGCTCCTGCGTCTCGGGCGAGACGCTCTGCATACCGCTCAGCACCACCTCGATGAATTCTTGACGAAGTTGTTCGCACTTCATAACCACACCCTGCTTCCGCTAAATAAATTGTTTCAGTGTTTCCCGCAGGGTCTCGTAAGCGCGAAACAGCAACGACTTGGTTGCCGATTCACTCAGCTTCAACACCTCTGCGATTTGCTTGTAATCCATGTTCTGATATTTGTGCATCAACACCGCCAGGCGCTGCCGTTCTGGCAACGCTTCCACCTGCTTACGGATGGCCGCCAGCCGTTCCCGGCGCAGAATGTTTTGTTCCGCATTCAGGCCGCTATCGGCGACATCCATGGTCATGCCGGTGTCGCTGTCCGGCTCGTCGATGTTGACTGTATTCTCGGGCCGCTCGTACTTGGTGTCGCGCGCGTGATTCACCGCCAGGTTGGTCGCAATACGATACAACCAGGTCGTGAACTTCGCGCTCGCCGCATAATTCAAACGCGAACGGTACACGCGCAGGAACACCTCCTGCGCCAGCTCTTCCGCCACCGCTTGATTGCGGGTCATGCGGTACATGAAGCTGATCATCGGGCGGCGATATTTTTCCACCAGATAATTGAACGCAGAATCGTCGCCGCTAGCCACGCGCAGCATGACTTCGGCATCGCTCAGCATCTCTAAAACGACAGGTTCTGCCAATTCGCCCCGTATGGCGGCCGGCGGCTCCGATCTACCCTGAGCGGCTCCCCCGACCAGCACGACTCGATCTAGTGCGATGCTGCCCACATCCTCAGTAACCCCTGACAAGCCACAAAGTTGCGTGCTCGACGCACCAATTCTTGCCCCCTCCAGAGGTTACCGGCTGGGCACTCTTTTCCAAACATCCCTTAGCCAGCCTCCTGGACGGGCAAGCTCGATTTTAAACCGGGGGTTCCGGAGTTACTGCATCGCGACAGCTAACCCAGTATTATGCACGAGAGGCCGCGAGGCCAGCACCCCGGTGGGACGGAATGCGAACACAAATATTCTATTCTTGGCTTCTTCTGGTAGTCGCGCTTCCCGCGATGTGCAATGTCTTGCACGCTTCAACCGCCACGGCTGGTCTCCCACAGCAGCAGTCGCAGGCCGGCGAAGCCGCCACGCCTGCTCCCCAAAGTTCATCGCCGGATGACAAACTGAGCCTCAGCGATGAGGTGATTCAGGATGTGCTGGAACCGCTGCGTACGGGCGTCGAGACGCAGAACATTAAGCAGATACTGTCTGTCTTCGACAAGCATGACTTCTCCGGCTATAGCGACCTGGAGCAGCAGTTGCGCGCCTTCTACCGGCAGTATCAACAGATCAATTTTCGTTATCAGCTGCTGCAGGCGGCGATCGAGAGAGACCACGCCTCGGCCACCGCGGAGATCGATATGGACGCCATGCCCTACACTGTCACCGAGATCCCGGCGCGGCGCAGCGTGCAGATGCGCTTCCAGTTAAAGCAGGATGGTAAGAGTTGGAAAGTCGTGGGCTTCAGCCCATCGAATTTCTTCAGCCTCGATCGCCCAGCGGCTCAATGATTGCCTCCATGTTCGGGTTCAAGACACACTTTTATTCGGTTATTCCGAGCCGGCTTCCGTCGGCGACAGGTCCCAGGTGAAACGCGACTACCCTGAACATCCCGTCATTGGCGTCGGCGCCGTCATCGTACACGCTGGCCGCGTCCTGCTGGTTCGTCGCGACTCCGAACCCCTGCGTGGCGAATGGTCCGTTCCCGGCGGCATGCTGGAACTCGGCGAAACCTTGCGCGATGGGATTCGCCGCGAGGTCCAGGAGGAAACCGGAATGGACGTCGAGGTTGGCGAGGTGCTAGACGTCTTCGACAGCATCTTCACCGACGCGCTCGGGCGCACGCAGTACCACTATGTACTGATCGATTACCTTTGCAAGCCACTCTCCGGCGAGGCTCATGCCGCCAGCGATGTCAGCGACGTCCGCTGGGTAAGCGCCGAGGCTCTTCCGGCGATGGCTCTTCGGGCCTCGATTGAACAGGTTGTCAAAAAGGGGCTGGCAAGTGCCGGCAAAACTTTCAGTTGACTGCCGGCTGTTTTCCGGAGAACATCATCTTTCAGCCATCACTTTTCGGGAGGGCCGGAATGGCACGAATGACCGCTTGGCCGAGTGGGTTTCTGGTCTGCTTGGCGCTGTCGATCTCCGCTGTGGCGCAGGCTCCCGCAGCGCAAACCCCAACTTCAGACGCTCCTGCTGCAGAGGCTCCTGCAAAGCCCGTCAGTCAGGGTCCACGCATCCAGAACTTCAACGAGGTGAAAGAGCCTAACCCGCCCGACATGGTGTGCTTCGGCTATGGTCCGAAGTGGAGCGTGCAATTTACGGATGGTGCCGCCCGTTATCTCGGCGTGAACCAGCCGGACCAGGATTTTCTAGGAACATTTTACTGGGATTCCGACATGAAGGTATGGAACTGGCACCGCGAAGACGGCTTGGCGCCCATGAATGGCGGCTTCGCCCTCTCCGGTACCATCACCAAGACTGCATGTCACGATAACGTGCGCGGCGAAACCTATCCCTATTCTTCTCAAGTGAACCTGCCGCAGGGTGACATGGTCAGCGGTTGCTGCCGCAGGCTGAAGCCCGGTGAAGCCGTGGTTGGTAAGCATGGCTTGCAGCAGACGGCAACGACGCCGGGTACGGCTGCAGCGAACGGTGCTGCCGCCGCTCCGTCGAGCGCGCCGCAATCCAATCCGCCCGCGCCGGGTACCAGTAAGTCGAAGGCTGGAATTCCCAGCGCGCCTCGCTAGATTCTTATTCATCGCGTGAACAGGAGCACCTCGTGCTCCTTGTACACGCTCGCCTGCCATTCGCGGTAGCCGCACTTCTCCGCCAGCCGGATCGACGCTGCATTCTCCCGTTGAATGAGGCAGCACGTCTTCCGATCGCCGAAGTGGTCATCGCCCCAGGCGAGCGCTGCCTGCACCGCCTCCGTCGCGTAGCCTTTGCCGTGAACTCGCGGCGCGAACACCCATCCGATCTCAGGCATTTCGTTCAATGACGGCTTAATATCGCGTTTGAGGCCTTCGAAGCCGACCTCGCCGATGAACTCGCTACTCGCTTTGTCTTCGACCACCCAAAATCCATAACCCAGCAGCGGCCACAGCCCAGCGTAGCGCAGAATTCTTTTCCATACTTCCTCGGGCGTTTGCGGCGTGCCGGTCGTATATCGGATGACGATCGGGTCGGACCACAGAGCACAGCTGGCAGGGAAGTCTTCGATCCGATGTCCCCGCATGCGCAGGCGATCGGTTTCGATCACAGGAACGTTGCTGGATGGTCGGAGAGCAGCTTGCATGTTCACCTCGGCACTGAGATGGAAGAGTACACGCAACATAGAAAAAGACCCGCAGCGCGCGGCGCCAGCGGGTCTCGTCCGGTTAGCTGTTGGAATTGGCCTGAGGCTGTCCACTCTATGTGGCCCCAGCGGCAGACACCAAAAGCCAGGAGTCTTGCGAGGAGTTAGAGCGGAAGCCCTAAGCCTCAGCCACCTCACTTGAGAAACTACAATGACTGTCAGATATCATATTTTGGATCATCCTCCTTTCCAGTGTAGGACGAAGTTAACACCACTCCGCATACCCGTCAAATTGAGAGTTGATGAACGTATTGCCGCGCCTGATACGCGTAAGAGGGTGCCCCGTTCTAGTCCTTCCTTTGGACTAGGGTGGGAGATGAGCCACGCTGCTGATACCAACTAACGAACAGGGATTCAGAACCCAACTCTCTCCGCCGTCCAAGCGTAGCGGCGCCGCCTCCGCTGCCCCTGAATAATCTTCGCGCCAATCACCACCCCGGCCGCCAGCAGGCCCGCCCCAATCGCGATTCGCTTCAACCTCGGCACCGGGCATTTCCTTTCTCGCCGTGCCTCCTTAATGTGCTCTGGCAATATGCCGACGCCAATCACTCGCGCCGTTACTTTTTGAATTCCCGGAATGCTGACCACCGTCCGCAGTTGCCATGGCGCCGCCGCCGGGCCGGGATTGCGGAAGATTGTCTGCAATCCTTTGTGCGCCTGCACCTGCAGGAACTGGGTCGCGCGCGTGGGAAATTCGCGCCGCTCCTGAATGCGCGCCAGCATGGCGTTGTTCACACGCCGCTCGCGCAGCGCCCCGCCCAGCAGGTTCGCCGTCGCGACCGCATCCTGTATCGCGAGGTTGATACCCACTCCTCCCACTGGCGACATCGCGTGCGCGGCATCGCCGATACACAGCAAGCCGGGCCGGTGCCACTGCCGCAGGCGGTTGATCTGCACCGACAGCAACTTGACTTGGTCCCAATCTCGCAGTTCCTCCACGCGATCGCCCAGGAAGGGTGCGATCCGCCGCAGGTTTTGCCGAAACGCCTCGATGCCGCCATGCTGAATCTGTTCGAACGAGCCCTTGCGAATGACCTGCGCGGTCTGAAAGTAATCGCCGCGGGGTATCAGGATCAGTGCCGAGCCGTAGTTGATATTGCCGAAAAGGTTCTCTGGATCGTTACCCGCGCGGCTGATGCGGAACCACAGCACATCAATGGGCACGCCTTGCTCCAGCACCTCGAAGTGCGCCGCCTTGCGCGTGACAGAGTGCCGCCCGTCGCAGCCGACTACCAGGTCGGCGCGAATCTCCGCCTGACCTTCGGGAGTTTTCGTCATTACCCCGCGAATCCGGCCACCCTCGTTGATCAGATCGACGGCCTCGTTCTGCAGGCGCAGGTTGAAGCTGGGAAACTGCTTGGCTTTGCCGGACAGAAAGTCGAGAAGGTCCCACTGCGGCATCAGCGCAACAAATTTGCAGTGAGTCGGCAGCGACGTGAAATCGGCGGCGCGAAACGCGAAGTCTCCAAAAACTCCGCCGGTTGACGTGAGCTCCTGATGAGGCACCTTCAGGAAATCTTCCAGAATGCCCAGCTCGTACATCACCTCGAGCGTCGAGGGATGCACCGTATCGCCACGGAAATCGCGGTTGAAATCCCTGTGCTTCTCCAGTACCGTCACCTCGACGCCGGCTCGCGCCAGCAGGTAGCCGAGCATCACCCCCGCAGGTCCGCCTCCAACAACACAACACGTGGTTTCGACTCTTTCATTTGCCATGACGACGATTCTCGCCTCCCTCGCTAAACATACCTTTGGTTAGGAGGTATGGAGAAGTTAAGTTTACAAGGCTGTCCACTCGCCTGTTTCAACACGATGAGATTGGCGGATGACCCATAGCGTTGTCCTCTACTCCTCAGTCATCGCGTTGTTATCTTTCGCGATCAGGTTACGTTCTTCTCCATTCCATTGCGTTGTCAGTCGGTCATCCACACCTTTGTCATCCTGAGCGAAGAGAGGCTGCAGGCCAAACGTAGTCGAAGGACCTGCTGTTAGCTGCCTGGCATGAACCCCGGCGTTGCCACGAACCATCTGGCCAGAATGTTGCGCGGGCTATACTCTGATAGCCGCTCATGACCATTCTCCTCACCCACGCCGCGCAATTGTTAACCCTGCGCGGATCGAATGCCAATCCTCGTCGCGGCTCGCAAATGGCGGACCTCGGAATCGTCTCGGATGGCGCAATTCTTATCGACGGCAAAACCATCGTCGCCGCAGGTGCGACCGACGAGATCGCAAAACACGATCTGCGGCGTGGACCATGCGAGGAAATCGATTGTCGCGGTAAGATCGTGCTGCCGGGATTTGTCGATTCTCACACCCATCCCGTCTTCACCGCCGCACGTTTGGTCGACTTCGAGAAACGTATTGCCGGCGCGAACTACGAGGAGATCGCAGCGGCCGGCGGAGGAATTCGCGCCAGCCTGCATGGAGTGCGCGAGTCCTCGAGAGAGCAGCTCGCCTCCCATGTTTTACGCGCCTTCGAAGAGATGGCCGCCTACGGCACCACGACCGTCGAAGCCAAATCAGGCTACGGCCTCAGCTTCGAGGCCGAAATCAAGTCGCTGGAAGCCATCGCCGAAGCTGCCCGCCAGTGGCCGGGCTCGGTCGTACCCACCCTGCTCGGAGCACACGTGGTCGCTCCCGAGCACCGCGACCATCCTGACGAATACGTACGCATAGTCTGCGAGGAGATGGTTCCAGCGGCCGCCGCTCGGAAGTTGGCAACCTTCGTCGACGTCTTCTGCGAGCGTGGAGCCTTCACCATGCAGCAGTCACAACGCATTCTGCGCGCCGCTGTTGATCGCGGTCTTGGAGTCCGCGTACATGTCTGCCAGCTGACCCCTGCAGAACTCCCACCGCTTCTCGAGTTTCATCCCGCATCGCTCGACCACATGGATTTCGTCAGCGACGCCGATCTCGAACCTCTCGCGAAAAGCCACACGGTGGCCACTCTTCTTCCGGCGGCCAACTATTTTCTCGGGCTGCCATCGTTTCCTCCTGCACGCAAGCTTATTGATGCCGGCGTCGCGGTAGCACTTGCCACCGACTACAATCCCGGCACCGCGCCCACGCCATCGATGCCGTTCGTGCTCTCCGCCGCCTGCACCCACATGAAGATGTCGCCCGCCGAAGCCATCACCGCAGCCACCTACAACGGCGCCTGCGCCCTTAAATTGCAAGCGACGAAAGGCAGCCTCGAACCCGGCAAAGATGCCGACATCGCTATCTTCGACGCGAGCGATTATCGCGAACTGGCCTATTGGTTTGGAGTGAATCGCTGCAGCGGGACGCTGCTGAAGGGCAAGCAATTAGCGACTAGCCATTAGTGGCTAGCTTCTCGCGTAGCCAGCGTATGGTGTCGCCGGCTGAGCAGGTTGCTGGAAAACTCGAGTGCGGTGAAGTTTCGGGTAGTGCTGGCCTTCGGGCTCGACACAATTCGGGCGCGAGGCAATTCTCCTGAAGGCGATTCGGCTTCTGACAATTCGGAATCGCTAAACTGGCGGCAACAGCCTCCGCCGACGCATAACTACTAGTTGCTAATTACTAGCCGCTACCTCACCGCCGATTATCTGTAATCGGCTCGGGATGAATCAGCACCCGGAACAGCTCCGGCACTTCCTGCCGAAACCGTCCTTCCACCGCCGTCTGAATATCGTGTACACGCGAGAGCGGCAGATCGTCCTGCATGGTGATGTGCAGCGACAGATACAGCCGGCCGCCGACGCGCTTGAACATCAGGTCGTGCATGTCGACAACTTCCGGAAATCCCTCGGTGACCGCCTGCAATCGTTCTTCGAAGCTCGGCACCTTCACCAGTCCGTCGCCGGTCTCGATCGTCGCCGGCTCGCTCTCAATGTGTGTCAGGATGCTGGAGATCTCCGGCACATCGCGCTTCATCTCCGCTTCCAGCCGGGTCACGCGATCGTGCGCTTCTTTCAGGCTGAGCCGCTCGTCGAGCTCGACGTGCTGTTCGACATGTATCTTGCCGGCGATGTCCTGCACGCTGATGTCGTGCACGTTGAGATTGTTTCGCGTGGCCACGGCGCGAATCTGGTCGAACAGGCTTTCCTGGCGGCTCGCCCGCGCCACAGCGTTGACCACCACGTCGGCGTCCGGCAGCAATCCGCGGATACGCGAAGAGACTTCGTTGGCCACCTGCTCCGATTTCTGGAACGTGACATTGCGTGACATCGCAATCGAGACATCCGCAAAATAGCGGCTGCCCGAACGCCGAATCCGGACACGGTCGACCTCGAGCACTCCATCGACGCGACGCACCTCTTCGATGATGCGATTGCGCACGCCCGCCGGGGCGGCATCCAATAGCGTGTCCACCGTTTGCAGTGCCAGGCGCGAGCTGACATAAACCACGATGCATGCCACGAAGAGCGCGGCGATAGGGTCGGCCTTGACCAGCCAATGCACTTGATACTTGCGGCCGGCCATCACCAGCGCCAGTCCCAGAATCACGACCGCACTCGACCATATGTCCGTGCTGAAGTGCAGTGCGTCAGCCTGCAAGGCTTGGCTGTCGTATTTGTTGGCGATTCGCTTCAGCCGCCGCGAGCGCCAAAAATCTACGACGATGGAGATCGCCATTACCACAAAAGCCCACAGCGTAGGCTCGATGTCGACGGAGTGGAAGAAGAGCCGCCTTCCGGCCTCGTAAACGATCCATACGCAGGTCAACAGCAGCAGGCCGGTTTCAACGAATGCCGAGAAGCTCTCGATCTTGCCGTGGCCGTACTGGTGCTCGGCGTCCGCCGGTTTGTCGGAAACTCTCACCGAGAAGTACGTCACCGCCGCAGCCACCAGGTCCAGTCCGGAGTGCGCTGCCTCCGACAGAATGCCCAGGCTGCCCGAGGCAATCCCCACCACTACTTTCATCACCGTGATGAAGACTGCGGCGAGAATTGAATTCAAAGCGACAGCCTTCTTCTCGCGCTGCATGCTCGCGGTTCTGCCGGCGTCGCTCATATCCCTTGATTATTCACGTTCCGTCGCCATCCGCCAACCACAGCAGCTCACGTGCTCATTGTGTTACGATTTTTGCGTCTATCTGCTCCGCCCCAGGCGGCATTATTCCCGGAGGAACATCTCTTCTATGCTACGTCCTACATTGTTGGCGCTCGCCATGTCGTGTGCGATCGGCGGTCCAAGCTATGCCCAAATGAACCCAGCTGGTCAGGCACCCGCACCTGCACCCGCGCCGGCTAAGGCCACCACGCCTGCCGTCAGTGCGGTTCCCATGACTGAGCCCGTCCTGACCTTGAAAGGCGCCTGCCCCGCCAAGAACGGCGCCGTCCCCAAGGGCTGCGTTTCGAGCATGACGCGCCAGCAGTTTGAGGAACTCACCAACGCTCTACAGCCCGCCGACAAAGGGCCGGTGCCGCCGGAGATTCGCCGCAAGTTCGCCACTCAGTATGCGAAATTGTTGACGTTCGCTGATGCGGCCCGCGAACTCGGCCTGGAGAACGATCCCAAGGTGCAGCAGATTTTTCATTTTGCCCAGAATCAGATTCTCGCCGAATCCCTGAATCAGCATTATGTCGAAAAGTATGCTCATCCGACCGACCAGGAGATTCAGTCCTATTACGACCAGAATCAGAAGAAATATCTCGAGGTCACGCTGCAGCGCATCATCGTGCCCATGCAACAGGTGACCGCCGAGAATCCGAAGCCTGACCAGGAAGCCCAGAAAGCTCTCGCCGAGAAGCTGCGGCAGCGCTGGGTCGCCGGCGAGGATCCATCCAAGCTCGAAAAGGAGGCGATGGATAGCAGCAACGTCAAGACCTCTCCTCCTGATGTCAATGTCGGTGCGCGCCGTCCGGGATCGCTGCCGGAAGCGCATGAAGCCGTGTTCGATCTGAAGGCCGGAGAGGTCTCACCGGTCTATTCCGATCCTGCCGCTCTCTACATTTACAAGGTCGTCTCGGTTCGCCAGGTCCCTCTCAGCGAGGTGAAGACGCAAATTTCGCAGACCGTGCAACGCGAAACCTTCAGCCAGAAACTGGAAGCGATCCAGAAGGCCGTCACTCCGGAGTTGAATGACGCATACTTCGGACCCGAGACGCCCGCGACGATTCCGCAAACGATCATTCGTCCCGGCATGCCGCCCCGGCCAGGTGCTCCTGCTGGTGCTCAGCCTGCACCATCGGCGCCTCCGGCTGGAGCCAGCGGAACGCCCGTTCCTCCTGCATCAGACTCAGGAGCTGCCCCCCACTAATCATGGCCGCAAATCGAAGTGTCCTGGTCACCGGCGTTTCAGGGAATCTGGGAACCAGGCTGCTTCCTTTTCTGCTGGAATCTCGCGTGGTGGGCGTAGACCTGCGCCCGCCGCGGAGTTCCACTCTTACTCGTTTTGAGCAGATGGACCTGGGCCGCGAGGCCAGCTGCCTGGAACTCATCGAGTTGCTGCGCACCACCGGCGTTCAATCCGTCGTGCATCTTGCCTTCGTCCTTGATCCGCAACAGACCGGCATTCTCGACGTCGAGCGCATGTGGCAGATCAACGTGGCCGGCACCGCTCGCGTGCTGGAAGCCATCAGCGTGGTCAATCGCACCGGCGGCAACATCAAGCAATTTATTTATCCCAGCAGCGTTGCAGCGTACGGATCCGAGACGAACGGGCCTGTCAAAGAAGATTCGCCTTTGAAAGCGCACACACTCGCGTATGCCATTCACAAACGCGAGAGCGACGAAGTCGTGCGCTATCGCGCGGAGAGCCTGGGCGATTGCCGCATCTACATCCTTCGGCCGCACATCTTCACCGGCGCCAGTGTGCAGAACTACATGGTCGGCGCGCTGCGCGGAACGCCTGCCGGCAAGAGCAAGCGTGCCGCCCGCATGCGCGATCAAGGCAAGCGTCTGCCGCTGATGCTGCCGCGCGACCCCAAGTATCTCCAGAAGCGCTTTCAGTTTCTGCACGTCGACGACATGTCACGGCTGCTGGCCTACCTACTCTACCGGCCCGACAGCGATCCGGTGATGACCATCATGAATGTCGCCGGCCGCGGAGACTCACTAACCATTCAGCGTTGCGCTGAGATCGCACAGGCGACCATCAAGCGCGCTCCCTCCAAGGCCGCGTTCCACGCGGTGTTGCGGCTGATGTGGAAGTTCGGAATCTCGTCCATCCCGCCCGACGCTCTGCCCTATCTCATCGGCTCCTACACCATGGACACCAGCCGCCTGCAACAATTCCTCGGAGCGGACTATTCGCGGGTGATTCAGTACACGGTGGAGGATGCGTTGAAGGACAGTTTTAAGGGCAGTAGCCAGTAGTCAGTTGCCGGCAGTGAGGCCAGCCATCGGCAATCATTTTTTCTTAGGAATCGTCATCACGAGGAGGGCTTCAGCCCGACGAGGGATCTGCTTTTCGGCCGCACAAGCAGGCACTACCCACCACTCACTACTCCTATCCCTTTACTTGTTTCCCCGATACAGCCCCGCGATCCCAAACGTATACGGCGTCCACGACACCTCGCGATACCCAACATCGTGCATGCGCTGCAGCATCTCGTCGGGAGAAGGGAAGCGCAGCACCGAGGCAGGCAGATACGCGTAGGGGCCACGCACCCCGGAGATCATGGTTCCGATCGCGGGGAGTACCCGCTTGAAGTACAGCCGATAAATCTTGCCGATCAGCCCCTTCGGCTCGCCGAAGTCGAGGATGCCGACTTCCCCGCCCGGCGCGAGCACGCGATAGATCTCCGCCAGCCCGCGATCGTAATTCGCGAGATTGCGGAAACCGAAAGCCGAAGTCACCAGCTGAAACTGGTTCGACGCAAACGGCAAGTTCAGCGCATCCGCTTCGACCCACTTGATCTTTCGATTGCCTGTTTTTTCTTCCGCGCGCACAAGCATGGCGTGCGAGAAATCCGCGCCCACCAACTCGCCGCCATTCATGCCACGGTGCAGCGCGAAAGTCATGTCGCCGGTACCACAGCACAGGTCGAGCACCTGCGCATCCGGCCGGCGCAATACGTCGGAGAACACGCGCGCGGTGCGGTTCCACCACACCCGATCCACGTTCATCGAGAGCACGTGATTCAGCAGGTCGTAGCGTGGCGCAATCGAGGTGAACATGTCGCGCACCGCCACCGACGCCGACGCTTCGTCACGCGCGCCCGCCGGAGCTGCGCCGACAATGCGCTGCTGCGATGTTTCCGGCTTGTGGTCGATGGTCACGATGCCTTCACCCTGCGTCCGAGAGACTTCACTGCCTCGATGACCATCTCCGGCGGAACATTGTTCACCACCTCGACCTTACCGATTACCGTCGCCAGCACAAAATGCGGAACGCCGCCGACCGTCTTCTTGTCCGAGAGCAACCGTTTGAAGACCTTCTTCGCGTTTACCTCGACTTTCGGCAGAGGCCCATAGGCCCGCACCAGGTTAACGATCCGCTGTGCCGTCGCCTGGTCGGTCAGCTTCATCTCTTCGCCGATCGCGCAAGCGGCGATCATGCCCCAGCCGACGGCCTCACCATGCAGGAGACTTCTGTAGCCGGTTTCGGCTTCGAGCGCATGTCCCACAGTGTGGCCAAAGTTCAGAATGCGACGCTCGCCAGCCCTCGTGCTCATCCGCACTCACCACTTCAGCCTTCACGCGAATGCAGTCCGCGATCAGTGTCTCCAGCAGTTCACTATCGCGTTCCAGCAACTCCTCGCGATGCTGCTCCATCAGATCGAAGATCTTCGGATTACGAATCACGCCGTACTTCATGGCTTCGAAGAGACCGGAGCGATACTCGCGCTCGGGCAGCGTCGCCAGCACATCCGGATCAACCAGCACGGCCAGCGGCTGATGAAATGTGCCGATCAGATTCTTGCCCGCCTTCAGGTTGACGCCAGTCTTCCCGCCGATCGCCGAGTCCACCTGCGCCAGCAGCGTCGTCGGGATCTGCACAACCGGAATTCCGCGCATGAAGATCGACGCGAGAAATGCGCCAACATCGCCGACCACGCCACCACCTAGCGCGAGCAGAACCGACCGCCGATCGGCGCCTGCACGGACCATCTGCTCCGCAAGCTCCTCCAGTTGGGCCAGCGTTTTCGAGCGCTCGCCATCGGGAATCAGGAGAAACTCGAGCTCACGTTTAGCTTTGCTGAAGCTTTTCTTTAGCGGCTTGGCCCAGTGTTTGCGAATCGGCGGCGAAGTCAAAACAAACACGCGCGCGTCTGGCGGAAGGAGTTCGCGCAACGCCGTGGCTGCGGAGCGTAGCAAGCCGCGCTCGACCAGCACGTCACAGGATCGCGACGGAGTGTGAACCAGGATGCGAGTCAAGTTTCTAGTGTAAATGGAACGTGTCGGGCGTAGGCATTCCCGTTTTGCATTTGCGGGAAGATAAGCCTCCTTCCTCCTCTCCCACTGCGTGCTACCATGAATTCAGCGATGAACCCTCTTCCGGCCGAAACCGATTTCATCGTCGTGGGCGCGGGCATTGCCGGTCTGCGCGCATCGGTTGAACTTGCATCCGCCGGACGTGTCCTGTGTCTTGCCAAGCGCGAAGTCACCGAGTCCAACACCCAATATGCGCAGGGTGGAATCGCCGCCGCGCTCAGCGATGACGACGAAGTTTCGCTGCATCTGGAAGACACGCTGAAGGCCGGTGACGGCCTAGTCAACGAAGAAGCCGCGCGCGTGCTGGTCGAAGAAGGTCCACCGCGCATCGAACAGCTCATCGAGTGGGGTACCGAGTTCGACCGTGCCGGCAGCAAGATCGTGTTTGCGCGCGAGGGTGCGCACAGCCGCAATCGGGTGCTGCATGCTCATGGAGACTCCACCGGCCGCGAGATCGGACGCGCGCTCTACCTCAAAGCCGCGGCGATCAAGCCCATCGACTTCCGCGAATTCGAATTCACCACCGACCTGCTCGTCGAAGATGGACGCGTGAACGGCGTCCGTGTGCTCGATCAGTCCGGACAACTGAACGAAGTGCGCTCGAACTCCGTACTGCTGGCCACCGGCGGTCTGGGCCACGTCTACGCCAACACCACGAATCCCGAAGTCGCGACCGGTGACGGCGTGGCGATGGCATTCCGCGCCGGAGCCGAAATCAGCGACATGGAGTTCGTGCAGTTCCATCCCACGGCGTTGTTCCTCAAGGGGGCGCCACGATTTCTCCTTTCCGAAGCGCTGCGCGGCGAGGGCGCCTATCTCCGCAACCTCGAGCTGAAGCGCTTCATGCCGAAGTATCACGAACTGGCCGAACTCGCTCCGCGCGACGTGGTAGCCCGCGCCATCACGCATGAGCTCGAGCTGGTGAAGCGGCCCGACGCCGCTGTTTATCTCGACCTCACACATCTCGATGCCGACCGCGTACGCAAACGCTTCCCGACCATCTACGCCACCTGCATGCGCTACAACATCGACATCGCCAGCGAACTCGTGCCCATCCGCCCGGCAGCGCACTACTCGATGGGCGGCGTTCGCACTGATCTGTGGGGACGCACCTCGCTGCCCGGCCTGTACGCCGCCGGCGAGGTCGCATGTACCGGCGTGCATGGTGCCAATCGCCTGGCCAGCAACTCACTGCTCGAAGGTCTGGTCTACGGAGCGCGCGCCGCGGACGATATGCGCGAACATCCCGGCGGTCACAAGAGCCAGCACGCGAGCGCGCCGGCTAAGCTGGTGCAGACAAGCAGCAATGGCCAGTCGGCGGAGACCGAGAAGCTCATCCAGAAAATTCAGGGACTGATGTGGCAGCACGTTGGCGTGGTTCGCGACGGAAAAGCGTTGCAGCAAGTTGTTCCGGAGCTGCGAGCGCTGAAGTCTCGGCTGCCGGCGTCAGGGGATCGCCGCTCTCACGAGGCGGCCAATATCCTCGAGGCTGGGCTGCTGATCGCGCGCTCGGCACTGGCGCGCGAAGAGAGCCGCGGAGCTCACTACCGTCTGGATCATCCCCTCAAGAACGACGCCAAATATCAGAAGCATTCTGTCGTCAGCGGCGACAACGTCAGCTTTCAGTAATCCGCTTTTAGCCCAGAAATACAAAACCCCGCCGATTAGGCAGGGCCAAACTGCAACTCTGACTCCACTATAGCATACTCGATGGGGTAAATGGCACAATTTACCAGATTTATATTCCACTTCCTATCATACACTTACGACAAAACTGTTGCATTTTGTCTCTTGACATGTAAAAACTACACCACATAGAAGTTTGACTATCAAAACTCATGTCGCCATGCTGAATCTCTTTGGAAACATGAGCGATAACACGATCGATACGGTGAGCACGACCGCTACCGCAGCCAGCGCGAGATATGTCGGAAGCTCGACATAGTCCGACACCAGCATCTTAAGGCCGATCAGGATCAGGATTACAGAGAGGCCATAGTGCAGCAGGTGGAAGCGATCCAGCATTCCTGACAGCGCGAAGAAGAGCGAACGCAGCCCCAGGATTGCGAAGACGTTCGAGGTATAGACGATGAATGGCTCGCGGGTGACGGCCAGCACTGCCGGTATGGAATCCACGGCGAAGAGCACGTCAGTTGTTTCCACCACGGTCAACACCAGGGCAAGAGGCGTTGCGTACCACAAGCCGCCGAGCGTCACGAAAAACGAGCCGCCCTGGTAATCCTTGGTCACGCGAAACAGTTTTCGAAAGAGGCGCAACACCGGATTCTTTTCCGGATGGATGTCGGCGCCGTGCTGGCGCATCAGGCTGATGCCGCTGTAAACCAGGATTGCGCCGAAGATGTAGATGATCCAGTGAAAGCGATCGAGCAGTGTCACCCCGGCCGCGATGAAAATCGCGCGCATAATCAAAGCGCCCACCACGCCCCAGGACAGCACTTGCCGCTGATACTCCTGCGGCACGCTGAAGTAGCGGAAGATCAGCAGGAACACGAAGAGATTGTCGACGCTTAGTGACTGCTCGATGATATAGCCGGTGACGAACTCAAGGGTAAGCTGCGAATTCGGCCGGGTGGGATGCGGCACCAGCCGGTGTCCGAAGAAATAGATCAACACCGCGAAGGCCGCGGCCAGCCCTATCCACAGCGATGTCCAGGCGATTGCCTCGCGAAACCCGATGACGTGGTTCTTGCGATGGAAGACGCCAAGGTCGAGCGCCAGCATCACCAGCACGAACAGGTTGAAGACCAGCCAGAAGATCCAGTTTGCGGGCATCGATGGGGTCCGAAACAGCCATTCTACCCGCAGGCTAGAAGGATGGGCGGCAATCGATACCGGGCGGCGGCCGAGCTAGCGATGGAAGGTTCCCATGTATTCGGTCTGTGCCAGCACGTGACCCTTCATGGCACCGTCTAACTGCGAGCGGTCCGCATCGGCTGGAAGATTCAGCTGCCCGTCCAGCGCATAGAGGCGGAAGAAGTAGCGATGGGTTTGCCCGGGCGGAGGGCATGGCCCGTTGTAGCCGGTCTTACCGAAGCTGTTGCGGCCTTCCTGCGAGCCGTCATCCAGTCGGCCATTCTTAGGGACGCCTTCCGGAAGGCTGGTCGCTGATCGCGGAACGTTCCACAACACCCAATGTACCCACACCCCGGCGGGAGCATCGGGATCATCCATGATGATAGCGAATGAGGCGGTCTTAGCGGGAGCGTCCTTCCATTCCAGCGCCGGAGACAGGTCCTCACCCTTGCAGGTGTAGCGATCGGGAATCGCCGCGCCTGAAGCGAATGCTGACGTGGTTATCGTGAAGCCCATGGCAGAGCCTCCTTTTGCTGATGAACCCGAATGCTGCGCCAGGCTGATGACAGAAGTGAGAATCAGCAGAGATGCGAGTTTCGGCCATGCCCGCATACGCAATCGCCTTTCTACTGCGCAGTGTCTAACTCGGCTTCCAGCTTCGGCAGGTCGACGATAGTAATCGTGCGACCTCCCATTTGGATGAGGTTCTCCGATTGCAGGCGGCTCAGGTTCCGCGAAACCAGTTCGCGCACCGTGCCAATTTGTGCCGCCAGCTCATTGTTGTTCGCCGGCAGGGTAATCATGAAGCCGCCGCTTTGCTTCTGTCCAGAAGACTTGGCCAGCCGCACCAGCATCGCCACCAGACGTTGCCGGACGGTCGTAAACGACAGCTCCTCGATGATGCCGACCAGCTTCCGCAGCCGCGCGCCGACCACTCGCAGGACCTTGAGCGCCACGTCGGGATGCTGCAGGCAAAGCGCCTGGAAATCCTTCTTGCTGAAGAACAGCAGCGTACAGTCATGGACCGCCTGAGCCGATGCCGGATAGGTTCCGCCGTCGAAGACCGGCAGTTCGGCAATCGAGCTGCCAGGCCCGTCGATCGACAACACCTGCTCGCGTCCACCGGCCGAGCTCTTGAAGATGCGGATATTGCCCGACTCGATCACGTAAAGCCCGCTGCACGGCTCAGCCTCGCCGAAGATCAGCTCGCCCGCGCTGAACTTACGCTGGACGACGTGAGTCGTGAGGAACGCGAATTCCGGCTCGGTCAGGCCGGAGAAGATAGCTACCTTCTTGAGAATTGCGACAGCCGAAGCGCTGGGGGGGATTGCCATCGGAGGTAATCGTATCACCGGCGGAATTGCCGGGACATCAGGACACGCGCAGTGAATTGGTTTCGTTGCCATTGGGAGGCACGGCTGTCTCATCGCAGCGTTGCCTGCACCCTCGGCGCCCGAATCCCGAAGGGATGGATACGCCGTTAGCCCAGGACGTGGCGAAGCGAAGTCCTGGGTAGCCGCTATTTATGGGGGAGAGTCCCGCAGGGACGGCAGCCTAGAGGAGCAACGCCGTGCAAAGGAGCGCGCCAAAAAGGAGTGAATGTCCCAACTCCATAAAGCCGAGCTTGTGCACATCCAGAGGCTGCCGTTTGCGGACGAACCACAACGTCCCACGCAGTAAGACCGGCAGGAAAGCCACGGCGGCAGCGCCGGGGAAGAAGCCGAAGCGGCAGGCGGCGAGCACCACTGCGATCAGCGCAACCTGCGACAGCAGAAAGGGAAGCCCTTGCTGCACTTTCTCTTCGAAGCCGGAAGCGCGGCTGGAGTGAATGCGGAGCTGCACAAAGTGAATCTGGTCGCCGGCGAAGAGCCAGTTCGCCAGCCACAATGCAATGGCTGTGCGATCGAGCCGTCCCGTTGCGACGTAATACGCTCCCGCCGCGGTCGAGGTCAAACCGATCGCGCCGATAATCTGTGCCGGCATCCTGCCCTTGCGGCCAAGCTTCTTCACGGCTGCCTGCGCCGCAAACGCCAACATCGCAATCGCGCCGATAACGATGAGCCCGCGATTGCTGTTCCAAAGCAGCGCGGCGACGCTGGCCAACGCCAGAGCTGCAATCCCGAGAATGGTGCGCAGGACAACTTTGCGCTCCTGCGCGTTTTGCGCTTTGATCGGCGAAGTGCCCAGCCAGCTCTCAACCGGAGTACGCAGCCAGAACAGCGACATGGCAGCGACAACAAACAGCGTGAGTGCGCCGCCATTGATGCCGGTGCGTGCTGCCGCGACCGCGCCCGTTGCCAGAGGGACGAGGAGCATGCCCCAGGCGCCATGCTCGCGCGGGATGACCATGGTACGCAGGCGGGATGCGTGTGCGGTGCTGCTGTGAGCTGCCATGCTGGAATCGTAGTTCGACAGTGATTCGCAAACTATGACTTAAGTCTCAGCGAGCGGATTTGATCGCCGTTTCCCGAATCATCTGGTTGGAGGTGCCGGGTTCATAGACGCAGAACGGCTCTTCCGCCAGGAAGTCGCCTGTGGCGGCATAGGCGCGCGCGCGGCAACCCATGCAGACGTGACGGAACTCGCAGCATCCGCATTTACCTTTCAGGTTGTCGTCATCGCGCAGTTGGCCGAATACGACGGAGTCGTTCCAGATTTCGGCGAAACTCTGCTTGCGCAGGTCGCCGGCAATGGCGGGCAGATAGCCGCAAGGGAAGACTTCGCCCTCATGCGAGATGAAGCAGACACCGGTTCCGGCGAGACAGCCCTTGGTCATGGCATTCATGTCGCCGGGGTGGCCGCCAGGATGGCCCGCTTGCGCTGCTGGCGGCCCACCGCTCGGCTTTAGGGAGATTCCTGTGGAGCCCGGCATCATCATGTCGGTCGGTCCGATTGCGCTGTGATCGACGGCAGCGGGCGCAGGACGTTCGCGGCCGGCCATGCGGTCGGCGGCTTTGCGCTGCCGCATCACGCGGAAATAGTGCGGCGCGCAGGTGGCCTTCAACTCGATACCGCCCTCCAGCGACTGGTCGTAGAACCAGTTCAGCATGCGCTCATACTCTTCCGGAGCAACCATCTGTTCGGTTGCGATGTCCACGCCGCAGCCAACCGGGACCAGCAGGAAGGTGTGCAACGCATCGGCACCCAGCCTTCGCGCCAGGTCCAGCACATCGGGCAGCTGATGCGCATTGTGCCGGGCGATGGTGGTGTTGATCTGTACAGAGACTCCAATCTGCTGCAGGTTGCGCATGCCGTAGACGGCTGCATCGAAAGCGCCCGGAATCCCGCGGAAGGTGTCGTGCGTGGTGGCGTCGGAGCCATCGAGCGAAATCGATACACGCTTGATGCCCGCATTCTTGATCTTCTCGGCAACATCCTTAGTCACCAAGGTTCCGTTAGTTGCCAGAGCCGTGCGAATGCCGCGGCTGGTGGCGTACTCCGCCAGTTGGAAAATGTCGTGCCGATAGAGCGGCTCGCCGCCGCTGAGCACCAGGATAGGGTTGGAGAACTCGGCAATCTGCGAGATGATGTTCAGCGCTTTGCCGGTAGGCAGATCGGCCGGTGACATCAACTCGGTCGCGGTGGCGCGGCAATGGATGCAGCGCAGGTTGCAGCCCTTGGTGACCTCCCAAAAGATCAGCCGCGGTTTGTATTCTTTCTTGCTTGCTGGATGGGTAGTGTCGTTGCCTGCTGTCATGATTGCTTTTCCTCTCCGCCCCTGCGGACTACGGCTCATTTCTATGCCTCCAAGATAGGATTCCGGCGACCCAGGGGGCCGTGAGTCTTATCACCGGGGGCTGTGACGGATGTCACTTTGGGGGAAGCAAGCGGTTGGCAGTTAGCCCTTGGCACTTAGTAGTTAGCCCTCAGCAATCAGCATTTTCCTGCTGGCGTCATCCTGAGCGGAGGCGCGCTGTTCTTGCGCGCCGTAGTCGAAGGCCCCCTACATCCGGAATCATCCACTCGGGTATAGCGGTCTTCGACTCCGGCGGCCAAAAGCGGGCCGCCTCCGCTCAGGATGACACCCGGAGGGAGGCGGCTCTTAAAATGAAGACTGAGAGCTGGCGGCTGAAAGCTGATAGCTGTGTTTACGGCCCGACTCCCCCAGTGTGGCAGTCCGAGCAGTTCACGTTCTTCAGGTCGCCGATGTCCACCGGATGCTTGAAGGTTTGCGAGGGCATCTGCGCGACCTGGGTTGCGCCTTCTACCTGCTCCAGCACGGTGTGGCAGGAGTTGCAATCCTTGCTGATGACTTTGCCGTCCTTGCTGACGTGATTGCCATCATGGCAACGGAAGCAGCCCTGGAAGTACAAGTGGCCGATGTTGTTGGGATGCGTCTTCCAGTTCACCTTCATGTCGGGGAAGAAGGTGGTGCCGTAGATGCGCTGCAACTCCGCGACTGCGCCCTTTACGCTCTGGGATCTGCCGGCGGCGATCTGCGGATACTTGTCCTGGTAGAACTTGTTGATGTTAGCCGCGATCGCCTTTTCGGCTTCGTCCTTGGTCTTGTAGTCGGCGATCAGCACCTGCACGCCCTGCTGCTTGATGAAGGGCAGGCTGGCATCGATCACACGGCCGCTCATGCTGCGATCCACCGAGAGATCGGGCGGCGTGTAGATATGAGATGGGCGATTGTGGCAGTCGATGCAATCCATGCGGCGCTTGCTGGCCTTGTCGATCTGCGCTTGCGTCGGAGGAGTATCTTTGCTGGCGTATTCGGTTACGTGCCCCTGAGCGTCTTCCATCCGCACCCAGGGAATCACCTGCCGCTGTTCGTCGGTGGCGAAGTAGGTGATCTTGTTGGAGATGTTCATGTGCCAGTGAATGCCTTCGCCTGCCTGTCCCAGCGAAGGATCGCCGCCGCCGGTCTTGATCAGCAGGCGAATCACGCGCGGCGTGTTCTGCTCGTCAACCCCGTAGTGGGTGAAGGTCTTCAGCTGCGCGCCCCAGAACTTCTTGGGCCAGTGGCACTGTTCGCAGGTTTGCGGTGCAGGACGCAAATTCGCCACCGGCGTGGGAATAGGCCGCGGATAGGTTCCCATCGCGGTGTAGTACACCTGGCGCGCACCCGAGAGCTTCGACTTCACATACCAGCTTGCGCCCGAGCCGACGTGGCATTCCACGCAAGCCACGCGGGCGTGCGGTGAAGCCTGGTAGGCGGTGAACTCCGGATGCATGACGGTGTGGCACAACTGTCCGCAGAACTGAACCGAGTCGGTGAACTCGTACGCTTTATAACTGCCCACGGCGCTGATCAGCGAAAACGCCACCACGAAGCTGAGCACAAAGGCTACGGTGCTGCGTTGCGAAGGCTTGTTCAGATCCAGGGTAGCGAAATGCGGCTCGACCCCCACCTGCTTCAAGCGCCTGCGCCGCTCCACCACCATGCCCAGCGGGATCAAAATCAGGCCCAGTACCAGGAATCCCGGCGCGACCATATACGCCAGGATCCCGATGTAGGGCGACGGCTGGCTGGAGAGCAAATCGATCAGCACCAGGAACGCGATGTTGGCAAAGGCCACCGCGGCCAGCGCCACACCGATGAGGCTGATAGGATTCTTGATGAGATTTTTGGTAACAGGCGGATGATCGGCCTGAGGATTCACCCCTTGTGTGTCCTCGGTCATTGAAATTTTCCCTTCCTCACCCCATGTGCCAAACTGCACAAAGTGTTGCAGTTACTGTTCCGGTGAAATCGTCCTGCAAGCCAATGCAACAGACAATCCCACTAAATGGGTGCGAGACTGTTTTCGACCTCACACTCCGTATCTATTTGCGGCTGCCCGTGGTCTCGGCAGCTTCTTCCTCGACCGGCTCGGGCTCTTTTTCTGATCCTCTGGGCCTTCTCGATGGCGCCAATATCCAGCGGGTGTTCGTGTTCGTAATGCTCGATCGACATCTTGCCGTCAAACCACGCCCAGTTCATCGGGTAAGCATCGGGATCGAAGATCACGCCGTACAAGTGCCACACGATGATGGCCAGTGTTGCCAGCACCGCTTCGTACCAATGGATGGTGATGGCAACGTCCACCCACCAGCCGGGAACGCGTTCGCCGACGCCGACCTTGAACCAGGCCATCAGTCCGGTCGAGGCCATGACGAACATGCCCCAGACCAGCGCCCAGTACTCCATCTTCTCGGCATAGGTGAAGCGGCCGAACATCGGACGCTGATCGCTGTAACCCAGGTAGAAGCGGAATGCGTCGCGCGCGTCGGTGACGTCCTTCCAGTCGGGCAGCATGTCCTTGATCAGTTGCCGGCCTTCGGGCTTGGCGATGACATACCACAGGTGGAACAGGCTGACCGCGATCAGCACCACGCCGGCGATGCGGTGAATGTAGCTGCGCACCAGCTCGTTGACGAAGAGCATCGCCAGCCACGACTTCGGATAACGCAGGGCGAAGCCGGTCAGCACCAGGGTGAAGAAGCTGATCAGCAGCGTGAGGTGCTGGATGCGCTGGCCAGCGTCATGCGGAACAGAATGCGCGGCTGCCCGATGCGGTGCAGGATCAGCTTCTTGCGGAAGACGATCAGGTTGTGCAGCACCATGCCGCCGATCACCGCGAAGATCATCCACAGGTAGAACTTTTTGATCATGCGCGATGAGCTTGCTGCCGACGTCGGCCTTCGACGTGGCGTCCAGGTGAACTTTCGTCGTGATGAACTTGTCGTTCGCGCCCGGATGGCACTGGCCGCAGGTCTTGGCCAGGTTCGCGTGATTGATGGTCGAGCGCGGATCGCTGGAAGGCAGAATGTTGTGCACGCCGTGGCAACTGGCGCAGTTGGCGACGGTGTTGGAGCCGACCTCCGACGCCATGCCGTGATAGCTCGCCAGGTACGACGAAACTCGCCCGCCGGGCACGCCGAATTCGTTCGACAGCCGCACGCCCTCGTGGCAGCGATGCCGCAGGTGTTCTTCACGTTCGCTGCGGCGACCGAAGAGTTCGCATCCTTGGGCGCCTTGATGGTGTGAATGCCGTGGCAATCGGTGCAGACCGGCGCCTGCCAGTTGCCGCGGGCAATGGCCGTGCCGTGAATGCTCTGCATGTATTCGGCCTTGACGTCGGCGTGGCACTTGGCGCAGGTGGTGGGAACGTTGAACTTGTTGATCGGCGACTTTGGATCGCCGGCACTCAGAATGTCGTGCTCGCCGTGACAGTCGGTGCAAACCGCGGCTTTCTCCGAGCCGGCGGCGACCGCCTTGCCGTGAACGCTTTCCTGATACGAGTGAAGGCAGCGGCGGTCATGCCGCCGGAGGCCATGGCAAATTTCTGGCCGTGGCAGGCACCGCAGGTTGCGGGAATGTTGGTGTGGCGCGACCTTCGACTTGGGATCGCTGGCCGGCAGGATCTCATGGACGCTGCCATGGCAATCCTGGCACTTGGCGACGTTGGTGTTGCCGGCCGCCGCGGCTTTGCGCATGGACGCCGCGATCGTAGGCGGCTTGCTGATCGGCGTGACAGTTGGCGCACTTGGGCATGACCGGCGTGGGATCGTGCGGGAAGCCCTTGATGTCGGCGTGGCAATCGGTGCAGCCGAAGACGCTGTGCGTGGAGGCCTTGAACTTGGCGTCATCGACGTGGAGGCTGATCGGCTTTCCGTTCTCGTCCTTCGAAAGGGTCGGATCGCTGTGACAGGCCAGGCACTCGTCATTGCTCATCTTGGCCGCCGCTTTGCCCGGCTTCTTAGCCGGGAAGACAGTTGAGGAGCCGCCGCTGTCATCATCAGCAGCAAGCCAGCAAGGAAAACCAGACCGCAGCGCTTCACACAGCCCCCGCTTCTATCCGGGACAGCACACACCGGAGAACCTTCCAAGATCGCCGACATACGCACCAGAGGGCAGTGAGTGTACTCACGTCGGCATGTGACTGGGGTCACATGGGTGATGGCTCTCACCACGCCGCGTGCGTCAGATCACGGGAGGCCGGGCCGGGGTCGACGCGACGAAAGGCGGTATGGATAAGGGTTTTCGAGGGGTTAGGAAGACGGAAGCGGTGCGCGACCAGGAAGATCGAGAGGCGGTCAGAGAGTTAACGATCGTTAACTCGAACGTCCGTTCCGAGTGTTGCCGGAAAGTGCGCCCCTTGGTTCCGCGACAAGATCGCATCCCTTCACCCAGCGAGACAGTAGATTCAGACGAAAGAGGGTTGGCCGACATTCACAGCCGCGCCCGGAGACGCTGACAACTTCGGCTCGAGCCGTTAGACTCGTGCCGAAATCACAACAAACTTGCCGGCGGTCCTAGACCACCATTGCGCGCTGGCGGAAGGTGATGCGCGGCCGGCGTGTGCGGACCATGGCGATGGTGCGCACCCGTTCGTAGGCGCCGTGCAGGTCCTGGCTCAACATGCGCACGATCTCCAGGCATACGGTGCGATTTTCGCGCAGGAACTTTTGCAGATCTTTTCTGCGCACGAACACCACCTGGGAGTTATCCAGCAACTCGGCCGTGACCTCGTAAGGTGTGTTAGACAGAGCTGCGCCCAGGCCCAGCACTTCGCCGGGGCCGGCAATGCGCAAGGTAAGGCGCTTTCCGGTCTCCGAGCATATAGAGAGTTTGGCGCGGCCGTCGCAAAGGATATAGATGCCGCGGACGGGACGTCCTTCGGCGAACAAGACCGTGCTGCGTGGAAACGACGCGAGCGATTTAATCTCGTCGAAAGCCTTCAACGACTCCGCAGGCATGTCGCAAAAAAGGCGATCGGGACGGAATTCGCAGGACAGGCAACTTGATTGAATCGTGCTTTCCATAGACTGGTAATACTGCTGTGACTGAAGAGTCGCAGTGATTGCAGTCACCGTTTTCCGTGACCTTATTCACATGGAATGAGCAAGTAACTCACGCGAGGGGAGATAGGCATGGTCTCGCGTGGGTGCAGGAATGGAATAGTTCGTCCGCCGGATACAGTAGTTCCGTTTACGGACAAGATTTGCCGGCAAGCGCTCTTACTGCGCGATCGCCATAGCCTTCAACGCAGCCTTGTTGCGAATCAGCAAGGTTGAGCCTTTGGCCTGCACGATCTGTCGTTTCTTCAGATCGGCGAACAGCCTGGTGACGGTCTCGCGCGAGGTGCCGATCATCTGCGCGATCTCTTCGTGGGTCAACGCCAGCTTCACGCGGGGCTCGCTACGAGTGGCTTCGCCGTTACGAATACTCCACTCCAGCAGAAGCTTTGCCAGCTTCTCGCCGGCCGAGTGCGACAACCCGAGTGAGCGGATTTCGCGGCAGGCGGAGTTGTATTTATCGCTGAGCTGCTCAGCTACGCGCAGGCAGGCTTCGCTGTGCTCTTTGAGAAAGCGCAGGAAATCTTCCCGCTTTACGAAATTCACCTGGCAGGGATCGACGGTTTCGGCGGTCAATTCGTAGGGCTTGCCGCTTACGGTGGCGCTCAGGCCGAGAACTTCGCCGGGTTCGGCGATCTTCAGGATCAGAGTCTTGCCATCGGTGGAGCAGATGGAGAGTTTCACGCGGCCTTTGCACAGGACAAATATGCCTCGCGGGGTTTGGCCTTCTACAAAAAGCACAGCGCCCTTGGGATAAGCGGTTGCGTATTTAATGGACTCGAAGGATTGCAGTGCCGCCGGCGGCAGATCGCAGAAGATATGTTCTGCGCGCATCTTGCACGCCAGGCAGCTTTCGATGATGTCTAATCCGTACGGTGTGAGCACGATGACCCCCTAAAAAATCCATCGTATCCCCGCGATTTACGGCCGGAACGGTGCGAGTCGTTCCGAGGGGCCAGAAATGTCCGTGCCGCGTGATTTTCGGTCGTAACCCGGGTGGAGTGTCGGCCATCACCTGTACAGGTGATTTGCCCCAATCAAGCCCACAGGCTGAAAACATTGCGGTTATAGCTTCGACCGACGGCTTCCGGCATCTCTGGCACTTCTCCAGATACAGTCCAGCGGAACACTACGGGCGCACATGGAACAAGTGCATTCGTCACAACCGATTGTGACGAGCACGGGATCGGCGGAGCTGGCGAGCGGGGACAGGGTTCGATCTGCCGGGCAGATTGGTGTAAGCTGGGGTCGGAATTTCCGGTACAATTCGGCTCGCCATTGACCGCCCCTCCCTGTTAAAGACTATGGCTTTGCAGCAATCCAGCGAAGGTCGCAAGACTTCCTTCGTGCCCCGTCGATCTCTCCGCTCCTGGTGTCCGGGCATGCCGGCCTGGGGCGCAGCCATGCTCGGCATTGCGATGGTCGCCGTGGTCGTGGAGCGGTTTACGGCCGTCGCCAGCGATTTGCAATTGTGGGGTGACGGCGCCTGGGTCTTCATAGAAATCGCTTCCAAGCGCGGCTATCACTTCTGGGTGGGAGATTGGAAGAGCCAACTGTTTCAGTCGCGACTGTTCACCACTCTGCTGGAAGAAACCCCCACGGTGCTCGCGACTCACCTGCGGGTCCACTCGCTGCACCTGCTTTCCGTGGTGTACGGCGTCACCTTGTACGGCCACGCTTTGCTGAGCCTCTATCTGTGTTACCGGTATGCCAGGCGCAAGTGGTACGTCCTGTTCCCGCTCCTGAGTTTCTTTGCCGGGCCCATGAACGTGGAAACCTATCTCTCCACCGACAGTCATCTCCTGGTTTCGCTGTACTGGCCGGTACTTTTCATTCTGCTGTTTCGCGAGGAGCTGACCGGGTGGACGTTGTTGCTGCTGCTGGGCCTTTCCGTCCCCATGCTGATTGCCTACGAGTCCATGCTATTTTTCGGGGTGATCCTGGTGGGCGTTTGTCTCTGGAGGTTTCGGCGCTTTCCCCGGCAGCGCGCGCTGGCAGCCGGGCTCGGGGTGTGGTACCTGATGGGTGTGGCAATCGCGGTCGTCTCGATTCTCCACCCGTTCGACCCTTCGAACCGCAGCGGATTTCTGCATGGTCTGCAATATCTGCTGCACTCGCCGCACCTGCCGGGCAAGATTTCTCTGTTGATACTGCTCTGCGGGGCATTAGTGCTGGCTGTACCTGCGGGTGCGGCGTGGTTACGAAGAATTGTGGCCATCGTCGGGCTGACTGCCATCGTCTATCTCTGCTTTGCCGTGCTGATGGGCACCACGCCGGCCAGCCTGGATGGCGAGGTCGCCGCCCGGGTGCTGAACCTGCTGGCGCCGTTGCTAGCCACAGGCTTGTTACTGCTGGAGGTGTCTGGGTATCGCAAAGCGGATCGGCAAGCCATCGGTCTGGCGGCGCTGCTGGTGGGTGCCCTCGGCTTCGGACAGGCCGTTTGGAACTTGGCGGCGATCGGGGAGTGGCAAGGATACCTGGCGACCATGCGCTACGATCTACTGTCGCATGAGGGCGTCATTCCCTATGAGGAATCAGTTTTGTCGCGCCCACAATTCGGCTTCCTCGACCTGAAGGACCTTGAGATGAACTGGCCCTTGCCCGCGCTGAGTTTGTATGAAGCAGGTCGGGGTGAGGTGCGGTCCATCATCGCGCCGGAGGCCCGAAGCTGGTTCCCGTTCGATCCCTACAATCCCGGCGACCTGCCGGATTTGTCGCGATACCGAATCTACTACCACTCCTACAAGCAGACGCTGGAGCGGGATTGGCGCTACAGTCTTGGCGAGACCCTGATCTTTCAACCCGGGGGAAGCGCAATTCGCTACATGCGCGGCGATTGGTACGATCCGGAGCCCTGGGCCATCTGGGGTGGGACGGACTTTGGCGTGGATTTGCCAATCGCCCGCGACCAACTCCCGGAGATGGCAACCCTTTGGGTCCAAGCGGCCCCGATGGTCTCGCGGGAATTCCCGACGGTGACGGTCGAAGTGCTGGTGAACCAGACCTCGGTGGCGATGTGGTCGCTTGAGTCTGCGGCTCCGGGCGAAGTTGCGACCCGAGCCGTGCAAATCCCGGCGCCTGTGTTGGAACTGGCGAATCCGGTACGCATCCGGTTTCGAATCGTCGGTCCTGTTCACTCGCCCTCCGAGATGGGCAAGGGCTCCGACCCGCGGAAGCTCAGCCTGGCTTTCCTGAAATTGCGACTGGAAGCGTCGCACTAGCTGGGGCGGACAGCCATGTCCACAGCCAGGCCGGGCGGCTTTAGCGTTGTCATCCGGCTTTGTACGCCCGCTGCTCGCTCAGTCCTGCGTGCTTCCGCCGGTTTTCTTAGCGGTTCGTGACCACGCCCATGTCCCGACACTGAAAGCAAGCAGCCAGAACCAGCCGCGGAGCCAATCCTGCGTGCGCGCCAGCATCATGTTGGGATAGACGCTGAGAATGCTGTAGATCGGAGTGTGAATATGGTCGTGAAAGAACTCAACCAGCATGCTCATCTGGTACAAGTCCCAGACCGACGGCATGCGAAGGAAAGGGTTCACCGTAAACAGCATGGCGATGAAGATGCCCCAGGCACCCAGAGCGGCTACGATCCAGTGCACCTTGCGGTTCAGGACCAGGGCCGCCGCGGGAACCATCGGCAGCAGAGCCGACATGATCAGACGGCCCGGGGCGCACCAGCCTCCAAACCAGACCTTGCTCGAAGAGATGAATGGAATGTACCCGAGCGCGGGCAGAAAGAGCGCCCAGAAACCCCAGCGGTCCCGGCGGAAAAGCACGATCATTCCCGCGAATGCTGCGATATAAATAGGCGCCACGGGCAACAAGCCGTACGACTGATCGAAGAGAATTCCCAGGAAACCGTGCAGCGGGTGCGGCCCGAACTGGGGATACATGCGGTTGAACATCAGCATCGAAACATTCGGCAGATAACTATCAAAGAAGTGCTTGTCGAACAGCACAAAGGAGCACAAGCCCAAGAGGCTGGGCACACCCAGCAACGCCATTTTCTCGACCACGCGCTTCCATCGGCCCCATTCGCTACGAAGCACCCACGCATTCACCACCAGGAACGCGGGCCCCGCCAACGACCAATAGCGGATGTTGAGCCAGGGCAGCATTGCAATCAAGATGCCCGCGAGTAGCAGGTAGCGACTGTCTTCGCGCCTGCGATAACGAAAGAACTGCAACGCGATCCAAAGGCTGCCAGTCGCGCCTGCAATATCGGAGAACGCACCCTGGGTGTACGTCCAGAACGGACAGGCAAAGCAGAACAGGACAACCGTCAGGAGCGCTGGCGATGTACCGCCCCCGAGCAAAGTCGCGAGTTCAAACACGCCGGCCGCGCCCACAGCGCCGATCAGGCTGATGGTGAACAGCGCGCCCTCACGCTTGTCGATCGCATAGCCCGGCAACAGCAGCATGGGGAAGCCGGGGTCATGCTCCAGCATCAAGCGTCCGCGAGAGCCTCGCACTACATGCGGCTCGTGCGGTACGTATACCAGGTTGTCGCGCTCCATCGAGGCGTAAGAGTATCCGCGCATTTCGCCCGGCGACGGCGGCGGATACTCCTCTTTGTAATCACCGTTCGCGTAGTTGTTGCCCAGGTCGAAATCGTGATCGAAGATCAGGCTGTGGGTGAGCACCATAAAGTGAACTTCGTCGCCTTGTGGGGCGCTCGCCAGCGCCATCCAAGGTGCAAGTCCGCCATAGACGATGAACGTTGCCGCGAAGACAATGACGGGCAGGCGCACGGCGGTGGCAGCCGCATTTTGCGCGGCGAAGAACAACAGCTCAGCCATTCGGCAGAGCAGAAAGGTGACGTAAACCAGAGCGAACAGGTGAAAGACGCGGCCCTTTTCGCCGTCGCGCAGCGCTGCCATCAGAAAGGGCAGGAGGGAAATGAGCAGGTCTGACTTCAGGATTGGCGACAAGGCATTTTGCCAGCGCCGGACCGACCCCAACCAGACGATGGCTGCGGCTCCCGCAACATTGACGACGAACGCCGTAGCCAGAACGCGGGCCAAACCATGATTGATCGGCGTGAAGGCGTGGTGAAAGCGGTGCACCACCTCCAACAGCAGAACGAGGTTCAGTATGCCCCCAGCCGGATAGTACCAGCGTAGATCCGACGCCGCCTTGTTGCTATTGCGATCGGCGCGGGTATCCGTTGACGGTTTGGGCTTAGGCATTGCTATGATGAATTCCCCGGAATGGCTCTGATAGGACAGTCTGATGGGTGACACTCAGGTTAACAGAAAGCGCCTGCGATACTCGAACAAGAACCATGCAGCGTGACAACTCTGCTCCTCGACGATGTGTTTCTCGCGCAGCGCCTTCCCAGATGGCTCTTTCAGAATATTCCCAGACATTTTAATGGCAAACAATTCTTGCGACCGCGCTTGCCCACAGTCAGTAAACTAATAGCAGTGATAATTCTGCGGCACATGGATTTCAGCTTTGAGTACTAGCGAACAAGCGCTCCAGACCTACCGGGAAACAGGCTATAAGCAGATCGAGGGATGGATGGGGGACGGCCTCTTCCCTCTCTTGGAGCTTTGCGCCCGTTTGCAAGAAAACGCCGGGACCCGGGGCGGGGCTGTCGAAATCGGAATTCACCAAGGCCAATTCTTTCTTGCGCTCAACCAACTATGCGCAGCCGATGAGCCCTCGATGGCGATCGATGTTTTTGAGAGACAAGATCTCAACGTAGACCATAGCGGCGCCGGCAGCCGGGAGCTTTTCATTGGCAACTTGCAAAAATATTGCCGCCACGCCGGGCGCAACGTTCAGGTTGTGACCGCCGATTCGACCACTCTGCAAGCGCGTGACATTTTACGAACGCTGTCGCTAAAGCCGCGTTTCTTTTCCGTCGACGGCGGGCATACGGTAAGGCATGTGATGCATGACATGGCACTTGCAGATAACTGCATTGCCGAGTTGGGCGTCGTCTTCGTCGACGACATCCTCAACTTGCACTGGCTGGGAGTGGTTGAAGGTGTCTGCCGCTATCTGGCGCGGTCTCCGCTGGCTCTGGTGCGCTCCCCTGCGATCGTGCCCTTCGCCATCCATTCCAATAAATTGTTTCTTTGCCGTCCTGCCGCATACGATCAGTACCTTCAGGCCTTCAACGAATTGAGTCCTGCCAAAGCGGTACAGTTCTTCGGCCGCGACGTTCTCGTTTGGTAGAGGCATTACACAATCTCTCGGTGCCAAGAGGATCGCCCCAGAGGTCTACATTTTCCAGGTGACCTCTTCCAACTGGTTCGTGATTTCTTCCGGCGGGGTATCGGGCGGGAACGACATCGGCCTGCCGATCACGACCCTCAATTCGGCGGGCCGCGCGATTTTACGGCCGGTGATTTTCATCTCGTAGAGGCCGTCGATGCGCAGCGGCAGCACCGGAACATTGAGCCGCGCGGCCAGCATGCCCAACCCCGAGCGGAAGGGCGACGGCTTGCCGTCAGGCGTGCGGCGGCCTTCAGGATAAACCAGGACGCTGTAACCGCGATCAACTGACTCGCCGGCATAGGCGAAACTCTCACGGACTCCCGACTGCTGTGGCAAAGGAAAAACATTGAAGAGTGCCACAGCGAGGTAGTATCCCACCCAGTAAGATAATCGCCTAAACCAGTTCCAATTTTGCGGTGGACGCCACATCTCCCACAGCATCTCGCCCCACATGCCGACGGCCAGCTTGCGGCGCAGGCGCGGCGGCAATGCCTTGAGCGCGAATCCAAGATCGATGTAGGTGACGTGATTGCAGCTCACCAGGAACGGCCCCTTAAGCCCGCGCAGGTTCTCGCGGCCGATGATGGTCGGGTGAGCCATGAGGATGGTGGCCGGCCAGGTCAGCAAATAGTATATGAACTCGCGGACCCAGGTGATGGGCCAGCGCTGCGCCCAGCGGGGATAGCGGTAGCCGCTACCCGCCGACCTCTGGGGTTCGTGCAGCAGGCGTTCAAGATCGCCGACCGTGCTGACCTTAGCGAAGTTGGCTTCCTTCAGGTCGACCTGGTACCGGTCTTCCAATGCGCTCATCAGCTCGACGCGGTCCATCGAACTGAGGTTGAGATCGCCTTCGAGCCTGGCGTCCGAAACCAGCACGCCGAGGTTGCGGCCGGTGATGCGTGCGATCAGATCGCTCAGCGCGCTTTGCGCCGCGACTCCGCCCCGATCGCCTGAGGTGAAGTGACGCTGTGCCGCCGCCTGGATCACAGCGGACTTTGGCTTCTGCGTCGGCGTGCGCGGGAAATCTTCGTCCGACCAGATCATCCAGCGCCGCATCTGCTGATATTCAGACAGCTGCTGATTGGCCCGCTGTACCACAATGTGAGGGTCCACCGAATCGCGCAGGATGAGCACGGCACAGGGCTCGGCATTGCCGCTTTGTTCCAATCCGACAACCACACAATCGCGAACCTCGGGCTGCCGTCGCAGCGCGGCTTCCAGGTCGTCGGGGTAAACGTTCATCCCCTCGCGGGTGACGATGACGTTTTTCTTGCGACCCTTGAAGTAGAGATTGCCTTCGGCATCCAGCTCGCCGATGTCACCGGTGTGAAACCAGCCCTCTTCGGTGAGCACGGGCTTCAGCTGCTTGCTCTGCCAGTATCCGGCGGCAACGTTTGCGCCCCGTACAAGAATCTCGCCGTGCTCGTCGAGCTTCATCTCGCGGCCTTCCAGCACTTTGCCGATCGAACGCTTGCCGGTGCGGAAGGGATGGTTGAGCGAGATGAGGGAAGTAGTCTCAGTAAGACCGTAGCCTTGAATCACGACGAAGCTGAGCCGGCCCCAGAACTCTTCGGTCTCGGCGTCGAGTGCCGCGCCGCCGGAGATGAAGGCCCAGAACTTCCAGCCAAAGCGGTTGTGGATGCGGCGAAAACGCCACCAGCGCTTTACGAAGTGCTGATCTTTCGCCGCCGCGAGCTGTTGCCGGAACCACTCGAGCTTGCCTTCGGCTTCGAAGTCGCGCTCGATCTTATCCTTCAGCGACTGCATCAGCCGCGGCACCGCGACGACAACCGACACGCGTTCCTTCTTGATGATCTGCATCACTTCGGTGGGGTTCAGCGTGTCCTGGAAGATCACGGTGGCCGCCAGCAGTTGCGGGAGAAAGATTCCGAGGAACTGCCCGAAGACGTGACTGAGGGGCAGCAGGTTCAGGAAGCGTAGCGGATGAAACGGCCGCTCGTACTTCAGGTACTTGCCGATCTCGCGTTCCAGCGGTTCCAGGTTGGCGAGAATGTTGCCGTGCGAGATGACGACGCCACGCGGTTCGGCTGTGGTGCCGGAGGTGAAGACGATCTGCACTACGTCGTCACGCGTGAGCGGAGGCAGCACGACCGGCGCGTCGGAACGGGCGGCCAGGTCTTCGCGAAGCGTCTCCAGGTGCAGCGAAGGAACGCCGGGAATGTCATTGTGCGGTGAAGCGACGCACAGTTTCGCATCGACCTGTTCGGCGATGCGTTGCGCAAAGTCGGCCGCGGCAATCTTGTCGACGGGAACAACGATGGCGCCGCGCAGCAGGCATCCGAAGAACGCGGCAATCCATTCGGCGCAATTCTCGCCCCACAGGATGACCTTGTCATCTTTGCGAATGCCGCGCGCTTCCAGTTCGCGGGCAAAGCGGTACGAGGTGCTCAGCACATCGCCATAGCTCCAGCGCTGGGTGCGGTATCCGCGGCGATGGACGTAGGCGGTCTCGCGAGCGTGGCGGCGAAAATTGTCGAGGTAATCCAGGATGGTGGTGCGAGCCATCTGTCACAGTGTAACTGGTCGGCCGGAGAAGGCCGTCGCCAATGAGGTTAGAATTGGTGCGCAAGCATAGTCTTACCTCGAGGCCATATCAATCCATGACGATTCGCATACGAACGCTGTCATCGCTATTCGTCTTTGTAATCCTGCTGGTCATAAGTTCGTTCGCTGTCCAGCCTGCCACCATGCGCCTGGACTACTACCACACCGGCAACGCCACGCAGGAGGTGTGGAGCTTCGATCGCGTGGTGATCGAGCCGTTGCCCTGGCCCGGTGACCTATCGAAGGCCATCGACGATACGAACCTGGGCAATTATTTTTTCGAAGTGCATGACCTGGCCAGCGGGGCGCTGCTGTACTCGCGCGGTTTCGGTTCGCTGTTCAGCGAATGGGCGCAGACCGACGAAGCCAAGACACTGAATCGGACGTTCTCCGAGTCGCTGCGTTTTCCGCGTCCTGACAAGCCGGTAAAGATCGTGCTGAAGGAACGCCGCGAGGGTAAGGACCTCGATTTCCACGAGGTGTGGACGACGACCATCAATCCTCGCAACAAGTTCATCGACACGGCAAATCCTCCGTCGCCCGGCCCGGTGTTGACCATTCAGAAGAATGGCGAACCTGAGACCAAGGTCAATCTGTTGATCCTTGGCGATGGCTACACCGCTCCCGAGCGCGCCAAGTTCGAAGACGATGCCAGGCGTGCGACCGAGATACTGTTTTCGCGGTCGCCGTTCAAGGAGCATCGCAAAGACTTCAATGTCTGGGGACTGTGTCCTGCAGCCGCTCTGCCGGGCATCTCGCGTCCATCGACCGGGATCTATCTTCATCCGCCGCTGGGTACGTCGTATGACACCTTCGACAGCGAACGCTACATCATGACCACTGACAACAAGGCGCTGCGGGATGTCGCGTCGTTTGCGCCGTACCAGTTCATCGAGATCCTGACCAACTCGAAGACCTATGGTGGCGGCGGAATCTACAACCTATATGCGACGGTTGCGGCCGATAGCGAGTGGATGCCGTACGTCTTCGTTCATGAGTTCGGCCATGAATTCGCCGGGCTGGCGGACGAGTACTACACGTCGGATGTGTCTGTGGGTTCGCCGGAGAAGCGGATTGAGCCCTGGGAGCCGAACGTCAGCGCGCTGCTCGATCCGGCAATGCTGAAGTGGAAGGACCAGGTGGTTGCCGGCACGCCGATTCCAACACCATGGGACAAGGCGAAGTTCGAAGCGTATGAGAAAGACATCCAGGCTGAGCGCCGGAAGATCCGCAAGGAGAACCGGCCCGAGGCCGAGATGAACGCGCTATTCGAGAAAGAGAAGAAGCAGGAAGACCAGCTGCTCGCAAGCGACAAGTACTCAGATCGCGTAGGCGCGTTCGAGGGCGCGAACTACGAGGCGAAGGGATATTACCGGCCCCAGGAAAACTGCATCATGTTCACGCGCTATGACAAGTTCTGTGCGGTATGCCGTCGCGCGATCGAACGGATCATCGCTCTGTACGCAGCTCAGTAGGAAGGAACAGCGGTGGGCGCCGGTTAATGCTTGTTGGGGTTGGCGCCCACCTTGGATTTGGGTTACTGGTATAGACGCACTCGGGCAGGAAAAGTTCGAGCGATTGGGACGAACCGCACGGGTTTTACAAATGTTCACAATCGTGGAGCGCAGCTACATTCTTCCTAACCGCACTGAAAGACCTTATTGGGACCTCAGGCTTCAGTCCGTAAAGAATTGTCATCCCGACCGAGGGCTTCAGCCCGAGTGGAGGGACCTGCGGTTCCTTCCCGCTGGCTCGTTGAATCGATGACAGAACCCAGCGCGTTCCGCAGGATCACAATCGACTAGCAGCGTTGCTAGTTACTCCCCGCCGCCTTTCCCTCCGGCAGAATTATTTTCTCCAGGTACTCGATCGGCAAAGGTCCCTGGTCGAGCGCCTTATCGTGGAACTCTTCCAGCGTAAAGCCGCTGCCCTTGGCCGCCTGATACTTCTTGCGTAGCTTCCACCATTGCTGCGTTCCGACAAAGTACGTCGGTAGCTGCGTCGAGCTCAGCTTGGCGCGGACCAGCTTGCCTTCCGCTTCAGCCTCGGTCTGGAAGCACTCTTTCGTCATCAGGTCGAGCGCTTCCTGATCGGTCATGTTCATGGTCTGCAGGCGAATATCGAGGATGGTGTTGGCCACGCCGCGCAGCCAAACCTTCTGGCGAACCAGGTGGAATTTCGGATTGAAGTCCAGATAGCCTTCCTGGGTCATGACGTCGGCGCCGTATTCAGCCCAGCCTTCGACATACGGCCCGTTGCCGAAGAGGTTGCGCAGCACGCGACGTGTTGGCGGCTGCACGTCATCGGCGTGTTCGGCCTGCACGTAGTGGCCGGGCAGCGCCTCGTGGATGGTGAGCCACTTCAGCGTGTAGTTGTTGTACTCCCGCAGCTTGCTCTCGACCTTGGCCGCCGGCATCTTGGGATCGATGGGCGTCACCCAGTACTGCGCTTCGGCGGTGGGCTCGAGCGGCGGCGCGCCATGGAATCCGGCGACTGAGTAGATGCCGCGCTCGAATTCCGGTGTGGGGATCACCTTCAGGTTGTCGCGGCTGCCGAGCGATACGATTTTCTTCTGGATGATGAACTGCTTGATGCCGTCAACGTCGGCCTTCACGGCTTCGATCAGTTGATCGGGCTGCGGATGTTCGTCGCCGATTTTGTCGAGCACCGCGGAGATGATCTTGTTCTCGCGCTCCTCCTGCGGCAGGTTGGCGTAATCGCTTTGACCGGGATACATCTGCTTGTAGAGCGGCATGGCAATGTCGAGCATCTCACCGCGGACGATCTTCACTTCGGCTTCCGCATCGGCCAGCAGCTGTGTGGGATCGATGGTGGTTTCCATTACCAGATGAAATTTCGAGGCGTACCAACGCTCGCCCAAGCGCCAGGTGCGGCCATTGGTGGGCTTCTTGGCGAGATCGTTCTTCATCCAGGCGTTGAAGTCGTTGAGCGCCTGCTTGGCCGTGGGTGCGACTTTGTCGTATTGCGCCTTTTGGGGCGAGCCGGCCGGAATGTCGCCGGCTACCGTGTCGACGAGGTTGATGTTGCCTTCGTTCTCGTCGATAGCGGTCGAGATGAAGATGGGATCGGCGTCGGTGAGCTGCGACTTAGCTTGGTCGAGGAAGCGCGGGATCTGACCGATGCGCGAGATCACGTCGCCGACGCGCACTTCCTTGGAGGCGTACTCCTGCGTGAGCGGAAGGAATAGTCCGCTGCCCAGCAACTCAACGTAAACCGTGGGATTGTGCTTGTAGTTCTGAATGGTGTCGTACTCGAGCAGGTTCAGGCCGATCTGGTCGTCGATGAGGCGGAAGTCGGCGGCATCCTGCGGGTTCAGCGAGTCGATGGGCGTTTCTTTTTGAAAGCGCTTGCGCCACTCGCGATAGAAGGTTTGCTGCGCTGCCACGCCGGCGGCGCTCACGTCGTCGAGTTGCGCGTCCAGGTCGATGGTTTTGCCGGTCTTGGGATCGGTGTGCTTGTGATAGCCGGCCTGCGAAGCGCTGACCGGAGACAGAGCCAGCGAGTTCTTCACGAACTCGTCGGACATCTGGGAGAACCTGGCATTGGCTTGCGTGTTGGGCTTCATGTTCTGGGCCGTGCTAAGGAGAGATGCGAGCAAGAGGAAGCTGAGAATGCCGAAGAGGTGTTTCATAGCGCCTCGCGGAGAAGAAATACCAAGCGCGAAGTATAAACCTTGGGGCCAAATAATCTCCCCTTCCTAGTCATCACGACGACGGCTCAGCCGGAGGAGGGATCTGCTTTTGATCGCGGGGGAGGAATCCTTGCGGCGATAGCGGTCCTTCGACTGCGTTCGGTCGCAAGCGACCTTACCTCGCGCAAGATGACAACCTCTGGGGGTAAGCAGGCGTTCCGCTCAGGATGACAATCTTTTTGGGGGAGTGGCCACCCCCGGCTAAAGCGACGCCCTTTTCTTCCGCCGCTTGGACACCAGGTACAGCGCGCTCAGAGCAATGAGCCACGGTATCCCGGACTCCATCGTCGGACGCATGCCTTCCACCCACCACGTGGAAATGATGATGGCCAGCACGGCCAGCGCGCCGATGATCGTGGTCACCGGAAACAGCGGCATCCGCACTGGCAATATGCGCCCGCCTTGCGCCTCCCATTTGCTGCGGAAGAACAGGTGCGTGATGAAGATCATCAGCCAGACAAACAGTCCGCCAAAGAGCGCGATGCCGAACATGTACACATACGCCGAGCCCGGAAACAGAATCGCGACCAGGGTGGCGATCGCCAAGCCGAAGGCCGACATCAGCAGGGCTGGTATCGGTGCTCCGCGGCGCGAGACGCGCCCCAGCATCGCCGGAGCATAGCCTCCACGGGCCAGCGAAAAGATCATGCGGGTGGCCAGATACAGGCAGCAGTTCATGCCCGAGAGCGCGGCGGTCAGCACTACGAAATTCACGATCTGCGCGGCAATGGGCACGCGCATCACGTCGAAGACGCGAACGAACGGGCTGACCGTGATGCTCTGTCCCGGCTGAATTTCGGTCCACGGAATTACCCCGACTAGCACAGTGATCGCGCCAACGTAGAAGATCACCAGCCGCAGCAGCATGGTGCGCATAGCGCGCGGCACGGAACGTTCAGGATCTTTCGCCTCGCCTGCTGTGACCGCAACGATCTCGGTGCCGATAAAGCTGAAGATCACGAATGCCAGCGCCATCCATACGCCCAGCCAGCCGTGCGGCAGAAAGCCGCCGTGGGCGTGGAAATTCGCCAGGCCAAGCGGCTGCTGCTGATGTACGCCGATCAGAACTCCGGCGCCAAGCACGATGAAGACGCCGATGGCGGTCACCTTAATCGTCGAAAACCAATATTCGAAGGTGCCGAAGGCGCCGACGCTGCTGGCATTCACACAGATCAGTAGTGCGGAGTAAACCACCACCCAGCCCCACACCGGCGTGTTGGGAAACCACCACTGAGTGTAGATGGCCGCTGCTACGGCTTCTCCGCCGAGTGCGATGGATTGGGCCGCCCAGTAGGTGTAGCGCACGACGAAGCCGGCCCAGGGTGAGACGTAGAGATCGGCGTACACGCCAAACGATCCGGCGGCAGGATGCGCGACCGCCATCTCCGAGAGGCAATACATCAGCAGCAGTGCGATGATCGATGTGAAGATATAGCTGAGGATGACGGCCGGCCCGGCCGTGCGTACGGCAAGCGCGCTGCCGAGAAAGAGACCGGTGCCGATGGCGCCGCCGAGCGCGATCATGCTCATCTGGCGTTCGGTCAGTTTGCGCGCCAGCCCGTGCTCGTTGGCAACGGCTTCAGCGTTGCGTTCGGGCGCAAGGATCGGCAGAGGATCGGCTGCCATCAGGCTCGCGCCTTTCCCCGTTGCCGGATGAAGGCCACCGTGTGCTCCACCAGATGATCGAGGTCGGTGGTGTTGTTGAACAGATGGCAGCCCACGCGCACCCCGCCTACGTCCGAGGTGTAGCGAAGAGAGACGAGCACCTTGCGCTCACGCAGGAAGTCGATGAGGGCGGCATTTTCCGCGGGAGTATCCAGCGAGAAGGTGACAATTCCGGAGCGATAGCGGCGATCTTCGGGAGTGACGACCTTGATGTTCGCATCATGCAGCGAGGCGATCAGGTGATCGGTGAGCGCCAGCACGTGCCCGCCGACCCGCTCGATACCGATCTCGTTGAGCAGCCCGATAGATTCGGCGAGGCCGATCGCGCCCGGATAGTTCGACGTTCCGCCATTCTCCCAGCGACGCGCTGAGTGTCACATACTCGAAGTCGCCGACGGGCGAGATTGACGGGGTGCCGAAATACGTTCCCCAGCCGTCCTCCGGTTCGGCGACGGAGAGATATCCGGCCAGGGGCGCTTTGAGCTCGGCACGAAATTCCTTGCTGAGGTACAGGAAGCCGCAACCGAAGGGCGAGAGCAGCCACTTGTGTCCACCGCAAGCCAGCGCGTCTACCGGGGTCTTTCGCACGTCGAGGGGAATCGCGCCGACCTGCTGGATAGCGTCGACGATCAGAAACACGCCGCGGTCGCGGCACAGCCGGGAGAGCGCATCGAGATCGCAGCGAAAGCCGTTGTTCCACTGAACGGCCGAATTGCTGGCCCGCGTTGAGGCGTTGGCGCGGCGCGGCAAAGGCGAGGGGCCGCAGACCAAGCTGGTCGCCGGCGACCTGGAAATGGATTTGCTGTCACGCGGGCGTTCGCCGGGCTGGCCAGAAGATCGACCTGCAACCCCGGGAATTCCGCCTGCTGGAATACCTGATGCGGCACACCGGGCAGGTGGTCACCCGCACGATGCTGCTGGAAGGCGTGTGGGACTACCATTTCGATCCGCAGACCAACGTTATCGACGTGCATGTGTCGCGGTTGCGGCAGAAGGTGGACAAGCCATTCCCGACGGCGCTGATCCATACTGTGCGTAATGCCGGCTACATGCTGCGGGCGGAACAGCCGTGATAGGGTCCGGCGCCTGATCGTCGATAGCAAGGCGTATTGACATCCGTCCTCGTCGCAGCATGTGCCGCCGCTGCCGGCCGTGGCAACGCCTGCTGCGCTCGCGCCGGCTGTTGCGCTCGGCCGGGGTGCGTTTCGGCATGGTCTATGCGCTGGTGTTCGCGCTGAGCACGATCGCGCTGGCGGTGTTCCTGTGGTGGTCCACGGCCGGCCTGCTCGACCGGCAAACCGAAGCCGCGATCAATGCCGATACCCAGGGCCTGCGCGAGCGCTACGCCGATGGCGGGCTGCTGGCG
>CAWFUT010000048.1:0-213112 GCA_963819055.1 uncultured Acidobacteriaceae bacterium | reverse complement strand
CAGATGTCGGAAACCCCGCAGTTCCAGCGCCAGGATGGCGAAGACGCAGACCGCGGAGACGATCGCAGCCATAAACATCACGGTGGTCCGGGTAAGGCCCAGGTGAAGAAAATAGCCGCCAAAAAGCAGGTAGAAGCCCAACGCTGCGCCTAAAAATTCGGCCAGGTCCGTAGCCAGGGCCGATAGCTCTGCCGCCACCCAGAGGCCAATCGCCGTACGCTGCGAAAAATGCTCGCGGCAATTCTGCGGCAGCGTCCTTCCGGTCGCGATACCAAGCTTGGCAGAGAGGTATTGAATGAGGATGGCCATCAGATTCGACCACAGCAATACCCAGAGCAGCTTGTAGCCAAAACTTGTTCCGCCGGCAAAATTGGTGGCGAAATTCCCCGGATCGATGTAGGCGATGCTGGCCACAAAGGCCGGCCCAAACCAATAAAGCGCCTGCCGGGACTTCAAATTGGAAAGCAGCGCCGCAGAGGGCGAAAGCGGAAGCGAGGGCGGAGAAGCAGGTGGCATAGCACGATCCTCGGTTTCACCCGCTGCGATTTCAGTATAGCCTGCATTTCCATTTTTCTGTTAACTGTAGTTAACCCCCCCTCGCACTCCGGCTCCGCTGCGGTAGTCTTGCCACAGTTCCCGACCACGGGATGGGTTCTCTAAAAAGAGGGGTTGGCTCGATCGGATGAAAGTGTTGGTAATTGGTGCGGGTGGCCGGAAACACGCGTTGGTGTGGTCCATCAGCCGGTCCCGAAGGGTCTCAGAAGTCGTATGCGCTCCCGGCAACGCGGGCATAGCCCAATTAGCGCGGTGCATTCCTGCCAACCAGAAGGACCTCGATGACCTGTTACAGGTCACCGCGTCCGAGCGCCCCGACCTGGTAGTGGTTGGCCCCGAGCTCCCCTTGTCTCTGGGGCTGGTGGACGAGTTGCAACGGCGGAGCATCCCGGTCTTTGGCCCGACCCGGAAAGCGGCCCAGCTGGAAAGCAGTAAAGCCTTTGCCAAGCGCTTTATGCAGCGGCGCCAAATTCCGACGGCGGCCTATGCCGTGGCCACCAGCGAGCAGCAAGCCCTGGAATCGATCGACCTCTTCCATCTTCCGGTAGTGATCAAGGCCGATGGCTTGGCTTCAGGCAAGGGTGTGCTGATGTGCGAGACCCGGCGCGAAGCTAGAAGCTATCTCCAGCCTGATGGGGGAAAGCTGCTGGGCACGGCGCAGTCCTCCATCGTGATCGAGGAGTTTCTCACCGGCGAAGAGATCTCGTTTCTCACCCTGACCGACGGAAAGCATGTGGCGCCGTTGGCGCCCGCGCAGGACCACAAGCGGATTGGGGAGGGGGATAAGGGCCCCAACACAGGAGGGATGGGCGCTTACTCGACCGACGGCATGGTGGATGACCAGATGCGGGAATGGATTGTTAACCACATCGCGCTCCCCGCAGCCGCGATCAGGCTCTCGGCAACAGGGTCACCGGGCTCGGCCAGTTTGGCCACCCACTCCATCATCACCTGGATATCCCGCAGTTCGCCGAGACTGGCGAAAAGTGGCTTGGCCAGGCGCTTCATCTGCTTCCACGCCGGGTCGGGATCGACCGACAGGAAGCCGTCCGCCATGGAACGGCAGCGCCGGATAGCGACGCGCAGGTCGTGCACCGGATCGGCTTCAAAGCCGGCGCTGGCTTTGAAGCACTCTTCTAAAACGCGAGCCGACCAATACGCGAGCCCTGCTTTTTTTTCGTGGGTCTGCGAGCCTGGAAGCATGGAGAACAAGGGACCTGATGCAGTTATACAGCGGCGGCACACGATTCGCTGCTCGGCCGCTGCCAGATTATTACAGGTAAGCGCGTTCTGCGCGTCGGATGGAGCAGTAACGCTCGAAGACCTTGCGATCGCTCTCCAGTCCGAGAATTGATCGCAGGCTGCTTCCCCGGAAGGTGTGCGCCAGCATCTTCCACCAGTTGCGCATCACGAAGCGCGGATCGTGAGCGATGACTGCCGGCATGTGGCGGGTCTTCATCCAGCGTTCGGCACGCCAGCGCTCGTACTCAATCTCGCGCGGCTGCAGGTGCTCAGTGGCGACGATGGCAGTGGTGCCGTCATACTCCTCCATCCGGTCGATCTTGATCAGATTCCGTGCCTGAAAATCCTTGGTCATTGGCGTTCCCGGATACGGCGTGGGATGCTGGATGTAAGGCCAGTCAACGTACTTGCTGGCAAACTCGAGGTTCGCCCGGATGGACTCGCGCGTGTCATCTGGATTGCCGATGATCAGCCCGCCGACTACATACATTTTGTTGTCGTGAAGATGCTGGATCGCTCGCAGCGTAGCGTTACCAGTCTTACGCCCAGCTTCGCGGAATTCGTTCTTGGCCGAAGCCTTCAAGAAAACGAGGTCGTCTTCCAGAATGTTCTCGATGCCGAGAAACACGTAGCGAAAGCCGGCCTTGCGCATCAGCGGAGCCAGGGTCTGGCCGTGCATCGCAATCGGCGAGGTCATGGCTTGCACCGTGTAGGTGATGTCGTTCAAGCCGGCATCGATAATCGCCTGGCACAAGGCCTCAAAGCGCTTGATGTTGAGGCTGATGTTGTCGTCGACGATGAAAATGGCGCGGGCACCGTGGTCGTAGGCGTCGCGAATGTCCGCCAGAACGCGATCGAAATTGTAGGTGTGAAAGTTTCGGCCGCGCATCTCAATGATCGAGCAGAAACCGCAGTCAAAGGTGCAGCCGCGCGAAGTCTCTACCACATCCACCTGGCGGCCCATCATGGTGTAGCCGCTCAGCACGCGGGCATCGCGCTTGGGCAGGCGAATCTCGTCGCCGTCCAGGGTATGGACCGGCCTCGACACGTTCTCCTGCCAGCCCTCATTCGTGCGATAGGTAAGCCCCTGAATGCCGTTGATATCACCGCCGGACTCCAGCGCTCGCAGCAACTCGCGTAGCGTAAGCTCGCCCTCGCCGCGAACGATGAAGTCCACGCCGCTATCTTTGCCCATGTAGGCCTTCGGAGCCAGGCTGGGATCGTAACCTCCAACAGCAACACGAACGTCAGGCTTTAGAGACCGGATCAATGCGATGATGCGCAGAGCTGTCTCCCGCTGAAAGGTCATGACGGACAGGCCAACCAGATCGGGCTGATGCTCGCGGACCAGCCGCTCGACGGTCTCGCGAACTTTGTGTTGGACCAGGATCAGGTCAGCGACGGCAACCTGATGATGCGGATCAACATTGGCGGCCAGCGTGGTCAGAGCTCCGTTGGGCATACGAACCGCGACCGTCGGCATATGCTCGAACGAGTCCGGCATGGATAACAATAAGAGGTTCATTCCTTGACCCCACGGCTCGGCCACATCCCCACGTCAGCCGGTTGCCATACATGCTACACCGAATCGGGCCGGCTATGTCTCACCGCGAAGTTACAAAATCTTAGGCGGTTCCTGGCTTTCCTGCGGAAGGCGAGCAACCTCCAGAAACAGCCGGTGTACCTGCGGAAATTCAGCTTGCACTCGTTTTTCGAGCCGGGCAATGGTTTTGACCAGGTCATCAACACAGCTGTCTGGCCGAAACTCAATCTCGACATTCAGCAGGACGTCGTCTGGGCCCAACTGCATGGTGAGAACATCCCCGACTCGCTCAACCACTGGATCGCTTTGCAACAGCACTTTCATCCGCTCTACGTCTCTAGGTAGCGCTGTTTCGCCTATCAGCAGTCCACGCGACTCGTTGGCCAAGACGACCGCAACTGCCAGGACCACCAGCCCGACGCCAATGGAGCCAATGCCGTCGAAGATTGGATTGTGCAGCTTGACCGATAGATAGATCGCCACCAACGCGATTGACTGGCCGGCAATGTCGCTGATGTCTTCGAGGACGACGGTGAAGACCGTGGGATCTTTGCTACGCTGAATGAACTCGAAGATACTGGCACTTCCCTTCCTCCGATTCGTCTCGCGCAGGGAAATTACCAGGCTGACCACGCTGAACACCGCCGAAAATCCCAGAACCACGTAGCTCCAGGTCGGGTCTGAGATCGGCTCGGGCCGCCGAATGTGCGAGATGCCCTCCCAGATCGAGAGCGCCGCGCCAACTCCGAACATCGATACCGCTACAACGAATGCCCAGAAATACAGTTCCTTTCCGTGGCCAAACGCGTGACCGGAATCCGCAGGCCGCTGGCTGCGCTTCATGCCGTACAGCAGCAGCAGGCTGTTGCCGGTATCGACCGTCGAGTGAAAAAACTCGGCCAGCATCGACGAGCTGCCGCTCAGGATCGCGACCACCAGCTTGATGATGGTGATAGCCAGGTTCGACGCTAGTCCTGCGTAGACGACTCGTTTGGAACCTTGCATGTTCGATGAAGCCCGAGGGCCCCGTTCTACGATTTCACCAGCGACGGTCAGAGTGCCGCTTCGCTTTGAAAGGACAAGGCTTCCGCCGTGCCGGTCCTGAGTCCCTTGTATGTTTTCAGCGGCGGCCTTCAGGCCGACGAACCCTGGGTTTCGCTCAACAGTCCAGGCTGCCCCACCCAAACTCGATTACTCAATCGTACGGCAAGCCCTGAAGATTGCCCGCGCAACCTGTTCTGCGCCTCGATATACGGACCGATAAAGCGCAAGGCCGCCGGCATCCTGGTATACACACGACGCAAAATTCTGAGCGCCCTCGACGCCGATCCTTGCTCCCGCGGTCCGTAAGGCAGCGCGAACTCTTCTCGTATTCGCACCGGCAACAGCTCCGCCGTAAGCGCCCGATACCAGAAGGGCGGTCCAACCATCAAATCCGCTCCGTCCTGCAACCGCTGCGCCAGCCTGCGCGTGGCCACGCTTACACCCAGTGTGTCCGACGCCACCGTCGTGTCCAGGTATTCGCGAAATCCCGCCCACGTCCCGGGCAGGTGCTCGTGCGAGATACCGAACAAAGCCGCCATCCTGAGGCTCTCGATGATGTACTGTTCGCGCTCGGCATCGCTCAATGGCGGAAACATCAGCTCGTAGGCCACGACTGCGCTGTCGACCAGCGTCGCATACACCCAGCGCAAAGCCGAAATCTCATTCGCCTCGTAAGCAGTTCCCTGCTGGAAGCCTCCAGCGGCCTCGGGCAGGGTTCCAGCTATTCTCTGGTGCAGCCGATGGAGCTGGCGGGCGGCAGCAAAAGCATGCTCCACCGGGCCGAAAACCATGGTAAAGATCACCCGAAAGGTATGGTGAAATCTGCCGATGGGATCATTGAGAGTGCGCGAGTGTTGCGCGATCGCCGCGCCCACCCAGGGATGTGCCAGCTGCAGCAGTGCGGCCCGGCCTGCCGCCAGGAACAGTGCCGATTCACGATTGATCTTCCAGCTAATCGAAGCGGGTCCGAAGATGCCTTCCTCGGGCGCAGCTACCGATTTCTTCAACCCAGCTAGCAGTCTGTCGAGTTCGCTGGCCGGCACCGGACGGAGAAGCATCTTCCCATCCTAACCTCCCAGCTAGACTTCGAAACCTGCTGAAACAAAAAACCAGCCAACCGCACGGGAGGGTTGGCTGGAGAGCAGGAACGCTTCCTCAGGAGGAATCTGGAGGCTACTCTTCCTAATCGGCGGCGGCCGTCAGAACTTTAAAGCGCCGAAAAGCGGGCCACAATTGTTATAGCGGACTTAGCTTCCGCTGATCCGCTTCATCACGGCGGTAAGGCCATCGGAGATTCCGTCCAGCAAGCCGGAGCCGGCAACGTGGTTCAGAAAATGCTCGTTGATTCCTCCGGCCGTTGCGTGCGCCTTCATGAGCGATTGAAAGGTTGCACCCGACCGATCCGCTGCCGCGCAGGACAGCCCGCAAAACATTCGGGCCACGTACTCGCACGCTGTCGGATCGGGAATACCGTTCTCCGCCAACCAGGATGCAATCTTCTCCATGAAGGCGTAGACGGACGCGATGGTTGCGGTGGCGGCGCAAATTGCCTCGAATTCGCGCTCAGTCTCGACCGGAAACACGGTTCCAATTCTGGCGAAGAGATCATTCGCGAGTTGATCCGGCGGATAGATCCCCGTGGGTCCAGCTCTTCTCGCAACTGAAGGAAGCGAGACGGCCCGAACGATGTGAGTTGCGGGTGCAACCAGTTCCGACAACCTTCGTAACCCCAGACCCGACACCAGGCTGATGACACAATGTTCGGGCCTGAATTGCAGTTCCGAAAGCACACCCGGCGCAACGGCCGGCCTGACGGCAATCACGGCCACCTCCGACGAATCCAGAAGATCCTGATTAGAGGAGGCGATCGACACTGTCGCGAAGCGATTGGCCAGATCCGTGGCCGTTTCACGGTTGCGTGGGGATACTCGAATCGAGCTATTTCCGGGCATTGACGAGCTCAACCCTATGACAATCGCTGAAGTAATCTCACCAGTGCCGACAAATCCCAGCCTCATCGGTTACTCCCTCCCGGATGTATGAGTTCTCCGTCCCTAAGATTGAACTATTGGCCGCCCACCCATGCAAGAATCGCCAATCCGGCGGATTGGCGGCTTCGGAGCCCCGCCACCATTAACCAATCAATTAGCCCCGCTTTGGGGGATGTCGAATTTCCGCTTCGATGATATCTTCCATAGTTTCAAAGTTGCGCTACAGCTAAACTAACCGTCAAAGGTCGGCCAAGGGCGAAAAAACTGGTTCGGTCACGACACTCAAAACCTCGGGGCGATATGAAAAAGAACTCCACATCCACCACTGGCGATTACGAGCGTCAGGCACTGATCTTCAAAGCCCTGGCCAATCCCACGCGCCTCCACCTGGTCGAACTGCTCGGCAAAAAGCAACGCTGGGCGTCGGAGCTGCAGGAAGGGCTGGGTATCTCCAAAGCCAACCTCTCGCAGCATCTGGCGATCCTCAAGTCTGCCGGCGTGGTGGCTACGCAGCGCGAAGGCAAGCAGCTCTACTGTGGCATTGCTTTGCCCGAGGTGAGGGTCGCGACAGTGACCCTGCGCAACATGACGAAGGCCGTCTCGCGCGCCCGGGCGTCTGCTCGCTAAAAGAAAACCGGCCGCTTTCGCGACCGGTCCGCGGACTGAAGTCCGCCCATCACTTGGATACGGCTGGAACGCCGGCCTGAAGGCCGGTTCTACCCGTTAGTCTCCATAGACTTCTTCCTTCACTTCCACAGCAGGCGCCGGCTTGATGCCACCGATCTCGCCCAGGGACACGAATCCACCGTCCTTCGGAACGGGCTTCTCGCCCAGAACGTGCTCCTTGTAGAGCGCCATCATGCGCTGCTTCTCGGCGTCGGCCTTGATCTTCTCGTCGCGCGCCTTGAACTTCTCCTGGCGAGCGTTCTTGGCGATGCCTAGCTTATCCAGCGTGTCGTTGGCCTTGGCCTGCACGTGCTCGTCAACCAGGTTGAGCGTGTGCGTGGTCGTCTCGAGGCCGACCTTCTTGCCGCCGGCAAAGATTTCGTGCCGTCCGTGCTCTTCGTACCACTTGGTGAGCGTGGCCGTCATGTGCATCTTCTCGACGATGTTACGCCAGCCCACGCCAGTGTTGTAAGCGCAGAAGCTGATCTCGCCTTCCTGCGTGGCGTAAGGGATAATGCACTGCTCGGTGCGGCGGAAGTCGTAGTTGAACAGGTCCTGGAACCACATACCGGCGACGAACAGGAAGTTCCAGCGATCGCGCCGGCGCTTCTGAATGTCCGTCTCGGTGCGGTCTCCGCTGACCTTGCCGTAATCCTTACCGGTCGCGCCGAAGGTTTTGTCGAACTTCTTCAGCAGGTCGGTGAACTTGAAGTGCGTCGGCGACTTGAAGGGATCGTAATTCTTCAGGAGCGCCAGGGTCATGCCGGCAATCGACATCCACTTGCCGCGAGCGGCGTCGTTCACCTTCGCAATGTCCTTCGCGATGGTGTCGCCGTTCAGGAAAGCCGTGACCGGAACCGCTTCCTTGGTTTCCTTGTCGATCATCACGGCCATGCCCACACCGCAGTTCGGGTGGCAGCCGCAGCTCAGCGAGCCCCAATCCTTGTCAGGCCCGTGAACCAGGTCGGCCCAGTCAGAGAAGGTGCTCATAAACGAGATCGGGAACCAGTCGCGGGTAGGCTCGCCCAACCCGGTCTGCTTCTTCACGTCGTGCGCCAGGTGCGACAGCGTGTAGCGCTGCGCCGCCCGACGCTCGTCGGTGATCGCTTCGTCGCGGCCGGTAAACGAAACCGGCTGGAACGACAGGAACGAGATGCGCTTCGGATTATCGAGCGCGAACTGAATGATGCGGCCAACCTGCTCATTGTTCAGGTCGTTGACGATGGTCACGACCGGAACAATCTCGACTCCAGCGTTGTGCAGGTTCTCGATGGCCTGGATCTTTACGTCGAACAAGTTGCCGACCAGGCGATGCGAGTTGGCAGCGTTGCCGATACCGTCGAACTGCAGGTAGGCATAGCGCAGACCCGCTTCCGCGGCCTGCTTGGCGAACTCGGGGCTCTTGGCGAACTCGATGCCGTTGGTCGCAGCCTGCACGCTGTTGTAGCCGACCTTGCGAGCATAAGCGACCGCGTCAAGGAAGTACGGCGACAGCGTGGGCTCACCACCGGAGAACTGCACCGACATCTGGCGGCGCGGCTTGATGGTGATGGCGTTGTCGAGCATGGTCTTGATCTCGTCCCAGGTGAGCTCGTGGACGAAGCCAACCTGGTTGGCGTCCATGAAGCAGGGATCGCACATCATGTTGCAGCGGTTGGTGAGGTCGATGGTCAGCACCGATCCGCGGCCGTGCAGCACAGTGCTCGATCCGTGGTGATGCAGCTTCTCATCGTTGTGGGCGCGAATGTCGCGGCCCGGGAAGACCTCTTCCAGGTGCTTGAAGAACTCGGTGTCCATGGCCATCACGTCTTCAAAGTGGCCGTGGGTGGGGCAATCCTTCACCATCAGGATCTTGCCGTCGCGCTCGATGATGGTGGCCTTGATCTCGCCGGCCTTCTCGTTCATCAGCACTTCGACCGGCAACTTGCCGTCGAGGATCTGCTGGCGGATCTCGGGGACGCACTTGGGGCAAAGCGAATCGGTAGCGCGCGGCCAGCCGAGCGGCGGCTTCGACTTCTGATACGACTTGAGCAGTGGCTTGTCCGACCACTTGGGCGTAAACGAGGGGTTAGGATTGATACTGTTCAGTTTGTCGAAAACGGTCCATGCGCCCTTGGCAGCAACAGTGACAGCTTTTTCAACATACTTAATCGGCTTATGCATTTACGCCTCTCATGATTGGATGGGTGGTCCCCCCACGGGACAGGGCCACACTTCTCTACAGTTATAAGGTAATAACCCCACCTCCAAAGCGCCAAGCAGGATAGGCTGAACGGGATTATTTAGGCGTTCAGCGGGACAATCTCACATTGAATGGTGAGCTGCATCACAGGCCTATGTTATTGAAACGGAAAGGCATGGATCCACACACCATCAATAACGCCGTAGGCGGAGTGAGCAAGTGGCGGCCGCCGCCTTGTCGACGTCGTCTTTGCGCTTGCTGATTTGCTTGTACCAATCCAGCAGGGGCTTGATAGCGGGCGTCTGATAGACGCTGGGCAGCCGGGTTCCGGTGTTGTATTTGCCGCTCTCCCCTCCACTATAGAAGTCGAGAATTTGGGTCTGGCCATTGCGGCCGATGATGACCCAGAGCAGGTCGAAGGACGGGCCTCCCATCATCGAACCCGCGTTCAGCTTAGGTGTAGCTAAGGACTGCAACGAGGGATCGTCCAGCACTCCGTGTAACTGCTTCATTTCTTCGTCCGTGAGTTTGCCGACGTGAATCTGGCGAATACCCGGTTGCCATAGCGAAATCGGTGTGTGTTCGAAGTGATAAGTGCCATCAACTTCGACCTGTACGCAGTCACTGGACTCGTTGGCGGAATTATTTACCCAAGTCCGTTGCATCAACAACAATTGCTGCGCTTGGGAGGATGATAACGGAAGCAGGAACCATAACAATGCTGGCAGGGGTCGCATCCAGGTCATCGCCCGCTTAAGATAAGGCACGGGAATCACTCCATCTTCCACTTGTACGCCCCTGCCTGCGGCAGCCCGATGTGCGCCAACACGCGATTCACAAACTCGCTGGCAATCTCTTCGGTTGACTGCGGTTGGAAGTAGAAGGCGGGAATGATGGGGTAAATCGTGGCACCGGCCTCAGCCGCCAGCGTCATGTTGCGAAGATGGATGCGATTGAAAGGCGTCTCGCGCACGCACAGAATAAGCGGACGCCGCTCCTTCAGGCAGACATCGGCGGCGCGCTCGATCAGCTTGTTCGCCATGCCGTTGGCGATCCGCGCCAGCGTTCCCATGCTGCACGGCAACACGATCATCGCGTCCGTCGAATACGAACCGCTGGCGACGTTCGCGCCAATATCGTCATTGTTCTGCTGTTGAATCTTTGCCGACGCTCGCCCCAAAAGCCTGCCGACCACCTCGTTACGGCCTGATATCCCGAGTTCCTCGGCCATCACCCGTAAGCCGCTGTCAGAGACGATCAGGTTGACGGTTCCGACCCGCTCGTCGGCATCCAACGCAACCAGTAAGTGCCTGGGGAAAATGGAGCCACTGGCACCGGTGATGGCCACCGTCAAGTTTCGGGCTGTCACGTTGCTTGCAGATGTCATCTAAGGTTTCGTGTTCACAGCTATTCCGGCGAGAGTAGCTGGATGAAGAAGCTCTTAAGCGCTTAGCAAGAGTGCCGGCCGAACCAAGAACCAGAAGCTGCCTTTGCTTGCTAATGGCTAAAAACTAAGAGCCGCCTTCCATCATGGCAAGTTCAGCAACCACACTTCGGTCCCGGCGAAGCGCCGCCCAACTCGACGCCCTGGCGAACGTGGAACGCGAGATCCGCGCCACTGACCGCTATGGCCAGCGAAAATACTTGCGGGAGTTCACCGAGGCGTATCCATCGTACCACTCGCTTCTAAGTCATTCGCAACTGGAGCAGTCATTGGCTTCGGCCGACATTCTGTTGGTTGGTGACTATCACGCTCTGGCCAACAGTCAGCGGTACTGTGCTCGACTGGTTGCCCAGCGAGCCTCGCTGCGCCGACATCCGGTGGTACTCGGCGTAGAGGCGATCTTCGCTCGCGATCAACACATTTTGGACGAATGGATGGGCGATGAGATAGACGAGCACGAGTTGCGCGAGCGCATTCGCTACGACCTGGACTGGCAATACGACTGGACGCCGTTCTACGAGTTATTACAAAGCGCGCGGGCCTATGGAGCGCCGGTCTACGGACTGGACTGCATGCCCCGCGGCGACATGCGCAAGATCGCGGTGCGAGACCGTCATGCCGCGCAGAAGATTGCGGAAATCCGGGCCCGGCATGCCGACGCGCAAGTGATCGTGCTGTTTGGCGAGTCCCATTTGGCACCGGCGCACTTGCCGGCCGAGGTTGCGGCCCGACTGCCGCGCGAGCGAGTACTCACGGTGCTGCAGAACCTGGACAATCTTTACTGGCGCGCCGCTGGGGAACGCAAGGCGAGCGTCGAAGCCGTGCGCGTCAGCGATCATGCGGTCTGCGTCTTCACGGCTACCCCGCTGGAAAAATACGAAAGCTATCGGATCTATCTGGAACGCTGGCGCTGCGAGCGCACCCAGCCCGACGACCTGGCGCCGGTATTTTACAACTTAATCGATGCCCTGCTGCGGTTTCTCGGCATCGACAGGTACATGGCCAGGCGCGCGTCTCCGGCCATCGTCGATTCGCTGCCGGAGGTCCATTCGGGACGCAACGAGGAGAGGTTCCGCAAGCTCCTGCTGCGCAAGGGAGCGCCGCTGGGTGAAGTCGAATCCATTCTCACCGACGTCCGCAAGCATGGCTGCTGCTACCTGCCACGATTAAACTCGATCTTCGCCATTCGTCTGAATATGCCGAGAAGCGCGGAGTTGGCGGCGCAGTTCGTTCAGCTGGCTTGTCGTGATCGACGCCCGAGACTTACCTCACTCGCGCCGGAGCAGACTGTCGACGATAATTTTTACTCCGGTGTGCTGGACGAAGCGCTGATTTACCTGGGTTCGCGCGTGCTCTACCCTGCGCGTCCTCCGGTACGGGAAGCCGATTATTACGCGTTGTATTCCCATCCTCCCCAGGTTGTTGCGTATTACGGTCGTTACAGCTATCGCGAGTACCTGGAGATGATCGACTTCCTGCTACTGCACAAAGATTACGAATTGCGTCGCGAGCAGTACGGGAGGACGCCGCAGTTAATTACTCTAGGGCTGCAATACGGTGGGGCGCGCTTTGCCTATGTCACTCATGAACTTGGGTTGATGCTGGGAAGCGAAATGTATGATGCTTACGTCGCCGGGCGCTTGACCAGGCAATCGCTGAGAACCTTATTCTTTCGCTCGCGACTACCGGGCGACGCGGCGAAGCGTTACTTCGGCTTGGTGGAGCGCATCGGCAGACCGCGACGACTGCTGGCGGCATGAGTTTCAGACTGGAACAGGCATTTTTTGCGGGAATCGCCAGAAAGACTTGGCTATTCATGCATGACCAATAGAGGATGAACGCAAAATCCCTCAAGCAACTTTTCGACGACGTGCGCCGCGGCAAGTTCTCGTCCGACGAGGCCGTCCAGCAGCTGCGGCACATGCCCTTCGAAGACCTGGGATTCGCCAACGTCGATCACCATCGCGCGCTGCGCGTTGGTATGCCGGAGGTGATCTTCGGCCCAGGCAAGGATCCATCGCATCTGGCCGAGATCTTCAGCCGTCTGGCAAAGCGCGGCAACAATGTGCTGGCGACTCGGGTCTCGCCGGAACAGGTCCGCGCGGTGAAGCGCAAAGTTCGCAAGGTGGCAGTGCACGACCTGGCGCGGGCCATCACCTTGACACTCGATGAGTCCATCCACGGCAAGGGCAAGATCGTGGTGGTCTCTGCCGGCACCAGCGACATCCCGGTCGCCGAGGAGGCGGTGGTCACCGCGCAAATCATGGGCAACGAGGTACAACATGTCTACGACGTCGGCGTCGCCGGGATTCACCGCCTGCTGGCGCGCCGCGACGTGTTGAACGAAGCAAGAGTGATTGTCGTCTGCGCCGGCATGGAAGGCGCGCTGCCCAGCGTCGTCGGCGGACTAGTTGGAGTGCCGGTGATTGCGGTGCCCACCAGCGTAGGATATGGAGCGTCCTATCAAGGCATCGCTGCGCTGCTGGGAATGCTGAATTCCTGCGCGTCGAACGTCACGGTCGTGAACATCGACAACGGCTTCGGGGCGGGATATGCGGCGTCGATCATTAACCGGCTCGAGTAGGATCGTTCCGCTGCCCACAGAACCGCAGATCCCTCGACTCCGCTCGGGATGACAATTCGGAAATGTCCATCGCGGATCTCCCAAACCACTCCAAATACAAAGAGCGGCAGGACTCTCATCCCGCCGCTTTGATGTTTCAGCTCAGAGCTCACGGCTCATAGCTAACAGCTTCCTTACAACAGCGCCTCATTCCAGTTCTGCAGGAATTTCTTCAACTCATCCATGAACTGGTCGGCCACCGCGCCATCAATGATGCGGTGATCATAGCCAATGCTCAGGTGCATCATCGAACGGATGGCGATGGTGTCATTGCCTTCCTTGTCGGTCAAGACGACCGGCCTCTTCTTGATGCCGCCGACGCCCAGAATTGCCACCTGTGGCTGATTGATGATCGGCAGCCCAAACTCCGCGCCGAAGATGCCCGGGTTGGTGATGGTGAACGTGCCGCCCTGAACCTCATCCGGTTTCAGCTTCTTGGTGCGGGCGCGCTCGCCAAGGTCGCTGATGGCGCGCTGCAGTCCGACAAAACTGCGCTCCTCGGCGTTCTTGACCACCGGTACGATCAAGCCCCAATCCAGCGCCACGGCGATGCCGAGGTTGATGGTCGGATGATAGTGGATGTTCTCGCCTTCGACCGATGAGTTGATGATGGGCCACTTGCGGATGGCGTGAATGACCGCGCGCGCAAAGAACGGCGTGTAGGTGAGCTTGTTGCCTGTCGCCTGCTCGAACTTGGCCTTCATGCTCTCGCGCAGCTTCACGATCCGGGTGACGTCGACTTCGAAGATGCCATGCACGTGAGCGCTGGTGCGCTTCGACATGATCATGTGCTCGGCAATCTTCTTGCGCATGGTGGTCATGGGCACGACGTCGCCCGGGGTGACCCCGCCGATGGGCTGCAGCGGAACTGTGACTGCGGGCGCAGTTGGCGCAGCAGCAGCAGGCTGCACAGCCGTCGGCGTAAAAGACGCAGCCGCCGCGGGAGCTGCCGCTCCATGCCGCGAGATGAATGACTCGATGTCTTCCTTGGTGATGCGTCCACCCAGGCCGGTACCCGGGACCTTGGTCAGATCGACGTTGTTCTCTTTGGCGATGCGACGAACCAGCGGGCTGGAGCGAACGCGATCCTGCTCACCACCTTCTTCATACTCCTGCACCTTGCCCTGCTGCTGACGCTGCAAACCTTCCTTCTCGTCAGTCGCGAGATCGGCAGGAATGTTCTGGGTCGTCTTCGGAGCTTCGGCCTTCGCCTGAGGAGCTGCTTCAGCCTGCTTGGAACCGGCACCGTCCGCGCCGGGTTTCGCCGGCTGGGCGACCGGAGCGGATGCACCGGCAGCCGCGCCTTCCTCGGCAATCGTGCCTACCACCGTATTCACCTGCACCGTGGCTCCGGCCTGCACCTTGATGTCCTGCAGGGTACCGCTGGCGGGCGCGGGAATTTCGGCATCAACCTTGTCGGTGGAGATCTCGAACAGCGGCTCGTCGCGCTGTACTTTTTCGCCTGGCTGCTTCAGCCATTTGGTAATGGTTCCTTCAAAAATCGATTCCCCCATCTGGGGCATGATGACATCTGTCGGCATAGTTTCCTTCCGCGAGGATTTCTAACTCAAGCTGAGCGCTGCAATAAACCCTTCATTATATCGCGAGGGATCACCATTTATGGGATGAAGCGGACGGAGGAAACGATACAACGCCCTCACAGCAAGGCGCGAAATACGGGTTACGCCTTAGCATCTCGCATCCTCGTTAGCAATAATTGTTGCTGGAACCTGTGCACGAAATGTAAACGCCGGCGTCCGCCTTCCTGTATCTTAGTACCTGCTGGCAGCAACCGATGTCGGACCCCATTCAGATTGTGTCTATAACGGTATTCGCCTTCGCCGGCGCGCTGATGTTCTACGCGCTGTTCGGCTATCCCCTGCTGCTGGATTGGCTGGCACGGCGCTCCGACAATCCGGTTCGCAAAGACGACAAGCTGCGCAGTGTCTCGTTCGTGATCGCGGTCTACAACGGAGAGAAATTTCTCGAACGCAAATTGAGGACGATCTTCGCGCAGAACTATCCACGCGAACTCATGGAAATCCTGGTCGTCTCTGACGGATCAACCGATCGCACGGATGATATCGCGCGCAGCTTTGCCTCGGAAGGTGTGAAATTCCTGCACGTACCTCGAGGCGGAAAGGCTGCGGCCCTGAACGCCGCCGTGCCGCTGGTTTCGGGAGAAATTCTGGTTTTGAATGACGTGCGCCAGACCCTCGATCCGAACTGCCTGCGCAACGTGATCGCCTGCTTCGGAGATGCCAGAGTCGGGGCCGTCAGCCCAGAGACCATCATCGTGCAGGGCGAGACGCATGAGGAAACGACGACCAGCCTGTACTGGCGGTACGAGTCCTGGATACGGCAACGCCTTACCCGCATCGATTCAACCTTCGGCTACAGCGGCGCCTTCGCAGCGATTCGCCGCTCGCTGTGGACCCCGCTGCCGCCTGGCACGCTGCTCGACGATGTCTATGAGCCGCTGGTGGCCTTCTTCAAGGGTTACCGCATCCTCATGGAGCCTACCGCCACAATGTATGACTTCCCTACCGTGCTCCATTCGGAGTTCCGGCGGAAGGTGCGGTTGCAGGCCGGTCTTTACCAGATGCTAAAGATCATGCCGGAACTACTGAGTTCGCGAAATCGCATGCGGCTGCACTTCATCTCCGCCAAGTACGGTCGCATCGTGATCCCGTATTGCATGATCGCAATCGGTCTGACTACGTTCGGCTTGCCGCCGTACTGGCGCGCGGCAGCGGCGATTGGACAGATCCTGTTTTACGGACTGGCGCTACTCGATGCCGTGGTGCCGGATGGCGCCGCGCTCAAACAACTAACTTCGCCGATCCGGACATTTGTGGTGCTCATGGCAGCCTCGCTGGCTGCGGTCAGAGTCTTCTTTGTGCAGCCCACCAGCTTATGGAAAGAAGCGTCGTACCGGCCATCGATCGCGGAGGCTCCGGCGAACGGACCTAAACTGCCCACCGGCAGCAACGTCTAGCCGACGCTCAAACGAAAATTAGGAACACTGCAGGTCGGCGCTCGGGTAGAGCCGGCCTTCAGGAAAGTGCCATGCGGGAGTTCGCATAGAGCTGGCTTTCAGAAAAACGTCGAGCGGTGTTCGGGTAGAGCTGCCGACAGGCCAGGGTCGAGAGTTCGGGTGCAGCTGACCTTCAGGCCAGCGTCTCCGCCGCCCACAGAGGATCAGAGTCGGCCTTAGCCGACGGCAGCCTTTTCAGCTGGCCTTCTTCTCTTTCTCCTGCTTGATGCGTTCCGACAGCAGCTTCTTCGCCTTCTGCAGCTCAGCCTTCCGCGCAGCGCTCAGGTTGTGACCGGCGCGGTTGATGTAGAAGGTCAACATCCGCATCCCAGAACCCGGCCCCTTCGGCGAGACCTTCTTTGACGCCAGGCTGCGAGCAATTGCGGCCGCGCTCTTGTTAAACAGGCCTTCGGGAGGATGCGTGGAATCGGTCGTGACGCTAGCGGACCACCGATGCGTGCTCGCGCGTTTCTTCTTCTGAACCGGCAATGGACACCTCGAAGCTCATTGAGTGAGATGCCGCGAACGCTACCTCCGCTTGCCCATAAAGCAAGTCTTCGTTGTCATACCGACCGGAGCGTTCGCTGATGTTTTTCGATCCGCCGAGGTTGTGGATCGGCGAACGCGGAATGGAGGGACCTGCTGTTTTCCCCTGTCGGAACCGTCGGACCTATCTCGATTTCACTTCTGCCAGCGATCCACCAGCTCCCACCACAGCAGCTTCTCCCACTCTGTCAGATAAGTCTTAGCCCATTCCCGGTTCTTCCACCAGGGGAGCCCAAAGAGGAACTCGGCCCGGGCCGCCGCCGCCGTCCACTTGTACTGCGGCAGCTCCGTGCGAAAGATCGAGAGCGCTCGCCGGGTGTGATAGTCGTCCGTGGCGATGATGATGGACCGGGGTGGAGGCTGCATCGTCTGGAAACAGGCGTCCACCTGCTGAGCTTCAATCTTTGTCGAGTCGCCGACGATCGGGCAGACGGATACCTGCGCCGCGTTCGCTCCCGCTGTGTGGGCGACGTAGTCCTTCGCCAGGTCGACGAAGGAATGTCCGTAGGTAATGCCGGTGGTCGCATCGACGAACATGTGGCGAGCGTAGCCGGCGCGCAACAGGCCCATGCCTCGCCAGTACCGCTGATCGGCGGAGTCGCCGCCGAGAACGATGATGGCATCGGACTTCTCCGGATTATTGACGATCAGGAATCTGCCGGGCTGCAAAAAGATGAACGCACACACGGCCAGCATGGCAACCATCAGGATGACGAGAAATTTCATAAAGGAGCGGATTAGTGTAGAGCCATCATAAACGCACGCGCACGAAAACGCAGGACTCCATTACGGCCGCGGCGGCAATGGCTGGGGATAGGCAACGACAACCACGGTGCCGTCAGCCTCACGCTCCAGCACCGGGGCGTACAGTCCAAGCAATTGGCGGCGCCACCATGCCCCGGTTGCTCGCTTCTCCGCCAGCGACGTAAACCAGTATTGCCAGATCACCGCCCGCATCTGTTTCGGCGGCGACTGAGGAAACGGATTTCCTGCGAACAGCTTCAACACATCCGGTGCGCCGGCGAGCAGTCGCTCCTCGGTACTGGGCACAATGATGTTCTCCCGCCAGGAGCCGAGTGAGGCGAACCACAGATTCCAGTCAAAGCGCGGCTGATAGGGAGCATAGATGCGCGGCCGCTCCTCCGGATTTTGCGGCTTGTAAAGGAAGGGATAGGTCGCCCAGTGCTCGCCATCGTTGGAGCCCTGGAACTCGATCTCGTAGCGGCCGCGCGTCATCACCGCGAACAATCCATAACGGTTGGCGATGCGAAACGGCTCCAGCGCGGCGACGGGCGAAGCCGGCAGAGGCAGGTGACGGAAGAACAGCCAGGTCATCTGCACCGTGGTCGAATAGAAGATCCAAAGCAGAATCACGCTGGTGAGCGCCAGCTTCAGCGCTCTCACAGGATGCGTGCGGACTCGAACCGCACTCGGATGATCGGGCGATTGCGGGCCTGCTTCGACTTCAGCAGGTAGCGGACTATGCCCCAGATATCCAGAGATGGGCGCTTTACCGAAACGCTTTTCCCAACGCAGGACGAGACTTTGGAAGAAGCGGTCGTCGAGCAGAAGGAATCCGAGCACCAGCACCAGGTAGTTCAGGAAGGTGTAGTTTGCAGTCAGGATGACGGGGATCTGCCAGGCGGTGACGATGAAGAAGCAGGCGATGCGGAATCGCCGCGGCAGGAACAGCATGAACACCAGTCCGAGCTCGAGCACCAGCGTCGCGCCGGTGGCGAAAGCGTGAAACCAGTGCGGCAGATGCTGCACGTACCAGCCGATCCAGGTGGGCAGCGGGCCGTTCTGGTAGTACTCGTCCATGGCGGTGAAGTGCCGCCACTCCGGATCACCACTGGCCAGCTTCACTACGCCGGATTCGAAGTAAATGCGGAACCACTCCCACTGCAGAAGAAACAGGCTGGCGCGCGCGGGCCGATTGTTCTCGCCCAGTCCCGGCCAGAACCCCGCGGGCGCGAAGAAGAGCGAGAGGAATCCAGCCTCCAGCAGCATGCCGTCGGACTGATAGCCGGAAAAGTCCTGCGCGGCGGCGACAAACGACAAGAAGCAGACAAAGCAGATCAGCAAGCTGGCTCGGGGCCAGAGATTCAGCACGATCAAAATCGAAGCGGCCATCCCGGCCCAGCAGATGGCGCTCAACATGTGATTGCTGGTCGAAAGCCAGAGCAGACTTGGAGCAAACCACAGACGTGAACCGGGAAACTGGTGTGCCACAGCCTCCAGGTATTCGCGAGCCGGCAGGATGCCGTCAGCACCGATCAGTCCACGAATCTGGAAGACCAGAGCATAAAATGCGGAAAAGTAGATCAGGCCAAGACAGCGGAGAAAAATCCAGCGAGGGATAAAACGATCGGAAAGCCCGTACTCCGAATCGAACCACCGGCGTATGACGGAAGCGGGCGCCCAATCCATTGCGGCATTATAACGTTGCCCGCGTCAGGTCGTCGCAGGCAGGAAAACCGCGCGTTCCAGGCAGTTATATGACCAAGATGTCATGCCTGAGATAGAGCTTCTTCATGTGCTCTGGTTACCCTGACAACATTGACCCAAGTCGCTAAAATACAGGCCCCAGTGCAAGACACGAATCGCATTACTCCGCGCATCGCGGCCGCCGCCAGCGCATTTCCCCGCCACTATTACCGTCAGCAGGAGATTGCATCCGCCCTAAAACGTCACTGGTCGGAGCGCCTGCAAAACGCGAAAGCGCTCGATCGCCTGCTTACACGCGTCGGGGTGGACGGCAGATATCTGGCCCTGCCCATCGACGCTTATGACGATCTGACAACTTGGGGTAAATCCAATAACGCGTGGATCGAGGCCGCCGAAGATCTGGCGGAACAATCGATTTGCCGCGCTCTGGCGCGCGCGGGATTGTCGGAGCGCGATCTTGACGCGATCTTCTTTGTGTCTGTCACCGGTGTAGCCAGCCCATCGATCGATGCTCGTCTGATGAATCGAATGAACCTGCGGACCGACATCAAGCGCAATCCGATTTTCGGCTTGGGCTGTGTTGCAGGCGCTGCCGGAATCGCCCGCGCCAGCGATTATGTGCGTGCCTACCCTGACCACATAGCCGTGCTGGTTTCGGTTGAATTGTGCTCCCTCACCTGGCAGCGCAACGACCTCACGGTTCCTAACCTCATTTCGTCCGGGCTCTTCGGTGACGGTTCCGCAGCGGTGATCGTAACGAGTAGCGATGGTCGGGCGCAGGGGCCGCAGGTACTGGCCAGTCGCTCGTCCTTCTATCGCGGAACGGAAGAAGTCATGGGATGGGATATCTCGGAACGAGGTTTCAAGATCGTGCTTTCTCCCGAGGTCCCGCAGATGATTCGCAAGCATCTGGCTCCCGATGTCGATGCGTTTCTCTCCGAGCAGGGCCTGGAGCGCAGCGATATCGCGACCTGGATCATGCACACCGGCGGCCCCAAGGTACTGGAGGCGACGCAGGAATCGCTCGCGCTTCCGCCTGGCGCGCTAGACGTCTCGTGGCAGACATTGCGGCGAGTTGGCAATCTTTCTTCAGCTTCGGTGCTGCTAGTGCTGGAAGAGTTCATGAACCGGCGGCGTCCTGCGCCGGGCAGCTACAGCATTCTCGCCGCCATGGGTCCGGGCTTCTGCGCCGAACTCGTACTGCTGCGCTGGTAGGGGTCATGCCTAACGTTCCGGCACAAGCAGAAGTTTTTGTGGCTGGCGGCGGGCCGGCTGGCCTGGCGGCCGCGATAGCCGCTCGCCAGACAGGATTGCAGGTCACACTTGCTGACCACACCCAGCCTCCGATCGACAAAGCTTGCGGTGAAGGCATCATGCCGGACGGACTGGCTGCCCTGCGGGAACTGGGAATCGTCATCGGTCCGGGAATTACCTCGCCCTTCCGAGGCATCCGTTTTCTCGACGACAGCCATCACGTGGAGGCTGAGTTCTCCCACGGTGTGGGATATGGTATCCGTCGCACTATACTGCACCGGATGATGGCCGATCGCGCGCAGCAACTAGGCGTGAGACTGCTTTGGAATACGCGAATTACAGGCTTGCGAGAAAATGCCGTTGACCTCAATGGTGGAAAGCTGACTTATCGCTGGCTGATTTGCGCCGAGGGGCAGAGTTCGCGGCTGCGACGCCTTGCCGGATTGGACCCTTCGCGCCTCAGCAGCCGGCGCTACGGCTTCCGCCGGCACTATAAAGTTGCGCCCTGGGACGACCATGTCGAGGTGCACTGGAGTGATTGCGGACAGATGTACGTTACGCCTGTGGCGAACGGCGAGGTCTGTATAGCCTTTATCACGCAGCATTCTCGTCTGCGCTTTGATGAAGCTCTCCCGGCCTTCCCTGCCCTGACCGCGCGACTGCGCGGCGTTACTCCCGAGCGCGACTACCTGGGCTCGCTGACCACCACTCGAAAGTTCGCGGCCGTTCAGTCGGGCAACATCGCCCTTGTGGGTGAGGCTTCAGGATCCGTCGATGCGGTTACCGGAGAAGGGCTGTCGATGGCGTTCCGGCAGGCTCAGGCATTGGCTGAGGCCATGCTGGGCGGCGATCTCAGAAGCTACGAAGCTGCGCATCGCAAAGTCGCGCGGATACCGCGACTGATGTCGTCGCTAATGCTGTTGATGGACCGGCATCCGGTTCTGCGGCGGCGCACGTTGCGCGCACTGGCGAACGATCCGGCGTGCTTTGAGCAGATGCTCGCGGTCCATACGGGCGCCGTAGCCGTGAGCGATTTTGGATTGCGATCCGGCTTCAAGTTAGGATGGAATCTTCTGGCAGCCTGACCCCCGGAGCCGTGTACCTGAATCTGCATGAACAGGGCCCGTGGCCAAGAACATGGCCAAGAAGGAGATGAGGGTTGATCGGTAAGGATTCGAGGTTCAGGGCGCGAAGCGGCACAACATTATCGCTGCTCGCATTCCTCCTTCTCTCCCTGACCTTCAGCGCTGCCGCTGAACAGGTGCAGGTCACGCTCGATCCTTCCCAGACCAAAATCGAGTGGACGCTTGGAGACGTTCTGCACACCGTTCACGGCACGTTCAAGCTCAAGAGCGGGCAGATCTCCTTCGATCCGGTGTCCGGCAATGCCAGTGGTGAACTGGTTGTCGATGCCACCAGCGGCGACAGCGGCAATCACACGCGCGACAACAAGATGAACAAGGACGTGCTCGAGAGCAAACGCTATCCGGAAATCACCTTCCTGGCGAAAAAAGTGTCCGGCCCATGGTCCGATCACGCTAGCAGTACGCTGCAGGTGCAGGGTGTCTTCCATATTCACGGGGTGGACCACGACCTTACGCTGTCGGTTGCGGTGCAGGCTAATGGCAACTCGATGAATGCGACAACGAACTTCACTGTTCCCTACCAGGCGTGGGGCATGAAGAATCCCAGCACGCTATTTCTAAGAGTAGATGACAAGGTACAAATCAATATGACAACGGCGGGAAAGGTAGCGGTCACAGGCCGAGTACGGGAAAGTCACTGACTTCGGTTATTCGATGCGCGCGAGTTCGGTCACATAAAGCTGATTATTGGGAAACTCTTTAGCCAAGCCAGCCAGCAACACGCGAGCGGTTTGGCGGTCTTTATCGCGCAATGCGGCCACCGCGAGCAGCAGCCTTGCGAACGGCGCAAGATAGTGACCTTTGTCGGCAGCGAGCCGAAGTCTCTGTATGCCGGCGTCCTTATCAGTTTGCGCGCCAGACATGCGCAGGAGCCAGCGTACCGGAGCGGAATTGACTCCTAACAAATAGTTCTCGACACCCACCGCCAGGTAGGCGTCATAGCAATTTGGGTCAATCGTCAGCAGCTTTTCCGCAAGCACCCGTCCGCTCTTCATGTAGGCCAGGCTGGCGAAATTCCGCTTCTCAATCAAGGCGGTGTAATCGGCACGCAAACCATCAGCCAGCACTTGAGCGAACAGAGCGTTGGCGTCGTCCGGATTGCGCGCCAGGATCTTGCTGGCCGCCGCATCGCTTTTCGCCAACTCGTTTTCAAATTCGGTTTTTACCGTCTCGTTCGGAGTTGCTTTGCTGCGATGTTCGAACCTGGTGTCGTCCGTAAATAAATCCGACTCGAGAATGTGCAGCCGATTGAACTCCGAAAACAAGTAGGCAGCAGCATTCGAGGCGTATCCCATGGGATCATCCGGCTGCGCGCGCTGGTAGTCGTGGAATGTCTGGTGAGCGGCGGCGAAATTCAGGTCGTACATCTGCTGGAAGCCGCGTTCCAATGCCGGCACATACACCATTGTCGAAGAAGTCGACGCAGAACTGATCGCGCCCAGCGCTACGATTGCAGCCATCAGCAAACCGATTTCACGTATGCGTTGGTAAATTCTCACCCTCTACACCTTCTTGCTTAGCACTTCCGCCAGCGGAATACGTAGAACGATCATGGCTCCGCCGCCCCTGCGCTCTCGCACTTCCGCCTGGCCGCCGTGTGCCTGGATTGCCGCCCCCACGAACGCCAAGCCTAATCCATGACCGGTCGAGTGCTCGCCTTTTACGAAACGCTCAAAGGCCCGCTTCCGCAACGCTTCAGGAAAGCCGGGGCCGTCATCGGCCACCTTCAACTCTGCATCACCGTTAGTTGGATGCACAGAAATCATAATTCTGCACCCCTGCGGTAAATGTGAGATTTCATTATCCAGCAGGTTGGCGATAGTCCGATGTAGAAGTCCGGTGTCGCCTTCGACCATGGCGGTACGCAAATCCGTGACAACTTCGTGACGGTGCTCGGCGATAGCCGGTTGGTAAAGATCGACCAGGCGACTCACCATCTCCGATAAGTCGATGGTTTCCTTGCGCAACTGTAGCGCGCCGGCATCGGCCTCCGCGACGTCGAGGGTGGTATTCAGCAACTCCGACAGCCGGTCCAGCCCTTCGATAGCTTCGGCCACGCGCTCGCGCCATTGCCCCTGGGCGCCGCTGGACAGTGCGACCTCCAAGCTGCCGCGAATGGAGGTGACCGGGCTCTTCAGGTCATGTGCGACCGAGTCGGTCAGAATCCGCATCTGGTGAACCGAAGTCTGAATACGGTCAAACAGGCGATTGAAGGTGCTCGACAGGCGGGTGATTTCGTCCGGATGCGGGCCCTCCGGCAGCCGGCTGCTCAGGTCGTCGCTACCCATGCGCGACACCGTATCGCTGATGCGATCCACGCGTGCCAGCGTCCGAAAGCCGGCCAGCCAGGTAATAAAAAAGCCCAGCGCGACCGTGATGGCCCAGGCCAGAAAGCAACGGAGTGTAAGCCGGTTCAGCATGGCAGCGCCGCTCAGATCCGCGAAGCCCAGATATAACTCTCCGCCATCGCCGCCTTTCTTATAGACCACGCGAAAGGCCTTGGTCCAGCCCTCCACCTGCACGCTCGCCGGCTGTCCCGGGACCAGTTTTGCTTGCTTCAGCGCGGCGACAAACGGCTCTTTCGGACCCGGTCCAACCCAGATGGGATCGATGACTCCCGGGGTAGTCTCCAGAAAAAACACGGATGTAGGATGGTCGCGGTTGTCTTCCTCATCGGCGTCCGGGACCTCGCGCGAGGCCAACTCGGCAACTTCACCGACCAGGCGATCGTACAGGGCGTCACGCGTGGTATTGCCGGAGACATCGTTCAGGGTCTCGGCCTCGCCGGCCAGCCAGGCATCGCTGCGCTTCTGAATGTCGCGCGCGATCAGCAGGTACATGATCACGAAGGCCAGCGCGCTGCCCACGGCGAACGCGACCGTAGGCCAGATGGCGATGCGCCAGGCTGCCGACATGCCATGCGATTTAGGTTTCTTTGAGAACATAGCCCACGCCACGAATGGTATGGATGAGGGGCCGCTTGCCTTCGCTGTCTACTTTATTACGCAAACGGTAAATCTGCACATCCACAACATTCGTGGCGGGATCGATTCGCATCCGCCAAACGCGGTCCAGAATCATGGTGCGGGTGACCACCCGCCCGGCGTTGCGGACCAGGTATTCCAGGAGCGAGAACTCCTGAGTCGTGAGCTGCAGCACGTCGCTGCCTCTCCGCGCTTCGCGACGAACCAAGTCGAGTTCCAGGTCGGCGACGCGCAGACGTACCGCCTCCGGCTGCCCCGGCGTGCTGCGCCGCAGCAGATTGCGCACTCGGGCCAGCAATTCAGCCAGGGCAAAAGGCTTGGTGAGATAGTCATCGCCGCCCTGCTCCAGCCCGCGAACCCGCTCATCGACCGAGCGCCGGGCTGAGAGGATCAGTACCGGCGCGGTGTGACCCTGGGCGCGACAGCGGCCGATCAGTTCCAGGCCATCCATATCCGGCAGCCCCAGATCGATGATGAAGCCGTCGTAGATTTCCTCGCCGGCAAGAGCGAGCGCCGATTTGGCGTCTTGGGCGATATCCACCTGATAGCCCGCTTCACTCAGGCCACGCTGGAGAAAGTCCCGTATTGCGGAGTCATCCTCAACTACCAGAAGTCGCACAGTTTCCTCGTGCAACAAATTCGGCGGCAAAGAAGAGTACCGCTCGGTTCGTTTTTCGCCGTATGTCAAATATCCATCGTGCGGCGTCCCAGGGCAAGGGCGTCCGTCCAGAATGCTGTTGACTCGTGGAAGTCGGCGACGACACGCCCCACCGCGGCCACGAATTCTTCCAGTTGTGTTTCCTCTACCACCAAGGGAGGCGCTGACTTCAACACCATGAAGTTGTTGCCGCAGATCTGGGTAAGAATCTGCTCGCGCCGGAAGAGGCGCATCACCAGCATCTGCCCGAACATCCCAGGATGAACCGCGCGGAACGCCTCGTACGAAAGTCGCAAGCTCAGGCGCGACGGCGGCTGGAACTCGATCCCCGAAAGCAGACCGAGGCCCGGAGCTTCTCGGAACATCTCGTAGCCAGCCAGCGTCTCTCTCAGTCTGCTTCGCAAGAGTCCGCCAAGATATTCGGCGCGTTCACCCAGTCGCTCGTCTTCCAGTACATCGAGCGTAGCCAGTCCTGCGCGCATCGCCAGTCCATTCTCGCTGAACGTGGAGGTGTGTACGACGGCACGTTTCAGTGAGCTGTACACGGCCTGGTTGACCTTGTCGGTCATCAGCACGGCCGCCACCGGAACCAATCCACCGCTGAGCGCTTTGGCCAGAATCACCATGTCCGGCTCGACGCCGTAATGATGTGCCGCGAGAAATTTGCCGGTGCGATACATCCCGGTCTGCACTTCATCAAGCACCAGCAGTGTCCCGTAACGCTTACACAATGCCTGAACCTGCTGCAGGTAGTCGGGCGAGGGCAGCTTAATTCCGCCTTCGGACGGAATAGGCTCGAGAAAGAATGCAGCAAACTTCTTCGTCTGCAGCTTCTTTTCTGCAGCAGCCAGATGGTTGAACGGAATCGCCTCCGTTTGCGGCAACAGGGGACCGAAGCCCGCCCGCCAGAATGCATTGTCCATCAGGGATAAAGCGCCGCAGGTCAATCCGTGAAAAGCTCCCTCGGCATATAACAAAGCGTCCCGCCCGGTGCTGGCACGAGCAAACTTAATTGCCGATTCAACGGCCTCGCTACCCGAGCTGGCGAAGAACACTTTGTTCAACCTGCCGCCGGCCAAAGTGCAGAGACGCTCGGCGAGCTCGCCGGCCAACTCCGGGACGTGGCTCTGCAACATCGCAGGACCGCGCCGATCCAGCTCATTCTTGAGAGCTTCAATAATTCGAGGATGATTATGACCAGTATTGTGGACGCAGTAGCCGGAGAGAAAATCCAGGTAGCGATCGCCGTTCTCCGCGAACAGCTCGACCCCCGCGCAGTGCGCGTAGCGCACGTTCATATCCAGCAGGTCCAGCAGTCGGACCCACTGCGGATTTACGTGTTCGGCATAAGGCGAACGGGTCGAAACGGCCCCAGATGGCAAAACTTTATCCCACCTCAGAAACAGCTAAGCGAATTGTAGGCTGCCGACGTTGTACCTCCTTGGCAGGAAAATGACATTCTGTTCATAAAGCCTCACGGCGCGGTTGAATCGTCATCTTGCTCATAGTGAATACCGGTTACCGGAACCGCGCCGATGTCAGGGAATCCGTCCTGCGGCGATCCCGCGTGTTTGTAGACGAAATTTCTCGGCGCATAGCCCGCGTAAACGTAACGCATGGCATTGCTCACCGTAGCCCATCCGATCGGCATCACCTGGTTGCCGTTCCAGTCGAAGCCGTTGATCTCCACCATCGCGCGGCCGATGAGTTGTGTCGCGGTGATGAAGTCGAAGGTGTCACCCGACGTCATACCAGGTATGCTGGAGCTCAGAGCCAATGTCGTCGCACTTACAGACGTGACGGCCGACCACCCGCGAACGCTTTGCCCGGTTCCCGAAAACACCCGCACTACATCCGTCGTCGTAATTCCGTGTCCAGTAAAGTTGCAAGCCGAACACACTAATGTCGTGCCGCCGGTTCCCGAGGTCGCCTGCAGCACGCTGCTGCCGGCCATCACGCTGCCGTAAGTAGGGCAGGTGATGGGTGCGCTGCTGTTGGTCCGGTACCAGGTACACAGTGTCCTAGTCGCGTCCAGAAAGAGTGGATTGGCGTGGATGTCGTGCGACCCATTATTGCTGTCGCCGTAGACCCATCCAGGATGGTTCCAGTAGCTGGTGAAAATCGTCAAACCGTCTAACCCCGCTCGCATTCCGGCAATTCCGGGGCTATTGAGCACCAGGTGTGTGGCGTCGGTGACACTGGCGACGGTCGCAACTTTCTGCGAAGTGATGTCCTCGAAAAAGTCTCCGGACATGACTCCGGCTGCCCCTGCCTGCGTAAAATTGCAAGTCGCACAGCCGATATGCGTCGGGTCGGTAACGGTGGAGATCAGCAGGTTGCCCTGGCTGCCGACGATCGTGCCGGGAATATTCAAGTAGCTGACGGGAACGCCAAGGGTAAGATTCGGCAGCAGTGCAGGCACGGGCGGCTGCGGCTCCGCACCGGGATCGCCGCTACCCGGCATCTGGTAGAAGCCGTTATAGTCGAGTGAGAAGTTGGTCTGACGAAGAAACACCGTGGCGGCGTGAACGCCATCGTCGCCGCGGACGCCCGTTCCGTTGACATCGGCCGGCTTAACGATCAGGTTGTCGCGAAAGACGGGATGGACTCCGTCGTAACAGCCCGATTCACAATAAGTCTCCCCGAAGTTGTTGTAGTTCGTATTCTCAATCAGCGTCGCGACTTCCGTAGTGCTGTTGCTGATGGTTGACATGGTGCCGCAGGAGTTGAGCCCGATACTGTTCTTCATGGTGTAGGTGCCCCAGTCCTGGATCATGTCGCCGGTGTCACTGTTGAAGAAGCCGTCTCCGTCACACAGGTACCGCTGATACAGATTGCTGGTGCCGCCGGTTGCAGCCGTTGCAGTCACGATCTCGTGCTGGTTCGGAACCCGGTTGAGGCAGAATCCGTCCTGATACACCAGACCGGAGTTGTAGCGAAAGACGTAGCAGGTGGACTGCGGGCCGCCGGTATCGATGATGACCGCCGAGCTGCGGAAAATCTGGGACAGCGCATTTGTGGTGAGCTGCTCCAGGGCCACGTTATAGCCGACAAATCCGTTGATGTCGCCGGGATCGCCGCCAAGAAAACTCGCGCCGGTCTTCAGTCCAGGCAGTGAAATGTTGGCCGTATATTCCACCGGCGAAAGGTGACTGGCGGCGGTCACGTTCTGCATCAACCGAGTGCCTCCGCTCTGGGCAGCTGTCCCGTAGAACTCGAAGACCGTGTTGTTAATAGCGTCGACAGGATTGGTGAAGCTCACATTCTGGACTACAAAATTGCAATCGCCGCACGAGCCTATCGTCAATCGCACGTTGCCGTTCTGATTGAATAATCCGTTCTGAAGGCTGGCTGAAACCACACTAAAACTGTTAAAGGCCAGGGTGTTGGCGCTGCCGAATCCCGAGATTGTGAAATAACTCAAGTTTAACGTGGTAAAGGTGCCGGAACTCTCGGGGGTGAACGTGCACGCAGCGCCTCCGTGCAGGGCGGTATTGCACGCCAGCGCAGCAAAATGGTTGTGGCCCAGATTTCCGCCCACGCCGGTCATGTTCAGCACGGGAGTACCCACTCCCGGACTGGTAAAGGCGATTTGGCAGGTCGCGCCGCTGCCTGGAGCGATCGTCAGGGTTCCCACCCCGGCCGTCGCGTTGGCATTGACATTGATTGTTCCGGCATGCTGCACGTCGAGTTCACCGCTGTGGGTCAACGTCGCTCCGGGCGCAATCGTCAATGCTCCACCGGATGAAACCGTGCCGTCGACCGTGCAACTCCCCGCCATGGCAAGACCGGCGGCACAGGTGGTCGAGCAGGTCACCGTCGTTCCACTGGAGATCGTCCAGGTATCGCCGGAGTGAGGGAACCCGTGGCCACCCCAGGTGGCCGCGTTATTGAAGTCACCGCTCTGGGTCGAAGTGTAGGATGTCGCGAATACTAAATGAGTGCAGAGCAAGAGCAGGCCCAACAGCATAACCTTCATGGTTCACTCCATTGCGAATAACCGTCATGCAAGTTTTGAAAGGACGCACCGTGAAAGCCTGCCCCGAGCGAAGTCGCGGGAGGTGCGTCGCCTTACGTTTTGCCCGAAAGGGCTGACCGCTGCCCATCACTCCGCTTTGAAAGGGCATGGCTTCCGCCGTGCCGCCATGCAGCCTCTTAATGTCCAGGCGAGGCCCCCTTCAGGCCGACGAGACCGGAGGCGCCTCGACCGAAGACGTCCAAAGCCTAAACATGGTTACGGTTTGCAACTACAGGAAGTCGGCGCGCTTACGACAATTCGGGAGTTTAGCATCCACCCGTTTCACCGCCCAAAGAAAAGGAGCAGGAGTCTCCGAAAAGTATCATCTTCCCACTACCTGGGTTGCAACAAGAGTGACACCGGCTTTTCGATATTCTCCCCCGTTTGACTTACTGCTCCGTCCCTGCGTAACGTCTTTACTTTGGTACCGTCTTACCTCTTGCTGCCCTGGAGGCACGATGAAGTGCTGGTTACGACAGCTTTTTGTACTGCTTCTGCTGGCGATTGCCCTGCCGCTGGCGGCGCAGGACTTGGCTTCTTATGAGAAGCGGGTTTCGGTCAAGACCCTGCCCAATGGCCTGACCGTCATTCTGTGGCAACGGCCCGAAGCTCCGGTGTTCTCGTTTTTTACGATGGTGGACGCCGGTTCGGCGCAGGACCCGAAGAATGAGACCGGACTTGCTCACATGATGGAGCACATGGCCTTCAAAGGCACGCCGGACATCGGCACCACCGATTACGCCGCCGAGAAAGTTGCCCTGGCGAAAGTCGAGACCACCTACTCTGCCTACGAGGCTGAGCGCACCAAGCGCGTGGGGCAGGACCCGAAAAAGTTGGCGCAGTTGAAGCAGGCCTGGGAAGACGCGCGCCAAGAAGCCGACAAATACGTCATCAAGAATGAGTTTGGAAAGATCATCGAAAGTCATGGCGGCGTCGGCGTGAACGCCTTCACCAACTATGACGAGACTGCGTACATGTACTCTCTGCCGGCCAACCAGATCCAGTTGTGGGCGGCCCTGGAGTCGGACCGCATGGATCATCCCGTGATGCGTGAGTTTTACAAAGAGCGCAGCGTGGTGATGGAAGAGCGACGCATGCGCACCGACAGCCAGCCTACGGGAAGGCTGGTAGAACAGTTCCTGGGGACGGCGTTCATGGCCAATCCTTACCATCGCCCGACCATCGGCTACCAATCCGATCTTGAGTCATTCTCAGCCACCGATGCGGCAGAGTTCTTCCATCATTACTACGTTCCCAGCAACATGGCGATCGCGCTGGTGGGCGACCTCGATCCGAACCAGGTGTTCCCCATCATCGAAGAATACTTCGGACATCTGCCAACCGAGCCCAAGCCAGTTGAGCCTTACACGGTTGAGCCACCACAAAATTCGGTGCGGCAGGTGACGCTGCAGGATCCTTCGCAGCCGTTCTACCTCGAGGGCTATCACCGTCCCAGTTATCTTGCACCAGACGATGTTGTGTACGACGCTATCTCCGACATCCTGTCCAACGGACGCACCTCACGGCTTTATCGGTCGCTGGTGCGCGATAAGCAGATTTCGGCTTTCGCCGCGGGTTTCAGCGGATTCCCGGGGAGCAAGTACTCTCACCTGTTTGCGTTCTACGCAATTCCAACGCCCGGTCATACCACCGCCGAGTTGCAGCAGGCGTTTCACGAGCAGATCGAGAAGTTGAAGACGCAGGACGTGACCGACGACGAGCTGCAAATGTTCAAGACGCGCACCAAGGCCGATCTCATTCGCGGCCTCGCCAGCAATGAAGGCCTGGCGCAGCAACTGGCGTACTACCAGACGCGCTACGGCGACTGGCGCGAACTCTTCCGGTACCTCGACCGCGTCGACAAGGTGACGAAGGCGGACATTCGTCGCGTCGCCAACCAAGCTTTCAAGGATGAGAACCGCACCGTGGGTATCATCGAGACCGAAACTGCATCGTCCCACACCGCCCCCCCGGCAGCCGCCGGGAAAGGAGCGGAACAGCAATGAACGCACGCACGAATGAGTCTAAATCCACTATCCAAAGCGTTATCCTGAGAGCAGCGGGCGCGAGAGCGACTGCGGAGTCGAAGGACCGCTATACCCGGAAGACATCGGCGAGTCCCACCCAAGCCGGGTGCCCCACACAAACCGCTCTCGCTTGTGTGGGTCTCTTAACCGTACTGCTGCTTTTCACCGGCATAGCTTTCGCTCAGCAACCAACTCCCTGGAATAAGGTCACAGCTCCTCCGCTGCCGGCATTCACCCCTCCTGAGCCGACGCGCGTTCAGCTCGCGAACGGCATGGTCATCTTCCTTCAGCCCGATCACGAACTGCCGCTAATCAGCGCGACTGCTCGCATTCGCGGCGGCTCTGTGTACGAGCCCGCGGAGAAGACTGGCCTTACCGACCTGTACGGCGATGTCTGGCGCACCGGTGGGACAAAAACCAAGACCGGCGACGAAATGGATGACTTCCTTGAAGCGCGTGCGGCGAAGATCGAGACCGACAACCAGTCGGATTCGACCACCATCTCGCTGAACTGTCTGAAGGGCGATTTCAATGCCGTCTTCGAGATGTACCTCGACCTGCTGCACAATCCCGAGTTCCGTGCCGACAAGCTTGAGCTCTCCAAGCGGCAGATGTATACCTCGATTTCCCGCCGTAACGATAACGTCGATTCCATTGTCGCCCGCGAGAGCCGCATCATTGCTTACGGCAAGGGCAATGCTTACGCGCGCGTTCCGGAATACGCGACCGTCGCGGCCGTCACTCGCCAGGACCTTATCAACTGGCATCAGCAATACGTCCATCCCAACAACATCATCTTCGGCATCACCGGAGACTTTGATCCCAAGACCATGGAAGCGCATCTGCGCCAGGCGTTTGAGTCGTGGGCGAAAGGTCCCGAGGCGAAGCGGCCCGACATCAAGTTCACCGAGCCAAAGCCGGGCTTGTATTCGGTCGACAAGTCTGACGTGAACCAGACGACGATCAGCATGCTCGATCTCGGCATCGAGCGCAGCAATCCGGATTACTTCGCGGTCACGGTGATGAACGAGATTTTCGGGGGTGGCTTCTCCTCGCGTCTCTTCAATGATCTGCGCACGGCCAAAGGCCTCGCCTATTCAGTAGGAGGCGGAGTCGGTTACGGATGGGATCGTCCGGGGCTCACCGACATCGAGATGCAAACCAAAAGTGCAAGCACGGTGGAGGGCATCGAGGGCATCAACAGCGAAATTGATGATCTGCTCAAGAACCCTCCCAGCGATGAGGAGTTGAAGCGCGCCAAGGATAATATTCTGAATTCGTTTATCTTCGAGTTCGATACCCCGGAAAAAGTGTTGCGCGAAAAAATGGCGTACGAGTTTTATCGCTACCCACTCGATTTTCTGGAGCGCTATCGCGCCGAGGTGGAGAAGGTGACGGCCCCTGACGTCGCGAGGGTTGCGCGCAAGTACGTCCACAAGAATCAAATGGCGGTACTGGTCGTGGGCAACGAATCCGAGTATGGCAAGCCGTTGAGCTCGCTCGGCCCGGCCCAGAAAATCGACATTTCGATTCCGCCGCCGCCCGCAAGTCTGATGGGCGCGCAAGGACCGGGAGCCCCGGAGTAACGGCTCGATGACTTCAGTTGTAAATCCCGAGTGGCGTACACTGCTGGGGCAAAGGGGAGGACGCTATCAATGCGATGCTGGAATAGAGTGCTGTTGTGGGGGGCCCTGGGTTTGCTGCTGCTCGTCATGGGATGCACCAAGAAAGTAGATCCCGGCGGTACCTGGAATGGCCACCTCGACGGCGTGAACGCCGATAAGCACGGGACATCCGACATAGAGGCGGTGCTCGAAGATACCCGCCACGGCGTCGATGGCACCGTGAGCTGGCATAATTCCACCGGACCTTGGGGACTTCTGGAAGGAGAATCGCTCGACGTGAGGTCCGGCAAAATCTCCGGCAACCAGGTATCCTTCCAAGCCGAAAAACCTCTGCCCGGCGGAACGGTGAGCGCGAATTTCAAAGGCGATGTTGAAGGAAACGCAATGAAGGGCACCGTGGATGTCACCATCGGCTCGGTGATGGGCGGAGATACTTACCTGGGAAACTTCGAGATAACCAGGAAGTAGCCGTCGCGTTTAAGGGTGGTCATCCTAAAGGCAGTCGAAGCACCGCCGCCCGCCGATGATTTGGGGGATCGTCATCCCGAGCGAAGTGAGAAGGCGCAGCCGACGAACGCAGTCGAGAGACCTGCTGCTGTTGGCCGCGGAAGAATCCCTCGCTGGAATATCGAATACCATGTCTTCCTCCCATCGCTTCCCTGCCGGCCAGAACCTGCTCATCGACGCCGATGACACGCTGTGGGAGAACAACATCTACTTCGAGCGCGCCATCGTCAATTTCATCTCCTTCCTGAACCATCATGAGTACACCCCCGACCAGGTTCGCGAAGTTCTCTACGAAGTAGAACGCGAGAGCATCCGCCAGCACGGCTATGGCATGACGAGCTTCGCCGCATCGCTGGTTACTTGCTTCGAGCAACTGTCGGTCGAGCCGCTCACGCCGGCGCTACACGACACCATTCGCGGTTTTGCCTTCGCCATCGCTGAGCACCCGATGGAACTCATGCCTGAAGTCCCGGAAACCCTCGCCGATCTCGCCCAGCGTCACCATCTCTTCTGCGTGACCAAGGGCAACATCATGGAGCAGACCGGCAAGTTCGAGCGCTCGGGGCTGAAGCAGTACTTCACCGCTATCGAAGTTGTCGCCGAGAAGGACGCACTGACATATAAGTCAGTGATCGAGAAATTTGCGCTCATCCGCGAGCAGACCTGGATGATCGGCAACAGCCCCAGCTCCGACATTAATCCGGCGCTCGCAGCCGGACTGCATGCAGTCTTCGTCCCGCACCACAACACCTGGATGCTGGAGCGTGGCGAGGTTCGGCCCGCGATCGGCAATGGTCGGTTACTTCAGGTCGCAAGCTTCGGACACCTGCGGGATTTGTTTTAGTCCCAGACGCTTCCTGCGATTCACGGCAGAGGGGGCAACCCCGCCTGTTCGACCAGTTGCCGAAAAACGGGGTCAGCGTGCAGAAAGAAGAACGGTTCATGCACCCGCATCGTCAGGAAGGCCACTTCATGTCGATGGAAGGACGTCTCCAGGTAGTGCAGTGACTCTTTGGTGTCCTTTAGCCGAGCGTAGGTTTCGGCCACGGCAAAGGCCGGAGTCGTTCCCTGCTCGAAGTTTTTCCTCTTCACGCGAAGAATGCTTTGTAACATTCCCTGCTCCCCGCCAGAACGGTAGCCATTCTGCGCCTCTTGGACTAGGGCTGCCTCGCCCGCATCGTGGGAGAGAGCGGCGGCCTTCGCAGCTTCCTCCAGATATTTGGGGGCGTCATTTTCATCCAGGTAAATAGCCGACAAGTATTGATGGGTTGAGAAAAATGCCGGCTGGGACACGGCTAGTTGCTTCAGCAAGGAAATGGCCTGATCTTTATCGCCTTTGTGATACAGGATCAGACCCTTGTCGGCCAGCACAGGCGTAGATGCGGGATCGAGTTGCTGCGCGAGTTCGATCTGCTCCAGTGCCTCCTGGGAGCGGCCCAGGATCATCAGGAATGTTGCATACCAGTGGTGCGCGGTGACGTAACTGGGATCCAGTTGAATGGAGCGGCGAAATTCGCGTTCGGCTCCGGGCGCGTCCCAGTTCCAATAGAACGTTACCAGGGCCAGGGCGTTGTGGGCTTCGGCGGAAAAATCATCGAGTTCAACGGCTTTTCGAGCAGCGGCCAAAGCCCGGGGAAACGCCTCCTCCGAAGGCATGGCCGCGAACTCGCGCAGCAAACTGTAGCAGTTGGCCAGTCCTACATAGGCCTTGGCGTATTTTGGATCGCGATCGATCGCCTGGCTGAAATAGCTGACTGCCTTGTTCAGGTCGGCAGGAGTGCGCTTGTCCCAATAGTATTGACCGGTCAGATAAAGCTCGCGAGCCTGGGGGTCGACGCTGGCCGCCTGAGTAGTCTTGGGGGCGCTGATGGCGCCGGCGTGGTCAACCGCCGTTGTTTCCCCGCTGACTAACGAGTGCCTACCCCGATAGGCGACGAGCAAGGCGATACCCACGAGCGCCGCCACAACCGCGACGATGTAAACCCATTGTCTTCCTGGGCGGGGCGGAGAGGTGGTAGAGCTTTCGATCGATGCTTGCGCCCGCTCATCGGGCCCCGGCTCCCGCAGCGGCTTCAGATTCGAGTCAGGGTTGTTCATCCAGCGCGACAGCTCGTCCGTGAAGGCAAACACCCGCGCCCCGGTATTTTCCGGCATGCGATGTACCGGAAGCCCCTTCTCTTTTTCCCAACGTTTTACGGTGCGCTCGTCCCGCCCGAAGAAAGAGGCTATCTCTTTCCAGGAGTCGAGCCTGCGAGCCTCTATCGGCCCCTCACGAATGACACGCATGGTCACGCTTTGCCCCACTATGTCTCTTGCTTGGAAGGTGAAGATTGGCCAAGTATAGGGCACAACTACAAGGCCCTCGTAATCAATTTTCTTGCCAGGCGGCCAGTGGCCGCAGCCTGCGGGGCAAATGCGCTCAGTGCATCACTAATCGGTAGAAGGTTGGTTTCGAAGGTGACGGCGCGATAGCACGCGGGTGCTGATTCAAGAAGTCAGCCGGTTATCGCAGGACTGATGACAGGTCCCGGGAAATGCGGGCCTGTTGGGTCTTTCCGGCCACCGCTCCCAAGAAGCAGTTGATGCGCGGATGCTGCACCGCAGTTCGTTGTTGACACATAGGAGAGGTCCTCCGTGTCAACGACCGCTACAGGGCCCTACGCAGACTAAAAACGAAATCTCTAAGAGGTGGTTATGCAAACCATGCGCCGTTCCGTTCTGGTCGTGCTCACGTTTTGGATCCTAATAGCGTCGCTACCAACCCAGGCACAGGTCGTGACCGCGACATTGCCCACGGACGTTTTTCCCGACAGCGTCGGGGTGAATTCGGTTACTAACAAGGTGTATATCGCTAATAACTGTGGGACCGACCCCAACTGCCAGAGCGCGGGCACGGTAACGGTGATTGATGGGGCGACGCTGGGGAGCCAGTCGGTCACGGTGGGTCTCTATCCCTATGGGGTGGCCGTTAACAGCGTCACCAATAAGATCTATGTGGCCAGCTGTGGAACCGATCCTACCTGCTCCGGCAATGGCCAGGTCACGGTAATCGACGGCGCCACCCTGCACACGCAAAATGTTACGGTCGGGATAGATCCCAACTGGGTGGCTGTGGATGCGACCACAAACAAGATCTATGTGTCTGACCTGGGATGTAATGCCCTGCCCTGCAGCACTCCGGGAGCGGTAACGGTCATTGATGGAAATACGCTGGCGACCACCAACGTCGCCGCCGGGTACAGCCCTAACAGCCTGGTCGTCGATTCGACACACAACAAGATTTACGTGGCGAACGTATGCGTATCGGGTACAAATTGCGGTCAGGGCGGCGTCACGGTGATTGATGGGCAAACCTTGGGCACGCAGTTCGTTAACGCCCAAATAACCACGCTTCGCGTCGCCGTCAACGAGACGACCAATAAAATTTATGCGACCAACAATTGCGGCAGCGATAACAACTGCCGAAGCAATGGCTCCGTCACCGTAATTGACGGCAACACGCTGAGCACGCAGACGGTGCAAGTCGGCTACTATCCCGGGCCCATCACCGTTAATCCCGTAACCAACAAGATCTACGTTGTCGATCAATGTTCCGCACCCATACCAGGTTGTTACACCAGTCGTCCGGACGTGGGCATAATCGATGGCAGCACGCTGGGGACTAACTTCATTACGATTTGCAGCACCGACACCTATCCATCCGACGTGCAGGTCAATACGACAACCAACAGGGTCTACCTTCCTTGTGCCGGACGCAACGATGGCATGGGATATTCCACCGGATTGAGCGTGGCTGTATTGAACGCCAACACCAACGTCATTACGCCCGTTGCGGTCGGCGACTATCCTCTCTCAGCCGCGGTCAACGCGACTACTAACACGGTCTATGTTCCAAATCTCGGGGACGACACGGTATCGGTGATCGGCGGAGCGACCACCCTGCAATTCGTGCCCATAACTCCCTGTCGCCTGGTTGACACCCGCGGCCAGGGCGGTCCGATCCCCGGGAACAGCTCGCGCAACTTCGCGGTTCCACAACTGGGAGGCTGCAACATCCCGACCACCGCCGTCTCCTACTCACTCAACGTAACCGTGGTCCCGCAAGGGCCGCTGGGCTATCTGACGATCTGGCCCACCAGTCAGCAACAGCCGGTGGTATCGACCATGAACTCGCCAGATGGGCGAACCAAAGCCAACGCCGCGATCGTGCAGGAAGGCGTTGCCGGGTCGGTAAGCGTTTACGTGCGCAACACGACGGATGTCATCCTCGACATCGACGGCTATTTCGCGCCCAGCACGAGCTCGACGCTCCAATTCTTCTCGCTCGCACCTTGCCGTGTGCTGGATACCCGCGGTCCTGATGGTTCGTTGGGAGGGCCGTCTCTCACTGGTGGTCAGGAACGTGATTTTCCGGTGTTATCCAGTGACTGCCAGATTCCAAGCAGTGCCAAAGCCTATTCCATGAACTTCACGGTGGTTCCCGTCAACGGACCGCTGGGTTATCTAACGGTGTGGCCTACCGGTCAGACTCAGCCGGTGGTGTCCACGTTGAATAATCCCACCGCAACCACTGTCGCAAACGCGGCAATCGTACCGGCAGGAAACGGAGGAGAGATCTCCGTCTATGCCAGCCAGAACACGCAGCTGATTGCCGACATTGACGGCTACTTCGCGCCGGCCGCGCAAGGTGGAATGTCACTGTACCCCACCGCTCCCTGTCGCGTGCTGGATACCCGTTCCGGGGGCGGGCCATTCATGGGAGAACTCACCGTCCCGGTTGCGGGTAGTGCATGCACTCCTCCCACCGTAGCGGAGGCCTATGTGTTCAACGCAACCGTGGTACCGCCAGGCTACCTTCTCTACCTGACTCTGTGGCCAGATGGAGAACCGCAGCCGGTGGTCTCCACCTTGAATGCGCCCGATGGGCTCATCACGTCGAACATGGCAATCGTGCCCACGAACAATGGGGAGATCGACGCGTTTGCGTCCGCCATGACGCAGCTGATCCTGGATATCTCCAGCTACTTCGCGCCGTAAGTGCGCAGGGCATGGAGCGGGGCAAGAAACCGACATTTCCCTCCGGAGTCCGACGGGACGATGGGAAGTTTCTTGCCCTGGGATTTCAGCTTTCCACACTCGAAACAAATCTCTGTTCTCGGAGAACTCATGAAGAGTCGATCCTGCTGTTTGGTTATCGCATGGCTCTCGATGCTCCTCCCGTTGACTGCCCAGACTACAAGCAGCACTGTTACAACGGTCCAGGTGCCTCGTCTGGTTCGGATCAGCGGAACCCTGGTGCTGACTCCCGAAGCCGGCTCCGACGCGGTAAGTATTGCGGGTGCGGCCGACAGCCAGGCCAGCCTGCATCGCAGCGGCAGCGTCATCGGTGTGACGTTCGCGCTGTACGCGGACGAAACAGGCGGCGCGCCTCTGTGGCTGGAAACGCAGAATGTCGGTGTGGACAACACCGGCCACTATACGGTGCTGCTGGGTTCCACCAAGTCGGAGGGTCTGCCTATTGATCTGTTCACCTCCGGCAAAGCGCAGTGGTTAGGAGTGCAGCCGGACGGGCAGGCCGAACAGCCGCGCATCATGTTGCTGAGCGTGCCCTACGCGTTGAAGGCTGCCGATGCGGAGACCTTCGGCGGGAAGCCGCCGTCAGCCTACGCACCGGCGGTCACCACCGAGACCACTACTGTTTCGAATCCTGGCCCGACAACAACCGCGGGCAGCGGCGGGGGCTCAAGTGTTCCTCCGCATCCTCTGCCGATCCAGGGGAGCGGAACGACCAATTACGTTCCCCTTTGGACCAACGCGTCGACTCTGTCGAGTTCGGTCATTTTTCAGTCCGACGGAAATCTTGGAATAGGAACCACTAGCCCGCAAGTTCCGCTCGATGTTACTGCCGTAAGTGAGTCTGCCATTGCCGGCCGTACGTCATCCAATAGCGCGTATGGCGTCTACGGAGTGAATTACTCTACAAGCGGCCCGAGTGTTGGGGTGTGGGGAGAGGCTGGGAGCCCGTCGGGCTCTGGCGTATTCGGACACAATGACTCCCCATCCGGACCTGCAAGCGGCGTCGAAGGGCAGAGCCTTAGCCCCTCCGGCACCGGTGTCTTCGGCGAAGCCACTTCGACGACGGGCGCGGCATTTGGAGTGACCGGCCAAAGTCTCAGTACGACTGGTGGTGGAGTCTTCGGCTTCAGCAATCTCACAACCGGAACGTCCACCGGGGTCTCCGGCCTGAACTCCAGCCCGACCGGCTTCGGTGGCAACTTCTACAACAATGCCGCATCAGGCGACGCTGTCGGAGCACAAGGCCTGAGTGCAAGCACCGCCGGTGTCGGAGTCAAAGGTGTTGGAGTCGCCCTGAGTAACACCGGCTCTGGCCTGCCAGACCGTCCGCTGGGCGTATGGGGTGACACCAATCAGGATGGAGCAGGCGTCGCAGGCACTGCCGATGATGCGGTCGGCGTCCTGGGCGTCAACGACGCCCCCAATCTCGCGGCCGGTGAGTTTGAAAACGAAGAGACTGACAGCCACATCGCTCCTGTAATCCTTACGCACAATTCGGAGTATCACGGCCAATGCATTATGGACGTTAGCGGGAACCTGAGCTGCACCGGATCGAAGTCGGCAGTGGTTCCGGTGGATGGAGGTTCGCGCAAGGTGGCGCTCTACGCCGTGGAAGCGCCTGAGAACTGGTTCGAAGACTTTGGTTCCGGGCAGCTGTCCGCCGGCGCGGCAGTCATCAGTCTCGAACCTGTCTTCGCCCAGACCATCAACAGCGGAGTGGAGTATCACGTCTTCCTGACGCCCACTGGAGACTGCAAGGGCCTGTACGTTGCCAACAAAACCGCTACCAGCTTCGAAGTTCGGGAGCTAGCGGGCGGCAGGTCGAGCACCGGCTTTGAATATCGCATCGTCGCGCGCCGGAAAGGCTATGAAGAGATTCGTATGGAAGACCGGACCGCGCAGTTTGATCCGGCGAACTATCGCACGAGACGACCCAAAGCTCAACCCGCTGCGGCAACCAAAACAGGTGTCGAGTCCGCCGTCTCGATGAGTCAGTTGGTCCGAATAGCGCCAACGCCGGGCAGCACCACTGTGCCCGGCTCAGCTTCCCGAAAGCCTCTGGTGCCAAGTGCACAAAACAAAACATCACCCAGGAAACAATGACAAGACACCGGCGAAGCAGTGAGTACGATTCCGAAAAACAGAGCGGCACTCGGGGAAATGAGCCATATGTCACCTGTTGTCCCGCTATGCCACTTGTCTTTGCTTGATGGAACGGCAGAGTATAGGCGACCTCATCGACCGTGGATCAATTCAGCTCCAGCTATCGGACGACGTTTGTAACCGGTCAGAAACAAACGCGTGCCAGAACGAGGTGCCGGACGCCGATCACGGTTCATCTTTACCTGCCGGAGAACCCATGAAGACTCGATTCAGCTGCATCGCACTCGCTTGGCTCTGTTCCGTCCTTCCCGTAGTGGCGCAAACCGCTGCCCATACTCCGGTGAAAGCCTCCATGCAGGTACCCCGATTGGTGCGGTTCACCGGCACGTTAAGCGAGCCGGCTGCCAGCACAGCAGTCGGTAACGCGGAGGGCGCCGGTGCGGTTGGCGGCGTTGGCACCAACGCAACGACCCGCTCGGCTGCCGCCAGTGTGGTCGGTGTCACGTTCGCCCTCTATAGCGAAGAGACCGGTGGCGCGCCGTTGTGGCTGGAGACGCAGAACGTCCAAATCGATCAGACGGGTCATTACACGGTCTTGCTCGGTCTGACCAAAGCTGACGGTCTTCCCATCGATTTATTTACGTCTGGCCAGGCGCAGTGGTTGGGGGTGCAGGCCGCCGGAGAGGCAGAACAGCCGCGCATCATGCTGTTGAGTGTTCCGTATGCGCTGAAGGCTGCCGATGCCGAGACCTTCGGCGGCCGGCCTCCCTCCGCGTATGTCGCCGCGCCGCAGTCCGACGGCGGCAGCAGCAGCGTTGGAGTCAATGCCGGTCAGGCCCCGAGCGTAGCAACCGGCCATCCCTTGATCATCACCGGCAGCGGGACACCGAGTTTTCTTCCGCTCTGGACGAGCGCCTCGGCCCTGGGCACTTCGAGCCTCTATCAATCCTCCAACGGCTGGCTGACCTGGGGCGACCAGGCAGCCATCGCGCCGCTGGCGATTGTTTCGAGTGCGAGGGGCGCCATCTACGCGCACGGTGTTACGGGCAACACCTTCCCGATCATCGAGGCGGATGAGCTGGACCCGTCCTCCACCAGCCCTGTAGTCCAGGCACTTTCCAATAGCACCAGCACCGGCATGGCGGTCTACGGCAACGCGCAGAGTTCGTCGGGGAACACGGTGGCCGTAGAAGGCACGAACGCCAGCTCGACAGGAGCCGGCGTGGTCGGAAAATCAACCGCGACGACCGGCATGGCGTATGGCGTCGCCGGCACCGTTGCCAGCATCACCGGCATTGCAGTCGCAGGTATCAGCAACGCTACGACGGGCGGCAATGTCGGAGTCCTGGGACAGAATTCAAGCCCCAGCGGTACCGCAGTTCAGGGTAACAACCTGGGAACCACGGGCAACAGCATCGGGGTGGCCGGTGTGACGTCGAGCGCCGCTGGCATTGGCATCTTCGGCGTCGGCGTGGCGGAAAGCAACGAGGGAGGGACCGTCAGCCTTCGCCCCATCGGAGTGTGGGGCGATACCAACCAGAGTTCGGGTATCGGAGTTCTGGCGTCGGCGGATTTCGGCATAGCGTTCGCCGGATATAACGATGCCGAGAATATCTCGACTGCCAAGTTTCAGAATGATGAAAGCACTGACGAGGTCGGCAACGTGCTGGCCACGCGCGGCGGCCACTTCGGCGGCATCTGCGTGATGGATGTCGGCGGCAACCTGGGCTGCAACGGTAGCAAGTCGGCTGTGGTTCCCGTCGATGGCGGTTCGCGGCAGGTTGCGCTCTACGCCGTTGAAGCGCCGGAGAACTGGTTCGAGGACATCGGCTCCGGCCAGCTCAACAACGGCAGTGCGACCGTGCAGGTGGAATCCGTCTTTGCTCAGACGGTGAACACCGGCACCGAGTACCACGTCTTCCTGACACCCAAGGGCGATTGCAAGGGACTGTACGTCAGCAATGAAACCGCAGACAGCTTTGAAGTGCACGAGCTGGGCGGTGGGAAAGCGACGATCGCCTTCGACTATCGCATCGTGGCCCGGCGCAAGGGCTACGAGACGATTCGCCTGGCCGACAAGACCAAACAGTTTGCCAATGTGGTGAACGAACCCAAGCCCAGGGAGGGCGCGTCGCAACCCAAGCTGCTGAAGCCGGTCGCAGCGGCGGTCAGGGACAGATAGCTGAATTCGCAGTTGTTGTCGGAGCGCTCAATGAGAATGACGCCTACGAGATTCATTTCCTGTCTTTTATTCAGCCTCACCCTGGAGATGCCTGCGGTGACGCAGACCTTGATCACCACTGTGAACACAGGCGTCACGCCGGTGACCGCTGCCGTCAACATCGCCACCAATCGCATCTACACTGCCAATTACGGCGACAACACTGTGACCGTGATCGATGGCGCTACCAATCAAACCACGACGGTGGCGGCCGGTCAGTACCCGTACGACGTTCGGGCCAATCCCTTCACCAACAAAGTTTACGTTTCCAACTATTGCGGCAACGATCCGACCTGCCAGAGCGCCGGAACCGTCACGGTCATCGACGGCTCCAATCACACCACAACCGTCAACGTCGGAGCCTCGCCCTATCAGGCGGCCATTAATACCACCACCAACAAGATTTATGTCGCCAACAGCGGCGGGAATACCGTCACCATCATCGATGGAGCCACAAATAACACCAGCAGTGTCACGGTGGGGAATGGTCCTTCCGGTTTGGCAGTCAACATGGCCACCAACAAGATCTATGTGCCAAATTTCGCGGATGGCACCGTGACAGTCATCGACGGTACAACCCTGGCCACCACAACGGTGGCGGCGGGAGGCTATCCAGTTGAGGTGGCCGTCAACTCCATCACTAATCAAATCTATGTCGCCAACCTGACCAGCAACACGGTCACAGTGATCGACGGCGTGACCAACCACACCAGCAGCGTGAACGTCGATCTCAACCCTGCATGGATCGCGGTGAATCAAGTCACAAATCAGATTTACACCGCTAACAGCGGCAGCAACACCGTAACCGTGATCGACGGCGCCACGATGAACACCACCACCGTTACTGTCGGCAATGCTCCCTATCAACTGACGGTGGATCCCGTCACCAACAAGATTTATGTTGCCAACTATGCCGACAACTCGATGACCATGATCGACGGCGCGACCAACCACACCACGACGATTGTCGTCGGCAATACTCCGGGCGCAATCCAGGGCAGCGTGGTGACGAACCGGTTTTATACGCTGAACTATGGAGATAACACGGCGTCTGTGATTGCCGGCGCGAATGCGGCGCCCCTGCAGTTCATTGCGGTTACTCCATGCCGTGTAGTGGATACGCGCGGTCCAACCGGCCAATTTGGAGGCCCAGCGCTCCAGGGACAAGCCACCCGAAGCTTCCCGATTCCGCAGGGGAGCTGCAACATTCCCGCCACCGCCGCTGCGTATTCGCTGAACGTGACGCTGGTACCGCAAGGGCCGGTCGGCTACCTGAGCATCTGGCCTACAGGCGAGGACCAGCCGTTAGTCTCCACTATGAATTCGCCGGACGCTCGCAACAAAGCCAACGCCGCGATCGTTCCAGCTGGATATCAAGGTGCAGTGAGCCTGTTCGTTACCAATACGACCAACGTCATTCTGGACATTGATGGCTACTTCGCGCCGCCTTCCGGTCAGACACTCCAGTTCTTCTCTCTTACGCCCTGCCGGGTACTCGACACCCGCGGGGCGAACGGACCTTTGGGAGGCCCATATCTCAACGGCCGTCAGCCGCGTAATTTCCCGGTGCTGTCCAGTAACTGCCAGATTCCCAGTAGCGCCGTAGCGTATTCCATGAACTTCACGGTCGTCCCCGTCAGCGGGCCGCTAGCCTACCTGACCGTGTGGCCAACCGGCCAGCAGCAGCCCGTGGTCTCCACGTTGAACAATCCCACGGCAACCACGGTGGCCAATGCCGCCTTGGTCCCGTCTGGTAGCGGCGGCGATATCTCCGTCTACGCCAGCCAGAATACGCAACTCATTGCCGACATCGACGGCTACTTCGCTCCCGCCGCGCAAGGTGGACTGTCGCTGTATCCGACCGCGCCTTGTCGCGTTCTCGACACTCGCTCGGGAAACGGGCCGTTCCTGGGAGAACTCACCGTGAACGTAGCAGGAAGTGTGTGTTCGCCGCCGAGCGCTGCGCAGGCGTATGTATTCAACGCAACGGTCGTGCCTTCGAGCGGCCTGGGCTATCTGACGCTGTGGCCCAATGGAGAGAATCAGCCGGTAGCCTCCACTTTGAACGCGCCCGACGGAGTGATCACGTCAAACATGGCGATTGTGCCCACAACCAATGGACAGATCGATGCCTACGCGTCCGCTATGACCCAGCTGATTCTGGACATCTCCAGCTACTTCGCGCCGTAGTGCTGAGCGCTGAAGCCTGAGTGCTAATTGCTAAGTATCAGCACCTTATGTTCGGGGCAGCGCGCCTGTGCCAGCTCGACCAGCTGATCGATCAGCGGTGGTCCGTACTTCGCGTAGAAATACAAACCTGCGATCTCGCGCTCCTGAAGCTGTTTGTGCGGATAAAGTGAGTTCTCGATCTGCGCCGCATGCCGGATGAGGATCTCGGTGCGGCGCAACTCAGCCTTGGCGGCGCGCTTCTGCAATCGGCTTACCTGATACTGCATTTTGCTGCTGGAGAGACCGGCCGCCTCCACCAGCGTAGGATCCAGTGTCTGCAACGATTCCGTGACCCGGCGCATGGCCTCCTGCACCGCACTTCGCGCCGCATCAAAATTGCGATTCAGCTCAGACGGAAGCGAATGGGCGGCCAGGCAATCGCGCAGCTCATATTCACCGTGAAAGAGTTCCGGGAGCTGCACCTGATACTTGTTCAACAGCTTCTCGATACGCGGCTCGATCAAACTCGCGCTGAGCCGTGACACGACCGGCGTGATGCGCCCCAGCAGCTTCTCATAGACGACTCCGACTTGCGCAAAATACGCAATCTCAGCCGGTCCGCCGATGTAGGCCAGCGTGGGCAACCAGTAATCCTGCAACACCGGGCGTAGAAGCACGTTGGCATTGAAGTTCTCCGGATTCGTATCGATGCGCCGCAGCAGGTCCGCAAGAGACAGGCTCTCACGGCCAATCTTGAAGCCGCCATTACCCCGATGAATGGCAACCCGTTCGCCTTCAACCAGCGCGAACAGCGGCGTTGACTCCGGCGTGACCTTTACCTGCTCGTGGTATTTGCCTGCCTGCAGCTCGCGGTTGCGGGCCAGTATCGCGTCATCGAGTTCGCCGGCGCGCCGAATCGCATCCACAAAGAGTGGCGCCGCAACCCGATGAAGACCAGCGTCCGCGGGATCTAACAAGATGAGGCCGTGCTCGCCAAAGACGCGGGCGTAGAGCTTAGCGTATGCGTTTGAGAAAGTCTCGCCTTCGGCATAGCTTTCGCGCAGATCATCGGCTGCGAGCGAGTCGCCTAATAATTCCGCAGCCTGACGAACCAGATCGTTCGTTCCTTCCGCAAACTGGATGTTCGCAACGGGCGCGCCTGCAACGCCGTTCGTCGGAGCGGTGAACGGTGCCTGACCAAGATCGTACGTCAGCAGCAGCGCCTGGTTGACCTCCTTGAGATCATGATCTTCGGTCGCCATCCAGAAGACCGGGACGCACGGCACCCCGAGTGCCTCGACCTGTTTCGCCAGGGATAGAACTGATGCGGCCTTCAACAGCGAAAGCAGCGGGCCGCCAAACAATCCCACCTGTTGTCCCGTGACCACGGCGAAGGCTCCTTCGCGCAGCCGCTGAATATTTCGGATTGTCGCCTCAGAGGCACCCCAGGCGCGGTTCTGCCGTTCCAGAGCGGCGGCTACCTTGGCATCGTGGGTTGAGTCGCGCCTTACCGATTTCGCAAAGGCGGCAATGCGTGCGGCGTCCGGCTGCGTGGGATAGAACTTGCGGATGTCAGGAGAGTAGGAAAGATAATCGCGAAAAAGCCTGGTCGTATGCGGAATGGAGTTAAAAGAAATGCAGTCGGGAATCACGAGATCGTCTCCCGACAACAGCGCCGACAGCAAAAAGAGTGGCGCAAGTAACAACTTTCCTTCGTGCCTTGATCGCGCATCCCGGCCATATCCACCAAAGGTACAAGACTAACAGCAAGCAAACCCTTTTGATGTCTCTGGAACGCCAGGGATGCACGATTCGTGACCATCCGCGGTCCGCGCCTTACGAATCTTTCGCGAGAAGCACACTGATTAACGCTCTTGGCAGCGCTTTCGATAATCCTATGGTCTAGCAGTCAGCCGTTTCCGGAACCAAGAGGCAGGTTATGAAGAACGCTGTCATCTCGGGCGCGGTCAGCGTCACTGTGCCGGCAGTTGATCTAGCTTGCCCCCGGCAGCGTTTATATTTTGTCATTCGGAATGACTCGATCAGGACCCCAACAGTTTAGCGATCCACGTTGGGTTATCGATATGCTCGTACGAGATCTCGGAAACTAAGGTGCGACCGGACGACACAGCCAAGAGCGGTCTGACGATGACTGCAGACGGGTCTACAGCTCCGTTCCCGTAAGTGAGTCACGAGATAGACTTCCGAATTTGCGCCATCGGCGCCTGATGAGTTTCCCACTCGAGTCTTAGCCCGAGTGGGAAATTAATGCGGACAGAACGTTAGGCCGTGACCGCCTGCTTAGTCCGCGAACTAGTAAAGCGAATCGCCTTGGCCAGCAGGATGGTCTCGATGCCGCGCAGCGCTTCCAACGCTACCTCGGTCACATCGCCATCCACCTGCACCACGGCGACAGCCGATGATTCCGGCCCCCGTCCCAGCGAGAAGTTGGCGATGTTGATGTTGTGCTGACCGAGCACCGTTCCGATGCGCCCAATCACGCCGGGCACATCGAGGTTGCGCAGGTAAATCACGTTGCCTTCGAGCGGAGCTTCGACATGAATGCCGTCGATCTCCAGCAGCCGAGGCTGGTTGCCGGTGGCAACCGTCCCGGCGACCGTGTTCTCCTGGGCGCCGCTCTTGAAGGTCATGCGAAGCACCTTGCCCGCGACTTCGGGCTTCTTGCGTTCGGTGATGCGCATGCCCCGTTCTTCTGCAGCTGAGACAGCGTTCACCAGGTTTGCCCGCTCATGCGCGTGCGCCAACTGGTTGAGCGCGCCGGCAACAGCGGCATTGCGAACCAGCGCCGTCTGCCAGCCCGCGATTTCTCCGGTGTAGCCGAGGCTGATCTCCTCCAGCCCACCCTCACACGATTGCCCCAGGAAAGTTCCCAGCCGCTCGCCGAGCGCGATGTACGGCAGCATCTGCTGATACTCTTCCTCGCTGATTGAAGGTACGTTGACCGCATTCTGAATGACGCCCTTGGTCAGGTACTCGCGGACCTGCAGCGCGATCTGCACGCCCACCGCTTCCTGCGCCTCGTTCGTCGAGCCCGCGATGTGCGGCGTGAGCAGCACATTGGGCAGCGACATCAGCGGCGAGTCCTTCAGCGGCTCGTGACTGTAGACATCCAGTCCGGCCCCGCCGAGCTGTCCCGATTGCAGCGCCTCGACGACAGCCGCTTCGTTCAGCAGCTCGCCGCGGGCGCAGTTCACCAGGCGCACACCCTTCTTCATCTTGCGGATGGAGTCGGCGTTGATCATCCCGGTAGTCTGCGGCGTCAGGCCGACGTGCAGCGTGATGTAGTCCGACTGAGCGAACAGCTCCTCCAGCGGAACCATGGTCACGTTGAGCTGCTGCGCCAGCGCCGGAGCAACATAGGGATCGTGCGCTACAACCTTCATGCCGAAGGCCTGCGCGCGACGCAGAACTTCCACGCCCACGCGGCCCAGACCGACGATGCCCAGGGTCTTGCCCCGCAGCTCCGTTCCCTGCAGCGTCTTCTTTTCCCACTTGCCCGCAACCATGGTGGAGTGCGCGCGATGCAGAAAGCGCGCCAGCCCCAGCATGAGAGCGAAGGTATGCTCGGCCACCGCTACTGCGTTGCCGCCGGGGGTGTTCATCACCACGATGCCGCGGCGGGTAGCGGCGTCGAGGTCGACGTTGTCAACGCCCACGCCCGCGCGTCCGATGACGCGCAGCCTGGGAGCCTTCTCCATCAGGGCGTCGTCAACGAAGGTTGCCGAGCGCACCACGATGGCTTCCGCGTCAGCCAGTTCCCGAGCGAGCGACTCTTTGTCGGAACTGACAACTGTCCAGTCGCCGCTCTCGCCGAAAACCTTCAACGCGGAGGGAGAGACTTTATCCGCAATTACGACTTTCATACTTTAGCCGCCTCGGCGAATTGCCCTGCAAAGGCCTCTTGCACGGCGCGCACGCCAGCGCCCAGTTCGAATTTATGCGACGGCGCAACCTTCGCCAGTACATGCTCCAGTGCACCGATGACCCCGATCGCGTCGAGGTAGTCGTAGTAGCCGAGGTGCGCGACGCGGAAGAGCTTGCCCTTCATGTCCCCCTGGCCATTCGCCACGACCATGGCAAAGCGCTCGCGGAACTCCTTCACGATTGCACTGGAGTCCACGCCCTTCGGCGCCAGAACCGCGGTGCAAGCGGCGGACGGACAGGTCGGCGAGAACAGCCCGAGTCCCAGCGCCTGGACGCCCGCGCGGACCATGGCAGCGGAAGTTTCGGCATTGTGAATGAGAGCGTCACGCCCGTCGGCGAGATTCCCGTTGCCGGCCTTGCGGATGAAGTCCAGCGCCGCGCCCAGCCCGCAGATCAGCGCAACTGCAGGCGTGAAGGCCGACTCGCCCTTGGTCTGCGACTTGCGTTCCTTGCGGAGATCGAAGTAGAAACGCGGCTGCTTGGCAGTTTCCATCCGCTGCCACGCGCGCTCGCTCACACTTAGATACGCGAGGCCAGGAGGAATCATGACAGCCTTCTGCGAGCCGCCGATCAGGACGTCAATGCCCCAGCCGTCGACATCGAAATGCGTGGTGCCGAGTCCGGTGATACCGTCGACTACCAGCAGCGTGTCGGTGCCCTTCAGCAGCGCGGCAATGGCCTTGACGTCATGGCGCGCGCCGGTCGAGGTCTCGGTGGCCTGCATGTAGAGAACGCGAACGCCATCGAGCTTCGACTTCACTTCGCGCAGATCGAAGGTCTCGCCGTAGGGAACGCTCAGCAGTTCAATCTCGCAGCCATAGGCTTTGGCGAGATCGCGCCAGCGCTCACCGAACTTGCCAGCACTCAGGACCAGAACCTTCTCGCCGGGTGAGGTCAGGTTGGAGATGGCTGCTTCCATCGCGCCGGTGCCGGAGGAGGCGAGGAGGAGGACATCGTTGTTGGTGCCGATAAACGTCTTGAGGTCGGCCAGGGTACGGGAAAAAATCTCGCGGAATTCCGCCGTGCGGTGATGCATATCCGCTGCCGCGATAGCGTTCTGGGCGGCTGGAAGTAAAGGAGTCGGACCGGGAGTGAATAGCCGTGTCTTACGAATCATAGCGATACCCCTGCTCGTTAATTGCCGGCGGGAAACAGCCGACATTCCACTATAGAACCCCGCGAACGGGCGCGCTAGCGCAGGTAGGCGGAGCGGCTGTGTTGGAGGTCACAGGGCGGGGTGACTTGGGCAGCTTTACAATCTGGAGCAGAAATCTGTGTCTGCTACGACCATAGATCGCGGCACTTTGTCTCGTGCTCAGGGATGTCTGCTGGGGCAGCTCGCCGGTGACGCTCTGGGGAGCCTGGTTGAATTTCGATCCCCGGAGGAAATCCGCCGCCGCTATCCTCGGGGTGTTCGTGAGCTTGCTGTCGGTGGTACGTGGAACACCATCGCCGGACAGCCTACGGACGATTCTGAGATGGCGCTGGCCCTGGCCAGAACCTTGGTGGAGCAAGCAGCCTACGATCCCGACCGAGCTCGGGCTGCTTATATCGATTGGCTCAACTCCCATCCCTTCGATTGTGGCAACACCGTTCTGAGCGGCCTTAGTGGACAGCCTCAGTTCCAGAGTCAGGCGAACGGCGCCATGATGCGCATCAGCCCGCTCGGAATTTTCGGCGCCACCCGCGAGTTAAAGCAGGTTGCGCGTTGGGCTGAGCAGGACGCCGCACTCACCCATCCGCATCCGGTATGCACGCAGGCGAATACACTCTTCGCGATGGCGATTGCCCACGTGATCCGCACAGGAGTTTCTTCGACAGCGTTGTATTCGGAGATCGTCACCTGGGCAAGAAACATGCACGTCAGTCCTGTGCTGAGTCAAGTCATCTCGAACGCCGCCTTGGAAGCGCCCAACGACTACGTGTCACAACAGGGATGGGTTCTCATTGCGTTTCAGAACGCCCTGTTCCAGCTTCTTTCCGCAGGGAGCTTGGAGGAAGGGGTTGTCGACACGGTCATGCGTGGAGGAGATACGGATACCAACAGCGCCATTGCCGGCGCATTGCTCGGCGCGGTCTACGGCCGAGATGCGGTCCCGAAACAGTGGGTCGCGGCCCTTCTAAGATGCCGGCCCCAGGCTGGAGATCCTAACGTGATACACGCCCGCCCGAGATGTTACTGGCCTGTAGACGCCTTGGAACTTGCGGAGGAACTCCTGCATACGCCTCTAAAATAGACTGTGGCACAGACGTAGCGCTGGCGAGATGATCCGGTTCCGGCTGTTCTGCTCCCCTATAATCCTCTTATGAGCCTGACCGAACGTGTTCAGAAAGACATGGTTGACGCCATGCGCAGCAAGGAAGAGCTGCGCCTCTCGACTCTGCGGATGATGAAAGCGGCGCTGCAGATGAAGCGCATCGACAAGCGCGCCGACCTCGACGAAAAAGAAGAGCTGCAGGTCTTCACCACCATGATCAAGCAGCGCAAGGACTCGATCGAGCAGTTCGAGAAGGGCAACCGCCCCGAGCTGGCCGCCAAAGAGGCCGCGGAGATCACGATCATCGAGGGCTACATGCCCAAGCCCGTAGGCGAGGAAGAGATTGTCGCGATGGTGAAATCCGTCATCACCGAGATGGGCTCTCCCACAATGAAGGACATGGGCACGGTGATGAAGAATGTCATGTCAAAATTCGGCGGAGCGCGGGTCGATGGGAAGATTGTGAGCGAGGCGGTTAAGAAGCAACTAGCGACTAGCAGCTAGCAACTAGCGATTGGCGATTAGCTACTAGACGGCAGCCTCAGTTCATTGCGTCATTCCTTCGATTTGTCATCCCGACCGAAGCGTCCGCGCCGTTGCTTTCCGCCGCATGGCTTGCGGCGGGCGGACGCGTAGTGGAGGGACCTGCGGCTTGCCGGAATGCGTAAGGAGCCGTCGTCTATGCATATGCCGGCGGCTGAAGCCGACTCTGAAACCCTCCACCCGGACCTCCCCAGGATTCCGCTTCGCTTCATCCTGGGCTAAGGGCGCATCCGCCCCTCGGGCTCGGTTCAATGCATGTCTGCCGTGATGCGACGCGAATTGTTTATCCTGCCGCGCATAACCACAATCTCACTGTCATTAATCTGCAACCTGCTCCCGAACGGCTCATGGCTCACGGCCCATAGCTCACGGCCGACAGCTTCTTGTTGTAATCTGAATTCACCTTCATGTCGTACCAAGACACAGTGGAGCAGCTTTACGCGCTCGGACATGAGCTGGCGTCGACGCCGTCGCACAAGTTCGACTTGGCCTATGTGCGCGCGATGCTGGATGAGCTCGGCCATCCCGAGCGGCGTTTTGCCAGCGTGCTCATAGCCGGTACAAACGGCAAGGGTTCGACTGCTGCGACGCTGTCGTCGATCCTCCGCGCGGGCGGCTACAGAACCGGGCTCTACAGCTCGCCGCATCTGGTCCGGATCAACGAACGGATTCGCGTCAACGGCGAACAGATTTCCGATGCCGAGTTCGGCGCCATTCACGACCGCGTCGAGCAGACCGCGCAGCGCCTGCTTCAGGCCGGCAAACTTCCCTGGCATCCCAGCTTCTTCGAGATGCTCACGGTCATGGCATTCGAATACTTCGCCAGCGTCGGCGTCGAAATCGCGGTGCTGGAAGTCGGCATGGGTGGTCGCCTGGACGCGACCAACGTCGTTGACCCGCTGGTGTCGGTCATCGCCGACATCTCGCTCGATCATCAGAAGTATCTGGGCGAGACCATTCCCGAGATCGCGCGAGAGAAGGCCGGCATCATTCGCCGCCATGGCGTCGTGGTCACGCTGCCGCAACATCCGCAGGCCAATGATGTGATCGGACATGCAATTCTCGATGCAGAAGCTACGGGCGTGAGCGCCGTGCAGTACGTACCGCCGGTATCGCCCGGAGCCGCGACCTATCTTGCCGGACATGCTCCGGCTGCCCCGGGCCGCAGCCGCTATCCGCTCAGCGTGATGGGCGAAGAGATTCTGGTGGACTCCCCGCTTGTGGGACGCCATCAGTTCCGCAACATCGCGTTGGCCGTCGCTACGGCGGAGCAGTTGGGACAATTCGGCTTCAAGACGACGCCAAAACAGATCGAGCAAGGTATCCGCAACACCCAGTGGCCGGGACGCTTTCAGGTGATTCCGCCGTCTGCGGCAACACATCAACATGAGATGGTGCTGGATGTGGCGCACAATCCGGCGGGAGCATGGGCCTTGCGTTCGGCGCTATCGGAGAATTTTGCCGGACGCGAGCTGACGCTGGTCTTTGCGGCCATGCGCGACAAGGCGATCCAGGAGATGGCCGATGTGCTCTTCCCTATCGCCGAGCAGGTAGTGCTGACGCATGTGAATAATCCGCGAGCGGCGACGACGGCTGAACTGGTGCAGGCCGCGTCCCGTACGGGCGCAGAGATGTACACCGAGGACACGGTGGCAGCGGCGCTGCGCAAAGCGCACGAGCTGACGAAGCCGGATGGCTTGATCGTCGTGACCGGCTCGATTTTCCTGGTGGGCGAAGCCATGGAGGAGATGGGAATACGGGCGTGACGAAAAGGCTAGCTCTTGGCCTTTCGTTCTCAGCTTTTCGCAAGCTGTTTCGTACAGGAACTGTTTTGGCTAATAGCTAACGGCTAAAAGCGCTTCTCGATGACTACGACGGACCAACAACTCGAGATTAAAGCACCGCAGCGCGGCTCGCTGTTTACCCGTCTGCGCTCGTATTGCGTCTTCGTGCCGATCGTCTACCTCTACACCGGAATCATGGGCACACTCGCCCTGATCGCTTCCCTGTTCGACGGCAGCGGGCGAGTGCAGCACTGGTTTGCGCGCACCTGGTCGAGCATGATCCTGAAGACCATCGGCGTCCGCGTCAAGGTCGTGGGTCGCGAGCACCTGCAAGGCATTCCCCACGCAGTGTATGCTGCCAATCATCTGTCGGCGCTCGATATCCCGGTGCTCTACTCGTCGCTGCCCGGGCGGTTTCACATCATGGCGAAGCAGGAGTTGTTTCGCTACCCATTTCTCGGCTGGTACCTCAGGCGCTCAGGACAGATACCAATCGTGTCGGGTGACGCGACCGCTTCACTCCGCAGCTTGAACCGTGCCGGAGAAACGCTACGCAACGGCGTGCCGCTTATGGTCTTCCCCGAAGGCGGCCGCTCTGCCAGCGGCCAACTGCAACCGTTCATGGGTGGCGCGTTTTTTGCCGCTATCCGGGCACAGGTTCCGGTCGTGCCCATGGCAATCGTGGGAACATACGAGTTGCTGCCCATCAACAGCTTTCACATCCTGACCGGGGAGATCGTCCTGGCCATCGGCGAACCGATTGCGACCACGGGATTACGCGTGCGCGACATGGAGAAACTCTCGGCCGGGGTAAGGCAGGCGATTGCTAAGCTGTACCAGACGCATGCCACCGCGGTTGCGCCAGCGAATCCCAGTCCCGTGGAGGCGCGATAAGCATGAAGCCTCGCATCGCCATTCCCGTGCCCAATTCGAAGCGGCCGCTGTACGCCCGCCTGGCGCTGCCGCAATACGAACGTGCCGTGCGCAACGCGGGAGGCGAGCCCGTGATCATCGCGTCGAATGCCAGCTCAACCGAAATTGCGCAGGCGGTAAAGAGCTGCGACGGCGTGCTGCTGCCGGGCAGCCCCGCCGATGTCGATCCGGAAAAGTATGGTGCGGCGCGGCATCCCGACACGGCTGCTGCCGACCCCTTCCGCGACAACACCGATGAGTTGCTCTTGCAGGACGCCTATAACATGCGCAAGCCGGTCTTCGGCATTTGCTACGGACTGCAATCGCTCAACGTGTGGCGTACCGGCACGCTCGACCAAGTGCTGCCCAAAGGTGTGAAACATTCGGCCGGAAGCAAGGTGGCGCAGGCCCATCGCATCGACATCGATCCGGCGTCGAAGTTGGCGGGAATTCTGCGTGATGCAGGCGCGCTGCCGGAGCATGATGAACTGCTGCCGGTGAATTCCAGTCATCGCCAGGCGGCGCAAACCGTAGGCGATGGCCTGCGATTGGTAGCCTGGTCTCCCGAAGACGGTGTGAAGGAAGCGGTCGAGGGCACCTCGCCTGACCACTTCGTACTCGGCGTGCAGTGGCATCCGGAGCGAACCTACGACACGGAGCCGGCCTCGCGCGCGATCTTCAAGGCATTCATCCGTGCCGCGGCACGCTGGCATGAGCAGCTGGCCAGGAAGCAGCAGGATTTCGAATCGGTGCGGTGAGGAAGTTGGCGGTTGTCGGTTGTCGGTTGTCAGTTGTAATTTGGAGGCGTCTTAGCTCTTAGCTGCCTCCCCCCAAAAACTTGTCATCCCGACCGCAGCGTCCACGCCCCCTTCTTTCCGCCGCATCTTTCGGGACGGGCGAACGCGGAGTGGAGGGACCTGCTTTGGCCTGCAGCGGCAAGAACTCCCCGCACTTCAGCAGCAGTTCACACCCGATCAAAACTTTGTCATCCCGACCACGCCCTTCGCGCCTCTGTGGTGAACTCACCGCATTTCAATTACTCTGGATTCTTATGCTCGATCTGGCATTTGTACGCGATCATCTCGACCTGGTTGAAAAAAAACTCCGCAACCGTGGCATGAATCCTGAGGCTATCCTCAGCGACTTTCACGCCATCGATCAGGAGCGCCGCGCCGCCATCACCAAAGCAGAAACCTTAAAGGCTGAGCGCAACAAGGCGACCGAAGAAATCGCCCAGCTCAAGAAGAACAAGCAGGACGCTTCCGCGCAAATCAATCAGACCAAGGAGCTGCGCGAGAGGATTGCCGAGGCCGAGAAGGCTGCTGAAGAGGCCGACGCGCGCCTGCGCAACATTCTGCTGGGCATTCCCAATCTGCCCGACGACAGCGTGCCGGTGGGCAAGTCCGAAGCCGAAAACGTCGAAGTGCGCCGCTGGGGCACTCCGCCGCAATTCGACTTCACGCCCAAGCCGCACTGGGAGCTGGGCGAAGAGCTGGGCATCCTCGATCTGGAGCGGGCGGCCAAGTTGACGGGAGCACGCTTCGCCGTCTACTGGGACCTGGGCGCGCGGCTGGAACGCGCGCTGATGAACTTCATGCTCGACTTGCACACGCGGGAGCACGGCTACACCGAAGTCCTCCCGCCGTTCCTGGTCAACGCCGATTCGCATGTACGGCACCGGCCAGCTGCCGAAGTTCGAGGCGGATCTGTTCAAGGTGCCGCATGGCGAAAAGAATCTCTACCTCATTCCGACGGCCGAGGTTCCGGTTACGAATCTCTATCGCGATGAGACTCTGGACGGCGCGCGTCTGCCGATCTCGCTTGCCGCCTACACGCCGTGCTTCCGCAGCGAGGCGGGGTCATATGGCAAGGATGTGCGCGGCATCATCCGGCAACACCAGTTTCAGAAGGTGGAGCTGGTGAAGTTCACCAAGCCGGAACAGTCGTGGGAAGAGCACGAGAAGCTGACGCGCAACGCCGAAGAGGTGCTGAAGCAGCTGGGCCTGCACTATCGCGTGATGGCATTGTCGACCGGCGACATGGGATGGTCTTCGGCGAAGACCTATGACATCGAAGTCTGGCTGCCGGGGCAACAGCTGTTTCGCGAGATTTCGTCCTGCTCGAATTTCACCGATTACCAGGCGCGGCGAGCGAACATCCGCTATCGACCTGAGGGCGCGAAGAAGACGGAGCTGGTACACACGATTAACGGCAGCGGATTGGCGATCGGACGGACGTGGGTGGCGATCGTCGAAAATTATCAGCAGGCCGATGGCAGCGTGATTGTGCCTGAAATTCTGCGGCCGTACGTGGGAGCGGAGAGGATCACGGCGAAGAGGTTTTGAAGAGACAGTTGTCAGTTGTCAGTTGTCAGTAAGAAGTAGTCAGTCATCATGGTGCGCGAGCGCCATTAATCGTTAGCAGTCGTGACTGCAGTCCGAAGAGGCGACTGGGTTTCCGCGGCGGTCCGCGCGCCAGCCGAAAGATTTCTCGGCTATAGCGGTCCTTCGACTCCGGCGACCAACGGCGGGTCGCCTGCGCTCAGGACGCCCAAAGGTTTGAGTGATGATCTTCCCAGGCTGTGCGTCAGCCTTTTCGTGCACCGACCTTACGACTGATTGTCTCCATCAGCATCTTTGTAGTCGGCACGGGGATGCCATGTTTGTCGCCTCCGCGAACGATGGAGCCTGCGATACCGTCGAGTTCAAGCCGGCGTCCCGCGAGAAAGTCCTTCAGCATCGAGCTGCGCATGGCTGGCGGCGAGCTGTCCAATACCGCTTGTATCGCGGAAGTGTCGATCTCCGCCCCCTCCGCGCTTGCAACCGACGTGGTTTCTGAAATCGCGGAGTAGAGAGCGTTCTTCCACTCGGCATCTGCCAGGACGCCGCCCTTATCCTTCTCCGAAGCGGTGGTTACCAAAGCGAATGGAGCCAGAAAGCAGAGCTTGGTCCAAAGCAGAGTCTGTTCATTCTGCTCGAAGCCGCAGAGGAAGCCCATATGCTCCTGCAAGCGTCCGAGCACCCCACCCAGCAACTTCTCGCCGCTGCCGGCGACGTTGAGGCGGACCGGAGAGCCCTGTACAAAATGTCCATCATCCGTACGGTCCGCTCCTACGGCGATGGTTGCCGGGACGACACGTTCATCGCCGAAATGCGACCGCAGCACCGCAACGTGGTCGACGCCGTTCAACAAAGGCACGACCATCCCCGGGATGGCCTCCACGCTGGCGAGCACGGCCTGCAGCTGATAAGTCTTGGTTGCAATCCACAGGACGTCGACCGGCTCTGTCAGCTTGGACACCGGGCGCGCCGTGGCTGAGATAGTTCGGGTCGGCTGCTGGAGCGTCAGCTGCCGAGGATAGCCCGGCAATTTCTCGGAGCGCACGACGAGCATAACCTGCTCGCCGATACTCTCCAAAGCGACACCCATCAGACCGCCGATCGCACCTACTCCCAACACCGCATGCTTCATCAATGCCTCCGTGAGAAACAACACTTCTTTGGTCAGATCGACAGATCGCCTCCCCCCCCATTTGAAAACCGCGAATGCACGGGACACCCGGCGTTTTGCCCAAAGTGGCTATTTCAATTTTCGCCACACCACCACGAACAATACAAACCAGACGAGATCAAGCATCGCGGTTCCCAGGTTTTGAGCGGGCTCACGGCCTTGCATGAACAGGGTGAACACCGCGATGGGATATGGCAGCTTCTCGAGAAAGAGCGCGGGCATCAGCGGCTGATACCGCACCGGATCGCGCGCGATGATCAGAAACGCAATCTGCCAGGCGAGCGCCACACCAACGAAGCCATAGTAGAAGCCGGGATGGGTGATGGCAGGAGGCTGCATGCGGCCGATCATGCTTTCCATGAAGTACAGCGGAACAATCTCGATCAGGCCGACGATTCCGGCAAGCAGGAACACCCAGCGTGCGAAGCGAACCGAGCCGTCGCTACTCATCGCGGTGCACCGTGTCCATGGAGAAGGCGGGCAGGCAGACGGCAATGTACTCAGCGCCCTCAGGATTGGGCGTGGAATACTGCACCCACTCGCCGGCGTGGGCTATGACGGCCTGTCCGGCCTGCACCTCCAACTCGCCGCCGTTGGACTTCACGCGTAGCACGCCTCGTAGCACGACCGTGAATTCGTCGAACTCCGGCTTCTGGCCTGGCTCGATCCAGCCCTGCGGGCTGCGCATGTGGGCCACGCTCACGGCTGAATCTTTCGAGTTGACGCGGCCAACGTACTCATCGATGAGCTTTGGTTTATTGCCGGCTGCAGTGATGCGGGTGGGTTGCGCGATCAGTGTGGGCATGGCCAGATTATAAAGTGGGGTGGATCTAAACTAGCCGCAGAAGCCTGATCGTGGTCGTCACTCCAGGCAACAGCCGCGAAATTAGCGAGGGCTAGCGGTCCTTCGACTCCGCGTCCGCCTGATCCGGAGAACCAGCGGATCGGAAAACCGAGCGGACGCTGCGCTCAGGATGACACCCAGATGACACCAGAGGTGGGAAGGGGCTGTGAGTCCGAGGGAATCAGCAATAAACCTGGAGGATATCCCGAAGCCAGTCTGAAACAAGCCAGAATGCCAAGTGCTAACTGCAGCCGCTTCTAACTCTGCCCCGAGATCTTCAACCTCAGATCCTCCGGAATGCGATCGCGAATCTCTTCCGGCAGCTTCTCCAGGCCGACGCGCGCTCCTAACATGGCGACATCTTTTACCACCAGCGGAGCGGGAGTAGCCACGGCGACCAGCAGCCAGAGCAGCATAGAGAGCAGAAATCCGCCGAGCGCGCCGACTTCAAGCCAGAAGGCGTGGCTGGGATGGAAGTAGCGGATCACGCCGTAGGCGAGGAAGAACACGAACATCGACGCCGACGCCAGCACCCACAAGCCAATATCGATGCCGCGGTGAAGTGTTTGCCGCGAGTGGCAGAAGGCACACTCCGCCAGATGCGCTTCGTAGTCTTCGCGCATTTCAGGAGCCAGACCGGAGATGTCGTAACGCCATCCGGCCAGGATCTTGCCAATGACGGGGTCAGTACATTTTGCCATTGATGAAAACTGAACGCCTTGCGCCCCTGGGAGGTGGACGGGTAAGGCGCCTTGTTACAGTCGAACCGCCGCGAGGGGTTCGTGCTGGGCCGCCAGCATCAGCCGGCTCTGTAAGAACAGGCTGCGTTGTCCACCCAAGGCACGTTCCGCCGTCATGCGCGCTATCTCTGGATGATTATTTTGCTCCGAAAGATGCGCCAGGATGAGGAACTCTGCCCCTCCATCATAGTCGGTTGTAAGGAAATTCGCGAGCGCGTCATTGGACAGATGACCGACGTTACTCATCACCCGTTGCTTCACACTCCACGGGTAAGGGCCGCCGCGCAAGAGTTCGAGGTCGTGGTTGGATTCGATCATCAGCACATGGCATCGGCGCAGATGATCGCGAACGTTGGGCGGCATGTAACCCAGGTCGGTGCAGACGCCGACCTTGATGCCGTCGGCGGAAAACGTGAAGCCTACGGGATCGACAGCATCGTGTGGAATGGTGAATGGCGTGACCGAGATGTCACCGATCTGGAAGCGCATGCCGGAGCTGAAGTGCTCGCGGCGATCGAGCGACACGCGATGACCGTTGGCATCACGCACAGACCGCTGGTAAGCCTGATAGGTCGCCGCCGTGATGTAGACCGGGATCTTCAGCTTGCGCGCCAGCACGCGAATACCGGCAATGTGATCGGAGTGTTCGTGGGTTATCAGAATGGCGTCGATCGAGCACGGATCTTCGCAGCACCGCTGCAGGCGCCGCAAGACTTCACGGCAGGAGATGCCGGCATCGATCAGCAAACGGGTGGTGGAGCTGGAGACAAGAGTGCAATTCCCTTTGCTCCCACTAGCCAACACCGTTACTGAAACCGCCATACTCCGGAGCATAACCGGAAGCGTGAGGCGGCGGTAGTAATAAAGTCGTTAACCGTTGTGCAATTCGCCAACCCCGGGGCAGCAAGAATCCGCTAAAACGGAATAGATTTGCACAGCAAAAGTGCGGTGCGCACATGAAATACACAGAATCGAAATTTTTCTCCTTGAGAGTTCCAGGACTTTAGTGCATCCTTTCACGCAGTCGAGGCACAGCTGTTGGCGTGCCGCTTCCCGGTTAATGAAGTCCGTTCGGCGATGAGAGGCGATCAGGGCTAGCTTGATTTTGGTTCTGGTCTCGTTCCAGGCGCGGCGGTTTGCTGCGTATTGGAGCTTGCCGCATGTTGGACGTCATGACTGATTAGGCAGTTTGGGCCTTGCGTGGCTTTGTGCGGACTACCTCGGGCCGTAAGAGCCCGATAGCGTTCCTCCTGGTCCGTACCGTTACGAGCGCATCTCTGCGCAGCACGCCGGTGTTCAACGCCATTGCTCTGGGCTGAGCGAAGGAAGCCACGCGTTACGTCGTAAGACGTGCAGCCGTACCTCTCGCGACCCGAGGTGGCTGGCCTCGGGTCGCATTGTTTTGAAGGCCGTGATTCGCGGTTCGCTGTTCGCTCTTCGCCAGAGACTGACGACCTTCCGCTACGAGCTGCGATGTGATTTGGCTTTTGGCTCATCCCCTCAACAAGTTGTCATCCCGACCGGAGCGTTCGCGCCGTCTCTTCGATCCGCCGATTTTGCGGATCGGCGAACGCGGGGTGGAGGGACCTGCGGTTCGTCGCACTGGCAATTGCTTCGTTGCGCCGGCAACCCCAGATCCCTCCACGCGGGCTGAAGCCCTTGGTCGGGATGACAATCGGTAAGGGCATTCCTCACCTCCAACGTTGGCCAGCGAGTAGCCCAGGCAGCTCAAAATGCATGAAAGTAAATGGACCTCCATTCCCACAGGTTTTTCTCAGGAATCTATTAGGACACCGTGGCTCCATTAACTTGGATCGGCTGTATCTCCTCGAGCTGCGTTAAATTAGTGAACAGGGATGGCCATCACCGACTACAGTCTCGAGCGCGGGCTTCCGGTCAGCATGGAAGCGGAGCGGGCGATTCTTGCCGCTATCCTGCTCGACAACTCGCTCTACGATCAGGCTGCCGAACATCTCTCGGGCGACGACTTCTCGCTCGACGCGCATCGTCGCATTTATTTGCGCATGCGTGATCTGCAAGAGAGCGGCCGGCCGGTCGACATGATCACGCTGATGGAAGAGCTCGACCGGCGCAAGGAGGTTGAGTCCATCGGCGGCGTGGCCTATCTCTCGTCGCTGATCGACGGTGTTCCCGAGCGGCCGAGTATCGAGCATTACGTTCGCATCGTCCGCAACAAGGCGCTGCTGCGCGGATTGATCAACGTGGCGCAGAACGCTATCGCCGAGGCCATCGAGCACACGGACGAAGCCGAAGAAGTGCTGGGGCGAGCAGAGCAGGCAATCTTTCAGCTCTCCGAGAACCGCATTGGGCAAGGCTTTCTCAATATTCCCGACATCGTCAAATCCTCATTCGGATCGCTGGAGGAGTTATACGCCCGCGGCCAGGAGATCACCGGCCTGGCGACGCACTATTCACTGCTCGACAAGCTGACAAGCGGCTTTCAACCGTCGGATCTGATCATCCTGGCGGCGAGGCCTTCGATGGGCAAGACTGCTTTCGCCATGAACATCGCCGAGAATGCGGCCGTTCTCGACGGTAAAGTGGTCGGGGTCTTCTCGCTGGAAATGTCGCGTGAAGCTCTGCTTATGCGCATGCTCGCCTCCTGCGCGCAGGTCGATTCCAAGAATTTACGTCAGGGCTTCCTGACCAAAGACGACATGCGTAAACTGACGCACGCCATGGAGCAGCTGATGCAGGCCAAGCTGTTCATCGACGATACGCCGGGCATTTCGGTAAGCGAGATGCGCGCCAAGGCCCGCCGCCTGCGGCAGCAGGAAGGGCTGGATCTAATCATCGTCGACTACCTGCAACTGATGTCGGCGGTGCCGATTGGGGGCAAGCGCTTCGAGAACCGCACGCAGGAAGTGTCGGCGATTTCGCGCGGATTGAAAGCCTTGGCGAAGGAATTGCGCGTACCGGTGGTTGCGTTGTCACAGCTCAGCCGCGCACCGGAGAGTCGCGGCGGCGATCATCGTCCGCAACTGTCGGACCTGCGCGAATCGGGATCGATCGAGCAGGACGCCGACCTGGTGGCGTTCATCTTCCGCGAAGAGGTCTACAAGAAAGACGATCCCGACCTAGACGGCATGGCCGAGATCATCATCGCCAAACAGCGCAACGGCCCCATCGACACCATCAAGATGGCGTTTATCAAGCGCTTCACGCGCTTTGAGAATCTGGCGATGGACAGCGACTACGGCGGCTAAGGGAACGGGGAGGCCGGGTGCCCCACTCAAGCGGGTTTTAGCTTGAGTGGGTCTTTGTGACTTTCACGGAATCGGCATTCGACCTCAACGCCTTGTTCGCAATTCCACGAAATGAGTCATCGCGCCATGCGATTTACCGCAGCGTTTGTTCTGCTTTTCGTTGGGCTGGCGCATGCGCAGAACCAACTTCTCCTGATCGAGCGCTCCTGGGCAGCCTCGCCAGCAACCGAATCAAGCGATTGCGTCGAAGTGCAGACCGACGGTTCCTACCGCTTCGAGCACACGCCCGTCGACGCAGGGCATCCCGGCCCAACCAAAATTCACCTGGGCACGCTCACTTCCGAAGAGAGCACGCAGCTCACAGAAATACTGAATGACCCGGCGGTCGTGTCGCTGTCCCGGCCAGCATCACGTAAGGAAGGTGTGTCAGGAGGAGAGGTCTGGCGGATATCCATCAGCCGCGGCGACCACCAACAGCTACTCGCCTTTGCTAACTCTTCTCGCGGATCTTATGAGCTATCCTTCCGCGGAGGAAAGACCAGCATCTACAAAACGCTAGCCATGAAGCCTCTCCTCGACTGGTACCAGCAACTTACCAAGCGCAAGGACGACATCGACAAAGCCGCCACACCAACCTGTTCGCTGGACGTGCGCCCCCACTAACGCAAACGCCCTGTCACCCGCATACCTCCCTGCCCGACAGTTCGCTCGGAGCTGCCCCCCTCAATTAGCGCCTGAGCTGATCGGGAGAGGTTCCCGATCAGATGGCCCTCGTCGCCATTCAACCTGAAAACAGCGAGGTTAGGCGGGTTCCGCTGCTTGCTGCCCACTTTGGTGCGTTACCATCGTAGTAGATGCGCGAACACTACCGCCGCTGGATGCACAACTGGGAAGCCCGCATGACCTCGCGCGACAACAATCGCGTGGTGCGTCCTTTTGAATGGGGATTGGATTGGACGCGCAACTGGCCCGGCGTCGATCGCTACACTGTACCGCCGGACCAGGACCATGACGCCATGGTCGACTATATGTCGGCGGTGAACGATCACCTGGCGGCCGACAGCGACACGTTCTTCGCCTATGACAAGCCCACGGACTTCCGCATCGAGCATCGCAAGGTTGAGCTCTTCCACACCGGCAGTGAGCCTCCCAAGAAGCAGCCTAAGGACGAGTGGGGAAAGTTTCTGCGCTTCACCTCGGCGGTATCGTCGCCCTTCCCGGAGAACAATCTGGTCAACGCGCGCTGGTTCCCGGCCAAGGGACATCGCGCGGTAGTGCTGCTGCCACAGTGGAACGCTGACGGGGTCAGTCAGAACGCACTCTGCCGCATTTTCAACATGCTCGGTATCGCCGCCCTGCGGCTGAGCATGCCGTATCACGATATCCGCCGTCCGGCAGGCTTCACGCGCGCCGATTATGCCGTGTCTGCCAATGTGGCACGCACGATTGATGCTACTCGACAGGCGGTCGTCGACATCCGCTCCTGCATGGACTGGCTGGAGCAGCGCGGTTACAGCAAGCTGGGAATCGTCGGCACCAGCCTGGGTTCCTGCCACGCATTTCTGGCGAGCGCGCATGATCCGCGTATCCAGGTGAATGTCTTCAACCACGCGTCAACGGCGTTCGGCGATGTGGTGTGGACGGGGCAATCGACGCGGCACATCCGCGAAGGAATCGAAGCCGTCATCACCCAGGAAGAACTGCGTCGGGTGTGGATGTGCATCAGCCCAATCGTGTACTTCAACAAATTCGAGCGCTGGCCGAAGAAGACCTTGATGATCTATGGCCGGTATGACCTGACGTTCCTGCCGGAATTCTCTGTGCAAACTGCAGGCGAGTTCCTGCGGCGCGGGTTGGACACGACGATCAAGGCGCTGCCCTGCGGACACTATTCGCTAGGCGAGACGCCGTACAAGTACATGGACGCCTGGCACATCTCAAGGTTTCTGGCGAAGGCCTTCGCGGGGTAAACCCGAAAGCTAACCCGCGCAGTTTGCTTCCCTGCCATAGGATTGTCATCCCGACCGGAGCGTTCGCGCCTTCGCCATTTCCGCCGCGTCTTCCGCGGCGGGCGAACGCGCAGTGGAGGGACCTGCGGTTTGTCGCGCGGTATAAACTCTTCCTCCGCCGGCAAACCGCAGATCCCTCGACTACGCTCGGGATGGCAATTTCATATTTGGGGATGGCAATTTCATACTCGGGATGACAATTTCATTAGAGGCTTACGCTCGGGATCACAGTGACAATGGTGCTACCGATACTTCTGGGCGGCCGCCTGCTCGTCGGGTGTCATCTGATTCCAGATCAGATCGCGATTCTGCTGTGCCCACTGGCTATTGGGATTCGCCGCCAGCGCGGCGCTCAGCCAGCGATAGGCCTCCACGCGATTACGCGGCACGCAGTTGCCGGTCGCATACATTGATGCCAGACGGTTGCGAGCCAGCGCGTTCTCTTTTTCCGCCGCAGTCTTCAGCAGCACCACTGCCTGTTCGCAGCTGCGCGGCACACCGTTGCCCTTGATGTACATGTCGGCCAGTTGCACCGGCGCTTCCGGATTCCCCTTAGCCGTGGCTTTCCACAACCACGCTGCTGCAGCGGCAGAGTCGCTGGCATTCTTCGCCTTCAACATCTCATCGGCGCCTGGGGCGCCTGCACCGGACGCGGCTTGATTGTCGGCCTTAACTGTCCGAGGGGCAGGCTTCCCGGCGCTGTTGTCTGCTGCAGTCGGTGCTGGCTGAGAACTCGGGTTCGCGGTTTCGCCGGAAGCTGCACTCGGCTGAGCCGACGATGGCTTCTCAGTTGAAGCCGCTGACGCCGAGTTGCTGATAGTCGGAGGACTTTGCGTGTTCGCCGAAGCCGTGGGTTTGGGCGCAGCCTGGGCCGGTTGCATCGTCGGCGAAGGCGAGCCGTTCGCCTGCGAGGTCGTGGTGCTGGTCGGAGATGGAGTCGTTGCAGGTGCGGGCGTTGTGGTTGATGGAGCCGGCACTTGCAGCGTGGACTGCTGCGCGGTCTGCGTCTCCGGCTGAGCGTTCGCACCGGTGGAAGAAGACGTCGTCGCTGCGCTCTGATCGGCGCCGGCCGGCTTCTCCGATCCGTGACGCCAGCTATCGAGCTTGGCCTTGATGATCTGCAACGGTCCAGTGCCGGATTGCGACGCCTGCGACCGCCATTGAATAATGCCAAGCACAGCAAATATCAAGATGATGGCAACGGCTACCCAACCGCGCCAATGACTGCGGCGGGCTACATCGTCCTCGCCAACTTCGGGCGAAACTCCCTCAGCGGCGATCAGAGGAGCATCGCTTAACCCCAAAAATGACGGACCCACAATGCTGGAGGCGCCCGAGCTTGAAGCCGGTCGGCGCTCTTTGGCGGGCTCGTTGATGTCGAGAAAGCGCGGCCGCGGGACGCGCTCCTCCGCCGGAGTTTCAGGCTCCAGACCTAGCCGGCTGGCCACACTGTCGGCCGGAGGCTGCACCGCGGGCGCAACGATCCTGGGCTCAGGCGCAATCTTGGGCGCTGGCTCCCTCTCAACCGGAGCTGCCGGCGGCCGGCTGTGCAGAGCCGCTTCAACTTTGGCTCGAAAGGCAATTTCATCAGCGTCGATCGGCTGCTTCCCCATCGGGCTGTCTGAAGCCACTTCTTCGGCCAAGGTCTGGCCGCCGACGGCAGTAGTCGCGGGCTCATGCGATTCTACGGCGGGGGCGGCATCGCCGCGCATGGTCACTTCCGCAGGATCGCTGGGCGGATCATAGCGGAAGCGCTGCACATATTCGTCGAGCGAGATATCGGGCACCAGCTCCTTAGCCGGCGGCACTTCTAACGCTGGAGCCGAATGCTGCGTCGACGTTTCCGCCCTAAGGTACGAAGCGCTCGCAGTGGTGCCACTCCCATTGCCGGAAGGGATCGGTTGCGCACCGGCCTGCGTGGTGGAAGCCGAGCCGGAACTTGTCTCATGCTCAGTGGAGTTCGTTTCCATGGGCACGCGGGTATAGTTCAGCGTACTTTGCGCGCCCGGTGTGGTGAGCGGGCGATGCGGCAAAGGCGTGCCGCACATGCCACAGAAACGCATGCCGGCCTGATTCTCATATTGACAAGCGCTACAGACCACGACTCCTCCTGCCAGTCGAGATCATCCTACATGAACGCCGCAAAAGAATTCTTACGATGAGATGAGAGCTGGCGTCCAAGGTTGCACCGTGTACGCACGAGCGCCGCAGAACGGGCAAGCAGGTTCTGGATTTTTTCATTGATCTTCTAAGTACTCGGTATCGCGCGGGTCAACAGGAAGCATGTAGCCGACGCGCCCCACCGGCCCCTACAATTACCTTCGTTCGGACTCCTTACATCTCTGCGTAATTTCGGAGTTCCTGCCGATGGCGTTTATTCAGCAGAATCCGTAGCAGAGCTGGAAGAATTCCGACGGGCTGGTTTTCGCGAAATGAGGGACCCTGCTATCACCACCGACAGTAATGTGAGCCGACGCCGTAAGCGAAACTCGCAGGCCCGGTCGGGTTCTCCAGCGAACGCGCCGTTCGGCCTCGCGGGAGCGAAATCCCACTCGCAGCATGCCCCCGCCGTAAGCCCCGAAGGAGTCAGCATGGCCGATGCGCGCGAAGTGATGAATATCCGCCAGGCGTCACAGTACCTGGGAATTTCCGCCGACACCCTCTACAAGTACGTCTCCGAAGAGATCATCCCGGCGTTCAAACTCGGCAATCGCTGGAAGTTCAAGAAGAGCATCCTGGACAGTTGGATGGAAGACCGCAGTCTGAACGGAGAGCCGCGCCCGCGCAAGTTCAGCAAGGTGGAGCGCGCCAGCGCCGGAGCGGACTAGTTCAAAATACTGGCGTGACCCATCAAGGTTGTCATCCTGAGCGAAGCGTCCGCGCCGTTGCATTTCCGCCGCTCTTTTGCGCCGCGCGGACGTGCAGTCGAAGGACCTCTACCGTCATCCATTTTCATTTTTTCTCCACAGTCGCCAACTCGGCCAGCACCTCCTCGCTGTGCCCGTTGGGATCGACATCCATCCACTCCTTCACGATCTTTCCTTGCGGATCAATTAGGAAGGTGTGCCGTGCAGCCAGTTTGGCAATGCCGTAGTTCTTCAGCGAGCCGTACTCCTCGGTAACCTTGTCATCGGGATCGGCGAGCAGTTTGAAGGTCAGGCCGTCCTTGGTGCAGAACTGCTGATGCGACTTGACGTCCTGCACGCTGACGCCGAGCACGACTGCATTGGCTGCGTCGTACTTCGCCTGGTCGCGCTGGAAGTTGTGCGCCTCGATGGTGCAGCCGGTGGTCATGTCCTTGGGGTAGAAATACAACACCACCCATTTGCCGCGATATTGCGACAGGCTGATCGGCGTGCCTTCCTGCGAGTTGAGCGTGAAGTCGGGCGCTGCGGTACCGACCGCGGGAACAGATGCCGCTCGAGTCAGGCGAGGAACAACGATTGCAGCAGCGATCAGAATAAAGGACAAAATCAATAACTTACGCATAAAACCTCTCGTTCCAGTTCAGCGGTGTTTCGTCGACTCTTCCAACTATAGAACCATCTGGAGGCCTGTCGGGACGATATGTAACGGATTCGACACATCTGCTTTGGATTCAGCGCATCGCCAAACTGACAAACGGTAAGGCATCGTTCTAGCCAAACGACCCTTCCAGTCGCACCGAACCACTGGTCGACCGATAGCCGAAAGCCGACGGTCGACAGCCCCGAACGTGACAACCTTTGCCCCTCCGGATAACATTAAAGGTTTGGACATTGCTGCAGGAGGCATTCATTTATGGCGACCATGGAACAGAAGGCCGCGAGCGTCCACACCGGAGCTCAGCCCAAGACCTGTAAGAACTTCATCAATGGCGAGTGGGTGGAGAGCAAGACCGGCCACACCTTCGAGAATCTGAACCCGGCCGACACCCGCGAAGTCGTCGGCGTCTTTCAAAAATCCGATAAGCGGGATGTCGACATAGCCATCGAAGCGGCCAAACAGGCCTACAAGAAGTGGCGCCTGGTACCCGCCCCCCGCCGTGCCGAGATGCTGTACAAGGCCTCCGAGATCCTGATGCAGCGCAAAGAAGACTACGCCCAGCTGATGACCCGCGAGATGGGCAAGGTCATCAAGGAGACCCGCGGCGACGTGCAGGAAGCCATCGATTGCGGCTACTACACCGCCGGCGAAGGCCGCCGCCTCTTCGGGCCGACCGTACCGTCCGAGCTGCCCAACAAGTTCGCGATGGCCGTACGTCAGCCGCTGGGCGTCTGCGCCATGATCACGCCCTGGAACTTCCCCATGGCGATTCCGTCGTGGAAGCTCTTCCCCGCCCTGGTTGCCGGCAACACCGCCGTGATCAAGCCGGCGCAGGATACCCCGTTGTCGACGCTGAACTTCGTGCAGGCGCTTACCGACGGCGGCATTCCCGCCGGGGTTGTGAACATTGTTACCGGCTTTGGCGGCGAGGTCGGCACACCGATGGTCGAGCACGCTGATGTCCGCGCTGTCTCGCTGACGGGATCGACCGCGGTTGGCCGGATTGTCGGACAGGAAGCAGCGAAGTCGTTCAAGCACTGTTCGCTGGAGCTGGGCGGCAAGAATCCGATGATCGTGCTCGACGACGCCAACCTCGAACTGGCGCTCGAGGGCGCGCTGTGGGGAGCGTTCGGTACCACCGGACAGCGCTGCACCGCCACCAGCCGCATCATCGTGCAGAAGGGCGTGTACAAGAAATTTGTCGATGAACTGGTTTCCCGCGCCAATAAGCTGAAGGTCGGCAACGGGCTCGACGAAAGCGTCGACATGGGCCCGGCCGTGAACTCCTCGCAGATGGAAACCGATCTGAAGTACATCAAGATCGGCAAGGACGAAGGCGCCAAAATGCTGTGCGGCGGCCATCGTCTGGAAGGCGAGCAGTACGCGCACGGGTGGTTTGTTGCGCCCACGGTGTTCGCCGATGTCGACCGCAGGATGCGCATCGCGCAGGAAGAGATCTTCGGACCGGTGGTCTCGATCATCCCATGTGACGGTCTGGAGAACGCTATCGATATCGCCAACGACATCGAGTACGGCTTGTCCTCGTCGATCTACACCAAGGACGTAAACAAGGCCTTCACGGCGATGCGCGACCTGTATGCAGGCATCACCTATATCAACGCGCCGACCATCGGCGCCGAGGTTCACCTGCCCTTCGGCGGCACGAAAGCTACGGGCAACGGTCACCGCGAAGGCGGTATCGGCGCGATTGATTTCTACACCGAGTGGAAGTCGGTCTACATCGATTATTCCGACACGCTGCAGCGCGCGCAGATCGACCGGCCAGAGTAGACGTTCGGCGGAATCCCACCTTCTCGCCAGAATCGGGCGAGAAGGGTGGGGCACCCGCTCCTTTGTTCGCTCGAATCACTGTTTCGATCAAACCACACTCCCGTCCCGCGACCGCGAGACGGAAGCATCGCAGGATCCAACTCTTCGCGTCGCGAGCAGACCGAGTGGAAACCATCCGGTCGCATCAGCGTTGATGTGCCAAAACATCTTCTAAGTATTCGATGTGCCAGGAGCGTTCGCCTGAAGGCCAGCGTCTAAGACAAGCCATCCTACGAGTCCTTGCTCGGCTCGACGGTGCTCTTCTCTTTCGGCTTCACGGTCGAGCGCACCACCATGAACTTATTCAGCGTGTCGAACCAGAACGGCGCACCCAGCGACAGCGCCAGCGTTGTAATTAGCCAGCCGGTCAGCGTTTCCAGCCAGAAGAGCGGCTGCATGGGAGGCTTTTCATGCCAGCCGAAGGGAAACGGCAACTGCTGTGTCCAGTCCGTGATCTGCCTGGCCTGGCTCGAGAGATTGGCCAGAGCCTGCGTGGAATCTGAGGACACCGGCGAAGGCTTCAAGCCGCTTTTATTCGCGTCGACGTACTGCTGCGCCAGTTGTTCAGTGGCCTGCCGCGCCATCGGATTGGTCCACAGCGACTGCGCCAGGTTGATAGTGTCGACGTTCAGCAGCACAGTTACCACCAGCGCAATGGCGAGCAGAATGTTCTGCGCCCGCTTCTTGTACCAACCGGAGGCGCGGTCCATCGAGTCGTTGAACCAGCCCTCGACCTTCAACTGAAATTCGTCGAGATCTTTTTGTGTGTCTGCGACAAGGCTCATCAAGGCTTGCCGCGTAGGACTGGGAGGAAGGTTATCAATGGCCCGGCGCACGTCGTCGAGATTGCGGGCCCGGCTTGGATCGGGCGGCGAAATCACATCTATCAGTGCGGTGGAGAACGTGGCCGCAGGAATATAGGCCGGCAAGTTTACGTTGAACCATTTGTCGACGATCTTCAGCACCGGAACATGCGACCAAATCTGCCCGCGCACCGTGGCTACATTCAGTTCCGCGGCCTGTTTCGGATCCAGCTTCGCGGGTTCCTTGTAGAGTCCACGGATCAACCCGTGGGCGTAGATGGCTCCCACCAGGTCTTTCCCGTCGGCCATCTTGGTTCCCGAGAAGAGGCTGTCAATACCCGCCACCAAATTCTTTGAGCGCAGCGAAAACATGGAAGCAATGCCTTCGTTCACTACGGAGCAGATCAGGCTGAGGAACAAGTAGACGAAGGCAATTCCAATGGCGACGTCAAGGACCGCAGAATTAGGCATTCAATTTCCCCTCTCGAAGGGACGAAGCCGGCGCGCAAATTCTGTGTCGGGATCATGGCGCGATTGCATCCCTCGATGCAAGAAAATACAGCAGTGCAGACCGGCAGGTAACTAGTTCATAATAGAGAGTTCCTCAAGCTCCGCCCTCAAGGAAAGCTCTTATGGTAACGAAAGCTGTTGCGGAAGTGATGGCCGCCAGCCGCATGATGAACGTGCGCTACGCCATTCGCGATCTGGCGGTTGCCGCCGACGAGGTCGCGCGCGAGGGTCACGAGATTCTCTATCTCAACATCGGCGACCCTTGCAAATTCGACTTCCACACCCCGCCGCACATGATCGAAGCGGTGCTGAAGGCCATGGTCGACGGCCACAATGGCTACGCCGAATCGCTCGGGATCAAGCCGGCAGTTGAGGCCATTCGACATCAGGCCGAGCGCGACGGCTTTCGCGAGATCCAGAGCATCTTCGTCGGCATCGGCAGTGGAGAAGTCATCGACACTTGCCTGACCGCGCTGCTGAATCCCGGCGACAACGTGCTGACGCCCAGCCCAGAGTATCCGCTGTACGGCGCCATCATGGCGAAGCTGGACTGCCCTGCCAATGCCTACGAACTCGACGAGGACAATGAGTGGGAGCCCGATGTCGCGGACATGGAGCGCAAGATCAACTCGCGCACCCGCGCCATCCTACTGATCACACCCAATAATCCAACGGGCGCCGTGTACTCGAAGCCCACGCTGGAGAGGATTCTGGAACTCGCTCGCCGCCACAACCTCATTGTCTTTGCCGACGAAATCTACGACAAACTGATCTTCGATCCGAAGGAGAAGCACGTCTCGGTCGCAACGCTGGCGGCCGATGTGCCCATCGTTACCTTCAACGGACTGTCGAAGTCCTATCTGGTGCCGGGCTGGCGCATCGGATGGGCCATCGCTACCGGACCGCGCGAGACCGTTCGGCCGTACATGGAAGCCGTGCATCGCCTGCTGCGCGCGCGCCTGTCGGCGCCGCATCCATTTCAGCACGCCATCAAACCGGCGCTGGAGGGGCCGCAGGATCATCTGGAGCAGATGCTGCGTAAGCTGAAACGCCGTGCCGAGATGACCGTCGACTGGGCGAAGCGCACGCCACATGTGAAGCTGGTCGCGCCGAAGGGAGCATTCTATGCGCATCCATCGCTGGAGATTCCCGAAGACGATTTGACCTTCGTGACCGACCTGCTGAAGCAGAAGCATGTCCTGGTCGTGCATGGCTCGGGCTTCGGCGAGAAGACGGGCACGCGGCATATTCGCATCGTGTTCCTGCCGCCCGAGCCGGTATTGAGCGAAGCGTATGAGGCGATCTCCGACTTCATGAAGCAGCGTTATCAATAGCCGGGCTCGTCGGTCTGGAGGCCGCCTCGCCTGGACCATAACAATGGACCACTCGTCGGCACGGCTAAAGCCGCGCCCTTTCAAAGCTACCCGCAAGCCACATGGTCGACATTCATACCCACATCCTGCCCGGGATCGATGACGGCTCGAAGTCCTGGGAGATGACGGCCGAGATGTGCCGCATTGCCATCGCGGACGGCATCACGCACATTGTAGCCACACCGCATAGTAACGATGTGTACGCCTACAACCGCGAGCGCTTCACCGACATGCTGGGTCAGCTGCACGATTCCGCGGACGGGCAGCTAGCCTTCAGCCTGGGCTGTGACTTTCATTTCTCCCGCGAGAACATTGCCGACGCTCTCGAGCATCCTCGCCGCTACACCATTGGCGACACGCAGTATCTATTGATCGAGTTCCACGACCGCGGCATTCCGGCCAGTGTGAAAGATGACATCCTGTCGCTCCTGAGCTACGGCATGGTGCCGATCATCACGCATCCGGAGCGCAATCAACCGCTGCTGAAGAAGCCGGAGATGGTGCTCGATCTGGTCGAACAAGGATGCTTGGTACAGGTAACGGCCAATGCCATAACCGGGTCGTGGGGACCGAAATCAAGAAGATGGCGGAGTGGCTGTTGCAACGGCGGGCCGTTCACGTCATTGCCAGCGACGCGCATGACCCGGTTCATCGCAGACCGATCATGTCTGAGGCTCGGGCTGTGGCTGTGAGACTGGCAGGCGACGACGTGGCCAATGCTCTGGTCAGGCTAAATCCAGAAGCGATTGTGGATGGAAGGCCGCTTCCCTACCGGCCCAGGTGAGACTCAGGACGGTTGGCGTCCGCCGGTGCAGCGCATCTCGCCAATATCCCGGCCGTTTACAGAAACAATTCCCGTGCGGCTTTTGGACGCAGGAGGGTTCTCGCGTTCCTGTTCAGGGTCGGGATACATTGAGCCGGGGGCGGACAGGTGGCCTTGCACTTTGCGGCGAATGGCCGTCTCAACGTTGTGCAGCTTTTCTGCGCCGCGGCGTACCCGGTTCTTGCCTTGCTGCTCTGCCTGGCGAAGCGCATCCAGGAGTTTCATTCCGCCCTCCGTATGTAAGAAGAGATGCTGTTGTTTCCCGATTGGAAACCGCTGGATGAAAAAAATCAAGTGCAGGCATCACTTAAGACGTCACTGCTGGGGCGAGTCTCGAGGAGAACGCCTATCCAGGACATCGTCCTGGGCTAAGCGGAGTCGTCCCCCCCGCGGGACGGAGCCCAAATTCGAACCGACCCTTCAGCGACACCAGCCTCACTGCCGAATCCGGGGATTGAATGCCGAGTAGAGCATGTCGGTCAGGAAATTCACCAGCACGTACGTCAACCCGATCATCAGGATGCAGCCCTGCACCAGGTAATAGTCGCGATTGGAAATGGCAGTGATGGTCAGCCGACCGATGCCGGGCCAGGAAAAAATCGTCTCGGTCACGATCGCTCCTGCCAGCAGCGCTCCGAATTGCAAGCCGACCACCGTAAGAATCGGGATCATCGCGTTCCGCAGCGCGTGCCGGTAGACCACAGTGCTGCTCTGGCAAACCTTTGGCACGCGCGGTGCGGATGTAGTCCTGCCCAAGCTCCTCCAGCATTGAGGTGCGGACCATGCGGGTAAGGATCGCCGCCAGCGCTCCACCCATCGTGATGGCGGGCAGGATCAGGTGAGCCGGGCCGACCTGCGCCCGACACCGGCAGCCATCCCAACTCAATTGCGAAAAACAAAATCAGGATCGGCCCCAGCGCGAAGTTCGGAAACGACAGTCCCAGCAGCGAGACAAAGCTGAGCGTACGATCATCCCAACGATTTCGCCGCAGGGCTGAGCGCACTCCAGCCGGAATCGACAGCGCCAGAGCAACGATCAGCGCAGCCAGCGTGAGCTCCATCGTGTACGGATAGGCATCGGCAATGATATGGCCCACCGTTGATTCAGCCGCAGCGACTTCCCCATGTCTCCATGCACGATACCGCGCCAGTAATTCACGTACTGCTTGCTGAGGGGCACGTCGAGACCGTAAGCGTGACGGGCGGCAGCGATGTCGGTGGCAGCAGCGCCTTCGCCCAGCATCTGCTGGATGGGATCGCCCGGCACCAGATGGATCAGCAGAAAGACCACCGACACTACCAGCCACACGACCGGCAGCATGTAGAGCAGGCGGGAGAAAATGTAGCGCAGCATCAGCGGGCCACGCTCTGGCTTGCCGAGGAAGGTTGGGATTGCATCTGCGTCTGCGCGGTTTCGATTTTCACGCTCTCCACCCGCAGGCCATCCATGGTGGCGACGGAGTAGCGGCGACCCTCATATTCAAAGCTGTCGCCGACGACGGGAATTTTCTGCAGCCGCGAGAGCACGAATCCACCCAGGGTTTCAAATCCTTCATCGCGCGGTAGCAGGATGTGGTATTGCGACTCCAAATCGCGGATATTGACCGAGCCGTCCAAGATCATGGAAGCGGCCCCCGGCGCAAAAGACGGTTCACTGATATCGAACTCGTCTTCGATCTCGCCCACAAGTTGCTCGAGGACATCTTCTACGGTCACCACTCCGGCGGTCGAGCCAAATTCGTCGACCACGACAGCCAAATGGCGCTTGCGGGTCTTGAATTCAATCAGCAGGTCGGGCAGCGGTTTGGTTTCAGGCACAACCAGCACTTCCCGCATGATGTGCCGCACTTCCAGTCCGCTGGCTCGGGTCACAGGACGCCCCGAGGCGGTGCGGTTCACGCGATAACGCAGCCAGCGCATCAGGTCCTTGGCGTAAAGAACTCCAATGATGTGCTCCGGGCCACGTTGCGGGTCATAGATCGGAACGCGTGAATGCTGCTCGTCGACGACTCGTTGCAGCGCTTCTTCCAGCGTGAGATTGCCGGGCAGGGAGAAAATATCTGGACGCGGCACCATGATCTCGCGCACGGAGATGTTCTCGAGCTCAAGGGCGTGCAGAATCAACTCCTCCTGCATGGGCGCCAGCACGCCCAGGCGGCGGTTGGCGGAGACAATGAGCTTGAGTTCCTCGGGCGAATGCACGCCGGCCTCGCGCACCAAGTGCACTCCGAAGGCCTTCAGAACCACGCGGGTCGAAGCCGTCATGAAGACCAGGAATGGCGCCGCTAAGGTCATAAAGACGTCCATGGGGGCGGCGACGGCCAGGGCGACCCGGTCGGTGCGTTGGAGAGTCAGAGACTTGGGAACCACCTCGCCCAGAATGACCACGATGTAGGTCATCAGCACAAAAGCCAGGACCACTGCTAAAGCGTGGGCATAAAATCGCGCGTAAGGCAGGGGAAGGAAAAACGGCTCCAGAATGTGGGCGATGGAAGCCTCGCCAATCCAGCCTAGGGCCAGGCTGCAAACGGTGACGCCGAATTGCACGGCGTTCAAGACCTCGTCCAGCTTCTGAAGGAGTTTTTGGACGGTGCGCGCACCAATGCGGTGCGCCGCGATCATCTGTTGCAGTCGTGTCTCGCGCACGCTTACCAGGGCGAATTCGGCGGCCACGAAGAACGCGTTTGCCGCGACGAGCAGGACGACCGCTACGATCCGCAGCACAACGAAAGTAACCATTCGAGAAAATCTTATCATCGTGCCGCTCTGGAAGGTGCGAATCCGGTACCGACGCCCTGAGCAGCTACTCTGAACTAACCATTGTCGTTTCTAGGTTTTCCACACTTAGTTCAACTCTGCTTGCCGCAGTAGAGATAGGGCCCTGTTCTAAGAGCTACGCCCGATTTGCCTTAGGCTCCTCCGACGAGATACTCCAAACACCGGCTGCTGTTGAGCAATGCGGCCTCAAGCGCCCGATCTTTCTGGCCGTATTTCTCAACGGAGGAATTTACTGATGAAGTCTCTACTTCGATTGGCGGCCGCCTGCCTGGGGCTGTCAATGACAGCAGCCGCGGTAAACGTCACCGTCAGCCAACCCGGTAATAATCAGCAACTCGGCTCTCCTTTTACTTTAGTAGCAAACGCAACCAGCAACGGTCACCAGATTGTGGGCTGGCATGTTTATCTCGATAGCAATAACGTTTACACCGCAGGCGTAACTCCTTCCATCACGGCAAGTATCAACGCCTCGGCCGGCAGTCACCAGCTTGTAACCCGCGCCTGGGACGATACGGGCGCCTATGGCAGCGTGACCACCAACATTACAGTAACTACCGGTGGTGGCGGTGGTGGTGGTGGTGGCAACGGTCTGCCTACGCCTCCTAACGGTGCCATCGTCTTCAATAACATCGACGACCGAGGCAACTGGTCGTACTGCCATAGTTCTCCCTGTTCCGGCGGCAGCGGCCAGGGAACCTACTGGATGGCTCAGAACCAGGGTTCACCCTCAAAAGACGGAGCCAGCACCGAGTTCTACAACTCAGGATCGTGGGGAAACTCTTTGTGGACTCAGAAGCTCGGCGCTAACAACAACGTGCATAACTTCCTCTGGGACTTCTACTTCTACGTCGATTCGAACTCACAGTCCTACGGTCAAGCTCTGGAGTTCGATGCCTTCCAGTTCGTCAACGGCTATAACTACATGATCGGCAGCCAGTGCGACTACGGTCAAAGCAAATGGGACACTTGGAATGAGGCCACTGGACACTGGATCCCAACCTCGTTGACCTGTCCCAAGTTCAGCCCGAACACTTGGCATCACATCCAGTGGTACATGACCACCAATACCAGCACGCACACCTATACGTACGTGACTCTGGTTGTCGACGGCAATAGTCACCCCATTAACTACACCGGACATGCCTTGTATAACGGATGGGGCAACAACTTGGGAGTACAGTGGCAACTGGACGACAATGCCGTCGGTGGCGGATATCACGAGTGGGTTGATTCGGCTAAACTCACGGTCTGGTAAGCAAACCTATTCTCCGCACAGCAGGAGGGGCTCCCCGCGGGGAGCCCTTTTGTATGCCTCCTGGTTACACCTGCTCACGTTCGGTGCGCATCACATAATAGCCAGAGTTCCGCAATTGCCGGCTCTCTTCTTGTCTTGGCTGGCGCGGGAAGATCCGGGTGTGCCATGTCTGGCGGGTTTCGAGACGTGGAGTCTCTCACAATTTATCGACGATGCGCAGCGTACCTTATAAATCGCCACTCCTCTTCCCCGTCCTCATATTCGTCCTGGGAATTCTCGTGCCGCTGCAGGCCGCCGAACCCGCCGTGCAGGTTTTGAATTCGGGTTGGGAGTTCCGCGCGCTCAATGCCACGGGCCATCCGGAGATGAGCAACTGGCGCACGGCGCAGGTTCCAGGGGTCGTGCAAACGGCCCTGCTCGCCGCCCATTTAATCGCCGATCCCTTTTACGGCGATAACGAATCGCAGCTGCAATGGATCGGTCTGACGGATTGGGAGTACCGCACGACTTTTCAGGCTAATGCTGCGACGCTACGGCACGAGCACGTCGATCTGGTGTTCGAGGGGCTGGACACTTACGCTGAAGTTTTTCTTAACGAGCAGCCCGTGTCTTGACCGCCGACAACATGTTCCGTCGGTGGAGAGTCGCCGGCGAAGCCTTTCCTTAAGCCTGGGACGAACACGCTCGAATCGTTTTTCATTCGCCGGTCACTTGGATGATCGCGAAGGTGAAGGCGCTTCCCTACATCCTGCCGTCGGTCTCCACCGCAAACGAAGGCAACGAGGAAAATGTTGCCACTGCTCCGTACACGCGTAAAGCGCCGTATCAATACGGCTGGGATTGGGGTCCGCGTTACATCACGATCGGGATCTGGAAGCCGGTCTATCTCGAACCATGGGACACCGCTCGAATCGAGAATTTTCATGTCCATCAGCTCAATATTTCGGCGCAGGAAGCAGAGCTAGCGGCGGAGCTGAGATCGAATCCACTACGGCCGACTTAGGCGACCATCACCATCGAGCGCGACAATGCCGGCGGCGCGCTGGCCCCGTCGTGACCGCAAACCGTTCAACTCGATAGCCGGCACGAACCATGTTTCAATTCCGCTGCGCATTGCTTCGCCGAAACTGTGGTATCCGGCGGGATATGGAGCACAGGATCGCTATCTCTTCTCGGCCATCGCGTCAAGATCGAGAAAGCCGTCATCGCGCAACATCGAGGTGAAAACCGGACTGCGCTCAGTGGAGTTCCGCCGCCTTCCCGATCAGTGGGGCAAAAGCTTCACCTTTGTCGTGAATGGAATTCCCATCTTCGCCAAAGGCGCAAATGTCATTCCCTTCGACAGCTTTCCCAGCCGGCTCACGCCCGAGCGCTATCGCCAGATCCTAACCGCTGCTCGTGATGCCAATATGAATATGGTGCGAGAATGGGGCGGGGGAATTTACGAGAGCGACGATTTTCTACGACGTCTGCGACGAGCTTGGGCTGATGGTCTGGCAGGAGTTCATGTTTGGCGGCGACATGGTGCCCGGAGACCTCGCCTTTCAGCAGAACGTCCGCGAAGAAGCGACACAGCAGATGAAGCGACTGCGCGACCACCCCAGCATCGTGCTGTGGTGTGGGAACAATGAGATCGAGGCTGGATGGGTAGCCTGGGCCGATCGTCTGAGCTTCAAGGAATCGATCACGCCGCCCCAGCGAGACCGCGTTTGGGAGGACTACGTGGTACTGTTCCACGACATCATCAAAAGTGTCGTCGAGAATACGCTCACCCGACCCTTACTGGCCAAGTTCACCGAGCGCAAACTTCGAAGGCTCCACCAAACAGTGAAGACAACGGCGACATGCACTTCTGGGATGTCTGGCACGGGCTGAAGCCGATCGAGAACTACAACTTGCAAAATCCGCGCTTCATGTCCGAGTTCGGCTTCCAGTCGTTTCCGGAGATGCGTACCATCCGAAGTTTCGCCGCGCCCGGCGATCTCGCGATCGATTCTGAGGTGATGAAGTCGCACCAGAAGAACCATGGCGGCAACGAAAAAATCCTCACCTACATGCTGCGCGAGTATCCGGAGCCGCGCGACTTCGCCTCGTTCATCTACCTCAGTCAAGTGCAGCAGGCAGAAGTCATCAAGGTCGGAGCGGAGCATCTGCGCCGCAATCGCCCGCGCAGCATGGGCGCTCTCTTCTGGCAACTGAACGATTGCTGGCCGGTGGCGTCATGGTCAAGTATCGACTACTTTGGCCGCTGGAAGGCACTGCAATACTACGCGCGGCGCTTTTACGCCGATCTGCTGATTTCGCCGTACGTGCATGACGGCGCGGTTGATGTGTACGTCGTCTCCGACAAACTTCAGGCGACGAGTGGCCAGGTACACATGCGGCTGCTGGAGTTCTCGGGAAAAGTTCTGGCGGACAAGACCCAGGAGGTGCAGATTCCGGAGCAGTCGAGCGCGATTTATCTGAGTGTCAATGAGAAAGAGATTCTCGGGTCAGGGAGTCCGGACGCAACGTTTCTAGTCTTTGACCTGAATGTCGATGGGAAACGAGTGTCGCGCAACGAAGTATTCTTCGACCACGCACGCAACCTGGACCTGCCGCTCAAGCCTGCAATTCAGAGCAACATCACGAAGAGCGGGGACAGATACACGCTTACGCTGCAGTCACCGGTGTTGGCGCGCAACGCGTATCTGTCTTTTGGTGATCTCGACGTCACGCTCTCCGACAACTACTTTGACCTGGTGCCCGGCGAGCAGGCCGTTGTGGAGCTGAAAAGCCCAGCCACACTGCAACAGTTACAGCAGTCGCTGAAGGTGTTTTCGCTCACCGACGCGTTCTTCGCCGAACGGCCGAGCTATCGCGAGCATGCGGCAGTCCAGCCCTGAGCTTCCGCTGCAGCTTCAGGCCGTTGCCGTCATGGCTGTCGTAGGCTTGCGATATTGGTAGTTGCCGAATCCTAAAATCAGATAGCCGATGCCGCCGAACAGAAAGTTCAGGAAGAAGCCAAACATCGCGCTCTGCCCAAACGCTTTCGCAATATCGATGGCCACGATGATGGTAGCCACGATGTTGACCAGAGGGATGAAATACAGGATCACCCACCACACGGGGCGGCCGGCGATCTTCAACATGACGATGATGTTGAAGATAGGGATGATGGCTGCCCATCCCGGCTCACCGGCTTTCTCGAAGAGCTTCCACAAGCCAATAATCACAACCACAACAACGGCCAGGGCAAACAGCATGAACCCACCGCTGAACAGCCCGGCCATCGGACTGAAAGACTGATCCTGCCATAGTGCCGTAAACGAAGCGGTCAACATGGTCGTCTCCTTAAATTTTGGTGAGAATTGCTTGGAATTGTCCTAGGGAATTGGTATTTCGGCAAGGATATTCGGATTGCAATAAAAAGTCGGGGCGAGCCGCCGCCAGGATTGGCGACGCTCGCGTCCGAAGTGGGGCAATCTCAGGCGCCTGACTGAGCCGGCGCAAACACAATCTATTTGTAGGTGGCGCTGGTGCGATCCAGGTAATCCCGGTGACCGGTGGAATCGGTCATGGAACCGAACGCCGGCGTGATAAGTGAGTTCGATTTCAAGTTGTCACGCAATGCGGCATTCATTTTGTCGAGGCCATCCGCGTTGGGCGTGAGATAGAAAATGTAGAAGGTTCCAGGGGCTTCCGTGTGAATCGCTTCCGTATCGATCTCATACTCAACAATGGTGCCATTGGCCAACATCTTCTCCAACATGGGCACGATTACACTGTTCGCCAGGGTGTCCACCGCGTCATTGGGTGCATCGGCTTTCAACTTGTACATGGAGCCGTGACTATATCCGCCCTTCATGGTTCCGGACTTCCAGTTGTAGTGATGGCTTACCAGGATGTCGTCCCAGTGTTTCGTGGCGCTCTGCAGGACCGGGCTTGCGGCGCTGCCATTGCTGTAGAACTGATCCAGCATATTGAGAATGCCCGCCATCGAATTGGAGCACCACCAGTCGTCATGAGTTGGACCCTCGGGCTGGTGAACCAGATTGACATCGGAGCCGAAACCGACGAGTGTGCCGGCCGCCATGGCTTTTTGCAGGGCAGGCTGATCCGCTTCATCGGATTTCACCATGTCCGCCCACTGCGCGCGCGGAATAGCCCAAAGTCCGACATAACAATACAGGGGCGGCTTCTCCGCCTGGGCCAGCGCCGGCGCGGCCAACGCCACCATCAGCCCCATCACGCACAACGCTGCCAGACCCGTCCACCATTTATTGTTCTTCATTAATATCCTCCGTGGTTGAAGTGGTATTCGTCTTCAATAAAGCCGTAGAACCGACTGCGAATGAAGGGGGTAAGAATGCGCTCGCAAACAGGCGGGATTTCGCCAATGCCGCCAGGGTCAAATCAGGCAAGTTACAGTTTTGTGAAGTCGGAAGCACAGTAGGGCAGGAAACGTGCAATGTCTATAGCATGAAAGCGCCTTCTCAGGGGCACGATGATTTTGTCACCGGCGTGCAAGAGCAGACGCACCCACGTTGTGTCCTGATGTCAGGCAATTATGAAGGGCGGAGTGTGATCGTGCGCACCAGAGTTGAAGTTGGGACAGCCAATGCGGGTACAATACGAGTCAGAAGGGCGAAAGTGGCGGAATTGGCAGACGCACCAGACTTAGGATCTGGCGGGTAAAACCGTGGGGGTTCGAGTCCCCCCTTTCGCACCAGATAATTATGGTTTTTTTAAATAACTTAGTAGGCATCAAAATGAGTTGTACGGATTTTGTACGGCCGGCTCTGCTGCGCTAACCGGCGTACGGCAGCGAGGTGCTGGTTGATGGTGTTGGCAGCCAGACCACGCGATTCCAGGTGCATTCGATAACGCACCACCGCGATGCGGTGGAAGGCCAATCGAAGCTCCGAACAGTACCAGGCGGTGAACTGGCTCGACCTCTGCACCCCCCGGCTATCCGGAAAGAACTTCAGCCCTGCATCGGCCTCCTTCGACGACGCCGTCACCTGCCCCTCGGCCAGCAGGTCGATCACTGGCGCGAATCTTATGTGTACGAAACGGGCAAGTCAATGAAATCTAGAGAGTTGGCTTTGGCTAGAAGGAATCGTTGGTTCGAGATCGCCATAACCCTCATTGACACGTTGAGTCGCCAACCGCGAATTAACGGTCTCGGCGTACCTTTTTCAGGTGTAACCTGCGATTTCGCCTGATTTCGCCAGGCGTCTAACAGGCAGAGGCGTTTATATGAACCGATTCTGTCTGTTGGCGTTCAGCTTGATCGTGCTCGCGGCGGTCTCCGCCCAGGCTACGCCCAATCCAGCCACGGCTACACCAGCGTTTCCGGGTATTTTGGCCAATGCGCGGTATGTCTACGTTGCTTCCTACGATGGAGACCAGTTCGCTCCGAACCTGCTTCCCGAAGATCGGGACGCGATTAACGCGGTGCAGAGCGCCATTCAGGACTGGGGCAAACTAACGATCGTGTATGAGCCTTCCCAAGCTGACGTCATGATTTTGGTAACGAGCCGGCCTTCCGAAGATGTGATGGCCGTGTACGATATGCCGCCCAGCAGCAGTTTTCTCTGGCGCGTCATGGGACACGGCGGTCTGCAGTCGGGTGAAACGCCGCTGGTCACGGAATTTGAACGGGCATTCGAGAGCGTGCAGAAGCACAATTAAGACTGCACGCCATCCGTTGGGGGCCCGGGCCCGAAGTGCTACGAAAACGCACGTAGACTCGCCAACTTGGACTTACTATCCAGCCTGCATTCAGCATTTGGGGTGGGCGGCAAAGGACGAGAGAAAACCCCCATTCCAGACCGTGGAGTCTGAGTGGGCTAAAGCCGGTAACGAAGCCCCTGGCATGGCTAACGGTCTGGGCCTGCAAAGAGAGCCGTAGCTGTTGTGAAATCGCGCCCTGTCACAGGCAGCCCGGCCCGGCTGCCGTGGTTCGGAATGACTTTTGCCACGGCCGGTTTATCCCATTCCACTGCCGAAGCTCGGAGGATTTCGTGAAGATGCTGAGAAATTGACCTGACCGTTTTCATGCCCTGATCAGGAGCGGCAATCGGGAGTGGGGAAAGGCGGAAAGCGTTCTTCGCTATTCGGTCTTCCATGCCCCGCATTCGTTTCCTCCGCTGCGTTGGACGGGCCTTCCGGAATCGCCAGTAACGCTCCGCGCAGCACTGTCAGCGCAACCGGTGTCTCTGTTTTTCGCACGCTATTCAGCTACTACTTGGCGCTCGCCGGCGGGACAATGCCGTTCATCCGCAGGTACTCCACCATTTGACCGTAGTGATCATTTCCGTGGGCCGCTGCAAAAGCGGCAATCGTCACCCGTGTGCTGAACCCGTCGATCGGTTTGATGGCGACAAACGCATTTTCTGGTGTGATCGTCGCAATCGCCTTATGCGCGTAGACAAACGATGCTTCGAGTGCAGCCACCGCTTCATCCTTCGTTGTAATGTAGCCGATTGCCTTTATCTCGCGGTCAGGCTTAATGCCGCTCCAGCCGAAGAAGAAGTAGTTCGCCTGCGCCAGGTGCGTCACCTGTGCCACAAAGGTGCGGACCGTATCGAACTGCGTTCTCTGGCTCGGAGCGAAGATGCTCTGTGCCGGCGCGAAACCATACTTATCGGCGGGCATGGCCTTTGCCGCGCCCACTACCTGGAACTCCAACTGGGAGAGCAAGCCGTCCACCGCTTTCGCGGGTTCTTCCTTTGTCCCTACCGCCGGCGACGGCGGGAGCCCACTCATCTGTGCCCGCATCTGCACACCACCACTCAGCATCACGGCAGCTGCAAAAACCAGAATACGAATATGCATTGCCTACCCTCGATCCAAGCTTTTTGAGAGGCGATCCTAGCGTACCCGCCTTCGTCAGTCATCATACAACTAGTTGTGAAACAAAACTAGTTGCATATCGCATTACCTTCTCTGCCTCTGGCAAGACCCGGCGCATTATCGCCGCCACCCCGATCAAAGACCAGGACGTGTTCGACACCGAGAAAATCCGACTCGGTCTTGAAGAACTTCGAAGGGGATACGCCTCTGAGGGTTACATCAACTTCACACCAATTCCTATCACTAAAGTGAACGACCAGGCAGGGACGGTTGCCCGATTACACAAGTGACCGACTGATGGGCATCGTTTACGATACGGCCTGCTATCGACAGTATGGTCCGCTGCTTGATCAGCCGGGCACTGAAGCAAATTGATTCTTAAGTGCTGTCCGTGACTCGTGGCAGAGCTGTCAAACGTTGAGGATGTGAGGTAACGATCCCGGCCTTTTTCCAGCATTTCGCACCAAGGCAGGGGCGCTCCAGACCATAATCAGGTGACCCGCATCGCCAGCGGCTGCTACGGGTGTAAAATTCCGCCCATCTCGCTAGTCAGCCAACAAGATTACAACCCAATCAAACGCTCCACGTAGTTTCCACGGTGCATCAGAAGCGGGTGGCCATTACCCGCGGCGTTCTCGGCCCTCAACTGCATACGAAAACCTGGAGGATAATTCCATGAACAAGGTATTTCGGTTCTTGGCCATTTGCACGACCAGCGTTGCATTTGCAACCCTGTCCATCGCATGGGCGCAGAGCTATACCACCTACGACTTCCCGGGCGCGACTGCCACCACGCTGAACGGCGGTCCTAGTCCACAAGGTACAAGCGTCGGTAGCTGGACGGACTCAGGCGGTGTCATCCATGGTTTCACGTTGACGAAGCATGGCGTGGCGGCATCCTTCGATCCGCCAGGCTCGACCTTGACGACTCCAAACTTCATCAGTCCGCAGGGCACGATTGTAGGCGGCTACAACGATGCGAGCGGGGTTAGTCACGGTTTCGTTCTGGCCGGGGGACAATACACGATTGTGAATTTTCCCGGTGCGAACGGAACCACGCTTTCGGGTATCAATCCCTCGGGTGAAATGTCAGGATTTTCCTGCTCTGACCCTGCCTGCGGCACCACCGGCAATGCCACCACGAACCACAGTTTTGTGGTGTCTAAGCATGGTGGATTCACCAGCTTTGATCCGCCTGGGGCAGTCAGCAGTCAGGCCAGCACAGTCAATCCATCGGGTGCGGTGGTAGGGGCCTACACCGACAGTGGCGCAGTCACCCACGGATACCTGTATTATCACGGGACGTTTGCCACGATTGATTTCCCCGGCTCCGTCTTTACCTTTGCTGGAGGAAATAACCCCTCAGGCTCCATCGTAGGGGCATATACCGATACTGCAGGGGTAACTCACTCTTTTCTACTGAACAATGGAACCTTCACGTCGTTTGACCCTCCCGGCGCCGTCGGCTTCTCGGATGCAGCTGGGATCAATCCGAGCGGCGTCATCGTCGGTATCTATTTTGACTCGGCCGTAAAGGAGCACGGATTTATTCGGACGCCGTAAGTGATTGCGCGACCGTATTGGTTGATTTATTGGCCTCACGTCAATGCTCTTTCTATGTTGATGTGGGGCCGTTTTATGTACGGTCTTTGTCGGGAGGATTCTGGGGATCGAGTCCATCTGTAATGACCGCTGTTATACAAACAGAGAAAGCCGTTCGGATCAACTGAGTTAGAGAGGGTAACAGCACCAACAGCGCACGTTGGTGACCCATCATCAGAGATCTGGTCGGAACAGACTTATCTCCCATCTGCAGTGTGCCGGAACCCGCGGCCGTCGTAAACGGAATCTAAAGGCCCAAGTCGCTCAATCCGGGATGGTCGTCGGGACGGCGCCCGAGCGGCCAGTGATATTTGCGATCCGCCTCCGCGATCGGCAGATCGTTGATTGAGGCAAAGCGAAAGGACATCAGTCCGTCATCCTTGAACTCCCAATTCTCGTTGCCATAGGAGCGATACCAACGACCCGAGTCGTCGTGGCACTCGTAAGCGAAGCGCACCGCGATGCGGTTGCCGGTGAACGCCCACAGCTCTTTGATGAGGCGGTAGTCCAGTTCCCTGGTCCACTTGCGAGTGAGAAAAGCAATGATGTCGCTGCGGCCGTTGACGAACTCCGCGCGGTTTCTCCACCGTGAATCGACGGCATAAGCCAGGGCTACTTTCGCCGGGTCGCGAGAGTTCCAGGCATCTTCGGCCAGGCGAACTTTTTGAGTCGCGCTCTCCCGTGTGAATGGAGGCAAAGGGGGACGGGTGGTGGTCGTTGCCGTTGCCATGTTTCCTTCTCCTTGAGCCCCTCCGGCTCGATCGTTTAACAGATTTCTATCGTTCTTTCGGGTTTAGGGAAGAATCCAGGTTTGACCTACGTAACTGTTAGCCCGGATTCACTGCACAGTTGCCATTCAGCCAGAAGCGACGCGAGGAAGCAATTGGACGAAGGTATCGGCAATACCTTCGTATCCACGGCGTTGGTTCGACCGAATTCGGGATGACTCAAGCCTTTTCATGTCGGTCCTCTAACTTTTGAACGCAGTGAAAAAGCATTTCAGCGACAAAAGAATCACCCGTCTCCGTATTAAACATTGCGTCATACAAGTGGATCTCAGGCCAGTTCAGCTTGAAATATCTCTTGACGAAGGCGGCGCGGTCCCTGTCAGTCGTGTCAACGTCGGTTATTGCTTTTTCCTGGGGGATTCCGGCCGTGATCAGCCGGTGGATCTTGAACGTGCGAGAAGCGTAGAGGAAGCTCCGAAATACATCTTTGCGATCGCGAAGAAAATATTGCGAGCCTCGGCCAACGATTACGCAGGGGCCATGGGAAAGTGCGTGATTGACCACCTGCTGGGATACGGCGGCGATTCGGCGCGCATCAAGCAGTGCCAACCGATCCGTTGGCGGCAGGCCTCCCTCGAATGCTCCTCGAAGAAAAGACTGAAAGACTCTATAAACGGCCGGATCGCTTTTCCATTCCCGCTTCTCGACCGCTTGCGGCGTACTGTGGGTCAGCCGTGCGATTTCCTGGGTGAGTTCGTGGTCCCACAGCTGCCACCCCAGAAGTTCGGCCAGTTTTGCGGCAATCTGCGAACCGCCGCAGCCAAACTCACGTTCGATGGTTACCGCTTGAATCATCATGACAATGCCTAACCCACCGCAACCTGGCCGCCCGCTCCGGGATCGTTTTTCTTCAAGAAAAACGCCAGTACAAACATCACGGAGCAGAGCGCACCCAAGACCCAAAAAATGTCCATGTAGGACAGTGCGCCACCTTGCCTATGCACCAACTGGTAGAACCTTGCAATTGCCTGATCGTGGGCGTCTATGGCCCCATGCCCGGAGTGCGCGATTTTCGCGCTTAGTCCATGGAGTGCCGAACGATAGGCAGGGGAACCGGGAGTGAGGTGGGCGGTGAGGATTTCCTGGTGATATTGAGCCCGCCGGGCAATCATCGTGGTCACCACCGAAGTTCCGATACTGCCGCCGATATTACGCATGAAGTTGATGATGCCGGAGACGCTATTGCCTTTCTCTTCTGGAACTCCGATGTAACCGGCCGCCGTGATGGGGACAAACAGAAATCCGATTCCTACCACCTGGGCGACGCGAAGCCACATCGCAAAGCGGAAGCTGACGTACAAATCAATGTTGTGCGCGCAATAGAACAGTCCAATGGCAAGGCTCAGCCATCCCGTCGCGATCAGCCACCTGGCTTGAATCTTCGATGTAAGCCGGCCGACGATGGGCATCATGATCAGCAAGACAAGTCCACCGCCTGAGAGGACGAGACCTGCCAACTCGGCCGTGTAACCCATCAACGTCTGCAGAAATTCTGGAATCAAGACCAGGGTACTGAAGAGCATGAAGCCCATCATGAACATCATCAGGTTCGCCGCTGCGAAGTTGAAGCTCTTGAACATGCGGACATCAATGATGGGATCTTTGCGGAACCATTCCCAGATGACCAGCGTGACCAGACAAATCGTTGCGATGATCACCAGGGTGGTAATGAACTGCGATCCAAACCAGTCGTCTTCCTGACCCTTGTCCAGAAGTATCTGCAGCGAACCGACTCCCAGCGCCAACATGGATATTCCGATGTAGTCCACCCGGATGCCCGCGCGCTTTATGCGATGGAGGAATGGCGGATCCTCGACCAGGGCGTGCGTCAAATAAAGAGCAAGGGCGACCACGGGTAGCGTGATGAAAAATATCCAGCGCCAGGAGTAGCTGTCAGTAATCCAGCCTCCCAGCATGGGCCCGACGGTAGGCGCGAGAACCGCAGTAACGCCATAGACAGCAAACGCCTGCCCGCGCTGCTCTGGGGGAAACGTATCGTTGAGAATCGCCTGTGCCATCGGCTGCAAGCCACCGCCGCCGATGCCTTGCAGAGCTCGAAACAGCAGCAATACCGGAAGGTTAGGCGCCAAGCCGCAAAGCAGTGAACTCACCGTGAAAATGGAGAGCGACCACATAAAATACCGTTTGCGGCCTATGATCTCCGCCAGCCATCCGCTCATGGGCAGCACGATCGCATTGGCAGCGAGGTACGAGGTGAGTACCCAGGTGCTGTCGTCGTAGCTGGCTCCCAGACCCCCGGCAATGTACGGCAACGCAACGTTGGCGACGCTCGTGTCCAGGACTTCGATAAACGCAGCCATCGACACGGTGGCGGCAATCGCCCAGGGATTTACCCTGGGGCGCCAGACCACCTGCTCCGATGGAAGAGTCAGCGCTGCGGAACTCATCGCAAGGACACTTTCGCCTCGACATTCATACCGGGCCGAAGCTGGTGGTCACGATTTTCGCCTGGCTCGAGAACGATCTTTACGGGAACGCGCTGCACGATTTTCACGTAATTGCCGGTTGCATTTTCCGGTGGCAGTAAGCTGAAGATGGGTCCCGTTCCCCCCGCAATGCTGTCCACATGACCGCGGTAAGTGCGGCCGTTCGAATCAAGCACAATTTCCGCTTTTTGGCCCACGCTCATGTGCTTGAGCTGGGTCTCCTTGAAATTCGCGGTGATCCACACCTGATCCAGCGGAACCACCGTGAGCATTTGTTCGCCCGGCTCGACATTCAACCCCACGACCACGGTCTTGGTTACCTCGCCGCTGACCGGCGCCGGTATTCGGGTGTATCCCAGATTGAGCTTCGCCTGATCGAGGGCGGCCTGCTTCTGCGCTACGTCGGCAACGGCTGAAAGCGCGTGGGCGCGCGTCGACGCTACCCGTTGCGGCCCAGCCTGGGCGGATTCATTGCGCGCAATTGTCTCAGTGAGCCGACTGCGTGCCTCCGCAACATTTTGTTCGGCAGTTGCCTCGTCCGCCTTGGCAGCTGCTACTGCAGCAGTGTCGGTTTGTGCTGCGGCCACCGCATAGTCGTAAGTCTGCTTAGGTACTTCGTCCTTGGTCAGCAGAAGGTGGTAGCGCTGGACATCATCCTGAGCCTTCACGTTTTGCGCCTCGGCTTCCAGGATGCGTGCCTGCGCGGCAGCAACTTGTTTCTCACCGGCGGCAATGGCGGCTTTGGCGTTGGCGATGTCCGAAGATGTGAACTTGAGTTGGCTGGCGGTGTCCACCGAGCTGATGGGCACATCAATGTTGAGAGCGCGAGCGGAGGCTTCCGCGGTTTCGAGGTTCGCCTGCGCTTTCGCCACGGCGACTTGATAGTCTCTTGGGTCAATCTCTACGAGTGTGGCGCCCTCCTGCACATACTGGTTGTCTCCCACGTGCACCGCTTGCACGTAGCCGGAGATCCGTGCACTCACCGGGTAGAGGTGAACATCGACTTGCGCATCATCGGTGCTCTCGAAGCCCGAGAAGTAGTGCCATAGAAATATGCCTCCAACAAGAACTACCACTACGGCAGCGCCGATAATCCAGAGCTTGTGGGATCGCCTTCTCGGATAAACGACCGGCGCATTCGTGTCGGTGCTTTGCATTGCGCCATTAGCCGTCGAGGACGAGGAACCTTCCGGATGCTTGGCCGTCTCCTGGTCGGGCATCTTATTGTCCTTTCAAATACAGCGCGTAGTTCGATTCCGCGAAACCGATGGCTCGCGCCAGAGAGATTTTTGCTGTGTTATAGCGGTAAAGGCTGGCGATATACGAGTCGTTGGCATCCGCGAGGGATTCCTGTGCTTGCACCACTTCGATGTTGTCCGTCACTCCCGAGGAGAAGCGATCACGTGATTGCTGCAGAGTCTCAGTAGCGAGCCTAACGGCATTCTTCGCAACGGACACTTCCTGAGCGGTGTCTTGCAAGTCCAGGAAAGAGTCACGAACCTCCTGGTCGATGCTGGCGCGGAGGTCTTCCAGGCGTTGCTTGGCCCTTGCCAGTAGGGAGTCGGCGACAAGGTTATCTCCGTGAACCCTGCCACCCTGGAAAACGGGCAGACGAAGGATCCCCGACGCGTTCACGGTGCCGTGACTCGACGCGGGATTGGTGCCGATGTCGCCGTAATCCGCGACCGCCGACAGCGTTGGGTAGCGTTCCGCTGAAGCGGCTTTCTTTTGCAACTCGGCGGCGCGCACTTGCTCGGCCTGGCTTTGATAGTCGGCGCGAGAGGCGTAGGCCTGTTGCAACGCTTCCTCGAGGGTCGAAGTCGTAAGCGGCTTGTAAGCGACCTCCGTGGCGATGTCGAATGCCTGGCCCGTCGGAAGTCCAATAGCACGCGCCAGAACCAACTTCTGCTTGGCCAGATTATTCCGCGCGACGATTAAACGCTGCTCGCGCGCCTGCAATTCAACATCAGATCTCAGAACGTCGACCGCCGCCGCAAGACCGGCTTCCTTCTGATCGCTCGTCTGGTTGAAGAGTACTTTTGCCGTGTCGCGCTGAGCCAAAGCGGAGGCGACTTGCGACTGGTCGGCAATAACCAGCAAGTAATTTGACACAACTACGAGAACAATCAGTTCGCGAGCATTCTTGTAACTGTACTGGGCAGACTTCATTTGCGCAGTGGAAGACCGCTCGCGCTCGATCGACTCCCAATTGAAAACGGATTGTCTGAAATAGGCGCGCGTATCGAAGACCCCAAAAGGCCCGGTGATGGGTGGAACCCCAGGGACAGGGATGTTGATCCCTATGGTTGTCCTGATATCAACCTGTCGAGCGGTAAAACTGGTAGCGGTAACCACATTCGGCAGCAGGGCACTGAGCGCCTGCCAGCGTTCGCCTCGCGCGCCGGAAACGGCGTCGGTGGAAAGCAGCCCTCCAAGATTTTGCCGCAGACCACGAGCTACGGCGTCTTCGAGAGTGAGGGCCAGCGGCGTGGAACTGGCCTTTCCCGTCGGCACTCCTCCCAGGTAGGGACTCTGCAGCTGAATATCAGGAATATAGGTGTCCCCACCGGCAAAGGGAGCGGCGCCATAGGGCACCGTTCGCTGGTTCGTAATATTGGATTCAGACTGTCCGTAGAGCTGGGTTCCCGCGAACAAAGCCAGGCAGAGTGCGATCAACCGCGTGCAGAATTTCGCACGATCAGCAATCAACGTCTTCAAAGCTATGAAATTCACAATGCCTTCTCCACCCGCTAGATTGAAGGGCAGCGAGTAAGGTCCAAATGCCGGTACTCCTAAGCACCTGAATGACTCTTCAAGAGGGCTCACCCAAAAATTACTGTGGCTGGCCGCGCAACCTTAGGCGCTACTAGCTAACTCGTGCGATAAAACCCGGGACCCCTGTCGTCACCACCGGGTTGAGTCGCTGTCTAATTTCAATGCCATTGATTTCGTTAAACGCATCGTCCGGGAGGGCGGCGATGTCAAAATTCTCGCGCGCGCGAGCCGCAGTTCTGGGTGTGGTGAGCAAGGCAGTCCCGCGCTGCACCGCCCATGCCAGCAAAACTTGTGCCGGGGTCTTCCCCACCCTTGCGGCTATTGCCGAAATGACTGGATCTTCGAGCAGCCCCGGTTTCAGTCCGTGACCCAAGGGCGCGAAAGCCAAAAAAACAATGCCTCTCTGCTTGCAGAATTCCAGAAGCTCCGTTTCCGGCAGATAAGGATGTGACTCTACTTGAACAACCGCCGGCTTGATTCTCGCGGCTTCGTAGATTGGCAAGAGGTCGTTCAGCGTGATGTCCGAAAGCCCGATAGCCTCGCATCTTCCCTGGTCCACGAGATTTTCCATGGCTCTCCAGGTATCGAGCAAGGTCACTCCGTTGTCGTAAATGACATTGCCGTCTTGATCTCGCGGATCCTGTTCGTCTCCAGGTTGAAATGCAAACGGAGTGTGGATGAGATAGAGGTCCAGATACTCCAGTCCAAGCCGGTTGAGGCTCGCTTCGAAAGCTGGTTCCACGCGCTCGGGCCGATGATTGCTATTCCACAACTTCGTGGTAACAAAGACCTCTTCGCGCATGATCTCTCCGGCGGCTATTCCAGCCTGCAATGCCTCGCCAACCTCGCGCTCATTCCGGTATCGCTCCGCACAATCGAAGTGCCGGAATCCGGCGTCCAACGCGTTTCTGGTCGCAGTGATTGTTTCGGCAGGGTCGGGTATCAGGGTGCCAAAGCCGAGTGCGGGCATGCGACCCCTTCCATTGTTGAGTGGCATTCTCGTCTGCTGAATATCGGGCGCTTCAGCCACAGCGACACCTCCGTGTCCAGGCCTTGCTTTAGTGCGGCCTCAAGCCGGAGAGATAGCGTAACTCCGGCTGCGATCAACGCGATTTCGGTTGCACTGGACATCGATCCGGACTCCTGACGGGACGCCCCGACTGAACCGCGTATGCCGTGGCCGCAGCACTGATAGGGTGATTAAGCCAGACGAGCCGGGTTGAATCTATTGGACGAAGGTATCGACCGATACCTTCGTATGGAGGTGTAAGCCGAAAAAATAGCTTAGAGAACCTATCATTCGGATGGGGAAAGCGCCGAGTTTATTCCGTGCGGCTTGAAGCTCTGATTTACCCAGGTTCCTTTGGACTCAGGTGCAAGAAGCAGCGCAGTCCTCCTCAGGCGCCGTCAGATAACGCGGCTTTCTGGCGATACTGCAGCGCATCCATCCGGCTTGCCAACCGGGCCGAGGCCGCGATCGTAATCGCTCGCCAATTCCTTGCGGTTAATCGAGGCGGGCTATCGATGAGTTCGGCCTCCTCGAGCCATTCCTCCATCGAAGCCACGGCCTGCTCAGGACCAAACAATTTCGTTACCGCGCCAATAAATGCGGAGAGCTCCCGCTCTGCCAAGTGTGTCTCATTCACGTAGCATGAATCGGAAAACAATTCGCGATCGTTCATTTGAGCCCTCCAGCAACCGTCGATAGGCGAAGCAACGTTGCACTTTCCGAATGCAAGGCGGCCATTAAGACATGAAGCGGGGATCAGGTTCTATTGGACAAACGTATCGACGGATACCAACGTATCGGTTGGACATTACGCTCAGAAAGGAGCATCCTTATACCCCAACGGGGCGCTCTTCGATATCCATGTGGGGTATACGCTATGAAGACGGCCACTGCTCCAATTCCTTTTGCCGGCTCCCAACTCGATGAAACTCGCCATGTCTGCGCCTTCTTCAACAGCGACGACGAAGAATATCGGGTCTTGCTCCCGTTCATAAAAGACGGGTTCCACTGTGGGCACAAGGCAATCCATGTAGTTAACCCGGATCAGCGTCAGAACCATGTTCAACGCTTGACTGAGGCGGGGATTGACCCGGTGGCAGGCCAGGAGAGCGGACAACTGGAGCTTCGCATAAACACGGACGTCTACCTTCGAGATGGCCATTTCGATGCGGATCGCATGATTGCGGTGTTTGAACGGTTGGCCAGTGGCAACACTGCAGGAGGATTCCCCCTGAGCCGCATTTGTTGTCGAATGGACTGGGTTGTCGAGGATGGGTCGAATGTCGACGATGTCATTGAGTTCGAGTCGCGTGTAAACGATGTGTGGCGACATCACGACGATGCGGTCATCTGCACCTACCGCCTGGGCAAATTCGGAGGCGACACGGTGATTGACATCATGCGGACCCATCCTATGGTTATCATCGGCGGCATTCTCCAGCGCAATCCCTTCTATATTCCACCTGAGCAGTTTTTAGGAGAGTTTCGTCAACGCCGGGCTAGTCGGAGCACCTCATCCACGGCAGCCTAGCATGGATCTGCAAGAAAGAGACTCGGCCGCAGAGATCACGCGTCTTCAGCGTTGCATCAATGATCTGATCAGCTTGCTGGCTTTGCCTGCCATCTGGAGCGGCAATGAGCCAGAACAGATTGTTCAGACCTTACTCGACGCGCTCCTCCGCACGCTCAGGCTTGACTTTGTTTTCGCCCGCTTGGAAGACCCCGTCAGCAAAGCCTCCATGGAGATTCTTCGTGTTGCTGATTCCTTCCGACTAAGGGTGCCACCGCAGGATATGGGTGGAATGCTCAGCCACTGGCTTGACCACGAAGACGATATCTCGCTGCCGCTGGCGCAGAACCGATTCAAAGAGGAAGGCATTTCGCTCTTCCCTGTGCCACTGGGCATACATGGCGAGATCGGTATGATCGTAGTAGGTTCTGAACGAGCGGACTTTCCTGGCCAGACCGAGAGCCTCCTGCTGAGCGTAGCCGCGAATCAGGCGTCAATTGGATTGCGTGAGGCAAAACTCCTAAGTGAACAGAAGCGAATTGCCCATGAACTCGATCGCCGGGTTGCCGAACGAACCGCGGAACTGGCCGCCGCTAATAAAGAGTTGCGAAAAGAAATTGTTGAGCGAAAGCTGGCGGAAGAAAGACTCCGCCGTGAAGAGAAGGAACTTAAGCGTAGTGAAGCGCATAAAGCAGCCATCCTGGACTCATCGCCCGATTGCGTCATAGCCATTGACCACGAAGGATGCATTACTGAATTCAATCCAGCCGCGGAACAAACCTTCGGTCATCGCCGGAGTGATTTACTGGGCAGGCATCTTGTTGACGTCATCATCCCGCCTTCGCTTCGGGAGAGGCACCGTAAAGGGTTTGCCCGCTACCTGGCCACAGATGCCTCGACAATATTGGGCCGGCGGCTTGAGATGACGGCACTCTGCGCTGACGGGCGAGAAATTCCTGTCGAGCTCACGATCACGCGCATCCCGCAAGATGGCTTCCCGGCCTTCACTGGCCACCTTCGCGATATCACTGAGCGCAAGAACAATGAAGAGGCTTTACGAGTGGCTCACGCACAAGTGCTGCGCAGCGAGGAACGCTGGCGGTCGGTTTTTGAAAACTCCGCCGTGGGTGTAGCTCTCACAGATTTGAATGGCCGCTTTATTGCTACAAATCCCGTCTACCAGAAGATGCTGGGATACACAGAGCTCGAATTACAGTCGCTTACCTTTGCTGATATCACGCATGAGCAGGACCTCGACCCTCATGCGATGTTGATCTCGGAGTTGATTGCGGGAGAACGCCAGGAATTTCAGATTGAAAAGCAGTATCGACGCAAAGATGGGACGTCAGTCTGGGTACGCAGCAACGTTTCTATCGTGCCGGGTACAGAACGAGTTCCACGATTTCTAATGACGCTCTCCGAAGACATTACGCAACACAAACTGTCCGAGGCGGCTCTTGCCAAAGCCAGATCGGAACTCACCAATGTGGCGAGAATCACAAGCCTGGGAGTGTTGACCGCCGCTATCGCACACGAAGTCAACCAACCTCTCTCGGGAATCATTACCAATGCCAGCACCTGCTTGCGGATGCTTTCCGCTGATCCCCCAAATACGGATGGCGCCCTGGAGACTGTCCGCCGTACGATTCGTGACGGCAACCGAGCCTCGGACGTAATCACCCGATTACGGACGCTTTATAGCAGGAAAGACTTGTCGCCTGAATGGATGGATCTGAATGAAGCGGCGCGAGAGGTGGCGGCATTATCGTTGAGTGAATTCCAGAGAAGCGATGTGCTGCTGCGGTACGAGCTCGCCGATAACCTCCCGCCGATATTGGCCGACCGCATCCAGCTTCAGCAGGTCATTCTGAATCTGCTTCGAAACGCTGTGGACGCAATGAGCGCAATTGACGATCGTCCGAGAGAGTTGCTCATCAGAACTCAACGGGATTTGGAAAATCAGCTCCAGCTCAGCGTCAAAGACACGGGAGGAGGTTTAACGCCTCAAGCCGCGGAGAGGATCTTCGAAGCCTTCTACACAACCAAAACCGACGGTATGGGAATCGGACTCTCCATCAGCCGCTCCATCATTGAAGCTCACCAGGGACGTCTCTGGGCAACACCGAATGATGGGCCCGGATCTACATTTTCGTTTGCTATCCCTTGTGTACCTGAGGGCTTCGCGTGACGCCGGAACTTCTGCCAATCGAACTGCTCACGCGAAGGATGCCGCCAAATTTATAGACAATGGCGATCCGCATCGGCCCCGAACCAATACCAAAGTACAATGGACGTCCCTCCTGGAATGTCGCATTGTTTTGCGATGGAGTTCCCAAAGGACAACGGCGGGAACCAGCGCCCGCTTCTATCCGTGGTTGATGATGATGAGTCGGTACGAGAGTCGTTGCCTGACCTGCTTGGGGAATTCGGCTTTGCAGCTCGAGTGTTTTCGTCGGCAGAGGAGTTCCTCTCATCCGATTGTCTCGATGCGACCAGATGTCTGATTCTCGACATCGCCATGCCGGGTATAAGTGGACCTGAGCTTTATCAGGAGCTGAGGCGCCGCGGGTATGAGATGCCCGTCGTATTCATCACCGGTCAGAGAGATGAATCGCTTCGGGCTCGAGTGGTCAAGCTGGGCGCTGCGGGATTTCTGCTGAAGCCATTCAGCGACGCAGCTTTGCTTGCCGCCATCGAGAGGGCGATGCGACCCAATTGAAGGTCTCGCCGCTCAATCTCCAGGCGAATATAATGAATTCATTGGGGAGGACTGATTGCGGAATGGGGGCATTACCAAGGTCGGCTGCGATGCCCATCGTGTTCATTGTTGATGATGACATCTCCGTGCGCGAGTCTCTGGAGCTGCTTATCCACACCCAAGGCTGGCAGCCAGAAACTTTCGCATCCGCAGGGGAATTCCTCGATCGACCACGAGCGCTTGTTCCAAGCTGCCTCATACTCGACCTCTCTCTCCCCGGACTCGACGGCCTCGAGTTGCAGAAGCGGATTGCCGTTGAACGGACGGATCTGCCAATCATCTTCATTACAGGCTATGGCGACGTACCGAAATCAGTCCAGGCTATGAAGGCGGGGGCTGTCGAATTCCTGACGAAACCCTTCAATGATGAGGTCTTGCTGACTGCCGTCCGGCAAGCCCTGGAGCGAAGCCGCCTCACTCTCTCACATGACACGGAGATGCAGAAACTCCGGGAGCGGTACGCCTCGCTGACCCCCCGGGAACGGCAGGTTATGGCCCTGGTCGTTTCCGGCCTCTTGAATAAACAGGTTGGTGGGGAACTCGGCATCAGCGAGATCACGGTCAAGGCACACCGTGGGCAGGTGATGCAGAAGATGAAAGCTGATTCTCTCGCCGCACTGGTAAGAATGGCGGCCAAGCTTCATATTGCACAGGCATCTGCCCCTCACCTGCTCCAATCGAGTGAATATCCGCGTTCTAGCGGCTCCTGATCCGCCGTCTCATGAACATAATGCTCCGGCCGCTAGCTTTATCTAGCCCTTGAAAAAGCTGGCCTTGAACTGCTCGTGTCTGTGGCGCGCCTGGTCCATCAGCATCTGAAATTCGCCTTCGCCGTGGAGGCTTTGCAGGAGGGGATCATGTGCAAGGTAGGGATAGCAAAAGAATCCGCCTCCAATGCTATGACGGAGCATGTGAAGTGCCGACGCCTTGTCGCCTAGAACAGCATAAGCTTGAGCCACCTTATACATGCCTTCAGGATCGCTGACGCCGCGTTCTTCGATCTTTTCTTCTGTTTCTTCCAGTAGCTTTATTCCGTCTGCGCTTTCATGACGGATGGAATAACTAAAGGCCTTCCCCACCGCGGCCGGGAGCAGAGATCCGTTCTTCTCGAAAGCCCGGTCGAAGTCGCGAGCCGCTTCCTCGCGATTGTTCATGTAGTACTCGGCCAGGCCACGATAGAACAGGATATAGACGGAATCGTTCGCGGGCAGGCTCTGCAAGAACTTCTCGTATTCTCCCAGGTACAGATAACTGTTCATGGCGGAGCTGCTGATCTTGACCTCGGGATTGTTGGCGCGCGCCCGCTCGCACTCCTGCACCGATTCCAGCAGCATGCCCGCGAAGCGATAGGCGTAGCCAAGCTCCCAGTGGGCTTCGGCATTGTTAGGATTTTCCTGCACAACCGCCCGCAACATCGGGACGGCCTGCTCCACGCGACCGGTATCGGTGAGCAGGTTAGCCATGTAGATGCGGGCTTCGGCCAGAGAAGGGTTCAGCGCGATCGCCTTCTCGTAGGCAGCCTGCGCTTTTCCGTACTGCTCCTGTCCACCAAACAGCAGCGAGGCGCTGGTGGTGTAAGCGCGCCCGAGTTGCGCCCAAGCCGGTGCGTAATTCGGTTCTAGGCTGGTGGCTTTCTCCAGCATCTGGATGGCTTCGGAAAATTCGTTCAACGAGTAGAGATCGATGCCGCGAAGGTAGTCTTCATACGCAGCGGTGCTAATGGGCTTTTCAGGCTTGAGATTGGCGGCCTCGGTGGGCGACAGATTCAACTCCAGCTGGTTGATGATCTGTTGAGCTACCCGGTCCTGCACTGTCAAAAGCTTGTCATACTTCAAGCCGAAAGCTTCGCGCCAGATGATCTTGTCGGCTTTCACATCGATCAGTTGAGTGGTAATTCTCAGGTCGTCGCCGTCTCGAATGAAGGTACCCGTAAGCAGCGTATCAACCTTCAAATCCTCCGCAACCATCTTGGGATCGACCACCCGATCGCGATACTTATCGACGGAATACGAGGGGCGGACGATAAGCGAGTTGACGTAGTCCAACTTGGTGATGATTTCATCCGCCAGCGAGAATCCCAGAAAGTCCGTCTGCGGATCTCCATTCAAATTGCGGAAAGGAAGTATGGCCAAACTTCGCGGCCCTTTGGACAAGTGCTCCTGTTGATATTTTTTCAGTCCGAAGTACCCGGCCACGGTGACCAGGATCAGCAACAGTAGTGTCGGCCATAACCAGGAGGATCCACGAGAGGCCTCACCGGTTGGAGCGTATAGCGTAGCAGTCGGGATCGGAGCTAGCCCTGCTTTTGGCTGAGGCGGTGGAGTTTCTTGCAACTTGGCTTGGAACGCCATTTCTCGGCTGAAATTCTGCAGATCCGTCAGCAACTCCTGGGCTGATTGATATCTGCTGGCCCGATCCTTGCATAGTGACTTCGCAATGATGCGTTCCACTTCCGGCGGCGTGTCGGGCGCGAACTTCTTGGGAGGCGCCGGTTCGTCCTTGAGGATGCCGGCAATGACATCGCTGGTGGTCAAACCGTCGAAGGCCACGGCTCCGGTGATCATTTCATAAAGAACCGAGCCCAGGCTGAACAGGTCGCTGCGCGCATCGACGTGCAAGCCGCGCGCCTGCTCCGGAGACATGTACCGAGGAGTGCCGTGCACGACTCCAGCTTCCGTTGTCTGCACAGCCACAACTGCCGTGGTTGCGCGCCGCGCTACAGCCCCTACTCGGCCTACTTCGAGTTTGGCAATTCCGAAATCCAATACTTTGACGATGCCGTCGCTGCGAACAATCACGTTTTCCGGCTTGATGTCGCGATGCACAATGCCGGACGCATGCGCGGCGGCGAGCGCACCGGCCATCTGAATGGCGATGTCGATGGCCTCATTCAGTTCCAGACCGCGGGGACCGATTTTTTGGCGTAGCGTGGCTCCGTCCACGAATTCGGAGGCAATGAAGTTAAGCCCGTCCGCCTGTCCGAATTCGTAGATGGTCAGAATGCTGGGATGGTTCAGCGCCGAAGCCGCCAGCGCCTCCTGTTCGAAGCGCAGTAAGCCGCGTTGATCAGTGATCAGATCGGGCAGAAGAAGCTTGAGCGCAACCTTTCGCCGGAGCCGGGTGTCCTCGGCGAGGTAAACTTCGCCCATGCCTCCGCCACCCAGCAAGGAAACAACTTTGTAATGGGCGAGTAATGTGCCAGCGGGAATCGCGACTCTGTTCTGTACCGCTTCGAAGCCCGTCGTCGGCTGACTCGGACCGCTCTCGGCCTTCATGCTGTGCGCCACTTCGAAAACAGCCTGCGGCAAAAAGTCGATCGACTCTTCGGCGGAGTGCAGCAGCGACTGCACCTCCTTTAGCAGTTCCGCGTCAGCTCCGCAGGCTTGCTGGAGAAAGGCCGCGCGATCGGTTGGCGCTAGATCGAGCGCTGCGTGAAACAGTTCTTCCGTCCGTCGCCAGCGCTCGGCAGTATCCATACCGGCCTCTATGACTGGCTCTGCGCCAGCTCGCGATGCAGCCACGCTTTGGCCAGTTTGAGCTCGCGGTGAACGGTTGCGGGAGAAATGTCGAGTGCAGCGGCCGCTTCGTCATAGGTCATGCCGCCGAAGAACAGCAATTGAATGATCTCGCTCTTGCGCGCGTCGATGACAGACAGGCGCTGCAAGGCCTCGTCTAATTCCAGAACGGTCGAGGCAGCTTCCGGGCCAACAATGACGGCCTCGTCCAGCGGGATCATCGCTTCCCCACTCCCACGTTTTTGCCGTCCGCGCTGGCGAGCATACTCCACCAGGATGCGGCGCACTACACGCGCCGCCACGGCATAGAAATGCGCCCGGTCCTGCCACCCGATGTCGGCGTTCAATAACTGCAGGTAAGCTTCGTTCACCAAGGCCGTAGCGCGCAGCGTATGGCCCGGTCGCTCGGACCGCAGGCATCTCGCCGCCAAACGCCGGAGTTCGTCGTAGACGATCGGCATCAACTGGTCGAGAGCCTCATTGTTTCCGCTCCGCCACAACTGGAGCAGCCTCGTCACATCCTCCCGATCGGGCGACATCGCGGTTCCTTGACTAGCACCGTTCGCTGAGGCCTTGGCTCAGGGGATGATTCCCACGCATGGGGAGATTTCCCCCTGAACTAAGACGATAAAGCCTGAAATTTACGGGATGGGCAGGATAGCGGTCATTGCGCCATCTTACTGCGCAGGATTATACCCCAAAAGCGCCTCGCTATCGCTGCACCTTCGTACTCCTGTAATCCAGCACCAAAATCTTTCAAAAGCGTGAGGGGATTTGCCCGCGAATAACACATATCAGGGTGTAGGCGATTGCGGCTCTTGCAGGATCGCAGCACCTGAAGCTTAAGAACGGCCATCGCTACCGGAACCAAAACTTTGCAACCATCGCTGCGAAACCAACACGAAAGAGGAGAAATCACCATGAAACGCTTGCATGTACTTTTCGCGTTAGCCATCGCCCTGGTCGTGAGCACGTCAGCGTGGGCGCAAAGCTATAGCTTCACCACCGTCAAAGACCCAGGCGGCTCCCCCGCACCCTTCACCCAGTTGCTGGGCATCAACAACGGCATGGTCATTGCCGGCTACCAGAACTTTATCAACAACAGGGGATTCGTTCTGAACTTGCCCGCGAACTTCACTCCTGAGAACTATCCGAACTCGACTATGACCCAGGTCATCGGCATCAACAACAGCGTGACGACGTCAGGCTTCTATGTCGACACTAACTCGGTCACCCACGGCTTTTACCATACCTCGAACGGCACTTTCACCAATGTGGATTTTCCCGGCACGCCGTTTAATCAGCTGCTGAGCCAGAACGACCATCAGCAGGCCGCGGGTTATTACAGCCTGAGTTCTAACAACAGCACTCCCGATTTCCCTTACGTGTATGACGAAGTGGGCGGCATCTTTGAAGTAATCACGATTCCTGGCGCCGTCGGCGGAGCGCAGGCGACCGGCATCAACAATTCGGGAGCGGTCTGCGGGTTCTTCATCGATACCAACCAGGTAAACCATGGCTGGTTGCTCAATGCCGGAGTCTTCCTGCAGCTCGATTACCCCAACAGCACTTTCACGCAGGCCCTGGGACTGAATAACAACGGACAAGTGGTGGGCGCCTACATGGATGCCGGCGGCCTCACGCATGGCTTCCTGTACACGGTCAGCAGCGGTCAGTATGTCAACATCGACGATCCCAGTGGTGTGGGCACCACCGTCACCAATGGCATCAACGACGCAGGTGCCATCGTCGGCTTCTTCGGTACCGCCCCGGTCAACAGCGGTTTCGTAGCCACGCCGCGGTAAATACAGCAAAACCGAACCACTCTTAACCCTGACGGCGATTGGCGCTCCCCAATCGCCCTTTACTTTTGGGTGGGGTTGAAACACGCCGGACTGCGGTATAAGCGGTTGACGAGCCATACGTGAGCGGGTCCGGGGTCGCCGAAACCCAAATCTCCGAGCTTCTGGACAGTAAACGCTGGGTTATCCGCAATATGGCCCTCGAACCACGCAATGCCCGGACTATCTAGAACAATGAAACTATCAAAGTCACACTGCGCTTCCGTCGGGTCCAGAATTCTGTCGCGATAGTAACCAGCAAGCTTTGCGTTTCTCATCAACTTGCTTTGTACCGTCGCATGCAAGGACTGCGAATGCAGAGCCGATGTCCAATCAAGAACGTAGTAGTAACCTCGGCCGGAACCGGCGTAGAAGTTGAGGGGAACGAACGTATTCGCATCCTCCACGAGGACAGGCAGTTCGCTGCCAAGAGAATGGTTCAACCATTGGAATGTGATGTCCTTCTCGGCGGACAAGCTCGTACAGACTGGCCACGCGATGGCCCCCAACGTCGTAATGGTCAAAACCAATTTCCAGATGGTACCGCCCCATGAAAATTCAAGCTGTTGCATTGTGAAATCCAGAAGCCATACCAAGAGCGCCGTTTCACCGAGAAGGCTGGGCAGGAAGTAACGATCGACAAATGGGCAGGAACTAATACATGCCGCCGCGGCAAGAGCAACCGGCACAAGCAGCCACGCTACCGCCTGTATCAGTACGACCCCCGACGCGGGACCGAAAGATTCCCGTTGACTTCGTTTGCTAATCAGCAATATGCCAATACAGACCAGCGATCCAATCCAAAACCCCAATGACAGTGCACCAACAAATTTGCTCAGAATCGCGACGGTGGGACGTGGAGACCAGTTGTGCGGCCGACCGAGATCAAGAATTCTGAGGATCGGCCCGATCCATATGAGAAGCACCGCCCACGATGAAAGCAGGGTCGCATACAACCCCCATCTCACGTTCCTACGGCGATAGTCAGTGAAGATCAAGGCCAGGATGCTTGCTCCGCTATAGAAAACGCCGAAAAGATGGGATAGCAATAACGCAGCGTGGGCGACCAAGGCGTAAATCAACAGTTTCTGCCCGTGCTGTCCCTGACTCAGGCGGTTGCCAAGCGCGAAAACTAAAGCGGCGCACAAAAAGAAGAGCCCATAGAAGCGAAGCTCCGCATTTTGTTTCAATAACAGGGGAGAAACCAGTAATGTCAGTGAGATTCCCAACGCAACAGCGAGAGGTGAATAGCATCGCCGCAATTCCTGCCACAGGATGAGCATCCCGCCGACAATTAGTAGCGACGTCAGCAACCGGAGCGACATTAGCGCGGTTCCAAAGATCCCGGCCCAAATGTGAGCGAGTAAGTAGTAAAGCGGTATGCCGCCATCCACCCCATTCGCCAGTGCATGAACGATGTGACGAGCACTTGGATCTGCGACAACTTGCAACGTGTAACCTTCATCGACCCACAGCTCCTTCTTAGGAGACAGCAGCACACATGACAACAGCAGTGAGGCACTCGCTAGAACCGGCACTGTTTTATCGAGCAAGTCAACCCATGTCAGAGCTATCGGGGCTGCGGTGTCGATTGTCTCTGTAGCCGTCGTGGCGGGAAAGTCATGGGTGTTCAAGTCTGCAGCTCACTGTCAGGGATGGTTGGGCGACTGAGTAGTGTCTCGTCTAGTCAATGGCGCACGCTGTGATGTTGGTCACATCAACCCTTTGCAAGACAATAAAGATGCGTTTTCGCTATCACCTCACAACAGAAACAATGGCAGGCTGTATATTCCTTATGATCCTGATCGCGGCTCAATGCGGCCGTTTATGCTGTGACAAACCGGCTACGAAGACCGAGAGGCGTCGTTCTTGTGTTGCGGTCATTGCGTATCCTGACGGGTCAGCTTAGGAGCTTATCCATGAAGGTTTCGCTGCGCGCAGGACATTGCGTTCTGGCGCTGCTGCTTTTCGTGTCTGGTCCAATCGTAAAGGCCCAGGTTGATCAGTACACCCCGCTGATCGTGTCGCCATTGACCCCGAGCACTCAGGCGTTCCTGGGCACGGACGGCAAGATGCATCTGGTCTACGAGTTAGTCCTGACCAACGCCAGTCCCACCTCGTCAACCTTGCAAAAGGTTGAAGCCCTCGATGCGGCGGATACTTCGCATGTGCTCGCCAGCTGGGAAGGTAAAACGCTTCTGGCTGATCTACGCACCACCGCCAACACTCAGCCCTCGAGTCCGGTTATCGCGTTCGACCAGACCCGTCTGCTGCTTCTTCAGATTGCATTGGACAAGGGCGCTCCTATTCCCTCTCATCTGCTGCATCGCGTGACCTTGATGGGCGCCGGCTCTCCGGCACGAACGCCCGGTGCTCCGGTTGCGCAGACCTACACCGTTGCCGGCTTCGCCGTGGGAACGCACCTTCCGAAGATCTCGCCGCCGCTCGCCGGAAAAGGTTGGGTCGCAGTCAATGGCTGTTGCGAGGCCGCGGGCGCCCATCGGGCTACCGGAATGCCCATCAATGGCGCGCTCCACTTCGCGCAGCGCTTCGCGATCGATTGGATGAAACTTGATGTGGACGGACGGCTGGTGCACGGCAACCCTAGCGACGTTCACAGTTATGTCTGCTACGGCGCCGATGTTCTCGCCGTCGCCGACGGTACGGTCGTCAGCACCCTCAATACCCTGGACGATCAGCAGCCGGGCACGCTGCCCGATCCGAAGACCATCAACATCGGGAATGTCGATGGTAACCACGTGGTCCTCGACCTGGGCCACGGAGTTTACGCCTTTTACGCCCACCTGCAAAAAGGTTCAGTCGCCGTTTCGGTGGGCGATAAGGTCAAGCGGGGCCAAGTTCTGGGTAAGCTAGGCAATACCGGAAACACTTCGGCACCGCACCTCCACTTCCACCTGATGGACGGACCGTCGGTGCTGGGCTCCAGCGGGATCCCCTACGTCATCGATTCATTTGAATACAACGGACAGATACCGGAGGCAAGGTTTACCGCGGCTTCGAGCATAGACGGCAACTGGGGCGAAGGCAGACTCGCCATCCCCGTTCCTCGGCACGACGAATTTCCCATGGACCTGGCAATCATAAACTTTGCCGGACGATAGGCACCACGCTTCTCGCTGGTGGCGGTTCTTGCCCTTTTCTCCCTCACCGTCTATGTTAAGAACTCGTTACAGACTCATCTGGAATACAAGGCCCCATGCGTTTTCCTAACTTGATCGCGGTCATTTTGCTGGCAATTGGCGGCTGTAGCCTGGTTCACGCGCAAGCGCGAACCCTGATGACGAATTCGCCTCGCGCGATTACCTTGCCCAGCACTGCCGGACGCACGGTGGTGTTAGGGTCCGTGCTGCTGGGGCAGCCGCGTTCGTTCTCCATGTTCAATATCCAGGCCACGGGCACCCTTACACCCGATCCCGATTTGAATGGCGCGGCCTTTCAGCTGCAACTACTGATCTGCGATCAGCCAGACTGTAGCGGCGATCTGCGCTGGCCCTTGCGTATTCTTCCCGATGCCGAGGCCTCGACGGGAGCGCAAGTGATGGCGACCCGGTCGTTTGGCGTGAGCACGCACAATGTTGATCCTGTCGTACTGACTGATCTTAAGCCGAAGTCCGCCACCGGCGTTCTGTTCCTCGCCGCGGCCTTGCGAGTCGAGCACAGCCCCGGAAGCATCGCATTCGACGCGAAGCTCAACCTGTTGCGCGTCGATGTACTGCCGTGACCGGGCCTACCTGCAATCGCTCCTTGATGTTTGAGCTGCTGTAGACTCTTGACCATATCGAGGTGCTACGGGGACGCTCATGAAGCTGCTCACCAAGTTCAACCTGATCCTGATTGTGCTTTTCGGCGCCTGCGGCCTCGTCATCGCCGACGTTGCGTACAACTTCCTAATCAACAATGCGCGCAGCGAAGTGCTGGAAGAGGCCGAGTTAATGATGGCCAACGCCAAGTCGGTTCGCGACTATACTGCGGACGAAATAGCGCCGCTCCTTGAGCAGAGCTCAAAGCGTGAGGGTGCGTTTCAGCCGGAAACAGTTCCTGCCTTCAGCGCGCTGGCGACGTTCAATCACATCCACGCCAAGTATCCGGATTACGAGTATCACGAGGCCACGCTCAACCCGACCAATCCCACGCATCACGCTCTCGACTGGGAGGCCGACGTCATCAATTACCTGCGCGACCACCGCGACAAGCAGCAGGTCACCGGCGAGCGCATGTCTACGGCCGGCCCCACGCTGTATCTGGCTACACCGATTGCCGCCGATGTCAGTTGTCTGGAGTGCCACAGCACACCTGCCGTCGCGCCCGCAGCCATGATCGCCAAGTACGGCTCGAAGCACGGATTTGGTTGGCAGCAGGGTACGGTCGTAGCGGCGCAAATTGTCTCCGTGCCCATGTCCCTGCCGATCCAGATTGCCCAGCAGGCCTTCCATCGGTTGCTGCTGTATCTGATTGTCGCCATGCTGGCGACAGTGATCGCCCTGGATATTGGCGTGTACTACATTGTGATACGTCCTCTCAAGCTTGTTTCCGGCACGGCGGATCGCGTGAGCAAAGGCGAGAAGGATGTGCCGGTCCTGGTGGTGCAGGGTCGCGACGAAATCGCGACGGTGACCGCCTCGTTCAACCGCATGCGGGTCAGCCTGGAGAAGGCATTCCAACTGCTGCAATGATCATTGGCGCAGCGCAGCGAGAAATTTTTCGCGGTCGGACTGACTGTTGATCTCGGTTGCAACACTGCGGGAAAGCTCTTCCACGGAATGGCAACTCGAAGCCCTGCGTGTAACCACGATCTCCGCGATGGGACCGATGTAAGTCGCCAGCTCTCGCGCAATTCGTTGGACGGCATCAAGGTCAATCGCGGCCACCGGCGCATGGCTCGACGTTACCGCTGCACCGCCGCTGACCATCGGCCGCAAAGCCTTGATCAGCACCTGCATGTCCGATTTCCAGCGGGCGTGCGTTAGCTCAACGGCATTGCGATATGCGAGATCGGCGATTTCTTCTGGAAGCTGTTCTGACCGTGGCATCTTCGCTCCGCGCAGGAGCACCGGTACGACAGGAATATCGCGGCGCAGGGCAGCAGCAATCTCCAGCCGTACATAATCGGTCTCATCGTCGAGCCGGTGACTTCCCTGCTCGTCGGCTGCCTGAAGCCACAGCGGACCAACCATAGCCAGCAGCACGCTGCAACTCTGGACACTGTCATCGATCGCCCGGCGAAAGTCACGTCCCGCGTCGATGCCGACGACGTCCATAAAGATCGCGCTCTTGCCGAACTGCCTGACCAGGTCGTCAAACAGGCGGCCGGACTCGCCCTGCGAGTCGCTGCGTCGGTAGCTGATGAAGATAGCGCCCAATTTCGCTTACCCCGGGGTCCCGTTCCGCTTAGTTCTTGTCCTTTGTACCCTGCTGTTGCACCGAAGCCCATTGCGCGTGCTCCTGGGAGACCAGCGACTCCACCCGCTCGGCCAGCAGGGCATGCGGATCATTCGCACTCGCGTATGGCCCTGCGTGTCCCAGGTAAACATATTTTTCGTGCTTCAACTCTTCGCAGGTGGAGCGGTAGTTGATCCAGTTCTGCTGGTATTGGTTGAGATGGAGCATTCCCTCCAGAACGGTAATCAGCACGCCCAGCCCCGCCGTCGCGTAGCTGACGAACTGCATTCGGAAGACGGAGACAAAAGGAATCAGCGCAGCGGCGAGAATCTCGGTGATCTTGATGCGCCGGAATATGCGCTGATTAAGCGTGCTCTTGCGGTCGTACCAGTCGATCTGATCCTCAAGCCGGGCCATGATGGGATCGGACGGAGCCAAATTGGGCGAGGGCGTGCTCATGGTGCGTCATTCTAAGTCCTGTTGGGAGGAAAGCAAAGCGAATGCTGTGGGCAACCGCGATTGACTACTTCACGCCGAGCACCAGGAAATAGTCCATCTTGTCGCCCTTCACCAGATCATCGTGCTCTTCGAGCAGCCGAAAGCCGGCCTCGCCGGCCTCGCGCAGAACAACCTGCTTCTCGATGCCATGGTCCGCCCCGTTTCCGTTCCGCTCAATGATGCCTACACGAGCGCCGGGCTGCAGAGACGCGCGCAGATTGCGCAACAGAAGAACCGGATTCGCAACCTCGTGATAGGCCTTGAGGAAGAGTACGGCATTGATGCTGTCAGGCGGCAATTCAGGATTGTCGGGCTTACTCAAGATGGTCTTGACGTTCTTTAACTGCTCTTTACGAATGCGATCGTTGATGTACTGAATGGCTTCAGGATTGATGTCGACGGCGTAGATTTCCCCGCTATCGGTGACCTTTTGCGCGGCGCGAACGGTAAACCACCCGGAACCAGCGCCGATGTCTGCCACGGTTCGACCCGGCACGATGCCGAGGATCTTCATCACGTCATCGATGTGGAGTTTTGCGTCGCGCCCCGGCGTTTCAAAGATGGAAAGGTCGCCAGTATACGGCGTGCTGGTGGCCCGCCGGTCGGTCGAACTTGAAGAACTGCTCTGGGACGACAGCGATAGGGCCGAGATCAAAAGCCCGGCGAGCAAAAGCGCGCCGTAACCAGAAAAACGGGGCGAGCGCATCAGGAACTCCTGCTCTTCATCATCGCATGTAGCCGTATTGGGTAAGTGCGGCTCGCCCCGGTTTTATGTCGCACGGGATATCTCCTGGAGGTGGCCGGTCAGCTAATTTCCGGCTCCTGTCAGCAAACCGTAGACAGTCAACCGATCTGCGGTGCCGACAAAGACTTTGCCTCCGGCGATCGTCGGCACGCTGAATTTGGCCGCCTGCCCCGGGTTGTCGCGCGAGGGGCGCTGGTTGGAGTTGTATAGTTCGCGAGCAAGGTTTCTGGCGTCGTAGGCGTGTATCACAGCCGCGCCGGGTCGGGCGCTGTAGTAAGCGTCATTGTCGACAGCCCAAACGACTCCATCACCGTTGCCATTGGCCGAGATACTGACGGTGCTCCGGGTAAGGTGATAGATAGCAGCGCTCTGCGAGGTTGCGATCGCAGAGACCAAACCGTTGCGGATATTGAACGCCTTGATCCCATCCTTCTGGGGACTAATGCCCGCTCCGAAATACAGTCGCCCATTCCAATAAGCGGGCGTTCCCATTTGCTGCCGCAGTTGGCCTGATATTTCCTGCAACACTTGCGGATTTCCTCGGCCGCCGGTGAAATATTCCCCCAGGTTGTCGCGGTTCAGAACATAAATGTGACCGTTCTTGCCAGCTGTGACCGCCAAGTGTGGATACGGGCCGGGCTGATCGGGAAGCAGGATCACTCCGGCTGAACCTAGATCCAGATCGTCCTGCGCCATCTTCGCCTGGCTGTACGGAGTAAAGAAATCTGCCAGCGAGATCCCATGAGCCCCAGGCTTCAACTTAACAATGCTGTCACTGAAGTTCGACCCGGCCTCCTGACCGGAGGCGTCGAACGGACCGTTCGCGATCGAGAGGTAGAGATTGCCGTCATGATCGGAGGAGATTCCGCAACCGCTCATCCAGATGCCGCCCTGGTAGCCGTTCGGGGTCGATACCCAGACTCCATACTGCTTCAGGGTAACCGCGTCGTAGGCCATCACCCAGCCGTGATACAGGCCGAAATCGGCATTGGAGGCGAACGCAATATATACCTTGCCCTTGGAGAGGAGCAACGCTGCGCGCTGCAACTGAAAATGCGAAGCAAAATTCAGCACCCCGTCTTTGCCGTCCTGCGCGGTTCCAGGATACGAAGCCTGGATCACGTGAGGGCCGCCGAATTTTTCCGCTCCCGAAGTTATGTCGAGAGCGTGCAGGCGGTGATAAAAGGCGCCGTTTTCCTTCGTCGCAGCCACAACATAAACGGTGTTGCTGCCCACATCGATCACCGGGGTACTGGTAATCCCAATCTCGGGCACGATGTCGCTGGCGTTCACGTCGCTGGCTGACAAGGTTGTTATGCCTGCGTCGGGATTGAGGAAACTCACCTGCCACAACGGTGTGGGCGTTGGTGAATCCGCGTCGAAGGCGTAAACGCTGTCATGCTGAGTGGCTACGATCACGACATTGTGAATGCCATTGCCCGGAATGGCGACCTGTGGCATGTAGAGCGGTTGCGCATAAACGTAGCCATCGACCGGAAAGGAGTACAGCTTTCCGAAATGCGCGGCGTTGACGTTGTCGGGAGTTAGCAAAGTCTCCAGCGTGTTCTGACCGGTGCGAGCGTTGTCGTTGTGATAGGTCGCTACCACCGGCAAACCCGAGGCGGCCAGCGACTCTGCCGTGACCACCTGGGCGTGCGGTATTGCCCGGGCAATGGAGAAAAAATCCTGATCCAGCGCGCTGGCGGTCTTTGTCTGATAGATCTGCCAGCCCAGCACTGCCGTCAATACGGCCCCAACGGAGAGTAATTGAGAACGATTTCGCGATAGCGCCGCGACGTTACCCCAGTAGTGGAGACCGAAGTAAACGAGCGCTCCCAGCGCCAGCGAGAGCCCAATCAACGTGGGCGCAGATCCTAAGAAATGATAGCTAAAATGCTGAAACATGAGCAGGGTTCAATCGCTGTACTTACAACCTTATTCCTAACCCTCAGCACGCAAAAAAGTGTCGCGCCACCGAACTGTATCGAGGGCTGCAAGCTGTCACCATGCTGCAAGCTTAAGATGCCGACCACAAAGATAAATGATGCAGGCTACGAGTTCGCGAGAGCTACTTTCAAATCATAATTCATTGTTAAGAAGTGTTGCGGCGGTCGCCGTGCTCTATTCAAACGCAACCTTCCGACACGTGGAAATTCTCGCACCGGCAGACAGCAAGGATCGCATGTAGAATCGAGCCATGGCTTTTCGCGGCAGCAGTGACACCAACCACAAGGGCAGAACACCTCCTCCTGACGACACTCGACAGGAGGCGAACTATCTCAAGATGCTTGGCGAGAAACAGCGCCCCGTGCGTATCAAACTGATGAGCGGAGAGATCGTGCGAGGCTGGATAGAGTACTACGACCGGCGCATGGTTCGCCTCACCCGCGAAGGTGCCCCCAATCTCTTCATCTTCAAGCACGAAATTGCCTATATCGCCGAAGACGCCGTGCGCAAACCGCGCGCCGAGGGTGCTATTGCTCCCCGTAACGGCGCCCAGAACGGCAATGCATGAGCTCTTACCTTCCAGAGGTTGAGCCGATCGCGCGTGAAGCCGGCGCGCTGCTGATGGGCTATTACGCCAAGCACGTCACCATTGAGTACAAGGGCGACGTCGATCTGGTCACGGTGGCCGATCGTGCATCTGAGAAGTTGATCGTCGAGCGTCTGCAAGCGCGCTGGCCGGAGCATGGCGTTGTCGGTGAAGAAGGCACACGCACAGAAACCGATGCCGAGTATCGGTGGTATGTCGATCCTCTCGATGGCACCACAAATTTCGCGCACGGCTATCCCGTCTTTTGCGTATCCATCGCGCTGGTTCGACGGGATGGGCAGCTGGAAGTCGGTGTGCTCTACGATCCCACGCGAGATGAAATGTTTTCCGCCGAGCGTGGTCAACACGCCACCTTGAACGGCAAGAAGCTCCAGGTTTCCCGGACGAAAACCCTGGCGGAATCGCTCCTCGGAACGGGCTTCCCGAGCCACAAGCGTCACAAGAACCCCAACATCCACTTCTATCACCAGCTCACGCTGCGTTCGCACGGTGTTCGTCGCGCCGGTTCAGCCGCGCTTGACCTCGCCAACGTTGCCAGTGGACGCTACGACGGCTACTGGGAGTTCAATCTCAATCCCTGGGACACCGCGGCCGGAGTGCTCATCGTGCAGGAGGCCGGCGGCACGGTCACACGTTTCGACGGAACCCCCTTCCGCCTCGACAGCCGCGAGGTGCTGGCGTCGAATGGCCGCATCCACCAGGAACTTATCCAGAACTTTGCCGAGATGTTCGCCGGGCGCGGGTTGGAAGAATTGCCCTCCGTGCCGGAGTACGTCAAAACGCGGGCGTGAATAGTTCTTACAAGGCATACCGACCGTTCCCGTCACACACACCTGTGACTGCGGTAAAATTGTTGGGTGAACAACTCGCTGTTGAATCGAACCGTTGCCAAGCGCCCCGACCTGGTCCGTCTGCAGGGGCGAATCCTTTTCCTGACCGAAGATCCCGAGCTCATCAAGCGGCAACTCGCCGGCGAAGATCTCCCGTGGGATACCAAGCACCCGGAGCGCAATCCGAAGCTACGCGACGATATCTCCACTGACGAGATCACGCCCGCGCACATCTGCTTCTTCTTCGACGAGACCCTGGGCGAGTTCCCCTACACCGGCCTGAAGTGCGGTAATGAGACGCCGATCGCGCGTGGCGCGGTAAAGGCCGGAGGCTTCGTGGCCGCCGTCAGCGGCAAGCGGCGGGGCAAAGGCTCCAGCCGCGAGCAGTCTCCCTATGCCGAGATGTCGGCCGGAATCAAGCTGGTGATCGCCGAAAACATCGAGCGCATTTACAAGCAGAACTGCCAGAACCTTGGCGTGCTGACCTCAACCGACTTCAGCATGATCGACCGGATCCGTGCCGGGCAAGACATTCCGCTGATGAAGTTTACCGAAGGCGAAGACGAGATCACCCGTCAGGTCATCGAGTACGGTGGCCTCTTTCCCTTCAACGTTGCGCGCATGCAGGGCAAAGCCTTCCTGCCGCCGATTACGACCAAGCCGCGGCCGATGACAATCGCCGAGAAGATTTTCGCGCGTCACATGCTGCACAGCACGAGCACAGTCGGCGTGGAAGCCGTCCAGCCGGGCGACACCGGTTTCGCACGTACGGACCTGCGCTTCAGCCATGAGTACGTAACTCCGATGGCAGCGATCTTCTTCGAGCACTTCCTTGGCAAAGAAGAACCGGTCACCGACAACAAGACCATCATGTTCTTCCGCGACCACCTCACCTTCCTCGACGAAGTGATGTCAGAGGAAAAGAAGAAGATGGGGCTGCTCGATCTGGCAACCCAGTTGAAGCTGAAGCAGGAAGACTTTGCCAAATCGCGCGGCATCAAGCTGCACGGCGAATTGAAGGACCGCAAAGGTTCCGAAGGAATTTGCCACTCGATCGTGACCGAAAGCTATGCGCTGCCCGGGCAACTTAATGTCGGCAGCGACTCGCACACGCCGCATGTAGGTGCGATGGGATGCGTCGCCTTCGGCATCGGCACCACCGACGTCTTCAATTCGTGGTTCACCAAGGATGTTCGCGTGAAGGTGCCCGAGTCGGTGAAGGTCATCCTCCGCGGCAAGAAGCGGGAGAACGTCACCGCGAAAGATTTCATCCTGAAGCTACTCTCGATGGAATACATTCGCTCCGGCAAAGCGCTGGCGAAGGTCATCGAGTATTCCGGCGAAGCGATTGAAGCGCTAGGCGTCGATGAGCGCGCAACTATGACGAACATGGCGGCCGAGATTGGCGGCTTCACCGGCATCGTTGCGCCCGATCAGAAGGTCGTCGACTTCCTGATGGAACGGCGCGGCATGAGCGAGAACGAGGCGCAAACGCTGGCTGAAGGCCTGTACAGCGACGCGGACGCTCACTACGCCCACGTGATCGAGATGGACGCAAACGACATCTATCCGATGATCGCCACCCCAGGCGATCCGGGTAACGGCAAGTTTGTTCGTGAGTTGAACACCCCTGTTCCGGTCGAGATTGCCTACGGTGGCACCTGCACCGCCGGCAAGAACGAGGACATGGACATGTACGCTGCGGTTCTCAGCGATGCTCTAAAGCAGGGTAAGAAAGTCGCCGCCAATACCGAGTTCTACCTTCAGTTCGGCTCGCAGGAGACGCGTGAGTACTGTGTGCGAAAAGGCTATCTCGATATCTTTGAGCGTGCCGGTGCGCGTGTGATCGAGCCCAGTTGCGGCGCCTGTATCAATGCTGGCCCGGGCGTGTCAAAGCGCGCCGACCAGGTCGTCATCAGCGCGCAAAATCGCAACTTTCCCGGACGCAGCGGCCCCGGTCAGATGTACCTGGCGAGCCCGCTGACAGTCGCGGCCAGTGCGGTTGCCGGCTACATTGTGGAGTACGAACCGGCGAGTGAGCGCGAGCCAGCAATTGTGGCCTGACCGCCGCTTATCGCGCATTCCGAAGCGTTTTGATACTATCGGAGAAGTTATTCTTACCGGGTATTCTCCACCTAACGCATAGAAAGATCTGAGGAGACACTGCTTTATGGCTTATGTGATCGCGGAACCGTGTATTGGCACGAAGGATACAGCCTGCGTCGATGCCTGTCCGGTAGACTGCATTCACCCCAAGAAAGACAGCGAGAAGCATGGCGCTGAAGAGATGCTGTACATCGATCCCGTCGAGTGCATCGATTGCGGCGCCTGCGTGCCGGTGTGTCCGGTGTCGGCGATTTTCGCGCTGGATGATCTACCGGAAAAGTGGAAAGATTTCGCTGACCGAAACGCGAAGTACTTCGGCCGCTAGCTCGCTGCCTTGAATTTGACAGAGGCACACCATTGGGTGTGCCTTTTGTCATTCTGCTACCTTTCCCTCCCCGGCGAATCGAGTCTCACCAGCTCAGCATCCACATCTCACGAGGTGATATGGAATCTCTTCATTACTTGGGCGACGAGCTCGCTTCCAATCCGGTCGGAGAGAAGCAGAACCTTCTCACCAATCCCGACCTTGAACTGCTCGACAGTTACTCGCGCGCGGTCGTGGGATCGGTGCAGCGGGTCGGCCCGGCCGTGGTTCACATTCAGGTCAAGCAGGCGCGGGGCGAAGGCGCCGGCTCGGGATTTATTTTTACTCCCGACGGATTCATTCTGACTAACAGCCATGTGGTGCACGGGGCGACCGCTCTTTCCGTCACCTCAGCTGGCGGCGAGCGGTCTCCCGCCGAGGTGGTCGGCGACGATCCCGACACAGACCTTGCCGTGATTCGCAGCAGCATGGCGGTACCCTCGGTCCCGCTCGGCAGCTCGCGGAGGCTGGCTGTGGGACAGCTGGTAATCGCGATCGGCAATCCGCTGGGCTTCCAGCATACCGTCACCGCAGGCGTGGTGAGCGCTTTGGAACGCACCATGCGCTCGCGATCCGGACGGCTGATCGACGGCGTGATCCAGACCGACGCCGCGTTAAATCCCGGCAACTCCGGCGGCCCGCTGGTCGACTCGCGCGGGCAAGTCGTCGGCGTGAACACGGCGACCATCATGGGCGCGCAAGGAATTTGCTTTGCGATCGGCGCGGACACAGCGGAGTTCGTCGCGTCACGGTTGATACGCGATGGCCGGGTTCGCCGCAGCTACATCGGCGTGATGGGACAGGGTGTCGTCCTGCATCGCCGGCTGGTGCGTTATTACGATCTGCCGACTGAGAGCGGTCTGCTGGTGCTGAACGTCGTCGCAGGTTCGCCGGCGCAGCGTGCGGGTGTACGCGAGCGCGACATGGTGGTCCGCTTTGCGGGAGCAACCGTGGGTAACGTTGACGACCTGCATCGGCTGCTAACCGATGATCGCAGCGGGCTGGCGTACGAGGTGGACGTGATACGCGGCACCGAACTGTTGAAGCTGGTGATTACTCCGCAGCCCCGGACCGAATAATGCTACTCACGAACGCGCTGGTAATGCCGTCGAGCTTTCGCGCGATTGCCGCAACTCTTCATGTCGCACCAGCGGCGACTGCGGTTGCGGCTGTGATCGAGGAAGAGCCACTCGCAGTCCCGCGCTTCACACCAGCGTACCAGCTTCAATTCGTCGGAGGTAAGTAAGTCGACTGCGGACTGGGCGATGGGCCAAATGATCCGGTCGAGCGCGTTCTTGCCATCGCTACGCCAATCCCAACGAAAGCCGCTGTTTGCGGACCTAAGACGCCGTTGCCGGAGAGCTTCAACGGCGTAATCATTGACAGTCTGCACGGCCTTGCCTGGAGTGGCTTTGTGCCGAGCGGCAGCAGCAAAGACCTGGTAAATGGCCTCGCGTAGCTCAATCGCTTTGCGGAAGCTGCGATTGGCCGCAGTCCGATTCTTCTCTGCGAACGCCCGCAGATTCTTCCCTTCCGTGGGCGACAGAATTTTGTCTTGAATGGCAAAGGAGATCAGGTTTGCATAGCTCGCCAAGTGCTCCACGGTGCGACTGGGATCGCATCGCCGGCTGATGCTGTTGGCGAGATCGAGCGCGATGTGTCCGCCGGTAAGATCGAACTGAAATTCGTGTTGGCGCGGGGTTGGCACTGCACCTAATTGTAGTGTGAACCGCTTACATCTCCCACAGGCACCTGCCAGACCGATACATCGAGATCACCCCGTCTTCGCTGATCTTGAGCACCGTCCCGTAGTGCGAAGCCGCAATGGCCGCTGTGGTGCGGCCGCCCTCGACCGTGCGATTCAGCGCCTCTTCCGTTGAGTGATGGTGCAGGATCGCGCCAAAGGCCAGTAAATTTGCATTGCCACACAGCACTACTGCGCCGTCGATCCGAGCGATATTTTCCAGCACCGTGGATGGAACGTCGAGGACACTCTTATCGCGCAGCAGGTAATGCAGTTGGTCTTTGCTGGTGACCCCGTCGGCCACATCGTCGTGATTCAGGTGATCGAGAAGGTCCGGCTGCGACACCAGTACGCGCGCCGACTCAGCGTCATCGAGAACGACAAAGAGCGCGCCGCGACGGCTTTCAGTGAGATTCAGCGCCACCGAAAACAGACGCTCCGCTAGTTCGGCGTTGCCGATCGCATCTTTCCACATTCCGTAACGATGGCGAGCATCGACCAACCTCCACTTGCCGTCGATAAAGCGAAAAACGGGGACCCCATCGTTGTAGACCTTGATCTCGCCGTTCGGCGATAACACCAGGCACACATGACCACCGCACAAAGTAGCGCGCGCGTGATCGATGTACATGGCCGATGGCGGTACCGCCAGCGGCATGTCGCGATAGGGTTCCGCCCACTCGTGCACGTCGATCAGCTCCGCCAGCAATCCGTTCTGGTCGACCAAGGCCATGGTGCGCAGTCCATCGCACAACCGATGGAAGCTGCGAATCGTGGTGAGCTGATGGGAATACGGAAGAGCGTTTGGTGGCGTCTCCGGCGGCGCATGACAGGGCTCCGGCATCGACCCGAAGAGCAACACACCAGTAGAAATGCGGCGATTCTCGTAGGTACTCATGCTGCTGGTACGCAGCACCTCGATAGCGTCGGCTATGCGATCAGGAATTTCGGCAATCGATTCGGCACTCGAGTGCGGACCGGGATCGAGGAAGGCGGAGACGAAGCGGTCTTCCGGCAGTCCTCGAAACAATTGGAAGCTTTGCGCAGCCAGAGCCTCGTTCGTCAACAACTGGTAGCGCGCCGATAACACCATGCCGATGCTGCGAAGCAATCGCCGCTCATGGTCGGACAACTTGGAACTGGCGGTGAGCGAATAACCCGCGCCCATCCACTCGAATTGCACTTCTCCGCCACTGGGCACCGCGCCCAACAAGCCGGGCATCTCCTCGGCGCCCTCCGAAACACGCTGCAACGTTGAGCCCGGAAAGAAGTATCGGATGCCCGTCTCCAGCAGATCGCTGTAGAGTCCGCTGAGAAAACGTGCTCGATTCTTCAGTGCCTCAAGTCCCATGGTAATTGGATTGCGAACTAGGCGAAAAGGTGCCGCAGTCCGAGCCCGATTACGACGTCTGAACGGTAACCGTCTGCGGCGTCTCGATCCGCGCCTCGCGCAAGTATCGCGCGGCCTCTTCCGGCGGCGTCGGATTCTGGTAAAAGCCGGTTCCCCACTCGAAGCCGGCGATCTTGGTCAGCCGCGGCATGAACTCCAGATGCCAGTGATAGTGGTCCATCGACGCCTCCTGCGCAGGCGCAGTGTGCAGCACCAGATTGTAAGCAGGATTGTCCAGCACCTGGTCGGCGCGCATCAGCAGGTTTTTCACGGCCTTGGCCAGGCTTTCGTACACCTGCGACGAAGCATTCTCAAAGGCAGACTCGTGGCGCTTGGGCAGGATCCAGGTTTCGAACGGAAAGCGCGGCGCATACGGAGCGAGGGTTAGGAAGCCGTCATTCTCCGCGACCACGCGCACTCCCGACTCGGTCTCCTGGCGGATGATATCGCAGAAGACGCAACGCTCCTTGTAAACGTAATACTGCTTGGAGCCTTCGAGCTCTTCCACTACGTGCTTCGGCACAATCGGCAGCGCGATCAATTGCCCATGGGAATGCTCCAGCGTGGCGCCGGCCAATGGGCCATGATTCTTGAAGATGAGGATGTACTTGAAGCGGCGGTCCTGCTTCAGGTCGAGAATACGGTCGCGGAAGGCCCAGAACACGTCTTCGATGCGCTTCTCCGGCAGATTCGCCAGGGTCATGCCATGGTCGGGCGTCTCGACAATCACCTCATGCGCGCCGATGCCGTTCATCTTGTCGAACATGCCCTCGGCCTGGCGGTTCAGCTGTCCTTCGATGCCCAGCGATGGAAATTTGTTCGGCACCACTCTGACGGTCCAGCCGTTGCTGTTCGCCGACGCGCCATTCGGACGGTAGGCCAGCACCTCGGGAGGCGTCTTGCTCTCGTTACCGGCGCAGAAGGGACAGAAGCCGCCCTTCATCTTGACCGGCTCCCGCATGAAGTCGGAGGGGCGCTTCGCACGGTCGGTAGAGATGATGACCCATCGTCCGATGATCGGATCTTTACGCAATTCAGGCACAGGCAAACCTTCCCCTAAGAACTCAACGCCTCTATGTTACCGCGTCTGAACCTCCTTGAACTCCGCTAATCACTTCACGACCTGCGGAGCAGGTTGCGTGCCCACCAGTTTCTCCACGTCTGTCATCTCCTTGGGAACCGCTGACGACAGAATCTCTGGGCCGTTCGCGGTGATCAGGATCGTATCTTCCACGCGGAAGTGCCAGTGCTTGTCGGGGAACTCGACGATTGGCTCGACGGTCACAACCTGTCCTGCCTGGATCGGTCCTTTCGGCAGCATGACGTCGTGAGTGGCAAGGCCGACGAAGTGTCCCGGAAAGCCCATCCATTGCGCTCCTTCCCCCGCCTTCTCGAAAACGGCTTTGCCTGCATCGGCAGCCTGCTCATAGGTATTCCCAACTTTCAGCATGGCGATCACAGCCTTCTGCGATTCGAGATCGACGTTGTACCACTTGGCCTGCTCGGGTGTGAACTTGCCGTCGATGTTGAAGGTGCGGGTGATGTCCATGGTCATGTGATCGAGATCGGCGGCGAAGTCGAAGACCACGATGCTGCCAGGCTTGATCTGGTCGCGGTTGAAGAAGTAGTGCCAGGTGTTGGCATGAATACCCGATCCAACGATCGCGGGATAAGCCAAACCCTGCGCGCCCGCATTGCGGAACACATACTCGGCTTCGGCCTCGATCTGGTATTCGTACATGTTCGGGTGCGCCATCTCGATCGCCTGCATGTCACCCAGCGCGCTGATGCGGCCGTTACGACGCAGTACTTCGATTTCGCCCGGGCGCTTCATGTTGCGCATCTGGTCGATGGCTCCCGTGATATCGCGCAAGTGCGCCGCAGGATAGCGCTCGCGCAGCTTCACCAGGGCGTCGCGATCGCCGGGCAGATTCTGCCCGTAAGGATTGTTGTACTCGGCGGCGTAATCGCGTCCGGTTTCAAAGCGAGCGCCATCCGGCTTGTCGGCGAAGCCCAGGCGTACCCACAGGTCGTTTTCCTCGCCGGAGCCGAAAAGAAAGGCCAAGTTTCCATCCAGGCCGGTAAGCGGCAGCACAACCGGATATCCGAGCGCTTTCTGCTCGTCCTTTGACATCCCCAGGAGATTGGCACCGTAAACCTGGATCTCGCGCGGACTCTGCTGCGGCTCCAAGATCACCACGGTCTGCTTTTCGACGTTCATGAACATGACGGCGCCGGGATCGGAGAGGCCGGTGTAGTAGTAGAAGTCGTTGTCCTCGCGATAGTGAGCGGCTGGCGGCTCCTGCGTTTTGGCAAAGAGTAGGACGTAGCCGGTCTTGAGTTTCGCGGCAAGTTCTGCTCGACGAGCCGCGAACTCCTTCGGACCGCCAAGGTCGTTCATCGCGGTGACGTCGGTGTACTGAGCGGTGGCGGCGAGCGAAGAGAGAGTGAGGAACAGCACAAGCGCAATTCCAGATTTTCGCATCATGGCGTAACGAAGTGTAGTCCTGAGGAAAGTGCGGGCGCAATGACAGCACCCGGCAAAGGCCATGTGGTCGTTATGACGAAGGGTGGAGCACCGCTTCAGCGGGGCAGTCGACCATAATCTGTAATGGGTCTGCATTACAGGCTGCCGAAGGACCCAATGTTGGGCAGCTTTGAAAGGGCAAGGCTGCCGCCGTGCCGTCCTGAGTCTTTTTTGCGGGCAAAGCGAGACAGGCCTTCAGGCCGACGACCCTTAGTTTCGCAGATTCTCGGCAGTTGCAGGGCGAGGTCCCTCAGGGGCTGAAGCCGGGCAAGCGCGAGCATTCTACGGCACGGCTGAAGCCGTGCCCTTTCAAGACGGCCTCATGGCATCGCGTTTTACCTACGCCTGAAGGTGTGCCCTACCTCATCCAGCTACCTTAAAGTTTTTTCGTAACTGCCGCTCCACCCAAACAGAAGCCCCGCCCCAGCCAAAGTCGGGCTGGAACGGGGCACCCAAGATTTACCGATATTCGAATTACGCTCCGGCCTGCTTGCCATTGGTCGACGCCTTGGTGTGCGGCTTACCGGCGACGATGTTGATGCACTCCTCCAGCACGTCGATCGCGATGTCCGCCTGCTCTTTCGTAACGATGAGCGGAGGTGCGATGCGAATTGTGTTCGGGCCGCAACCTAGGAACAGCACGCCGCGCTCGAACGCCAGTTCGACGATCTTGTCGCGCTCGGTGCCGCCCTGCGTTTTGGCTTTTTTGTCGGTGACGATTTCGACGCCGATCATCAGACCGCGTCCGCGTACGTCGCCTACGAGGTCGAGCTGCTTCGGCCACTCGGCAATGCGCTCCATGATGTGCTCGCCGACGACCTCGGCGTTCTTGATGCCTTCGCGTTCAAGAACGTCCATCGTCGCCAGCGCCGCAGCGATCGACACCGGATTGCCGCCGAAAGTTGAAGCGTGTGAGCCGGGCACCCAGTCCATGATCTCGGCCTTCGACATCATGATGCCGAGCGGCATGCCGCTGGCCAGTCCCTTCGCGTTGCAGATAATGTCGGGCTCGACGCCGGTATGCTGGATCGCCCACCACTTCCCCGTGCGACCTGCGCCGGACTGCACTTCATCGGCAACCAGCAGAATGCCATGACGATCGCAGATGCTCCGCAGCTCCTGCATGAACACCGTCGGCGCGACTACGTATCCGCCTTCGCCCTGGATCGGTTCGACGAAGATCGCCGCCACTTCCTCGGGAGGCAGCGTGGTCTTGAACAGCTTGTCTTCGATAAAGCGGGCGCATTCCAGAGCGTAAGCCTCCGCCTCTCTTTCCCCGCCGGAAGCTCCGCGATAAACATTCGGATAGGGCACGTGAGTCACGCCGGGAACCAGCGGAGCAAAGCGGCGGCGTTGCTGCGGCTTCGAGGCGGTCAGCGACAGCGCGCCCATGGTGCGGCCGTGAAAGGCGCCGTAGAAGGCGATGATGTTCTGCCGCTTAGTGTGATAGCGCGCCAGCTTCAGCGCGGCTTCGATAGCCTCGGCGCCGGAGTTGCCGTAGTAGATCTTGTGCGGCCCCTTCATGGGCGCGACCTTCGACAGGCGCTGGCCCAGAGTCACCATGCTCTCGTAGTAGAAGTCGGTGCCGGACATGTGAATCAGCTCGGCAGCCTGCTTCTGAATGGCGGCGACGACCTCGGGATGGCAGTGGCCGGTCGAGGTGACGGCGATGCCGGCGGAGAAGTCGAGAAACTCGTTGCCATCGACGTCTTCGACGATGCAGCCACGGCCGCGCTTGGCGACCATCGGGTACGAGCGGGTATAGGAAGGCGAAATGTAGCGCTCATCGCCTTCGAGAACTTTTAAAGCGTTTGGACCCGGCAGAGCGGTCTTGATGTTGGGACCGGCAACAGAAGTCAGAGTATTGGCGGACATGGTGTTTTCCTCCATTAGGCTTGCGGCACGAGTTGTATGCCGGAGCTTGGGTCGGCCCGCGGAACAGTCTGGTTGAACCGTCTGGCGCGGGAGGCGCAGGAAGGAAAACAGAGTTAGTCGCCGGAGAAGAGATTGGGCCGAGCCATGCAAGGAGCCAGTTTCACGTCGGCCCGGCTGGAGGTCGTTCTCGACCAAATGGCGCGCAAGCCGGCCCTCGCCGCCGGAATCACACCGGCGAAGTAGAGGCTCATCGTATTGCTGCGGCTGGCCATAGCGGACTTCCACTCTGATTATAGTCAGCTTCCGGAGCTACCGTAACCCCCTAAAACCACCTTTTCCTGAGTCTGTTACATCCAAGTCGCAGTGGGGTGACCACAAGAATTCGATACCCTTTAGCGCGCCTCGACGGCATCCCGAGGTTAGTACTCTTGCTGATAGTATTTGTGGAAGTGCGCGGGTATTCGCACGTCGTCAAATTGAGCGCCCAGGCTGCAGGCGCCTAAACCACAGAACTCCGGACTGCCGGAGTTGAAAGGAGCATGACCTATGTCACTCTTGAAGAAGTTAGCTGTTTTCCTGGCTCCCCTGGCACTGTTCACGCTGCTTCCCATGCTGGCGAGCGCACAGGACGCCGGCAGCAAGACCATGTCGGTGACCGGCTGCATCAAGCAAGGAAGCGATGCCAACGGCTATTACCTAATGGGACAGGACGGCAAGATGTATGAGCTCTGGGGTAAGAATCTCGGTGAACATATGGGTCACACCGTAACTGTGACCGGCATGCAGGCAAAACTTTCTCCTGCCATGGAGCAGAAGAAGGGAGCTGCCGAGAAATCCGAAGCTGGCAGCGCACCGGTGATGGACTTGAAGGTCAGCAGCCTGAAAATGGTGAGTACAAGCTGTCAGTAGCTGCACCAGGTATAAGTTTTCGCAGTGAAACATGAGCACAGTTCTAGCGGGCTGTGCTCATTGTTTTGGTTTGATCCTCACAGCTCCGCCAGTGCGCGATGCACCAGGTGGATCGCGATCGACCCTTCGCCGACCGCTGACGCCACACGCTTAACATTCCCCGCGCGAATGTCGCCCACCGCGAAGACGCCCGGCAGGCTGGTCTCGAGTATCTGCGGCGGACGCGAGAGCGGCCACTGCAACTCGCGCAGCGTTGGCCGATCCAGGTCATAGCCAGTCAGCACGAATCCCTTCTTGTCGAGCGCCAGGCAGCCACGCAGCCAGTCCGTGCGGGGCGACGCGCCGGTCATGATGAACAGATGTCGTACGTTGTGAGCCGAGGTTTGCCCGTCTTTCTTATCTTGCCAGGTGATGCACTCAAGGTGATCGGCGCCCTCGACGCTGACGATCTCGGTCTGGTAATGGAGTTCGATTTTTGGGTTCTGCTCGATGCGACGGATCAGGTAGCGCGACATGGTGTCCGACAGCTGCGTCGAACGTACCAGCATGTAGACCCTGCGGGCCTTCTGTGCGAGGAAAACAGCCGCCTGTCCCGCGGAATTCCCCCCGCCGACGACAACCACTTCCTCGTCCGCGCAGAGTTGCGACTCCATCGCGGTTGCACCGTAGTACACGCCCAAGCCTTCAAACTTCTCCAGGTTTGTGATCGGCGGCTTGTTGTACTGCGCTCCGGAGGCAAGAACGATAGAACGTGTCGACAGCGGAGCGCCTTGATCCAGCGTCACCTGGTAGGGACGCCGGTCACAATGCAGGCGAACCGCTTTGCGGGCGACCATCATTTGGGCGCCAAACTTTTGCGCCTGGGCCAGCGCGCGTCCGGCTAGATCGCTGCCGGAAATTCCGGTCGGAAAGCCGAGATAATTCTCGATTCTCGAACTCGATCCGGCCTGTCCGCCCGGCGCCGCTGCCTCCACCACCAGAACATCGAGTCCTTCCGAAGCCGCATAGACAGCTGCGGCCAGCCCCGACGGGCCTGCTCCGACAACGATCAAATCGCGCACCAGCGACTCATCGACGTTGGCATTCAGTCCCAGGCAGTCGGCCAGCTCTGCGGTGCTGGGATTGCGCAGCACATTCCGTCCGTTGCAGATCACGACCGGCACATCCTCCACCTTCACCTGGAAGTGATCGAGCATGTACTGCGATCTCTCATCGTGATCGAGATCGATATAACGATAGGGATGACCGTTGCGACTGAGAAATTCCCGCAGGCGCAGGGTTGACGGTGAATGGTTGGATCCCAGCAAGACAGCATTACCGGCCTGATGCTGGATAAGCTCTAGCCGCCGCAGGATGAAAACGCGCATGAACAATTCGCTCAGTTCCGCATCTCTGGCGATCATTGCGCGAAAGCTATCGATCGAAATCTCGAGAAATTCGCCTGCTTCCCCCACCTGCCCGCGCACCATCGCGTGCTGTCCCGAGATCATGGTGTATTCACCGGAGAAGCCGCCTTCGCGGTGTGTGACCAACAGCTGAAATTCGGAGAAGCAGGGCTGCAGGATATTCAAGCTTCCCGACAAGACAACGAACACCGGTATTCCGCTGTCTCCCGGCTCAAACAGAACCTCACCGGCCGCAACCTGACGCAGCTTGCCGTAGGGTCGAATCCGCTCCAACTGTGCCGGAGTGAGCTTCGGGAAAGCCTCATGTTCCGGGTGCGGCGAGTTGAGCAAAGGCGCTGTAGACATCTTCAGTACTCCAAACAGGTTGGACAGGTGGCAATGAACTGTAGATGAGATGGTACCTCAGCCGGGTGCAGAGGAGTTGGCGATTAGAACTACTTGCCGGCGGCCTTGGCGGCACGCTTCTTGCGTTGCGTCGGATGCACGAACCAGGCAATCGCGATGCTGAACAAATAAAGCACGATCATGGGCGCGGCAAAGATGCACATGTTCGTAATATCCGGCGTGGGGCTGATGATGCCGGAGATAACGAAGATGGCCAGGATGGCATAGCGGAAATTGCGCCACATCCAGCCGGCACTGACAATGCCCATCAGCGCAAGGAAGAAGATCAGGATTGGCATCTCGAAGACGACACCCAGACCAGCAATGATCGTGAGGAATAAGTCCGTGTATTCACCGACCGTGATCATCGGCTGGAACTGCCCACTGAAGCGGATCAGAAAATCCAGCGCACCCGGGTAGACCATCCGGTAGCCGAAATATCCCCCGGCCAGGAACAGTCCTACCGTGCTCACCATGAACGGCATGACGTATCGCCGCTCGTTGCGGTACAGTCCGGGCGCTATGAATGCCCACACCTGGTAGAGCACAAATGGCGAAGCCAGAAAGAGTCCCGCCAGCAGCGAGATTTTGATGTACATGTTGAACGGGTCGGTGGGATTCAGGTAGACGAGCTTGGTGTCCAAATGGTTCTTGGCCAGGGCTTGCACGATCGGCCGCTGCATGATGGCGAAAATCCGCTCATGAAACCACCAGCAGACGCCGAAGCCCGCAAGAATGTACAGCACGCTGTGGACGATGCGGCGACGCAGTTCCTCGAGGTGCTCGAGGAAGCTCATTCCGGTCATCTCTTCCGAGGCACGCTTCTGGGCGGTTTCTAAAACGGGAGTGGACATCGACTATTCGCCACCTGTTGATCGAGCGGGCGGGACAGGCTGCTCACCCTTCGGCAGTTCGGGCGGATTCACCATGGCGGCAAACTCTTGTTTGGTCCGGCTGACCGAGTCGGTCAGAGGCCGCATCAGCCGCTCCCACGGCTCCTCGGGGGACAGAACCTTGGGATCTTCGCCGCCCTGTTTCTTGGCGCGTTCTTCCAGTTCGATGTTCAACATTTCGGTGTCTAACTGACGCTTGAACTCGTTGCTGGCGCGCTTGAATTCGGCCATGAACTTCCCTGCCTGCCGAGCCAACCCCGGCAACTTCTTCGGCCCCACTAACACCAGAGCCAACCCGGAAATGAAGATTAAGTCTGGCAGGCTCATAGGCTCATGATAGCAGCGGCCTAAGCAGTTGGCATTTGGCAAGTAGCCCTTACCACGGGACTTGTGAATATGTCGCCGGAGCGGCTTTGGCAGGCCCAAGCACCTGTCTTGGCCAACTGCTAAGTGCTGAGTGCCAACTGCGCAGTATTCGTTGCCGACGCTCTGCTTACAAAACCCTCCCTCCACCGTCTGTTACGCAGGCGGGGAACCAACAGATTTCGCACCCCTGAAACTTTGTCCGGCATCCAAAGTAGCGGCTAAAACAGCGCTCAGGTGCCTGTGTACTCCGTGGTATACTTCGGGCAGATGTCCTAAAGATGCGCCAGTCTCAGAGCTCTATCCCAGCCAATCGGGATCCGTCGAGCGGCGATGCGCCGGGCGGGTTAAGTGGTCGAAGGAAACATACATGGCACGTAGTTCGCGTCGCTCCGCAGTTCTTGTACTCTCCATCATTTTCACGTGCGGTTGTCTGGGTATGCTGTTTGGGCAGCGACTCTCCGTAGCTGCTTCCTCCAGCAGCGGCGATGGCGACATTCGTGACAGCCTCCGCACCTTCAGCGACGTGTACAAAGTCGTCCAGGAAAATTACGCCGAGCCGGTCAATCCCGACAAAGCGATCTATAACGGCGCCATCCCCGGCATGCTGCGGGTGCTTGATCCGCACTCCAATTTCTTCGATCCCAAGTCGTACGCGGCCCTGCGTGAAGAGCAGCGCGGCAAGTATTACGGCGTGGGCATGCAGGTCGGCCCTCGTAACAATAAAGTCATCGTGATCGCACCGTTCGCGGGCGCGCCGGCATACCGCGTCGGTATTCGTCCCGGCGACATCATCATCGCCGTCGACGGCAAACAGACCGACAACATGAGCACCAGCGACGTTGCCGAATTGCTGAAGGGACCCAAAGGCACCAGCGTTAAGATCACCGTACTGCGCGAAGGCACCGACAAGCCGCTGGACTTCACCGTCATCCGCGACGAGATTCCACGTTACAGCGTCGATGTACACTTCCTGATCCGTCCGGGCATCGGGTACATCCACGTTTCCGGCTTCCAGGAAACGACTGAGAAAGAAGTTCGCGACGCGCTCGACGAGTTCGGCGACATCCACGGCCTGATCCTTGACCTGCGCCAGAATCCCGGCGGCCTGTTGAGCGAGGGCGTCGGCGTGGCTGATCAGTTTCTGAAGAAGGGACAGGTCATCGTTTCGCATCACGGCCGCGCTTCGGCGGAGAAAGTTTATCGCGCGACGCACGGTAACGGCGGCAAGGACTACCCCATTGTCGTACTGGTGAATCGTGGTACGGCTTCTGCAGCTGAGATCGTCGCAGGCGCGATTCAGGATCACGATCGTGGCCTGATCGCCGGTGAAACCACCTTCGGCAAGGGCCTGGTACAGACGGTCTATCCGCTATCGGAGAATACCGGACTGGCACTGACCACGGCCAGGTACTATACGCCCAGCGGACGCCTGATTCAGCGCAACTACGACGGCGTCTCGCTCTACGACTACTATTACAACGATCGCGACAATGCCGATCAGGCTGTCACGAATCACGAAGTGAAGATGACTGACAGCGGCCGCACCGTGTATGGCGGCGGCGGCATTACTCCCGACGTCAAGATTCCAAACCAGAAGACGAATCGCTTCGAGGACACGCTGCTCGAGAAGTATGCGTTCTTCAACTTCGCCAAGCATTACGTGATCAACCACCAGGTCAACAAACAATTCCAGGTGGACGACGCTGTGATGCAGGAATTCCGCAAATTCCTCGACGAGCAGAAGATCCCTTTCACCGAAGCGGATCTGGCCGACAACCTGGACTGGATCAAGTCGAACATCAAAGCTGAGCTGTTCATCAACGAGTTTGGTCAGCAGGAAGGCATGAGAGTTCACGCCGAGACTGATCCGGAAGTGGAGAAGGCGCTGGATCTCCTGCCCCAGGCCAAGCAACTGGCCGACAATGCCAGGAAGACCATCGCGCAGCATAACAATGCGCGGCTGACGGCGCAGCAGGGCGAAACGGCAGCTACCAGCAGCCGGTAGGCTCGCGTTCTGCAATAAAAGCCCGCGCGCGTCGCGGGCTTTTCATTTGGGCCGTGCTCATTACCTCTTTATTCCAACTCTCGCTTCGCGTCGGGCTGCCAGCCATTCCATCCAGCGACCCAGCCCCTCGCCCGTGGTGCTGGATACATCGATGATCTCCATTCCCGGATGCACCCGCCGCGCGTTCTCCCGCGCCACTTCCGCTTCAAACGGCACATACGGCAGCAGGTCAATTTTCGTCAGCAGCATCAGCTCCGACTTGAAGAAGATCGACGGATATTTCAACGGCTTGTCTTCGCCCTCGGTCGTACTCAGCAGCACGATCTTCGCATCTTCGCCGAGATCATAACTGGACGGACAAACCAGATTCCCGACATTCTCCACGATGAGCAGGTCGAGGTCTTCCAGCTTCCAGCCTTCGAGATGACGCTCGATCATCCTGGCATCGAGATGACAGGTTCCTCCGGTCGTAATCTGTTTGACCGGAAAGCCGAACTTCGCCAGCCGCCGGGCATCGTTCTCCGTCTGCAGATCACCCGTGAGCACCGCCACGCGCGAGCTCTTGTCCATGCGCTCCAGCGTGCGCTCCAGCAGCGCCGTCTTGCCTGAGCCCGGAGAGCTGATCAGGTTGACGCAGAGAACCTTGTTCTGGCGATAGCGCTCGCGTAATTGCTCGGCGAGGATCTGGTTTTCGTTGAGGACCTTCTTTTCGACCGCAATTCGATTCATTCATCCACTTCCATGTAGGCGATGTCGAGTTCTTCCCCGCTGACACACTGTGTGCCGAAGTCGCCGCACAAGGGACATCGCGGATCAAACTCGGTCATGCGAAACTCGTATTCGCACTTCGCGCAGCGCTGCATGCGCGGAACATATTCCACATCCAGGGTAAGCGGCTCAAACTCTGTGTCCTTCACCAGCACTTCGAAGCCAAACTGTAAGGCGTCCCGATCGACGCCCGCTAACTCTCCTAACTTGACTCCAACCTTCGAAATGTGAGCTCCCGGATGGCGCTGCGCTTCCTTTTCTACACACTCCAGGATTGAGGCGGCTATTCCGAGTTCGTGCATATGCGGGAATCTGCTTAAGCCCTGGCCAATGTCCACAAGCGGACACTCTGCGCGGCCTGAACCACACTGATCATAAGCCCCCGCAACATTTCACGCGATGACTGTAATTTTCCGGAAACAAATTTTGATGGATTTCGTCTATCACTCGTTGGGTGTGGCTCGTCGTCCTGGGTGTGGGGTTTAACGCAGAATTCAGGTATTCCGACATGATCGAGGATTTGGGTTCTCCAGCGGCCATCGTCTTCTCTGACGTCGATCCCGGCTCCGGCCGCGTCACGCGCTTCCTGATGCGCTGGGTGCGCGTCTGGGCGGTCGCTTTCGTGCTGTGGACCGTGCTGGCCTTTCTCAGCGCGGCCGGCGCACATGTCTATACCGCGTCCATGGGCAGTCCAGAAAGCTGGGCGCAGCTGCTGGCCTGGAATATCACCATCTCGTTCATCTGGTCGCTCCTGACCCCGCCAGTCTATGCCCTCGCCCGCCGCTTTACCTTCGAACGCGCCAACTGGCCGAGGGTATTGCCGCTTCACCTCGGCGCAAGTATTGCCCTGACTTTCATCGGCGCGTCCGTCATTGTCTGGCTCGAACCGTATGTCACCTGGACGCCCGAAGCTCACGTTCCGTTCGTCGCCCATGTCCTGTCGCGCGTGTTCATGGACTTCCAGCGCTATTGGTACATTCTGCTGATTACGCAGGCCATCGATTATTACGCCAAGTATCGCGAGCGCGAACTGCAATCGTCGCAACTCGAAGCCCAACTGGCGCTGGCGCAACTGGAGATGTTGAAGATTCAGCTGGAGCCGCATTTCTTATTCAACACTTTGAACTCGATCGCCGCGCTGGCTCGTAATGACGGGCCTGCCGCCGAACACATGACCCTTCAACTCGCCGATCTGCTGCGTTTTTCGCTGGATGCGATGGGCGTGCACGAAGTTCCGCTCAGCCGCGAGCTCACCATGTTGCAGAAGTACATCGACATCCAGCAGACGCGCTTCCAGGATCGTTTGCAGGTGGAGATGGACATTGCGCCCAATACGCTCTCGGCGCTGGTTCCAAACATGATCCTGCAGCCGCTGGTCGAGAATGCGATTCGCCACGGTATCGGCCCACGCCGTGCGCCCGGCTTTATCCGCATTACCACTCGCCAGGTCTTCGATGAGCTGTGGATGGAGATCAGCGACAACGGACTGGGCCTTACCTGCTTCGGTGGGGTTGTGCCTCCTGAAGGCGTCGGCCTGCGCAATACACGGGCGCGCCTGTTGCAGCTTTACACCCAAGATCATCGCTTGACCCTGGAGGATGCGCCGGGCGGAGGCTGCATCGTCAAAATCCACATTCCCTTCCGCGCTTATTTCGAGGAGGTCAGTACCAGCCATGCCCATTCGAGTGTTGCTTAGCGACGATGAAGCCCTAGCGCGCGAGCGCCTGCGCAGCCTGTTGGAGGAGGAACCAGACCTCGAAATTGTGGCTGAATGCGGCGACGGCAAGTCCGCCATCGCGACCATCAAGCGTGAGAGACCCGACCTGGTATTCCTTGACATTCAGATGCCGGAGACCGACGGTTTCGGCGTGGTCTCGGCGCTGCGTGACGACCACATGCCGCTTACCATCTTTGTCACCGCCTACGACCGCTATGCGATGAAGGCCTTCGAGGTTCATGCGCTCGATTACCTGCTAAAGCCGGTGGTGAAGGAGCGTCTCTCAGAGGCGCTCGATCACGCGCGCAAGCAGTTGCAGCATCCATCGGAAGCGATGTTCCAGCGCCGCGTGCTTGGCCTGCTCTCCGAACTTGATTCGCGCAAGAACGCGCCGCAGCGCATCGTGATCAAGGCCGACGGCGAAATCGTCTGTCTGAAGCCCAATGAAATCGATTGGGCGGAATCGGCCGGCAATTATGTCTGCCTGCACGTGGGTGCGAACACGCACATCCTGCGCGAGACCATCACTTCGCTGGAGTCGCGCTTGGGAGAGCGTCAGTTCCTGCGCGTTCACCGCTCGACACTGGTGAATGTCGATCGTATCAAGACGCTTCGGCCATCGCTGTATGGCGACTACGCAATTCTCCTGCGCGATGGCACCAAGCTAACTCTGAGCCGCGGCTTCCGCGAGAACGTGCTGAAACGCCTCGGAACCGCTTAGAATGCCTGCTTTCAAATTCAGTTTCCCGATTGCTCGTTACCCATCCCGCTCTTCTTATAGGGCGGGATCTTTTTCTGGGAGTGATTTTCCCTTTCCGGGACTCGGCTCAATCTAGTCACCCGCCGTACGTCCCAGCATCACCGACTTCCTGGATTCCTTGCGATACATATGAACCTGTGAAGGTGTCCGCAATTCGCGAGAAGTGCCGGACGCTGATAGGAGAGGCGTCATGCGAACTCTCATTTTAATGCTGATTGCAGTAACGATGTTGGCGGCAACCTCGATTGCCCTCCCTTGCGACGAGCAGCTACCAGGCGCGACGGCCATGCGGTCCATGAGCGTAGCCGAACTGGAGAAGGCGGGAGATGCCTGCCGGGCCCAAAAAGACTACGAGCAGGCGATTTCAATACTTCAGCGAAGCTCTGCGCAAGGACAAGAAGAACGCAAAGCTATACAACAAGCGCGGTCTGGCGGAGTTGTCGAACAGCCAGTTCGCGGCGGCTCGTGCGGACTTCACCAAGGCGACCAAGTACAACCGGAACTATCCCGAAGCCTGGAACGATCTGGGAGTGGTGTCGTATATCGACAAGAACTATCCGGCCGCCGTGAAGTACTTCAGCAAGGCCATCGCGCTGGATGAGCTCCGGCCCAACTTCCACGTGAACCTGGGCCTGACCTACTTTGCGCAGGATCAGATGGACCTCGCGATGCGGCAATATGCGCGGGCTCTGCAGATCGATCCCGACGCGTTGCTGCACAGCTCCAATACCGGCATGTCCGCCCAGATCACCGATCGGGAGCAGCGCGCGAAGCAGGACTTCATGATGGCCCGCGTCTACGCCAAGCTGGGGCAAGTCGACAACTGTCTGGTGTGTCTCGAAAAGGCCAAAGACAACGGATATTCCAGCCTCACAGATGTCTATAAGGAGGACGATTTCTCCAGCGTCAGGAACGATGCCCGGCTCGCATCGATCGTGGCTCCGCCCGCGCCGCCGAAATAACGGGTTGCCCTTCGTTCGCTGATTACGGCGCGCCGAGATTACGGGTGCCCATCCTCCTCGCCGGTTTTCGGTGAGAGAGTGGGCAAGCCTTAATTCTTGTACCCCGCGGATCGCAGGGCTTTCGCGAAGCACTCCACGAATTCATCGACACTGTCGGTGGTCGCCAGTGGCCCCATGAGTCCCACACGGAAGATCTTTCCAGCCAGCGGCCCAAAGCCGCCCGCGATTTCGATGCCATAATCCTTCAGCAGCGTGGCGCGCACCTTTGCATCGTCCACGCCCTGTGGAACTCTCGGCGTATTCAGGTTCCAGATGCGATGCTCCTTCGGGACCAGCATCTCCAACCCGAGCGCCTCGATCTTCTTTAGGAACTCCACATGCGACTGATGATGGCGTCCCCAGCGGTTCTCCAATCCTTCCTCTTCGATCAGGGTCAGCCCTTCATGCAACGCGTAGAACATCGTCGCTGATGCTGTGTGGTGGTAGCGGCGCGATTCCATCAGATAGTCGGCGATCAACCTGATATCGAAGTACCAGGAGTGATTGGCAGTCTTTCGCGCCTTCAGCCACTCGAGCGCGCGCGGTGAAACCGTTATTGGCGAAAGTCCTGGAGGACAGCTCAGACCCTTCTGCGAGCAACTATAGGCGATGTCGATTCCGGTCTTATCTACCTCAACCGGCATGGCGCCCAGCGAGGTGACGCAGTCGGCGATCACCAGCGCTCCCACTTCGTGTGCAGCTTTGCAGATACCATCGCCGCGCTGATATGCTCCCGCCGACGTTTCCGCCTGCACGTACATCACGACCTGCGGCTTCTCACGCTGAATGAATTCGGCCGCTTCATCGGCAGTAAAAACTTCTCCCCATGGCTTCTCCAGACGCACCACTTCCCCGCCCTGACGGCGCGCCATCTCGGCCTGACGGTCACAGAAGAAACCGTTAGCGAACGACGCGACTTTGGTTCCCGGTTCGACGAAGTTGCTGACCGCCGTTTCCATTCCGCCGCTGCCCGTCGCCGAGATCACGAACGTCATTTCGTTCTTCGTGCCGAAGACAGTTCGCAACAGCCGCTGAATGTTGCTCGAGATTTCAAAGAAGTAGGGATCGAGATGCCCGACGATCGGCTGCGCCATCGCCTGATAAACCCGCGGATGCACCTGCCCCGGGCCCGGGCCGTATAGCAGGCGCTTGGGGGGATGGATCGAGATTTCTGTGAGGTCGGCGGAGGTCTCGGCGGTCGTCGGCATGGAATGACTCCTTCTTACGCTTTATTACGCTTTTAGTATAGAGCGAGAGGCGGGGGCCACTGTTACGCTGGCGTAACCCGATTGGAGCCCGCTCTGGACCCCGACCTCTTGCGCACGATGTTGCGACAGCGATTCTTGTTCCAACGATTCAGGAACCCGTGAAGGAATTGCATATAGCATGCCTTTTTCCTGCTGCCAGTGTGGATGTTATGTGCGATCTGTGGCGGGGTCTTGCTATTTGTAAGGCCGCTGAGACGGGTTGGGATTCACGTGATCACCTTTTCGTCGGCGGCCATACTCACCGCTTTTGTGCTTAACGCAGCCGTTGTTTCCGCAGCAACGAGAATTCTCGGACCCGCTGCGCCCGCGTGGCATGAATTCGTGTTCGTAGTCATGTACGTAGGAAGCATCGGAGGGGGAGCCTTGGCCGGCGGTTTGGCTGGGTTTTTCGCGACGCGGAAGCTTCTGCCGCCCAGATAACCGTGCCAATCCAAGTGCAAACGAAAACGACCGCCGCAGCGGCGGTCGTTATTCGAATTGCTTTGATACAGCCAATAGCTCACAGGGCTCAGCGGCCGAAAGCCGCTTACCCCGCCACTTCTTCCAGCTGTTTCTCATCGATGTCGAAATTGGAGTAGACATGCTGAACGTCATCGCCGTCTTCCAGCGCTTCCAGCAAGCGGATCATCGTGCCGGCCTGATGGCCTTCCAGCTTGGTGTAGTTCTGCGGCACCATGCCGATTTCGGCCACTTCCGGAGTGATGCCGGCCTTCTTCACCGCTTCCAGCACAGTTTCGTAGGCCGAAGGATCGGACAGGATCTCCCAGTTGTCGCCGTCGTCCTTCAAATCCTCGGCGCCGGACTCCAGCACCAGGTCCATCAAGTCTTCTTCCTTTGCCGCCGACTTGGGAATGACGATGTCACCCTTCTTGTGGAACATCCAGGCGACCGAACCGGCTTCACCCATGTTTCCGCCGTTCTTGGAGAAGGCGTGCCGGATTTCGCTGACCGTACGATTGCGGTTGTCGGTTGAGACTTCCACCAGGATCGCCACACCGCCGGGACCGTAGCCCTCAAACGTGATTTCTTCGTAGGAGACGCCGGGCAACTCGCCCGTACCGCGCTGGATGGCGCGCTTGATGTTATCCGCCGGCATGTTCTCTGCCTTGGCCGCCGCCACCGCTGTGCGCAGGCGCGGATTCTTTTCCGCATCGCCCCCGCTCTTGGCCGCGATGGTGATTTCCTTTAATTAGCCGGGTGAAAATCTTGCCGCGCTTGGCATCCAGCGCGCCCTTTTTGTGCTTAATGGTTGCCCATTTTGAGTGGCCTGACATGCGAGAACCTCGGATCTTGAATGACTTGGGATAAGTGCTAACACGGCATCCGTCGCCCGGCCACCCACTCGAAACGGCGGACACAGCTCATACGCCTGTCTCAAATTTCTTTGAGACAGTGCGGGTAAAGGAAAATTATATCCCGGGGTTCAAGCCGCAGTCGAGAGCGTCTACTCCAAATCGAGCCGCAGACGCTCTCGCCGCCGGAAGCTCACTTTTGGGTCTGGGCAGCCTGCTTCTTCTGATGCTCCTCGGCGCGCCGCTTCATATCGGCCTCGCTGACGTCTTCTACGTGGGTCGCGATCCACCAGTTGTTGCCCTGCGAGTCGGTTACTCCGCCGTGGCGGTCGCCATAAAACTGCGTCTCCGGCTTGCTGATGGAGGTAGCTCCGGCTGCGAGCGCCTTCTCGTAGATGGCGTCGCAGTCCTCGACATACACATAGAAATTGCCGGGCCGCGTCTTCCATTGGTCGTGTGCCTTGCCCAGCATCAGCATCGAACTGCCGACCTTCACCTCGGCGTGGCCAATGTTGCCTTTGTCGTCGCGCATGGCGAAGGTTTCCTGCGCACCAAAAACCTTCTTCAGAAACTCGATAACCGGCGCGGGATCATCAACGGTGAGATAGGGCGTGACCGTACCGTAGCCATCTGGAATGGGTTTGACTGCCATATTTGGGCTCCTCTTCTGAGAGTTGGGGACCGCAATTCCAGCCAACGCTGGATCGAGACTGTGTAGAGATAGTGACGCGGACGGGCAACGAATGTCTTGTAAAAATTTGACGCTTTGTGATTTCTGGCTAATTTAGGGAATCCGATTTTATTCGCCGCGTGCGCCCGATTCGGCAGCTTCGCACGGTGCCCGCCACTTTCCGACACAATATCGAAGACTCCCGCTTGCAACTTGAAACTCGAAACTGGAAACTAGTTCTCATGCGCCTCATGATCAACGGCAACGACCAGAGCTTTGCCGACTCACTCACCCTCGCGCAACTGATCGAGCATCTCGGCATGAAGGACGACCGCGTCGCCGTTGAACTCAATCGCGAGATCGTGTCGCGCACGCAATGGCAGGAAACATCGCTGAAGGATGGTGATCGGCTCGAGATTGTTCACTTCGTTGGCGGAGGCTGATCGGCACCCGTCGACCTGATCTCCATGCATTCGATTGCGCCGCCAACCCCGGCGTCGATCGGATAACGCTCATAGCCTTTGCAATAGACATTCACTTCCAGGCTGTCTTGGTCCGTACACTTCTTAATTTCGCCGCGAAACCGTAAGTACTTGCCGACTTTCTGGGAGCTTCGCATTTCGACGAAGCCTTCGGAGGGAATATCACCTACTTCCGTTCCTAAAGGGTAACTTGATACGACGACCCTGGTGGCGTGGAGCTCCAGCGGAACGTCAACCGTAACTGTGTTGGGCACAAGGAGAGCGGTACCCTCAGGACTCTTGAGCGGCGGATTGAATGTGACCAAGATGCCGCACGAGCCTGGGTGTTCCCTGCACGGCTTGCTGTCCCACGGCTTGCGTTGCTGTGCTAGTGCCATGTGCGCAAGTACAAACAACAGCAAGAACGATCCGGCTCCACGCATATACGACCTTATACGCCATGACGAGTTGTTCGTCCCTGTGATACCGATGTCGAGAAGCAATTCGTGTTTCATGAAACCCTGATGAATCGCGCTCGCCGTGCGGTTGACATCGCTCGCTATCAACTTCTAAACTCAAATGTTTACCCGTGCTTGCACGAGCTTTCCTGAGCATCAGCCGATCATGCCGGACTTTTATTTTGCGCGCTATCTTCCGCTGCTGATCCACATCCTCGTCGCCGGAGGTGTTGCCTGCGCGATTGTGGGTCTGTCGTACTTCGTCGGACAGCACAAATACAATCCAGCCAAGATGTCTCCCTATGAGTGCGGCATGGAGCCCGTCGGCAATGCCCGCCAGCGCTTTACCGTAAAGTTCTACCTGGTCGGCATGCTCTTCATCCTGTTCGATGTCGAGGCCGTGTTCCTCTATCCCTGGGCAGTCGTGGAGAAGCCTCTGAAAGCCTCGGGCCTGGGCATGTTCTGGTTCTGGGAGATGCTGGTGTATATCGGCATCGTAGCCGCAGGTTTGTGGTACGTCTGGAAGAAGGGCGTGCTTGACTGGAACAAACAGGGGAAGGCGGAGAAGATCTAGGATGGCAATCGAGCCCGCAATCACCGACATCGAACAGCTGAATGATCGTCCCGAAGTGGCGGCCCTTCTGGCGATGAATGCTGCTGCCGTCACCGGAGCCAAGTTCGATCGCAACGAACTCACGATCTGGGTCGATCGCGTCGTCCTGCGCGACGCATGCCTCGCCCTGAAGAACGATTCGCGCTTGCAGTACAACGCCTTGGCCGATTTGACCTGCTTGGATTGGTATCCGCGGCAGCCGCGGTTTGAGGTGGTGTACCACCTGTTCTCCACTACCAATAAGAAGTATCTGCGCCTCAAGGTCCGGCTTCCCGGCGAGGACGCGAACATCGATTCGCTCACGCCTATCTGGCCGGGAGCCAACTTTTTCGAGCGCGAGGTCTTCGATCTGTTCGGCGTTCGCTTCGATGAACACCCAAATCTGACGCGCATCATGATGCCGGAGGACTGGGAAGGTCATCCATTACGTAAGGACTATCCCGTCGAGGGCTATCGTTAATGGCGCACATGACTCCCACGCCGGTACTGGATCCGTCGCAAGACAAGACGATGGTCCTGAACATGGGCCCGCAGCACCCCTCGACGCACGGCGTTCTGCGGCTGCTGCTCGAAGTGGACGGCGAGACCATCGTGCGCATCATGCCCGACATCGGGTACCTGCACACCGGTATCGAGAAAACCTGCGAGGCGAAGTTCTACCAGCAGGTCGTGCCCATGACCGACCGCATCGATTATCTCTGCCCCATGACCAACAACCTGGCCTACTGCCTGGCGGTCGAGAAGTTGCTGGGGCTGGAGATTCCGCCGCGCGGTCAGTGGCTGCGCGTGCTGCTGAATGAGCTGACCCGAATCAACTCGCACCTGGTCTGGCTGGGCACGCACGCCATGGACATCGGCGCGATGACCGTGTTCCTGTACTGCTTCCGCGAGCGTGAAGATGTGCTGCGACTGTTCGAAGCGGTCTCCGGCCAGCGCATGATGACCTCCTACTTCCGCATTGGCGGGGTATCGATGGAGCCGCCGTTGGGTTGGTTCGATCGGGTCAAGGACTTTCTCACGCGCTTTCCTGGCAACATCGACGAGTACGAGAATCTGCTGACTAACAATCCGATTTTTGTGAATCGTCTTAAGGGCGTCGGTCAGATCAGCGCCGAAGACGCCGTTGCCCTGTGCGCCACCGGGCCGACGCTGAGGGCTAGCGGAGTGGACGTTGACCTCCGCCGCGACCAGCCTTATACGGGATATCAGAATTTCAAGTTCAACGTGCCGACCTCGACGGTCGGCGACGTTTACGCGCGGTATCTGGTGCGTGTCGCCGAATTGCGCGAGTCGCAGAAGATCGCCATGCAGGCGCTGGAAGGGATGCCCGAGGGACCGTCGAAGGCCGACGCTCCCAAGGTGGTTCTGCCCGATCGCGAGAAGATGAAGACGCAGATGGAAGCCCTCATCTATCACTTTAAGATTGTGACGGAAGGCTTTACGGTGCCGGAGGGTGAGGTCTACATGCCGATCGAATCGCCGCGCGGCGAAATGGGCTATTACGTGGTGAGTGACGGCACAGCGAAGCCGTATCGGGTGCACATGCGGTCGCCTTCATTTGCGAATCTGCAGTCACTACGCAAGATGTGCGAAGGCCGTTTGATCGCCGACGTGGTCGCGGCTATCGGCAGCATTGATATTGTGCTGGGCGATTGCGACAGGTAAGCAGGTTAGGCATCAGGGACTTCGGTAGCCTCGGAATCCTTGCGAAGTTGTCATCCCGAGCGAAGCCGAGGGATCTGCGGCTCGCCGGCGATGGCGAGAATATCGGCGACATAGAGGTCCTGCGACTACGCATTCGCAAAAGCAGCGAATGCTGCGCTCAGGATGACACCAAAGTTTGGTAGTAAGGGATCTGCTCTTACTAGCTGCTAAGAAGATGAAATTTTCCGACCAACTCGAACAACGCTTCGCCACGATGGTCACGCACTATCCGACTAAGCGCTCGGTCCTCGTTCCCATGCTGCTCTACATCCAGGACGAACTTGGCTCGCTGACGGACGAGGCCATTCACGAAATCGCCGGGCGCGTGGAGTTGTCGGACCTGGAAGTGCGCAACGTGGTCAGTTACTACTCGATGCTGCGCACCAGGCAGATTGGAAAGTACAACTTCCAGGTGTGCACTAACGTGAGCTGCCTGTTGCGTGGCGGCGAAGACATTCTTGAGCACTGCAAGAAGAAGCTGGGAGTAGAGAACAAGGGTACGACACCGGACGGCCTGTTCACGGTGGAAGAGGTCGAGTGTATCGGCGCCTGCTCGTGGGCTCCGGCGATGATGCTGAACTATGACTTCCACGAGAACCTGACGACCGAAAAGATCGATCAGTTAATCGACGGACTTAAGAAGAAAGAGCAGCAGTAGGGCTGATCGGGTAGAGCGGACCTTTAGGTCCGCGTTAGAGCGTTTAAATGGTGTAGAGCCGGGTTCAGCCGGCGACAGGGCTTGTGATTTTGGGCAGCCCAATGGGCCCAGGCTAAAGCCGGGACGATGAAGTTTAGCTTGGACCCGGGCTTGAAGGCCACTGTACCGAGCGAAGAGCGAAAAGCGAATGGCGTACTTGGTTTCCCATCCCGATGAGGTAAAGGTCGTCTCCAAGCGCTTTGGCCTGGGCGCGACTAATCTCGACCGCTACCTTGAACTCGACGGCTATAAGGCTTTGCAAAAAGCTATCAGCATGGGCCCCGACGCCATCATCAACGAGGTGAAGACGTCAAACCTGCGCGGCCGCGGCGGAGCAGGCTTCCCTACCGGCATGAAGTGGTCGTTCGTGCCCAAGGATTCGCCCAAGCCGAAGTACGTGCTCTGCAACGGCGATGAGAGCGAACCCGGGACCTGTAAAGACCGCCTCATCTTCGAACACGATCCGCATGCAGTGATTGAAGGCGTGATGATTGCCGCTCTCGCCGTCGGGTCGAAGACCGGCTACATCTACCTCCGCGGCGAGTACCGCTACTTGATCGAGATCATGGAGAAGGCGGTCGCCGACGCGTACGCGAAGGGCTTCATCGGCAAGAACATCTTCGGCTCGGGGATCGATCTCGATATCTTCGTACACTCCGGCGCCGGCGCTTACGAGGTTGGCGAAGAGTCGGCGTTGATGGAGTCGCTCGAGGGCAAACGCGGTGTACCGCGCATCCGTCCTCCCTTCCCTGCGGTCGTAGGACTTTGGGGCGGACCCACGGTCATTAACAACGCCGAGACCTTGGCTAGTGTGCCGCACATTATTCTGGGCGGCGGCGAATGGTTCGCCAACCTGGGCACGCCGCGCAACGGCGGCACGCGTCTGTTCTGCATGAGCGGAGAGTTGCAGAAGCCCGGCGTCTACGAGCTACCGATGGGCTACAACCTGAAGAAGATGATCTTCGATGTGGCCGGCGGCATGGTGAAGGGCAAGAACCTGAAAGGCGTCGTGCCCGGCGGATCGTCGGTGCAGATCCTGAAGCCGGATGAGATCGACATTGCGATGGACTTCGATTCAGTGATGAAAGCTGGCTCAATGCTGGGCTCGGGCGGCGTGATCGTGATCGACGACCACATGTGCCTGGTGAAATTCGCGCTGCGGGTGACGCAGTTCTACCAGCACGAGAGTTGCGGCTGGTGCATTCCCTGTCGCGAAGGTACCGACTGGATGAAGAAGACGCTCACGCGCATGCACACGGGCGGTGGCGTGGCGAAGGACATCGACAACTTGAAATACCTGGCGGAGAACATGCTGGGACGTACGTTCTGTCCGCTCGGCGATGCCGCGGCAATGCCGATCATTTCCTACGTGCAGAAGTATCGCGAAGAATTTGAAGCGCACCTGAACGGCCAGCCGTGCCCGTATGAGAAGGCGGCGGAAGCAGTGCTGGTGTAGATAGCTGTCGTCCGTAAGCCGCCGGCCATCAGCTAAGACGGCTTATGAGGTTCGACGGTAGTGATGGTCGCAACTATATGCTGACCGCGATCACGCAGTAGGAGACAAAGAGTTTTAGCTGGCGGCTGAGAGCTGACAGCTGATGACTAAGGATTTCATGGCTGATGTAACACTTACTGTCGACGGCAAGAAACTCACCGTTCCCGCGGGGACGCTCCTCATTGAAGCCTGCAAGAGCACGGGCATCGAGGTGCCGTCTTTCTGCTACTACCCCAACTTGTCGCTGCAGGGCGCCTGCCGCATGTGCCTGGTCGAAATCGAAAAGATGCCCAAGCTGCAGACCGCGTGTACCACCCCGGTCGCCGAGGGCATGGTGGTCGCCACTGAAACCGACAAGATCAAGCAGGCTCGCAAGTCGATGCTTGAGCTGCTGCTGGCGAACCATCCGCTCGATTGCCCGGTCTGCGATGCCGGCGGCGAGTGCGAACTGCAGGACATGACCTTCAAGTACGGCGCGGCCGAATCGAAGTTCATTGACCTGAAGAACCATCGCGACGAGCAGCAGTGGTCGCCGGTGGTCTACTTCGATCGTCCGCGCTGCATTCTCTGCTACCGCTGCATTCGCGCCTGCGGTGAGGGCATGGACGTGTGGGCGCTGGGCATTCAGAACCGCGGCTCCAGTTCCATCATCGCACCCAATCATGGCGATCATCTGGAATGCGAAGAGTGCGGCATGTGCATCGACATCTGCCCGGTCGGCGCGCTGACCTCCGGAGCCTATCGGTACAAGACGCGTCCCTGGGAGATGAAGCACGTCGGCACCGTCTGCACGCATTGCGGCGACGGCTGCAAGACCACCCTGGGCGTGCGCCGTGCCGACACCGGCATGCAGATCGTTCGCGGGGACAATCGCGACAAGAGCGGCATCAACGGCGACTTCCTGTGCGTGAAGGGCCGTTACGCCTTCGACTTCGCGAATAATCCCGATCGCCTGCAGCAACCGCTGATCAAGCGTGACGGCAAGTTCGTCACCTCGACCTGGGAGCAGGCCTTCGATTTGATCGCTACAAAGTTCCAACAGGCGCTGACGAGCGACGGCCCGAACTCCATCGGGGTCATTGGCTCCAACCACACCAGCAACGAAGAGAGTTACCTGCTGCAGAAGTTCGCGCGGCTGGTGCTGGGCACAAACAACATCGATCATCACCGCACCGCCGACTTCCCTGCTTTCGCCTCAGCACTGGCAGCGAAGCCTGATGCGACGGCTTCCATGCGCGACGTCGCCACGGCTGCGGCAATCCTGCTGATCGGCAACGATCCGACCAACCAGCATCCGCTGCTGGCCTGGCAAATCCGCAGCAATGTTCGGCTGCATCGCTCCAAGCTGTACATCGCGAATTCGGCTTCCATCAAGCTGCGCCGGCAGGCGGCAGCCTACGCGCAGATCGCGCCCGGCAGCGACGGTTCGTTCGTACAGTTCCTCGCCGGCAAAGACGCTGCGGCGGACTCCGTGGTCTCGCCCAGCCTGACGCGCGACTCGCTGAACCAGCTACGCAACACTCTGAAGAATGAAAAAGGACTGGTCATCATCTTCGGCTCGGAGCTGCGCGACGGCGACGTCAAGACGCTAGTCGATTTCGGACTGGCACAGGGCGCGAAGTTTATCTGCCTCGGCGACTACGCCAATTCGCGCGGCGCAGCCGACATGGGTCTCTACCCCGACATGCTGCCGGGCTACGCGCCGGTGAGCGGTGCCACCAGGTTCCACGAGGAGTGGCTCGACGAGATTCCGAAGACGCCCGGCATGAACCTGCTGCAGATGATGGACGCAGCGAAAGATGGCAAGCTGAAGGCTCTCTACGTTGTCGGATCGAATCCCGTAGCGCGCTACAACATCGATCCGTTCGTGCTCTCGAAGAGCTTCGTCGTTGTACAGGACATGTTCCTGACCGAGACAGCAGCCATCGCTGACGTGGTTCTCCCGGTCGCCAACGCTTACGAAAAGGGCGGCACCACGACCAACACCTGCGGCGATGTGCAGATGATCAAGAAAGCGGGCGAGTTCTCGGGTGTGCGCAACGATTTCGAGTGCATCGTTCGCATCGCGCTGCGCATGGGCTACGACGTGCACAAGCTGGTGCCCTTCGGCGGTGGTGGGACGCGCGCCGACATGGGGCAGACGCGCGGAGCGCAGTCGGGCGAGGCCGATCGTCACGCGGTGTGGCTCACCGAGCACAATCTTGAACCGAAGATGAGCCCGTACGATCCGACGGCCATGCTGGATGAGATTCAGCGGCTGGTGCCGGGATATGACATCTCGCGGCTGAACCTGCTTTCCGGTCAAGACGTCCACACACAGCTGGTGCAGATCACGGGCGCAACCGGAACGGGCGATCCCAAGCTGATTTTCCCGGCCAATGACACACTATTCACCTCGGGCACGCTGGGACGCTATTCCCCCACACTCAATACGGTGTACGAGCGCTATCACGCTCCGACAGACGACGAGGGCGCTCCCGGATACGACCCGATGGTGCGGATGGGCGAGTAGGACCGCGGATTTGGCCGGTCGCACCCCTTTGCGCAGAGTTTGAATGCGGTCTCTAGCCCGAAGGGCAACATTTGTTTTAGCCGTGGGCGTAAGCCCGCGGTCGGCGGCGCAATAGGTCTTAAGTCCCGCAGGGACGGCAGAACCGCAGATCCCTCCACTCCGGCGGGCAAAGGCGGCCCGCCTCCCGGTCGGGATGACAATTCGGTGAGTGGCTGAGAGCTGACGGCTGAGAACTGATAGCTAAATGGGCATTGGAACGTTCATCCTGGTTTCGATTATCAAGATCGCGCTTGCGGTCTTCATTCTGCTTACGGCCGTGGCGTATACGGTTCTGTTGGAGCGCAAGGTTGTCGCTCACATGCAGAACCGCTGGGGACCTACCCGTGTCGGACCCTTCGGCATCTGGCAGCCGCTCGCCGACGGCTTAAAGTTCATCTTTAAGGAAGACCTCACACCTCCTTACGTCAACAAGCCGTTGTACATGCTGGCGCCGATCATCGCCGTGACCACTGCGCTGACTTCGATCGCGGTGATTCCGGTGGGCCCGTGGATCAAGATTGGCGGCATTTCGACGCCGCTGCAGATCACGGATGTCAACATTGGCCTGCTAATTATCCTGGGTGTCACCTCGGTAGGCGTTTATGGTGTGGCTCTGGCGGGATGGGCGTCGAACAGCAAGTATTCGATGCTCGGCGGCCTGCGCGCCTCTGCACAGATGATCAGCTACGAACTGGCGCTGGGACTTTCGCTGATCGGCATCCTGATCTATACCGGCAGCTTCAGCCTCAGCGACATCGTCAATGCGCAGACCGGCACGTGGTTGGGCTTTATTCCCAAGTGGAACATCTTCAAGGGACAGTTCGTCGCCTTCTTCATTTACATCATGGCGGCATACGCTGAGACGAACCGCATTCCCTTTGATTTGCCGGAAGCTGAGACGGAGCTTGTCGCCGGATATCACACCGAATACAGCTCGATGAAGTTCGCCATGTTCTTCATGGCCGAGTACGCGAACATGGTGACGGTCGCCTGCCTGGCGTCGGTGCTCTTCCTGGGCGGCTGGACCGGCCCGACATTCGGACCGCCGATCGTGCAGTCGCTGCTGCCGGTCTTCTGGTTCGCCGTACGCGTCTTCGTTTTCATGTTCATTTACATCTGGGTCCGCGGCACGTTGCCGCGGTTCCGCTATGACCAGCTCATGGCCTTTGGCTGGAAATTTCTTTTGCCGCTGGCCATTGCGAATATTGTCGTAACCGCGTTTATCGTAGCGATTAGATAGGTAGAGCGGCGCTTCAGCGCCGCGTTCGCTGCGCTGACAAACTTTCCAAGGTTGGCGATGGCCGTCGAAACGACCATCGCCAACCCACAAACATAGGTGCTTTTGACGCCGGCCTGAAGGCCGGCTCTACCAAGATGCTCGCTATCATTTTGTTCTTCATCTTCGCGCTGATGTGTGTGGGAGGGGCGATTAACCTCCTGGTGCAGAAGCACCCCATCAACAGCGCGCTTTCGCTGATCGTGGTGATGGGCTCGCTGGCGCTGATCTACCTGCTGCTGGGTGCGGAGTTCGTCGCCGCGGTGCAGATCATCGTCTATGCCGGCGCAGTCATGGTGTTGTTCGTCTTCGTCATTATGCTGCTCAATGCCGGCGAAGAAGAGCGACTGCCTCACACCAGCCGAGTCGCGACCATGCTCGGCGTGCCTGCCCTGATCATCGGGCTGGGCATCGGAGCCGGGTTCATCAGCCACCTCACCGGATTGGATCGCGTCGCTATCGGCGGGCCGGAGATCATGAATGGCAGCGACGTCTTCGGGAATCCGCAGGCCGTAGGTCACCTGCTCTTCCGCAATTACCTGTTGCCGTTCGAGGTGACTTCCATCCTGCTGCTGATCGCCATTATGGGCGCCGTAGTCCTGGCGCGGCGGGAGGAAGACTAATGGTTCCTCTCTCCTATTATTTGGTGCTGAGCGCGATACTGTTCGCCTGCGGCGTTGCGGGCTTTCTGATCAAGCGCAACATCATCACTATCTTTTTATCCATTGAGCTGATGCTGAACGGCGTGAACCTGACGTTCGTCGCCTTCGCCGCGCAGCTCAAGTCGCTCGACGGCCACATCTTTGTGTTCTTTGTCATGGTAGTGGCGGCCGCCGAGGCAGCCGTAGGCTTGGCCATCATCATCGCCGTATTCCGCACGCGCGAGACGTTGAACGTGGATCGCGTGAATCTTCTCAAACTATGAGCATGCATCTCTGGATCATTCCGCTGCTCCCGCTGGCGGGCGCCGGCATCAACGGTTTGCTGGGCAAGCGCTTTCCCAAGGCGCTGGTGAACACCATTGCCCTGGGCTCGACCGCCGCGGCCTTCGGCATGGCCGTGTGGGTGGCCGCGCAATTCGTCAATCTGCCGGCGGACCAGATCCCGCACATCGAGACCTACGCTACCTGGTTGAGCATCGGGTCCTTCTCGATTCCCTACGGCATTTATCTCGACCAGCTTTCGCTCATCATGCTGCTGGTGGTCACCGGCGTCGGCTTCCTGATCCACGTTTATTCCGTCGGCTACATGGAGCATGAAGGCGGCTACTACCGCTATTTTGCTTACCTGAACATCTTCATGTTCTTCATGCTGACCCTGGTGCTGGCGAACAATTACCTGCTGATGTTCGTCGGCTGGGAAGGTGTGGGCCTGGCGTCGTACCTGCTGATCGGCTTCTGGTTCCTGAAGAAGAGCGCTGCCGATGCCGGCAAGAAAGCGTTTATCACCAACCGGGTTGGCGATTTTGGATTCCTGATCGCGCTCTTCCTGCTCATCAAGCACTTCGGCACGCTGCAGTATGCTGGTCTGTGGCCGCTGGTAGGCAAGTATCCGATAGAGAGCGCCGGCGCGGGATTGCTCACGGCGGTCGGCCTGCTGCTGCTAGTGGGCGCCGCAGGCAAATCGGCACAGATTCCGCTGTATGTCTGGCTGCCCGACGCTATGGAAGGTCCGACACCGGTCTCGGCCTTGATTCACGCCGCCACCATGGTGACCGCCGGCGTCTACATGATCGCCCGCTCAAATGTGATCTTTAGTCGCGCGCCTGACGCGCGCATGGCCGTTGCGATCATCGGCACGCTTACGGCGATTTTTGCCGCATCCATCGGCATCGTGCAGACCGATATCAAGAAGGTGCTGGCCTACTCGACGATCTCGCAGCTGGGCTACATGTTCATGGCCTGCGGCGTAGCGGATTACATTGGCGGCATCTTTCATCTGATGACCCATGCTTTCTTCAAGGGGTTGCTCTTCCTGGCGGCGGGCTCGGTCATTCACGGACTCGGCGGCGAACAGGACATGCGGCACATGGGAGGGCTGCGAAAATACCTTCCCTACACTTTCTGGTCGATGACGATTGCGACCTTCGCGATTGCCGGCATCCCGCCGTTCGCCGGCTTCTTCTCGAAGGATAGAATCCTGTGGTCGACCTACAGCAGCGGTGAACACATACTGTGGGCAATTGGCGTCATCACCGCCGGAATGACTTCGTTCTACATGTTCCGGCTGTGGTTCATGACATTTTTCGGCAAGTACCGCGGTCCGAATCCTGAAACCGCCGACCATGGTCACGACACCGACGCGCAGCATGCCGGACATGCGGGTGCGGTTCACGACGCGCAGGACGCCCATGCCACCGGCGGCAGCCACGGCCACGGCGCTCCGCATGAGAGCCCCTGGATCATGGTTGTGCCGCTGCTGATCCTGGCTTTCCTCTCGTTGGCTGGCGGCTGGGTCGGCGTTCCGCACTCACTGTACGGCAATGACCGCTTCGGAAACTTCCTCGCTCCCGTGTTCCAGTCGATTTCGCCTGAGACTACAGCGACGGGTCAAGCGCTTCCTGCGGGTGGAACAGAAGAAGAAAGCACCACTACCGAGTTGGTCTTCACCGGAATTTCGGTCGCCGTCGGCATCCTGGGATTCTTGCTGGCCTGGTACCTCTACTGGAAACGTCCCGAGTTGCCGGCGCGAATGGCCAAGTCTGCGGGCGGTTTTTATACGCTGGTCTTGGATAAGTACAAGATCGATGAACTTTACGGAGCGGTGATTATTCACCCGCTGATAGGTCTATCGACTAATGTCTTCTGGAAGGGCATCGACAGGGGCCTGATCGATGGCGCAGTCGACGGCGGCGCAGCCGGAGCGCAGGAAACCTCTGACGCGCTGCGCCACATGCAGTCCGGCAACATCCGCTCGTACGCCGGATGGGTGGCCGTCGGCGCAACCGCCGTAATCGCGTTCATGGTGTGGAGGGGGTTGCGATGAACTTCCTCGACCAGAACATCCTGACCATCGTCGCGTTTCTGCCGCTGGCCGGCGCCATCCTGCTGGCATGCATTCCGCGCCGCGATCGCGATATCCGCTACTTCGCGCTCGCGGTTTCGCTGATCACGCTGATCGCGTCATTGCATCTGCCCTGGCACTACGTCCGCGGGCAAAGCGGCTTCCAGTTCGAACAGAACATCCCGTGGATTTCGCACCCGAACATCCACTACCACCTGGGCATCGATGGCATCTCGATGTGGCTGGTCGTCCTGACCACTTTCCTCATGCCGCTGTGCGTGCTGATTTCGTGGAAGTCGATCGACCATCAGGTGAAGGAGTTCTTCGTCCTGATGCTGATCCTGGAGACGGCGATGATCGGCGTCTTCATGGCGCTCGATCTCTTCCTCTTCTACTTCTTCTGGGAAGCCACGCTGATCCCGATGGCGCTGCTCATCGGCATGTACGGACACGGCCGCAAGATCTACGCTGCCGTGAAGTTTTTCCTGTACACCATGATCGCCTCGGTCTTCATGCTGGCCGCGATCATCTGGCTCTACGCGCGCACCGGCAGCTTCGATTTCGTCACCATCCAGCAAGCGATTCAGAACGGACAAGTCGCCGGTTTCAGCCAGGCCGCGATCTGGCTCTTCCTCGGCTTCTTCGTGGCGTTCGCCGTAAAGGTTCCGCTCTTCCCCGTACATACCTGGCTGCCCGACGCTCACGTAGAAGCGCCGACGGCCGGCTCGGTTCTGCTGGCCGGCGTACTGCTCAAGATGGGCACCTACGGCCTGCTGCGCTTCAACGTTGGCCTCTTCCCTGAAGAAGCACGGCGCAACGCCCCGTGGATCATCACGCTGGCGATCATCGGCATCGTTTACGGCGCGCTGGTTGCGATGATTCAGCCGAACATCAAGCGGCTGATCGCTTATACGTCCGTCAGCCACCTGGGATTCGTGGTGCTCGGTATCTTCAGCTTTACCCAACTCGGTGTCGACGGCGCGGTCTACCAGATGCTGAATCACGGTGTGTCCACTGGTGCGCTGTTCATGCTGCTGGGCATGGCCTACGATCGCCGTCACACTTACGACATCTCGGAGTATGGCGGGCTGGCGACGCCGATGCCGATCTATGCCGTCTTCTTCGCCTTCGTGATGCTGTCGTCGATCGGGCTTCCGCTGATGAACGGCTTTATCGGTGAATTCCTGATTCTGAGTGGCGCCTTCCAGGCGAAACAAATCTACGGAATTATCGCGGCCACCGGCGTGATCTGGAGCGCCTGCTACCTGCTGTGGATGTATCAGCGGGTCTTCTACGGTGAGGTCACGAACCCGAAGAACCAGACGCTGCGCGACCTCGACGCTCGCGAGCAGCTTTCCTTGTGGCCGCTAGTGGTTGCGTCGATCGTGATGGGCGTAGCTCCAATGCTGTGGCTGCACTCGATCGATCCATCGGTGGTCAGCGCGCTGCACCCGTTCTCCGGCGTTGCACAGGCGGCCTCCAGCGCTGGTACTCATATGACTGAAGCATTTCTAAAGGTGATCGGACGATGATTCCGCCCGTCGACTACATACGGATTCTTCCAGAACTGGTGGTGAGCGTCTTCGGCATCATCATCATGCTGGTCGATCCGCTGATTCCCGAACAAAGCCCCAAGAAGCCCTTGGGCATCATCGCCATTATTGGATCGCTGGCCGGCCTCGCAGCCACCGCCTATCAGACCAAGTATTACGGCACCGCCTTTTACAACACCATCAGCGTCGACACCTTCAGCGTCTTTTTCCACGTGGTTGTACTACTGATCGCGTTGGTCGTCATGCTGACCTCGTTCGAATATCTGGAAGTGCAGCGCATCCGCTCGGGCGAATATTACGCTCTCATTCTCTTCGGTACAGTCGGCATGATGCTGATGTCGGCCGCGGTCGAGCTGGTACTGATCTTCATCGCGCTCGAAATTTCCTCGATCTCCACTTACATCCTTGCTGGAATGCGCCGCCGTGCCGCCGAGAGCGCCGAGGCCTCGTTGAAGTACTTCCTGCTGGGTTCGTTTGCCACGGCATTCTTCCTGTACGGCGTTGCTTTGGTCTTCGGTGCTACCGGAACCACCAACGTCTACGGCATCGCCCATTACTTACAGGGACAGCCTTCGACGTTGGCGTATCTTGCCGTTGGCCTGATGTTCGTGGGACTGGGCTTCAAAGTCGCCTCCGCGCCCTTCCACATCTGGACTCCCGACGTCTATGAAGGCTCGCCCGCACCGGTAGTCGCGTTGATGTCCACCGGGCCGAAAGCCGCGGCCTTCGCCGTTCTGCTGCGCGTGCTCTTTGCCACCACCGCGCCCGGCTGGTTCTGGATGATCTGGCTCTCGGCCATACTGTCGATGACACTCGGCAACATTGGCGCGCTGGTGCAGCAGAATGTGAAGCGCCTGCTGGCCTATTCGTCCATTGCACACGCGGGTTACATACTGGTCGCTTTCGCGGCCGCCAAACAGGTTGGAATCTCCGCTGTCATCTTTTATGCGGCTTCGTATGCTGCGATGAACGTGGGTGCCTTCGCAGTCGTCAGCCACTTCGCCTCGACCGGCGAGAAGTACGTCACGCTGGACGACTACGCCGGACTGGGCCGCCGTTCGCCGCTGCTCGCCGCCATCCTCACCATATTCCTACTATCGCTCATCGGAATTCCCGTCACCGGCGGATTTTTCGCGAAGTTCTACGTCTTCTCCGCCGCCCTGCAATCGAACCTGGTCGGCCTCACCATCATCGGCGTAATCAACAGTGCGATTGCTGCTTACTATTACCTGCGCGTGATCGTCTATATGTACATGCGGGATGAGAGGGTGGAAGCGCCTGTCGCTCGCATCCCAGTTTCGCTGGGAATCGGGCTGGCGATCAGCCTGATTGCGACGATCTATCTGGGTGTGCTGCCGGGCCGCGTGCTCGAGTACACCATGCGAAGCGCTCAGGATCTGATTAAGTAGGCATCAGAACATTCAACCGAATTCGCAGAGTTGTGAGTTGAATCAGCTCACAACTCCTGCCATCATCGGAGTTGCATGACGCTGCACCGCCAGGTATTTATTGCGTTTCTGCTGCTGACGGCGGTGCTCTATGTTTTTTTCTCGCCTCTGCTTCCCGCTCAGGGCGTCGCTGGTCGTCATCACGCCGCTAGCCCCACGATGTTAGCTGCATCCGTGGCCGCCGTGACGTTTACCGCCACTTCTTCTTTCTCTTCGACCGCACCCGAAAAACACGCCCTTCTTCCCCCGGAAAGGCTTTATGAGCTGCATTGTTCGCGGCTCTGCTAGTTGAAACGGGTTCTTCGACAGTTCTTCGCCGTAATCTGCGAATCACAGCGTGACACGTAAGCATCGATATGGCATTCGCGTCACACTTCTCTCGCTTTCGGAACGGAAGGACGTTTTCAACGGAAGGAATGTAGTGATGTATTTCGATGAGGGAAGAGTTTTGAACCAGTCGCACTACAAAGGTCCCGAAACGTGCAATCAAGTCAATCCTATTTCACAGCCGGCGAAGCCTTCCCCCAGCTGCGCCATCGAAGGCCAATGCCACGGTATAAAAGACTGGAAGACGGCGAACATGCTCGACAGTGCTAATAACAAGTTGCAAGAGCTGATGCAGCTTCTGTATCTATTGAGCCGTGACCCGGCAGTACCGAACAACGCGCGTTATCACGTCACGGTCGCGCAGGGCGAAATCGCCCTGCTGGCCCACGTTATGCGCAACACCGCGGAAGAAGCTGGTGCTGGTGGTGTTCCAGCGGTGGAGAACAAGAGTTATCGCGCAGTCCATCCATAAGAGCTTGCGTGGCAGCGGTTATTCGACGGGAACAGCGATGTCTCTCCGGTTAAAGACCGCTGCCGCAAGCACCCAGAAAAGCACAGCCTGTAGAACCGCGATAACGGCGGCAAACCAGTTGACCGTCCAATCGGAGCGAAAACTGAAATGCAAAAAGTCGACCAGGATTGGCAGCCCCGGCAGCCAGAGGGACCACGCATGTTGCTGCGCGCGAAACAGTCCAGGAGCGCAGAAGAGCAGCACGGTCATCGCGGTCGCTACATAGGGGTTCAGGAAGGTCGAGTAGAACATCGCCACCGTCGCGGCAATGACCGATCCTGCGATGACAAGAATCACGATCGACCAGAGTTGACCATTGGGCAGTGCAGCCCGCGCCGTCAGCCATACTCCGCACAGTCCAAACAGGAGCGCATAGGCGACGGCCATCGCGCACGTTCCCAGGATCACCGCCAGTAGATACTCACCGCGGCTAATTGCCTTCGAGAGCACCAGTAGAATGCGCCTTGATTTGCGCTCGTTGTGAATCGCGTCTGCCGCCAGAAACGAGCTGAAGACGCAGATGTACATCGCCTGCTGCTGGCAATAGAAAACGACGTCCTCCTTCACCGGGCGGCTCCGGCCGAAATCTCCGGTAGCCGCTGCCACAAAGAAGATCCAGCCAAAAAGGATCAGCACCGGCCAGCGATGTTCACGCAGAAAATTTACGGCGATCAACGTTACTTGTCTCACACACCGGCTCCCTTGTTGGTCAGCTCAACGAACACCTCTTCCAGCGTGCGGCGTACCGGATTCAAGCTTATGACTTCGCCACCCAGGGCCCATACGCGCTCCAAAGCGTCACGCTGCGATACCGCCGGAACCGTGAAGCTGACCTTCCCATCGAGCACGTGCGCTTGCTCGAAGTTGTTGGCTGGCACACCACGCGCGACAACTTCATAACGATCACGCGATACCAGCAGCTCTTCCGTTTTGCCAAGTTTCACCAGCTGTCCTTTATCGAGAATGGCCACGCGATGGCAGATCATCTCGATTTCCGACAACAGGTGCGAGCTGAGGAAGATGGTCTTGCCCGCGCGGTTCGCCTCTAATAGCAGTTCGCGCATGGCCACGCGGGCCAACGGGTCGAGCGCCGAGGTAGGCTCGTCCAGGATCAGCAGCTCGGGATCATTCATCAGCGCCTGCGCCAGTCCAACCCGCTGCTGCATGCCGCGGGAAAATTTTGCGACATTGCGGTCGGCCTCCTGCGCGAGCTCTACCTGACGCAAGACTTCGCGGGCGCGAAGGCGCAGGCGCTGCGGACGCATGCCGTTCAGCGCGCCATAGAAGCGCAGCAACTTGTCGGCAGGTCGATGATAGAGCGCAACGTTTTCTGCCAGGAAGCCGATGCGGGCGCGGGTCGGCGCATCGCCAAATGGCTCGCCCAACATGACCCCGGCACCCGCCGACGGCCTCATAAACCCAAGCGCCAGATGAATCGCAGTGGTTTTCCCCGCCCCGTTCGGTCCCAGGAAGCCGAAGATCTCGCCTCGCTCCAGCGACAACGTGAAGCCGTTCAGTGCCCGTACGCGCCGCTTCGACCACGGCCGGCCATAATCCTTGGTCACGTTGTCATAGTCGAGGATTCCGGGCATAAAACACGATTGTAGAGTGCGGAAGGCGAAAAGCGTATTCACCACAGAGGCACGGAGGCCACAGAGAAAGCATTTTGGTCATTTTACAGCTCGCGTTCGTCGAACGAGCTACGCTTGATGTTAGGCTCCATCTAATCTTCTCCGTGTCTCTGTGCCTCTGTGCTGAAGCTTCTTCTTCGGGCAGCAAAAAGCCCCATCCGCAGACGGGGCCTCTCGCACGAACTGGGAAAACCTAGACAACCTTGGCGAAGATAATAACCAGGGTGAACAGCACCAGCGACTCGATAAACGCCAAGCCAAGAATCAGCGCGAGCTGAATCGCCGGACGGGCAGCAGGGTTGCGGGCCATAGCTTCGCAAGCTGCGGCGCCCACGCGGCCCTGTCCCAGACCGGCCAGGCCGGCTGCGATCGCGATGCCGAAACCGGCCGCGATGGCCACATAGTTACCGTGTGAAGCGGCGGCGGCGCCTCCCGCCTCCTGCGCGAACGCTGGCATGGCCACCATCATGAGTGCCATCAGCGCAAAAACAATTATCATCACTTTCCGCATTGTGTTTCTCCTTTTATGAATCGCTGCCAGTGGGTGGTTGACGTTCACCTAGCTGACGCCCTCACGCTGACAACTTAGCGACCAGCGATTAGCCACTAGGGACGAGCAAGAAGCCGCAGTTCGCGGATCTTACTAATTGCTAGCTGCTAATAGCCAGTCCTGCTTTTTAGTGCTCGTGCGCTACCGCTTCTCCGATATACACCGTCGCCAGCAGCACAAAAATATACGTCTGGATGATGGCCACGGCAGCGTGCAGCCCCATGAAGATGACCGGAATCGCAATAGGAAAAAGGGTAAAGAACACCAGGGTCACCATATCGCTGGCAAACATGTTGGCGAAGAGACGGATGGTGAGCGACAGAATTCGCGCCAGGTGGCTGCACACTTCAATGACGAACATCAGCGGCGCCAGCCACCAAACCGGGCCGATAAAGTTCCGGATATAGCCGAAGCCGTTCTTCCGGATGCCGTGCATGTGGTAATAGCACCAAGTCACCAGCGCGCAGCCCAGCGGAACCGATGGCGACGCGGTCGCAGTTTCGAATCCCGGGATCAGGCCGATCAGGCAGCCGCCGAGAATAAACAACCCAAGCACCGTCAGATATCCCACATAGCGCTCGTATTCGTGGCCGATGACTTCATGGCTCTGATCGCTGACAAAGGAGTTGATGCCTTCGACCATGTGCTGGAGAGCGCCTGGATTGTCCACCGAAAGGCGTGCACGGACCACGATGAAGAACAGCACCAGCAGCACGGAGACCAACAACTCCATCGCCACGTAGTTGGTGAAAGGCGCCTGCGGATTGGCGGCGTGCACGTGGCACAGCACCAGCAGGCTGTTCGCCGGGCCTGCCAGATACTTATTCAGTAGTGCGGTTAACCAAAGTTGCTCAGGCATGAATGCTTACTCGATGACCGATTTATTACTGCAAGTTATCAGGCTGGCACACGCGGAGTATCGCCTTAACGTGTGTCCAAATACTGTTTAGGAAATTAGGTTCCGCGTCGCAGCGTAATGAAAATCTCGGCTACGACCTCGCAGGCCACGGCTGCAATCGGAAGACAAACGCCTGCCAAAAAGCCGTAAAGCGCTGCCAGGGAAACATTAAATATAACATATGCACCGGCTGCGATGAGCGCATACCGCAGCATGGCACGGAAGACGATGAGTCCGCCGCGCTCACCGCTGTTTTGGGTAGTAACCCTCTCGCCGAGCGCCTCGATCGCCTGCTCCAGCCAATGCTGGTTGACGTACGAGATCATCGCTCCCACAATAAAGCCGGCGGTCGCAGGCCAGCGGAACAACACCAGGCAGACCGCCGTCCCGACCACCGCCAACGCCAGCATGAATTTTCTAATGCGGGGTAGGGCTCGGTCGAGGAAGGCTTCAATTGCCGGAGCGCTGGATTCTGGCGTAGACATGGCGAAGATCCTACGAACCGGGCCCCTTCACTTCGTCTGCCGGATCACCGTCCGGATAACGTCGACGAACCCCGCGACCGCGCCTACAATAATTCCCACCAGGAACAGCCAGTGGGTGTGCAGCCAGTAGTCCAGCAGCTTCCCGAGAAAGAGACCGATGACGACGGCGGCGGGGATGACAAACGCGATCTGCGAATAGCGCGCCCAGATGACCGCTGCATTCTGGTTGCGGTCCGGTTTCTCATCGGCCATGGCGACAGCCTACCATTCTCAAGCCTGTCGCGCACCTTCAACGATTTCCGGCCATCCCGCAGCACTGGACACGAAGCCCAGTGCCTCCAGATGTTGTCCGATGGAAGCAGAGAGAACTTTATCCGACGAACCCGGATTGACCGCGATGCCTGGTCTTAGGGTTGGACGATAACGAACCGTTCACGGCTCCCGCCAGCACAAGTCGACAAACCTCGTTGACATATTCCTCGTTCAGTTCGTCGTGCCGTATCAGAAAACGCATGTAGATGCTGCCATACAACAGATCAAGAACTAAATCCAGATCCAGGTCTTGCGGAAGTTCTCTGCGATCGATGCCGCGCTGCAAGGTGCGATACGCCTCTTGCCGGCGCGGCCGCAAAAAGCGCGTCCGAAACTCCTCCATCAATCCTGGGTCAGACTGCCCGGCCGCGATGACCCCCGCGATGATACGGCCGCTACGCGACCGAAGCACTTCCAGGTACTGATTCATCTGCACGCTCATGTCCTCGCGAACCGAGCCGCTGTCAGGAAAATGCAGTTCGCTCTCGACGCTGGAAGCAAACGCTTCGACCACCAACGCGCCTTTCGTCGGCCACCAGCGGTACACCGTCGCTTTGCCGACGTGAGCATCCGCGGCAACAGCTTCGATGGAGAGCGCCCCAAAGCCGTGTCTGCGCAAAAGCTTCAGTGTGCTGCGAAGAATCGCCTGGCGGGAGCGCTCATTGCGCGGTCTTCCCGGCGGCCTTTTCGTACCCTGGTGACCGTTATTCAACTGCCCTTGTTCAGAAGAAGTTATTTGTTGCATGAAAAGTGCACTCTCGTTGAATCCAATACGTATCGTATCGTATCATATTAGAGTTCCTGGAGGACCAGCCGTTTCAGCCTCCTCCGGCAGCAGTTGAAATTGATAGCAAACTAATGTGGATTGTTGCTCTCGCGCTCCGGCGCCCCTATACCTTCGTCGTGATGGCCCTGGTCATCATTCTGCTGATGCCGCTGGTTATTCTGCGCACGCCGGTCGACATCTTCCCCGACATCAACATCCCTGTTATCAGCGTGGTGTGGAACTTCACCGGCTTTGCGCCGTCGGACATGGCCGACCGCATCATCACCAACTCCGAGCGCGGTATGACCGTCACGGTCAACAACATCGAGCACATCGAATCCCAATCGGTGAACGGCGTCGGGGTCATCAAGGTATTTTTCCAGCCGGACGCTAACATTCAAACCGCCCTGGCGCAGGTAACGGCGATCGTGCAGACCACGGTACGCAGCCTGCCGGCGGGCACCACGCCCCCGCTGGTCATTCAATACACGGCCTCCACTACGCCGATCGTTCAGCTTGGTTTGAGCAGCAAAACCTTGCCTGACCAGGTTCTGTTCGACCTTGGCCAGAACTTTCTTCGCAACCAACTGGCCACGGTTCAAGGCGCGGCGACACCATATCCTTACGGCGGTAAGATCCGCCAGGTGCAGGTCGATCTCGACATGCCGCGGTTGCAGGCTTACGGCCTCTCGCCCTCCGACATCGTCAGCGCCATCAACACCCAGAACGTAATTACTCCTTCGGGCACCGCCAAGATCGGGTCGCTGGAGTACCAGGTAGAGATGAACAGCGCGCCCCAGACCATTGCGGAATTGAACGATCTTCCGGTCAAGACGGTGAATGGTGCGACCATCTACATGCGCGATGTTGCGCATGTCCGCGACGGTTTTTCTCCGCAGACGAATATCGTGCGCCAGGATGGCGTACACGGCGTTCTCATGTCGATGTACAAGGTGGGCAAGGGCTCGACCTTGACGATCGTGAAGGCCGTGAAGGACGTTGTGCCTCTGGCGCTGCAATCATTGCCGCAGGGCGTCACCGTTAAACCGCTCTTCGATCAGTCCCTGTTCGTGCGCGCCTCAATCAATGGCGTGCTCCGTGAAGGACTGATCGCCGCCGCGCTCACCGCCTGCATGATTCTGCTCTTCCTCGGTGACTGGCGTCCCACCATCGTCATTTCGATTTCGATTCCACTGTCGATCTTCGTGTCCGTGCTGCTGTTGAGCGCACTGGGCGAAACCATCAACATCATGACCTTGGGCGGACTGGCGCTGGCGGTCGGTATCCTCGTCGACGACGCCACGGTAGAAATCGAGAATATCGAACGCAACCTGGCGCAAGGGAAAGAAATGCGTCAGGCAATTCTGGACGGTGCATCGCAGATCGCGGTTCCCGCCTTCGTTTCCACGCTGTCGATTTGCATCGTGTTCGTTCCGATGTTTTTCCTCACTGGTGTAGCCAGGTTCCTGTTCGTGCCTCTGGCGGAAGCCGTCGTCTTTGCAATGCTCGCCTCCTACTTCCTTTCGCGAACCCTGATTCCGACGCTGGTGATGTACATCATGCGCGGACACGAGCACCGTGAAGCAGGAGCCAAGACGTTCTTCGGGCGCTACCAGCGCGGCTTCGAACGAGGCTTCGATCGTTTCCGCGACGGCTATTATCAACTGCTGGAAACGACCATCGCTCACAGCAAACTGTTCGCCGTCTGCTTCATCGCATTCTGTGCCGTATCCATGCTGCTGGTTTTCGGCTTGGGGGAAGATTTCTTCCCCAGCGTCGATGCCGGCCAGATGCGTCTGCACGTGCGCGGCCGCGCCGGACTGCGCGTGGAGGAAACCGCCCGGCTCTGCGATGAGGTCGAGCAATATCTGCGGACCCAGATCCCGAAAGACGAACTGGTCACGATCCTCGATAACATCGGGCTGCCGAACTCGGGCATCAACCTCTCCTACAGTAATTCCGGCGTAATCGGCACCAGCGACGCGGAGATTCTGGTCGGCTTGAATCAGGAGCACCATCACCCGACCGCCGATTACATCCGGAGGCTGCGCGCGGAACTGCCGCGACAGTTTCCGGGCGTGGAATTTTTCTTCCAGCCGGCTGACATCGTCACCCAGATCCTGAACTTCGGACTGCCTGCGCCGATCGACGTTCAACTGGTCGGGCCCGACATGGCATCGAATTACGAGATTGCGCAGCAGATGTCGAACCGCATTCGCGAGATCCCCGGGACCGCCGATGTTCATGTGCAACAGATGCTGGACCTGCCTACGCTGCATCTGGACATCGAACGCACGCGAACCACGCAGGTCGGTCTGACCGCCCGAGACGTAGCCCAAAGCGTGCTGGTATCGCTGAGCGGCAGTTTCCAGACGGCGCCAAACTTCTGGCTCAATCCGCACAATGGAGTCAGCTACCAGATCGCGGTGCAATCGCCGCAATATCGCGTGACCTCGCTGCAGGACCTGATGTATACACCGGTGAACGATCCCGGCGCGCCGAATTCTCAAGTACTGGCAAACCTGGTGCAACTGACGCCAGCCAACCGCCCAGCTGTCGTCTCGCACTATAACGTGCAGCCGGTTATCGATGTCTATGCCAGCACGCAGGACCGCGATCTTGGCGGCGTTGCCAAGGATGTCACCAAGGCGGTTAACTCCTTCCAGAAACAGCTGCCGCGAGGCACCAGAGTCACGGTTCGCGGCCAAGTCGAAACCATGACGAGCTCATTCATCGGACTTGGAGTTGGGCTGGTAGTCGCCATCGTTCTGGTGTACTTCCTCATCGTCATAAACTTTCAGTCCTGGCTCGATCCTTTCATCATCATTACGGCATTGCCGGGCGCGCTCGCCGGTATCTGCTGGATGCTGCTGTTGACGCGTACTACGCTAAACGTTCCGTCGCTCACCGGAGCCGTAATGTGCATGGGCGTGGCTACGGCAAACTCGATCCTGATGGTGTCGTTCGCGCGCGACCGCATGGCAGCCGGAACTCCTGCAGTGCAATCGGCGCTGGAGGCCGGTTACACACGTATCCGTCCCGTGCTGATGACTGCGTTGGCCATGATCATCGGCATGTTGCCCATGTCGCTCGGTTTGGGCGAGGGCGGCGAGCAGAATGCTCCGTTGGGACGCGCTGTCATCGGCGGCCTTTTGTTTGCGACCGTGGCAACGCTGTTTTTTGTGCCCTCCGTCTTTGCCATCATTCACGGCCGCCGCGAACGCAAGGCAGCGGAACAGCTCTAAATATTGATAGTCGGACAAAATCATCATGCATCGAATTACGAGGGCGGAAGAAGAAGACATGCAGCCAGCCAGTAACACGGAAAATCATGCTCCGCCACAAATCACGCCTCCTCCAAAGCTCGCGGCGGCGCCTCCACGTAAGGCGTTATTCCTCGTCGGATTCGTGGTCGTAATGCTCTTGCTGGCAGGCGCTATTTCTCTGATTAGCCGCATGCATTCCAGCCGGGTGCTGGCGGAGACCACGGCGCAGAACGCCGTCCCCAGCGTTGCTGTGGTCCATCCCATCGAAGAGAAGCCCGACGAGGAACTGGTTCTGCCCGGCACCTTGCAGGCCTACGTTGAGTCGCCGATCTACGCGCGCACCAACGGATATCTGCTGCGCTGGTACCGGGATATCGGCTCGCACGTGAAGCAGGGCGAACTGCTGGCCGACATCGACACGCCGGAAGTCGATCAGGAGTTGATGCAGGCGCGCGCCGCACGCCAGCAGGTCGTCGCCGCAATGGATTTGGCGAAGATCAATGCCGACCGCTATCAGTCTCTGCGCAAAACCGATTCCGTCTCCCAGGAAGAGGCTGACACCCAAAGCAGCGGGTATCAGCAAGCCATGGCGAACCTGGCGGCCGCCGACGCCAACGTCAAACGACTGCAGGAACTCGAAGGGTTCAAGCACGTCTACGCGCCGTTCGATGGCGTGATCACCAAACGAACCGTCGATCCCGGAGCTTTAATTAATGCGGGCGCGGGCGCCGCGGGCCGAGAGCTGTTCGACATTGCGCGCACCGACCCTTTGCGCGTCTACGTTTCCGTTCCCCAGGCATATGCGCCTGCGATTCACGATGGCCTGGAAGCGGTGGTCACGCTGCAGGAATTTCCCGGCCAGAAGTTCAGCGCCACGGTTACGCGCACAGCTAATGCAATCGATCCGACCACCCGAACCTTAAATACTGAAGTCGATGTTCCCAACAGGGACGGCAAGCTTCTTCCCGGCTCCTTCGGCGAGGTGCACTTCAAGCCGAACATCAATGCCAAGAAGGTGACGGTTCCGGTCAACGCAATGTTGTTCCGCCGGGAAGGCGCGCAGGTTGCCGTTGTCGGACCCGACGGCAAAGTGCAGTTGCGGCACATCAATATCGGACGCGATTACGGAACGACTCTCGAAATCGTCGGCGGCGTCGACGCTAACGATCTCGTCATCGTCAATCCTTCTGACTCCATCGAGGACGGTCAGAAGGTGAACGTTGCTCCCCAGCAGCAAGGGGCCGAGCACTCATGAGGAAGCTGTCCATCGCCGCGGCAGCGCTGGTTTGCAGCCTGCTGGCCGGTTGCGCCGTCGGTCCGAACTATAAGCGTCCGTCTGCCCCGGTGCCCGCTCCCAATGCCTACAAAACGCCGGTTCCATGGGGTGTCGCGGCTCCCCAAGACAGTCTTCCCAAAGGCAATTGGTGGGAGGTCTTCAACGATCCCGAGCTGAACACCTACGAGCAGCAATTACTCGCTGCAAACCAGTCGCTGCTCGCGTCCAAGGATCGTTTGGAGGAAGCACGCTCGCTGGCCCGGGTCACTTCGGCGGCTTTCTTTCCGCAAGCCTCCGTCGATCCCAACGCTTCGCGCACCCGATACTCGGGACATCGTCCCGAAGTCCTCAGCATCGGCAACGCGTTGACCCAGAGTACTTATGAAGTTCCCTTCTACCTCAATTGGGAGCCTGATCTGTTCGGCCGCATTCGCCGCAGCATGCAAGCGTCGAACGCTACCCTGCAAGCCACGGCGGCTGACATGTACAACGTCAACCTCGTCCTGACCTCGGAGCTGGCGGCCGACTACTTCAGCCTGCGCGAACTCGATGCCGAGTATCAGGTCGTGCTGGATTCCGTAAAGATCCAGCAGAAAGGCCTGCAACTGGTCGAATATCGCCACAACGGCGGCGTCGCTTCCGGACTCGATCTGGCGCAGCAGCAGACGGTCCTCAAGTCGACACAGGCGCAGCTTTATCTGGTGAAGCAGCAGCGCGACCAGTTCGAACACGCGATCGCCGTGCTGACCGGCAACTCGGCTTCGACCTTCAGCCTGCCGATCAAGCCGCTGACCGAAACGCCGGTTCCGGTTCCGGTTGGGCTTCCGTCTGATCTGCTGGAGCGCCGTCCTGACATCGCCACAGCTGAGCGGCAGATGGCTTACGAGAATGCCGAGATTGGCGTGGCAAAATCGGCCTTCTATCCGCAACTCACGCTCTCGGGCTCAGGCGGATTCCAGAGCACCAACATTACCAACCTGATCAGCGCTCCTACCGCGATCTGGTCGCTCGGCGGAGACCTTCTGGAGCCGGTGGTCAACGGCGGCCGCAACCGCGCAAATCTGGCTTATACCAGGCACTCTTACGACGAAACCGTCGCCAACTATCGCCAGACCGTGCTCGTCGCCTTTCAGCAGGTCGAGGATGGACTCACTGGTCTGACGCAGCTCTCGCAAGCGGAAACTACGCAGAACGAAGCCGTTGCCGCAGCGCAACGCGCGCTGGATATCGCTAACAATCGATACGTCGGCGGCGTCACGACCTATCTCGATGTGATCACGGCGCAGAGCACGCTGCTGACAAATCAGCGTCTCGCCACGCAGCTGCTCGGTCAACAGATGGTCACGGAAGTCGCGCTGGTCAAGGCGTTGGGCGGAGGCTGGAACGCCTCGCAGATCCAGAACGAGGTCGTGCATCCGAAGGCGATTCAGGCAGTGCAGCAGTAGGAGCGACTAGAGGCTAGCTGAAAAACGGATTCACCACAGGGGCGCGGAGATCGCGGAGAAAAGCTAATAATTCTCTGTGTTCTCCGTGCCTCTGTGGTGAGAATTCTTCGGACAGAGTTTCAGCGATTAAAACGGAATGTCTTCGTCCGTGATTTCCGGGCCGCTGCTGGTGCTGGCCGGTTCGCTCTCGGGCACGCGCTGATCGTAGCCGCCACCGCCGCCGGATGATTTGCCGGAGCTGCGGCTGTATCCGCCGCCACCGCCGCCGCTCTCGCCGCCTTCGCGCCCGCCGCCCAACAGCACCAGGTCGTTCACGATGATCTCGGTGCGGTACTTCTTCTGTCCGCTTTCCTTGTCGTCCCAGGAGTTGGTGCGCAGGCTGCCTTCGATGTAGACGGTGCGGCCCTTCTTCAGATACTCCCCGGCGATTTCGGCGGTGCGCTGGAAGGCGACCAGATTGTGCCACTCGGTGCGGTCCTGCCAGTTCCCTTCCTTGTCCTTGAAGCGTTCGTTGGTCGCCAGAGTCATGCGGGCGACCGGCATGCCGCCGGGCGTGTACTTCATTTCCGGATCCTTGCCAAGATTACCGATAAGAATGACTTTGTTGACACTCTTTGCCATAAGAGCCGCTCCTGTTCAATCGCGTGATGAAGGCCAAATATAACAGATAGGAAAGCACGGGTAGGGCGGACCTTCAGGTCCGCGTCCAGCCGTTGTTTTTCGTGTCGGAGCCGGCTTTAGCCGGCGGCACAGGCGTCGGAGATCAGTTCTGTCAGGACAGATTTTGACGTGGTTCGCCCTACACTCCAGCATTCTCAATCGGGAGTACTGGCGTTCCGAAGTATACCCCCCTCCCCCGTACCGCCTCTAAAACATTGAAAATAAAGGAGACCGTCCGCAAAATCTTGCGCAGGGAGGTGTTTGTAAAATCTAGAGCTGCAAAGGCTTAGCTCTCACAAATCACGATTTGCGACTCGTGCCGGGCGCATCCTGATTTCGATTTCAAAGAGCACGCTGCCGCCAGGAGACACCGCTCCCGCAGCTTGAACGCAAGCCCAACCTTGCAGCTTACTCCGTTGAGGAAAGTTCGCAAGATTACGAAAGTACAACACGGGGTAATTGTCCTCTCGTAACCATGCACCCAGGCAATGTGCGCGGCCTCCACTTCGTGCTGGAGGGGCTTGGAACCTTCGATCTCACCTTACCCAGAGCCGCCGCTCTGGGCTGAGGAAGTTTCGTCCCGCCTGCCGCGGGACTTCCGCTCTCAATATTTCGGCGGAGCTGGCGCCAGCGCCTTGGCTTTCTCTTCCGCCTTCTGCTGGTCCGCGGTCCTTCCCTGCCTCTCGTAAAGCTTTGCCAGGTGCGCCCAAGCGTCGGGCGCATCCGGATCGAGCTGCACGGCCTGCTCCTGATAAGTCGTGGCCTGCTTCAGGTCGCCTAATGCGAAATACATCGCTGAGCGTCCCTGGGCGATGTTGAAGCTGAAGCTGCGGCCTTTCGTGTCGGCCAACATTTCGGGAGGAGCCGCGCTCGCCGCGTCGTCCAGCGCCTTCAACGCCTCCTTCGGCTGCCGGGTCATGAAGTAGAGCCGCGCCAGCTTCACCAGCTCCGTCGCCTTCGTCGCCGGATCGGTGTTGTTCTGTATGCCCTGCTGCATGGCGTGGATAGCGTCGGGCAGGCGCCCCTGGCTCTGATACAGATCGCCGAGCGAGAGCCACACCAGGCCGTCATTAGGCGAGAGCTCCAGCGCCGCGCGCCATTGCTGCTCGGCTTCGGCAGGCTTGCCCGTGTCCATGTAGAGCGCGCCCAGATTCGCCATGGCCTGCATCTTGATCGTGGGATCGGAGGAGAGCTGGAGCGTGGTCTCCAGCGCGTGAATCGCGTCGGCCCGCTGCTCCTGGTGATGGTACAGATCCGCCAGTTCGTACCAGACGTTGCCGCGCAAGTCAGCCGTCGAGTCCCACGGTGTGGCTTCCTTCGGCGAGAGCGCGATTGCCTGCTTCCACTCTTCCTCGGCATCGGAATTGCGCTGCATGGCATGGAGAATCTGTCCGCGATACCAATGCGCGTGCGCGTTGTCGGGAGCGAGCTTGACCGCATTGTCGATGGCCGCCAGCGCCTCGGCGTTGCGGCCCAACGCCAGCAGCACCCTCGCTGACTGCATCCAGGAAATGAATGCGGCAGGCGATACCGGCAGCGGCTCGCGCGGAACTGGCGCGGTGGCGCAATTGACTTCGAAGCGACGGATCAGTTCTTCGGTCTCAGGCTTGCGACGCACCAGCACAATCGACATTTCGTCGAGGTAGACTGGCCGCCACTGGATGCTCTTGCAGTCGTACTTCAGGCGATCGAGCGAAATCTCATCCAGGGTCAGCGGGAAGATGATGGTGTTGACGCCGTACTTGTCCGCCTCCTGCTGCCAAGCGGGGTTGTCGAGGGGCTTGGTGAGCAGATCTCCGCCATGCTCGGCCAGCGCTTTGCCAAAGGGAACGGCGCGTCCATCCATGTAATCGCGGTAGCGCGGGAAGAGCTTCCAGACCAGGTATCCGCCCTCGTTGAAAGTATTGAGGACTTCGCCGGGAAGATTCTGGTCGAGGATGAAGTCGGCTCCGCCGCGCGGATACCAGGGCGAGAGTCCGGCGCCGAAGGTCGATAGGTTGAATTCGGTGACGTAGTGGTAGTTGTCGACCACGTCGACGGTGCGGATGATCGCGGTGAGGGCGAAAAATCCAGCAGCCACACTCGCCACAATCAAGCGGGTGCGCGCGCTGGGGATTCGCGAGCCAATCCACACGACTACCGAATAAAGAATGGAGCCGCCGACGACCACGGCCAGGCAACTGGCCATCTCGATGGTACGAAGATGACGGCTGCTCTCGTAGAGTGCCGCCAGCAGGAGGATTGCGGGACCGAGCCGCCGCTGCAGCAGAGCCACCGCGATGGCGATCACCATGAGGACGACCAGCAGCAGAAAGATGTCCCCGGTATTACGCAGGGAGAAGGTGAGAAGCGGATTGCTCCAGTTCCACTTCGCCGGCGCCCATTCATTGATGTGAAGCGTGCCCACGACGTGGGTGTAGTCGAGGAGCGCGGGATAAATCTTCCATCCCCAGGCGTTGACCAGCGTGGCAAGCAGCGTCGCCAGGAACCAGGGGATTTCGCGTTTGAGTCTCTGAAGCGCCTGTCGCCGGGTCTCGGCGAAGGGCAGCTCCAGAATATCGGTTCCGCCAAACGCGACCATCAGGCCGAGTCCGGAGAAAAAGCTGTAGTGGACGTTGACCCAGACGAGCATGAGCACGGGCAACAACCACAGGCGAGCTTTGTTGGTCTCGTAGTTCTCCCAAAGCAGCGACAGGTAAGCGGAGAAGAGAACGATGGCGAAGATCTCAGCTCGCGGAACGCTGCGATAGGCGATGAACGGTATCGCAAGAATCGCGATGGCCGCGGCTACGGCATTGCCGCGCCGCAACAACAGTGCGATGGTGCCGGCGCACGCAAATGCGCAGAGCCAGGATAGGAGCTTGTATCCCCCAAACAGATAGAGGCCATAGAGCATGAAGCCGCCGAACGGCGGATAGATCGCCGGCGTTCCGGGGACGGTATAGGAGAAAGGATCACCGGTGAACACATGATGATGCTGGGCGACCCAACGGCCAGTAGCCAGATGCCAGCCGAGATCGGGATCCGCGACTGTAGCCAGCGCCGCGAGAAACGCATAGATAAGAGCAATGGCGCCCAGCACAACAAACAGTCGGCGCTCGATCCGGGAATTCCCTGAAGCCGCTGCTTGAGCGGAGACAATGGCCGAGGTATTAGACGACTCCTCGCGGGTTAGCATTCGTTAGTCCGCTTTCGATGGAAAGTTTGCAATGCCACGCGGCGTACTTGGCCTCCTGCATGGGTGCGAGAAGCGTGCGAAGGAAGGTCGTTCCCGGGACTCGGGTAAAACATAGGCCTCTTTGCTAGGTGTTCAGGTCTTCGGCTGGTTAGAAACCATCGGAAGGATACCGCGCAGCGGCTTTTCCAAACAAGCGCAACCACAAGACGTTGTTTATCAGTCGTCCCCTCCCGGATCGTTGACGCGCCGTGGACGGTGCACGAGCGCGATCCTGTACACGAATGAACAGCAGCCCCTTCGATTAGCGGCCTGTCCCTTTTCACAGTGCAATCGGATAGAGTGCCGATCTTTCTGAACTCGCCGCGCGTCTATTACGCACAGGGTTGCACGGGGCGAGCGCGACCGTTCCGGGCCAAGCGCGTAGTGGTGTAGTTGCTAATCAGATGTGGGGGCACTATGGGCATGACGGCGCAAGCATATTCACCCGTCACAGCAAAGCATCTTGGAGGCATCAGGGTCGTGGTGTGCGATCCCGATGACGCGGTACGGGCACAGTTGAAAGCGGTGATGGAGTTCGATCCACTGCTGACCGTAGTGGCTGAATCGCGGGATTGGCGGACTTGTTACAGCAACGTCGACAATCTTGTGCCGGAGCTGCTGATTATCCGGGCCAGCTTGCTGCCGCGCGATTGGGTCGACGCAAATGCGCAGGACACCTTCGCGCCTCTGGTGCTTGCACTGAAGGAAAGTTCTGCAGGCACGGCAGCGCCGTGGACGTCGTGCGATCTGAAAATTCCGATTGCGGTTGACGAAGCGCGTAGATCGCTTAACCAGGCTGTAACCGAGATCTACGACCGCAAGGCGAAGCAGCTGCTTTACCTTGTGGGACGCTATGTTGCGGGGTCGAACTCCGCATCCGCTTATGAGCCTATGCTGACGGTGGATTGCGACGGCCTGCGCGAGCAAGTGCGCACCGATACCATCATCGCAGTTTTGGCGGCGCGAAAGTGCGTCATTCTTCATACGCTCGATGGCCAGAGGATGCTACATGAGCCCATGCATCGCGTGATCGACAAGCTCGATCCCGCGGTCTTCGTCAGAATTCATCGCTCCGTGATCATCAATTGCAATCGCCTGGATCGGGCCGCAACGCCGATCGATAAACCTGCGCAGATCGTGATGCAGGATGGATCGCAGTATCCGGTTGGACGCAATTACCGCCAGACTCTTGCCGCTCATCTGCAGCGTCTCCACAAAATTTCATAAGTTATTGCGCATTCGTGCGGCACGAAACGCTCGTACCGCACGAGCTCTGCAGGTCGCGCGCGATTGCAATTGTTTCCGGCTGGTGACATGCCCCCTCTCGTAAGCGCTTGATTGCCGCTCAGCCCACGATCTTCTCGCCTCGTCCCACCCGGTTCGCCGCGAAACCGCATGCAGACTTTGAGGAATGCAGCGTGCTCTCTCACGGTCAGACATTCAACGCGTGCGGAGACGTTGAAGTGTTCTGTATCTCCAAGGCAACAGTGGGGGCATATGAAAGTAAGAAGCTGCATTACCCGAACGTTATTCGTGCTGCTGATCGCAGCAGTGACGGCGCCGGCATTATGGGCGCAGTCGCTGGTCTCCGGCGACCTTACCGGCACGGTAACCGATCCGAGTGGCGCGGTGGTTTCCGGGGCCTCGGTGACACTGAAGAGCGCCGGCACCGGCTCAAGCCGCACGACCACAACCAACGCAAATGGTGCTTACCGTTTTTCCTTGCTGCCGCCCGGCACCTACGACATCAGCGTCACCGCCACCGGCTTCAGTAAGTCGGACACGACCGTGAACGTCGCTGTCGGCCAGGCCAGTATCAGCGACCTGAAGTTGGCGGTGGGCGCCAGTTCCCAGACAGTCGAGGTCAGCTCGGCTGCGCCTCTGGTGCAGGCCGACAACGCCGATCTCTCCACCAACTACAACCAGACGATGATTGCCAACCAGCCCAACGGCGGCAATGACATTACTTATGTCGCCCAGACCGCACCCGGCGTCACCATGAACACCGGGCAGGGCTATGGCAACTTCAGCAGCTACGGTCTTCCCGCCAACTCGAATCTGTTCACCATTAACGGCGAGAACGATATGGATCCGTATCTCAACCTGAATAACTCGGGCGCTACCAACCTGACGCTCGGGAAGAACGACATTCAGGAAGCGACCGTGGTGAACAATGCCTACTCCGGCCAGTATGGACAGCAGGCGGGAGCGCAGGTTTCCTACGTCACCAAGTCGGGCACCAACCAGTATCACGGCAACGCCGAATACTGGTGGACCGGACGCGCCATGGACGCCAACGACTGGTTCAATAAGTGCGGTGCCGCTTGCGGCACTACTCCAACATCACGTCCATTTGCCAATAACAATGAGTGGGCAGCATCTTTGGGTGGCCCGATCAAGAAGGACAAAACCTTCTTCTTTGTCGACACCGAAGGCCTGCGCTACATCGTTCCTTCCACCACGCCGGTGTTTGCGCCGAGCCCGGCTTTCGCGGCAGCCACGCTGGCAAATCTGTCGGCAATCGCACCCAATGAAGTGCCGCTCTACAGACAGTACTTTGGACTGTTTCAGAGCGCGCCCGGCTACAACGTGACTCCGTTTGGCCCGGGTGACGGCGGTAACTGCGGCGTGAACATCGTCGGCAACTGCATCGGGCAATACCAGGCCACGCCTGCACTGCCCGGTACGGAGTGGATTCTCAGCGGCCGAGTCGACCAGAACTTCTCCGATAAGGATCACGTCTTCTGGCGGGTGCGCATGGACCACGGCACCCAGGCGACCAGCGCCGATCCCATCAACAATGCCTTCAGTGCGGCCAGCTATCAGCCTGCCTACGACGGACAGTCGCAATGGAACCATGTCTTCAGTCCTAACGCGACCAACCAATTCATCGTAGCCGGCAGCTACTACCGCGCTATCTTTACCCAGAATGATCCAGGCCTGTTCCCGTATGCCGTCACGGGCAACGGCTTCAGCCTGACTCAGGTGGGCGGAACGGTTTTCAACTTCCCGCAGGGGCGCAACACCACGCAGTATCAGATCATCGACGACTTCTCCCTCACCCAGGGAGCGCACAACCTGAAGTTCGGCGTGAACTATCGCCGCTACGACATCACCGACTACACCTTCAGCGTGCTCAATGATCCGCTGGTGTTCATCTCCAGCCCGCTCGATCTGTACAACGGTACCGCTGTGCAGTATCGCCAACGTTTCCCCTCGCGTGCGACACAGCCCGTCGCGCTGTGGGGCATGGGCCTTTATGGGCAGGATGAGTGGCGGGTCAACCGAAGTCTGAAACTCACGCTGGCCCTACGCGCGGAACACAACTCCAACCCGGTTTGCCAGTTGAACTGTGCCGCGCTGCTCGACAGCTCGTTCAGTTCATTGCTGGCTGCCGGCCAACTCACAGCCGACACGCCGTACAACTCCATCATCGACGCCAACCGTCACCAGATCTTCCGCAGCACCGATCAGATCAACTGGTCGCCTCGCGTGGGATTCGCCTGGTCGCCGGGCGGCTCCGACAAGACAGTGGTTCGCGGCGGCTTCGGCATCTTCTACGACGCCCTGCCGGCGGTCATCGGCGATCAGTTCATGCTGAACTTGCCGGGACTGGTGGAAGAGCGCCTGCCGAACGTGGCCTGGGCCGACCAAACCGCGAATGGCGCACAGGCGCAGGCTGCGGCCTCGGCTGCGGCCATCATGAACGGCTTCTCCAACGGAGCGTCGTTCGCCAGCCTCCAAACACAGCTGGGAGCGGCATTCCGTGCGCCGGTCTTCCGCAGCCAGGAAGGCACCTTCCACACGCCCTCGTACCAGCAATGGAGTTTCGGCATCCAGCAGGCGATCGGCGACAAGAGCTCGCTGAGTCTGGGATACGTGGGCAACCATGGCGTCGATGTCCCCGTCTACAACGAGGGATTGAACGCCTACGGCGCAGGCTACGGGCCCTTCCCGAACGCTGCCCCAACCCCGATCTTCGGCGCCGTGCAGCAGTATTCCAGCGCGGGCGTCTCCAACTACAACGGCCTGACCGCATCGTTCAGCCAGCGGGTGACCTACGGCTTTACGGTGCAGGCCAGCTACACCTGGAGCCATGCGATCGACGAGGTGTCGAATGACGGCGTTCTGGCCACGCCTTACAACAACAGCAACGCCACCTTCAGCGCGACGCCCTCGACTGTGCAATATCAGATCAATCCCACCTGTCTGCGTTGCTACAACTATGGCAGCGCTGACTACGATATTCGCAACTCCTTCAGCGCGAGCTACGTCTGGCAAACGCCATTCAAGTCCGGCAACCGGTACATGAACGGCGCGCTTGGCGGATGGACGCTTTCGCAGAACTTCTTTGTCCGCTCCGGCCTGCCGTTCACCGTCATCGACGGCAACGTCTCCATCCCCAACTACACCCCGCTCAATCCGACGGCGCAGGTGCTCGGCCCCGCGCAGCAAAGCTGCGTGAACGGTCTGAGCAATTGCCTGGCGTTCAATCAATTCGCCACCGCGACTACGGCCTTCCCCAACCAGGTTCGGAACGGCTTCCGCGGGCCGGGCTTCTTTGATTCCGACTTCACCATCAACAAGAACTTCAAGTTGACGGAGAGGATGGCGTTCGGCATCGGAGCCAACTTCTACAACATCTTCAACCATCCGAATTTCACCAATCCGGATAACAACTTTGCTGACGGCGATCCCGCAATGGGCGGCACCTTCGGCAAGGTCCTCACTACCACCGCGCCTCCAACCGGTCCTTACGGTGCTTTCGCACCTGGACTGCCTTCCGGACGCATCATCCAATTCCAGGGCAAGCTGGTCTTCTAACGCCACCCGGCCTGTACCTGACAGCGGCTCCCCGCAAGGGAGCCGCTTCTTGTTTGGACAAACACTTTAATTGGTTGTCATCCCGACCGGAGCGTCCGCCGTGATTTTCCGATTCGCTGGTTTTGCGGATCGGGCGGACGCGTAGTGGAGGGATCTGCGGTTAGCGGCAGTGGAAGGATCCTCCCACAGCGGACGAACAACAGGTCCCTCCACTCCGGCGGGCAAAAACAGCCCGCCTACGGTCGGGATGACAACCAATGTTATTTGGCCGACGGCTGACAGCCGATGGCCGATAGCCCAAAAAAAACGCCGCGCCGTCCCCAATCGCGTTGCGATGCGATAGGAAACGGCCCGGCGGCTTTGCTTCGGGTTAGGCTCCGTTAGAAGAATGCAACACGCGGAAGGTATTCCCGCCATTCGCCCAGATCAGCACCAGCGCATCCTGACCTTTCGGAATGCTGGTCAACGCCTTCTGAACATCGGCAGCGTCCTTGGTCTCATGGCGATTGACGCCCACGATCACCTGCCCCGGCTGCAGGCCGGCGTCGTCCGACGGACTACCCGGTTGCACGCGCTCAATGACTGCGCCATGCAGATTGTCCGGCGCGTTCAACTGCTCGCGAACCTCGGGTGTCATATCAGCGATCCCGATTCCCCAGCGAGGCTTGTCACCGTTATTCTCCGCGACTTTCGTGTCGCGGTCGCTGGTGTCCATGCTCTCCAGGGTGACCGGCACGGAAATCGTCTTGCCGTCGCGCATCACCGCAAGATCGACCTTCGTTCCCGGCGTCATCTCGCCGATTTCCATCTGCAACTGGCCGGCGTCGCTGACCTTCTTGCCGTTCAGCTCCGTGACCACGTCCCCAACTTTCAGCCCAGCCTTGGCACCGGCGGAGTCGGCTTCCACCTGCGTGATGACGGCTCCATCGCTGTCATGCACGTCGAAGAACTTCGCGTTCTCCGGAGTGACGTCGGTGATACCAACGCCCATGCGCGCGTGGTCAACCTTGCCGTTACGCACCAACGACTGAACCACCGGGTTCACGATCTGCGTCGGAATGGCGAATCCCATTCCCGAGAACGCGCCCGACGGCGAAAACAGGAACGTGTTGATGCCCACAACTTCTCCGCGAGCGTTGACCAGCGGTCCACCCGAGTTGCCGGGATTGATCGCCGCATCGGTCTGAATGAACTGTCCCGGCTTGCGCGGGTCGGCCGTCGGATTCGGGCGATTCAAAGCGCTGACGATTCCGCGGGTCACCGTGAAGCGAAATCCGAACGGATTGCCGAAGGCCAGCACAGTCTGCCCCGGCTTCAACGTCGAAGAGTCGCCAATTGGAATGTTCGGCAGATTGCTGCCGTCGATCTTGATGACCGCGAGGTCGGTCAGCGGATCGGTACCGACAAGCTTCGCCGTCATGATGCGGCGATCGCTGAGAGTAACTTTGATCTCGGTAGCGCCATCGACCACATGATTGTTGGTGACGATATATCCGTCCGGGGAAATGATCACGCCGCTACCGATGCCGCGTTCAATCTGCGGCTGCTGTTGCGGCATACCTTGACCACCAAAGAAGCGCTGCAGATCGTCGGGCATGCCTCCTTCCGAGGCAGGCTGCGACTTCGGATGTGAGGTGACGGCGACGTTGACGATCGCCGGAGTAACGCGCGCGGCAACGGCTTCCATCGCCTGATCGAGCGAAAGCAGTGCGCCCACTTGACTGTTGTCGAGCGGGGCGCTGTTGGAGGACACGCCCGCCCTAACCGGGCCGTGCACGGTGTAGATAAAGAACGAGGCGGTCAGGGCGAGTGTCAGGGCAGCAACCACGGGCTGCTTGCGGCACTTGTTCCAACCGCGTTTCATCCAGGCATTCATGTTTCTGTAGCTCCTCCCGAAGCAATAAAGATTGCGTTGTCGACACCTCCGCATACTCGGGGAACGCAAAGTCTCCGCGACATACGGGTGCATACTTTTTATGAATCGGCGTGGCCCAAGTCGTCTAACAACACCGGACAACCGGCCGCCGACCGATCTTACTGGGGAGGTCTGACAGGGATATGGACGCAGTCTCCCGAGAAAGGTGAGCGATGGTTTAGCAACCTTGTAGGCCCGATGGAACCGACCGTCCGACGCTCACGTCGAAATTACGACATCCGGTCTCAATCGCAGGATGCCAACTACTACTGAGCAATCGGAGTTGATGTACAATTCACGGTTTCCCACACTACGTTGGAATCTTCGAGGTTGCCGCATGAAACGTTGGCTAGTCCTCTTCCTGGCTCTTTGTTGCTTTGGCGTCTGCGCACTGGCGCAGACCGCCGATGAGCTCGTCAGCAAGAATATCCAGGCTAAGGGCGGTCTGGAGAAAATAAAGGCCATCAAGACACTGCGTATCACCGGCAACTCGGTCACCAACGGCACGCCCATCGTGATCGTCACCGAGAACATGCGGCCCAACCTGGTTCGCGAGAGTTTCTCCATCGCCGGCATGACCGCAATTCAGGCCTACGACGGAAGCACCGGCTGGCAGATCTCCCCCTTCGGCGGCCGCAAAGATCCCGAGCTCCTGGGCGAAGACGACACCCGCGATCTGCAACTGGAATCCGATCTCGAGGGTCCGCTCGTCGACTACAAAGCCAAGGGCAACACCGTCGAGTTCCTCGGTCATGACACCGTCGACGGCGACGACGCGCTGCGGCTGAAGGTGACGCTGAAAAACGGCGACATCGTCTACTACTACCTCGATCCTGACACCTACCTGGAAATCCGCAAAGAGACGCAGGAGTTCATCCGGGGATCCGTGAAAGAGACTTTCACTGATCTGGGCTCATACAAGCCCGTCGCCGGCGTGATGTTCCCCTACTCCATCACCTCTGGCTCCAAGAATAATCCGGACGGCTTAACCATCACGGTGGACAAGGTAGAGGTCAACGTGCCGCTGCCAGCCAGCGATTTCGCGGTCCCCGCCTCACTCAAGAAATAAGCGCAACCGAAGCTAGACAGGCCAGAGTTTGTTTGTTGGTCGATCAGACTTTCAGCAAGGACTTCGCAATGAACGTTTCTGCTATAAAAGGTTCTTACCTATCGAAATGCCTGCTCGCGGGATTCATGGGAGTCGCACTCCAGCTCTCCGCGCAGACGCCGGTGAAGTTCGACAGCGCCACCATCTCCGGACTGCCCGCCCGCAACATCGGCTCGGCGACCATGAGCGGACGTGTCGCTGCCGTCGACGCCATCACCATCAATGGCCGGATGACGTTGTTCGTCGGCGCTGCCACCGGTGGCGTGTGGAAGTCCGTGAACGGCGGCACCACCTTCACCTCAGTCTTCGACCGCCAGCCGGTCCAGTCGATCGGCGCCATCACCATCGATCCCTCGAATCCGAAGGTTGTGTGGGTGGGAACCGGTGAAGGCTGGGTGCGCAACAGCGTCTCGATCGGTGATGGCATTTATAAATCAACCGACGGTGGCGACAACTGGACCAACGTCGGTCTCGGCGGCACCGAGCATATCTCGAAGATCCTGGTCGATCCGAAGAACGGCAACAACGTAGTGGCCTGCGCGGTAGGACATCTGTGGAATGACAGCGACCAGGGCGGCGTCTACAAAACTTCCGACGGCGGCAAGACCTGGCGCAAGGTTCTTGGCGGTCCGAATCCGTCGACCGGATGCGGCGGCCTGAGCGCCAGCCGTCAGGATCCGAACACTATCTTCGCTTCCACCTGGGACGTTCGCCGCCAGGGCTGGACCTTCCGCTCCGGCGGTCCGGGCAGCGGCGTCTTCAAATCCACCGACGGCGGCGAGCACTGGACCGAGCTGACCGACGCCAACAGCAAAGGCCTGCCCGCGAAGCCGTGGGGCCGCATCGCGCTGGCGGTTGCGCCGGGCAAGCCGAATGTCATCTATGCGATGGTTGAGTCAAAGAACAGCGCGCTGTATCGCTCGGATGATGCCGGACAGTCCTGGACGCGCCTGGATGCCAGCCAGTTCATGGTGTGGCGTCCGTTTTACTTCGCCAATCTCATCGTCGATCCGAAAGATGAGAACAAGGTATTCAAACCCGATCTCGGGCTGCTGCTCAGCGTGAACGGAGGCAAGAGCTTCAGCTTCGTCGCCAACGCGCACGGCGATTTTCACGACGTGTGGATCGATCCCACCAATCCGAACATTGTGTTTGCCGGAGACGACGGCGGCCTGTGGCGCAGCGAGGACGGAGGCACGCGCTGGAAGCATCAGCTCAATCTGCCGATCTCGCAGTTCTATCACGTCAGCACAGACAACGATGACCCCTACCACGTTTACGGCGGATTGCAGGACAACAGTGTCTGGATCGGCGATTCGTCTTATCCGGGCGGCATCTCCAATGCGCAGTGGGAGAACGTATTCGGCGGCGACGGTTTCTGGGCTTTCGAAGATCCGGCTGATCCTGACTACGTTTACGCCGAGTCGCAGGGTGGCGAGATTGGACGCGTCAATCGCCACACCTTGGAAGTGCGCTCCATCAAGCCCTTTCCCAACTACAACGAGAAGAAACTGCGTTTCAACTGGAACACGCCAGTCGCGCTCAGCCCCAATGAAAAAGGGACAATCTACATTGGCGCGCAATTCCTCTTTCGCTCGCGCGATCACGGCCAATCCTGGGACCGCATTTCTCCCGACCTGACGACTAACGATCCGGAGAAGCAGAAGCAGGAAGAATCGGGCGGCGTCACCATCGACAATTCCGCGGCCGAGATGCACACCTCGATCTACTCCATCTCGGAGTCGCCAAAAAACGGGCAGATCATCTGGGTGGGCACCGACGACGGCAATGTGCAGATCACGCGCGACGGCGCGAAAACCTGGACGAACGTGGTCGGAAACGTCCAGGGGCTCGCCCCGAACTCGTGGGTGTCGACCATCGCAGCCTCGCGCTTCGATGAGGCGGATGCATACGCAACCTTCGATCGCCATACCTACGGCGACATGGCGCCCTATGCGTATAAAACGACGGACTACGGCAAGACGTGGACCTCACTCAACCTTGCCGAGAACGGCGTGAAGGGATACGCGCATGTCATCACCGAAGACCCCGTCGATCCGTCGGTGCTTTATGTCGGCACGGAGTTCGGTCTGTGGATCTCGGTCGACGACGGCGCGCACTGGGCGCAGTACAAAGGCAGCAATTTCCCGGCGGTCGCCGTCCGCGACATCGTGGTGCAGCCCAAGACCTCTGACCTGGTGCTGGCGACGCATGGCCGCGGCATCTGGATCATCGATAACATCGCTCCGCTGCGCTCGCTTACCCCCGACTTCATGACGAAGAATGCTGTCGTGCTCGACGGCAAGGCAATCCAGTACTTCAACTCCAATGGCGGCTGGCCGCAGGGCGATGAAGCTTTTGTCGCACCAGAGCGTCCCAGCGACGCGATGATCACCTACTATCAGCGCCAGCGGCACATCTTCGGCGATCTGAAGGTGCAGATCTTCGACGGTAACACCGAGTTGCTGGAATACTCGCCACGCAGCAAGCATCGCGGGCTGAATCGTATCTCGTGGTCAATGCATCTTCCGCCGCCCATCCTTCCGCCAGGAGCCAGCGCGCTCTTCCAGGCGGCGCAGGGTCCGCGCGTCATGCCGGGCACCTACACCGTCAAGCTGATCAAGGGCGACGACACTTACACCGGGCAATTGAACGTCGTGCTCGATCCCCGTGCGAAGTACACTGTGGCCGACCGCAGGATGCAATACGATCTGGCGTTGAAGCTGGTCAGCACGCTCAACCACATGAGCTTCGCGGTCGCAAACATTCAGAATGTCCGTGATACGGCGGGTGCCGATGCCGCCAAGCTGCCCGAGAGCAATCCTCTGCGCGCGCAGCTGCAATCGCTGTCAACCAAGGCCGATGAGTTGCGCTCGAAGATCGTGGCTACCAAAGAAGGTGGCATGATCACCGGTGAAGAGCGCATTCGCGAGCACGTGGGTGAACTCTATGGCGACATCAACCAGTACGAAGGCCGTCCGACCGACTACCAGGTGGCGCGCGCGGATTCGCTGGCACATGAGCTTCAGGATGTCATCGACGACTTCACCAAATTGACCGCCGCGCAGCTGCCTGCAATCAATCAAGGATTGCAGAAGCAGCACCTGCCGCCGATCGCGCTGCTCGATGAAACGGAGTGGCTGAAGCAGCACAGCACGTCGCAGGTGTCAGGACCGAAGAGCGCGACCAGCCAGATGCGGGAGATGGATTGAGAAACGTATCAGCGTTCGACGGCCGGGGTGAAAGCCCCACCGGTTTGGGGACCTTGACGGCACGGCTGAAGCCGTGCCCTTTCAAAGCTCGGACGCAAATTTGACAGGCTGTGGACTTTTAAGCCTCGGACGCATAGGAGCTTTTCTAACGCGGGAGCGCACTTCTGCCGAAATTGTGAAATGTAAGTGAATTCGCCCGGCGTGCACTCTGCCATTCTTCGGACAAAGTGGTAGGCTCACCTGTGATCCGGATTCACTGGGAGGGGCTTCTTTGCCTGCGCAGGCCACAAACAACAACGTCTATGAGCTCGTCGTCATCGGCAGCGGTCCGGCCGGACAGAAGGCTGCCATCTGTGCCGCCAAGCTGCGCAAGAAGGTCGCGGTCGTTGAAAGAAAACGCACCATCGGCGGTGTTTGCGTCCACACCGGTACTATTCCCAGCAAGACGTTTCGCGAAGCGATTCTGTACCTCAGCGGGTTGCGCCAGCGCACCTTTTACGGACGCGGCTATGCGCTGAAGGAAGCCATTTCGATGGCCGACCTGGTGTTTCGTTCTGACTCGGTGATGGCGCGCGAAATCGAAGTCATCAAAGCGCAGCTTCGCCGTAATCGCGTGACCGTCTATGAAGGCAATGCTCGCTTCCTTGATGCGCACACCGTAGAGATTACCAGCGACGAAGGCTACACTCTGCTGCGCGGAGACAACTTCGTAATCGCCTGCGGTACGCGCCCGGCGCATAGCTCCGACATTCCGATTGACGGCAAACGCATCTTCGACTCCGACCAGGTTCACGAACTCGAAGACCTGCCGCGCGAGTTGATTGTTGTGGGCGCAGGCATCATCGGCCTGGAATATGCGTCGATGTTCGCGGCGCTCGGCGTAAAAGTAACTCTGCTGGACCAGCGGCCAAAGCTGCTCGAGTTTGTCGATCACGAAGTAGTCGAGAGCTTGTGCTTCCAGTTGCGGCAGCTGGGGACGGTATTCCGCCTGGGCGAGAAAGTCGTGCAGGTGGGTTTTGACGATGATCGTGATCGCGTCTTCGCCAAGCTGGAAAGCGGCAAGACCGTACACGGCTCGGCACTGCTCTATACGGTGGGCCGGCAGGCGAACAGCGACCTGCTGAATCTCGATGCCATCGGCCTGGTACCGGACGGGCGAGGCAAGATTCTAGTCGACGAAAACTTCCAGACCGCGGTTCCACACGTGTATGCCGCGGGAGACGTCATCGGATTCCCGGCCCTGGCCAGCACCTCGATGGAGCAGGGCCGGCTGGCCAGTTGTCACATCTTCGGCGTGCGCGGCAACATTCCACCGAACCTGATTCCCTATGGCGTCTACACCATTCCGGAAATTTCGATGGTGGGTGGAACGGAAGAGCAGCTCACCGCCGAGAAGATACCGTATGAAGTCGGCATCTCCCGCTATGCCGAATTAGCCAAGGGGCAGATGCTGGGCGACGATCAGGGGTTTCTGAAGCTGCTCTTCGATCCTCACACCCTGAAGTTGCTCGGGGTACACATCATCGGAGAGCGCGCCGCCGAGATCGTTCACATCGGGCAGGCCGTTCTGGCGATGGGCGGTACGATTGAATACTTCCGCGATACGGTCTTCAACTATCCCACATTGGCGGAGGCCTACAAAGTGGCGGCCCTGGATGGGTTGAACAAATTGTAGACTGAGTCGGCTTCCTCTAAGCAGTGAGAACAGCGTGGTTTCCCCGATACCCCGCAGGCCGGGAGTCCCTGGCTGTTAATTATTCGGCCGGACGACTCGGCCGAAGCAGTAGTAGATGGCCTGTAACGGCGGACCTAAAGGTACGCCCCTTCAAAACCAGTTCTAAATCTTCACGAACGCCCAGAACAAGGTTGCCGACAGGACGATAGCTACCGGCAGCGTCAACACCCAGGCCATGACCAGGTTTCGAACGGTTCCCCACTGCAAGCCGGTGCCGTTCGCCGCCATCGTGCCTGCCACACCCGATGACAAAACGTGGGTCGTGCTAACTGGCAAGCCGTACATATCGGCAGCTCCAATGGTCAGCATCGCGGTAATTTCAGCTGCAGCGCCCTGTCCGTAGGTCAGGTGGTCTTTGCCGATCTTTTCCCCGACGGTGATCACGATGCGCTTCCAGCCGATCATCGTACCCAAGCCAAGAGCCAGCGCTACGGCGACTTTTACCCAGGTTGGAATGAACTTGGTCGCGTAGTCGATGTGCTTCTTGTAATTTGCCAGCACCGCCTCATCGGGAGCAGAAATCTCTTTCACCTTCGACTTCTGCATGATGCGCAAGGCTTCGCTCACCAGGTACATATCGTTGCGGAAGTTGCGAACCTGGTCCTGCGGAATGTAGCGCAGCTCTTTGTAGTTGGCGACTTCGGTGCTGATCCCGTTGATCATGCTGCGCAGCGCCAGGACGGTGTTGTCGTTAAATTCTTTCGTCCGGACGTAATTGGTCACATCCTCACGCGGATCGCCAACCACGGCTCCCGGCGTGATGTACTTGTCCAGCACGTTCTCGGCCTGCTGCGAGATGGCGATGAAGTCGGCCGACTGCGCCGGCGTGATGGCGTGGTTCAATGCGTAGGCGGTCGGGACGGTGCCGATCAGGATCAGCATGATCAGTCCCATGCCTTTCTGGCCGTCATTGGAGCCGTGCGCGAAGCTGACGCCGGTGCAGGTAAGGATCAGCAGGCAGCGAATCCAGAATGGCGGCGGCGCGTCGCCCTCCGGTGCAGTGTAGAGGCGCTTGTCTTTGATGAAAACTTTGGACAGACTCAGCAGCGAAGCCGCCAGCGCGAAGCCGATGATGGGCGAAAACAGCAGCGACTTGCCGACGTTCAGCGCCTGTCCCCAATCGACACCGCTGGTCGCGGTGCGGGCCTGCATCAACTGATTCGCAATGCCGACACCGATAATCGAGCCGATCAAGGTATGCGAACTGGAGTTCGGAATTCCGAAGTACCACGTGCCCAGGTTCCAGATGATGGCCGCCGTCAACAGCGCGAACACCATGGCGAAACCTGCGCCGCTCCCCACCTGCAAAATCAGCTCAACCGGCAGCAGCGAGATGATGCCGAAGGCAACCGCGCCGGTCGAGAGCACGACACCAATGAAGTTCCACATGCCGGACCAGGCCACCGCGATGTGGGGATCAAGCGAATGCGTGTAAATGACCGTCGCCACCGCATTCGCCGTGTCGTGGAAGCCGTTCACGAACTCGAAACCGAGCGCCACCAGCAGCGCGATTCCCAACAGGATGAAGGGAAAGACGGTTGACGAGTGCACCACCGACAGGTCGGAGATCAGGTGGTAGCCGGCGTATACGAAGCCGATCGCCAGCACCCCGATAAAGATCGCCGTGCCAAGCCTGCCGGGACCTTTCGACAGTTTCTCGTGGACAGCTGCCGGAGAAGCAGGTATGGGTGCGGGAGTGTACGAAGAAGCAGTCGCCATGGTGTCCTTTGCGCTTCCGTGAGGGCCTTGCGGCTCGATATAGAGGAGAGACTCGCGGCTGAAGTTACTACGCGGATGCGCGCGGAATGATGAACGGCGGGTTACGGCAGGATTAATTCATCGTCGGGTGAGATGGGGAGACTGGCCGTCAAAAACGGGACGGCTCGTCGGCCTGACGGCCGCCTCGCTTTTTGAATCATAGAGGAGCTGGCACGGCACGCCTGAAGACGTGCCCCTTCCAAGCTATTCCTGTTCAATGTTCAGGAGCCGCTTGAGCTGTCTTTACTTTGAGCTCTCTGGTGACTGCTTGAGCTGTGCATGTCGGTTCGAGCTTTGAAAGGGCACGGCTTCAGCCGTGCCCTTCAAAGACCCTTATGTTGGTGTGTTGGCGAGGCGGCCTTCAGGCGGACGAGCCTTCCGCGCAAGAAACTCCTGCTTCGTGGGATACTTACTATTGGATGAAACGAATCGCCATACTCGGTTCCACTGGCTCTATCGGCAAGAGCACCCTCAGCATCGTCGAGAGTTTTCCTGACCGCTTCTCTGTCGCCTCGATGGCGGCGGGTAACAACGTCGACCTCGCCTTCGAGCAGGCGCGACGCTGGCGTCCAGAAATCCTCTCGATGGCGACCGCCGAAACCGCTGAACAACTCTTCGACCGGCTCAAGCAAGCCGGTCTGAGTGGAGACATCGAGGTCCTGCACGGCTCGGCCGGAACCGTGAAAGTTTCCACGCATCCTGACGCCGAGTTCGTGGTCAGCGCCATCGTCGGCGTCGCCGGACTGGAAGCGACCTACGAAGCCGTCAAAGCTGGCAAGACACTCGGACTCGCCAACAAGGAATGTCTAGTCGCCGCGGGCGATCTCATCACCGCCGAGGCGCGACGCCAGGGCAAGCCGCTGCTGCCCATCGATAGCGAGCACAATGCCATCCACCAGTGCATGCGCGGGGGCCGACGCGACGAAGTCCAACGCGTATGGCTCACCGCCTCCGGAGGTCCGTTCCTCAACACTCCGCGGTCGGCCTTCTCCGAAATTACGGTGGAACAAGCGTTGAATCATCCAACGTGGAAGATGGGAAAACGTATAACCATAGATTCAGCAACTCTGATGAACAAAGGCTTCGAAGTGATCGAGGCTTGTCGTCTCTTCGATATGCCGCCTGATCACATCAGTGTGCTGGTCCATCCCCAAAGCACCATCCATTCGATGGTCGAGTTCGTCGATGGCAGCCTGCTTGCTCAACTCTCTGTAACTGATATGCGTTTGCCGATTCTCTACGCTTTGACATATCCGGAACGCATTGCGTCCGACCTGCGCTTTCCCGTGCAGGAGTTGCGCCGGCTGGACTTCACGCCGCCGGACTTTGATAAATTTCCCTGCTTACGTTTAGCGTATGAGGCAGTCGAAGCCGGAGGGGCAAAGACCATCGCTCTCAACGCTGCGGACGAGGTGGCCGTGGCGGCGTTCCTCGAAGGTCGTATTGGATTCCTGGACATTCCGGCTACAATAAAGATCGTAGTTGATGAAACGTCAGCCTACGTTCCAGAATCTATAGACCAAGTACTACTAGCGGACGCGGATGCCCGCCGGCGGGCGCAATTAGCGATCAGCCATCAGCATGCAGCAATCGGTCGATCCAGATAGGGCGATTCGCTTTCTGCTGAATGCTGATGGCTCTAGAAGAGGTATATGGAATCGTTTTTCATTGCGGTAGTTTCGATGGCCGGTGTGCTGGGAGTGATGATCCTGGTCCACGAGTTCGGTCACTATGCTGCCGCCAAGTGGTTTGGCGTCCGGGTGGACGTCTTCTCAATCGGTTTCGGCAAACGTCTGATCGGCTTTAAACGGGGCGTCACCGACTATCGCATCAGTGCTCTGCCGCTTGGTGGCTACGTCAAGATGGCGGGCGAGAATCCGTTGGAGTCGCGCACCGGCGCACCTGACGAGTTCATGTCGCATCCGCGCTGGCAGCGCTTTGTGATCGCGGTTGCCGGGCCAGTGATGAATATCCTGCTGGCCATCGCGCTGCTCACCGGCGTCTTCATGGTGCACTACGAGCGGCCCGAGTTCTTCGACCAGCCTGCAGTGGTCGGCTGGGTGCTCGACAATTCTCCCGCGGCAAAAGCCGGCATCGAACAGGGCGATCGCATCGTTCGCATCGATGGCGCTCAAAATCCCACCTGGGAAGACGTGCTGCTGAAGGTGATGATCAGCGGCAAGCAGCCCGTCAGCATTGCCATCGAGCGCGGCAACACGTTCCTGGAAAAACAAGTTAAGCCTGACGTTGAGGGCACCGACGACTACGGCAGCGTGGGCTGGCAACCGGAACAGAACGTTACGGTGACCGAGTTGATGTCGAACATGCCTGCGCAGAAGGCGGGCATTCAGCTCAACGATCACATCGTCGCCATCAACGGCATTCCGATGCGGTCGGTCTTCGCCATCATTCATTACTTGCAGGCCAACGGCGAGAAGCCGGTCGATGTAACGGTTGGCCGCGACGGCAAGGAAATGCACTATACCATGTCGCCGATGAAGATGGAGGAGAATGGCCAGGTCGGCTATCGCCTGGGCTTTGGAATTGCCGGGCCCATGAAGGTCGAGAAGCTGCCGTTCAGCAAAGCGCTTAGCGTTTCGCTACAGGAAAACAAGCGCTACTCGATGCTGATCGTCGAACTGGTCCGCAAGATGATCGAGCACAAGGTCTCCATCAAACAGATGGAAGGCCCGATCGGCATCGCGCGGGCATCGGGCGACGCAGCGCGTCAGCCGGGCTGGACTCCACTGCTGCAGTTGATGGCCATGATCAGCCTGAACCTCGGCATCTTCAACTTGCTGCCGATTCCCATCCTCGATGGCGGAATTATTCTGCTGCTGGTCATTGAATCGGTGATGCGGCGCGATATCAGCATCCACATCAAGGAGCGGATTTACCAGACGGCATTCGTGTTCCTGCTGCTGTTCGCCGCAGTGGTCATCTACAACGATCTGATGAAGGCCCTGCCCGGCCTGGCGCAGCGGCTGCCGTAGGAACAATCCAAACTCAAATAAAAAGGGGCGTGACAAGCCCCCTTTTTATTGTGTCATCCTGAGCGGAGGCGCGGTCTTATCGCGCCGGAGTCGAAGGACCCCCACAGCACGAATACTTTTCCGGGAGATCGCGGTCCCTCGACTGCGCTCGGGATGACACCAGCCGTTTGCTGACGAAACCCAAACGCTAGTGCGCCTGCGCCGTCGTTGTTCCCGCAGGCTTCTGCGCCCTGTACTCCCGGCACTGCTTCAACAGTGGCGTTGCATCCTGCTCTCCCGCGGCAATCGCCTTCGACAGCAGCGCTTCGGCTGCACTGTAGTCCCGCTGGATCTGAGTTCCCTTCATGTACAGCAGCGCCTCATTCACCAGCGCGCGGCTTGCGCCCTGCTCGGCAGCCTTGGCGAACCAGCGCATAGCTTCGGTCTCGTTGGCCTCGACGCCCTGCCCCAGAACGTACATTACGCCCAGGTTGCGCTGGGCGATGGCAAACCCTTGCTCCGCCGCCTTGCGATACCAGTACACTGCCTGCTGGTCATCGTGGACCACACCTTCGCCGTGATTATACATGTAGCCGATATTGCTCTGTGCCTGCGCGTCGCCCTGTCGCGCGGCGATCTCATACCATTTCGCAGCTTGCGCCGGGTCGCGCTGCACGCCGCGGCCATTCTGATAGAGGTTCCCCAGGTTGCACTGCGAAGGCGCGTATCCCAGCGACGCCGCTTTCTGATACCAACGCGCCGCCTCGGCGATGTCCGGCATGACGCCCTTGCCCTGCTCGTACATTAAGGCAAGGTGATGTTGTACTTTAACGTCTCCCTGTATTGCAGCCTGACGATACCACTTGATCGCCTGGCTCACATCCTGCTGCACCCGGACGCCTTGCTCGTAAGCCACGCCCAGGAGGGCTGCGGCATTGGCGTCGCCGTGCCGGGCGAGGCTCTCAGCGTGTTGAAAGTCTTTCTCGCTGAATCGGGCTAGCTGCTCTTCCGCGGTCGTGCCGTACGCTGCGATCGCGGCAGGCAGAAAGAAGCAGGAGATCAGAAGAGAACTTGCAATCGACGAACGCCCAAATCGACGAACCATACTCGCCCCTCGTCGCGTGCCGCCGGCATTAATTTGCCGGCGCAATTTGGCGCAAGTGTAGCCCTCCTATTCGGCTAGTACCAGAAAAATGTAGCTGCTTACCGCAAAAGTGGCAGTTCGTCCCCCCCCCCGCAAATCGAGCGGCGTCATCCTGAGCGCAGTAAGGCCGGCGAAGCCGACGAACGGAGTCGAAGGCCCCTATCCCCGCTACCCTTCCACCGGGCGAAATGCGGACGGAATAACAAAAAGGCTCCCAGTTACGGGAGCCCTCGAATACAAGACTGGAGTTTGCTTAGTGGTATGACTGCGAGCCGTCGCTGCGCTTCAGCGTAGGACGATCATCATCACCCGAGCCATTACTGGAGCCGGAGCCGCTACTGGTGCCGTTACCACTTCCGCTTCCATTGGCCGGATTGTCGGCGGTTGCGCGACGCAACGTTGGACGGTCTTTGTTGTTCTGATCGTTCGTCACCTTGTGACGATTCTCGATCGAGGCCAGCCGAGCCTTCACATTCTCAAATTCCGAAGTGTCGACGATGTACTCGGGACGCGCCGGCAGCACCGTCCGCATTTCGTTCTGTGCCGCGGCCACGCGGTCGGGTGTCATGGGATGCGAAGCGAATGCCTTGGCCAGCGTGCCGGGCTTCTTCTTCTCCTGCGCCTCGATCTTCTCAAAGAACGAGATGAACGACTGCGGATCGTAACCGGCCTTGTACATGTACTCCATGCCCAGGAAGTCGGCCTGCGCTTCAAACGTACGAGAGAACTTCATGAAGGTCAACGGCACGCCGATACCCATGGCCGCCTGGGTGGCTTCGTAAACGCCCCAGCCGCCCGGAACGAAAATCAACGGGATACTGGCCAGGTTCGCGATGTTGCTGCGCGTCTGCTCGCGCGCGACGTGGCACGCAGCCACGTGTCCGATCTCGTGTGCCATCACGCCGGCGAGTTCGGCTTCGTTATCGGCCGCCAGAATCAGGCCGGAGTTCACATAGAAAAATCCGCCGGGCAGCGCGAAGGCGTTGATCTCGTCGGTATCGATGACCTTGATGGTGAACGGAACCTTGGCGTCGGAATTACGCACCAGGTTCTGTCCGATACGGTTCACATATTCGGTGACCACCGGGTCGCTGATCATTTTGGCGCCGTGCTCCACCTGCTGCGAATAGGAGCGCCCCATCGCCACCTGCTTATCCAGCGAGTACCAGTTGCCCATGCCTTTGTCGCAGCCGACATTGCGATTGCCGATGGCATCGATATTGTTCATCGTGCTGGGCGAGGGAGGATTTTTCTCCGGCTTGTCGGGCAGGTACTGACCATTGGAGTCCGAACTCTGCGTACCGGAGCCCTGGGTGGATGCACCTTGACTAGACGTATCCTGGCCGGAAGCGCTCGGCGTGCTCGATCCCTGCGGAGACGAACCCTGGCTCTGGGAGAATCCCGGAGACGTCAACAACAGCGCCAGCGCGCCAACGCTAAGAAAACGAATTGCGGAACGCATGATGTACACCTTCTTCAGCCTGCCAGCAGAAAGACAGACCTCGCCCTGCTGCCGGTCTATCCCAAGTATGAACCCCGTATGGGACAAGTTGTTGCCGGCCTCTGCCTATATTGTCCCGCCCTTTGGACCGCAAGTCCACCGGTTTGATGCTCTCCTTACAGAGATGTCACGTATCCATTAAGGTTTCCGGAAATCCGGGGTACCGGGTTCCCTTTCTTCGTCCCTGAGACCGAACGGTAAAGACCCCACGGGTGCCTCATGTCTCGCGACTTTCGAGACATGGGGTTTTTGACTTCCAGGACTCCCGGGCGGGGTGCCGGGTGCCCCGTACAAGCCTGGTTGTGGCTTGTGTGGGGGTTCACCGTGACGAGCCTCGACCCGGTGCTCCGGAACCAGCCACCCTCCTCACCGTGATAAACTTTCTTTAGACCTCTGTATGGCTCAAATTCAGCGCAGGAAGTCCTACACCGCCAACATCGGCGGAGTTCGCGTCGGCAGTGATGCACCAATTGTGGTGCAGTCGATGACCAATACCGACACGGCCGACATCGACGGCACCATTCGCCAGTGCATGGCCTTGGCCCGCGCCGGCTCGGAGCTCGTCCGCGTGACGGTCAACAATGATGCCGCCGCCAAAGCCGTGCCGCACATCGTTGACGGCCTGGCGAAGCTGGGCGTGCCCGTGCCCATCATCGGCGACTTCCACTACAACGGACACATCCTGCTCAAGAAGTACCCCGCCTGCGCGACGGCGCTGGCCAAGTACCGCATCAATCCCGGTAACGTCTCCATCGGCAAGAAGGACGACGACAACTTTCGCACCATGATCGAAGTTGCCATCGAGAACGACAAGCCGGTGCGCATCGGCGTCAACTGGGGCTCGCTCGATCAGCAACTTCTGACGCGCCTGATGGACGAGAACTCCAAGCTGGCCGAACCGAAGGACGCGCGCGACGTGATGATGGAAGCCATGGTCCAGAGCGCGCTGCGCTCGGCCGAGCTCGCCGTCGGCTACGGCATGAAGAAAGAGCAGATCATCCTCAGCGCGAAAGTCAGCGGCGTGCAAGACCTCATCGACGTCTATCGCGAGCTGGCAAGCCGTTGCGAGTATCCGCTGCACCTGGGACTTACCGAAGCCGGCATGGGATCGAAAGGAATCGTAGGCAGCGCCGCCGCTCTTGCAGTCGTGTTACAGGAAGGCATCGGCGATACCATCCGCGTGTCGCTAACGCCCGCGCCCAACGGCGACCGCACCGAAGAGGTCACGGTCGGCCAGCAGATTCTGCAATCGATGGGCATTCGCAGCTTCACCCCGCAGGTTACGGCGTGTCCCGGCTGCGGCCGCACGACGAGCACTTTCTTTCAGGAAATGGCCGAACAGATTCAGGCCTACCTGCGCGAGCAAATGCCGGTCTGGAAGACGCGCTACTCTGGCGTGGAAGAGATGAAGGTCGCGGTGATGGGCTGCGTCGTCAACGGGCCCGGCGAATCGAAGCATTCGAACATCGGCATCTCGCTGCCCGGAACGTTCGAGGAGCCGAAAGCGCCTGTCTACGTAGACGGCCGCCTCATGCTGACACTCAAGGGCGATCACATTGTCGAAGAGTTCACCAAGATCCTCAACGACTACGTCGACTCGCACTACACCGCGAAAGAACCGCAACTAGCGATCAGCAACTAGCAATCAGTAAATCCGGGTGCCCCATGTCTCGCGACTTTCGAGACATGGGGTTTTTGACTTTTACCCATCCCTGCGTTTCATCTCATGTAGATCACCGCGCGCTCCATACAAGCCCGATTTTGGCTTGCGTGGAGTGCATCACGATCGTTGCACACCTTCTACTTCAATTGACAAACACCTGACATCTCTTCCACATCTCCATCACACAACGTTTTTCCAGCGCTTCTATTGTGACTTTACCGTCCAGCCAGCCAAATCAATCTGGACAATGAAGGAGCAATCATGAAGAACGAAGACAACGTTCTCACGCGTCCGGTCGATCGCCGGTCGTTTATGAAAAAGAGCGCCATGTTTGCGGGAGCAGCTACGGTCGGCGCCGGACTTCTAACTCACGGGCTCGCCGCCTTCAGCCAGGAAAGCAGCGCCAGCCTCAACCAGGGAGACATCGCCATTCTGCAATTCCTGGCAGCCGCCGAGATCATTGAGAGCGACCTGTGGCAGCAGTACGCAGAACTCGGCGGCATCGGCAACAACCCACCGATTGAAGTCGATCCCAACCAATCGCTAAACAATTACCAGATCGCATTGTCGAACCTGGATGGCGACGCGCCACAATACATCAGCAGCAACACCCTGGACGAAATCAGCCACGCCACATTTCTAAATGCCTACCTGGAATCAAAAGGGGCCGATCCTGTGAATCTGGACAAGTTCCGCACCCTTCAAGGCAGCAAGGCGGGAGCGGCGGCGAACACCGGCCGGCTCACCAATCTGATGCAGCTGAATGTGGACACCAGCTGGTACGTGCGGTACCGCAGCACCACGAATCCCGAATTTGGTGCGACTTATCCTCAAGCCATTACCCTGAACGGTGTGCCTGCGATTCCCCGCTCCAATGCGGACTTCGACGGACCTCCCTTCGCGAGCGCGCCGGCCGTTCCCGGCAACGTGCACATCCAGGCGATCGCGAACGTCGCGGCTTTTCACTTTGGATACATCGAGCAGGGCGGATCGAGCCTCTACGCCGCTCTGAGTCAGAAGGTCAGCAGCCTCGAGGTGTTGAAGATCACGCTGGGCATCGGAGGAGATGAAGTCGCGCACTTTCTCGAGTGGGTCGACTTCGCGGGCAACGGAGTACAGCCTCCGGTCGCGCCCTTCACCGATCCAATCACCAAGCTGCATTTCCCCAACTTCTTCAACCCACTAAACCCGCTGATCCAGCCCAGCTTGATCTTTCCGGTGCCCGCGCAGTTCATCAGTCCGGACTTGCCGCTCTGCGCGGCGATTCGTCCGAGCGGCGATAAATTCGCCGGCGCTCAGGCGGCGGTGAAGAGCTTCACCGCAGACGGACTGTTCATCGGCCAGTCGCCGGCGTTCTTCAGCCTGCTAAACCAACTGGCGACGGCTGCGGATGCTGCCACTCGCCAACTGTAATTCCGTGGAGGTGAACGCGGTGCGAGCCGACAGGGTTCGCCGAGGCGTTGGCGCAACGCGCTGACTCACTCAGCGACCCTGCCCGCGAATTCAAGTGAGAGAATTTACGAGGAGTTTTTATGTTGGAAGGCTTGTTTCAGCCCATGCATCTGGTAGTAATTCTGTTCATCGCTTTGCTGGTCTTCGGACCAAAGAAATTGCCCGAACTAGGCAAGGGATTGGGCGACGGTATCCGCAGCTTTAAGAATTCCATGCGCGAGAAAGAAGAGGAGTCACGTCAGGTGCAGACGGAAGAGAAAAGCATCGTCGGATGAATCCGGGTGTCCCAGGTCTCGCGATTTTCGAGACCTGGGGTTTTTGATATCAACTTATCTGCAGCTCATCTCAGGGGAAGGTTGCAAACGCTCCTCCGCACCTCGCTGCCGCGTACGATCGATGCCACCGCCTGCGTCAGGGAGTGATCTCCCAAATAACTCCTTGTCCGTATGCTCCCCCTGAGGAAGCCGTACCGTACAGATTTCCTTGCCCATCGATGCTCACGCTGCTGACCGGTAGTCCCCCATCACTTGCTCCGGTGAAGTCGTGAAGGCTGGTGCACGTCCATCCCCCGGACGAGTGCGACACTTTGAAGACTGTGCCTGCATTAAATTCGCCGTCCGCATAAGTCGTGCCATAGAGATCGCCGGAGACGCCCATTACGAGGTTTGCATAGGGGCCACTGCCCCCTGCATTGAAACTGCACAAGACCGTAAGCGACCATCCATTTTGTTGCGGTTGCAGCACGAACACCGTGCCGCCGTCAGGGCCACTGTAGGAACTTGTGGATCCGTAAAGATTTCCCGAGCCATCGGATATCAAACTGCCAACCGGATTTGTTCCCGCTCCATTGTTATGAAAGGTGAAGATTGTATTATCTGTCCAGCCTCCTGCGGAGGGAACGAGTTGAAACAGAACTCCGCACATCCCGCCCCACCAGCAGAGCGGATCGTCGCCGCTCACGGTAGTCGCACCATACAGGTTTCCTCGTCCATCTCGCAGAACTCCTGCATAGGGCAGCCCACCGTCCGTAGCGCCGGAAAAACTGTACAGACCCTGTTCCGTCCAACCCTGTCCTGAAGGAGAGATTTCGTAGACAGCACCCCATCCCGACACCCCACCCACGATCGTGGTTCCATACATATTTCCTGCCGGATCGAAGATCAGGTCGCCAAATCCAGGTGCTGCTCCATCGGCACCGTTGAGAAACGTGTATATCGTTGTGATCGACATCGATGCCATGTGTGGCCTGGTATACGGCCCAACCTGGTCGGGAGGAACCATTCTGAAGACGGTCCCACAGCCTAAATGATCTCCGTAGATCTGACAGCCTCCGACTCCGCCGGCAGAGGTCGTGCCGAAAAGGATGCCGTTCGGTCCAAAGACGACTCTGGCCCAAGGCCCGGCACCGTCACTCCCGCCCATAAAAGTGTGGAGTACGGAATAATCCCATCCGGACCCGCTTTTGGAAAGCTGGAACAGCGTACCGCAGCCCGAATCCACGCAGTCGCTACTCCGTTGGCCCCCCGACCATGTTGTTCCGTAGAAGCTTCCGTGCGGACCCCGGGTCAAGCCGGACCAGGGCGCTCCACCATCGTCGCCGCCCGTGAAGTCGTGAAGCACGGTGAACGTCTGCGCACGGACTACGGGGGTCAGTGTCACAAGAAGAAGTATCAGCGAAATAACGAGAAGCGTTGTCGGGAGGAGAGCGTGTACCGCATTTCCAGGAATCGATGAGCTCTTTGGCATTGGATCTTCTCCTTCTCAGCATGCGAAACGGAGCCGGCCACGAGTAGGTCACGTCCTAGGCATATACCGCCGGCTGGCGGTGCGATACCAGCGCACACCGCGATTTGGCGGACACGGAGGGCAGCATAACTTTGCCAGTGAACGTCTCGTCTCGTCAGTGATGGTGCGCACGGAGGGCGGTGATAAACAGGAAAGCGCGCTGCTTGAAATTGCTGGCTGCCCGCTCAAGGGCAGTTTGAGGAGCTCTTTATTTTTGACGAACTCGTGCCGCTCATCTCACCTGACTGCCGTTAACCGCAGACCGCGGCCGGTGCTATTGACGCCACTCCGTCGAACTATTTACGTTTCAAACACCTGCCAATGCCACATCTATCGCATCTTCTCCTCGCACTCGCAGCAACCACAGCATTCGCCCAGACCGCGCCACAACCGCAGGTCTTCGAGCCCGGCCTGATCTCCGACGGCTCCTACACCACCAGCGCCGAGTTCACCCCCGACGGCAACACCCTCTACTTCCTACGCGGCGCACCCGACTTCAGCTTCTGGACGATCTACGAGTCGCACAAAGTGAACGGCAAGTGGAGCAAGCCGACGGTCGCGCCGTTTTCCGGCCAATATTCCGACGCCGACCCTTGCGTCACGCCCGACAACCAGCACTTCCTCTTCATCTCGCGACGGCCCATCACGCCCGGCGGCAAGGCGAAGGACGATTACGACATCTGGATGATGGACCGCCGACCCGACGGCGCATGGGGCACGCCTCGGCGGCTCAACATCAATAGTGACAAGGACGAATACTATCCGCGCGTGGCCTCCGACGGCACCTTGTACTTCGGCTCCGAACGCCCAGGTGGCTACGGCGGCAGCGACATCTGGAAGGCTAAACCGAAGGGCGACGGAAACTACGAAGAGCCGGTGAACCTTGGTCCGGAGATCAACACTGCGGAAGACGAATTCGAGCCCAGCATCGCGCCCGACCAGAGCTATATGTTCCTGATGGCGACGAAGAAGGAAGGTCTCGGCCGCGGCGACATTTATCTCAGCCGCAACGTAAACGGTCACTGGACCAAGCCGGTGAACCTCGGGCCGCCAATCAACTCGCCGGGCTATGAATTCGCGGCGAAGTTCACGCCTGACGGCAAGTACTTCATCTGGGGCAGCGCGCGCGATACCAGCTTTCCGCCTAAGTCGAAGATGACCACCGAGCAATCCGAGAAGGCGCTGCACTCGCCGGGCAATGGCCTGGGCTCGATCTACATCATCGACGCCAGCGCCCTGCCGGTGAAGCCGGTGAAGTAGTCTCGTCGAATTTTCCAGAAGGCGTCATCCTGAGTCGGGTGCCCCATGTCTCGTGCCTTTCGAGACGTGGGGTTTTTGACTTTCACGTCCCCACGGCATCTCCCCTGTACAATCCTTCTGTCACTCCAACCGATCACCCGGGAGCAACCTTGAAACCATTCACCATGGTATTGGCGGTCCTGCTGTCTCTGTCGGCCGTTGGCAACTGCAAGAGCACCAAGCTGCTGGCCAGCGTGAAAAGTCCTACCTACACCGGGCAGCACTTCCAGAAGGTGCTGGTCATCGGCATGAGCGACAACCCGGCCATTCGCACCGACTTTGAAGAAGCCATGTCCAACCGGCTGAAGAGTCTGGGTGTCCACGCGGTGCCGGGGTACAACATTCTGCTGCGAACCAAGTCAGCGAAGATGGACCCTGATTACCTCAAGGCGCAGATCAAGGAGCACCAGATCGACGCGGTACTGGTCACGCGGCTGGTCAGCGTGAAGAACGACACCACCTACATTTCCGGCCAGGCCTACAGCGTTCCCTATCCCTACTACAACTCGTTCTACGGCTACTACAGTCACGTCTATCCGGTGGTCTACAGCCCGGGCTACCTGGTGGAAGACAAAAAGGTGCGCGTCGAAACCAGTCTCTACGGAACCTCAACGCCCGATGGAGAATTCATCTGGACCGGCCTGAGCGAAACCTTCAACCCCAATCCAAAGAAGATCGATAAGGCGATTGATGGCGTGGTGCAGGTGGTGGTGGACGATCTGCAGAAGGAAAAAATCTTCTAGACGAGCGCGACGAGATCAAACCCACATTCCTTTTGGACTTCCCGGTAACTGCTCGCAGGATCAAACTACCGTCAACATTCATGCGCTCGAGTCTCTGAATAGGTATATAGTCTGGGGCTGTTGGGACTAAACCGTAAATTCCTGCTGACAAGCACTCGCCCGTCAGTTCAAACTTCGGATCTTAGTTGAACAGGAACAAGGGAAAAGTCATGAGAAACCGGATGTTGTGGCCATACTTGCTCATCATGGTAGTGCTGTGTTTGCCGCTGCGGGCGCAGAACAGCGCGTCGCCTACCCCGACGATTAGCCACGCTGTTGCATTCGGTGTCTCGCCCCCGTTGCGGGAACTGGCTAAGCTACCGCAGCCACTTCGCTATGGCTTTTATGATTCAGAACCTCGGCGGCGTATGCCGGTGCGTGAATTCAGAGCAGCCGTTGACCCCGTAGAGCAGAGCATGGCCGGGGCGCCCGCGAGCTACTCGGTGGGACTTAGCGCTCTCGGCCTCGGCAACGGCTTTCCGAACTACTCCCCAGGGGTTTCTCCTCCCGATACCAACATGGCGGTAGGTGACACCCAGATCGTGGAATGGGTGAACACGTCCTATGCGGTGTTCGACAAAGCCACGGGGGCGCCGCTCACGGACGCGCTGCCCGGCAACACTCCGTGGTACGGCTGGGATTCGGACTGCGGCCTCACCAACGCCGGCGATCCCATCGTGCAATGGGATGCGGTTGCCCACCGCTGGCTGTTGACCCAGAACACCTATTACCTCAACCCCAATTACGCTTGTGTCGCCCTTTCTACCAGCTCTGATGCGCTGGGCACTTATTACTTGTATAAGTTCGCTTTGACCAGTGACTTCGCACACTATCCGCATTGGGGAGTCTGGCCGACCGGCTATTTTGCAACCATGCTGATCCCGGATTCGGATTGGCACGTGAAAGTGTGCGGCTTCAATCGCAGCAAGATACTGGTGGGCGACGGAACGGCTGAGGAAATCTGTTTCGAGCTCCTGCGTGACGGCCTCAACTCCGACCTGTTGCCCGCCGATGTGGATTCGCCTACGCCTCCGCCGGCCGGTGAGGATGAGTTCTTCATTGGCGGCGTCAATGCCGTGGACAATTCCCATCTCTCCCTGTACTCCATGCACATCAACAACCAGAATGACTGGTCGCAGGGCGCGACCTTTACCGGCACGGGGAACTCACAACTGATTGCGGTTGCTCCTTACACCAGTGCTTGCCCTTACCCTGAGGCCTGCGTTCCTCAGTTGGGCACCAGCGACATGCTGGATGACCAGGGCGGCCTGGTGATGTACCGCTTCGCTTACTGGGACGATCCGCCAGCCGCTCACGTCGGCCCGCACACTCCGCCGGCAGGCTCGGCCCAGCACTGGTTTGTCAATCAAACGGTGGTTGCGTCGGGCGGCAATGACGCCGTCCGATGGTACGAGTTCACTGCGCCAATCCGGAACGTCCCTGTCACTGCGCTCGCGGTGTTCCAGCAAGGCACCTTTGCTCCTGACTCGAAGTGGCGCTGGATGGCTTCCATGGCCCGCGACAAAGTGGGCGACATGCTGGTGGGCTACAGCATCTCCAGCGCAAGCATACATCCCGGGATCGCCATCGCCGGACGCAAGAGCACCGATCCCGCCGGCACGTTGGAGAGTGAGGTGACGGTGGTCAACGGCACCGGCTCGCAGCTGGGCTCCACGTATCGCTGGGGCGACTACAGCTCCATGCGGATTGATCAGGACGGTTGCACATTCTGGTACACCCAGGAGTACTACCTGGTCACGATGCAGAACGACTGGAGCACACGCATCGCTTCGGTGAAGTTCGCCAACTGCCATTAGAGATTGCCAAGCGATCCCTGCGCGCATCGCCCGTGTAATCCGGGTGCCCCATGTCTCGGAACTTTCGCGAGACATGGGGCACCCGAATTACTAGTCGGAGACCTGCCTACCGCGCCTGCGCCTCGGCCGCGTGGCTCCCTGCCTCTCCCTGCGGCGCCATGGGACGGAAGATCAGCAGCTTTGACTTGCCTTCGCGGCCGCCGGGCAGCAGCAGCATGTTCTTGTCCGCGTCAAAAGCCACCACGTGCCCCTTAATCTGCGGGATGATTTCCTCGGCTGCGCTCAATCTTCCCTTGGCGTTGATCGTCACCAGTGAGCCTTCGCTTGCCGCGTAGAGCGTGTGCGACTGCGCATCGAGCCACAGGCTGTCCACGCCAGGGGGCGCGGCCACGCGATCGATCTCCGCGCCGGTGTCGGCGCTGACGGCGACCACGGCGGAACGCACCGCGACGTAGAGCTCGTGGTACTGAGGATCGTAGATCAGCCCGGTTGGCTGCGAGGCATTCAAGGTAAAGCGAGTGACGACCTTCGCGTTCGCGTCGACGCCGACGATCTGATGGACATCCTGCAACGTCATGAAGAGGTTTTTGTGCGCGCTGTCATAAGCCAGATCGCGGGGCGTGCCGCCAACGTCCGTCTGGGCCACATCCTGCTTGGTGTGCAGGTCCAGCAGCGAAATAGTTCCCGCATCGGCGTCGGTCCAGAACAGCTTGCCTGCGCCATCGAGCTGCAACGCGTCGGGATTGCCGGGGACTCGGATGGAATCGACGACCTTCCAGCCGTCCGTCGCAATCACCGCGATGGACTTGCTGTCATGATCGGCGACGTAGACACGACCGCCTTGCTCATCCGCGGCGATGCCGCGCGGCGACTGCAACCCGGTCACCTGGGCAATAACCCGGCGGCGGCCGGGATCGTAGATATCCAGCGCCGAAGCGCCCGGATGCGTCATCAGCAGCATGCCATTGCAAAACGCTAGGTCGACGAAGCCGGGCGCGCCGGGAACATTGACCATGCCAATCTGGCGCAGCTCGGAGGCGGCAAACAGCCAGCCGCTCAACAGGAGGATCGAGAAAATAAGACGGGGAACGCGCATGATTCTCCGGTACTAAGATGCGCAGCAGAGCTGGTCAGGCTGCCCCGGTCCTCCCGGCCATTCTGGCGGATTGGCGTAAGGTGGCGCTTGCGGTGTGCAAAGGTTTGCGGCACCTTAGATCAAACCTCCTCTCCCAGAAAGCTGTACCTCAATGACCCTGGCGCCTCAGTCTGTCGCGGTGACGTTCTCTCATTCCTTATTGCAGATCCGGAAACGGACCGTCATCCTTGCCCGCTGCCTGCGATGCGGGCGGCAGAAAGTCTGTTCCACATGGGATGGCTCCTTGCAGCGCTGGGAGCGGTCGCATCAGTGCGGCGGGCCCAGAGTGCAGAATGGTCCGCCGGTGATTCAGCCCTGAAACCGCTCCATCCACAACCGCGTGCCCGGATAGCGGCACGAGAAGGTCGCAACGTTTGACGCCAGCCTGAGCGCTTCACGAAATTTCGTGCCCTCTTGGCAAGCGTAATAGCAGAATGCTCCGTGGAAAATGTCACCCGCGCCCAACGTGTCCACGGGGCGAATGCGGCGGACAGGAATCTCGCCGCGGCTGTTACCCTCGACAAACCGTATCGCCGAGTCGCCGCGCGTGATGGCTATGCGCCGAATCTTTCGCGCTGCCAGAAACTCGAAGACGTCGCTTTCGCTGCGGCAGCCGGGCGGGCGGAAGTCGCCAGAGCAGATCGCGGTATCAAGGAACGGCAACAGCTTCGCCATACCCGGCTTCCAACTTCCGCTGTCGAGCACGATTGGGATTCCACGTGCGTGCGCCGCTTTTGCCGCCGCAATGCACAACCGCATGTATTGACCGTCCAGCAGCACGATCGTCACGCCGGCAAGCCATCGCGGATTGAACTCTGCACTCACCGGGGAGAATACAGCCGCATTCGCCGAGACCACAGTGCGATCCCCTGTGGCGCGATGAACCAGAATCGAGGAGATCGGGGGCGGCTCGCTGCGGCCCCGTGCCATGTCATGCAGGCGGATCGATGCGTGCGTCAGATCGTCGTGGATAACTGAAGCCAGCGGATGTGAGCCAACAGCTGTGACCAGCGTCGTGCGGCCGCCGAGGAAGGCGAAGGTTGCGGCAGCGTTGGTGGCCGGACCTCCGGGCGTGATCAGTTGCGCCTTGACGGAAATCTTCTGATTGCGCAGGGGAATTTCGTCGACCGCGTAACTGATATCGACCGTCGCCAAACCGACGAAGAGGCCTGAGGGAGGATCATCGCTGGAGCGTGCGGATTTCATGCGCGGGACGAACAACAGATCCCTCCCGGGCTAAAGCCCGCTCGTGATGACAACAAAAAAGGAAGCCTACCGGCGCAGCTGAAGCTGCACCCCTTCAAAACAACATCGTCGAAAACAGTGCCGTCCCTACAGAACTTGGAGCTTCTGTTGCCGTTGACCAGGACTTCGTCCTGAGCTGAGCTGCGTCGTCGGCATGCGCGGACGGGATCCCGCTGCTGCTCAGAGCTGACGGCCAACAGCTGACAGCTAATCCTGTGGCGAGAAGCTGTACAGGTTCGTCGCCAGCTCTTCTTCCGCAACTGCGTGCAGGTCGATCCAGCCTTCCAAGGGCAACGCGTCCACCGGCAGATGCTCGCGCCAGATAGCGAAGCGCAGACGAATCCGGCTTCCCTCCTGCGCCTTGATCAGCTCGAACGGCACCCGCATTTCGAAGATCTGGTTCAGCGCGACCTCAACCCCGTGCGTCTCCGTGTTGCCGTTGTCGCTTGAAAAGTTTGCCAGCCTGTGTCGCTCTTCGCCGTTGGTCAGCGTCCACCTCTGCAACTCGCGCCCCTGCGCGTCGACTGTCAGGCGGTAAGAATTCGGAGCGGATTTCTGGTTTCCCTCCGAGTTCCACACTTCGAAATTCACCACCAGCCGGTACGCGCCCTCCGGCACGCCGTGATAAAAATCCAGACGACCGGAAACCGCCTCCGTATCCAGCCCGGCGTAAACGGCGTCCAGCAGGAACTGCTTGCCGTGCATCGCGCTGGTGCGCTGATCGGATGTGTAGCTGGCCGCGCCCATCCATTCGAAGTATCCGCTCACCAACCCGTCAACCCGCGCGCTGACATAAGCCGTCTGCGGAATGTAGCTGGGCCGCTGCACACCCTGGAGGATCGGCGTGTTCAACTCCGCCGGCGGAATGCCCTCCAGCGCGTGGTACACGTTCGACAGGTGCTTGCGATACAACTCGTCGAAGTCGCGATCGTTGGCCGAATGATGCTCCGGCCCGTACCACCAGTTCCAGTCGCTGCCCTCGGCGATCAGCAACTCCTCCCACGCGAGTTTGCGCTGCTCCTCCGAAACGCGGCTGGCATGGCGGTCGTAATAGTCACGTGCTTCGGCCAGCAGGTCCCACGCCAGATTGTCCTCGGACGCCCCGATCCAGACATTGAAGTTCGCGTCGATCCACGAGCCTGGCACCAGCCGCTTGAGTTGCCCGAGGTTCTCCTCGCCATGGCGCTCGATCGCCTCCGAGATGGTTACCGGCTCAATCTGCTCGTCGCGTTGCAGCGCATCGTAGAAGCGTCGCAGGAATTCGCGGCCCGACTGCGGATAATATTCCCAGGCATTCTCGCCATCCAGGATGATCGAGACCACGGCATTCTTGCCCGACTCCAGAACAGGCTGCGCTGAATCCTTAATGTTTTGGATGAGGTGCTTGGCGGCGTCCTGCGCGGGCATGCCGGAGTAGACGAAGCCGATCAGGTCCGACAGCCGATGATCGCGGAAGACCATGTGCATCCGGGTGTCGCCCTTCTCATAGCGATAGATGTTGTACAGCCGCTCGGCGCCATCGACGTGCAAGTGATCGTTGTTGTAGCGCGCGAAGTTGTAATCGAGTGTGCGCCCCAGAACGCCTTCGTCGGTGGCCATCCACTGAATGCCCTCTCGCGCCGCCAGCTTCAGCGCCTCTTCCGACACGCTGCCCTCCGACGGCCACAACCCCTTCGGTCTCGCACCGAAGAGCATCTCATGGGAATCCAGCGCGCGTCGGATCTGCGTGGTCGCGTCGTCGGGATGCTTGAAGTGCCGCGTCGGCAGCGGCAATCCGGGCGTCGACTCCGCGCCGGCGTTGGTGTCGCACAGCAGCGGCAGGATTGGATGGTAGAACGGCGTCGCCGATAGCTCGATCGAGCCGCGCTTGGCCGCCTCGGCGTAAGCAGGCAGCACCTTCGCGAGTATCTCCCTCTGGCGCTCGATAACCAGCAGCTGATCGTCGCGTGTGAAGTCTTCGCCCTTCTGCACCAGTTCCGCAATGTCGGGCTCGGTGAGAAAAACCTCGTCGAACCAGGCAAGCTGCGATAGCACCTGGAGATCGGCGTAATCGCGCGTGACGAAGTACGACTCGGGCCCCTCAGGACTCTCGCAGGTCGAGCGATAGCGCTCCCACAACTCGCGATAGCGCGGGTAGCGGCCAATCATGTTCACCGGATTCGCCTGGAACAGATACCGCAAGGCGAAACGGCGGTCGGCGAGACTGAGGTCGGTGGCAGGCTTGGAGATGACATCGAGGAACGGGTCATGCGCCTGACCGGAAGCGTAATCCTGAATCTGCGCCACCAGCGACGGTACCAGGTTGAAATTCTGATGAACGCCGGGAAACTCGTCCAGCAACTTCACCATGCCGTAATAATCCTTGAGCGCGTGCAGCCGCACCCAGGGCAGGCGGTATTCGCCCGTGACCATATCTTTGTAGAAAGGCTGGTGCATATGCCAAAGCAGCACCAACCGAATTTTCGGGGAAGCTGGGGAACCTGCGTTACTCATGAGTTGAGAGGAATTTTTAGCGCTGCAAGTGTAACAGGCGGGACGCGGTTGTGAAAACCCGGTGAACGCGGAAACATCGCGGGTGCCCCACTCATTCGCGACTTTCGAATGAGTGGGATCACCACAATACAAACCGGACTCTACGCCGCGCGACGGCTTCCACCACGACGCGAGCCGCTCTTCTTCTTCGTGCCATTCGACGGCTGCTCCGAATCGTCTTCCATGGTCACTTCCTCTTCGGACTCTTCTTCCTCGTCCATGCCCAGGTTCTGCGGCTTCAGCTTCTTGGAGAAGCTCTGCATCTTCTTCAGTGTGGCCTGCTCTTCTTTCAAATTCTGGTTCAGGAGCTTCGATGCCTTGGTGTGGCCCATCTGATCGGCCAGCCGGATCAGCGACTCATACGCGCAAATCTCGTAGCTCTCCACCTTCTCGGCGGCGCCCACATTGAAGATGTCCATGATGTCTTCCGCAGGATCTTCTTCCTCTTTGAAGTGGTCGTGCTCTTCAATGAGTCCGCGAATGCCTTTGCACTCTACCTCTTCGGGATCTTCGCCTATAGATTCAAAGGCCTGGTGCAGGCGTTCGACCTGCTTCTCGGTCTGTGCCTGATGCGACTGAAACGCCTTCTGCAGCTCTGGCCGGGAGCTCTCTTCGGCTTGCGCACCCAAGGCTTCGACCAGCTGCTGCTCAGCGTCCAGCATGTCCTGTAGTTCGTGAATGAATAATTCGTGTGCGGTTTGCATAGTGTTTGTCTCCCCCTGAGCGCAGTGAGATGCGGAAGCAGAGGCGGCAGTTGGCAAGAGAGGGTTCAGCATTCACCCAGTCGGGATGAATTGTCATCCCCGAGCGGAGCGAAGTGGGATGAATTGTCATCCCGAGCGGAGCGAAGCGGAGTCGAGGGATCTGCGGTTTGCTGCCCAGGCATAGACCGTCGCGTCGTCGTTGCAGCCCGCTCCTGAGATGTAGCTAGCTGCCGTTCTTATTCGCATGCGGATGCGTCTTGTCGTACACGTCCATCACATGCTTCACCGTGAGCTGGGTGTAGCGCTGTGTGGTGGAGAGCCGCTCGTGGCCGAGCATCTCCTGTATGGCGCGCAGATCTGCGCCCTCCTCCAGCATATGCGTGCCGAAGGCATGCCGCAGGGTGTGCGGATGAACGTCGGGCGAAAGCCCGCGCGCCACCGCAATCTGCTTGACGATGCGGCCGACGCTGCGCGTCGTCAGCCGCGACCCACGAAGATTCACCAGCAACGCTCGTTCGGTCGTGCGTTTGGTTTCGCCCAGAACCCGCTGGCGCTCGGGCAGATAAGCCTGCACTGCTGCCTTCGCCGAGTCGCCGAACGGCACGTAGCGTTCCTTGCGCCCCTTGCCGCGGACGAGGATCATTTCGTTCGACCAGCGAATGTCGTCAACGTTGATGCCGATCAGCTCGGAATTGCGGATGCCGCATCCGTAGAGCAGCTCTAGGATCACCTGATCGCGCGCGCTGAATGCCGAGCACTCCGGCATCCCGGAATCGAGCACGGTATTGACCTCTTCGATCGTCGGAACGCGCGGCAGCTTCTTCGGAAGCTTGGGCGTGGCGACCAGGGCTGCGGGATTCTGCTCGACTTCGCCTTCCTGCGCCAGATGCTTGTAGAGCGAGCGCAGCGCCGCCAGCGAACGGGCGACGGAAGTCTTACTCAGACCACGCTCGTACAGGTTGGCCAGGTAGCCACGAATCAGCACGTGGTCGATCTCGCGCCAGCCCTGTGGGCCAACATACTCAGCGAACACAGCCAGATCGGTGCGATAGGCCTTGATGGTATGCGGCGAGGCATTCCGCTCCTCGAGCGCGCGAATGAACTTCGCGATGGCCTTCTCGACCGTGGTTGCGCCGCGTTTGGTCATAGTTCGATGCTCGGGGGAGAGCGAACCTTCAGGTTCGCGTTATCGCCTTCACAACCGGTAGAGCGAACCTTCAGGTTCGCGTCCCGCAGTCTCCTACCGATTCAGAGCCGGCTTTAGCCGGCGGCACATTATCGCCACGGCGAACAGCAGATCCCTCGGCTTCGCTCGGGATGACAACAAAAATTAATGCAGCGTTAACGCGGCGCTAAAGCGCCGCTCTACCCCATCCTCGACAACCCACAGGTCGCGGTCCATTACACCCCAGGTGTCTGGAACGTCGCACCTGCACTCTGCGGTGATCACGAACCTTCCTGCCTCCCCGCCGCTCTGCCCTTCCCTCTCGGATGGTGCTGCCTGTACACCTTGTTCAACCGGTCCAGCGCCAGATGCGTGTACACCTGCGTGGTTGAAATGTCGGCGTGCCCGAGGATCGTCTGCACCGTGCGCAGGTCGGCGCCATTCTCCACCATGTGCGTAGCGCAACTGTGACGCAGCATGTGCGGGCTGGCGTGCCGCGACTGCGCCGACGCCGCATTCACCATCTGCCACACCCGCTGCCGCGTGATCCCCTTCGCCCCACGTGCGATGAACAAGAAAGGTGAAGACTTCCCTGCCGCCAGTGTCGTTCGCGCGTCCCGCAAATACTCCTGCACAATCTCCTGCGCCGCACGACCCAGGGGCACAATGCGCTCCTTGTCACCCTTGCCCCGCACTAGTACGTAGCCGAGCTCGAGCTTCAGGTCCTCGAGCTTCAGACTGACGACCTCCGAAACGCGCAGCGCGCCCGCATAAAACACCTCCAGCATCGCGCGATCGCGGCTGGCCAGCGCCTGCGACAGCCGATCGTCTTTCGCATGCGGCGGCCCTTGCAGCACGCTCTCCACTTCGTCAGCGGCCAGTGATTTAGGCAGCACCTTCCATTGCCGCGGCGAGTCGATATTGAGCGTGGGATCCGCCGAGATGTAACGATCCAGCAGCAAGTACTTGTACAGATGCCGCAGCGCTGAAAGCTTTCGCGCCACGCTGCGTCCGTCGATGCCATTGCCAAAAAGCGCGTTCAGAAAGTCACGCACATCCTGCCGCCGCGCATCTTTCAGGCCGCGCTTGCGTTTGAGCAGAAACTCCGAGTATTGCTCCAGGTCCGAGCGATACGCCGAAACACTCAGCGGGGCCAGCCCCTTCTCCACCTTGAGATAGTCAAGAAACAAGTTCAGCAGCCGCAGATTGGGATCGGCACTCTGCACGAGATCAGTATGCGGGCGAAGCAGTGTCGTCGGGAATAGCCAACGGGATACGTTAGAGGGGTCGGAGAGTGCCTTCCAAGGGTAGGATACGTGCTCGAAGCACAAGCCCTGAAGGAGGCACACGATGATCGACGCTGGCGTAGACCTTCGCCAGAGCTTTTGTTTCAGGACGGCTCTGGGATCAACAAGGAAAATCCTGCAGGCGGGAACGGTGAGCACCGCGTTTCTTCCATCGTCATCGAAAGAAACTCCCCTGACGTACAATCGTCCTCATCATGCAACCGGAGGAGCGCACCGCGATCGTCGAATCGGCCGCGACTCTCAAAGGGTCGGTGCTGGCCCTGATGCTTCACGACATCGCCGAAGAGATTCGGCTGGAGCCGCTGCGTGAAATCCTGCGCGCGCGCCGCGTCGAGCCCAGCTTCAAGCATGCCACTCCCGAATACGTTCGCTTCGAGCAGCCGCCGGTGGTCGAGCAGGTTGAGCCGGTGGTGCTTAGCAGCGGCGAGCGACTGCTGCCCCAGATCAAGTACTACGATTACGGCGTCATCAGCGTGCTGCTGGAGTTCAGCTTCGCGTGCAATTGGGATGGCCTTGTGCGGCTGGCATCGCGCTGGGTGCCAAGCGCAGAGTTGGAGCAGCAGGCGCAGCAGATCGTCCGCGGGCGGCTGGAGAAGATCGCGCCAGCCATCGTGCGGCCGTACAAAGACTGGCTCAGCGAGGATTACTACATCTTTCTGTTGAGCGAGGTCGAGGGCAGTCCGCGCGGGCTCGATCTGCTGGCGCAGCGCGTGCCGCAGATCACGCAGGTGTTGCGCGGCGAGCAGGTGGCGCTGTCGCGTAGTGAAAACGACGAGGTCCTGCAGGCCAGCCTCTCGTACTACCCGAACGATCTGGTGTCGGTGGGATGGAATGCGGCACTGATCTATGACACACCCGCAGGCGCGCAGACCGCAATCCAGATTCTGGAGTACGCCAACTCGCAACTGCTGGAGTTTCGCCATTACGACGAGTTGTTGACGCGCGAGCTGGCCGGCGTCTATGCGGGGCTGAAGCCGCGCGCGAACCTGGTGCGGCGCTGGCGCATGCGCTCGGAGGCGATGCGACTGAATGGCGTCACCGTCGAGGTGACGGAGCTGGTGGAGCGCGCCGATACGGCCATCAAGTTTGTCAGCGACATGTTCTCAGCCAGGCTGTACCGGCTGGCGGCGGCGAAGGTTGGCGTGCCCGAGTACAAAAACCTGGTGAATGAAAAGTTGAAGACCGCCGAAAACCTATATAGCTTCCTGATCGAAGAATTTCATCAGAGCCGCGGCTTCGTGCTGGAGGTGATGGTGGTGATCATTCTCATCATCGAGCTGGCATACGTGTTCAAGGGCAAGGGATGAGGAAGGTCCTTCACCACAGAGGAGCGGAGACACGGAGTTAGTACTTGTTTTGAACTTCCAGTCGACCTTCCGCTCGATGCGAGCCCTTGCAAGGTAGCTGCTGCTCTCCTCCTTATCTGCTGCATCTGCTGCACAACGCGAAATCCACTGCGCTTCAAGGCAAAATGTGAGCGGCCGAGCCCGCTTTAGACGGTGCCGCCCGGTTACATTTTGTAAAGCCGCGCGCCAAACCGCGTGGCTTTGAAACCAACGGGGTTTGTACCTACATCTAAAGTATGTGCCACAGAGGAGACACGAAATCATGCAGAAACTACTGCTAATGACCCTGCTGGTTGGCTTGACTGCGGGAGCGGTAGCGCAAACCAGCGAGGCTAATCTCGCTGCCGAGCCGGCCATCAGCAGCAATGGTCCGGTAGTCGCCGGCTTTGGAAACAAGCTGCCGCCCAACGGGCATCCGACCGAGATGAAGATTGCCAAAGAGGTTCGTCACGAGTTGCTGATGCTACCCTACTACTCGCTCTTCGATGATCTGGAATACAGCGTGGAGGGCCGCACGGTCACCCTGAGTGGCAGCGTGACCAACTTACACTCGGAGACCCGGCAGGACGCGGAGCGGGTCGTGCAGAAAATCGAGGGCGTGGAGAAGGTGATCAACAACATCACCGTCGACCCCCCGGCGCCTTTCGACCAGCAGATTCGCGAGCAGGTTTACCGCAAGCTCAACAATACCGGCGGCCTGTCGCAATATTTCTGGGAGGCAGCCCCCAGTATCCACATCATCGTTCGCAATTCGAACGTGACGCTGAAAGGCTACGTGGACAGCGTTGGAGACAGAGACCTCGCCGGCATTACGATCAAGGAGATCCCCAACGTCTTCGCGGTGAAGAATGAGTTGCAGGTGCTCAAGTAGAGAACGGCAACGACGATCAAAACGGCGGAGCGCATCCGCCGTTTTCTTGTGTGGGATGTCAATCCACCGGGACCGAGGGCGTTCACTTGGGGCGTGCATTCCTAGGGTAGCGGTCCTTCGACGCCGGCGCCCGCCCGATCCGCAAAACAGCGGATCGGAAAAACCAGCGAGCGCCTCCGCTCAGAATGACGCCAGTCTGATGCACTATCCCTTATTCCTATCCACTAGCTACCCCCACCCACTGCTTACGTCATTGCCCAGCGCCCGCTCCGAAGCTTATAGTTAAGGGTTTGCTTGCCAGTCCGGAAGCTCTCCGTCCGGACACATTCCAGGCGAACGCGCGCGAACTCTTCGCGTCCGGAGTCATCATGACCAAACGTGCTCTACTCCTCCTTTGCCTCGTCGCTATCGGGCTGGGCACCCTCAGTTATGCCGATGAGGGCATGTGGCTGTTCAACGCATTTCCCAAAGACAAGGTCAAGGCGAAATATGGCTGGGCGCCCGACCAGGCCTGGCTCGATCATGTGCGCCTGTCTTCGGCGCGCGCGCCCAATGGTTCGTCGTCGTTCGTCTCGCCCGATGGACTCATCTTTACCAACCATCACATCGCGCAGGAATGCATTCACGATCTGTCCACCGGCGGCAAGGATTACATGAAGGACGGCTTCTACGCTGCGACGCAAGCCGACGAAGCCAAGTGTCCGGGCATGGAGTTCGTGGTGCTGCAGGACATCACCGACGTGACCGCGCAGGTCAACGGCGCGGCCAAGCCGGGCATGTCGACCGCCGATGCCGGCAAGGCGCAGCGCGAAACCATGACTGCGCTGGAGAAGCAGTGCTCCGGCGGCGACATCCGCTGCGACGTGGTGACGTTTTACTCGGGCGCGATGTACAACCTGTACAAATACAAAAAGTATGACGACATCCGGCTGGTGTTTGCGCCGGAATTTTCCATCGCGTTCTTCGGCGGCGATCCCGACAACTTCGAGTATCCCCGCTACGATCTGGATATTTCATTCTTCCGCGTATGAGAACGGTCAGCCCGCAAAGACGCCGAATTATCTGAAGTGGCAGCCGAAGGGCGCCAGCAACGGCGAGCTGACTTTCGTCTCGGGACATCCGGGCCGCACCGGCCGCCTGCTGACCATGGACCAGATGGGCTTCCTGCGCGATTACCAATATCCGGTGCAACTAACTTCATACAAGAAGCGCATTGACGTGCTGATGAAGTTCAGTGCTGAGTCGGCGGAGAACGAGCGCGAGGCGCAGAGTGATGTGTTTGGGCTGCAGAATTCCTTCAAAGCTGTGACCGGATATGAAGACGGCTTGAAGGACAAGGAGTTGATGGCCGGCAAGGCTGCCGACGAGAAGAGCCTGCAACAGTTCGTCAGCTCCGACCCTAAGCGCGAGCAGGAGTTCGGCAACCCCTGGACGCAGATCTCGAAGGCGGTCGATGTGCAGAAGCAGACGTACAAGCCGCTGCTGTATATCGATCTGATGGGCGGATTTCGCGGCGACTTGGCGCGTTATGCGCGCTTGATCGTGCGCTCTGCCGATCAGCGCCAGAAGCCGAACAACCAGCGCTTCCGGCAGTACACGGATTCGCAGTTGCCGACGCTGCAAACGCAGTTGTTCTCCACCGCACCCATTTACAAGAACCTCGAACAGGTGTTGCTGGCCGAGAGCCTGGGCGAAATGCGCGATGAGCTCGGCGCCGACAATCCTGACGTGGAGAAAGCGCTGGCCGGCAAGACTCCCGAGGATCGCGCCAAGGAAGTCATCGAAGGAACGAAGCTGGATGACGTGGCCGTCCGCAAACAGTTGTATGAAGGCGGCGCGGCTGCGGTCAATGCCAGTAGCGATCCCATGATCGTGATGCTGCGCGAGATCGAGCCGGACGCGGATGCCATCCATGAGCGCGACGAGAACCAGGTACAAGCGGTGTTGCGGCAGAGCGGCGGCCAGATTGGCAAAGCGCTGTTCGCGCAGAAGGACCCGAGCGCGCCTCCCGATGCGACCTTCACGCTTCGGCTTAGCTATGGGCCGGTCGAAGGCTACAAGCTCGATGGCAAGGATGTTCCCTGGTTCACCACCATGGGCGGAGCGTATCAGCACGCGGCCGAGCACGGCAGCAAGCCTCCGTATCAGTTGCCGGAGAGCTGGATCAAGTCGAAGGACGCGATCAATCTGAAGACGGTGTACGACACGGTGTCGACCTCGGACATCATCGGCGGCAACTCCGGCAGTCCGGTGATCAACAAAGCGGGCGAGGTAGTGGGCATCATCTTCGACGGCAACATCGAGTCGCTGGCCTGGAATTTTGCCTACACCGACAAAAGCGGCGCGTGCCGTGGAAGTGGATTCACGCGCGATCACCGAGTCGTTGCGGGAACATCTACCACGCCAACGGGCTGCTGCAGGAGCTGGGTGTGGCGGTGGGACGGCAACCACATTCCAAGACGCGGATGGTGAAGCCGGTGAAGCAGTAAGGAGTTGTCGGTTGTCAGTTCGCAGTTGTCCGTGATTCAGAGGGTGCCCCATCCAAGCCGAGTTTGCTTGGGTGGGGTTTTTCTTGGTGGAAGAGACTTGAGTCCCCTAACAAAGAAATTGTCTACCCCACCGACGGCTCCAGCCGGAGTGGAGGCACCTGCCGTGCGCCGGCAGAGGTACCAGGCGCCCGGAACCGCAGATCCCTCGACTCCGCTTCCAACACTCCACCAAGCGCAAAAGCGGCGCTCAGCTTGCACCTGGTTTTCGCGCCGCTCGGTCCCCAGACGTACGCGTGCTCCGTGACTTCCGGGCGGCGGGCATGCTCGACCAGCAGCTCCGCCCACCGGGCGAACGAGGTCCCAGTCGCCGGCAACTCCACCTGCTGGCCGCTGTGGTGCTGCGTCCAGGCAATGTTCAGGTCTTCCAACAGAATTCGCCACGACACCCCGTCGACGGCCAGATGATGCACGATCGACACCAGCTGGCGCTTCGAGGCCACCCACAGCGCGCTGAGCATCACCCCGGCCGCCGGGTTCAATCGCGACCCCGCCGCTATGACTGCGCCATCAGTCAACACGTCGACGGTGTCCAGGCACCCGCGCGCATCGACCGAACCGGCTTCGGGCACCGTCAACGACCAACCCCCGGCGCCATCGTCCTCGGCCCGCAGCCGCAACATGGCATGCCGATCCAGCAACGCCTGCAACAGCACCACGACGTCGGCCTCGGTCGCCCCCGCGGGGGCCTGCACCACCGTCGTCTGGTTGAAGCGCTGGACCGGGCCATCAACGCTTGCCAGCCAACGCATGATCGGGGTGGCGACCACCGTTCCGAGGCCCTCATCGGACGGACCTGCCATCTCCTGGACTACACCGGCCAGCCGGGCCACCGTCTGCTCGACGAAAAGATCGCGCGGGCGACACACCAGGCCTGCGGCCCGCGCCCGCGCCACCACCTGCATCGCCAAAATGCTGTCGCCGCCGAGTTCGAAGAACGAGTCATCGACCCCGACCCGCTCCAGCCCGAGTACTTGGGCATAGATGCCGGAGAGGATCTCCTCCACCGCGTGAGCCGGGGCGCGATAGTGATCGGCATCCTGGTATTCGGGCGCGGGCAGGGCGCGGGTGTCGAGCTTGCCGTTGACCGTCAGCGGCAGCGCATCTATCGCCACCACCGCAGCCGGAACCATGTACGCGGGCAGCCGCTCGGCCAGCACCGCACGCGCGGTGGCCAGGTCGGCGGTGCCGGTGACGTACCCCACCAGCCGCTTGTCGCCGGGGCGGTCCTCGCGGGCGATCACCACCGCCTGCTCAACCCCGTCCAGCGCACTCAGTGCGGCCTGGACATCGCCGAGTTCGATGCGATACCCGCGGATCTTGACCTGTTCGTCGGCGCGACCGAGATACCGCAGTTGCCCGTCAGCGTCCCACCACATCAGGTCTCCGGTGCGATACATTCGCGACCCCGGCCCGCCGAACGGGCACGCCACAAACCGCGTTCCGGTCAGACCGGCTCGGCCCACATACCCGTACGCTGCTCCGGCGCCGGCCACATACAGCTCCCCGACCACACCCGCCGGCACCGGCTGCAACCACGCGTCGAGCACGAAGAAGCCAAGATGGGCCAACGGCACCCCGATGGGGCTGGTGGTGCTGCCGACATCGCCGTCGAGGATCTCCCGGAACGACGCGTGCACCGTCGTCTCGGTGATGCCGTACATGTTGATCAGCCGCGGGAAACCCGGGTGGGCCTCTAGCCAGGTGGCAAGGCGTTGGGGTTCCAGCGCCTCACCGCCAAACACCACCGCCTGAAGCTTCAGCTGGCGTCCCAGCTCGGGCTTCAGAGCATCGGCGGCTTGCAAGGCGTAGAACGCCGACGGAGTCTGGCTCAGAACGGTGACCTGTTCAGCGACCAGCAAGGCGTGGAAATCTTCCGCCGAGCGCGCCACGGAGTCGGGCACCACCGCCACGCGCCCGCCGTAAAGCAGCGCGCCCCAGATCTCCCACACCGAGAAGTCGAACGCCAGGGAATGGCACTGCGACCACACCTGCCCCGCCAACTCCAGATCAGCATCCAGAGTCTCCAGCAGCCGCGTCACGTTGCGGTGCGGGATCGCCACCCCCTTGGGGGTTCCCGTGGTGCCCGAGGTGTAGATCAGGTAAGCGATGTCGTCGGGAGCCGGCGCCGGTAGCGCCGCGCTCGGTTGGGTGTCGATAGCGGGGTCTGCGACATCGATGATCAGCAGGTCATGCCCGTCCAGCCGCGGACGCAACTCGGCGGTGGTGATCGCGGCGATCGGCGCGGCATCGGTGAGCACAAACTCACTCCGGGCCGCCGGCACCACCGGATCAATCGGCACATACGCAGCCCCGGTTTTCAGCACCGCCAACATTGCCACGATCGCCTCAGCCGTGCGGGGCAACAGCAACGCCACCCGCTGCCCCGGGCCCACGCCCTCGCGGGCCAACAGATGCGCCAACCGGTTAGCCGCCTGCTCGACCTCGCGGTAGGTCCACGAACGCTCCCCGGCGCTGATCGCCACCGCGTCCGGGGCGCGGGCCACCTGCCCGGCAAACACCGCGGGAATCGACACCGGCGCCGGTGCCGACTGAGTCAAGGCCGCCCGGTTACCCCACCCATCCAGCCCGGCATGCTCACCGTCGTCGAGCAGAGCCATCGACGAGAGCCGTCGGCCCGGGTCAGCGGTCATCGCCACCAACACCCGCTCCAGCCGTCTCGCTAAATCAGCGACGTCGAAATTCGCAAATGGGCCTTCGTCGCCCGCCGTGCTGAGAAAAAGCTGGTCGCCGGCGCCAGAGAAAATCAACCCGAATTCGCCGACCTGACCGGGGTTAGTGAATGACGCGGATGCCTCGACGCCGGCGAAGTCCATCGTCATTTTGGACGGCATGAAGTTGATGCTCACCCTGTTGGCGGGCTGCTCTGAGCCACGGGCTTTACGTTCGAGGGCGTGCACCGGATACCGCTGATGCTGCAGCGCTTCCCGTATTCGTCCGTCAGCATGCTGGCAGAAATCGGCAACCGTCGATCCCGGTAAAACCTTCAGCACCAGCGGCACCGCCCCGGAAATCATCCCGGGAAGCGTTTTTGATTCCGGACGCACTCGCCTGCTGACGGGGAAATCGAGCACCACCTCTGAGCCCTCCGCGCACCACCCGCGTACCAAAAGTGCGGATGCCGCGGTGAGGATCGACGATCGAGGCATGTTCCATGCGTCGGATAATTCTTGAACCTGTCGAAGGACCATGGGGTCCAGTCGAACCGGCGCAGACGGTGAACGTGGATCTCCGTCACGCGCGGCTTGCGGTAACCGATTACGCTGTCCGCTTTCGGGCGGAAGGTTCTCAGTCCAATAGGCCTCGTCGTCTAGATAATCGGTGGACGCTTCGTATTCCGACTCGCAGCGAACCAACTCCTGCAACGAACCGAAGAAGGCCGGAGGAATGGGTGCGTCAGAAACAATCGCGGCGTAGACAGTTGCAATCCGATGGGCGAGCAGCGTAATTCCGGATCCGTCGATGACGATGTGGTGGAAACATCCGAACAAATAGAATTCGTCGGCCCACGTTTGAAACAGCGCAAATGTGAACAGCGGGCCGCCCGACGGCATTGGCGTGTTTTGGATCGATGCTGCTATCTCACGGGCTTCCTGGACCGGATGGCGCGAGTCGCTAAGGTCATGGAAGGCCAGCTCGACCTCCGGATCGCCGGCCCTTTGGAAAACCTGGCCATCCACCTCGAAGATGGCGGCCCTGGCTGGTTCGGCCTCCCGCATCACGTGACGGATCGCTTGCTCGAGCAGATCTCGCTGCACCGCGCCGTCGAATCGCACCAGCACGCCCAGTTGCCACTCAGTACCGGAGTGACCGGATTCCTGTGCGAGCCAAATATCTAGTTGTCCCCGCGTCAGCGGAAGTGCACGGTCATTAAGTTCCATCCGGTTTACCTATCGATACCCCCTGTCTCGTTGCCAACCTCTCACGCAGGCTCTTCGGCCGTATATCAGTCCAGTTCTGCTCGATGTAGTCCAGACACGCTGCGCGATCCCCTTCGCCATACGCCACCCGCCAGCCGGCTGGAACGTCCGCGAACGCCGGCCACAGGCTGTGTTGCTCCTCGTCGTTGACCAAGACGAAAAAGCTGCCGTCGCTGTCGTCGAACGGGTTGATGCTCACCGCTTCTCCAGACCGTCTAATCGACATGGGTATAACAAGTTCTAGACGATACTTCAGCCCTTACGGGTTGTCTAAGACTTCGGATAAAGAGGCCTGATGAAACGGATTAGACGTCCTGGTAGATCATCGTCGGCGCTCGCATGGCTGATGCCCCCAGGCGACACACCCGACCCCGGCCACCCTCGATGCCTAACGGGAAGGACCTGATGTCACTTCG
>CAWFUT010000047.1:0-298872 GCA_963819055.1 uncultured Acidobacteriaceae bacterium | reverse complement strand
ACAATCGGACGCGTCGAGCGATATTTCCATTGCACTTTTCCGCTGGAGGCGTCGACCGCCGTGATCCATCCCTGCGAGGTGTCGCTTGGCTGCAGAGAGCCGCCCATGTAGTCCTTTCCTGGAATGTAGCGTGCTGTTTCCGAAGCGTAGAAGGTCCAGCACCAGTCAACCGCACCCACATAGATCAGGTTAGTGTCGGGATTGAAGGCCGGTCCGTTCCACTCCACTCCTCCCAGAACGCCGGGACACACCAGCATGCCTTCCTGAGTGACGGGCTTGTCAACGTTCTTGAGAGTCGTGATTGGCGTCTCGTACAGCGCTTGGTGACTGTTGCGGTCGAGAGTTCGCAGCACTCCATCCTTGCCGACGGTCGCAACCAAGTCGCGCTTCTGTCCATTCACCTGGGCGCTGAAGACCGGGCTGACCTGCGTCAGGTCCCAGTCATGCGAATCATTGGGAACCGTCTGCTTGTACCAATTGAGCTTGCCGGTCCGAATGTCGAGAGCAATGATGGAGTTCGAATAGCGGTTATCGCCGGGACGAAGCGCCGCGGGAATGTCTGGCGCCGGATTGGTAACAGCAACGTACAACTCACCCTTCGTCATGTCGAGCGACATGGGCGTCCACACTGCGCCGCCACCGAGCTTGATCTTGCTGGGATTCTTCCAGGTTTCCGAGCCGGCCTCCTCGACGCCCGGAACGGTTTTGAACTTCCACACTTCACTCCCATCCGCCAGGCGAAACGCACCGACCCAACCCGAGATCGCATCCTCGCTTCCCGCCGGGCCGATCAAAATCAGGTCGTCATAAATCATCGGCGCCATGGTGATGGTTTCGCCATCCGCCGGGCTGGCTATCTTGCGCGCCCAGATCAGCGCTCCGGTTTGCGCGTTTAGCGTGAGCAGGTATCCGTCGAGCGTGCCTCGAACCACGCGACCGTCCTTAATCGCAACGCCGCGGTTGTTCCACGCTCCCCAGGGCTCGCGGTCTTTGGGCTCCCACGTATGACGCCACTTGGTTCGGCAATTGGAGGCGTCGAGCGCCACCGTGCTGTGGGCCGTGGTCACATACATCGTGCCCTGGTAGACGATCGGTCCGGTTTGGAAATTGCTGGCTTCGCCCACTTGAAACGCACAAACCGCCTGCAACTGTTTGGCATTCGAGGAGTCGATCTGACTCAGTGGGACATATCTCGAGCCCGAGTAATCGTGGGTGTGGTAGAGCCAGTCCTGGGTCGATTGCTGGCCGCTGTTGAGTTCCGCCTGCGTTGGTCCCTGGCCAACCGGAACGCTGTTGGCCTCGCCGAGGAGAAACGCTGGGGCAGCCTTCGGGGCACTGGCCTCCGATGCCTGACTTTGAATTCCGGTCGTCTTCAGCTGTGGAGAATTCTCGCGCAGGGGCGTGTTACCTGACGGATAGCCATTCTGTTGGAGGATGTAGGCGAAGACGGCGATCTGCTGCGCAGGCGACAGCGCTTTGGGATTGCCCAGCGGCATCGTGGTCTGGAGAACAAACAGGAGGTCGTCGAGCGATGCGTTTGAGGCTCCACTATCGCTTGCCGGTTTCGGAGGCGACCAGTTGTCCACGAATTTTGGCCCAGCCAGCGGCGGCGCGCTCGATGAGCGCAGGTCTTCTCCATGGCAGGCGGCGCAATTCGAGGAGTAGAGCTTCTTGCCGGCCTCGGCCTGGGTTGCGGTATACAAGCCGGCGGTCGGCTTCTGCGGCTTCGTCGAAGGCATTTGCGAGAATGCGCTGCATGAAAGCGTGACAATCCACACGCAGGTAATCAACGGACAATGAGCGCTGCTTGGGCGACGGCCACTCATGTTCGAGCCTCCAGATCGAGAGTTCGAAGCTACGTAATCGCAAACGCGGGTCACTAACTCAGCGGGACTGCCAAGCCGGAAGGCAAATGCTCAACCCGGAATCGCCAGGAGTTGCAATAAGGTTTGGTCGGGGTTTAGTCCCGGGGATTATACGACGGCGGCCGCGAGAACAGAGCAAGATTCGGGAACCGCTCGGCAGAATCGTTAGCAGGCCGAATTGCGGCATGCTGAAGGAATAGCCCACACGTCTATCTGGCCGCTAAACTGATGGGCTGAAACTGCACCGAGGCAACGTCGAAGGCTAGGTTTGGGTTTTCGCGCCGCCCGGTTCGCCCGCCCGGCGCGGCGGCAAAGGCAATTTCGTTTTCGCCGCCCGCCCGAAACTGGGACGCGGACACGACGAAATCGCCAGTGACCGGGCCGCTTCCGCCGATCTGGCCGATCAGCTCTCCATTCAGTAAGACTTGCGAGGGGCGCCCGGCTATGGCGGCGCCCTTGACGAAGATGCGAACTTTCGGTGTGCCATTCCAGTCCGCCGCGAGCAGGAAGCGAATGGCCAGGCGCCGGGTCACCCAGATGGTGCTGTGGCGATAGGCTTCTGGTCCGTAGGATCGGACGGTCAGACTATTGCCAACGGCCGGCCCAATGGCTATGGGCAGGCGCGAGGCCGGGAATGGCCGCAACTGCGCCTCCCAGGGACTGTCAGTCTGCGTCCCTGGCGTCATTTCGAGATCTATCAAATCCGCCACGTGCTCGCAGCGATCGCGGTCCTCGAAGAGAAAGACCCACTTTTCATCGACGCAAAGCGGCTGATCGGCCCAATGCAGTCGACTGGCGACTCCGGTTACGCGCAGCAATCCTTCGACGCCGCCGGGTGCCTGGATTCGAATACGAGAGGGTTGATGAGGAATGCCGGCTGCGATGCGCAGCGTATCCTGGGCTGCATCAGCGAACCAGGGATCGGAGATCGTTACTGGATTCGATCCGATGCGGTTGAACCGCAGAGGCGCGGCGGACATCAACAAGGGCAGCGCACAGGCTAGTGCAAAGGAATATCTCCGGGGCACGCGCAGCGGTAAGCCGTCCAGAGCGACCGCGGCCAATGCCATCAGGACGAGGAACTGCACCGCAAAATAGAAGTGACCATTGAAGGCGTAGAGCGGTCCGGTGATTCTTCGCGCCCAATACAGAAATAACAACGAGATCAGAAGCGCTTCGCCGATAAGATACAGGCAGAAGCGGCGGGCATCGGGAGAAGCTCTTGGCCACAAGATCATGGCCGCGAGAGCAAGGGCGAAGGCCATGATCCAGTAGCACAGAACGTAACCATTCCTGGCCGCGTTCCCGAGCAGCCGAGGCAAATCGGAGTTGCCGACGCTGGTCTCGGGACTCTGAGTGAAGGTGAAGAACGTGATCTGGTACTTGATGGCGTCGAGCAGAGGGTTGTGTTCGCCGCGATGTTCGGCAAGATAAGTTCGAATCTTCTGCGGGTTGTTGGGGTGCCCAGTTGCCGATTCGATGAGGATGGGAGTGATGAACAGCACCAGCAGAGCGCCACTGGCAATCAATATCCGCTGGTTGCCCCGGAAGAAATTTTTCAGCAAAGAGTTGTGGCCGAGGTTCCAGTAGAGAAGCGCCAGGGCGGCGGCGCACAGAACCGCGACAAACAATAGCTGGGCGACGTGAGCGTGGGCCAGCAAGCCGGCGCAAATGACCATGAGGGGCAGGTCTCTGGCTTCGCCGGACGCAACCGTGGCGCAGGTGACGCTGAACAGCAGGAAGACGAACAAGACGGCGTACGGCATCCAGACGTCGGTGGTGGCTACCGGTCCGTACGTGCGGTTAATGACGTAAACAGTCCACAGGCACAGCAGGACGGCCACCGGAAGAAAGAGCGTCGAGCGGGAATGCCGGGCAAGAATCCAGATCGAAGTAAACAGCAGGACTACGTTCAGAAGCAGCAGAGTCAGGTAGACGCTGTTCATCGGCTGCGGGCAAAGAGGAAGCCAGCGGCGGAAGAGCAGATCGCCGAGCGCCAGGATGTAGAAGAAGGCGGGCCCGGGATGATGAAAGAGCCAGCGCGAGTAATTGCCCAGCAGTTCGTGAAAGAGCTGCGCGTTGCGGACTTGGAACAGGATTGTGGCCTGGTCGCCGGTTTCGATCAGCCGGTTACGGAAGAGGCCGCGGTTGATGAAGAGCAACACCGCAGTCCAGGAACACGCGCAAAGTATCACGCCGACGCCGAGCTTGGGTTCGGTCGAGAGTTTGCGCGCTGCCTGAGCGGTCACGTGAGGTGCCTTTTCGAGGCGTGAGATACAGGAAAGGAAGTTACCTCGGGTGGCGATCAATGACAAGGCCAGGTAAATATGAATCGCCTAGCTACGCACGGTTCTTTACCCTGCCTTAAAGCCACTACTCCGAGGTGAAGTAATCCACCGTGATCGGATTCTCAAACAGCGAGTAATCGCGGGTCACCACCGTGATGCCGCTGTCGGTGACGTGATACTTCTGCCGATCGGCTTCGGTGTCATAGCCAATAACGGTGCCTTCGGGAACCTGCACGTCGCGATCAAGAATAGCTTTGCGAATGCGGCAGTGACGGCCGACATTCACATGCGAGCAGAGAATGCTGTTCTCAACATGTGCGTAAGAGTTCACACGCACATCGGGTGAGAGCACGCTGTTGCTGACCATGGCGCCGGAGATGATGCAACCCATCGATACCATCGAGTCCTTGGCTTCGCCGGTGCGGCCCGGATCGTTGAAGACAAACTTTGCCGGCGGATATTGACGCATGTGCGTGCGGATGGGCCACGCCGAGTCATACAGGTTGAACACTGGCGCGACTGACACCAAATCCATGTTGGCTTCGTAATACGCTTCCAGCGTGCCTACGTCCCGCCAGTACAGCGCTTCCTTCTTGTTCTCGTCGATGAAGTTGAAGGAATAGACCTTGTAGTCCTCCAGCATCCGGGGCAAAACGTTGTGGCCGAAGTCGTGACGCGAGTTCGGATCTTCGGCGTCCTTCAGCAAGACCGGAATCAGCACATCGGTGTTGAACAAGTAAATCCCCATCGAGCCCGAAACCATGCGCGGGTTGTAGGGCGAGCGTAGATCCGTCTGTTCCGGCTTCTCCTGGAAGCCAACGACCCGGCCGGTGCGATCAATTTCGACCACGCCAAAATGCTTGGTTTCGTTGGGCTCAATCAGGATGGTCGCAATCGTGACATCGGCTCCGGAATCCCGATGCTGGCGCAGCATCAGGTCGTAATTCATCTTGTAGATATGATCGCCGGAAAGAATGAGGACGTGCTTCGGCTGCTCCGAGCCTATGGAGTAGATGTTCTGGTAAACGGCATCGGCGGTTCCCATGTACCAGTTTTCGCTGACCCGCTTCATCGGCGGCAGGATCTCGATGAATTCGCCGAGCTCGCGACCAACAATATTTCCCCAGCCCTCGCGGATGTGGCGATTCAACGACAGCGCCTTGTATTGCGTCAGAATGTAGACCCGGCGCAGGTCGGAGTTGATGCAGTTGGAGAGGGTGATATCGATGATGCGGTAGATGCCGCCGAAAGTGACGGCCGGCTTGGCGCGATCGCGGGTCAGGGGATAAAGACGTTCACCTGCTCCTCCCGCTAATAGCACTCCCAGGGTGTCTCTCATCCGGTGATGCCCCGCACGCAAACGTTCTTACAGATTGTGTTGAACTGCCTGACGCTTGTAGGACGCGCATTGGAACGAATCATGCCACCCCAGAAAAGTCGAATCTTAGCACACCGCCTTGCCCGCTCACGGTGATTGCGGTGGCGGCTGCTTAGCGTTCTTCCCCTACGCTGATACGCAGTGACTTCAGGAACTTCAAATCCTGCGAAGTCATCTCGAACTCGGTAGCGGAGCGCGTAGTCGTGGACAATGCGTCCTCGGCTTCGTCTTCGCTCTGCGAATTGAATCCGATGGTGGCTTCCAGCATAACGAACACGTCGTACCCACCGGCTTTGATGCGCGAAATCACATCGGCAATCTCGTCCGAATCGGAAAGCGAGTTGTTGATAGCGTCACCCAACTCCTTCATCATGCTTTTTAGTCGCTTGTCCACGTCTCCACCTGACCTTAATGGCTAGTCCGATAACAAAATCTTCGCACAGTTGTAAGTGCTGTGAAAGCTTGTTTCCGCCGCCGAACCCGCGGTTGTACTAAGTTAGATGCTATGAAAGCAAAGAAGTTTGGCAGTCGCAACGCCTTCTGCGCAGTCGCGACCGTGGGTAACGGCTGATAAAATGATGTTCTGGGTGCGTCGTCGAAGGTCAAAACTCTTACGTCGCGGAAAGGAAACGCTTGCCGTCGGGTAATCTCAGCCGGCACGGCCGTGCCTTCTTGCGGGTAGCGGGCACCAGAACCGGCAAGAATCGCGTGGTCAGAGCTTGCTACAACGCAGGCAGAGTCACGGCCGGCAACGTTGGCCGGGTAGCGCACGTTCTCTGGCTGGAGGTCACCGGCCTGCTCTTCCTGCTACTCGCACTGGTGGGCGCCGGAGCTGCCGTCCGCGAGTACCGGCATGGAAGCAGTTCTGGTTCCGGAAAAATGCTGCTGGCCGCGTTTTTTGCCGTCATTTTCACCTATTTCGGCGCGAGTTCGTTCTGGAGAGCGCGGCGACGAAAGTAGCGTCGCCCATCGAAGCGTTGCGACGTGCGCATGTGATCCACGTCATAGTGCATTCGCCTACCCTCGGCGCAAAATTACTGTTTGGAGCGAGGGACTTCATTCATGCCTGAAACGAAAAGTGCAGCACCAGCGAAACCGGCGCAAACCCAGGAGACTTCCTCACACATTCCTGTTCATCCGCTGTACACCGCAAGCGACCTTGAGCAGTGGGATTACGACCGTGACGTAAGCTTCCCAGGACAATTCCCCTACACCCGCGGCGTCCAGGCCACCATGTATCGCGGCCGCCTCTGGACCATGCGACAGTACGCCGGCATGGGCGATGCGGACGAATCCAACCGGCGTTACAAGTATCTGCTGAGCCAGGGAACCACCGGCCTGAGCGTTGCCTTCGATTTGCCGACGCAGATCGGCCTCGATTCCGACAACCCGCTCTCCATGGGAGAGGTTGGCAAGGTGGGCGTGGCCATCGATTCCATCGAGGACATGATGCGGCTGTTCGACGGCATCAACCTGGAAAAGGTCTCCACCTCGATGACGATCAACGCGACCGCATCGATTCTGCTGGCGCTCTACATTGTCACCGCGCAACGCACCGGGTGCGCTCTTCCCAAGCTCTCGGGAACAATTCAGAACGACGTCTTGAAGGAGTACATCGCCCGCGGAACGTATATCTACCCGCCCGCGCAGGCGATGCGCATCATTACCGACATCTTTTCCTACGCCAACCAGCATGTGCCCGAGTGGAACACCATCTCGATCTCCGGTTATCACATGCGCGAAGCCGGCTCGACGGCCGTGCAGGAAGTGGCATTCACACTGGCCAACGGCATGACCTACGTGCAGGCGGCGATCGATGCCGGGCTGGATGTCGACAAGTTCGCTCCGCGTTTGTCATTCTTCTTTAACGCGCATAGCAACTTCCTCGAGGAGGTCGCGAAGTTCCGCGCCGCGCGTCGCATGTGGGCTCGCATCATGCGCGACCGCTTCAAGGCGAAGAATCCCAAGTCGATGATGCTGCGCTTCCATACCCAGACAGCGGGCTCGACGCTGACGGCGCAGCAGCCGGAGAACAACATCGTGCGCACCGCACTGCAGGCGATGGCCGCCGTACTGGGCGGAACGCAGTCGCTGCATACGAATTCGTTCGATGAGGCGCTGGCGCTGCCAACCGAGCAGTCCGCGCGCATTGCGCTGCGCACGCAGCAGATCGTGGCTTACGAATCCGGCGCCGCACAGACCATCGACCCGCTGGCGGGTTCGTACTACGTCGAGTCGCTGACCAATCAGATCGAGAGCAACGCCCTCGGCTATATCGAAAAGATTGACGCCATGGGCGGCATGTTGAAAGCCATCGAGCGCGGCTTCGTACAGCAGGAAATCCAGAACGCCGCCTACGAATATCAGCGCGCGGTCGACCATAAAGAAGCGCTGGTGGTCGGCGTCAACTCATTCGAACTGGAACAGGAGAAGCCGATTCCGTTGCAGCATATCGACGAGTCATTAGAGCGCAAACAGGTGGAGCGTCTGAGAGCGGTGCGTGGACGTCGCGATCAGGCAAGATGGTCAGCTGCTGTGAAACGCGTGGAGGAGGCCGCTAAAAACACGACCAACCTAATGGCTGTGATCGTCGAAGCCGTCGAAGCAGATGCGACCGTCGGCGAAATCTCTGACGCCATGCGGCATGTGTATGGCGAGTACCGGGAAACGGTCATCATCTAGACCACAACGTCACGGAGGAGTTCCGTACGTTCACTCTGCGTTTGAAGCTCCGTCGTTTCTAGCAAGCTGGTATCGCCCTTATTGCGGATTCACTGTGATCTGCAATTGTGCGATCGCGGTTTGTACGCTCGACTCCGAATCCGTTACCTGTACGCTGAACATCGACGTACCGCTCGAATTGGGTGTTCCGGAAATCACGCCCGCCTGGCTGAGGTTGAGACCGGAAGGCAATTCTCCGCTCAAGAGGGACCATGTGTATGGAGCCGCCCCACCCGCCGCCTGTAAATTCGCCGTGTAAGGAACAGCCTCTGTCCCCGATGAAAGTGAGATGCTGGTTACCACCAGCTCCGATTCGACGCTTAGGCTGAACGTCGCGGAGGCTGTGACTGGAACCGCCTCCGAGTCTTGAGCTGTCACGCTGAAGTTCGTGGTGCCTGATGCGACCGGAGTTCCATGGATCGTGCCTTTCGTACTCAGCGCCAGGCCGGCTGGAAGTGTGCCCGAGGTTACCGTCCAAACATAAGGTGGTGTTCCGCCACTAGCGGGCATCGAGTAGCTGTAGGACGAGCCCACGGTGCCGATCGGTAACGTTGAGACTGCGATTGTTATTGGTCCTGCCGAGTTCGTGGAGGGAACCGCAGCCGGCGCAAACAACACAGAACATCAGACTGAGGGCGAAAAAGGCCCAACTCTTCGAGGTCATCCCGTGTCTCCCATCATTCAAGTGTCAGTACCTGATTGACTTCCGTATGCGGCCGTCCTCGTTCAACGGCCGAGAGGCGGCAGAGCATGGGTGTGCTGAGCCGGGCGGTCGTTCGGCGGAAGCGGTCGTGCTTTTTTGGGAGGGCCAATAGGATTCGAGTCGTCGTCCGCAAAGCTGCGGCACAAGACCCGTTTGGGAGGCTACTGCGCTTTATTTTCCCGTGGCAGAGCGGGATGCCGAAGTGATCTAGCTCACCATCCAGTGTGCAGTCGTTCCCAAGTCGCTGCAGAGCATGCATAACCGCAGCCTCGGCGAGGGCAGCCGAAGGCCGATTGTCATTACTTCTTGATCGATTCCGGGAGCTCGCCTGCAAAAACTCTGCCGAAGATCTTGTCCACGTTGCGCAACGGTCGCTTCAGGTCGAAGGCATGCTCCAGTGTCTCGCGCTTCACCTTCGCCGTGATCTCCGGATCGCTCATGATGAGATCGCGGAAATTAAGCTCATCCTTCCAGGCTCGCATCGCATTCGCCTGCACCAGGCGATAAGCGTCCTCGCGCAATACCCCGGCTTCCACCAGATCGAGCAGCAGCTGCCCGCTGAACACCAGCCCGCCGGTCGACTCCAGGTTGCGCAGCATGCGCTTCGGATAAACCAGCAGTGTGTCGACCAGGTTCGTCGATTTTTGCAAGAGGTAGTCGACCAGAATTGTCGAGTCGGGCAGAATCACGCGCTCGACCGACGAATGCGAGATGTCGCGCTCATGCCACAGGGGCACGTTCTCGAATGCGGCTTGCGCATTCGCCCGCACCACGCGCGCCAATCCGCTGATCTGTTCGCAGGTGACCGGATTGCGCTTGTGCGGCATGGCCGACGAGCCCTTTTGCTTCTCGCTGAAAAACTCCTCTGCTTCGCGGACTTCAGTGCGCTGCAGGTGACGGATCTCGGTGGCGATCTTATCGAGCGTCGAAACGATGACCGCCAGCGTCGCAACGTAAAAGGCATGACGGTCGCGCTGGATCACCTGCGACGAAACGGCAGCGACATTCAGTCCCAGTCGCTTGCAGATGGCCTCTTCGTACTCCGGCTCCAGGTGCGCGGCGTTGCCGACTGCGCCCGAGAGCTTGCCGACCCGCATCTGCTCTGACGCCATCTCGAAGCGCTCGATATTGCGTTGCATCTCGGAGTACCAATTTGCCAGCTTCAGGCCGAAGGTGATGGGCTCCGCGTGAATACCGTGGGTGCGGCCCATGGCCGGAGTGTCTTTGAATTCCCAGGCGCGACGTTTCAAGACCTCGGCAAACTTCTTGAGATCTTCGCGGATGATCGCCGAGGCCTGCTTCACCAATAGTGCCTGCGCCGTATCCACAACGTCGTTCGAGGTGAGGCCATAGTGCAGCCAGCGGGACTCCGGTCCAACCTTCTCAGCCACGGCGGTGGTGAAGGCGATGACATCGTGCTTCACCTCGGCTTCGATCTGGTTGATGCGATCGAGGTCGAAACCGCCTTTCTCGCGCATGGCTTTGGCCGCAGACAGCGGCACCAGCCCGGCCTCGGCGAGGGTTTCCGTCGCGGCGATCTCAACCTCGAGCCAGGTCTGAAACTTGTTCTGGTCGCTCCAGATGCGGCCCATCTCCGGGCGGGTGTAGCGTGCGATCACAGGGAACTCCTTGTAGCGAACAGGTCTGGGGATGAGTGCGAAACTCTCCATTGTACCGGAAGGCCGCGCTTCGCCAATCGCTGCTCGCTTAGGTCTCGGAACCTGGGTCCCCGCTCTACGCCATCCTTTGGCGTAGGGCGGAGAGAGCCGCAGGAGAGACACACATGCCCAGCTCAAGCGTCGTAGACGCGACACAGGATAGCCCCGCCGTTTACGGCGGGGTAGGTGTCGACATGAAGCTCAAGCCCCTTCAGGGGCGACAAGGCTGCCGCCGGCTGAAGCCGGCTCTGCCTTTGAGTAAGACCTTGACGGCGCAGCTAAAGCTGCGCCCCTTCAAAACCTTCCGCCCCTTCAAACCTGCCGCAGGGTGTCTCCATTGCGACCTCTTCGTCTTTTCCCGCATCCAAATAAATATCGTAGTACGATATAGTCGTATAGCGATACGTCTATGAACAAGACTTCACACATCAAGCTGTTTGACTACCAGGCGCTGGCCGAGTTCCGTTACCAGGTGCGCCGTTACCTGCACATCAGCGAGCAGGCCGCCCGCGCAGACGGCATCGAGCCGCAGCAGCATCAGCTCCTGCTGGCCGTCAAGGGCGTACCCGACGGGGAAGAGCCGCGCATCGCCTACCTGGCCGAGCGGCTCCAGATACAGCATCACAGCGCGGTGGAACTGGTGGACCGCATGGAAAAGAAGGGCTTGATTACCCGGACGCGCGGCGAAAGCGACCGGCGCGAGGTTCACGTGCAGCTCACGGCACAGGGAGATCGTGTGCTGACTGAGCTGACCCGCCACATGCGAGCTGAGTTGCGGTCAGCCGCACCATCGCTGGTCGCCACACTGCGTAAGCTCACCACTCGGCCTGCTGTCGCCAAAGGCGCGCGTAAACCCAAATTAGCAAGAAAGAGGGCGGCGTAATTCCATGACACAACGTATTGAGACCCTGGGCGTGGACGGGTTGAACCCGCTGAATCCCGACGAGCAGTCGACCGACAGCCCGATTGCGCAGGAAGCCAAATTTCGCACCGGCATGGTCTCGCTGCTGGCGGCCGCGATCGGCATCACGGCGGGGATCATTGCCTACCTGCTGTACAACCTGATCGGCCTGTTCACCAATATCGCCTTTTACCGTAAATTCTCGTTCGTCTTTCGCAGTGCGCGCGAGAACCATCTCGGGCTATGGGTCATCGTGATTCCGGTGATCGGCGGAATCATCGTAGGCATCATGGCGCGCTACGGCTCCGACAAAATCCGCGGACACGGTATACCTGAGGCGATGGAAGCGGTGCTGATCAACCGCAGCCGCATTGAGCCGAAGGTCGCCATACTGAAGCCGATCTCGGCCGCGATCGCCATCGGAACCGGCGGCCCGTTCGGCGCGGAAGGCCCAATCATCCAGACCGGGGGGGCCATCGGATCGCTGGTCGGGCAAGTGATGCACACCACCGCTGCTGAGCGCAAAGTCCTGCTGGCCTGCGGCGCCGCGGCGGGCATGGCTGCGACCTTCAGTACGCCGATTGCGGGCGTGATTCTCGCCATCGAGTTGCTGCTCTTCGAATTCAAGTCGCGCTCGTTTATTCCTCTGGTCATCGCCAGCACGCTCGCAACCAGCGTGCACTTCCGGCTCATGGGTCCGGGAGCGATGTTCCAGGTGGGTGCACTCGACTTCGGCCTGCCGCACGCGTTGCCTTTCTATCTTGTGCTGGGCGTTCTCTGCGGGATCGCCGCCCTGGGCTTCAGCAGACTGCTGTATTGGGTGGAAGACCAGTTCGAGAAACTGCCGATTCACGAAATGTGGTGGCCCGCCATCGGCGCGCTCGGCCTCGGCATCATCGGCTACTTCGTGCCGCGAGTACTGGGCGTGGGCTACGACACCATCTCCGACATTCTGAATGCCCGGATGCTGCTGGGCGGCCTGCTGGCGGTGATGATTTTCAAGTCGGCTGCGCTGGTCATCTCGCTGGGCTCGGGAACTTCGGGAGGTCTGCTGGCGCCCATGTTTATGGCCAGCGCAGCCATGGGCTCTGTGTTCGCGATGCTTGTGGACAAGATCTGGCCTGCAGCGCATCTCTCGCCGGGCGCGTTCGCACTCGTCGCCATGGGAGCAGTGTTCGGAGCGGCGTCACGAGCAGCATTCACGTTCATCATCTTCGCCTTCGAGATCACGCGCGACTACAACTCGGTGCTGCCGCTGATGCTGGTGACCGTGATCGCCGATGCCATCGCCGTTCACTACGCGAAGAACTCCATCATGACGGAGAAGCTGGCGCGGCGCGGCTTGCACATTCACCAGGATTACGAGCCCGATGTCTTCCAGCAGGTCACGGTGGGCGAGACCATGGCGAAAGAGTTCGATGTAATTCCGGTGACCATGCGGGTAGCCGAGCTGGCTGAACGCATCACCAAACGTGATCCGGCCGTGACGCATCATCAGGGCGTGTTCATCGTTGATGCGAATGGCAGGCTGGCCGGGATCATCACGCGCGCCGACATCATGCGCGCGTTGGAGAAAGATTCGTCCGGGAGTATGACTGTTCTCGAGGCGGGCTCAACCAATCCGGTTGTCACCTATCCGAAGGAAGTTCTCTACGATGCGGCTTCGCGCATGCTGCGCTCCAACGTGGGGCGACTGCCGGTATGCAGCTGGGAAGATCCGGGGAAGCCGGTTGGCTACCTCGGACGGTCGCAGGTAATGGCGGCGCGCATGCGGCGTTTGGAAGAGGAGTTTGTCCGCGAGCCGGGATGGGTGAAGGGAAGAAAGCAGAGCCGCCGGCCGGCGTGAACGCAGTCCGTGCGCTGTACGAAGTGAATGAGTAGCCAGGGATTATTGCGCGTACAGGAACGGCCGGTCGGGATGGCTTCTCCAGAAGTAGATGAGGATGATCACGCTTGCCACCGCAGCATAAGCGCACCACAGCGATGTAAAGGCGTATCGCTTGACGACCATTACGGTCAGCAGGATCGCCAGGTTGGCCGCGCCGAAAATCACCATCATCCGTATCTTCGAAAAGAACAGCGAACCGCACGTCGCAATGACATAAAGGACGGCAACCAACGTATTGTTAGTCGCCTGGTTGATATAGACCAGGCTGTTGCCCCAGACAGAGACTTGCGTTGTGTACGCAGTCAGCGCCCACAAAATATAAAGCGTCAACGCTCCGCCTAGAATTGCGAACGGCAGCATGCGTCTGCGGCTTCGGACATCGGGCTCGAACAGGAAGACACTGAGCGGCAGCAGGAAAGGCAGGAGCCCCTGCGCATACAACATAAACGCCGCGCCCATGTCGTGCGCGACTACCGGCCGCAGAATCCCATCCATCCCCAGCCAGACGAAGCCCTCAATAAACTGGTGCAAGGCAAACAGGGTGGGCAGCGCTGCGAAAAGCAGTTCCCGGCGATGCTTGACCTTGGCGAGTGTGGCGACGCCGATGGTGGTCAGAACTCCGCTGCCAACAAAGTTCGCCGTCGCTGAAAAACACACGCTGGTGCCGCTCCTTATCGAAGAGGGATGACGACAACCCTGGGGTCCTTAAAGATGACCACAACGTCTAACAGAAACTCTGGATGACGATCAAGGGAAATTAACGGTCGGGTGTCAGTGAAAGCTGAGGTCAGCCCTCGTCGACTACGCCCAGTAGCTCCGACATCTCCTCGTACAGGAAGCCCTCGCCGGGGCGGTAGGGCTGCACCCATTTGCCATCGATGACGAACTGCGGGATCGCGCGTTTGCCCGTCTGGCGAATGAGTTCCTCTGCCGCGCCAGGCGTTTTCTCGATGTCGACCTCGGTGTACGGAATGCTGTTTTTCTCCAGGAAGCGCTTGGCGGTGCGGCAGTCGGGGCACCAGTACGCGGTGTAGACGAGTAGCTCCATATTCAAATTGTATGATGCGCGAACTCACCGGGCGATGCCGAGTCTCACTTTCGCTTACAGTGGAACCTGATTGAGCGGTACGATGAAGTGAATACCCGGCACGGTCTTCCCTTGCAAGTGCCGATCATTGGTGACGAACAGATCGCAGCCCGCCACTGCGGCGCAGGCCAATTGAAGCGCGTCTGGCGCCCGCAGCGTACGATCCTGCCGCAAGGCGGCATATACCTTCCCGGCTTTCACGTCGAAGGGCAGAAGTAAAGAGGTCGCCGTGATTGCTTTTTCGTATTCCTCGCACAATCTCTCATCTCCTCGCTCCATCGGCTTAACCAGGACCTCGCCCAGGGTGAGGGCAGAAGTGAGCAAGAGGTCTCCGCGCGCCAGCATCTTCTCGCGAAGGTTCACAGCCTGCCTTGAGAATTCACCGTAATTCTCGAAAAGATAAATGTAGATGTTGGTGTCCCAGAAGATGCGGCTCATTCCCAACCCTCGCGCAGGCGCCGCACGTAGTCGTCAGCATGTTCATCAGACCAAAGTTTCCGGCCCGAATTCCGCAAACGCAGGAGAGGGTCCGCCTCGGCAGGAGCCTGGAGCGAATGGGATGACCACTCCCGGTACCAATCCAACAGATCGGCAAAACGGGTTGGTAGATCTTGTCGCAGCGGAGTTATCTTTCCTGCTTCCCGCGCAGGGTGAAACCGATCGCCTTGCCGAAAAAGCCGGCGACGACCGGGGGCGGTTTCAAAAAGGATGCGATATGCGCCTGGATTGGGTGGACGATTGGCCACGCAGTGCTGGATCACATGAACGTAAAATCCCGGTCTCAGCAGATCCGTAAGCTTCTCTTTGCGGGCACGGTCCATGATCTCCTCGATCGTGAAGTCTTCGCGCTTGGGATTCTCATACTGCAATAAAGCGGCAATGGCCCACACTTCGTCGGCTACTTTCAGTTTGCTCTTGGTGGCGACCGCCATATGACCCTCCCAATATGTAAAATGTTTTATTCATTCTTACATTGTATTTAAGTAATATCAATAACATTATGTAAGCACCGTAATTGCCAAAATGCAAAAAGGGGGAAGCGTTGCCGCTCCCCCCCCTTTGAGATCTGCTTTAGCCGATAGCCGACAGCTAGCTGCTGTACAGCAGAACCCCTTCCGTCTTCTCCTCGCCCACCGGGCGATAGAAGAGCTGATCGTTATCAAGGTAAACCTCGATAAACGCCGGCCGCTGCTGGAAGGTGCCCTGGATGAGGGCCTCCGACAGCGGGTCCTCGATGTACTTCTGCAAGGCGCGCCGCAGCGGGCGAGCGCCGTAGGTGCGATCGACGACGGTTTTGTCGAGGATCCACTTGCGGGCTTCTTCCGTCACGGTCACGGTAATCGAGCGCTGCGCCAGGTTGGTGTTCAGCTGCTGCACCATCAGTTCGACAATCTGGATCAGGTCGACCTCGGTCAGTGCGCCGAAGATGATCACTTCATCCAGACGGTTGAGGAACTCCGGATTGAAGGTGCGCTTCACCTCGTTCCGCACCATGTCCTCGACCTTGGTCGAGGTGTTCTCGTCAAGCTCTGCCTGGAAGCCCAGGCCGGTGCGCTTCTGCAAATGACGCGCGCCGATGTTCGAGGTCATGATGATGATGGCGTTCTTGAAGTCGACGGTATTGCCCAGCCCGTCGGTGAGCTGCCCATCTTCAAACACCTGCAACAGGATGTTGAAAAGATCGGGGTGCGCCTTCTCGACTTCGTCCAGCAGGACGACCGAGTAGGGCGCGCGCTTCACACGCTCGGTCAGTTGACCGCCTTCTTCGTAGCCCACGTATCCCGGAGGCGAACCGATCAGCTTGGAGACCGAGTGCTTCTCCATGAACTCCGACATGTCGAAGCGCACCAGCGACTTCTCGCTGCCGAACATGAACTGCGCCAGCGTACGAGCGACTTCGGTCTTGCCGACGCCAGTGGGACCCAAGAAGAGGAAGGAACCGATGGGACGGTTCGGGCTCTTCAGGCCGGCACGCGAGCGGCGAATCGCGCGGGCCAGCGCCGAGATAGCGCGGTCCTGCGAGATCACCCGCTTGTGCAGCTCTTCTTCGATGCGAAGCAGCTTCTGGCTCTCTTCTTCCTTAATGGAAGCGATGGGTACGCCGGTCCAGCGCGAGACCACGTCTTCGATATCTTCGCGGCCGACAACGCCAGTCGAGGACTCATCGAGGTGGTACTTCTCGCGCAGGGCGCGCAGGTTCTCGCGCTCTTTGCGTTCCTCGTCCGAGTAGAAGCGGGCCTTTTCAAATTCGTGATTCGCAATGGCGTTCTCCATGCGATGCACGATGAACTTGATCCGCTTCTGCACCTCGGTGATGTCCTCGGGCAGGGAGGTCTGGCGAAGCTTTACACGCGCGCCGGCTTCGTCCACCAGATCGATTGCCTTATCGGGCAGGAAGCGATCGGGCAGGTACCGGTTCGAGTGCGACACCGAGAAATTGATGGCCTCGTCGGTATACGTGACGGCGTGAAACTTTTCGTAGCGCTCCTTGATGCCAAACAGAATCTTGACGGCATCGGCCTCGTTCGGAGGCGGAACCTTAACGGCCTGGAAGCGACGCTCCAGCGAGCGGTCCTTCTCGATCGACTTGCGATATTCAGCGGGCGTGGTTGCGCCGATGCATTGAATCTCGCCGCGCGAGAGGGCGGGCTTCAGGATGTTGGCGGCGTCGAGCGAACCCTCGGCGGATCCGGCGCCTACCAGCGTGTGCAACTCATCGATGAAGATGACGGAGTTCTGCGACTCCATCAACTCCTTCATGATGGTCTTCAGGCGCTCTTCAAACTGGCCGCGATACTTGGTGCCCGCGACGATCAGCGAGAGGTCCAGAGCCAGGATGCGTTTGTCGGCCAGGAACGACGGCACTTCGCCGTCGGCGATGCGCTGAGCCAGGCCTTCGACGATGGCAGTCTTGCCGACGCCGGGCTCACCGATCAGCACCGGATTGTTCTTGGTGCGGCGGCACAGGATCTGGATAACGCGCTCCAGCTCGCTATCACGGCCCACCAGCGGATCGAGCTGGTTGTCCATGGCGGCCTGGGTCAGGTCGCGAGAGAACTCAGAGAGCAGGGAAGACTCGCGTGAGCGCTGCGATGGAGCAGCTTTCTCCTGCGAGGTGCGTGCCAGCTCTTCGCGAATGGTCGACAGGCGCAATCCGCGCTCGTGCAGAATTTCAGCCGCGAAGCATTTCTCTTCGCGCAACAGCCCTAACAACAAGTGTTCAGTACCAATATGTTTGTGCGACAGCCGCTCAGCTTCCTCGGCGGCATACGCCAGCACGCGCTTGCACTCATTGCTAAGGGGCAGGTCCACGGAGGTGGAAACCTTTTCCCGGATGGTAGTGTGGCCCTCGATCTGTTTGCGGATCGACTCAACCGAAGCATGGGACCGAAGGAACCGATTCGTCAGCGCCTTGTCTTCCCGCAGCAAGCCCAGCAGCAGGTGCTCCGTCTCAATGTATGGAGAACCAAACTGACTGGCCTCGTAGCGTGCGAAGAAGATTACGCGCCGGGCCTTTTCCGTGTACCGTTCAAACATGAAACCTCTCCAAGAACACGGCTGGAATTTTTGCTCCTGCCGGGCTCCGTTGCCAGACTGTGCCCGTCACCGCCGGCTCCCTAGGTTATACGGGAACCGATCTCTTTGACTTGAAGGGGCCCGGCTTCCGCCGTGCCGTCTTCACCCTGCTTTGAAACTAACCCTACCCTTGAATGCGAAATACTCGAGGGCTAACGCCCATTTCTTCTGCCCGCGCTCGGCACAGCTAAAGCTATGCCCCTTTCAAATCTTAAGGGCTAAAGCCCGTGCCCTTTCAAATCCTATAAACCCAATCGTGCGCAGTAGGTTTCCTACGCCGATAAGGATTGCGGCGACACCTCGGTCACCCGCCCACGTTCCAGGCGCAACACGCGGTCGCACTGACGCGCAAACCCAAGATTGTGAGTGACGATGAGCGAGGTTAGACGGTAGTCGCAATGTAACCTGGCGATCAAATTAAAGACTGCTTCCGCTGTCCGGTTATCAAGGTCGCCTGTAGGCTCGTCTGCCATCAGGATCTTTGGCCCGGTGATCAGCGCACGGGCCAGCGCTACCCGCTGCTGTTCTCCACCAGACAACTCCCCGGACCGATGACTGGCACGGTCCGCTAAACTAACTTCCTGCAGCCAGTGCAGAGCTTGCTGCTCGGCGTCGTGTCGTCTCATGCCTCGCATCAGCAAGGGCATGGCGACATTCTCCAGAGCCGTAAACTCTGGCAGTAAATAATGAAACTGCCAGACAAACCCAAGCTCCCGGCTGCGAAATTCCGCAGCACCTTCTTCGGAGAGGCGGCCGAGCTCAAGTTGGGCGAAGTATACGTCACCTTCGGAAGCGCTATCAAGCGCTCCGAGTATGTGAAGCAAGGTACTTTTGCCCGTACCAGACTCGCCAACAATGGCCAGCATCTCGCCGGTCCGCACTTCGAATGACAACTTCTCAAAGAGCACTAAATCCGAATTACCCGAGCGAAAGACCTTTTTCAGGTTCTGCGCTCGCAAGAGCACGTCTTGAACACTTTGATGCAGGAGCGCTCCCCGGCGACACAAAATCCGGCCAACTCCTTGGAACCGTTCCCATTCCCAGAGCAGGGCCTGGAGAGAATTAGATCATGTTCAGAGCGGGAAGTCAGCGACATTGAGACGCAGGGCATATGAAAAAAATTTATAAGCCCTTGCGGATCAGCTTCTAGGGAGATTGGCGAGGTAACGGACGCGATTGTGCGGGAGCGGCTGGGTTCTATGCCAGGACACGAGCTCTTAGGGGTTCGGGTTGGACAGATGACGGCGTCGATCGACTCTCGCGAAGCGAGACTTAGTTCGATGGCGTCCGCGCTTTCAGCCAAAACGAAAAAAAGGCACGGCTGAAGCCGTGCCCTGAAACAAGGCTTCTCTTACCAGATCCTCACTCGCTGGTCGGGCGCCAAATACAACGTCTCGCCCGGCTTCACGTCGAACGATGAATACCAGGCATCGATGTTCCGCACCGTGTCGGCACGGTACTCGGCCGGCGAATGCGGATCGACCATCACCTGCTGACGCAGCGCTGCGTCACGCGACTTGGACGCGTAGTTCTGTCCGAAGGCGATGAAGAACTGCTGGTCGCCCGAGAAGCCATCCTGTTCCGGTGCAGCCTTGCCCTCGAGCGATGCCTTGTAGCCGTCATGCGAGGCCGCAATGCCGGCGACGTCGGCGATGTTTTCCGCCAGCGTCTGCTTGCCGTTCACATGCAGGTCAGGAAAAGGCTGGTAGGTGTCGTACTGCGCTGCCAGCTTGGCAGTTGCCGCTTCGAAATGTGCAAGGTCGGCAGGCGTCCACCAATCACGCAGGCGGCCCTTCGAATCGAAGGTGCTGCCTTCGGTGTCGAAGGTGTGGCTGATCTCGTGGCCGATCACCGATCCGATCGCACCATAGTTGTGCGCGGCCGGAGCTTTGGGATCGAAGAACGGCGGCTGCAGAATGGCAGCCGGGAAGTTCAGCGCGTTCTGCAGTGGCAGGTTGACGGCGTTCACGGTCTGCGGATCCATCGACCACTCATGGCGATCGACTGGCTGACCCAGTCGGTTAACCTGGCGGTGATACTCGAACAGTCCGCCGCGCCACATGTTACCGAAGAGATCGTCAGACTTGACCTCGTATGCCGAGTAGTCAATCCAGGTCTCGGGATAGCCGATGCCGACGTAGAGCGTCGTGAGCTTTTCCTGGGCCTCGGCCTTGGTCTTGGGATCCATCCAGTCGAGCGCCTCGATGCGCTTGCGGAAGGCGGCGATGATGTTCGACACCATGGCCTGGGCCTGCGACTTCGCTTCGGGCGAGAAGTATTTCTGCGCATAGATCTGGCCCACGTCGTCGCCGAGCTCGCGGTTCACGATGGCCACCGCGCGCTGCCACCGCGGACGCTGTTGCGGCGCTCCCTGCAAGGTCTTGCCGAAGAAGTCGAAGCGCTCGTCGGCGAAGTTGCTCGCCAGGAATGACGAGTAGTCCTCAATCATGTGATACGCCAGCCAGTCCTTCCAGGTATCGAGCGACTCGGAGGCCACCAGCGCGGACTCGCCGGCGAAGGCCGTCGGCTCCCACACAATGAAGCTCTTCTGCTTCGAAAGCCCGGCGCCGCGGAAGTATTCCGCCCAATCCAAACCGGGAGCGTTCTTGTTGAAGTCCGCCATCGTCCACACGTTGTTCGCCTTGTGGATGTCGTCGTTGTCGGCCAGGCTGGTGTGCTTCTCGGCGATGGCATGCTCCAGCGCGATGATCTTCTCGGCGCGGGCATCCGTGTTGTCGAACCCGGCCAACTTCAGCATGGCCGAGACGTGCGCCTGATACTTGGTGCGCACTTCCTTCATATGTTCGCTGTCAGAGAGGTAGTATTCGCGATCGGGAAGCTGCACGCCGCCCTGGATGAGGTAAGGAGCGTAGTGATCGGGATCGTTGAACCCGCCCGCTACCCACAATCCGAAAAGATGATTGGTGTGGAAGTTGGTGTTGTTCAGCGCATCGACATCGGCGCGCAGGGTCTGACCCATCGCGTAGGCCAGCTCTTTCTTGTTGCTGATGCCGGCAATCGCCTTCAAATGCGGCTGTAGAGGCTCACCACCCTTGGCGTTGATAGTCTTCTCGTCCATGTAGGAGTTGTAAAGGTCGGCGATCTTGCGCTTGCTGGCATCGCCGGATGCGCCGTTTTTGGCGGTCTCTTCAATGATGGCGGCTGTGTTCTTGTTCGCAATGTCGTCGAGCGCCGAGAACACGCTGAGGCGCGCGCGATCGGCCGGCATCGGTGTGTTCTTGATCCAGTCACCGTTGCAGTAGAGGTAAAAGTTATCGCCCGGCTTGACCGACTTGTCCATGTTGGCGACGTTGATGCCGTGAACCGCGGGCGCGCTTGTGGCCTCCTGCGCCGACGCAGGAAGCAGCGTGAAAGCAAGCGAGCATATTGCGGCGGATTTCAGAAACACGTCAAACGATGCAGTTGGAAAATTCATGTATTGGCTCCAAAGGTAAATCCAGAGACAGGGCAACGCCCCGACTGGATGGACAAACAAATGAGGGTAGCACGATGACTGGCGCTTCGTATGTGCCGGGGCTGCGGTTCATCACATGGTGTCCGGAGTCGGACAGGGGCAGGAAGGAGAATCATCGGCTCTGGGATGCAGGTCGACCGGAGACCAAAATCCGAATGGCACTAGCGCCACCGTTCCACAAGTTTGTGTTCCGCATTGAACCCGACGTCTCTGTTCCATCGTCTCCCGGCGCTTCACATGAACAGATCGCCGTGAATGCAAGGAAACTGGCCCAGGGTTTTGCCCCGGGCCGGTTGATTGGCGTCGGCCGTTCTCGCTCAATTTCACGATCCGTTTTTCTTGGCGTGCGGCGTGCCGATGTAGGGAAACTCCTGCAGAATGTCGGTGTGAGGTTTCAGACCCGTGGGTGGACACTCATTTTTTGTGAGGAAAGCGAGGCGATAGTTGATCACGTCGTCCGTGAAGACCCGGCCATTGGGGTACTTCGCCGGCTTCTTTGGATCGAAACTCAGCACGTCCGGAAGTGTGCGTTCCGTGTCGATGGCGGCGATCGCTTCCTCGCGGGTGTAGTTGCCGGTATGCCCCAGCAGGTGCACAAACATCTCCAGCCAGCGGTTGCGATCGTTGACCGGTTCGCTGGCGTTGTATTCCAGTTTGGTGTCGTCGGTGTTGAAAAAACTACTGACGCTGGGATGGCCGGCGCGATCCGCATGAACCAACTTACCGTTCTCACGCACGCTGCAGCGCCCCCAGATATGGATCTCGGGCTGGGGATTGAGTTCGCTGGTGGGCAGCTCGATCACGGTTGAAAAGACATTGGCTTCGGTGTTCGAATCCACACCGGTCCAGGGAGACTTGCCGCCAAGGTGAGGCTCGGTGAAGTTCCGCTTACCTCTGGTATCGAACAGGTTTTTGATCCCGTCGAAATCGAAGAAAAATGCGTCACTGCGGCTGCCGGCGAAAAAGGTGTAAGGACCTGCCTTAATGACGTTCGGAGTGGCGCCGAAGGAGACCTCGCCATCGGCAATGATTTTGGTGCCCACCGCCTCGGGTGAACGCGACTCCTCGCCCTTCGCCATGAATACGTTCACCGTCTGCTTGCCGTTCGCCGGCTTCGAGAACACATAGCTGAAAGCGATGTCGGTTAGATAGTCGCCGTCAGTATCGATGTTGACCCGATAGATGGCGTCGGGATGAAGCGCATCCGCATTGGGATTGGCGTTAAGGATGATTACGGTTCTCCCCGCCTCCGCAGGTGCCTGGAAAGCGTAGAGGTCGCAAAGATCAAGGCGTTGGTCACCAAGCGGCGGCCCGAGACTAAGTCCGGTGAAATGGTTTGACATGGTCGTTCTCTTTCTTGGTTTGGCCAGGTTCGTTGTTAGCATCCTGAGCGCGCAACAATATATACCCAAACCCTTCCTCGTGCCGCTTATTTATGCCGAAATGCGGCAGCGATGCAACGCTTAGACCGGCGTTCGTTCACCAAGCTTTAACAATCAGCACGGGATGAGCGGATGGACGACGTTCCAGGTTGTAGATTGGTCGGAACTAAAGCACGAACGGCACAAGCGCCTTCACTCGAGCTTGGTAGGCGGGATACTCACCCGGAAAGTGCTTGAGCAGGAGAGCTTCTTCCTGCTTCAGTTTTATCCAAAAGCCAATGAAGAACAACACCAGGCCGACGAAGGCAACCAGCAGGCCGGAGGCAATCGCTGTTCCCAGACCCATGAGCAGATGGCTGGTATAAATCGGATGACGCACCAATCGATATGGCCCCCGTTCCACAAGTTTGTGTTCCCGCTTGAACTCGACATCTCTACTCCACTCGTTTCCCAGCGTTTTGCGTGACCAGATCGCTGCGAGCAATCCCAACCCGCAAACCGCAACGCCCAGATACTCTGCGATAGGTCTATGCGGTATCACCACCGTGCCAAACGGATGCGCCCCCGCCACGACAAACAGAATGTAGCCCAGCCAAACTGGCACCCTGGCCAATCTGCCGCTCCAGCTCTGGCGTTCCGCCGCGGCCTTGATGGAGCGGGCGCTGATGTTCCAATACAGAATCAGCACAACCCAACACGCAATGATTAATAGTCCGGGCAACATAGATCGGACCCTATCACCGGGTAGTCCACCCTGCAATTCTAAAAGAGCGATCTTCCAGATTGCTGCTTGCTATGAGAACATCGGCGGGCGCACCAGAAGGATGTTATTAGCGCCCTGCTTAATGAGGATTTACGATCTTAATAGGAAACGGCTTAAGTTCCGGTTGAGTTTTCAGGAAATCGGTAATCTGCTCCAACTGCTGAACCGTCGCAGAGGACACAATTCCGGTTGTGCAAGTGGATGCGTCATAGTTTGGAGTAACCACGACGTAGTCGCCCTGGTTCTGCACCAGGGAGCAGGCGCAAGTGGCTTTCGACGGATTATTCTTATCCTCGGTACAAAGCTTGTCCAGGCAGTTCGCCCAGGGCCGGCTGTTGGAGCAGTTGACGTGATACTTGATCGGGTAGTAACGAGACATGAGCTGCCCAGCATCAACTTCCTTCGCCTTTTCGCATGACTCATGGCCCGCAGAATAGCCGGTCTTAACCTCACATCCACAGGAAACCGTTCCTTCCCGGCCAGGCACGGGAGTGCACTTGGCGGTGGTGCAGAGCGCGAACGTGCCTTCGCAAACGGTAAAGTCGTCAGCAGCCCGCAATGTGCCTGGGTCCAGACCAGCCGCAACAAATAGAAGTATGCAGGCTACTTTCAATCGCATTCGATCCTCGTCCTCGTTGGAGTTGAATTTACGGCCTCTGGGCATGTTCAGCAGCAATCAGACAATCAAAACGCACCGGTTCGGAGCGTGATCAGTCTACTTTGCAAGACGCGCATGTCAATAAGGATCCGCGAGTAGTTCTCGTAGGGAAGCATCATCGGCGCATACAAGCGACCGCCGAATTATGAGGTTCAAGGTTGCGGAAGCGCAGCTGACCTCGCAAACGCGGTATCATTCTCCATTGCTGAGAGGCTGCTAATGAGTCATCGATCTTCCTCTGCGCTCTCCCGCCGTTCGTTCCTGCAAACTTCTACCCTGGCTTCGGCAGCACTGGCGCTGCGAACTGTAACCGAGCCGATGCTGGCCTTCGCCGCCGCGCCCAGTCATCCCGCCGACGCCGTGCTGATCAACGCCAACGAAAATCCGCTGGGGCCATGCACGGCTGCGCGACAGGCCGTTGCCGGCGTTCTTCCACATAGCGGACGCTACCTGATGGATGCGACCAACGAGTTCAGCAAGCAGTATGCGCAGAGCGTCGGCGTCACCGACGAGCAAGTTTCGATCTTTGCAGGATCGACCGAGCCTCTGGTTTTCACGGTGCGCGCGTTTTGTTCGCCGAGCGCCAGCTATGTCACCGCTGATCCGGGCTTCGAGGCCGGCCTGTTCGCCGCCGATCGCGCCAAGGCTCGCGTGGTGAAGGTGCCGCTCACCAAAACCTACGCGCACGACGTGAAGGGAATGATCGCCGCCGCTCCCGATGCCGGCGTCTTCTACGTTTGCAATCCCAACAATCCCACTGGAACGCTGACCAGCCATTCCGACATCGAGTATCTGCTGGAGAACAAGCCGAAGAATTCCGTGGTGATGGTGGATGAAGCGTACATCCACTTCAGCGACGCGCCCACTGCAATCGATCTGGTGAAAGCCGGCAAAGACATAGTCGTGCTGCGCACCTTCTCGAAGCTCTACGGAATGGCCGGCCTGCGCTGCGGCTTCGCCATCGCTCGCCCCGATCTGCTGGAGCGGGTCCACAACTACGGCGGCTACAACTTCATGCCGGTCACGGCCATAGCGGCGGCATCGGCCAGCCTCAACGATCCCAATCTTGTGTCCGATCGCAAGCGGGTTAACGCGCAGGTGCGGGCGGCAACTTTCGCCTGGCTCGACAGCAACGGCTACTCGTACATCCCCTCGCAAGCGAACTTCTTCCTGCTCGACACCCGGCACCCGGCGAGAGAGGTCATCGCTGCCATGGCGAAACAGAATATCGTCATCGGCCGGGTATGGCCGGCGATGCCCAGCTACTCGCGCGTGACCATCGGGACCAGCGACGAGATGGCGCTCTTCCAGCAGGCCTGGCAGAAGGTGATGAAGGGAAGCGTGGCCGGATAAACCGCAGCCAGGCGGCAACTCAGACCACCTGCTGGTATGATTCTCTTCGCATGATCAGACCGCTTTACGCTGCTTCCACAGTCCGATTTGCGAGCTGCCTCGTGGCTGCTGCCTGCTTAAACCTATCCATGATGGCCCAGAGTCAGGACAAAGATAACAAACCACTTCCGCGCAAGCCGCCCGCAGTCTTCATCGGCAAGGAACCGGCGGTAACCCTCGACCGTCCGCCGGTCACCGACAAGAACAAGCCGCAGTTTCTGCAAGCCACGGTGCTGCCCGGCCGCGGCATGGCCGTTCTCCAGATCAAGGCTTACTTGCCCGGGAATGGCGAGATCGATTTGCTGAATTCCCCTCCTCTGCGTGAGGCTGAGAAGCTGCTGAATACCGGCGATGATGAGTGGGGCAACCAGGTTTTCAAGATCGGCGGCGCCATCCTGCTGCCCTTCGCCAATCGGATTCGCGGCACGGTCTCCCCCGACGGCAAGACCATTACCGCGATGGTGGACGGTAAGACCGTCATTCTCCCCGCAAACTGGAGCGGCAACAATCCGGGTGCGGAGAAGCATGCCATCCACGGCTTGATGCGTTACTCGCGCTTCGAGCATGCGATTGTCCGCAATGGCGCACAAGAGTCCGCGGTCGATGCCATCCTGCACGCCGGCGATTTCGATGGTCACTGGCTCTCCGACACCGATGTTGAAGTCGAAACCGCGATCAGCCACGATGCTTTCGATATGACGGTCACAGCGAAGAACGTGGGCACGACTGTGCTGCCCATGGGAATCGGCTGGCATCCATATTTCGTTCTGCCGGGTGGCGACCGCGAGCAGGTGCGGTTGCATCTGCCTAGCGAGCTGCGCGCGGTGATGAACAATTATGATGATTCGTTTACAACCGGGAGGCGCGTGCCGGTGAAGGGCACGCCGTACGATTTCTCAGCGCCCGAGGGTGTCCCGCTCGACCAGCAATATCTGGACGACAATTATTCGAATCTTAACTACGGAGCCAACAAGACTACGGTCTCGGAGATCATCGATCCGGCGGCGAACTACGGGTTGCGCTTGATCACGATCTCGCCACACATCACGTCCATTCAGGTTTACGCGCCGCTGGGCAAGAATTTTGTTGCTATTGAGCCGCAGTTCAATTTACCTGATCCATACAACAAAAACTGGGGCAACGTAGACACCGGCATGGTCCTGCTCTCGCCTGGACAATCCGTCACCTGGCGAGTTCGCCTGGAACTGTTCACGCCAAAGCCGGAGCCCGAAGCAGGTGCCGCGGTGAAAGAATAGGGTCGCCATGCATCGTCTGGTCGTCAAAACTCACAAAAAGCGCGAGATCATCGACATCACACAGAAGCTGGAAGCTATTCTGTGGAAGAACTACGCGGACAAAACCGGCATCTGCCAGCTCAATCTTCTGCACACTACCGCGGCAGTCACCACGGCTGATCTCGACCCCGGTACCGATCTCGATATGCTCGACGCCTTCGACCTGATGGTCCCCAAGCTCGACTATCGCCACGAACACAACCCCGAGCACGTGCCCGATCACATTCTGTCCGCGATAATTGGAACCTCGGTCGGCTTGGCCGTCGAAAGCGGATTGCTTCTGCTGGGAACGTGGCAGCGCGTAGTGCTCATCGAACTCGATGGCCCGCGCGAACGTGAGATGGTCGTGGGCATCATCGAGACCGCGTGATCCGTTGAGTTTTTTAGTCTGGGTCAGCAGTTCTTTCAGCGGAGTAAAAAATCTTCTATGCACGCTGCTGTGGTCAGCTCTTTTCAGTCCGCGCCCCAGTACGCATCCTTCGCCGATCCGGTTGCCCAGGACGGCGAAGTGCTGATAACCGTTTCTGCCGCCGGGCTCCATCAGATTGTGAGGGCTCTGGCCGACGGAAGCCACTACATGAGCGCAGGCACTCTGCCGTTCGTTCCCGGACTTGACGGTGTGGGCCGGTTAGAGGATGGGACTCGAGTTTACTTCGGAATGTCCAGGCCGCCCTTTGGAACGCTGGCGGAGCGTTGCGTCAGCTCCCGTGCGAGATGTCTGCCGATTCCGGACGCTCTTGACGATGTTACCGTAGCCGCAATCCTGAATCCTGCGCTGTCCTCCTGGGCGGCCTTGTCGGGGAAGGCGCACTTCGTCGCCGGAGAAAGTATCTTGATCCTGGGCGCGACTGGCGTCTCCGGCCAACTTGCCGTGCAGGTGGCCAAGCGCTTGGGTGCGAGGCGGATCGTCGCTGCCGGTCGAAACCCGGAGGTGCTGGAAACGCTTACCAGCCTGGGCGCTGCCACTACCGTTTCTCTGGACCAATCGCACGACGCGTTGGTCGCAGCATTTCGACGCGAGTGGGACCGGGACGGAATCGACGTCGTGCTGGACTATGTGTGGGGCGAGCCGGCTGAAACCTTGCTGGCCGCGATCTCGCAAAAGGGCCTGGAACACTCCTCCGACCGCATTCGCTACATCCAGGTAGGCTCGATGGCCGGCCCCAACATCACGCTGCCGGCCGCGATCTTGCGTAGCACCGGGCTGGAATTATTGGGCAGTGGCTTTGGCGGCGTCTCGCTCACGAAGATCTTCGAATCGATTGCGCAGTTTCTCCAGGAAGCCGCCAGGCGTTCCTTCCAGATTAAAACCAAGGCGGCTCCGCTCCGCGATGTAGAGAAGTTGTGGAATGCGGAGCAACCCGGCGCAAGGCTCGTTTTCCAGCCGTGAGGGCCGGTAAGGTACCTTGAAATTTTCCTTTATTGGTTGTCATCCTGAGCGAAGTGAGGAGGCGCAGCGTCCGAACGCGGTCGAAGGGGCCTGCTGTTCGCCCGCAGCGGGGCGATCTATCCGGGGTCCGAACAACCGGTCTCTCGCTTCGGTGGCCAAAAGCAGCGCCTCCAATCGGGATGACAACCTCTCGAGAGGGAATGCCCTCAGGATTGATACCTTCCGCTTAGCACGACATCGTTATTGGTTGTTACCGCTAGCCGCCCTAACGTGCTTCCTTACCTACAACCAACGAGCACGTTTCCGGGACCCATACTCGGGTTAGACTTCTAAGCCTCAGGGAAGGAGTACAGCGATGGCAGTTGACATGGATAAGCTCAATGCATTCGTGGGCCGATTCGTTGGGGATCTGGGGGCGGCAGTGCACGCGGGGATGGTAGTGATCGGGGAGAGACTGGGGTTATACAAGGCACTGGCGGCGCGGCCCATGACCTCAACGGAGCTCGCATCCGAAACGAAAACCGATGAACGCTACGTGCGGGAGTGGCTCTCTTCGCAGGCAGCCGGCGGCTACGTCACCTACGACGACAAGACGAACAAATTCAGCCTCACCGAGGAGCAGGCCTTCGCATTGGCCAATGAGGACAGTCCGGCTTATCTTCCGGGAGCGTTCGAACTCGCGCTCGGTTCTCTGGCGGCCGTTCCAAGAATTGCCGACTCGTTCCGTAATGGCGCTGGCATGGGATGGCACGAGCATGACGACGGCGTTTTTCACGGCTGCGAAAAATTCTTCCGGCCAGGGTATGCCGCCAATCTGGTCACCTCGTGGATTCCCGCGCTGCACGACGTGCAGGCTAAGCTGGAGTCCGGTGCGCGCGTCGCTGATGTCGGCTGTGGCAAAGGCTCGTCGACCATCCTGATGGCGAGGGCGTTTCCGAAGTCAGAATTCTTTGGCTTCGACTATCACGACAAGTCGATCGAGTCTGCGCGTGAAACAGCAGAGCGCGAGGGCGTAGCCGACCGGGTGGAGTTTGATGTAGCCAAGGCCAAGGAATATCCCGGCAAGGACTATGACTTCGTCGCCGTGTTCGACTGCTTGCACGACATGGGCGATCCCATCGGCGCTGCCGCACACGTCCGCAAATCCTTGCGCGATGATGGCACATGGATGGTCGTCGAACCGTTTGCCAATGACGACCTGAAGGACAATCTGAACCCGGTGGGTCGCGTGTACTATTCGTTCTCGACGCTACTATGTACGCCTTGCTCGCGATCGCAGGAGGTGGGAATGTGTCTGGGTGCGCAATCGGGCGAGTCACGCATCCGCGAGGTCATCACCTCGGCCGGCTTCAGCCGCTTCCGGCGTGCGACCGAAACTCCCTTCAACATTGTCTACGAAGCGCGGCCGTAATGCGAGGCTGCATACAAAACGCAGGCCGCTGGACAGGTTTCCAGCGGCCGCTAATTGTAAGCAATCTCTCAGCGATGACGTTGGGTCACACCATTACTTCTGCCGTGCGATGCTCCAGCGCGTGCGCCACGGCGATCGACAGGCGGCGAACTCCTTCGCGAATCATCTCCGGCTTGGCGTTGGAGAAGTTCAGCCGCATGTGCGAGCCTTCATCGCCGTTGGGGTAGAACGGCTGGCCGGGCACGAACGCCACATCCTGACGCAGCGCCGACTCCAGCAACTTCGACGAATCCACCCCTGGCGGCATAGTAACCCACAAAAAGAGGCCACCCTGGGGATGCGTCCACGAAACCTCTGGCGGGAAGTAGTCCTGCAGCGCCGCCAGCATTTGGTCGCGCCGCTCCTTGTAAGTGGCGCGAATGACTTTCACATGCTCGTCGATGAAGCCGTCGCGCGCGACCTCGTAGGTGACCATCTGGGTGAAGGTGCTGGTGTGCAGGTCGGCGCTCTGCTTGAGCTGCACCAGCTTGGCAATTACGTCCGGGGGCGCGACGATCCAAGCCACGCGCAAGCCTGGCGCAAGTACCTTGGAGAAGGTGCTGAGGTAGATGACGTTGCCCAGCTTGTAGCCGCTGTCGCGGGCCAGGTTGGTGCGATCCAGCACCACCAGCGGCGTGATGTGTTCGCCTTCGTAGCGCAGCTGGCCGTAGGGATCGTCCTCGATGATCGGAATGCCGTACTTGTCCGATAAGGCCACCAGCTGATCGCGGCGTTTGCGCGAAAGCGTGACTCCGCCCGGGTTCTGGAAGTTGGGCAGGATGTACATGAACTTCGGTCCGGAGCGCAGCGCGTGCTCCATGTCGCAGGTCTGCATGCCGTGGTCGTCGATGGGCACGCTGACATACTCGGCGCCCATCAGGTCGAAGGCCTGCAATGCGCCCAGATAGGTCGGCGACTCCACCAGGATGCGATCGCCGCGATTGATTAGCAGCTTGGCGATGAGGTCGAGCGCCTGCTGCGAGCCCGAGGTGATCAGCACGTTGTCGACGTTGGCAAGAATTCCATAGCGCACCATGTGCGCCACGATGAGCTCGCGCAGCGGCCGGTAGCCTTCCGTCGGCCCATACTGCAATGCCGTCGCAGCCTGCGTTTGCAAGACCCGGTGGCACGCCTCTTGGAAGCGCGCCACCGGAAACACCTCAGGGGCGGGGAGTCCGCCTGCAAAGGAGATCACCTCTGGACGTTGTGTAAGCTTGAGGAGCTCGCGGATGATGGAGCTTTTGGCGGACTTGGTGCGCTGCGCGTAACGATGTGCCCAGGGCGCTGCCATACGACACCTCTCGTTATTACTCTTAAGAGTAGCGCACCTCGGCACAGCTGTCTGTGATGGACAGCACGGTGTCTTGTGAAAGAAGCTGTCTGAAGGTGGTGTCGAATTGCCTGCTCAGCGCCGAAACAACTGTAGCTGCTCGTCACCCGCCGCCCGCGAGGGACTGATGTCGCCGCGCGTCGTGATCTCGCGGGTGATGCCGTGCTTCTTACGCAGGCGCACCATCAGTTCTGAGATGCGCTTTGCGTAACCCTTGCCCAGGAAAGCGCGATCCTCGAAGCGCTTGCGATATTCGGCGACCAGATGAGGGAACTCCTGTTCGAGAAAGGGAAGAAACACCTTCGCCGAGCAGGGCTTCAGGAATAGCGGGTTGGCATAGATGTAGCGCCCGCCGGCCTCCTTGGTCGCGCGCACCAGCTTGTCCAGCGCCGCAGGCGAATCGGTGATGCCCGGCAGCACTGGCGCGCAGATTACGCCGGCTTTGATTCCGGCGGCATGCAGTTCTCGAACGGTACCTAGACGCAAATCGGGTCGAGGCGCGCGCGGCTCCAGAATCCTGGCGAGTTTCGTGTCGAGCGTGGTGATGGTGATGTTCACATAGAGCGAATTGTTCTCTGCGACTCGCCGCAGCAAATCGACGTCCCGCCGGATCAGGTCCGATTTACTGACGATGCCGATCTCCAGCCCGTGATGGTGCGTCAGCTCCTCCAGAATTCCGCGCGTGATCTCGAAGCGCTTTTCCGCCGGCTGATAAGGATCGGTCGCCGTGCCGATGGCGATCTGCTCGCCGCGCTTGACCTTCTTCAGCTCCTGCCGCAGCAGCCATGCCGTCTGTTGCTTCACATAAATCTTGCGCTCGAAGTCGACCCCATCGCGCATTTCCATGAACTCATGCGTGTAGCGCGCATAACAGTATTTGCAGGCGAATTCGCAGCCGCGATACGGATTGATGGTCCAGTCAAACGGTACGCGAGCCGAGGTGCAGCGGTTGAGGAGCGCGCGCGAGGGCAGGGTGAAGTACTCGACAAAATGGCCCTGGCGAATCGACTCACCGGTGGCGGCAAGCTTGGCAATTCCCACCAGCGGCTGAGCGCCATCCTCATCGGCGGTTTGAAGAAGCCAGGGTTGCATGGCTGATTTTCGCTTTTTGTTCGCCTAACCAATAGTAGTCCTTGCTTATGGGGTGCGTCAATTTGAAACATCGCCGCGGTTCGAATCCTCATACAAACCCCGCCGAATCGCTGCCATCCAACCACGCAGCAGCTCAAAAGGGGGAATAAGTCCATGTCAGACAAGAAACATATCGTTAACGCCCTGGAAGATCTCATCGAAGTTTGCCGAGACGGCCAGAACGGCTATCGCGACGGGGCCGAGCACGCCAAGAATCTCGAGTTGAAAACTCTGCTCAGTGAAGTCAGCCTGGAGCGCGCCAAGTTCGCCGGCGATCTGGAGAACGAGGCTATTCGTTTTGGCAAGTCCGATGTCGACCGCTCCGGCAGCACTCTGGGAGCGCTGCACCGCGGATGGACCGATCTGAAGGCCAACCTCGGGGGTGGAGACGATGCCATTCTGTCGTCGATGGAGACTGGCGACAACTACGCGAAGGATCACTTCGACAAGTACATCAACGACAACACCCTGCCGGATGAGATTCTGGGAATGATTCGCAATCAGGCGCAGGCGATTGTGGGGACCATAGACCGGGTTCGCGCCATGAGACGGAATCACAAAGCGGCGTAGTTTCGAGTTGAGTGGAAAAACCCCAGGTCTCGGACACCGCGAGACTTGGGGCACCCGCGGTCACTTCAGATTTTTCTTCAGAAACTCCGCGGTAATCTTTTCTGCGTCGGTCGCGTCCTGCGGCCGGAATCCCTGCTGGTTGTTCGGATTCTCGAAGGCATGACCTGCGTCGGGATAAATGTGGATCTCGACTTTCTTGCCCAGTGATTGCAGCTGGGTTTCAAACTTACGAATATCCGCAACCGGAATGCCTTTGTCCTGGCCGCCGAAAATTCCAAGAATCGCGGCGTGAATCTTCCTCAGGTTCGATCGTTCCGTGGCCAGGTGTCCGTAGTTGATGACGGCCACCTTCAGTTTCGGATCGGCAATGGCGAGGTCCAGCGCGTAGCCACCGCCCATGCACCAACCGATGGCGCCCACGCGCTTCGGGTTGACGGTGTTGAGCGATCGCAGGAACGTGGTCGCGGCCAGCAGGTCGCGTTGCGCGCGGTCCTCGGGAACACCGCGCATGATCTGGTGAGCCTCATCCGGCGTAGTCGCCACCTGTCCGCGATACAAATCGATAGCCAGCGTCACATAACCCTGGTCAGCGTAGCTCGCGGCCTCCTGCTTGACCCAATCGTTCAGGCCCCACCACTCATGGATCACCACCAGAGCGGGGAAGGGACCATTGCCCTGCGGCATGTAAAGCATGGCGTGCACCGTCTCGGCGCCGCTGGTGTAGGTGACGTCGCGTCCCTCGGCGGCCGCGGCCGCAACCGACAGCAGGCAGATCAGGGTGCCCAGCAGTAAAGCCTTCATCGCGTTGCCTCCAGCAATGCTCCACATTAAAACTTGTTTTCGGCGGGTTGTCACGCGAACGTAGCGTCGTCTTACATATGGTTCGCCGGCGGTCGCGCTACAGCCGGCGCTATTCGAATTCTCTCCTCGACGAAGGAGGCGTCCACGTCTACTCTGCAAATGCGTCTCAGTTAATTGATTCCGGTAATTTCACACCCATGGTTTATCATATATAAATGATCTAGTGGCCCGAGGAACGTTGCTTGCGAAATCATACAAAAGTGATACCATTTCCCTCGTCAGGGTGGATCTTCTTTGACTACGCTGACCATATAGAGAGGTGGTACCAGGCGCTGTCAGAGGGGGAACAAGGCATCTTTCAATCCCTTCTAAAGAGCAACTCGAAGGCGGCCATTCCCGCCCAGTGGAACGGCTGCAAGATGCTGCAGGGGAAGTGCAAGAAGGATGGGATTTGGGAATGGCGTTTTTATTCGGGCGGCTGCCAGCAGCGACTCCTCGGCGTTTTCGGAGAGGACCGAAAGACGGCAGTCTTTCTGATCGGATGTTCGCACAAGCAGAGTGTGTATACCCCAGCCACCTGCTTAGAGACGGCGATTAAGCGAGCGAGAGAGGTGAGAGATGGGAAAGCAAAACTCTACCAGCGTCAGATCACATCGGATTTCTAAACTGCTCAAGAGCCAAGAATCGAGGGCAGCCTACATCAAGGCTAAATTGGCGGTGCTTGTGCCTGCCCAGATTCGCGCGTTGCGGCTCAAATCGGTTAATCCTCTAATGCCCAAACAGAGTGACCTGGCGCGAGAATCCCAATTGCATCAATCAAGAATATCGATGTTTGAAACTCCCGGTATGGCGAACGTCACACTGGAGACCTTGGCAAAGGTCTCTGCTGGTCTTCGCTCGGGAGTCGTCATCAAATTTGTCCCCTTCAGCGAGATGCTTGCGTGGGAAAATAGTTTCTCTCCGGAAAGCTTCGACGTCCTGAGACTAGATGAAGACCGAGCATTTATCGGTCCTCAGGAGAGTACTTCCGAATTCCAAATGTCTGGCATCGGCGCTTCCAAGCGTTCACCTATTGCGACATTGAAGACATCGGGATCCGCTGCCTCTCGTATTGACGAGAGTGCGTTCGGCTCCTTAACGACTGCTGTTCCAAATACTGGCGCAAAGCCTATGGAGTTACCTCATGCCGGATGAGAAACAACCGTCCGAAACATTTAAGCTGGTTCAGCCGAGCGGCGGCGTCCATCACGTTTACGCTAACGCTTCTCATCTAAGTTGGACTGGGATGGACATCACGGTAGAGCTCTACCACTTGGCGCAACCGAATCGTGATCTCCCCTCTTTGGCTGGTGCCCCAAACGAGTTGTTGCATGATACGTCAGTGACGCTGACGTGGAGCGCAGCCAAATCATTTTATGAAACGCTGGGCGGGGCATTAGAGCGATACGAGAAGGTGTACGGACCTATCAAAACCAAGTTTCAACAGATCTGAAAGGTCGTTTCAAAATTTATTTCGACCACGCCGGCCTTCGCGGCAGGACCGCATCACCTGCGTCACAATCCGATTCCGCTTGCTGATTGGCAATGGCAGATCAAATAACTGCCGCAAGCGTAAAGCCGTTTTCCAACAAACATCGCAAAAGTGGAAACGGTCGTGTTAGGATGCGGCCTGTTCCATCGCTCCCACCCAAGTTACAAAGTTTCGCGGGGCGCAGAGATGCGCCCCTTTTATTTTGTCTCGGATAAGATGTTCGGCAAGGAGTTGTTCGTGTCGACCAGCCATCGTTCCCTGTTCCTGGCAGTAGTGTGCAATCTGGTGTTTGCTTCGGCTCCCGTAATTGCGCAGAGTGTGGTCGCAACCGTTGGGGTAGGGACCAACCCCGGTCCCAGCGCGGTGAATACGGCTACCAACAAGACCTACGTTACCAACCTGGGATGCAGCGACTGGCCCTGTTCGAACCCGGGCACAGTCTCGGTGATCAGCGGCGTGACCAACACGGTGGTAAACACGGTAAATGTCGGAGTCAATCCGGGCTATGTTGCTGTCAATACCGCAACCAACAAGATCTTCGTCAGCAATGAGTGTGGCAACGATGCGAATTGTCAGAGCCCCGGAACCGTCACCGTCATCGACGGCGTGACCCTCGCCACCACAACGGTGAACGTCGGCTATGTTCCGGTGCGGATGGCCGTTGATTCCATCCGGAACAAAATCTACGTGGTGAACCTGTGTACGGCGGCTGGCATCATTTACTGCCCGAATACCACCGCGGGCACGCTGACGATCATCGACGGAAACACGCTGAGCACGCGCAATGTAACGGTGGGCTGGTCGCCTACCGATGTCGCGGTCAATGCCGGGAGCAACACGATTTACGTCACCAACCTGACGAACTCGGGGGGCGGCAACGGCTCGGTCACGGTAATCAACGGAGGTTCGCTGGCCACGCAGGCCGTGCAAACCGGCTACGACACCTACAGCGTGGCAATCAATCCGGTGACCAACATGATTTACGCCACCAACCTCTGCGGCAACAGTGTCGCTTGTCAGAACGGAGGCTCGGTGACCGTCATCAACGGCGCGACCTTGGGCACCCAAAGCGCCCGCACCGGCTATCTTCCGTACTGGCTGGCCGTGAACAGCGTGACCAACAAGATCTACGTCGCCAATAACTGTACGGACGTTGCCTGCTCGCAAAGCCCCAGCGTAACCGTCATCGATGGCTCAACCCTGGGGACCATGTCGATCTCGGTTTGCAGCGCCGGAGCCACGGCCGCCGATATCGAGGTCAATGCCGCCGCCAACCAGATTTACTTTCCCTGCGACATGCCCGGCGGAAACGTAACTATCATCGACGGCGTCACCCACGGCATAAGCACTTTGTCCGTGGGAAACTATCCGGTGGCCGCGACCATCAACGCTGCTACTGATTCCGCCTTTGTTCCGAATGCCGGCGATAACACCGTCTCCATCCTCTCTGCAGGCCCCATCACGGCATTGCAATTCACTCCAGTAACGCCGTGCCGGCTGATCGACACGCGGCACAATGGCGATCCGCTGCAAGGCGGAGTCTCGCAAAACTTCTCTCCTACTCAGTTGGGGGGATGCGGTATTCCTGACAGTGCCGCCGCCTACGCGTTGAATGTGACCGTGGTGCCGCACGGCGTTCTGGGCTATCTCACGATATGGCCGACCGGGCAGGATCAGCCCCCGGTGTCTACCATGAACTCGCTCGACGGCCGCACCAAGGCGAACGCGGCGATCGTCGCCGGCGGATATCAGGGAATGGTTAGCGTCTACGCCAGCAACACCACCGACCTGATTCTCGACATCAACGGATACTTCCAGCCTGCCGCAGCGGGGACACTGGAGTTCTACAAGCTGACGCCTTGCCGTGTCGCCGACACGCGCGGAGGGAATTATCCCCAAGGTCTGGGTGCGCCATTTCTGTCGGGCGGCGCCGAACGGGATTTCCCGTTCTCGGTGAGTCCCTGCCTGCAAAATGTTCAGGGCGCCCAAGCCTACTCGCTGAACTTCACCGCCATCCCGCATCCTTCCGGCCAGCCGCTGGAATATCTGACGGCGTGGCCGCAGGGCGATCCGCAACCTGTGGTCTCGACGTTGAATAATCCCACCGCAACCTTCGTCGCGAATGCCGCAATCATCCCTGCGCTCTCGGGGGGCGGCGTCGCGGTCTACGCCAGCCAGAGTACCGACCTCGCCATCGACATCAACGGCTACTTCGCGGCGCCCGGATCGAATGGTGTACAGTTCTATACCAGCGCGCCTTGCCGCGTCCTCGACACGCGCGGCGTCGGCAACGGACAACCCTTCTCGGGCGAGCTGACGGTGAGTGTCGTGAGCAGCGCGTGCGCTCCGCCGTCGGCGACCAAGGCATTCGTCTTCAACGCAACGGTGGTGCCGTCGCCCAGCTTCAGTTACCTGACGCTGTGGCCGGATCCCCTCCAGCAGCCCGGGGTCTCGACTTTGAACGCGATCGATGGATTCGTCACCTCGAACATGGCGATCGTGCCCAACCAGGATGGCAAGACCGACGCCTGGGCGCAGGGCATGACGCAGCTGATCCTCGACATCTCGGGCTACTTCGCGCCCTAGCTGAGCCGCTAGGAGAAAGGCGGGAAGCCTACCTCGGCCAGCAGCTTGCGATAAGCCGGATCGTTGTGCAGCGGGGCCAGCGCCTGATTCACCCGTAGCGCCAGCAAGGTGGGATCGTGCTCCTGGTAGGCCGCTTGCAGATAGTGGAGCGCATCTTGTTGTTGCCCCAGCCGGGCGCAGGTGACGGCCAGAAAAAATGGCGACGTCTGCCGCTGCTGGTAGAGTTTCTGCTCCACCTTCAGGGTGTTGGTCAGCATCCGATGTTCGCCGCCGGCCTTGAGGCCCTCTTCGGCGGCGTGCGCAATCTCCACTTGCGCTTCATCCTGCGACAAAGCTGCAGCCTTCACGGCTTCGGCCGCGTAAGCGCGATCATCGCCCCTGGCCAGATAGATGTAGGAAAGATAGCGGTGGGTAGACAGGAAGTTCGGCTGGCTGGCCTCCACTTTTTTCGCCAGCACAATCGCTTCGTCCACCCGTCCAAGATAGAAAAGAATGAGCGCCTTGTCCGCCAGGACCGAGTTTGAGCCGGGATCGATCTGCTCGGCGCGGTTGATCTCGTGCAGCGCTTCGGCGCAACGTCCGGTCAGCACCACGAAGTTGGCGTACCAGTGATGGGCCGCGCCGTAATCGGGGTCGAGCTGAATCGCGCGGCGAAATTCCCGCTCCGCTCCCGCCATGTCCCACTTCCAGTAGGCCAGCACGAAGGCCAATGAGGCGTGAGCCTCGGCGGAGTTGTCGTCGAGCTCTACTGCCTTCTGCGCGGCAGCCAAGGCCCGCGTATAAGCTTCGGGCTCAGGCATGGCGGCGAACTCGCGCAGCAGGTTGTAAGAGTCGGCGAGACCGACGTAGGCCTTCGAGTACCCTGGGTCGCGCACGATCGCCTGCGTAAAGTAGTCAACCGCTTTTTGCAGGTCTTCCGGAGTGCGCTTGTTCCAGTAGTAACGTCCCTGCAGATAGAACTCTTCGGCCTGCGCATTCGGCACATAAGGCGCTGCCGTTGCCGAATGTTTAGCCAGGGCGATGCCGTGGTGGCGATGAGTGACAACGATGGCGAGCACGGCCAGCGCGGCCACCAGTACAAGTGCGGCCGCGGCGAACCAACGCTTTCGCAAACCAGACGAGCCGGTGCGACTTTCGATCGCAAGCGTTGAATCTTCGGTGAAGGTTTGAGGCCGCTCAGCAGGACTTTCGTCTTGCGGCTCGGCTGTCTCCAAAGGCGTGTCGGCATCGCTATGCACCGACTCGAGCGAGTGCATCCAGCGCTCCAGTTCGTCGGTAAACGCGAAGACGCGAGCCCGCGAACCCCCAGGTAGACGGTGGACAGGGAGTTGCCGTTCCTTCTCCCACCGTTTTACTGTGCGTTCATCACGGTCGAAGAAACCGGCAATCTCTTTCCACGAATCCAGACGACGATTTGGCGCTTTTACTTCCTGGACCGGCGGCATGGTGCCCAATGTCCCGAAATGTCCTGTTATGTCCCTTGTCGAAAAACAGGGAAGTGGTCAGAGTATAGCGACATTTGATGGGCTCAGCTACCAGTGTTTCGGACTTTGCGCAGGCTAGAAGCGAAAGCGCAGCCAGCAGCGGAAATTCACCTCTGAATTCCTATAGAAGTGCCTCCCTGCGAAACATGAAAGTGGCGGATCGTCGACCCGGAAGTGCCCGTTACCGCGCCAGGGGAGCCTCTTCGTCCCACCTCTGAGCAACAGAAAGCAAACCCATACTTAACCTAAGGAAGGCAAACAATAGCCATGCGACGTATCCCTGCGTGTGTTTTGTTTTTGAGCTCGTGTTTGGCGGTGATCCCCGCTGCTGGCCAGACCCTTATCGGCACCGTCCCGGTCGGAAATGCGTCCAGCTACATAGTTGCCGATCCAGCCACCAATAAGATTTATGTCACCAATTTCGGTACAGGTGCGGCGCACGGAAACACGGTAACGGTCATCGACGGTGCCAGCAACGCGACCACCACCGTAACCGTGGGCAGCCGGCCTGAATTTCTGGTCGCCAATCCCGTGACCAACAAGATTTACGTGAACAACCGTTTCGACAGCACGGTCTCGGTCATCAATGGCGCTAACAATGCGGTGATTAAGACCATCAGCGGCTTCAGCAATCCCATCGTCTCCGACGTTAATCCGGTGACCAACAAGATTTACGTGCCCAACAGCGGCAATGGAACCGACAACACCATGGGCATCATCGACGGCAGCACCGACACCTTGATCAACACCATCACGGTCGGACTGGTTCCTGTCGGTGCCGCCGTCAATCCCGTGACCAACAAGATCTACGTCATCAACCAATGCGGCAACAGCAACAATTGCACCGATCACGGCACGGTGACGGTAGTCGACGGCGTGACGTTACAGACCACCAGCGTCGATGTCGGCTGGAATCCGGCGGTAATTCTGATCAATCAGTTAACCAACAAGATCTATGTGTTGAACGCCTGCGGCAACAGCTCCGGCAGCGCTGACTGTCTGGCCAATGGAACTCCGGTGCAGGGAACCGTAACCGTCATCGACGGCGCCAGCAATGCTACCAGCAGCATCAACACCGGAATGGCTTCCGGCGCGCTTGCCGTCAATCAGGTGACCAACGAAGCCTATGTTGCCAACGGCGGAGACAACACGGTTACCTTCATCAACGGCGCCACCCTGGCTACCAGCAGTGTCACCGTGGGCACCGAGCCGGCCGATGTCGAGGTCAACCCCGTGACCTACAAGATTTACGTCACCAACTACGGCGACAATACCATCACCATGATCGACGGAACCACCCATCACACCAGCTTGCTGGCGGTGGGCAGTGGACCCGGAGCAGCTACGGTCAATACCGTAACCAACCGCTATTACGAGTTGAACTCCAACGACAACACCGCTTCCGTGGTCGCAGGTGGAAGCAGTAATCCCGCGCAGTTCGTGGCGGTGGCTCCGTGCCGGCTGGTCGACACCAGAGACGGCAATCCCATCAGCGGCGGAACCTCCGAGAGCTTCGTCCTGTCGCAACTCGGGGGCTGCAACATTCCGGCGACCGCTACGGCTTACTCGCTGAACGTTACCGTGGTTCCGGACGGACGGTTGAACTATCTGACCATCTGGTCAACCGGCGCGCCGCAGCCCACCGCCTCAACCATGAACTCTACCGACGGGCGCATCAAGGCCAACGCTGCCATCGTGCCCGGCGGATATCAGGGAGCGGTCAGCGTCTATGTCAGCAACACTACCAACGTCGTCATCGACATCGATGGCTACTTCACCACCCCTGGTGCGGAGACGCTACAGTTCTATCCCATCACGCCGTGCCGCCTGGTCGACACCCGCAACCCGAATGGTCCTTTGGGAGGACCGAACTTGAGTCGTGGCGAGCGCGACTTCCCGGTCACGCAGAGCTCCTGCATTCCGCAGAACGTCGACATCAAGGCGTACTCGCTCAACTTCACCGCCATACCCTATCCCTCGGGACAAGCCTTGGGTTATCTGACGGTGTGGGCGGAGGGCCAGGCGCAGCCGACGGCTTCGACACTAAACAATCTGACCGCCACGAATGTTGCCAATGCTGCCATCGTGCCGGCGGGAACCGGCGGAGGCATCTCTGTCTACGTTCCGCAGACCACGCATCTGGCCATCGATATCGACGGGTATTTTGCGGCGCCGGGCAGCGCAGGACTGTCGCTCTACCCGACATCCCCGTGTCGCGTACTGGACACGCGCCAGAGCGGTGGACAGTTTCAGGGCCAAATCCCGGTGAATGTGCAGGGGAGTCCTTGTACGTTGCCGGCTGCCCAGGGTTACGTCTTCAACGCCACGGTGGTTCCGGCCAGCGGCTTCCAATATCTGACCTTGTGGCCGGATGGCAGTCCGAGACCTACCGTCTCGACTTTGAACGCGATCGACGGCTTCATTACTTCAAACATGGCGCTGGTGCCGACTACCAACGGCAAGATCGACGCCTGGTCTCAGGGAACAACCCAGTTGATCCTGGACATCTCAGGCTACTTCGCGCCGTAACGATGTTGTAAGGGGGACAGCGGGTCTGGGAGGCGTCTCTTTCCCAGGCTCGCTTGTTTCACAACGAGTCGGACTACTCTGCGTTAATTAACTCCTGCCGGTTTCCTCCAAGTGTTCTGCTTTTTCGGAACGCAAACCAGGATTGTCTCTGGCGTTGTTGAATGAGACAATCGGCTCGTTCGGACACTCACAAAATAACTGCGAGAGCCTTATGTCTGGTCGAGGATTCCGCCTTGCTTGTATTGTCTTGTTGCTGTGCCCATCTGCTTTTGCGCAGAAACTCATAGCTACAATCGGCGCAGGATTCGACCCCAGAGGTATTGCTGTGAACCCAGCCACACACAAGGTCTACGTGGCGAATGCGTGCGCCGACCAGAGTTGTGCAAGCGGCTCTGTAACCGTCATTGATGAGTCGACGTTTGCTACGACGTCGGTCCTCGTCCCCACCATGTTCAGTTCTCCGATTCCCATCGCGGTCGATACAACCAGAAACAAGGTCTACGTGGTGACTTGCCCAAATAGTTCTTGTTTTTCGGCGGAAGTAGCAGTCATCGATGGAGCAACTTTGTCCGTTAGTTTCGTTGGAGTCGGAAATATACCGACTGCCATAGCTGTCGATGAGGCGACCAATAAAATTTATGTCGCGAATTCGTGCAGTGGCTGCGGCGGCTATTCGGCAACCCTGACTGTTGTCGATGGAACGACTCTTTCTACCACCACTATCAACCTGCAGTACAACTATTACTATGTGAATGCAGCCCTGGCGATCAATCCTGTAACCAACAAGATCTATGTGACCAACTCCTGCGGACCAAACAACGGGTGCTTTGACTCGGACGGAACAGTTTCGGTTGTGGACGGCGCAACGCTCGCTGTCACTACGGTGACGGTGGGAAGGTTCCCTAATGCGGTGGCTGTTAACACGGCCACTAATAAAATCTACGTTACAAACTCCACGGCCTGGCCGCAATCGCTGACCATCATCGACGGAAGCACTCTTTCGATCACCACCGTTCTGATTCCGTCGGACCCAGTCGCGTTAGCTGTCGATCAGGCTGCGAACAAGATCTACGTAAATCTCGGAAGCGAATTGGCGGTCATCGATGGAAGGACCCTGGCGGAGTCTTTCTATAGCTACAATCAGTCTTATCCGGCCTCCGAGCTAGCCGTCAACTCGACCACCAATAAGATCTACTCTCTGCTGCCACAAAATAGCCTGGCAAACTCGTTCGATGGTGGAGACTTTTCGACCCTCAACATAGGCGTGGGGCCTGGCCTTAATGTTCTCGCTGTGAACGAGACCAACAACAGGGTCTATGTAACCGGATGGTATAACGATCTCGGAACGGTTTCCGTGATCGATGCCACGCCTCCCACAGCGTGGCAGTTCGTTCCGGTGACGCCATGCCGCGTGGTCGATACCCGCGGTCCGGGCGGAGCGTTTGGCGGACCGTCGATCCAGGGTGGAACCTTCCGCAGCTTCGCTATTCCGCAGGGGAATAGCAGCATACCGCCAACAGCCGCGGCTTACGCACTCAACGTCACCGCCGTTCCGCATGGCCGCCTGGGCTACTTGACCATTTGGCCTTCGGGGCAAACCCAGCCGACGGTGTCGACGATGAATTCGCCGGATGGCCGCACCAAAGCTAACGCCGCCATGGTGGCTGGGGGAACGGACGATGCCGTCAGCGTCTACGTCAGTGACACCGCCGACGTCGTGCTCGACATCAACGGCTACTTCGTATCGCTGCCGAACCCGGATGCACTGGCTTTCTATCCGCTGACCCCGTGCCGCGTGGTCGACACCCGCGGGGCCGACGGACCTCTCGGCGGCCCGTCCTTGCAAGGTAATAGTCAGCGCGACTTCCCGGTGTTACAGGCCACAGGCTGTAACATTCCGGACGCCGCGCAAGCGTACTCGATGAACTTCACCGTGGTGCCGAAACATGCTCTGGGCTACCTGACGGTCTGGCCGACCGGCGAGCCGCAACCCGGAGTGTCGACTTTGAACGATCCGACTGGAACGACCGTCGCCAATGCAGCGCTGGTACCGGCCGGGACGCTTGGCGACATCAGTGCCTACGTCACGGCCGACACTGATCTCATCGTCGACATCAACGGCTATTTCGCGCCTCCCGGGCAAGGTGGATTGTCGTTCTACGCACCCATAGTTTGCCGGGTGTATGACTCGCGGCAACAAAGTTATCCCTGGCAGGGCGAGCGCACACTGGGAGTCACCAGCACGGGATGCAGCATTCCCAGCACGGCGCAGGCATTCGTGTTGAACGCCACAGCTCTCCCGATTAACCCTCTGGGATTTTTGACGTTGTGGCCCGACGGGGAGCAGCAGCCACAGGTGTCGACGCTCAACGCGCCCGACGCAGCGGTCACCTCGAACCTGGCGATCGTGCCCACAGTGGACGGCTCCATCGACGCCTACGCCTCCGGCACCACCCACCTGATCCTGGACAGCTCAGGCTACTTTGCGCCGTAGTTTGCCGCTACGCTCCTCGGCGAGCTGGTACGGCCACGCCTTGACAAAGCGAAGCAGTCCGCTGCCTCGGCGCATCGCTTCCCGCAGCAGCCTGCTAGCGCAAACTCTGATGCTCCGCCAGGGCCTGGACCACCTGCCGCGCGCGGGCGCCTTCGTAGCCGACAGCCGCGAAGTAGGAGACGCGATCGAAGAAGCGCTCCAGCGAGTACAACAACTCCATCTCACCCAGCAGCTCCTGTGACTCCATGAAATCCTCCTGCCGCAGGAAGTCCCACAGGTTTTCCTTGACCGTCTGGATGGCGTAGAGCATCTGGCTGAAAGGCACGTCCTGATTGGCGCGGCGCGCGCCCAGTCCCAGGTAGCGCTCCTCGACCTCCGATTCAGTCTTGCTCAACAGCCACTCGCTGACGTTCTTGTAGATTTCGTAGGTGCGATGTTTCAGTTCGCTGTCGGGCACCAGCGACAGCAGGTCGTTACAGGATTCGGAGTCCTTGAGCTTCTTGAGCAAGGCTTCCGCAAGTTGATCGGCATGTTGCTCGACGAGTCGAACCAGCCTTAGCGCAAACATAAGCAGCCTCCGTGTTAAAGCAGAGAGATATTCAGCGGAGCCTGGGCGGCTTGACAGACTGCCGAAGAACTCGAAAGTAGAGGGCTCGTTCGGCCAAAGCCGCCTCGCCGAAGACCCTTACCCGGGATCCATGACGGCACACCTGAAGATGTGCCCTTTCAAAACTGCTCCCCCATCGAGTTCTAACGCAGTCTGCTTTCAGTCACTCCGCTGCGTGATTAAAACCGGACACGGCGCCTCCGCCACAATCCGGTAGGCTTCGTGCACAAAGTGAAATCCCCAGGGCTCCTGGCGATGGACGCTGAGCACGATCAGGTTGCTGCGCTGCTCAGCGGCCACGCGCACGATCTCCGCTACTGCGTCCTCACCGAACTCGACGCGGAACTCCGCCGGATACTCCAGCTGCGGCCTGTAGGCTAGAATCTCGCGCAGGCGCGATTGGAAGTAGGGTCGCGCGCTGATCGCCTGATCCTCGGGATAGGGAGCCGAAGCGGCAGACGCGACGTGCAGCAGCGCTAGCCGGGCCTGGTGTTCACGCGCCAGAAAAACGGCGCAGCGTGCCGCCGCGGTTTCCTTAGTCTGAAGGTCGGTCGCCAGCAGCACATGCTTCGGCTCCCAAACCGGTCCGCAGGGGCGGACCGACGGTCCAATCGCCAGTACCGGGCAATTCACGTGACGGAAGAAATGTTCCGCGGCGGCGCCGGTCGCTGCCTTTCGAAAGCCTCTCGACCCTTGAGTGCCAACGACGACAAGATCAGTCTTGTCGAACGAGAGCAGACGATCGACCACCGCCAGCGATGTGCCTCGCAGGAGCCACTCCGAGTGCTCGATATCGCCGCACTTCTCGCCGGCAGCGTGCAATTTAGCTTCTGCGTTCTCTTTCGATTCAACAGCCAGCGAAGTATTCTTGCTGCCGGACCCGTCGGCCAGCGGATGCAGGGCATGGAGCAGGTGAATCTTGGATCCGTAGTGCCGCGCGATAGCCGCGGCATAGCCCAGAGCCAGTTCGGACGCTTCGGAAAAGTCGGTTAACAGGACGAGGTTTTGTACCGCGGCTTTAGGTCTTGTGGTCAGCACAGCCACCGCGCTCCTCCTTTCAGGAGTCACAAATCAGGCTGAGAAGTTATGGACACGCGTATCGGTTCGGGGCGGCGTTACATGAGGTAGGCGAAGGTGCAGGAAACCCGGTTATGCCTGTAAATGGGTTGAAGAGGAATAGCGCCTTCGACACGATCCACATAGCGCCTCTGGGAGAGCAAACGTGCCGACGGCGTGGGAGGCGGCGTCAACAGGCTCGCCAACGTAATTGTAGGAGTGGCATTCAGGCTTGTCTGTGACTTGGGACACGGACGGCAGGAGCCTGTCCTGGAGCGGGAAAATCGCACCCTGCCCAATCAAAATGAACTATTCCAACTCCAGCACCAGATAGTTGAGCAGCCCTTCGCGTTCGACCTGCAACACCAGCGCGTCGCCCGCTTTCAACTTATGCAAGGCTTGCTTCAACTGTTCGAGGTCCTTGACCGGCACGCCATTCACGGCGTGAATCACATCGCCCGGCTGCGGGCCTTCGCCCAGCAGCGTCGCCGTGGGCGTGCGCGCCGCCACCAGCACGCCGGAGTCGATGCGCAGATCGTCGCCGAGAGCCTCGCGCAGCTCGTCGTTGATGGTGACGCCGAGAATCCCCAGACCGGTTGACCAGGTTGTCCGGCCCGGTGACCATGTCGGCAAAGCGCTCGGGGTCGTCAGTCCGCTCGGAGACCGTGACTGCCACCGTCTGCACCTTGCCCTTGCGCAGCACGCCGACATCGACCTTCTGTCCCACTTTGTAGGCGTAAAGATCGAGCGCGAACTGGCGCAGATCGTCGACCTGTTTGCCACCGACACTGGTTACGATCTCGCCCACCTTCAGCCCAGCCTTGTCGGCGCTGGAGCCGGGCACTACGTCTTCCAGGATGACGCCCTCGTCGACGGGCAAATGCAGGCCTTCGGCGAGTTCGGGCGTGATGGTCCGCAGGTAAACGCCGATCTGTCCGCGATGCACGTGACCTTCGGTGCGGATCTGGTCGTAGACGCTGCGCACCACATCGGAAGGAATCGCGAATCCCAGGCCCTCATTGCCGCCCGACTCCGACAGGATGAAGGTGTTGATGCCGACCACGTGGCCGTCGATATCGACCAGCGGTCCACCGCTGTTGCCCGGATTGATGGGCGCGTCGGTCTGGATGTAGATGTCGGGCTTATCCGGATCGATCTGCCGGGAGGTCGCGCTGACTACGCCCATGCTGACCGAATTTTCCAGCCCCAGCGGACTGCCGAACGCAAATACAACCTGACCCTGCTTCAGATCGTTGGAGTTCGCCAGCTGCAGCGCGGGCAGGCCGGTCATGTCGATCTTGAGCACAGCCAGATCTGTGAGGCCGTCCGTGCCGACCAGTTTGGCCTCGATGCGTGGTCGGAATTTTCTGCTTGCCTGGGATTCGCTTCGTCCAGTCCCTGCAAGCGAACCCGGATCTGGCGGGCGCCCTTCACCACATGGGCGTTGGTGACGATGTAGCCGTCGGACGAGAGAATCACCCCGGCGCCGATGCCGCGCTGAGCTTCAAGATACGCGGTGTCATCCTTCTGCTCGTCGGAGGTCAGGCCGAAGCCGGTGGTGAGTATCTGGACCACGGATTTGGTGACGGTGCTGGAGAGTTGTTGTACCGATTCGCTGAACACGTGCAACGGATCGCTCTTAAGCTGCTTGACCGCCTCAGGCGAGTGCGTGGGCTGCTCGGTTTGTGCAACGCAATAGAAGGGAACCACGGCGAGCAGCGCGGCGCAGGCAAGAGCAGGCAGACGTTTTAACATGAGCAGGTCTTTTCAGGCAGCAGAGATCGAAGCTGACTGTACACCCTATAAGATGGATTTCATCCGATAAAGTATCGCAGTTCCATAATTACGGCTACTTACCGCCGGCTGCGCCAGCGGAAACCCAGCCGCGCCAGGATTGGCTGGCCGGTCGTCACCACCGGCGTCCGGCCGATGTTGTACTCGGTATTGGTGAGGTTTTCGCCCTGGAAGAAAACGTCGAAGCCCTTGGGCAGCGGCCGCGAAACCGTGGCGCTCAATACGAACATAGAGCCCAGCGGCAGCAGGTTCTGATCGTCATCGAATTCGTTGCTCTCGGCGCGTCCCTGGATAGCGACTAAGATCTTGCCGGGCGCTGCCCACGTGCCCTGGAAGGTGAAGATATTCTGTGGCACCAGCGGAATCATGTTGCCGACCAGCGCCGGTTGCCCGGGTAGCTGGCTACGGTAGTGCTCATGAACTGATACCCCGCCGCCAGCGTGATGCGGTTGGTGATTCGCATATCGGTGCCCAGCTCGAAGCCGATCGATTGCGTTCGTCCCAGGTTCTCGCGCATGCGGGTGATCAGTGTGGGCGTGGAACTGATGGTGATGTTCTCCACCGGATCGGTGACGATGCCGCCGAAAACGCTGCCGTGAATCGAGACGCGATTGTTCAGCATGGTGGTGCGGGCGCCGGCCTCGCCGCCGCTGTAGCGCTCGGCGCGCAGGTACGCATTGGCGAGCGTCTGCACGTTCCCCACGCGGAATGCGCGATAAAGTTCGTTCAAGGTCGGCGCGCGGAAGCTGCGGTATCCCGAAGCGTACAGCACCACGCGATCATTCAGCGCTGTAAGACACGGACACGCGAGGGTTGAAGGCATTCTGGCCGCGGTCCGGGTAATTGATATCGGTAGGCTTGCCATGGGTCGGAATGCGAATGGAGCTGGCGTCGTAGTTGCTCCACAGATCCTCGCGTCCGGCCAGCGTCAGAGACCAGCGCGGGGTGATCTGCACAATGCCTTCGAGGAAAGCGCCCAGCGCCTCCTGCGTGCCGCCGTTCGAGAGATTCGCCGTGGGATTCCCGCCGAAGTACGTGGTCTCCAGGCTGACGCCCTGCACGTAAGTTCCGTCCAGCCCGGCCAGCATGGTGAAGCGGGTGGCGAGTTGCTTCGACCACTGTTCGATCATGCCCATCTGCTGTCACCGGCACGTGCTGGAGGTCGGTAAGCGATTCGCTGTCGCGATTGGCGGCGATCGACGAGAACGTCTGGTGATAGTTCTGCGTGCCGCCGTAGAGCCGCACCGTGAACAACCCGGCACTGGGACTCTGGTAGTCGGTGCCGAAGGCGAGCTGGCGAATCGTGGTGTCATTGATCTGTAACGGAGTGCCGTTATGGCGGTCTTCGCCGTACAGATTTCCTTCCAGGAAGGCGCGGCCGCGATCGCCGAAGAGCCGCTCCAGCTTTACGTTTCCGCTGCCGTATTGCACATTCACCGGCGTGTCGACGGTGCCGCGCATGTTCTGCGGCACGTCGATGTAACCATTCGTGCGGAATCCTTCGCCGCTGCCGCTCAGCGACCACTGGCCAATTCGCACCGCGCCCCAGCCCGAACCGAAGGGCGAATTCTCATTGCCCCAGGAGCCTTCGATGTCGCCATCGGTTTCAACCGCCGGCTTGGTCTCCATGTTGACCACGCCGCCCAGCGCATCATTGCCATAGAGCGCGGAGACGCCGCCCGGCACGATCTGCACTTCGCTCAGCGATGCCTGCGGCACGCGCGCCCAGTAAATCCAGCCTCCGAAGGGATCGTTGATGGGAACACCGTCGACCAAGCACCAGCGCGCGGCTGGCGCCGCTGGCGCCCAAGCCCCGCAGCGAAACACCTTGCGAAGTGGGATTCGCCGTCTGACTGCCGGAGCGGCGCAGCAAGGTGAATCCCGGCACCTGCCGCAGCTTGTCGTCGGTGGTCAGCGGTCCCCACTGCTCCAGTTGCTTGTCGCTGACGATCACGGCGTCGGGTTGCGACTCCACATTGTCGACGCCGGTGGGCAGAATCGAGGTGCGCGTGGCGGTTACGTCAAGGCTCTGCTGCACCGCCGCCGGAGAGCAGCGCGATGGCGAGCGGCTTTGTCGCCCGCTTGCCAGGGAACCGTTGCGGTGGCAAATCCCGGCGAACGCACTTCGATGGTGCCGCCGTCGGCCGACGACTCCGCTGAAAACGAAGCTCCCATCAGGTTGGGTGACGCGTCCGAAGTTCTGACCGTCGGCGTGCAGCACGACTTGCGCGCGCGCCACCAGGGCGCCGCTCTGATCGGTTACGGTTCCCCGAATCTCCTGCTGGGGCGCAGCCGCAGCTGGCAAACACAGCAGAACCGCCGTCAGGGCAGAGATGACCCAGCGCGATCGGAGTCGCAATATGGCAGCCGGTAGACGCATGTCGGGGGTGGTGCTCAGTGAGTGTACTAGAGGGTCGCGGCTGGAGGATAGGATCTTGTGCACCTGCGCCGGCTTCGTCGGTGGCCGTTGCTCAGTGCCCCAGGCGGACCTGCTTGGGCAACCGGTGCACGTCGAAGAGGAAGTCCACCAGCCCGTCGCGATAGTCGATTTTGATCTGCAGGATGCGCAGCATTCTAAAGCCGAGGATGCCGGCGACCTCGGTCCCAGTCTGGCGGCTCGCCGCCGACAGGTCGAAGGTCACCATGTCTTCGTTTTCCTGCGCGAAGCGTCCAAATTGCAGCGTCGCTTTGTCCGCCGTATAGACCTTCGAAACCGAGCCGCTCATGCCGCTGACTTTCATCCCCGTCGCTCGGAGTTGCGTGACCTGTTGCGCCGTGCGCGTCGACAGAATATTGCTGAACGAGCCGGTATCGATCATGAACAGCACCGGACCGATGTGGTCGACGTAGGTAGGAATCAGCAACAGACTGCGAAAGCGATACACCTTCGACCAGGTCGCCATGGCGGGAGCGACATAGGCGTCCATCGGAATGTCGGTTGGGACGCCGGCGGCTCTCATGCTCGCCGAGGTTTCGCTGTCGGAATCCTCGCCCTGGTCCTGCGTCATGGTTTGCAGCGCCGCTGGTTGCGCATTCTCGTTCGGACGTTTGGGCAACTGCGAAAGCCGCAGCCTGGAGCCGGGAATGTCAATGTCGATCAGGTAAGAGCTAAAGACGTCGGTGCCGATCAACCCGTCTTGTCCGGGTACCGGGGTCGCCGCATCGGTGACTTTGACTACGCAGTCCTGAAACTCAAGGTTGCCGATGCGAATGCGATCCGTGACCGCGGTATAACCGCCCTGTGTTCCGGCATCGCCCACGCCGGCGATAGCCTGGTATCCCAGACGCTGCAACTTCAGTTTCTCGGCGGCTTGCCGGCCCAGCAGAATTCCGGTGTTGCCCGTATCCAGCGCCAGCCGCACCCCCTGCTTGTTGATGTTCACGTCGAGCGTGACGCCGCCCAGTTGGGTATCGGGACGAGCCAATGCATTCAACTTGGTTTCGGTTTGCTCGACCTGGCTCACCAGCTTGCAGGCGTGTGTGGGCGTAGCGGCGTCCTTCTTCAGCGACGCCAGATACCCTTGCAATCCGTGCGCCATCTGCGGGTTGAGATTGGGCTTGGCGAGGTAAGCTTCCAGCGCCGGAATCTGATCGGCCTTGGGCAGCGAGTGGAAGTACAGCACCTGCACGACCGGACTGTCGGGCGCCATCTCGTGTGCCTTCTTGAGGTTGTCGTAGGCGCGTCGATAGAGCGAATACGCCTTGTAGATACGCGCCAGCCCCAGGTATGGCTCGGGATCTTTCGGGTCGAGGTCGCGCGCCTTGATGAAGAGCCGCTCCGCCTCAGGAATTTTGCCCACGCGAAACTGTACGTCTGCCGCCGTGGCCAGCAGCTGCGAAGAATTCGGTACCGCTGCGACAGCCGCTGTGGCAGCAGCTTGCGCTTCGTCGATCCTCTGCAGCATCAGCAGGCAGCGCATGAGGCCGACCTGCGCGGGTGCAACCTTCGGATCGGCTTTGACGATGGCCTGATACCGGGCTCCCGCGTCGGCGAACTTTCTCTGCGAGAAGAGCTGATTGGCCGCGGCCAGCATCGGCATGATGCCCGACGTGGTCGGCGGCGGGGCCGTCGGCACGACCTGCGTGGGTTGGCCGGGATTCCCCATGTGAATCGTAACTCCCGGAGCCGGAGCGGTGGATTGCGGAGCCGTGGTGTTGCCGCTCTGCGCAAACGAAATCGCAGAGCAGAGGACGACAAGCAGCAAGAAGCAAAGGATTCGAAGCCGAAGGATCATGAGGAAAGCTCGCACTGCAGAGTAGCACGACTCCAGACTGCCGGTTGAGGGACGTGCATGCTCGTACGCCCTGATAACGAGTACCGGTTCGATCAAAGACGGCTGTCAGGACCGTAGTAGAGAAGATATTGATCAGGCAGCCTACTGATCCCACACATCCGAACACCGCGCATGCGTGGGGCACCCATGAGCTCCGTGTCCGATCGAATGTCAGTCTGAGTTCCTGGGTAGAGATTTACCGCAGCGCGTCCTCAACCTCGCTCAACCAATCAGGACGCTTGAGAAGTTCGCGTGGTTTGGGACCGTCCGCTGCGCCGACAATGCCATCGCGCTCCATCAGATCGATGAGGTGAGCCGCGCGGCCGTAACCAATCCTCAGCCGCCGTTGCAGCAGGGAAGTCGAGGCCTTGCCGTACTCCAGCACGATGCGCACGGCATCCTGAAAAAGCTCGTCGTTGTCGTCGCCGGCGGCACCGCTACCACCCGCGCCACCCGACTCGCTTTCCTCGCGTGGAGCCTCCAGGAAGTTCTGCTGATAATTCGCCGTGCCCTGAGAGCGCCAGAACTCGACCACCGCCGCAATCTCTTTCTCGGTGACGAACGGCGCATGTACGCGATGCACGCGCGCCGATCCGTTCGGCAGGTACAACATGTCGCCGCGGCCCAGTAACGCCTCGGCGCCGTTGGCATCGAGAATGGTACGCGAGTCAATTTTCGTCGCTACGCGGAACGACATGCGCGCCGGGAAGTTGGCCTTGATCAGTCCGGTGATGACATCGACCGACGGCCGCTGCGTGGCCAGCACCAGGTGAATGCCCACGGCGCGCGCCATCTGCGCCAGACGGGTGATCGACGCTTCGACGTTCGGCCCGTCGAGCATCATCAGGTCAGCCAACTCATCGATGATGATGACGATGTAGGGCAGCGGACGCGCGTCACTGTCATCTTCGAACAAACTTGCCGAGGCTCCATCGAACAGCTTGTTGTACTGATCGATGTTGCGCACGCCTTTTTCCGCCAGCACTTTCAGCCGGCGTTCCATCTCGCGCACGGCGTTGCGCAGGGCATTCGACGCCAGCTTGGGCTCGGTGATGATGGGTGTATGCAGATGCGGAATGCCTTCGTAATTTCCCAACTCCAGCCGCTTGGGATCGACCAGGATCAGCCGCACTTCTTCCGGTGTCGCCTTGTACAGCACCGACATAATGAAGGCGTTGATGGCAACACTCTTGCCTGATCCGGTTGAGCCTGCGATCAGCAAGTGCGGCATTGAGTTCAGGTCGGCGGTGACGATGCGGCCGTTGATGTCCTTGCCCAGCGCCAGCGTCAGTTTGGACTTCGATGCCAGGAATTCCTGCGCCTCGACCACCTCGCGCAGCCAGATGGTTTCGCGCTCGTGGTTCGGCACCTGGATGCCGACCGTCGACTTGCCGGACATGCGCTCGATGAGGATGCTCTCGGCGCGCAGCGCCAGGCAGAGATCGTCGGACAGGCCGGTGACGCGGCTGTACTTGATGCCGGCCTCGGGCTTGAACTCGAAGGTCGTCACCACCGGGCCGGGATTGATCTGCACTACCGAACCGCGCACGTCGAACTCGCCGCACTTTTCGCCGAGCACTTGCGCCAGGTTCTTCAGCTCTTCTTCATTGATGGCGTTGTGCTCGTCCGAGCGATGCAGCAGCGCGGTCGAGGGAAGCTTGAAGCTGCCGGCCAGCCGGGGCATGGTGGTCTTGCCGTGCTGCGTAGCATCGGCGCGCGTAGTGACGGCGATCGCGTCGTCGGATTGCGGTTCAGGCACGAGTGGCCGGGGCGGAGGAGCGACGTGCTGCTCGTCTGCGTCGGAGTCGAATGTGCGGTCGATGCCGCTGCGGCCATGCGAACCCTGGGGCAGCGGCGCGGGCGCCACCGGCGTTGCGGCCTGCGCGACTGCTTGCGGCGCGTAGGTTTCTTCCGCCGGTGCGGGGGCGCGCTTCGGAACGAGTTGCGCTGTGACCACCGGCTTTGCGGCGGCAGCGCGCTTCTTCTCCAGTTCTTTCGCGGCTTTCTTGCGAGCGCGCTCCATGCGCCAGTCGGCAAAGCGGTCGAGCGAGGCGTAGAAAAATCCGAATCGCGTTTGCGACCACAGCCGCATCGCGCCGAAGGAGAACGCTGTAGAGAGATACAGTCCTACCGCGATCACCGCCAGGCAGACGAGGTAGGCGCCCACGACGTTCAGATAATGAATGAGGAAGTCTGCGACCATCCTGCCGAGCAAACCTTCCGACGGGATCACACCCTTCCACTTCACCTGCGCGGGCAGCAATCCGATCAGGCCGGCGATGAAGGTCAGCAGCGCGCCGCCGCCGAGAACCTTTGCCCAAGGCGAGCTGATAGCACGCGAGCGGAACCAGTGCACCGAATACATCGCCAGAAACGCAGGCAACAGGAACGCCGACACGCCGCACAGTTGCAGGATGAGATCCGAGATCAACGCGCCGACCACGCCGATCCAATTGTGCGCCGGGTGGCCGGGCACGGGATTAGCCGCGGTGTTCAGCGACGGATCGAGCGGCGAGTACGACACCAGCGCGAGGAGAAGGAGGACCGCGAAGACAAAAATCAGGAAACCGATCAGCTCATTGAGCCGGCGGTTGGTCGTCGGAGTAAACGGACGCGCAAGGTTCATTTGGGCGTTCGATCGTTTTGAGGAAGAGCGCTGTTTGCCGGAATCGATGCCCATTGAGTTCGTTGCGCGCAGACACTCACCCATGACCGCGCGTTGAGACGAAGCGCGTCTTCCGGAAACGACCGATGCGGGTTTGCCTACACCAGAGCCACAGCGATTATCCCAAAAATAGGGGGCTAAGGGCCGCAGAAATCAGGGCACAGACGTTGGCGAAGTAGTGTCCCCCGGGGAACGGCTGTCGGTTATTGGCTGTCGGCTGTCAGCCAAGACGCGCTCCCCACGTGAGGGTCATGGCGATTGGGGCACCCATGAAATTGTCATCCCGAGCGCAGTCGAGGGATCTGCGGTTTGCTCGCGGCGGAAGGTAATGACCGGGGCGCGAACGCAGATCCCTCCAGTCCGGCGGGCAAAGGCGGCCCGCCTCCGGTCGGGATGACAATTCATAGAAGGGTGGACAGAGTCATCTTTGGCCACCGCCCACCCCGCCACCTATAATCGTCCGTTACTCCACGACACGAGGCACAAGCTTGGCCTACTACGACCTGAGGGAATGGATCTCCGCGCTGGACAAGGCCGGAGAGCTGATACGCGTCAAGGCGGAAGCCGATCCCATCCTGGAGATCGCTGAGATCACCGATCGCGTCTCCAAGTGGGGACCGCGCGGCTCGCACGGCCCGGGAGGTCCGGCGCTGCTCTTCGAGAACGTGAAGGGCCATCGCGGCGCGAAGCTGCTGATCAACCAGTTCGGCTCCGAGTACCGCATGCGCATGGCGCTGGGTGTCGACGAACTCGACGAGGTGGCCGACCGCATCCGCATGTTCATGGACGTGAAGTCGCCGCAGGGGCTGCTCGACAAAATCAAGATGCTGCCCATGCTGGCCGAGATGGGCAAGTTCTTTCCCAAGCAAGTTTCCACCGGCCCGTGCAAGGAAGTCATCCAGCACGACAACTTCTCGCTGCTCGACTTTCCTGTGCTGCAATGCTGGCCGCTCGATGGCGGGCGCTTCATCACCTTGCCGTCGGTCATCACCAAAGACCCCAAGACCGGCAAGCGCAACGTGGGCACCTATCGCCTACAGGTCTATGACGAGCGAACGACGGGAATGCATTGGCAGCGCCAGAAGCACGGCGCCGAACATTATCGCGAACTCATGCGGCGGGCCGCCGCCAGCGGGGAAGCCAATCCCGTCAGCGCCGGCCTCGATATGATGGCGCGCTCGGGCGGCGGCTCGCGCGTGGCCGAGGGCAAGCAGGTTGGCGGACGAATGGAAGTTGCGGTCGCCATCGGCACCGAGCCCGCGATCATGTTTTCGTCCATCGTGCCCGCACCGCCCGACATCGAGGAGTACCTGATCGCCGGCTTCCTTCGGCAGAAGCCGCTGGAGCTGGTGAAGTGCGAAACCGTCGATCTGGAAGTTCCGGCGACCTCGGAGATGGTGCTCGAAGGTTACGTCGAACTCGACGAGCTGCGCATGGAAGGCCCGTTCGGCGACCACACCGGCTTCTACACGCCGGAGGATTTGTATCCCGTGTTCCATGTCACCTGCGTCACGCATCGCAAGAACCCGATCTACTCGACGACGATCGTGGGCAAGCCGCCGATGGAAGACGCGTACATGGGCAAGGCCGTCGAGCGCATCTTCCTGCCGCTGATGAAGCTGACCATCCCCGAAATCGTCGACGTGAACCTGCCGATTGAAGGCGTCTTCCACAACCTGATGATCGTGTCGATTCGGAAGTCGTACCCCGGCCAGGCGCGCAAGGTAATGAGCAGCATCTGGGGCATGGGCCAGGCGATGTCCACCAAGTGCATTCTCGTCGTGGATGAAGACGTCGACGTGCAGGATATTGGGGACGTGACGCTGAAGGTGTTGAACAACATCGATCCGGAGCGCGACATCCAGTTCACGCTCGGCCCGGTCGATTCGCTCGATCATGCCTCGCGCCTCCCGGACTACGGCTCGAAGATGGGCGTAGACGCCACGCGCAAATGGCCGACGGAGGGCTTCACCCGCCCCTGGCCGGATGAGATTCGCATGGACGAAAAGACCAAGGCCCGAGTGACTAAGCGGTGGAGAGAGTTTGGGTTGGAGTGAAGCAGTTGTCAGTTGTCGGTTGTCAGTTTGAGTCGGAGGAAGTCCGGGTGCCCCAGGTCTCGCGCTGTTCGAGGCCTGGGAGTTTTCGGACTGGATCGATCCTCGGGTGCCCCACACAACGTGCTTTTCGTTGTGTGGGAGGAAGGACGCGCGTCCACATTTTTCCTCCCGCTCATTTGAAACCCGCGAATGAGTGGGGCGCCCGGCGGTTTGGTCTCGGATGTTCGTACGTGGAAGGTGATGGTTACTGACCATAGGTTTACAGACTATGCAGCCTTCGCAAGTGCGTTTGTACGCGGTTCTCGCTCGTGATGCACCGTTCGGCGTGATCTTTCGTCGCGGCCCCAGCAAGCAGGTGTTGCTGATCGGCTGGAACACCTCTGACGACACGTTCCAACTCGGCCAGTGGCTTAAAGGCAGAATCTACGAGCGTCGTTGCGACCTTTCGCCCAAAGGCGATCTGCTGGTCTATTTCGCCGCTAAATATCGCGAACCGCATCGTTCGTGGACTGTAGTCAGCCGTCCGCCGTTTCTGACAGCACTGGCGATGTGGCCCAAGGGCGATGGGTGGGGTGGCGGAGGTCATTTCCAGTCGCAGTCTCGATTAGCACTTAACCATCGCGAAGACGAGTTCAGGCTCGCCGCAGGATTCACTGTCCCGACATGGCTAAAGGTGAAGCCGTTCGGCGAGTACTCGGGCCGCGGGGAGGATGATCCCATTTATGACATATGGTTGCGACGTGCCGGGTGGAAGCTGGTCGAACAGCCGACGAAATCAATCAACAACAGTCTTCGGGCGAAGGTTTGGTTTGAATTTTCACCTCCGATTCGATGGCGAAAGCCGCACCCAAAATGGCCGAAGCGCTACTCGCTTGATATGTCCATACTTGGCATCAAAGAGAAAGATGGACCCTGGTATCTGATCGAGTATTCTGTTCTGCGCGATGGAAGCCAGCAGGACAAGGTTGGTAGAAGTGATTGGGCTGATTGGTCACCGTCCGGTGACTTGTTGTTTGCTATGGACGGGTGCTTGTACAGAACGCCCTGCAAGCATGGGGCTCTTAGTTCGCTAGAGTCATCCATCAAACTCGCAGACTTCTCCGACGTGCGGTTCGCATCTTCGGAGGCTCCGCCGCAATTTCGACGCTGGCCGCCGAGGTAAACACTTGGAGGACTGCGGGGCTGGCGGGTGCCCTGGGGAGCAGTTGAGACGAGTTTACGAAGTACGGGTGCCCCATCCAACCTTCTTTTGGTTGGGTGGAGATTTTGTCTTTTAGGTGGAGCAGGAGATTGTCGCGGGGTTGTGAATTATGCCATGACAAAAGTCAAAACACCCACTCAAGCAAAGGGAGCTTGAGTGGGGCACCCGACGGCTGCCGTGCCGCCGCTGACGCGGCTCCTCCCCTCTAAGAACATCCCCCCGGGTCTCGTCCCGTTGAGACCTGGGGTATTTGAATCAGACCCACGATACAAGCGGTGCGTTGAAACCGCAGATCCCTCGACTGCGCTCGGGATGACAATACTTGAATCGCTGACAATTTCATCGGGACACAATTTCTTGAATCCGCATAGATGTATATACATCTTATTCGGCATGAAGACGATGCCGGTACCCAACCTCCCTTGCCTGTGTGCCAATCTTCGGCGCGCGGCGCGGGCGCTCACCCAGATTTATGAGGACGCGCTGCGGCCGCTGGGATTACGGGGCCCGCAGTTCACCATCCTGCAAACCCTTTCGCTCGCGGGCGAGATCACGCAGGGGCGGATGGCCCAGATCCTCGCCATGGACAGCACGACCCTGACGCGGACCCTGGCCATCATGGAGCGGCAGGGATGGATCGCGCGGCGCGAGGGTGAGGACCGGCGGGAGTGGCGGATTCAGTTGTCGAAAGCAGGGAGAAGCAAATTCGAACGTGCTTTGCCCCACTGGGAGAGGGCCCAGGCTCTGGTCAGGAAAAAACTGGGAGAAGACCGTTGGGACGAAGCGATGAAACTCAGCAGCGACATAACCAGGGCGATCGTAGCCCAAAGGAGTTGAAGATGTTGTCTACAGCGTTTTTCGGAATCACCATCGCGTTCAGTTTTGTGGTGTGGGGATTGGCTGCGCGGCAATATTTCTGGCCGGCGCTCAGCGGCCGCAGCCGGGCTGATGCCGTGCGCCCGATCCTGTTTCTGCATGCATTCCGATTCATGGGGCTCACGTTCCTGATACCGGGCGTGGTGTCGCTGGACTTGCCGGCATCGTTCGCGCGGCAGGTCGCTTACGGCGATCTGGCGACGGCGATCCTGGCTTTGCTGGCATTGGCGATGCTGGACAGCAAGTTGTCGGCCGCGTCCCTCTGGTTGTTCAATATCGTCGGCGCCGTGGACCTGCTGAACGCCTATTACCAGGGAAACCGCATCACGCTGGTGCCTGGTCAGCTTGGAGCGACGTATGTCATCCCGACGCTGGTGGTGCCGCTTCTGCTGGTGACACATGCTCTCGCGTTCCGAATCCTGCTGCGGCCGCAGACTGCGGCTCTTCCGCATCGCCTGCATCATGCGGCATGAGACAGGCGCACGTACCAAAGTCTGCCTGAGCTTGTCGAAGGGTCTCGCGCTGTTCGGCCCGGGAGAGAGGTTCAGGCAGCGATGCGGTCGGAGATTTCATCTGCATAGCGAATCTTTCCGCTGTAGGCATCCACGGCGGCATCACGCAATGCGATGTCGAGACGCGACATGGCTTCGTTCGCCAGCCGATTCGATTCGGGATCCTGTGAGCGTTGCACGGCCAGCAACAGCGGAAACACGGCATTCCGCACATGATGATTGAGCTCGGCCATGGTGGCGGCTTTCTCCGTGGCGAATCGGAAATGCCGCTCTTCCTGGCGCAGCTGAAAAGCCAGCGCAGTAATGATCGCGATCAGCCCGGCAACGCAATTGGCAATCAGGCATGCGACGATGTTCGGGTGTTCGTGACGAAGCAGAGCGAGGTCAACCGCCATGCCGGATACGAAAACGGCGGCGCCGCCGATCAAAGCGAAACCGAAACTGCTGATTCGGTTGTTCATCCATCACCTCCTGCCGTTACATGAGATGCAGATGAACTCCACGGAGACGAAGTAAGAGGACGGAATTGCAGGTGGAGATAGTTGCTATTTTCAACAAGTGGCAACAGCACGGCATTGAGAACTTCATCGCGCCATTTACGGAAGCTCTCAACGCGCGGCCGCCATCGCCCTGGCTGGCGCGACGCGGGTTCGCGATGACTCCTGCCACTGCAGCACCATGTCCGCCAGGGGTATGGCAAAAGCGATCGACATCCAAATCAATGCCGGCCACATGCTGCTGGTGCTTTGTATGCCCGCTACGCCGAGAATCACGCGCGCTCCCAGAAATACTCCCGGACCTACGGCAAAGCTTCGCGTCATCCATTGCCGATGCTGCTGAACTTTTCCCTTCAGGATGAACATCAACGCGATGCCGCTGGTGATCATCCATAGCCCGCCGTGGGTCACCGAAATCATCAGCGTACCCGGCGGCTGTCCGAGCCGCACCTGAACCCATTGGATATACATCCCCATCGGAGAAGCGATGAATGCTCCCGCCACATAGACCCTTCCCACCACGCGATGCAGTTGGGCGTGCCGCTGCCGAAGCCGGTCAGAGAACTGCATTGGGCCTAGCAACAGCGCGCACGCTCCCGCTATACCGTGTGGCAACAGCCACCACTTGAAAGGCTGATAATGCAGCCACACCGGCGCCCTGGGGTTTATCAGAAAGTTCTCATTGTGAGCGAGCACGTAACAGAACATCGCACCGAGGAAGGCAAACAGCAGGTACTTCGTTTTCCACCGAGACACTGGTCTTGCTCTCACGGCCGAAGTTGACATGGATGAGCCTTACACTGCGAGAGTTGAGCGAGCACTATACTCCAGCTCATTCGCCGTTCACAGCCCTTCCGGTGCCCTTCACTGTGGCACAATGGTCCGACAACCTTATGCCACCGAAACGTTCGCGCTGGTGTGTCGAGAATTTTCTCGTGTTCGGCGTTTGGGCTTTCGTCTTGTGCGCGCTTCCTGCCGTCGCTCGTGTCCAGTCAGCCGGCGCCGCGGCTCAGCCGGCTTCCACCGAGATGGACGCAATTCTATTCGTCCAAACCATGCCGCTCAAAAATGGTCAGGACGGCATTGTTCTGATATGGATTCCGCAGCCGATCCAGCGGCTCTGTCTCGGCAAAACCGACCAGCAGTGCGCAAGCATCGACTACTGCATTCGCACCACAAACCAAAACGTCAGCATGTGTAGGAACCTCGGCATGCCGCTCTCGCGTCTGCCCTCGTATCCGCGCGGCATGGTTCCGCGGCGGCAGTTGAGCGTGACGCTGATGCGCCTTACGCCCGACTATTTCAGCTCGCTGCAGGACTTCGTTCGTCACGCGCCCAAGGCCTCGCTCCAGCGGCTGTCGCTGAGTGCCCGGGTGAAGGCTCGCGTCCGCTTGACCCGCAAGCCCGACGACGACGATTTCGATGTGCTCGAGATACTGGCGGTCGCGCCGTTCTGAAGGAAGCGGTGTCGGCTGTCTTCCGCCCATTCGAACACCGCGAATGAGTGGGCAGCCAGTAGCACGGGGAGAGTTATGAGAATTGTTGTTCTGCTTTTGCTTTCGTCCGTCGCCCTGTGTCAGTCGCAGATGGTGCCTGACCCGAAAGCCGATACCGCCGTTGCGAATCCTGTCTACAAAACATCCCATCCCAAGCTCGCCATCGATCAGGCTCACGGCAACATTCACACGAAGGACGGACTCTTCCAAGCCTTCGCGCAGTTGGCGGCGAATGACGGTTATCACGTAGTCGCCAACGTGAATAGCTTCACCAAGGACAGCCTCAAAGGCATCGATGTGCTGGTGATTTCGAATCCGCTGGGAACCCTGTCGAACGACAACAACAATTCCACTCCGGCATTCACCCAGGCCGAGTGCGATGCCGTGTATGATTGGGTGCAGCACGGCGGCTCGCTGTTCCTGATCGCGGACCATGCGCCCATCGGCGACGCCGCACAACCTTTGGCCCAGCGCTTCGGAACCACGCTGGGCAACAACGTTGTCTTCGATACCAATTCCGACAACTTCACCGATGACCATGCGACCGTGCTGGTGTTTTCGGACAGCAACCACCTTCTCGGACAATCTCCCATCATGCAAGGCCGAAACGAAGCTGAGCGGATTCACCGCCTGGTGGCATTCACCGGCGAGTCGGTTTCAATTCCCAAGGGCGCGACCGCGCTCTTGATTCTGTCGCCGACTGCGGGGGTGGTTTCGAACGGCCAGGACGTGGAGCCGATGTTTGACAAGGACGCCGCCAAAGCCAAGGCCGCTCGCGAAGCCGCGCTCAAGCGATCACCTGCCGGAGCACAAGCCATGGCCATTGCGTTCGCGTCGGGCAAAGGCCGCGTCGTCATCAGCGGAGAAGCTGGAATGATGACAGCCCAGCTGTTCGAGGAAAAGCAGAAGGACGGAAGCGAGAAGATTGTTGGAACGATGGGTTGGGAGGTTCCGGGAAACGACGATCGTCAATACGTATTGAACATTCTGCACTGGCTTTCGGGCGCGCTGCAGTGAACACATCTCCCAATCCACCAACAGGAGTTTCCGCCCGCTCTACCGCAACTCGATCGAATAACGGACAAACCCGCCGGCCAGTCGCCAGGCACGAATCCATCGCCCGGTTGCCGAAATGCGCCCACCTCTTACCTGCCCGATTTTTCCCGAAAGGGAATCCTACGCGTTTCCTTGAGTTTTGTACTTGATTCTGCGTGTTGACGGATGCAATGTGAAGTTGAGCTGGCGACAGGGTCTAACCACTAAACAGATTCCTCCACCAGGCCTCCCACCCCCTTCTCCTGGCCGCTAGTTTTGTAGCGATCGCCAGGCCTAGAGCGCAGCCGAATTCGCATCACTGTTGCTCTTCACTTCGGCTGGCGCGGCAATCTGTCCGCACGCTGCCCTGGACTTAGACAGCCGTCAGCGAGTTCCAGATTGTCAATGCTAGGGCGGCCGCTCCCACGCCACTCACAATTCGTGATCTGCAACGAGGGCGCGAGTGCGCCTGCAGAAAGGTTTGTATGTCTACTCTTCGCACCTTGCTGTTTGGCGTGGTAGCAATCGCAATTCTATCCAGCACTGCTGTTGCGCAATCGCACTACACGTTTACTTCCATCGCAAACGCCAGCGACTACGCCGGCTACTTTGAACCCGCCACAATTAACAACCGTGGAGACGTGTTGTTTGCACCCGCGATGAAAACTGGCGGTGAAGGCGTCCTGCTGTGGCATCACGGAACCATCACCACGATCGCCAAAGGTGGTCAGCCAGCGCCCGGTGGCGGTGTCTTCGACTATACGTTGTCGCCCGTCCAGATGGATGACAACGACGAAGCTGCCTTCGTTATGACGCGCGATTACGGGAATGAGCCTCCGCTTTTCGGGTTGGGGGCGGGGATCTATCGCTGGAGCGCGCATACCGGCATTGTGCCGGTTATGCTACCCGGAGTGCCACTTCCTGGCGGCGGTCGCTTCTGGGGAGCATGGCTCGGCGTCACTATCACCAACGACGGCGATGTTTATTTTCCGGGCATCGTCTGCACTACCGCGACAATGTCGTGGTCGACGACCAATCCCTGTCCGGATGGCAGCCCCGGTGTGCTCAGCTTCGGCATCTACAAAGCGGACCGGCGCGGTCACATCACCGCGATCGTCAAACCGGGCGATCCCGCACCCGGAAGCTACTTCGATGTGGCTCAGACAGCGGCAGCCAACCAACGAGGCGATGTGGCGTTTCAGACCGACATCTTCTCCGATGGATGCCATGACCCATTCAGCTATTGGTGCAGTTACAGTTTGTTCCTCAAGCGGGGAGAATCGGGCGAGATCGTGCCTCTTGCTCAATTCGGTCACGGCTTCTACGGCGCTGGTGGCTCGCCCACGTATATGGTCAACGCAGCGGGAGAAGTTGCTTTTGGCGCTGATACTTCACCGCTGCCCGGCAACGATGAGCAGTCTGTGTTCCTCTACACCCACGGGAAAACAATCGTGATTGCCCGGCCGGGCGATCCCATGCCTGGCGGCGGCAACGCAGCGCAAATGGGTGTCAATGGCCAGGGCATCGCGATCAACAACCCAGGTGACGTCGTCTTCGACACCACCCTTCAGGACGGCACGCAAGGAATCTATCTCTGGCGCCACGGACATCTCGCGGTGGTTGCCAAGACCGGAACGCATACTCCCGCGGGCATCATTGCCGATGTGGATGACTGTGGCATTGGAGAGGCATGTACCCAGATTTCGATCAACGATCAGGGACAGATCCTCTTCGCCGCCCACTTCCAGGACGGCAGCGGCGCCATGCTGGTGGCCACGCCGCACTAGAACGACCGGCGTATTGAACGACTTCCGGTAACGCTCCCGCTCCAAGCTGAACCGAGGAGGGCGGGAGGGACTGTCCTGGTCGCATCGTCGACCTCGGATTTCGCGGCCACGTCAACTCCACCACCATCCGGCGTTACTTTGGTTACTGTGCACTTCTTACATGTCAAGCAGAGAAACGCAACAGAAAGCCCCTAACCATCGCATTCCACGGTAAATAGAAAGTCGCCAAATTGTGCCGAAAAGGGTGCTCAATTTGCTATGCTTGAAATAGATTCGAAGTTGAACACCAACCCAGCTCCTGCAGCTGGGTTTCGTGTTTTTGGAGCTCACGATGAAGAACCCTGCGCTGCTTGTCATCAACCTGCTGAACGATCTCCTCGACCAGTGTCCTGTTGCGTCTAGGGCGCTGCCGTTCGACGGCGTCTTCTCCATCGCCGCACCAAGGCGAGCACGCCGACGATGATGGCGATCGTGATCGCGAGCGCGCCGGCGGCGCCCAGCTTAAGAAGCCGCATTGAGTTCATCATGATGAAGTTTCCGCTGGTGGTATACAAGCCGTTGAATTGTTCGATGGCCGCGGGCAGCGCGAGCACGTCGTTTTTGCTCAGCGGCAGAGTGCGTTCGTTTGGGTGATATTGGGATTGCCAGGGTAGGGTCTGGCCGGAGGAATCACGCTCGATGTGTCCGCCCAGGACATAACGCACTGGGCGCTGGCGAACGAAGTCGGCCACGCGGCGCGCGCTGGCGAGGTCGGCAGCGGTGTTGTCGATCAGCAGTCGTCCCGGCATAAGGAAATCGCCGGAGAACAGCAGTCCCGTGTTGTTGTCGTAATAGACGACGTCAGTGGTGCTGTGGCCGGGCGCCGGGATGACGTCGACAGTTCGTCCGCCCAAGTCGATTTGAGCATGACCGTTCGGCCAGTCGGCGAAACCGAAATACTTTCGCACGCTGTCGAGGTCGTAGCCTACAACTTGCACATTGGGCAGATTGGCAAATTGCCCATCGCCGGCTCGATGATCGAGATGGCGATGGCTGTGCACTACCAGCAGCGGCAGCTTACCGTCGCCCTTCGACGGGAGCAACTGCATCACCGTTTGGGCCAGCGGCATGGCTTTGGCATCGGCGACGTCGCCGGTATCGATCAGCAGCGCCTTATCGGAGCCGATCAGCAGGTATAGGAACGGTGCTTCGAAGGTCGAGCACAGGTTTTCGCGAAGCAGAAAAGTCGTCGAATCGTAGGCGTGTACCTGCAGAGGAGGCTGCGGATGCGCCTTACAGTCGTCGGCCCCCTGATTCCAATGCAAACTCGTCAGGTCGGCTGCAGTCTGAGCGAAGGTGTAAGAAGCCAACGCGAGCGTCGCAAGGGTCAAATAAAGAAACCGTCGCATAGAAGTAATATTAAGCGCGCGAGAGCTGACGCGGCTCAGACGATTTCGGAGCGGGAAGGCAGTTGCCGCCGGGTTCGCTCCTGTGGCAAAGTCTTGGCATTATGCTTTCCCGACCGGACAGATCCGAATACGCCGAGTTCTACAAGAACTACATTGCGCGCGTTCCCGATGGCAACGTACTGGATTTTCTTGCCAGGCAGCCGGGCGACTATCGCCAGTTGCTGGTGGGTATCTCGGAAGAGGCGGCCGCTGCCGAGCCTGCTCCGGGCAAATGGAGCATCAAGGAAGTGCTGGGCCACATCTGCGACGCCGAGCGGGTGATGAGCTATCGCGCGCTGCGCTTTGGCCGCGGCGATGAGAAGGAGTTGCAAGGCTTCGAGCAGGATGACTACGTACGCGCGGCGAATTCGAACTCGCGCAGCCTGGAAGATTTGCTGACGGAATTCGAGAGCGTGCGTAAGGCGACGATTGCTCTGTTTGGATCGCTGCCGACCGGGGCGGAGATGCGGCGCGGGGTGGCGAACGGAAATCCAGTGACGGTTCGGGCGTTGGCCTATATTGCCGGAGGGCATGCGCAGCATCATTACGAGGGGTTGAAGGCGCAACGCGTCGCGGCCTAGGGATCCCACTCTTTCGAGGTGTCCTCCTGAGCGAAGTGACGAGGCGTGGCCGACGACCGTAGTCGAAGGACCCCTACACCCGGCATCGCCGCCGTACCCGTCAATCCTAAGTTCCTCCGATTGGTTATACTGGATCAGATATGGGAATCGTGAAAAACATAGCCGCGATCGCCAAGGGCATGAGCATTACCTTCATGGAAATGTTCAAGCCGACGATCGTGGAGAACTATCCCGACGGTCCGGGGCCGACCCGGGGCGCGATGTTCCAGGACCGCTTCCGCGGCATGCACGTTTTGCAGCGCGATGAGAACGGGCTGGAGAAGTGTGTCGCCTGCTTCCTGTGCGCGGCAGCCTGTCCGTCGAATTGCATTTACATCGAAGCCGCCGAGAACACCGCCGAGCACCGCGTGAGCGGCGCCGAGCGTTACGCCAAGGTCTACAACATCGATTACAACCGTTGCATCTTCTGCGGCTACTGCGTGGAAGCCTGTCCCACGGACGCCATCACGCACGGGCACGGTTTCGAGCTGGCCACCTACAACGCCAGCAACCTGGTGTATCGCAAAGAGCAGCTGCTGTCGGGAACGCCTGCGCACATCGGCGCGAATGCCGTCTTCAACAACGGCGACAACTATCGCTTGGCGCCAAAGAAGTAAATCGACGATCTTCGAGACCAGGGCACGTCTTCGGACGTGCCTCTTTCGTTGCACTGCATGGGTGAACAAGAGTTCCAGACGCAATCACAGTGGCAGCTTCTCGTCTAATTGCTAATTGCTAATTGCTAATTGCTAGTCGCTCCATCTGTCAGTTGCTCCAGAATTCCGTGCAGCGGGATTCGAATCCATGCCGGCCGCTGCTCCAACTCGTACTCCAACTCGATCAAGGCCCGCTCGATCATGTACGCCCCGAGCAGGGTCCTGATCTCGTCGGTCTGTTGCGGCAAAAACGACGCGTTTCCGCTGCACTGAAAATATTCTTTCAGGAAGACGGCGCTCACCCACTGGTACCAGACGCGGGCCCACTTCTCGAGCTGCGGATGCGCTTCGCGGCTGGGCACGATGCCGGGGACATCGCCGAAGAGCGCTGCGTGCGAGACGTAGTGGAAGGAGCGCAGCATGGTGGCCACGTCGCGCAGTGCCGAGCGTTTGATGCGCCGCTCGCTGAGCGGACGCCCGGGATCGCCTTCGAAGTTGGTGATCACCCAATCGCTGCCGGTGAACAAAACGTTCGACAGATGGTAATCGCCGTGATTGCGAATGCGTGTGCCCGACATCCTTTTGTCACGCAAGGTGAGCAGTTGCGCGCGCAGTTCGCTCTCATGGCTGAGCACGTCGCTCATTTCGGTCTGCCCTTCCGGCGGCAAAATACGCGAGCGCGAACGCAGCAGCTCGAAGGCGCGATTCAGTTGGCCCAGCATCCCGTGATAGACGCTTTGCCGGTAGAAGGTGGTGAACGGCTCGGGCGCAAAATCGGGGACATCCGGACGGCTGCTGAGAGCCGAGTGCATCTCTGAGGAGCGGCGCGCCAGGATGCGAATGCTGTCCAGATAGTTGCCCAGCAACTCGCCGACGATGGGCGGTGCGGGGTCGGCCGGCGCCCACAGGTTGGGCGCGACCAGATCGCGAGCTCGCGGATCGTCCTGGGGGATGGCCAGGGTGTGCTCGAAGAAGAGGCTGAGCTGGTCGACGGTGTAATGCCATCCGGTATTTGCGTTCGGCACCGCGCTGCTGAGCGTGCCCACGCAGGTTTGCACCCTGGAGTCCTCAAGGTCGCGGTGGTAATCGAGCGAGCCCAGCGCCGCGGGAAGAGACTTGAAGGTGGTGTGCTCGCACAAGAACTCCGGCACCTCGCGCCCCGGATTGATGCCCTCTTCCATCTTGCGGTACATCTTCAAGACGAAATCGGTGCCGTAGTTGATGATGGTGAAGCACTGGTCGGTCTGCTGGGGCGTCGGCTCCAGATTCGATTTGACCGCAGTCCAGGCCTTGCGGAAGTCGCGGGTATGCGCAGCCAGCAGTTCGCCGTCGTTCGCCGCGAATGCGCCTGCGACGCACGATGGCCCGCAGCAGGGAGTCGCTGAAGTGGCGATCGAAGGTCGCCGCGTAAAGAATTGCCGTGGTTTCCGGCCCGGGGCCGTCTAGCCGGGCCAGGACGACATCGGGATGATCGCGCAGAATCGCCTCGGACTTATCGCCGGTCGCAACCGATATGGGGACAAGGTAGATCTCGGGATCGCCGTCCCCGTAGTGGACGCTCAAAAGAAGAAGATGCGCCGCGGTTTCCGGCAAGTCCAGCACCCGGTGCAGTTGCAGCCCGGTGATGTAGCGTCGCTTACCCAGAAACCAGGGCCGGGCGCGCAACATTCCAGGAATGACATGCTGAAGTTTTTGCAGGGTCTCGTCGGAGAAGACGCTTTCCGCAGTCTCTATCTAAGCACCGGCAGCTCCTTCGGCGTGCCGCTGACGTTGAACGATTCCTGCGTGCTCTCCCGGGGCTGCAGGTGGAACCAGTAGAACGCATGGGGTCCCAGCGACAGCAGGTAAGGATTCTCCGTAATGGCGGGGAACTTCGCGCGTCCGAAAACCTCAACCGGCACGAATCCCTGTTGGGCTGCTAAGTCTAGTTCCACGCATTGCGCGAAGCGCGAGAGGTTGGCGACGATCAGCAACGTCTCATCTTCAAATTGCCGGATGAAGGCGAGCACCTTGCGATTGCTGGGGTACAGGAATTCCAGGGTGCCGCGTCCAAAGGATTTGAACTGCTTGCGCTGCTGGATCAGTCGCTTGGTGAACCAGAGCAACGAGTGCGAATTGTTCTGCTGCGCCTCGACATTGATGGTTTCGTAGTGGTACTCGGGATCGATGTTGACCGGCAGATAGAGCCGCTGCGGATTGGCGCGCGAGAAGCCGGCATTGCGGTCGGAGCTCCACTGCATGGGCGTGCGCACACCGTTGCGGTCGCCGAGGAAAATATTGTCGCCCATGCCGATCTCGTCGCCGTAGTACAGCACCGGCGTACCCGGCAGCGAGAACAGTAACGCGTTCATCAGCTCGATGCGCGGGCGATCGTTCTCCAGCAGCGGAGCCAGCCGGCGGCGAATGCCGAGATTGATACGCATCGAGCGGTCGCGCGCGTAGGTGCGATACATGTAGTCGCGCTCTTCATCGGTGACCATCTCCAGCGTGAGCTCGTCGTGATTGCGCAGGAACATTGCCCACTGGCAGTTGTCGGGAATTCCCGGCGTGAGCTTGAGAATGTCGGTGATGGGATAGCGGTCTTCCATGCGCAGCCCCATGAACAGGCGGGGCATCACCGGGAAGTGAAATGCCATGTGACACTCGTCGCCTTCGCCGAAGTAGGCGACCGCGTCTTCGGGCCACTGATTGGCTTCGGCCAGCAACATGCGATCGTGATACTCCTCGTCCACATGCTTGCGCAGGTCCTTCAGGGCCTGGTGCGTCTCGGCCAGATTTTCGCAGTTGGTGCCTTCGCGCTCGAACAGATACGGCACGGCGTCCAGCCGCAGGCCGTCGACGCCGAGATCGAACCAGAAGTCCATGGCAGCAAACATGGCGTCGCGCACTTCAGGGTTGTCCCAGTTCAAGTCGGGCTGGTGCGAGTAGAAGCGATGCCAGTAGTACGCCTTCGCGATCGGGTCCCAAGTCCAGTTCGAGCTCTCGAAATCCTTGAAGATGATGCGGGCGTCGCGATACTTGTCCGGCGTGTCGCTCCAGACGTAGAAGTTACGCCAGCGGCTCCCGGGCGCTGCCCGCCGCGAGCGCTGAAACCAGACATGCTGGTCGGAGGTGTGATTCAGCACCAGCTCGGTGATGACCCGCAGCCCGCGCCGGTGCGCCTCGCGCAGAAAGCGCTGGAAGTCTTTTAACGTTCCATACGAGGGATGGATGTCGGTGTAGTTGGAGATGTCGTAGCCATCGTCGCGCAGCGGCGAGGGGCAGAAGGGCAGGAGCCAGACCGCGGTTACGCCGAGGTCTTCCAGGTAATCGAGTTTTTGCGTGAGGCCGCCGAAATCTCCGATGCCGTCGGTAACGCTGTCGAAGAAAGCGCGCACGTGAACTTCATAAATAATGGCGTCTTTGTACCAGGTGACACTGGGCGAAAGATTCATGATCTCCTGCTGCGCGAATAGACCATCCTAGGGCTGAGCTGGGAACTGTTCAACTCTGGTTGGATGAGAGATTGGCCGCAGGGGCTGCCGAACTTCTCCGTACGACACTGCCCGCTCTATCGGACGGCGTCATCCTGAGCGCAGCAGTGCTTCTTTTGCACTGCGGAGCCGAAGGACCCTCGAAGACGATCGTCCGTGCGCCTCAGCGTGCAGGTTAAGAAATTGTCATCCCGAGCGCAGCGTCTGTTGCCGAGGGATCTGCGGTTTGTTTTTCTCGGATGTCGTTTGAGTTTTGTCGCAAAACCCCAAAAACTTTTGCGAATCGCTTGACACCAGGCGGCGTTGCATTAATATACATCGATCCGTATAATTATCCAGTGTCGAAACTGTCGCGCCATGCATCTATCAGGGAGCTGCTTTCGGAGAGAGAGATTGGCAGTCAGGATGAACTCCGGCGGGCGCTGTTCCGGCAGGGACATCGGGTAACCCAGGCGACGTTGTCGCGCGACATTCACGAACTCGGGCTGGTGAAGACCTCCGAGGGGTACAAGTTGCCGCAGGGAGAAGAAGCGGAACTATCGCTTCCCTCGATCGAACGTCTGATTGAAACGTTCGTTTATGACGTGGTGACGGCGCAGAACCTGGTGGTGATCAAAACCAGCGCCGGCAGCGCTCAGCCGGTTTCGGCGGCGATTGACGCCGAGGAGTGGGAAGAAGTGGTGGGTACGATTGGCGGCGACGACACCATCCTGGCCATCGCGCCGGATGCAAAGTCGGCCGAGAAATTGGCGCAACGCTTGCGCAAGTATTTTTCGTAGTTGCTTCGGGTACTCGTCTTTGGAAGGCCAGCTTCAGCTGCGCCGTGACGAGGGGAATGTTCAGGGTAGAAGTGAGCGAGCCTTCAGGCCCGCGTCGCGGACGAGATAAAGGATTGTCTCCCTGGGCGGGCTTCAGTCACGACGTAGGATTGCCGTAACGAATGAACGCCACTCTCCAACCCGCGATCTTCGGCGCCACCGGCTATTCCGGCTTCGAACTGGTGCGCCTGCTCGCACGTCACGGCGGAACGAAGAAGCCGATGCTGGTGCGCCGCAACGGCGAGAGCGGCGGAGTAGCCGATCTGAGCGAAGCTTATCCGCAGCTCGCGGGCAACGGCGGCTTTCCGTTCGAGAGCTTTTCGTGGCAGCGGATGAAAGATGCGGGCGTCGAACGTGGTCTTCTTCGCCACGCCGCACGAGTTCTCGCGCGAGCTGGTACCGGAAGCCATCGAGCAGGGTTTCCGCGTGATCGATCTGAGCGGCGCGTGGCGGCTGAAGCACGCAGGTAATCGCAAGGTGTACGGCTTCGAAGAGACGAAGGAAGCGGAGGCGACGCTAGACGGCTCAGCAGTTTACGGTTGCCGGAGTTGCACGCCGACGAAATCAAGCAGCGCGATCGCTGCTGGCGAATCCAGGCTGCTATTCGACCTCGATCATCCTGGCGCTGGCGCCGTGGATTCGCGCCGGCTACGTCGATGTCGAACACGGCATCATCTGCGATTCGAAGTCGGGAGTTTCGGGAGCAGGGAAGACGCCGTCGTCGACCACGCATTTTGTCGAGGTCGATGACAATCTTTCCGCCTACAGTGTTTTTGGACACCGGCACTCGGGGGAGGTGCTGGAGCAGCTCGGGATCGACAGTGGATCGTTGCAGTTTACGCCGCATCTGCTGCCGATTCCGAGAGGCATCCTGTCCACGATTTACGTGAAGCTGGCGCACCGGTCGCGGCGGAAGAGCTTGAGAAGTCGCTGCGCGAGTTTTATGCAGGCAAGCCGTGGGTGCGGGTGTTTGGCGCAGCGCGGCTGCCGCAGATCAAGTTTTCGCTGAACACCAACTATTGCGACATCGGCTTTTCGGTTTCGCCCGATGGCAAGCGCGCCGTGCTGGTTTCCTGTCTGGATAATTTGCTGAAAGGCGCGGCCGGACAGGCAGTGCAGAACATGAACCTGATGTTCGGGTTCAACGAAAAAGAAGGACTGCAATGAAGCTGGTCATAAAAATCGGTGGGGCTGCGCTCGACGACAAGGAAGTCGTGAGCACGTTCGCGAAGACGATTCCCAGCCTCTGCCGCGAAGGCCACAAGCTGGTGATCGTGCACGGCGGCGGAGCTGCCCTGAGCCGCACGCTGAAGCAGCTTGGCTGCGAGACCACCTTCGTCAACGGACTTCGCGTCACCGACTCGCAGACCCGCGACGTCGCCATCATGGTGCTCGCCGGCCAACTGAACAAACAGTTCGTGGCGGCTATCGGCGAAGCCGGGCAGCCGGCCATCGGCATGTGTGGCGGCGATCTGCGCATGGTGCTCGCCTCCAAGAAAAAGCAGCCCGACCTGGGCTATGTTGGCGAAGTTTGCAACGTCGATGCCAGCTGGATCGAGCGCTTTTGGGATGCCGGGGTAGTCCCGGTGGTCTCCAGTCTTGCTCTCGGCTTTGATGGCGAGTACTACAACGTGAATGCCGACCAGATGGCGTCGGCGTTTGCCGTTGCCTGTGACGCGCACGCGCTGGTCTATCTCACCGACGTTGCCGGCGTGAAAGACGCCGACGGCTCCGTGATTGCGCTGGCTCGATGTGCAACGCCATTGCCGAGATGGTGGAGGCAGACGACCGTGACCGGCGGCATGTTGCCGAAGCTCGAGGCCTGCACCAGCGCTCTGAAAAAAGGTGTAACTCGCGTGCGCATTCTGCCCGCGACCCGCGCCGAAGTTCTTCCCGGATTCTTTACTCATCCCATTGATTGCGGCACCGAGGTAATTGCGTCGTGACCCACCTGACACATCTCGTGCTGCACCCGACCGAGCGCAAGGAAGGCGCCTGGCCGGGACCCCGCTTTGATCGCGCCCTCGAGCGACGCTGTTAGAAGTTCGCTGTATACCTCGACATTTCGTTTTGTCATTCACCTGCTGCGTCGACCCAAGGAGGTGCGACTTTGATTGCTACGACCATTCCCCCGGGAGCGAATACCCGCGCTTTTGCCCAGCGCGCCGTAACCGGCCGTGACCTGATCTCCATTCAGGATTTCTCGTCCGATGAACTCTCTTGCGCGCTGGAGCTGGCTGCGGCGATGAAGGCGCCGCGCTGCGGATTTCCGCGGGATTCTTTCCGGCAAGCAGATTGTGCTGTTCTTCGAGAAGCCCTCGCTGCGCACGCGGCTGACGTTCGAAGCCGGCATCAACAGCCTGGGCGGCACTTCGTTTTTTGTCGACCAGACGCAGTCGCGGCTGGGCGCGCGCGAGAGCCTGAGCGATGTGGCCCGCAACCTGGAGCGCTGGATCGACGGCATCGTGCTGCGTACGTTCTCGCACGAGACCGTGACCACCATGGCCGCAGCACGCGTCGATCCCGGTGATCAATGCGCTGAGCGATGTCGAGCATCCCTGCCAGGCGATGGCCGACATGCTCACGCTGCAGGAACACTTTGGCGACTTGCGCGGACTGAATTTCGCCTACGTCGGCGACGGCAACAACATGGCGCATTCGCTGATGCTCGCCGCCGCCAGCCTGGGTGCGAATGTCTCTATCGGCACGCCGAAAGGCTATGAGCCGGATGCGGCGATCGTCGAAGCCGCGCAGGCAGTTGGCGGCTGCGTCGGGCGCGACGCGTGCAGGTGGTCAACGATCCCATGGAAGCCGTAGCCGGCGCCGATGCCGTGTACACCGACGTGTGGGCCAGCATGGGGCAGGAGGAAGAAGCGGCCGAGCGCCGCAGCGATCTTCGCGCCCTTCCAGGTCGACCGGAAGCTCTTCTCGTACGCTGCCAAGCACGCCGTGTTCATGCACTGCCTGCCGGCGCATCGCGGCGACGAGGTTTCTGCGGCGGTCATTGATTCGTCGCGTTCCGTTGTCTTCGATCAGGCGGAGAATCGCCTGCACATCCAGAAATCCATTCTTGTTTTGCTGCTGGAAGGCGGTTCGCACCGCTTCCCGCCGAGGAGCGCCAATGCGTGAGAAAGTCGTACTTGCCTACTCCGGTGGACTTGATACCTCCATCATCATTCCCTGGCTGAAAGAAAATTATGACTATGACGTTATCGCCTTCGTGGCCGACGTCGGACAGGGCGACGACATCGAGGCCGTCGTCGAGAAGGCCTACAAGACGGGCGCCTGCAAAGTCATCGTCGAAGATTTGCGGCAGGAGTTCCTGACCGACTACGTCTTCCCGGCGATCCAGGCCGGCGCGGTCTACGAGCACAAGTACTTGCTCGGCACGTCGCTGGCGCGTCCGGTGATCGCGAAGTACCAGGTCGAGGTTGCGCTGCGTGAGGGAGCGACCGCCGTAGCTCATGGCTGCACCGGCAAGGGCAACGACCAGGTGCGCTTCGAGCATGCTTACCAGGCGCTGGCTCCGGAACTGAAGGTCATCGTGCCGTGGCGCGAGTGGACGCTGCAGTCGCGCGAGGATTGCCTCGACTACGCCGAGGCGCACGGAATTCCCGTGGCGCAGAGCCGCGAGAAGATTCACAGCCGCGATCGCAACCTGCTGCACGTTTCGCATGAGGGCGGCGAGCTGGAAGATCCCAACAACGCGCCCCTGCCGACGACGTGGACGTGGACGAAGTCGCCGCAGGACGCGCCGGATCAGGTCGAGAAAGTGACCATCGAATTCCGCAACGGCCTGCCGGTTGCGGTGAACGGCGTCGAACTTGATCCCGTGGCGCTGGTCGAGATCCTGAACGAAATCGGCGCGCGCAATGCCATCGGCCGCATCGACCTGGTGGAGAACCGCTTCGTCGGCATGAAGTCGCGCGGCTGCTACGAGACGCCCGGCGGCACGCTGCTGCTGACGGCGCATCGCGAACTGGAAGCGCTGTGTCTCGATCGCGAGCTGTCGCACTTCAAGCAGCACATCGGCCTGAAGTACGCCGAGGTTGTCTACTTCGGCCTGTGGTTCACGCCGCTGCGCGAGTCGATCGAGGCGTTCGTCACCAGTTCGCAACACGACGTGAACGGCACGGTGACGCTCGCGCTCTACAAAGGCAACATCGATGTCGCAGGCCGCAAGTCGGAGTCCTCGCTGTATCGGCCGGACATCGCCAGCTTCACCATGGGCGCCAGCTACGACCAGAAGGATGCCGAGGGCTTCATTCGCATTCTCGGTCTGCCGGCGCGCTCGCGGGCGATCATTCACGCCAACCAGGAGCAAGGCGTGCTGTCGTTCAGCAAAGAAGCAGGCGGAGTTCGATACCAACCCGCAGCCGTGTCGAAGGAGGCAGCGCAGTGAAGATGTGGTCAGGGCGCTTCAACCAGGCGCCGGATGCGGAATTCGAGCAGTGGCAGCGGTCGTTTCCCTTCGACCGCATCCTGCTGCCGTATGAAGTTGCGGCCAGCAAGGCGCATGCGTCCGCTCTGGCGAAGGCCGGCGTCCTGACCGCCTCTGAATTGTCGGCAACGCTCTCGGCGCTCGACCAGATCGGGCGCGAGGGCGTGCCGGAAGCTGACGATCCCACAATCGAAGACGTGCACCACTACGTCGAGCATCGGCTGGTCGAGATTGCCGGCGAGGTCGGGTTAAAGCTCCACACCGGTCGCAGCCGCAACGAGCAGATCGCGACGGACCTGCGGCTGTATGTGCGCGAGCAGATCGACGAGATCACGAAGCTGCTGGCGGAGTTCTGCTCGTCGTTTGTTGAGCAGGCCGAAGCCGCAAGTGAGTTGGGGCCCAGGTTAGGCCAAAAGAGGGCCGAACCTGGGGCACCGGCGAAAAGTGACAACGCCATGCCGGCGTACACGCACCTTCAGCGCGCCGAGCCGGTACTGGTGGCGCACTGGCTGCTGGCGTACGTCGAGATGTTTCTGCGCGACATCGATCGGCTGGCGCACTGCCGCAAGCGGCTGAATGTGTGTCCGCTGGGCTCGGGCGCGGTTGCCGGAACGATTCTGCCGCTTGACCGGGACGCCATTGCCGCGCATTTGGAGTTCGACGCTCCCACGGCCAACAGCATGGACGCGACCAGCGATCGTGATTTCGCCATCGAGTTCGTGCAGGCGCTGTCGTTCGTCGCGCTTCACCTCAGCCGCTGGGCGGAAGAGTTCATCCTCTTCTCGACTACGGAGTTCGGATTCGTCAAGTTGCCGGAGCAGTATTCCACCGGTTCGAGCGCGATGCCGCAGAAAAAGAATCCCGACGCGCTGGAGCTGATTCGCGGCAAGTGCGGCAAGGTTTACGCCGAAGCGACGGCGCTGTTCATCGGCGTCAAAGGCCTGCCACTCGCCTACAACAAAGACATGCAGGAGACACAGCAGCCGGTTTTCGCGGCGGCGCAGCAGGTCGCCAGCATGGTTCGCGTGGCAACCGGCTTCATGACAACGGTTGAATTCAAGTTCGACCGCATGCAGGAAGCTGCCAGCCACGGCTTCATGAATGCCCAGGCGGCGGCCGCTTACCTGGTGAGGCAGGGAGTACCGTTCCGGCAAGCGCGCACGAACTCATCGGCAAGGCGGTGCGGTTGTGCGTCGAGCAAAGTTGCGAACTTGAGCAACTGTCGAAAGAAGACTATACGCTCTGCGGCATCACGGCCGACGAGCAGTTCTATAGGGCGCTGACACTCAACGAAGTGTTGGCCATTCACAACGTCCCGGGAGGCACGGCCCCAGCGCGGGTTCGGGATTCCTTACAGACGGCGAAAGAGCAGTTATCCCAAATTTTAGGAGTCGCCCATGCATGCGCGTAATGCCAAACTTCCCGATGCCTTTGCAATTGAGCAACTGATTCATGTCCATGTCGGCGACGGCACGCTGCTGCCGCGTTCGCTGTCGGAGATCTGCGAAAACATTCGCGACTTCATCGTGGTCGAAAACGAAGGCGAGATCGTCGGTTGCGGCGCGCTTCACCTCTACGGCATGCACCTCGCCGAGGTGCGCTCCATCACCGTGACGAACCAGTCCAAAGGACGCGGCGCCGGCCGGGTGCTGATCGACGCGCTGATGAAAGAGGCGAAGAAGCAGAGCGTGACCTGCGTTTGCCTGTTTACGCGCATCCCGGATTTCTTCGCGAAGATGGGCTTCAAGGAAGTAGAGAAGGAAGCTCTGCCGGACAAGGCGCTGAAGGATTGCGTGAAGTGTCCGCGAGTGAATGCCTGCGACGAGATCGCGATGTATCTCGGGACCCTGCCCAAGCAGGCGGGGATTCGGCGTCCTCGGGCGGCGCAGAATTACGTTCCGCTGTCGGCGTTGCAGGCGTAAGTTTATTGCGGACCCCCACAATCCAAAGGCAGGATTGTGGGGGGCACCCGACCATCGACACTCAAGTTCATGGGGGTCATCCTGAGCGCAGCAGAGCCCGATGTTGGCGCTGCGGAGTCGAGGGACCTCTATCCCGGCATATCGCCCTCACCGCTCGCTCTGACCTCATTTCAAATACTGCAGCAGCTCCTTGAACTGCGGCGTCCCCGAGCAGCGCAGCAGTTCATACATCATCATCTCGGTCGAGGAGATCACGGCCCCGGCGGACTTCATCCGCTTCAGGCCGATCTTCCAGTTCCACTCTGCGCGCGATCCCACTGCGTCGGATGCTACGTGCACCAGGTAGCCTTCGTTCAGCGCGCCCAGCGCCGTCTGCATCACGCAGATGTGTGCTTCCATCCCACAGAGTAGGACGGTGTTGCGATGTCCCGGGAGCGATTTCAGCTGCGAGCGGAACTGTTCGCTGCCGAAGCAGCTGAATTCCAGCTTGTCGAAGGCCGTTATGCCCTCCAGCAGGGAAGCGATCTCCGGCACGGTCGCGCCCAGGCCCTTGCTGTACTGGGTCGTCACCATGATCGGCAGGTCGAGAATCCTGGCCAGCCGGATGAGCAGCTGCGAATTCTTCACCAGCTGCTCTTTGTTGAAGATGGGCGGCAGCAGTTTCTCCTGGATGTCGACGACCACCAGCGCGCAGGAATCCGCCTCCAGCGGGCGGCGCGCAAGCTCGGCCTGATCACTGGCGAGAGTGACATTTCCAATCATGGATGACATAGATTCACCTTAAATTCGTCAGGCTATTTTAGCGCCAAGTGTGCTTTCAAGGATTGAGGTGCGGGCAGGCGGGTTATTGAGCTCCAAAGCATCTGCGGCCGGCGGTCACTGTGGCCAGCGATGACGGGTTCAGCGGTTGACGCTCGATTCGCAAAGCAAATACAATCGATTCAGCGCATGGTGGTCACACGCGCGTCCACAAAGCCGTAATTGCTGCCCCCTCGTTCAATGGCAGGACAGACGCCTCTGGAGCGTCATATCGGGGTTCGAGTCCCTGGGGGGCAGCCAAAAATCAATCACTTACAGCCAACACAGGCACTTACAAAGGCAGTTAACGCAGAACACCCTCCCTGCCTTTACTCGACAGCTCCGAATTGATTGGCATCAGTGCAGGTTCGCGTATTCGGCTTTGGCTTGCTTGTAGACCGGGATGTCTATATCAGCGTCTTTCCAGAGGGTGAGGAAGTTCTGATAGGCAGTGTGGGCTTTCTCGCGATATGCGGGGTCGGTCTTGGCTTCGAGCGCATAGGCGCGAGCCACTCCGAGCCGCGCCAGTGCTCCCCAAGGGAAGTTGGTGAGCAGCCCGTAGTGGTCGATGAACTTCTGGAACTCCGCGGCAGCCGATTTGCCGTCGTGCAGCATGAGATAGGCTTGGCCGCGCACATACGCCGGACAGAGGTATACATTTAATCCCCCGTTACCGGCAGCTAAGTCCAAAGTCCCCATCCCGTTCAGTGTTTGGATCGCGCGATTGGCGTCATTTCCTCGCAACGCAATCGCCGCACGAATCGTCGGAAGCCAGAATCCCTGAGCCAGCGTATCCAGCGGAAACGCTTCGTTAAGTTCAGCGGCTAGTTTCTGCGCCGCCCCGGTATCTCCCGCTTGCGCGAGGGCTAAGGCTACGACTGCCTTCACGTCGCGGCTCTGGGAAAGTTGCAATGCGGCACTCGCATATACGCGTGCTTGCGACCGGTTGCCCGCAGCTCCTTCGCGAAGTGCTGCCTCTGCTTCATAATTCCCTGCGGTCTCCTTGGCATCGTTGCGCTTCGCTGAGTCCACAGCCTTTTGCGTCACCTCACGCGCATCCTTAAGCTTTCCGTACCAGCCGTCTGTGTCCGCCTCCGTAGCCAACATCAAGTCTTCGGTGCCGAGCTTACCAACCGCCGCGGCAGCTATCTGCGCCATTCCTACGCTGTTGCCTCGAAGGAAATCCAACTGGTACCAGAACTGCAAAACGTTTTCAGCTGCCAACCCACGCTGCTGTGCCTGTTCAAACGCTTGCTCTGCCTCCTCAAGACGATTAAGGTTCATGTATGCAGCGCCCAAGTTCGCATAAATAACGTAGTAGTTCGGCTCCAAGCGCAATGCAGCTCGACTCTGATCCAGCAAGCCGTTCAGTCTGCCAAGTCTGGCGTACACTGCACCTAGGTTTCCGACCGGCGCTGCGTCTCGAGGGTAGCCATGTTCCCACTGCTCGTAACTCTGTGCCGCCTTCTCCAGTTCTCCGGTGACATTTTCGTAATAGTTCGCTTCAATCGCAAATCGCTCACGGTCACTTACCCTTCCCCTAAGCTCGTAAGCTTTTCGCCCATACTCGCCAGCTCGTTGTGCTTCGTTTAAGTTGCCGTACAGGAGTGCGCAACGGAGAAGAGCGGTTGCAAAATTAGGATCCAGTTCGACAGCGCGCTTGAAGTAAGGCAATGCAGGAGTGGCCCCTTCGGTGTGCTCAACCTTCATGCCCGTGCTGTACGCTTTCAGGGCTTCCAGGGAAGGGGTTGTTGCTTCAGACAGCGTCGTGGCGTACTTTTCCACTGAGCTCAGCGACTCGCCCAACTTGCTGCGCAAGTGGCTCGTCGCTCGGTCTAAAGCATTAAGCACGCCTTCCTTTGAAGGGGCCGGTTCCAGCACTTCACCCAGCGAGTCCCCCGAATTGCAGTCCATCGCTGTTAGTCCAACGACATACTCATGGCCGAGGGCAGCAATGGAACCGGCCACCATAGCTTTGCTTCCGCTGCGCAGGCAGACTTCACGAGTCACGTCTTCCGTCATGGGCTCTTTGGTGGAGCGATTCATCAGCTTTAGCGTCTGCCGGACTTTGCGGTTGGACAGGATATTGAGGAACGGTGATTGTTCAAGTTGTATGGTCAACGCCTGCTTCAATGTGTCGTCAAAGACAGGGTCGCCGGTCTTGTTATCGAAATCGGCAAGTACGATGGTGTCACGCTCCGTGAGCTTCGGCACGCGGTGCGTACGCCAGTAAAGGACAGAACTGACTACAACGGCACACAAGGCCGCGCCGGCCGCTAGCCATTTCCAGTGGGAGCGGCGTTGCGGCTCAGAAATGATCTGCCCTACAGGATGGGAGTTATTTACTGTGCCATCCCGACCGAAGCCTTCAGCCCGAGTGGAGGGACCCGCTGTTTCGTCCGGTTCAGCAGGCCCGTCCTCTTCGGTCCCAATTCGCTCCACCGGCACCAGCAGCCGGTATCCCCGCTTGGCGATGGTTCCGATGTAGTGCGGCTCGTCACCGGAATCGACCAGCGCCCGGCGCAGTTTCTTAATGGCGTTATTGATGCTGTGATCGAACTCGACAACGGTGTCGTCGGGCCAAAGTCTCAGCCGAATTTCGTCTCGGGTGACGATCTCGCCGTCAGCCTCTATCAGCATACGCAGGACCTGCAGCGGCTGGTCGGGAAGAACCAAGGCAGCGCCTTCATCCTGGCGCAGTTCTCCAGCACGAAGGTCGACATCGAAGACTCCGAGGCGTACCCGTTCGGGCAGGGTCCCTTTCATGGCAGCATGTCTCGAGGAAAGTGGGCAAGAGTTTACTACGGGACGAATGGGCCTGAGAAGCGCAGATGCCAGCCTGTCACCATTTCAACAACTTACGCGCGATTGCAGAAAAGTTAGACAAAGGTTACCTCGTGTGCCTTGCCGCCGCGGCAAAACTACCGCAGACTCGTCCGCAATTCGGCCGGGAAATCGTGGCCGAGACTACTGATCGGCCCGTTAACGCGGGCTTAGTGGGGGACTGATCAGAACAAACAGCCGAATGCCGATCAATGGCCAGTGGCTGCCGCTTTCGGAAGTTGGGGTTTACGGCGGTTGCTCCCGCCGCCTTAGCCGGATGAAGGAGAAAACTATGAACAGCAGAATTCCCGGATGGATCCAATCGGGGTTGTTGGTCACTGTGCTTGTGAGTTCCGCTCTATGCGGCGGCCAGAATACCTCGGCTTCGCCGCAGCTCACTGTGCTCTATACCTTTCTTGGGCAAGCCGATGGGGCGTCACCGAGCGAAGTTATTCTCGATGCCGCTGGCAATCTCTATGGAATCACCGCTTACGGCGGTCAATCTGGGTGTGGTCAATTTGGGGACGGTTGTGGGGTCGCCTTCAAGCTTAATCCCACAGGGCACGAGAGTATTCTTCACACCTTCACGGGCTCACCCGACGGGGCAAACTCAGTCGTAGGGTTGCTCCTCAATAGCTCAGGCATCTTTTACGGCGAGACTTTCAATGGAGGCAGCAACAACGCCGGGATGATCTTCAAATTGACGCCTCAGCCTCGAGCGTGTGCATCCGTGCTTTGCCCATGGCGCGAGACGATTCTGCACCAGTTTTCCGGTGGGAGTGACGGTGCAAATCCTTACGGCGATCTGATTCAAGATTCCGAAGGAAACATCTATGGAACTACAACGACCGGCGGCACTACGGGTTTCGGAACAGTGTTCGAAGTGGACAGTCAGGGGCAATATTCAATGCTGTACACTTTTTCGGGTCCGCCCCTGGATGGCTCATCACCAAATGGAGCCTTGATTCGGGACCAGGCCGGCAACCTCTACGGTGCGACCTTTTCTGGCGGCACTAGTAACGCGGGCACCATTTTCGAGTTATCGCCGACGGGATCTAGCTGGACGCCGAAGATTCTGTACAGCTTTACTGGCGGCAGTGACGGAGGAGGCCCTGCTGCCGGCGTGATTGCGGACCAAGAGGGTAATTTCTACGGAACAACTTCCGTCGGTGGCGCCCCCAGTTGTGGCTGCGGGGTGGTGTTCGAATTAAGCCCAAACCTGAATGGAACCTGGAGCGAGACGGTGCTTCACACCTTCACGGGGGTCCCCGACGGTGCCGTCTCTTATGCCGCACTGATCAGGGACAGAGTGGGAAATCTGTATGGCACGACAAGCGCTGGCGGGACAGCTACTGGATGCCCCCTAGGCCCGGCCGGCTGTGGGACAGTATTCGAGGTGAGTTCAACCGGCTCGGGTTGGGTCGAGAGTATTCTTCATCCATTTACGGGCGCGGCAGATGGCTCAAATCCCAATGGACCTGTAACTATCGGCGCCGGCGGAAATCTCTATGGTGCTACTTTCAATGGCGGTGACCTGAATTCCATGAATCCAGAGTGTGCGGGGGTTGGGTGCGGAGTTGTTTTTAAGCTCACACCGTAGTCATTGTCAAGCCTCAGGATGCCGGGGGCGCCCCCGGCATCCTTTATGCGTGGGCTATCGAATATGCGTGTTGGCTATCGAAAACTCAACTCACTGGATCACCATCTTTACAACTTTGTCGTTGGCCTCGCGCATCGACGGGTCCATCGCGGCGCCGTACACGTTGGCCGTGGTGGAGATGTTCGCGTGCCGCATCAAGTCCTTCTGGATGCCGAGCGCTGAGGCTCGGGATTTCGGCCGCGGCACCCGCTGCGCTCACGCAGCGGAATACGCTTCAGCACCGCGTTTAGAGGGCGGAAGCTGAAGCGTTCGGGGCGCTAAGCGATCGTGACATCTGTCAGGACCGGCAGAATTCCGTTGAGGAACCCTGCTCTTACGACAATTCGCTGCCAATTTTGCTGAATTCAGCGTTGATGGAACTGGCGACCGTGCCCATGCCGGCTAAAGCTCCCAATGCGATGATTAACCCGATCAGAGCATATTCGATCAAGTCTTGGCCGGATTCCTCCTGATGGAACTTTCTCAGTGTATTGAACATGGTTTGCGTCCTTTCTTATCGTTCTTGAGATGTGACCATACGGGAGGCGCTGTGTATGGCAACAACAAGCCGTTCATAAACGAGATGGAGAAGGGAAATGGATAAGCTGTTGTCAGCTGGCCCCGCGGTCCCCACGTGATCCGTTCCCCGTCGCAGTCCACACCCGCATATGGACTTCGTTTCTAACTTCCGGCATTCCAACCTTGGCGGGGATGGCGCCTGAATTAGAACTTGGTATGGCCTCTTGATGGGAACAATGAGCCACTACTTTCGTGGCTTCAAGACCGTTGAGTGTGATATTTTGATGCGCGAAAAGTATGCAAATAATGTATTGATAATAAACGAATTAATCAGCTTAATATGCAGGAGCGGCGGTTACCGTTGGCCTCGGAAGGGTTAGCCTGGTGAGTTTGTCTCCGTGGGCCGGCCAACAACTCATGTCTGGCCTACCACTTTCGTTCTATGATTTTCGGACCGACAGGCGGGCGAGGGGGCAGGGTGCTTTGCAGGGCCATTGGCAATATTGTCTGGGGTCGGTTGCGACCGAGGGAGCGGGTTGAAGAATTCCAATCACGAACGTAAACTCGATTGACCACTCATTCGCTATGCACAATGACCCCTTCCGGAACCCCAAACACGTTAAAGAACTGGACCGTCTGTTGTCGGAAGGAGAGACGGAGCGACGACAGAGATGGGCTGCCAGGAGCAAAGCCCTGGATTGGCTATTGATAGCCGTAGTGATCGCTCTTCTTCTGACCGCTCTTACTCGTTTAGCCGTTTGGCTGGCAGGGGTTTTTTAGTCATAGTGACGTCACGCAAGTCCGGTTCAACCTCCTCAAAGCGAAAGAGAGTTTCCGTCCGTCAAGTGCCGATCAATACGTAAAGGCCTCGAGTTCGGTCACCGTGGCATCGGGGCCGTCGATATAGCCGGACCGCAGGCTGGGGTGCAAGGCGATGTGCGCGGGAACCACGTTAAACGTATTTGAGAAGTTGAATCCGTTGATGGTTTCCTGCAGATTTCCGTGTATGTCGTAAACGTAGATGCTGCTTCCAGTGGGAGCGGAACTGGAACTGGGCTGCGCGATCAGGAACAGCTTGTGGAGGGCGTCAAACTCGACGTCGGCGCCACTGAATTGTTGCACTCCCTGTGAGCCCGGCAGTTCCACGGCGAAACCGGTCTGAGTACTGAGATCATAGAACTCGACACTGGCGTCGTCTTCCGTGGTGCTGCAGGCAATGCCGTCGGCTGAGTCGATGGCCAGGCCGTTGACGAAGCCGAATCCGATACCGGTGAACTCGGTAAATGTGCCCCCCGTGAGATCGACGACGCCGAAGACGGGGCGGCAGCCAAAGCATCCGTTACCTCCGCCCAACAGAGCTTTATTGGTGACGCTATCGTAGGCGATGGGCGGCGGTACGCTGCCGAAATTGTTGGAGTCCGTGATATGGACGACCGGGCCAAACGTGTTGTTGGCAACATTGGACCTGAACACATACGGAATGAACTGTCCGCTGTTGTCGTAAGCAAATACAGCGACGTTGGGCACGCCCTGGCTGCGGCTCACGCCGGTCGGCATGATGATGTGCTGTGATCCGATGGGCGGGGTCCAGGCGCCGGTAATGCGGTTGCCCTCGAGGGGATTCAAGATGCCGAAAGTGCGGCTGGAGACGAAGACCTGAGATACGTGCTCGTGTTCGAAGAGGCCGACACTGTTGCCGACAATGCCCATGGTGATGAAATCGTCTTGGGCATGGGCCGGGCTGGTGAGTTGCACGACGTTGAGGATGTTGCCGGTCGCCTGGTCGAAGGTTTCGACGGCAGCCAGCACGACGCCATTGGAAAACGTTTTCGATTCCGCTAGTAGGCCCTCAGTGCCGTTCTGATCGATATCGAATCCGAAAATCTGTCCGCCAAACTTGCTGTGAACAAGAATTCCGTTCGGCCCGGCGGGGGACTGCGGTTGGAGCTCTTCCGTCTGCCCAAAGGCTGCTGCGCTGCATAAAATCAGCAAAGTCAGGCAGAAGGCCAGGCGTTTGGAAGTGGGACAAAGTCGCGAGATGGTCAGGACATCAGTGGCGCAGCTCATAGTCGGTTAGCTCTCTCCGATGGCGTTACCCGATATGGGTCGACGTGGCAGATGCTAAGGCAGACGAGCTCCCGGGCGTGTCACCAGGTTGTCAAAGATTTGTAAAGTCGGCTGACCGCGTTGTGCCGAGGTATCAGTGACCGAATCCGGGGAGATCGACCCTTCGGGCGATGTGGTCGCGAATCCAGTGGGCGTCCCACCATTCCTTCGGATCGATCTGTACGCCATCGAGCTGCATGGCAAAGTGGATGTGATCGCCGCCAGCCATGCCTGTCATCCCGCTCAGACCCATGACTTGACCCTGCTTCACCATGTCGCCTTCATGAACGTCGATGCGGCTCATGTGACCGTAAATGGTCTGCAGTCCATAGCCGTGATCGACGACGACGCAGTTGCCATAAATGCCAAGGGGCGCCGCGTACACGACCTTGCCGTCATTCGCGGCCTCGACGCCGACGTGCTGCGTGACCGCGAGGTCGTACCCCAGGTGAACCTGCTGATCGATCTTCTGCCCGTGGTAGATGTAGTTCCTCAGATCGGCGAAAGTGGCCTCAGCCTGCGAGTGCGGCTGGCGAATGAAAGGTTTCGACCACAGGAATTTGTCGGCGGTCTTCAAGCGCAGGTCGGAGAGCGTCTTGTTGTTGGCCTTGCGCATCTCGCTGTTGATCTTGACGAATCGCGCAACCATATCGCCGCTGCCGTTCGGATCAAGCTCATTGACCACCTTCTGCATGAAGGCGTCGCTGACCTGGAGATCGTGAACCGTGTACTTCGGCTGCTCCTTCTTCGGAAAGATAACCACGAGCGGGCTGGTCACATCATTGCCAGTGCCGTTCGAGGCATAGACCATGGGAACGGTATCCGGCGGCATGTTCCAGGCAAACGCAAACAGCGAGAACATGCCGGGCTTGCCGCCCGGCATGGGCCAGCCGCGAAAGGTCTGATCGCCAACGCGCACGCCTGCTTCGGTCCAGCTGCCTGAGACGGTGAAGGTGGTGAGATCCGCCATGCCGAGATAGAGGTAATGCTGCTCGGAATCGGCAGTGACACTTGGCGGTTGCGTAACGATGGTGACGTCGCGTTCAGCGCGGCCGGTCTTGCGGAGCAGATCGTTGGATGTCGCCTCGACAACCAGCTTCGCCTTGCCGGCCTGGAGTTGCGGCGTAGTCTTGATGCCTGCGGTGAAGTTCCAGCTGCTCTCGGGTTCCTTCGACGCCTGAGCCATGCTGAACACCGGATAGCTCACGCCATTCTGCTCGACGGAAGCCTGCACCGAGCGGACACCGCGAGGATCGCGCACTCGAACGGTGACGGGTGTGGCCTGGCCGAGCGAAGGTGTCGCCAGCGCGAGTTCAACGACTGGAGTGGCCGAGCGAAAAGCGAAGAAGGCCAGCGGCGAGAGCAGCAACAGCACGATGACAACGAGGATGAGCTTTTTCACAGGCCATTGTAGCTCGCATTTCAGGTGAGATTTTTTCCACAGGGCTGACCAGCTGGATACTGACCCGCGGCGTTGCCCTTGAAAACGTTATGCATGTATTCGTGTTGAAAAGTCGGGAGCCGGACAGCTTTGAAAAGGCACGGCTTCAGCCTACGACCGTGTTTCCGTCACGGGGCCCAAACCAGATCCCTCCATGCCGTGTTCGACGGTCCGCAAAGTCTAGCGGATCGAAATAAGGTCGCGAGGAGGAAGTACGGAACTTACCGCTCGTCCTCACTTCATATCAAACCGCACCGCGTCCGCCGCTTCGATCGTTACCGATTGTGGCGTCTGCGAAACCCAATCCAGCGGGGTGAGAAACAGCTTTAGTCCCACAAGGGCGGAGCGCGATCCGGGCCGCCAGAGATTCTCCTCAGCCTGGAAATAGTTTCCCATCTGCTCTTCGGTCCAGGGGTAGATCCACACATCGGTGGCGACGTTGGGCTCAGCGATAAACGTCTTCAGCTCCCGGCTGCCGTCGGCGCGCGTGATCTCCAACTGCATCTTCTCGGGCTTGCGCAGCTTCCACAGCGGTCCGTAATTAATCTTCAATCGCAGCCGCAGGAAGTCCGCGCCGTCGGCAGGCCAGTTGGGTACGCCGAGATCAAACATGCTCTCGCGATCGCTCACCGAAAAACTTGTCCGCTGCAGGAGCAGAGGCCGTACGGTCATGCTGATATGGCCGTCGCGCGAGTCGTCACGCTGCAGGGTGACCACGCCCGGAGCCACCGCCGCATCCGCGCGGAAGTGATGGAACAGCCACAGCCACACCTCAGGACTACGCGTGAAATTCGAGACGCCGTCAATGGGAAAGCTGAGGTTGGTTCTCGCCAGGTGTCCCGGCTGGCCATCAGGGAAGTACAAACCGACGGGCGCGCCCGACCGCGCCGAGCCCTCGACATTCCATTCCCGCAGATAAGGGGTGGCGGCGAGAAACGATTGCTCCACTCCGTCGGCAACATCGCGTTGCGCAGCGTCGGCAAACGCGTACTGGTAGGGAAAGACGGCGATCCTCTGCTGATAGCTGGAATGCTGTTGCAGATAGCCGGCAAGGCTGCGCATGTCGGAGGCCAGCCGTTCCGGATAGCAGGCGCGATCAACTTCACTGTAACCGGAAGGACAGCTCACAGTGGGGTGGCGCAGCTCGGTGTAACGATAGCGAAGCGCGCCGGTGTTAATCATCGCGACACCACAGGCCACCGACGTCGCCAGGGCAACTCCGGCGCCCACCAGCGACAGGATCTTTGCGCGGAAGGAAAACAGGACGACACCGGCCAGGAAGATCGTGGGAAAGGAGGCGAACTGGATGTGGATACCGTCGCCGCGGACGATGGCGCTTTGCAGGGTGAGCAGGGAGAAAACGGAGGCGCTCAGCAGGTAGCCGCGACGGGCCGCCAGAACTTCAGCGCGCTCTCCTGAGGCAAACCAGCGCCCGGCAAGCACCGCTGTTCCTGCGAAGAGCACGGCGGCGAGGTGGACGGTGCCGGCGTCACTCATCGTGGCCGCCGCGCTCCAGCGAAATCCACTGACGAAGGCCAGCGACTGCTTCCAGAAGCGAAAATCAAACGGCGCAATCAGCAGCCAGTTGACAACGATGATCAGCAGCGGCAGCACGACGGCGAAGCTCACGAGCGCGTAGATACAGCGCCGCCATGGCATAGCCTTCCAGTCCTCGCACGCGACACCCGCCAGAGTGATGAGCAGGGCGGCAACGCCGTACACCCCGTTGTCAGCTTTGTTCAGGAACGCGACTACACAGAGCAGTGCCGCGCCGCCCCCGAAGAGCACCCAGTTCAGCCGTTGCTGCCGCAGGGCATACCAGCCGCGTAGGAAGGCGGCAAATAGAAAGCAGGCAAAGGGCGCGCGCAAATCGAATGGCGACCAGTAAATTGAAAGCAACAGGACGAGAAGAAAGCGTTTCCATGTAGCCTGCTCGGGAAGCAGCAGACGCACAGCCATGTAGGTCAGCAGAAACCCGCACCACATGGGCAGCGTGTTGAAGGTCTCGTAAATCGTTCCCATGGAGACGCCCGTCCAGCGTGCGAGTGCGCTCGACAGCCATTGAAACAACGGACCCCAGTTGAATGCGATCTCATGCCCAAACCAGATGCCGCGCGCAGCTTTGAAACTTGTATCCAGTACCCAGGAGTCGTCGAATAGCCCCGGGCGCCAGACGATGTAGAGGCTGCGCGGCGAAAACAGGATTGGCGGCACCGTGGCCGCGATCAGGAGAAACACGGAGAGGATGTCCCAATCGCTGGCGAGACGTCGGAAGATCCCGGTTGTGCTGGTGGCGGCGGCGGCCGGCGGGCCTTGGGGGCTCGCGACTGCGTCGAGATCGGGCATACGTGCCCCAATTCTATCGCAGGCGAAGTTGCTGCTTGTTGGCCGCGCGGGAACGCCGTGCGGAAAAGTTTCAGTCAGCTTGAGTAGATTCGGTCGAGCGAGCTAGCGTGTCCGATCTTCCCACTCTTCGTGCCACGCCATCTGGATGGCTTCCAGTTTGGCTTCGTTCGATGCCATGGGGTCATCGACGAACGCCGGCAGCTCGATGACGTAGCGGCGAAGGTCGGTGAAGCGCACCTCCATGCGGAGTTACCTCGCGATACTTGTCCGCCAGAGCAATTGCGATGTCTTCTACGTCGTCCCATCTCAATTCAGCAGCCATGTCGTTCCTCCGCTGCTTGAGCCGATGAAATGCAGTTGCTGGAAGATTGTCATTACGAGGAGGCCTGAACCAGGTTCCCGGCAGATGCCGGGAAGGTTGAAGCCAACGCAAAAGCTGCTTTATCGGCCGAACGCAAGCAGCTATCTCGCGCCCCACATCAGGCGCCCGTCATGGCAATGGTCGCGCCAACTAGTCTCCACCCTCAGAAACGTAGTTGCGATTCCATGCGGGAATTTCTATCACGATCTCCCCTGGTTGCTCAATCACCGTCTGACAGCCGAGGCGCGAATTCAACTGCAGGTCGGCGGCCATGTCCAGGCGATCGGCCTCTTCTTCCGTCCATTTCGCTCAGCAGTTCCTGGCCTTTCTTCACCACGACGTGGCACGTGGTGCAGGCGCAATTGCCGCCGCAGGCGTGTTCCAGATGCAGTCCGAAGTTGAGGGAGACGTCGAGAATCGACTCGGGCTTGCCGTGGTCGAGGTAAGGAAGCTTGCCGTGCTCGAACTCGAAGGCTGCGGTTGTCCGGCAGGAAGGTGACGCGAACCGTGTTGGGCCGAGCGGATCGGCCGTTGCCGTCGTGCCCCGGGTTGTGGTTTGTCCGACATGATTGTTCCGTATCTTCGGCAGAGGCACGCTTTTGCGTCGGAGTCGAAGAACCTACTTGCCGCGAGAAGGAACACCGCTCACTGCGCCGCGAGCAACAGCAGATCCTTCGACTGCGCATCCGCCTGACTCGCAAAATCGGCGAGTCAGAAAAGCCGGGCGGATGCTTCGCTCAGGATGACAATTCAAATTGGGACCGGCAATCTGATGACTGAGCCCTAGCCCTAACCCCTAATCCCTGACCCAAGTCCCTGATCCCTAGCCCGGCCCCTAATCCCCGATCCCTCTGACCCCTGACCGCTGCCTCACTCAATCTCCGCTCGCGCGATGGGATGCGGCGACGCCGGGCCTTCGCCGACGTCGGCGGTCTCCATGCTCTTGCCCTTGAGCGCCGCGCCGACGGCGGAATCCATCATCAGCTCGGCCAGGCGCATCGTGCCCTGAGTTCAGCACGTCGATGGCTGAACGGATCGCCTGATAGTCGCTCTCGCTGCATCACGGCCCGCAGCGCCGTCTCCTGCTTGTCGATGTTCGAGTTGCGCTCCAGCGACGACAAGCTGCTGCCACGCCGGATTCTTGCGGCCTTTTTCCAGCGCAGCCAGAATCGTCTCGGCCTCGTTGCGCGCCTCGATGACCTGGCGCTCGCGAAAATCTTCTTCGGCGTTGTCGAACGAATCGAGAATCATGCTCTCGACCTGCTCGTCGGTGAGGCCGTAGCTGGGCTGCACTTCGATCTCGGCCACCTTGCCGCTGCGCAGTTCGCGCGCCGAGACGTGCAGGATGCCGTTGGCGTCGATCAGAAATTTCACCTCGATGCGCGGCAATCCCGCGGGCATCGGCGGAATGCCTTTCAGATCGAAGCGCGCCAGCGAGCGGCAATCCTTCGCCAGCTCGCGCTCGCCCTGCAGCACGTGGATGGCAACGTTGGTCTGGCCTTCGACGCCGGTGGTGAAGTGCTCGGTCGCCGACGCCGGAATGGTCGAGTTGCGATGGATGATCTTGGCCACCACTCCGCCGAGCGCCTCGATGCCCAGCGACAGCGGCGTCACGTCGAGCAGCAGCATTTCTTTCGTCGCTTCCGAGCGGCCGCCCAGAATGTTGGCCTGCACCGCCGCGCCCAGCGCGACAACTTCATCGGGATTCAGGTCGCAATGCGGCTTGCGCTGGAAAAGCTCTTCGACCAGTTGGCGCACGCGCGGAATGCGCGTCGAGCCGCCGACCAGCACAGCCTCGTCGATCTGCGCTGCGGTAAGGCCGGCATCTTTCATCGCCTGCTTTACCGGCCCGACGGTGCGCTCGATCACCGGCTGGATGAGCTGCTCGAATTGCGCGCGCGTGATCTCGCGCTGATAGCGGCTGGCCGTCTGGAAGCTCGATGTCGAGCGTCGTAACTTCGTTGGAAGACAGCGCAATCTTCGCCTCGATGACCGCCTTGCGAATGGCCTGCACGATCTCGGGATTGCGGCGCACATCCACGCCAAGGTCGCCCTGGATGTCGTCGAGGGCGATGGTGATGAGCAGGTTGTCGATGTCGTCGCCGCCGAGGTGCGTGTCGCCGTTCGTGGCAATGACTTCGAAGATGCCTTCGTGCAGCTTGAGAATCGAGATGTCGAAGGTGCCGCCGCCGAGATCGTAAACCGCGACGGTCGCCGTCTCTGTCTTGTCGAGACCGTAGGCGAGCGCGGCGGCTGTGGGCTCGTTCACCAGGCGCAGCACTTCGAGCCCTGCGATACGGCCGGCGTCTTTCGTCGCCTGGCGCTGCGCGTCATTGAAGTACGCGGGGACGGTGATGACCGCCTTGGTAACCGTCGAGTCGAAGTAGCGTTCGGCGTTGCGCTTCAGCTGGCGCAGAATGAACGCGGAGATTTCCGGCGGCGTGCAGGTCTTGTCGCCGAGCTTGATGCGCAGGACTTCGCCCGGAGCGATGTCGTCGGCCAGGCGGAAAGGGAAGAGCTTCAGCTCGTCGCGGATGTCCTCGACGCCGCGGCCCATCAGTCGCTTTACGCTGTAGACGGCGTGGTCGGCGGTCTCCATCAGAGATTTGCGGGCGGCGTTGCCGACGATGATTTGTCCGCCCTCGTCGAGCGCGACGACGGAGGGCACGAGGTTGGAGCCGTCCTCGCCCGGAATGATCACGGGGCGATCGCCCTCCATGTAGGCGACGAGCGAGTTGGTAGTGCCGAGATCGATGCCGACGATTTTGTCGCTATTCGCCATTCGCTATTCGCCAAAAACCGACGCACCCGTACAATCACCAGAGGCGTCATCCTGAGCGGAGGCGCGTTGTTTGGGCCGGAGTCGAGGGACCGCTATACCTCAATCGACGCCCCCATTTCGGGAGCGCGCCGTTCTAGCTCTCTTTTGGCTAGCGCGGGTGTCGTCCCTACGAAACTTTGCCGCCGCTCGCGGTTCACCCTGGCATTTGTGCCGCAACCGGGGCTTGCGCCCCGCGCTTGAAATTCATAGCCGCCGCTTCGCGGCTGGAATTGATCCACTTCCAGAGCTTCGATCGAAAAGGAACTCCTCAGGCTAAAAGCAAAAAGCCTTCCTCACTCCAGCACCTCATCGATATCGCGCAATAAATTCCGCACATAGTTCCGCCGATTCAGGATGTCCAGCATCCGGTTGAGCACCGCGCTGCGATCTTCTTCCAGCACCGTGCCGCCCTGCTGCGCACGATCGACCAACGCGTCCCATTCGCTCCAGGCGCCGCGCAACTCATCCATCATGCCGTCATACTTTGCCTGCAAAGTCTTGTTCGTAGCGCGCAACTCGCTCTGAAGGGTACGGTCGGGCTCACCCATCTTTCTGTTCATGCGAGCTTCTTCAAGTTGCATGTTCAACTCGAAGACCTCTTCCAGCAGATCCGGCGGGACGACCTGCTGCTTCGCCTTTCCGGTGCGGCGTGCTTCGAGCGTCGCCGCCGTCGACTGCTCTTCGAGGTGCACGCCCTGCAACCGCAGCAGATATTCGGTGCGCGTGATCGGATCTTTGAGCGTGCGGTAAGCATCGTTGAGCGACGAACTCTGCTCCAGACTCCACGCCTGTTCCTGCGACGATCGTATGGCGTTGATGTCGGGATGCAGATGGCGGCTCAGGCTGTAGAACTCGCGCTCGAGCGTTGCGGTGTCAAGGTTGAGCCGGTAGGGCAAGCCGAAGAACGCGAAGTAATCGACCGGCGCGGGAGGTTGCACCTTGCCGCATTGCCGGCAGAAGTGCGCCGCGCGCATGTCGCCGCACGACCAGCAGTTGGTCTTGGTCGACCTGCTGGGGCTGGCTACCAGGATGCCGCTGTCGGATTGGTGATCGGTGTGGGACATGAATATTCAGGGTGTCATCCCGAGCGCAGCAGCGCTGCTTTTGCGCTGCGGAGTCGAAGGACCTCTATCCCAAGCAGGATCTCGCGGCCATAGGGGTCCTTCGACTATGCGTCCGCCCGCCGCAAACCCAGCGGCGGAAAGGCAACGACGCGGACGCTCCGTTCAGGATGACAATCAAAATTGACAACGCACATTCGGCACAGCTGAAGTCTTGCCGTGGCACAAAACGTCATGAGAACGACGTACCGCAGCCGCACGACTTCGTCGCGTTGGGATTGTTAAACAGGAAGCCCTGGCGCATCAGAGTGTCTTCCCAATCGAGCACCATGCCGCGCAGGTAGATAAACGATTTTGGATCGATGAAGACGCGCACGTCGCCGAACTCAAAGATCTTGTCGTGCTCATCGGACTGGCTTTCGAAGCGGAGAACGTAGCTCATCCCCGAGCAGCCGCCGCCCTGCACACCCAGGCGCAGGCCGCCTTCGGACGCCGGAATTTTTTCCTGTGCCAGCACTTTGCGGATGTGAGCTACGGCCTTCTCTGTGACGGTAATGCCAGTCGCCGATGCGGCGTCCGTTTTCTCGATGTTGATGGTATCCATGATGCCTTTCTTCACACTTGCTGTTCGGCTGGAGTTTTTTCGTTCTGTGCGGCGGCCTTCTTGCGCCAGTCGCTGATGGCGGCGCGGATGGCGTCCTCGGCCAGCACCGAGCAGTGAATCTTTACCGGCGGCAGCGCCAGTTCCTTGACGATGTCGGTGTTGCGAATGGCGAGCGCCTCGTCGATGGTCTTGCCCTTCACCCACTCGGTCGCCAGCGACGACGATGCGATGGCCGAGCCGCAGCCGAAGGTCTTGAACTTGGCTTCCTCGATGATGTTGGTCTCGGGGTTCACCTTGATCTGCAGCTTCATCACGTCGCCACACTCAGGCGCGCCGACCAGGCCGGTGCCCACCTCGGGGCTGTTCTTGTCGAGCGTGCCCACGTTGCGCGGATTGGTGTAATGGTCGAGGACCTTGTCGCTGTATGCCATGTTTGCTCCGTACTTAGCTTGTCACCGCTTATATCGGAATTGTCATCCCTCGGCTTCGCTCGGGATGACAATTTCTTAAAGAGCGCCGTTTTATGCAGGTATGAAGGCCTGCTCCACGCAGTCTCTCTAGTGCGTCGGCTCGGCAGCCCACTTCACCTTGGTCAGGTCGACACCTTCTTTCGCCATCTCGTACAACGGCGACAATTCGCGCAGGCGTTGCACTGTCTCGATGACGCGCCTGGCCACGTAGTCGACTTCGGCTTCGGTGTTGAAGCGGCCGATGCCGAAGCGAATCGAGCTGTGCGCCAGATCATCGCCCGCACCCAGCGCTTTCAGCACGTACGACGGCTCCAGTGTCGCCGAGGTGCAGGCCGATCCGCTCGACACCGCAACGTCGCTGATGCCCATCAGCAGCGACTCGCCTTCGACGTAGGCGAAGCTGATGTTGATGTTGCCAGGCAGACGATGCTCCATCGAGCCGTTGATGTAGCACTCGTCGAGCTGGCTCATGATCGCACTCTTCAGGCGATCGCGCAGAGAGCTGAGACGCGCGGCTTCCTCTGCCATTTCTTTGCCCGCAATCTCGCAGGCCTTGCCCAGTCCCACGATGCCGGGAACATTCAGCGTGCCCGAGCGCATCCCGCGCTCGTGTCCGCCGCCGTCGATCTGCGCCACCAATTGCACGCGAGGATTCTTGCGCCGCACGTACAGCGCGCCTACGCCCTTGGGTCCGTAAATCTTGTGCGCCGAGATTGAAGCGAGGTCGACGTTGTCTTCGATCACATTGAATGGCACCTTGCCGACCGACTGCACCGCGTCGGTGTGGAAGAGCACCCCGCGCTCATGACACAGCGCGCCAATCTCGCGGATGGGCTGCAGCACGCCAATCTCATTGTTGGCGGCCATGATGGTGACCAGGATGGTGTCGTCGGTCATCGCGGCCTTCAGCGCGTCGAGCGAGATGCGGCCGTCTTTCTCGACCGGCAGGTAGGTAACGCGGAAGCCATGCTTCTCCAGTCGCTTGCAGCTGTCGAGCACGGCCTTGTGCTCGGTCTGCTGGGTGATGATGTGATTGCCCTTCTCACGGTACATCTCGGCGACACCCTTGATGGCGAGGTTGTCGCTCTCGGTGGCGCCGGAGGTGAAGATGATCTCCTTCGAGGTGGCGCCGATCAGCCTGGCGATGCGGCCGCGCGATTCTTCCACGGCCTGCTCGGCCACCCAGCCGAACTCGTGATTACGGCTGGCGGCGTTGCCATAGGTTTCGCTGAAGAAGGGAAGCATTGCCTCGACAACGCGCGGATCGCAGCGCGTGGTAGCGTGGTTGTCCATGTAAATGGGCAGGTTCAAAGTCGTTTCTGTGTTGGCACTCACTTCTAACTTCTCCTGACGGCGCAGGCCGACGTCACCCGGTGACACACACCCTGATTTTACGCCGTGTGTGATGGGAAGGAAGCCGCGATGCTGGTTCGGCGCTGACGCTTTTGTGGGAGTTGGGTGGCTACAGTTGTCGGTCAGTTGCCAGCCCACCGCTCACTGGTGTCAGTGATAACTAAATTCGAAAAGGACCTTTTGACCGAAGTCATCGTAGAAAAGCTCATAGCCGCCACGATCATATCCGTCGATGGCAAAAATCAGCTCTGATCGTCCGTCTCCGTCGAAGTCTCCTGCACCGACGAACACGAGGTCTGACCCAACCCAGCGCACGTGATTGTCGGGTGAGACCGCAAACCATTGCGCTTCGAAGGGCTCATCCGGCGGTACGTCGCATAAACCGCCTTCCAGCTTCATCTCGGCAAGAAGCCAGCCCCGTGCCGAAGTGTACCCCCGACGAAACTTAATGCTGGCATCCGAGTAGGGCCAAGTTGTGACATCCGCTTCATCACCAATAGCGCAGTTCTTTATCACCGGATAGCGTTTGCGATAGGCCCCACGGATAGCGGCCAGCGAGCGTCTGGGAAGCTCCGATGCTCTCCATCCGTCCGGATTTTTGAATTGGGGTTTGGACACCGCAATCAACGGCCGATAGACAGAGCCGCCTAAGAACCCAGCAAACATTGGTGACCGCTGTCCAACGCTCGGTGGTTGAGCATTCCCGATGATCTTCTGCTGACCTATTGAGGAATAAGAATCAAACTGTTCGGGCGTGCGAGCTTCAACATGCCCAAGTTCCCGCGCTTCGAACGCAATCGTCCAATTCACCTGCTTTGGGAATTTGGCGGTAATGGATCGCAGACAATCTTCATCGGAGCAGCTGCTAGGAAACGCTTCCCATTTGTTCCCCGTGAAATGAAAGATGACTCGCACATCGCGATAATTGGCATCCGCGACGAAATTGCCGGGATTGTCCTCTAAAACTCCAACCAGCACATCTTTTTCTTGAGCAAGGGCGGCGACATCGAGGCTAACGACAAGCAATAGCCAAAGTAACAGCGGATGTCTGGGCATGACCCCCCTAAGCCGTCGCGCTCGAACTTGCAGTGATCGTTTCCAGCCCATGTCCCTTTGGTCCGGTTTCGCGCTGGCGCAGCAGGAAGGCCAGGGCGAATCCGATGAAGCCGAGCAAGGTCAGGATCTTCATCATGGCGAGGTAGCCCGCCGGATTGGTCGCGCTGGCTCCGGCTGCGTCATTGGCTTTGCCCAAGATTTCATTCATGCCCGTCATGCCGAGGTTCTGGATCATCGTCATAACTCCGAGGGCGGTGCCCAGGGTGCGCTGCGGAACCAGGTAAGCGACGGACGGCCAGATGATCGCCGGCACCAGGGTAAAGGCGAATCCCAGCATGGCCATGGGGACGTAGAGCGAAACGTTGGTGTAGGCCATCAGCAGGAAGACCGGAATCAGCAGCAGCGTACCCAGCAACATGATGGTGGCGCGGCGTCCCACTTTGTCAGAGAAGAGTCCGACGATGGGTGTGCCGATCATGGTGAACATGGTGAGCGTGCTCAGCATCCAGCCGCCCAGTGCCAGCGAGGTGTGCTTGGCGTCGACGAAGTAGGTCACGGCAAACGTCTCGAAGGGGAAGATCGCCGAGTAGAAGACCACGCACAGTCCGACCAGGTACCAGTACGACAGGTTGAAAGCTTTCACATCGCCGAAGACGATCTTGTCCTGCTCGCCCTCGGGCGCCAGGGACGATCTCTTCTCGGCGCGCACTTCGAGAATATAGTAGCCAACTGCGCCGACCACGCACAGCGCCACGAAGCCGACGCCGATGAGCCACGGGTTCTGCCAGTAGTTGTAGGCGCCCTTGGCCCAGCTGGGTGAGTTCTGTGCCAGGAAGGTGCCGCCGCGCGCGAGCATCAGGTTGATACCGAGCGCGAAGCTGAGCTCTTTGCCCTTGAACCATTTCGCTACGCCGGTGGTGATGGCGACAATCAGCGACTCGGCGCCCATGCCGAAGACGAAGCGGCCGGCGACCATCATGGGGAACGCCGCACCGAATGCGGTGATGATGGCGCCGATCAGGCAGAGCACGCTGAAGATCACCAGGGCCTTGCGCGTGCCGATGCGGTCAATCAGGAGCCCGCCCAGTACCACGGTGAAGATATTAGGGAAGCTATAGGCGGCTTGCAGGGTGCCGATGTTCTGGGCGGAGAAGTGAAGCTGGTCCTGCAGCAGCTTGGCCAGCGGCTCGAGCGCGTCGTAAAAGTAGTAATTGCCGAACATCGCCAGGCTGAGAAACATCAGCACCAGCCAGCGATAAAACTTGGTGGGTTCGGGACGGCTTTCGCGCGTGGTTTGGGCAACGGACATTAAGGGCAGCCTCGATTGGAGTGAAGCTGCAACGATACCAGAAGAGAGCTGGCGGTGGTCAGCTAACGGCGGGAGCTGCGGTGGATGCGACGGATGCACCGGAAATGGTGCATATTCTCGATTCGGGAAAATGTTGTCAAGCCCCACGATGGTGATGAAATCGGGCTAATCGATAGCAGCGGAGAACGATAGAGTTGCGGCCAAAAGTGCCGAAACACGATCTGAATTTGATATAATGAGTACATCGAGTCAGGCAAGGAGCGATCCTTCCTGGCTCGTTTGCTTTTGGGGCGGATATGGTTCCATGCAGTCGTGATCGGAGGCCCGATGAATCGATGGATACTGGCGGTCGTGCTCTTGTTTGCGTCATTCGCGACAGCGCAAACCCAACCCAAGGACGCTTGGACGGAATGGCGGCCGTTCATGGGCACCTGGGTAGGCATCGGCAGTGGCCAGCCGGGTCAAGGTGCGGGGGAGTTCAGCTTCGAGCCGGAGCTGCAGGGCGCGGTGCTGGTTCGTCACAACTACGCCGAGTATCCGGCGAGCAAGGACAAGCCGGGATATCGGCATGATGACCTGATGGTGATCTACGCCGACGGCACGCGCGCAGATTACTGGGACAACGAAGGTCACGTGATTCATTACGCCGCCGACATGTCCGAGGCAAAGCTGGTGTTCCTGAGCGACGTGGCGCAGGCGGGGCCGCGGTACCGGTTGACCTACACGAAGACGGGCGCGGACACGTTGAAGCTGACCTTCGAGATCGCCCCGCCGAATGATCGGGGAGCTTTCAAGACGTACATCACGGCGGACGCGAAGCGGAAGTAATGAATTGTCCCAGCTCCGTGGCACTTCAGTCGTGCCGCAACGATATTTCCGTCGAGTGTCATCCGGAGAGGAGGCGTGCTGCTTCTGCACGCCGGAGTCGAAGTACCCCTATATCCGAATCGACGTTCCAGTGAGCCGGAGGCCGATAGCCAGTACGAGCGCGAGAATTGTTGCGGCAATAGCGGTCCTTCGACTCCGCGTCCGGCCGCCGCGCAAGCGCGCCGGAAAAACCAGGCGGACGCTACGCTCAGGATGACAGTCGGAAACCCCATAAAGGCGTTGAACGGCTGGACCCGCCCTACGCCAAAAGAAGGCGTAGAACGGGGCAACCCCGGTTAGTCAATATTCCGGGCGAAGCTTTCCCGCGCCCTAACTTCCTACATACCGCGCATACAGGCTTCTTGCTATGGCGGTATCGGTCGTGCCTTTGATGATCGCCCTCCCGTCGGGGAAGAGTGTCATCTCGTAGGGGTCGTGCCAGAACTTCAGCAGGAATTCCGTGTGCTTCACGGTGCCGTGGGGCGCGAGCCGCTTCGTCATGTCGGCGAAGTCGATGGGGCGCTGGCGCTCGTGGATCTGCACCGAGTTTCTTCCGCACATCGAGATATGCGGGCGGCCCTCTCCGGCGAGATTTACGAAGTCGCGCTGCCGGCAGCAGCGGCAATCGGCTCGCGGCTTGTCGGTCTTTACCGACGCGTAGTCGTTGGTCCACACGTCATACGAGAGCAGCGTGCGGCGCAGCTTGTCTCGGGCGCCGACGGCGAGTTTCAGGGCTTCCGTGGCGGCAACCGAGGCGACGAAGTTCACCGCCGAGTTCAGAATGCCCGAGGTATCGCAGGTCTCGACCAGCCCGCGTGGCGAGTCGGGGAAGATGCAGGCGAGGCAAGCGGTCTCGCCGGGGAGGATGGTCATGGTCACGGCGTAGCTGGCGACACCGGCGGCGTAGATCCACGGCAGGTTCTCGCTGACGGCGTAGTCGTTGATCAGGTAACGGGTCTCGAAGTTGTCGGTGCCGTCGAGGATCATGTCGACATGGGCGAGGAGGTCTTCGACGTTGTCGGGCGTCAAGTCCTCGGCGCGGGGCTCGACGGTGATCTCGGAGTTAAATGCAGCGATCTTTCTGGCGGCCGCAATCGCTTTCGGCAGCGATTCGGCGGCGTCGGCTTCGTCGAACAGCACTTGCCGCTGCAGGTTGCTGGGCTCGACATAATCGCGGTCAATCAGGCGCAGGTAGCCAATGCCGGCGCGTGACAGCAATGATGCCAGGGCCGAGCCGGTGGCGCCGCAACCGACGAGGGCAATGCGGGTTTTAGCTATTTGCAGCTGTCCGGCCTCGCCGATAGGCGGAAACAGGGTTTGGCGGGAATAGCGCTCGGAAAACGACAACAGCGATACCTCCGGTGGCACCGGCTCGGATTGGGTTCCTTCGCGGGAGCTTACTTGTTTATTATAGGTATTCCACTTCAAGTGAGCCTTCCCAGGCTGAGAATGAAAGTCTTGGCAGTTGCACGGCGCCTCCGCAGGTGCGTAGGCGGACAGAGACTTGGCAGTCCCGGTGCGATGAAGTGTGCCGGGTAGCGGGTGCGCTGAAGGTCAGAGTTTGAAGACGCCGATAACGCCATTTTTGTGCACGCTCGCGATTCTCTACAGCCTGTCCGGCGGCTCAGCGCATGCGCAGTCCTCATCCGGCCCGGACGCGACCCAGTCTGAGACGACCTACTCCAGCGGCGCTCTGAACAAGTACGAAGGCAAGACGGTTGCGGCGATCGACTTTCAGGGCATGATTGGCGCCGATCCGGCGCGGCTGCGGCCGTTGCTGGCGCAACAGGTCGATGAGGCCCTGGATCGTGACAAGCTGCGCGCCAGTATCAGGACGCTCTATGCCACCGGGCGCTTCGCCACGCTGAACGTTGAGGCCGAAGCCGCGTCAACGGGCCAGGTTCGGTTGATCTTCGTGGTGACCGAGAACTACTTCAACGGCGTGGTCACGGTAGATGGGACGCCGCAGAAGGGCAATCCGAAGCCGCACCAGTTGGTCGCCGCCAGCCAGTTGGATTTGGGCGACGTCTTCACCGAAGACAAGGTAGTCAGCTCCGTCGATCGCATGAAGAAGATCATGGCCGACAACGGGTACTACGAGTCGGTCATAACCTACGAGCTGAAGCCGGATCCCAGCGACAACCAGATGGCGATCCACTTCCATGTGGTGCCGGGGGATCTGGCGCGCGTGGGCGCAGTCACCATTCAAGGTGACGCCGGCATTCCTCCTGAACAGGTGCGCAGCCTGACGAAGTTGAAGGAGGGCGAGCGAGTGAACACGGATCGGGTGACCAAGGCGTTGGAGCGCATGCGCAAGCGGTATCAAAAAAACCAGCACCTGGAAGCGCAGGTCACGTTGATCGACCGCAAGTATCACTCCGATACGAACCGGCTCGACTATGTGTTCCAGGTGGAGCAGGGGCCGACGGTCAACATCGCGACTCAGGGCGACGGAGTGAGCAAGGGTCAGCTTAAGAAGCTGGTGCCGGTGTATCAGGAGAATTCGGTTGACGACGACTTGCTGAACGAGGGCCGCCGCAACCTTCGCGACTACCTGCAGACGAAAGGTTACTTCGACGCGACGGTCGAAGTGGAGCGGCAGCCCGTGCCGCAGAAGAGTCATCTCGACATCGTCTACAAGATCGATCCAGGCATCCGGCACAAGCTGGTAGCAGTGAAGGTGGAAGGGAACAAGTACTTCGGCACGGCGGCGCTGCGCGAGCGCATGGCAGTTGAGCCTTCGAGCCTGGTACTGCCGAACGGCCGCTTCAGCCAGCAACTGCTTTCCGAGGATGTGAGTTCGATCAAGTATCTGTACCTGGCTAACGGATTTCTGGACGTGAAAGTCAGCGCCGAGCTCATCGATGACTATCTGGGCAAGAAGAACGAGATGGAGGTGCTGGTCAACATCGACGAGGGCCCGCAGACGCTGGTGGGTCAACTGAAGCTGGAAGGGGCGAGCAGCGTCAACTACGACCAGCTGGAGACCAGGGTCAGCAATGTACAGGGGCAGCCGTTCAGCGAAGCCAACATAGCTAACGATCGCGACGCGATCACGTATTACTACTACAACGCGGGATTTCCGAATGTGCAGTTTGAGGCGGCAGCGACGCCGCAGCCAGGCAATCCACAGCGTATGGATGTGGTGTACAAGATCACCGAAGGACAGCGGGTTTTCGTGAACCGGGTGCTGGCTACGGGATTGAATTACACGCGGCCGTACATTGTCGATCGGCAGATGCGCATTCATCCGGACGATCCGCTGAGTCAGAATCGAATGGTCGACACCCAGCGCCGGCTATACAACCTGGGATTGTTTAACGAAGTCGACATGGCAGTGCAGAATCCGGAGGGCATCGAGCCGAGCAAGGACGTGCTGTTCAACATCCAGGAGTCGCGGCGCTGGACGTTTCGGTATGGCGGTGGCATCGAGTTTGCGACCGGCAACATTCCGACCACCAGCAATCCGAACGGAAAGACCGGCGTCAGTCCGAACGGAGTGCTGGAAGTTACGCGTCTGAATCTTTTCGGCCGGGATCAGACCTTGACCTTTCGCGGACGGCTGGGTCTGCTGACGCGCAGAGGGCTGGCCAGCTACGATGCGCCGCGACTGTTTCATCGTGAGAACTGGCGAATTATTGTAAGCGCGTTGTACGACAATACCGCCGATGTGAATACCTTCGCCTCCCAACGGCTGGAAGGGGCGGTGCAAGCGGAGCAGCGCTACAACCGTTTTACCACGCTGCTTTATGGTCTGACGTTTCAGCGTGTGCAGGTCGATCCCAACAGCCTGGTGATCGATCCGACGCTGATCGCGCTGTATTCGAAGCCGGTGTTCATCGCCATGCCGACGTTCACCGGAGTGCGGGACCGGCGCGACGATCCCATCAATCCGACTAAGGGCAGTTACAACGCGTTGAACCTTGGACTGGCAACCAGCGCTCTGGGGTCGCAGACGAATTTCGGGCGGGTATTGCTGGACAACTCGACGTATTACACCTTTGCGAGGCACTGGGTGTTTGCGCGCAGAACCCAGATTGGTATCGAGAAGCCATACGGGACGAACAACTTCATCGTGCTGCCACCGGACAGCAATCTGCCGGTGGAGGCAACCCAGATACCGCTGCCGGAATTGTTCTTCGCGGGGGGCAGCAACTCATTGCGCAACTTCTCGATCAATCAGGCGGGTCCGCGCGATCCGGACACCGGTTACGCGATCGGCGGCCAGGGGCTGTTCGTCAACAACCTGGAGATTCGCACCCCGCCGGTGCTGCTACCCTATGTTGGTAACAATCTAGGGTTCGTGTTCTTTCACGATATGGGCAATGTGTTCGACACGGCGAACCACATCATCAGCGGGATGCTGCGCTTCCATCAGGAATCGATTGCCGAGTGCGCGACCCCGGGCAGCAAGACTCCGTGCAACTTCAACTATGACTCGCAGGCACTGGGCATGGGCGTTCGCTACAAAACGCCTGTCGGCCCGGTGCGCTTCGATCTGGGCTACGCTTTGAATCCGACACGCTATCCCGTGCAGGACACAGGTCAGACGCTGTCGCTGCGCCGGATTAACGTATTTTTCAGTATTGGACAAACTTTCTGATGAAACGAGCTCTACAATTCGCGATTTGTATTTGTGTACTGTTCTGCGGCGCCGTCGCTGTCTATGCCGGGGAGGTGATCGACGGTATTGTGGCGACGGTGAACCGCCAGCCGATCCTGCGCAGCGATTGGGACGACGCGGTTCGCTTTGAAGCCTTGATGCAGCAGAAGCAGCTGGCCGATGTGCACGAGGCCGATCGGGTGCTGGCGCTGCAACACCTGATCGACCGTCAACTGCTCAGGGCGCAGATGGGCGATGCCAACTACATGCAGCCGAAAGAAGAGGCGTTGCAACAGGACATCGACAAGATTCGCGCCCAGGTTCCCAACGGCAAGGACGAGGCCTCGTGGCAGAAGCTGCTCGCCGCCTATGGATTCAACGAAGCGGACTTGAAGGAGCATCTGCGGACCGAATTTCAGACCATGAACTTCATCGAAGTGCGGCTGCGGCCCACGGTACACGTTCAGGACGAAGACGTGGAGGCGTACTACCGGGAGCAACTGATTCCGGATTTGCAGAAGACCGGCGGCACGGTGATTGCGTTTCCTGACGTGGCCCCGCGCATTCGCGAGTTGCTCACCCAGCAGCGTATGGACGAGATGCTCGATGCCTGGCTGCACAATCTGCGGCAGCAGGCCGACATTCAGAGCACGGTTGCCATTCCCGGAGTCAACGCTCCGGCCGAAACTCCGAGGGCGTCAGGTTCGAACTAATCATGAACGACGAAGTGAAGAAAACGCGCTCGCGCAAGCAACTGTGGATTGAGGCCACGGTCGGAGTGTGCGTGCTCGCGATCTTCATCGGGATTGGCTGGTTCGTGAAGAGCCCATACTTCGCCGACCTGGTGCGTCGCAAGGTGGTCGAGACCATCGAAGACGCCACCGGCGGGCGCGTGGAGATGGCGTCATTCCAATGGAATCTGCGACGGCTGTCGTTCGAAGCGAAAGACCTGACGGTTCATGGTCTGGAGCCTCCCGACCAATTACCGTATGCCCATGTAGACAGCGCGCTGGTTCGCCTGCACATCATTTCGTTCCTTGAGCGGCAGGTCAGCCTGAAGTCGCTGGTGCTCGGGCATCCGGTCATTCACGTGATCGTCAACGCCGACGGCACGACCAACGCGCCCGAGCCGAAGGTAAAGATCGAGAGCAACAAGTCAGCGGTGCAGGAACTGTTTGACCTGGCGATCGCGCGTGTCGATCTTCACGACGGCATGCTGCTGTTGAACCAGCGTAAACTGCCGCTGGATTTTGCGGTGAGCGATCTTGCCGCGAAGATGACTTACGATTCGATCGGCAAGCGTTATGACGGCAGCGTGCAGGTTGGCAAGATGGATCTGAAGTACGCCGACTTCCGCGATGTTCCCGCGACTGCGGACGCTGAGTTCAGCCTGTGGGCGAACGCAATTCAGTTGCGAAGCTTCAAGTTGACCTCGGAGAAATCGACGCTGAACGCCAACGGTAAGCTGACGGACTTCCAGCAGCCGCAGATCGAAGCGACGTATGCCAGCATGCTGGACGTCGCGCAGGTGGGGGCGGTGCTTCGCGATCCGCAGTTGCGCGGTGGTACGGTGCAGGTCGATGGTTCGGGCAACTGGTCTGAAGTGGCAGGTCCGTCTTTGAACGGGCGAGCCGCGATTCGTGACCTCGACTACGTCGACAGCGGAATCCTCCTGCGCAAAGCGAACCTGGATTCGAATTTCGCACTGGCCAACAATCGCCTTGAGCTTTCGAGGATTGCGGCGCGCATGCTGGGTGGCACAGTTACGGGCGATGCCGACATCCGCAATGTGATTGAGTCGGAGGCCAGCAAGCCGGAGCCGGTGCTGAGCGCCCCGAAGAGCAAGGCTGGCCGCCCAGCGTCGTCACCGAGGGCCAACGCTTCGCAGCAGGAAGGAGCGGCGCGCCTGCGCGTGAGCGGCTTGTCATTGAATGAGCTGGCGCGCGTCTTCTCCACGCGGTCAATGCCGCTAGACAAGCTCAACCCGGCAGGACGCGTGGCCGGCTCGGTCAATCTGGCGTGGAAGCAGTCGGTCAGCAACGCGATCGCCGAGCTTGCGCTTGACGTTGCCGCTCCCAGCCAGGTAGCGAACAACCAGCTGCCGATGAGTGGCAACGTGCGCGGCCGCTACAACGGCGTGTCGGGTCGTACTGATCTCGCGGCTCTGAATCTCACGACCCCCCACACCCAGCTGAATGCCTCGGGATCGATGGGATCGACGACCGTCGGCCTGACGCTGAAAGCGAATACCAAAAGCCTTACAGAATTTCAGCCGTTACTGGCCGCCAAGGGCGCTGCACCGCTGCCCCTCGAATTGGGCGGGAGCATCAACTTCACGGGAACGGTGAACGGACGTTGGAGTGCTCCGCAGATCACCGGACATCTCGAGGCTGATGACTTCGACTACATCTACACGCCGGCTCCGAAGGCGGCGCAGGTGCAGCCGGTATCGGTTCCGGCCGAATCGAAGCATCGTTCGTGGCTGCATCCGAAGGGCGCGCCTGCACCAGTACCCCAGCCGCCAACGGGCACGCCGCGACGTATTCACATCGATCAGTTTGCGGGCGACGTGCAGTACTCGCAATCGGAGGTTGCGCTGCACAAGGCGGTGATTCAGGAGGGCGGAGCGCAGCTGAAGATCGATGGATCGGCGGCGCTGAACAACGGAAACTTCGCCGACGACTCACAGTTCCAAGTCCAGGCTACAGTGCAGGATGCCGATGTGGCGGCGTTGCAGCACGCTGCCGGTACGGATTACCCGCTTGGGGGCAAGCTGAACTTTTCTCTGCAGGCAGCCGGAACGATGGCCGATCCACGCGGGCGGGGCCAGCTGTCGCTGAGCGACGCTGAGGCGCATGGGCGCCCGATCAAAAGCCTGACCTCGAAGATCAAGTTCGCCAATCACGAAGCCGAGCTGAACGACATTCATCTGCAGGCGGCGCACGGAACCGTTGCCGGATCGGCAGCTTATAACTTTCACAGCGAGGAAGGGAAGCTGGAGCTGAACGGCCAGAGCATCGACCTCGCCGACATTCCGGAGATCCAGCTGCAGCGTCTGCAAACAGCCGGTGTGGCGGCCTTCACCGTCAAGGGCTCGGGCACGCTGCAGCATCCGGTGCTGAACGGGCACGTGGAGATCGCGAGCCTGGTACTCAATGGAGACCGGGTCGGCAACCTGGTTGCCGATGCAGTTACGCAGGGACGAAAGCTTACGTTGACTGCGCGCTCGAAGTTCCCCAAAGCGACGTTCACGTTGGATGGCAATATCGATCTCGAAGGCGACATGCCCGGCAGCGCGACACTAAAGTTCGCGAACCTCGACATCAATCCGTTTCTACCCGGCGCTGTCCGCACCGACGTCACGCAGCACGCTGCGCTGGACGGCGAGGCGGAGCTGGCTGGCCCATTCAAGAAACCCGAGCTGCTGCAGGGCAGGCTGCACATTCAGCAGTTCACGGTCGAGGTGGAGCACATAGCGCTGAAGAGCGATGGGCCGATCGAGCTGAGCTTTGCGAAGGAAAGCGTGAGCGTGCAACGCTGCACCCTGGTGAGTGCGGAAACGCACTTCACGCTGACCGGAAGCGCGAGCCTGAAGGGCGATCGTCCGCTGGATCTGCGGGCAAACGGCTCGCTCGATCTGAAGCTGGCGGAGACGCTGGATCCGGAAGTGACCTCCTACGGCATCGCCAACCTCAACGTGAAGATCGACGGCACCATGACGGATCCGCGGATAGCCGGACGCATCGACGTGCAGCACGCCGGGCTGTCGACCATCGATTTGCCGCTGGGATTCGGCGACGTGAACGGGACGCTGGCCTTCAATGAAGACCGCCTGGAACTGGAGAACGTCTCCGGGCGAATGGGCGGCGGCCACGTGACCATCGGCGGCTTCATTACGTATGGCCGCACGCTGGGTTTCAACCTGACGATGGCCGGCAACGATATTCGCTTCCGCTATTCCGGCATCAGTGTGACCTCGGATCAGACGTTGCACATGACCGGGACCTTCCAGAACGCGATGGTGACGGGCAATATCACGGTAACGCGTTTTGCACAGATCCCTTCGGCGGACCTGGCCTCGCTGTTCGCCTCGGCCAGCGCTCCGGCGCGCATTCCGAACCCGAAGTCGCCGCTGAACAATCTGCACCTCGAGGTACGGATTCTCTCCACGCCTGAGCTCACGGTGCAGACTTCCCTGGCCAAGCTGTCGGGCGATGTCGATCTGCGCTTGCGAGGAACCGCGGCAAACCCAGTGCTGTTGGGCCGCGCCAATATTGCCGAGGGCGATATCAAGCTGGCCGGAACGAAATATCACCTGGAGCGCGGCGATATCACCTTCATCGACCCGGTGCGCATCGATCCGGTTCTGGATGTGGAAGCGACGACGCGCGTGCGCGATTACGACATCACCATCGGACTGCACGGCACCCTGGAGAGGCTGAACACAACCTACCGCTCCGACCCGCCGCTGTCGAGCGACGACATCATCTCGCTGTTGGCCTTCGGCAAGACGCAGACAGAAAACGCGATGGGCACCGGGGCGCCATCGCCGGGAATTGGGCAGGGAGCTTCGGGTGCGCTGCTGAGCGCGGCGCTGAATCAGACGCTGACTAATCGCGTGTCGAAGATCTTTGGCTCGAGTTCGATTCGCATCAATCCGTCGGTCGGCGGCGTGGAGAACGATCCCAACGCGCGCCTAACGATCGAGCAGCAAGTGTCGAACGACGTCACCCTGACGTACATCACCAACCTGGCGCGTTCGGCGCAGGAGGTGATTCAATTCGAGTACAACATCAACAGCGAATACACACTGGAAGGCATGCGGGATGAGAACGGGGTGGTGAGCTTCGATCTGCTGATTCGGAAGCGGAAGAAGTAAAGAGCCATCCGTAGTCAGTAGTCAAAACACATCCCGATTCGAGCCGATAACCGAGCGGCCGGGGAACAGGTATGGGGGAGAAGGGGTCCTTCGACTCCGGTTGGCAAAATGCGCGAACCTGCGCTCAGGATGACACATTGTTGGGGAATCCTATAAACAGATAGCTGAAAGCCGATAGCTGACAGCCGCGTCTCTACGCCGGCCCTTCGGCTGCGAGACGGTTACCACTGGCCGAGATTTCCGTGCCGGGCTCGGGAATATCCACCAGAGGGAATCCCAGAGTCTTCCATTCATGAAAACCGCCCAGCAGCGGCCGCACGTGGCGAATGCCATGTTTGCGAAGTTGCAGCGCCACCCGGGCGCTGGTCGCTTCGTTTGGTCAAGTGCAGAAGAGCACGATCTCCCCGTCGCGCGTGATCTCATTGTTGCGCCGCTCCAGGTCTTCGGGAGAAATCTGCAGGGCGCCGGGCAGGGTGCGGGGATCGGTGAGCACGTCGAGAGGATGGCGCAGGTCGATGATAACGACGCGCTCGCCGGCTTCGAGCTGATGCTTCAATTCGTCAGGCGTGATGCGGTCGCCCTTCACTTGCTCGATGAAGCGCTGCCGCTCGCGCCAGCGATAAAGCACGTAGGCGATGACGCCGCCCAGGAACAGGACCAACAACCAGCCGCTGAAAAGGTGAGCATCGGCGACGACGCGGTCGAGCTGTTTGCTGAAGACAAATCCCAGGGTGGTGAAGGCCAGGCTCCACAACAGGCCGCCAATCAGATCGAAGAGCAGGAACCGTCCGTAAGGAAGATTAACCATGCCTGCAAGTGCCGGAGCAGCCGTGTTCAGGCCGGGAACGAACTTGCAGATCAGCAGAGTGCGCGGGCCCCAATTGGCGAAGCGGGTCTCGGTTCGGCGGACACAGGAGTCGGGTTCGAGGGCGATGCGGCAGAGCAGGTTCAGCACCACGGCTCCGCGCCGTTTGCCGAACGAGTACCAGAAGATATCAGCGCTGAGACAGGCGGCGGTTCCCACCAGGATGACCAGCGGAAAATGCATTCGTCCACGCCCGGCGAGCGCGCCGGCAGCCAGCAGCAAAGGCGTCGCGGGGATCGGCAGGCCCCCTTGTTCGACCAGCACCCACACAAAGAGCAGGGCATAGCCATACTGCACCACGAATTGGAGCGTCTCGTTCATGCGCTGGTGAGGGAGAACTGCCCAGAGTTACTGGATGCGCTGGCACCCCAGGAAGGTTCCACTTGGGCGAAGTATATCGCATGAACCGGGTCCGATCACAGTGCGCCGAGCGCGCCACACGCCTTGCTATGGCGAGTACTCCCACACCATGCCTTCGTTTCTGCCGGATGTTCCGAAACCACAGGTTTGCGTCGCTCCAAACAGATGCCCGTTTGCATCTGAAGTCAGGTTAGTAAAGATGTCGGCATTGCCGGTGATCAAAGCACCTTGACCCACTTTAATGACCTGGCCGCAGTAGTACGTGTAACACCCATTGAGGTTACAAGATAGATCAGCACCTCCCTGGGCAGCATAAAGAGTGTCTTGGGAGTCGAAGGATAAGGTGTGGATGAGGTTCTTATTACCTGCACAGTCGAACACATTGTTGTAGACGACGCTGAAATTCCACTTGGTATTCCAAGGGCTGGGCGTGAGTAGGAAGACCAAGCCGTACCAGTCGTAGTAGAATCCGCCGTCGCAGGTCGTGTAATCACCGCTGAAACAGGTACTGAATCCGTAGAGATTACCGTAGCTATCCTGGATAAGGCCTCCCGGCGAAAAGCCATCGGCAGAGCCACTATCGGTGAACGTGTACAGCACGGACTCGATCCAGGTTTCGCCCGATGGTATCAGCCGGAAAACAACTCCGGACTGATAGCTGCCGCCGTATGCTGCGGTCCCATACAGGTTGCCATCATGACCCACCAGCAGGCTGTTCGGATTTGCGCCGTCGTTCGCTCCTGTGAAGCTGTAGAGGATTGTCTCGCTCCAGCCTCCCTGGGAAGACGTGAGCTTGAAGACCGCGCCCTGCTGGTATGCCCCGCCTGTTGCCGAGACGCCGTACAGATTTCCTGCCGAGTCGAAAGCCGAAACCGTGCCACCCAAGGCGTCGTTGTTTGCGGTGAATCGATACAGCGTCGTTTCATTCCAGCCGCAAGATGTTCTCCCACACAGTATCGGGCTCGCCTTAAAGATCAGCCCGCAGTAGGCTGAGCCGTCGCTACCGCAGCTTTGGATGCCTCCGGACGCCGATCCGTAAAGATCGCCATCGGGCCCGGCGATAACTTGCCAAGGAGTGCTTCCGTTACTGCCGCCCAGAAAACTGTAGAGAGTGGTAAAAAACCAGTTGCTAACTCCGTGTACCAACCCGTAAAGCATGCCTTGTCCGTTGGCGCCTCCGGTGGCCGATCCATAAAGATGTCCTCCGGTATCGATAGCCAGACCGGAAGAAGCCGCATTCGCAGGGAGCTCATGCAGATCGCTAAATCCCGTTTGCGGGGGCGGGCATGCATAGTTGTCGCCATTGCTCCAGCTGGTGCCGGTACTGCCAAGAATCGAGAAGGATTCTGACGGAATGGTGCCGACAGAGTTATTCTCCGCCAGCGAAGGACCGGAGTTCTGATCCCAGTACGCCGGATCGCCGTCATTCACAACCGCGTTCTGCAGGTTCAGCCAGTACGTGCCCGCATTCAGAGTCACGTTGGGAAGGCTGGCGGATCCGATGCAGATGTTGAATCCGCCATTGGACGTGCAATTACCTGAGACCAGGTTTACGACTTGGTCGAAGAAGACAGTGCCGCCAAAGGGACTTGACGTGATCGAAACTTCGACTGACTGCAGGAGGTCGCCAGGAAAAAGCCACGCGGCGAAACTCATTCCATTCACGATGCTGTTGTTTTGGCTTAACGGGAAACTGTCAGTAACGGTATAGCCGAAGTTAATCGTCCACGCGTAGTCTTCTCCGTCCGTCGGACCATTATCGTAAAGCTCATTGGGATCGAGCGGACCCCGGGGGGAGTTGCTGTCACGTGGATGGCTGAGGCTCCTGCGCGAAACATGCGGCTGCTGCGTTCCGGGCAATCCATGCGCCAGTTTGGACGCAAACTCCGGCATCTTTGCGGATTGCGCTGCCGTAGGCGGTACGACCCGCTGCGCCTGGGCAGGCGTTGCTGTCATGATCAGAAACAACAGCAGGAAAATCAGGAACAACAGGGCGATCAGCATGGCCAGCGCCAGGTTGATTGAGTTCCAGCGTGTGCCTATACCTGAGTGGTGAAAGTGTGGATGGGAGAGCATGGAATCCTCCTTCTGATCAAGGGGCGTAGCCGAAATCCGATGGAAGCGCGGGGAGCCGCTCTGGGTTGGGGCGGAGGCTGGAGAAGTACGACTTCCAGCCACAAAAGCAGTTTGAATCGGGTGGCAAAAGGGCCGGAAAAGTTCTCCGCCGAGGCCCAACTGAATTACATGTCGTCCGGTTTCATTTGTCGGTGACGGGCGGCCCCCATAGATGTGACGTGGGCCGGCGAAGCAGACCATCTCTCTGGTTCGTAAGTGATCCTTGCACTACGGATTGAGCCGCCTATTCGCTGCTGCCGATCTCCTCTTGCAGTCGCGCGTGCAGCCGGTCGCTGTAGCCTACGGGTAACTCGAAGGTGCGGTCATCGGCGATCAGGTAGAGAATGTTTCGCGTCGAGTCGAGCACAGCAGCGCAGTGGCGGCAGTGCGCCAGATGTTCTTCGATGGCCTGCCGCATCTCCGGCGGAACTTCGCCGTCGATGTAGTTCGAAATCTGACCCCACACGTGTTGGCAATTCAGAACCATGCGCCACCTGCCTCACTGCGAAACAATCCAAACAACCCCCGGCTGCCCGCTTTCGACTTCAATTGCGGAGCCAGAATCTTCTGCATCATCAGCCGCGCCCGCAGCAGCCGCGTCTTGATCACACCTTCGCTCACGCCCAGCGCCTTGGCGGTGTCGGCGATGTTCATGTCCTCCACATCGCGCAAGAGCAGCACCTCACGATAGATCTCCGGCAGCTCGGCGATGGCCTTCTGCAGCATCTCGCGCAGTTCCTTGCGCTCCAGCGCCTGTAACGGGACCTCGCGCCAGTCGCTGATCACGGCCGGCGTGAAACTGCCGTCCTCGTCCTCCGCCGGCTGGTCGACGGACTCGAACTTCAGCACGCGATCATGCCGCAGCCGCGCCCGGGCTTCGTTGATGACAATGGCGATCAGCCAGGTACTGAACTTGGACTCGGCGCGGAAGCCGGGCAGGTTCTTCAGGGCCTTAAGTACAGCTTCCTGCGCGGCGTCTTCGGCGTCCTGCTGGTTCTGCAGAATAGAGAAGGCGGCGAAGTAAATGCTCTTCTCGTAGGGTCGCACCAGCTCGTGAAACAGCTCGCGCTCGCCCGCGAGAATACGCGCTATCAGTGCGGCATCGCGAGAGGCCGGCGAGACTGCCGTCGGATCGGAACTGTGCGGTTGCGTGGTCACGGAGAACAGCCGAGCCTTATCGCCACGAAATTCTACACACCACAAGATTTGGACACGCGAGCCAGCCAAAAGATACAGACAAAAAAAGGCTGAAACAAATGGGAGTCTCGGCGGTCTTATTCTGACATGGGAAAGCTTGGCTTCGGTATCGTTGCCATATTGCTGTTGCTCGCCAGTCTGTCGATTGAGGGCGTCGCGCAAAATCCGGTGGTCGTCGAGCTGTTTACCTCCGAGGGCTGTTCCAGTTGCCCGCCCGCCGACGCGGTGTTGCTGGAGCTAAGCCAGAAGAAACCTGGCGACGACGTTCAACTGATCCTGCTGGGCGAGCACGTCGATTACTGGAACTATATCGGATGGACCGACCGTTTCTCGTCGAAGCAATTCAGCGAGAGGCAGCGCGAGTATGCCAAAGCGCTGCATGCCGAGGTTTACACGCCCCAGATGGTGATCGATGGGCAGGAGCAATTCGTTGGTAATGACGCCGCCGAGGTGAGGTCGCGGATTGCTGCGGCCGCGAAGAGACCTAAGCCTGCGCAGGTGTCATTGGCATGGGAAGGGAATGGACGGCTGCGGGTGAGTGTGCATTCGTCCCAGGTAACGAAGGCGGAGATCTTGCTGGCGCTCACCGAAGATGGATTGAGTACGCAAGTCGCGAACGGCGAAAACGGTGGCAAAACCTTGCATCATGCGGCGGTGGTGCGGCAGCTAAGCCAGATCGGAGAAGTCACGAATGGCAGTTTCGATAAGACGATAGATGTCGCGCGGAAGGATGCTTGGAATGCTGGTCAACTGAAAATAGCGATGCTGGTACAGGATTCGGCGAGTAAGAAGATTTTGGGCGCGGGAAGTATTCCGTTCGCACAGTAGGTTGGTGCTGTTATTACGAACTCTCGGAATAACGCGTCGTACTGAGCGAAGTGAGACCGCGAAGCGGACGAACGCAGTCGAAGAGCCCTGCCCTGAGCGGAGCCGAAGGGACCGCTATTGCGGTACGAGGTTGGTTTGGGTAGGAGGCCTTCGACTCCGGCTCGCAAAAAGCGCGAACCTGCGCTCAGAATGACACCAAGAATTACGCCCCGAGCTTTTCCCAATTTTCACATCCTCTTTGTAACTTCTTTACGGTTTGCGATTCCTATTCATGGCGGCGTTGAGCGCCCAATTCAAAGCTAAGAGGAAACAATGAAGAAGAAGATTATGAGCTTGATGGCCATGTGCATGCTGGCCGGTTCGATGTCAATGTTCGCGCAGGACAACATGAAGCAGGACAACAAAGATCAGATGCAATCCGGCGACACCATGAAAAGCGACAACATGAAGAACGACAATATGTCGCAGAACACTAAGAAGTCTTCGAGCAAGAAGAAATCCAGCAAGAAGAGCACGTCCAGCGACAACATGAAGAAGGACAACATGTCGATCGACAATATGAAGAACGACAACATGTCGAACGACAATATGAAGAACGACAACTCCAAGTCGCAGGACCAGATGAAGCAGCAATAATCAGCGCGAAGCAGGAAAATGGGCAGCTCAGGCTGCCCTTTGTTCGTGCGACTTCTTCATCATGCGTTATCCGCTAACCCCTGCCCTCTAAACCCCTAGCCCGTGCCTTTCCCAAAGTTGTTCGCCTCCTCGAACAACGCCCGCAGCTCCGGTCCGCGAAGGTTCTCACGCAGGTGGGCCAGTTGCTGTTCGAAGTGGAGCAGGGCATCCTCGATATTCTGGGTGTTGGTGAGGGCGATGTCGCGCCACATCGAGTATGGACTGTGCGCGATACGAGTCATCTCGCGCAGGGCCCGGCCGCCGATCTGCGTGGCGGCATCGTCGTCGCCCAGTTCGTCGCGCAGCGTGGAGGCAAGCGCGGTGGCGATCATCTGTGGCAGGTGGCTGATCCAGGCGCAGAGACGGTCGTGACGCTCGGCATCCATGGCCAAGACGCGCGCGCCGATGAATCGCAGCAGCTGTAAATATTCCTGTTGCAGGTCCGTATAGTGTGCGGCGCCGTCGATGGGAGTGATGAGCCATACGGCGTCGCGGAAGAGGTTGGCGTCGGCGTGATCGATGCCGCCATATTCTTTGCCTGCCATCGGGTGTCCGGGAAGAACGCGCTCAGCGGCTGCGGCGCCGAACAGTTGTCGCGCTCGTTCGACGAATCGTTGCTTGGTGCTGCCTGCATCAGTAATGAGCGTAGTCGGTGGAGTGAGGGGGGCGATGCTTTCCAGCTGCGACAGGATACAGCCGACGGGGGTGGCGAGGACAATCACATCGCTGCTAACGATTGCGCGCTGCAGATCGGCTTCCGCCCGATCGATGGCGTTGCGCGCTTGAGCGATTTCCAGGACAGGGCGCTTGTCGCAGCCGACGATCTCCCCGGCAAAGCCTGCTTGCTTCAGGGCTAGCCCAAGCGAGCCGCCGATGAGGCCGGTGCCGACGATCGTGATTTGGCGGATGGGCATGGCTGAAACGTGATTGGAGCAAACGGGTGGAGCACGACTTCAGGCGTCCCCGGCAGAGAGGCTCCCGTCAGCGCTAGCGTCAATTGCAGTCCGCTGTCGCAGCGGCTAAAGCCGATCGCATTCAGATCCGCAAACTGCAACGCTGAAGCGGTGCTCCACCCGAAGGTCGCTACTTTCCCACTTGGCTAAATCGTCCGTCCCACTGCCGGTGCAATCATCCGCAGTTGCTCCATCAATTCCGTGAACTGCTCTGGAAACAGCGACTGTGCACCGTCTGACAGCGCCTCATCGGGCGAGGGATGCACTTCGATCAGCAGCGCGTCTGCACCGGCGGCGACCGACGCGCGCGCCATGGGCGCGACCTTGTCGCGTAATCCGGTGCCATGCGACGGATCGGCCGTGATCGGCAGGTGCGAGAGCTTCTGCACGATCGGAATCGCCGAAATGTCCATGGTGTTGCGGGTGTAGGTCTCGAAGGTGCGAATGCCGCGCTCGCACAGGATTACGTCGTAATTGCCGCCCGACATGATGTATTCGGCGGACAGCAGCATCTCTTCGATAGTGGCTGCGATGCCGCGCTTCATCAGCACCGGCTTGCGCACCTTGCCCACCTCGCGTAGCAGATTGAAGTTCTGCATGTTGCGCGCGCCTACCTGGAAGATGTCGATGTAAGGCATCATCAGTTCGATCTGCGAAATCTCCATTACCTCGCTGATAACCATGAGTCCGTAGGCATCGCCGGCTTCGCGTAGAAGCTTCAGTGCATCGACGCCGAGTCCCTGAAAGGTATAGGGCGAGCTGCGCGGCTTGAACGCGCCACCGCGCAATACCTTGGCTCCGGCTTTACGCACTATCTCCGCCGAGCGAAAGATCTGCTCGCGCGACTCTACCGAACATGGCCCGGCCATCACCACAATTTCTTTGCCGCCGATCTGGACGTCGTTGGCCAGCTTGACGATGGTGTTTTCCGCGCGGAAGGTTCGTCCGACAAGCTTGTAGGGCGCGCTGATACGATGCACGCCTTGCACACCGGGTAGGACTTCCAGCTCGCGTATGTCGAAGTCAATGCGTTTGCCGACCGCGGCCAGCACGCTCTGGCGGGCGCCCGTAGTGCGGTGCACGGCAAACCCCATCTTCATCAGATGGTTGGTCACTTCCTGGATCTGGTCTTCGCTTGCCGTCTCCCACATCGCTACGATCATGTTGTTCGCTCTTCGCCTTTCGCTTGGTACCCTTCTTGAAGTGTCATCCTGAGCGCAGGCGGCGTGCTGTTCGCCGCCGGAGTCGAAGGACCTCGATATAGTCCTTAATCTCTGGGCTCCGCCTCTGTCTCGTGGCGATCTGGACCCGGCGCATCCATCTCCACCGTCTGCACCTGCCGCATCACATCGATGAGGCGCTCGTACACCTGGCGCAACTGGATCTGCGAGAGCGGGCCATGATTCATCTGCGCGATGTTATCGAAGATAATGCGCTCGCGGTCCGGTTCGTACACGGGCATGGCCGAGGTTTGCTTGAGCTTGCCGATTTCCAGCGCGCAGACGGCGCGCTGGTTGATCAGCTCGACCAGCTTGCGATCCAGATCGTCGATTCTCTTGCGCCAATCCGCGATGTCCATATGCTCTGGGCCTTTACCATGGAGGCACAGAGACCACGGAGAAAACCGGACAATAATTCTCCGTGCACTCCGTGCCTCCGTGGTGAATTCGGTCTTTCGTTTACGAACTCGCTCCGGCGTGTCGTGCGGCCGCTGTGAGGGATGTCAAGAATTCTGCCACAGCCGCCGCCTCGTTGCCGCGATTCTGTTCAACACGCTGAACAATTGCGCTGCCCACTACGGCTGCATCGGTAAAGCTGCCGACTTCGGCGAACTGCTCGGGCGTAGAGACTCCGAAACCGACGGCGATGGGCAGCTTCGTATATTTTCGCAGCCGATCGACCAGGGAATGCGCATCGCCTGCCACCTCCTGGCGCGTTCCGGTGATGCCGGTGCGTGAAATGGCATAGACGAACCCGCGTGAATGTTTAGCGATTTGGCGGAGACGTTCGTCGGTGCTGGTGGGGGCGGCGAGAAAAATCGGCGCCAGCTTGTGCCTCTTCATCGCGCGCAAATAGTCACCAGCTTCCTCGATGGGAAGGTCGGTGACCAACGCGCCATCGACGCCGGCGTCGGCGGCCGCCGCGCAAAAGTTGTCGAGCCCGAACTGCAGGATGGGGTTCAGGTAAGAAAAGATGATGAGCCCCGCCTCCGACTGGCTGCGGATCTGCTTCGCAATATCGAGCACGCCCGCGAGGTGCGTGCCATGCCGGAGAGCGCGCTCACTGGCGCGCTGGATCACCGGGCCGTCGGCAACAGGATCACTGAAGGGCACGCCGAGTTCGATGACGTCGGCGCCTGCATCGATGGCCGCCAGCGCAACGTCGCGCGAAGTGCCGAGATCGGGATCGCCGCAGGTGATGTAGGCAACCAGCCCGGGACGATGTTTGAACTTAATAGCCAAGGTGTTCCTTGTCGTGAAATGTATCTAGTGAAAGCTTGTTTTGTATGGTGTCATCCTGAGCGCAGGACCGCTGCTTTTGCGATCCGGAGTCGAAGGACCGCTAGCTGCACAATGCGGCGTGCGGCTTGCGGACGGTAGCGGACCTTCGACTTCATTCGCGCGCTGTCGCGGCTCACTCCGCTCAGGATGACACCCAAAAACAAAGCCAGCTAAAATTGCAAATTTTCACGCAGGATTCCAATATCCTTATCCCCTCGTCCCGAGACATTCACAATCACAATGTCAGAGTGCGACATGCTAGGGGACCGCTTGATGCACTCGGCAATTGCGTGCGAAGACTCCAGGGCGGGGATAATGCCTTCCAGCCGCGCCAGCGTCTGGCAAGCGGCGAGCGCCTCTTTATCAGTAGCCGAGACATACTCCGCGCGCCCTTGATCATGCAGCAGCGCGTGCTCGGGGCCGATTGCCGGATAGTCGAGACCAGCCGAAACCGAATGCGTCGCGGCGATCTGTCCCGCCTGATCCTGCAATACGTAGGAATACGTGCCCTGCAACACGCCTGGACCGCCGCCATCGAAGCGCGCCGCGTGCTCGCCCAGCGAATGTCCGCGGCCTCCCGCTTCGACGCCGATCAACTTCACATCCTTATCCTTGATGAATTCGTAGAACGCGCCGATAGCGTTCGAGCCGCCGCCGACGCACGCAATCACGGCCGAGGGCAGCCGACCTTCGGCTTTGAGAATCTGCTTACGCGCCTCCTGGCTGATCACGCGATGAAAGTCACGCACCATGGTGGGGTACGGATGGGCGCCCAGCACGCTTCCCAGGAGGTAGTGCGTGGTGCGGACGTTGGTGACCCAGTCGCGCATGGCTTCGTTGATGGCGTCTTTCAGCGTGCGCGAGCCCGACTCGACGCCGCGCACCTCGGCGCCCAGCAGGCGCATGCGGAAGACGTTCAGCTCCTGCCGGCGCATGTCTTCGGTGCCCATGTAGACCACGCACTCCATACCGAAGAGAGCGCAAACGGTTGCCGTGGCTACGCCGTGCTGGCCCGCTCCGGTTTCGGCGATGATGCGGTGCTTGCCCATGCGTCGAGCGAGGAGAGCCTGTCCTATACAGTTGTTGATCTTGTGCGCGCCAGTGTGGAGCAGGTCTTCGCGCTTCAAGTAAATTTTCGCGCCGCCTAACTGTTTGGTCAGGCGCTCGGCCAGGAACAGGGGAGTGGGGCGTCCGGCGAAGTCGGCGAGCAGACGGTGGTATTCGTCGCGGAAAGATTTGTCTTTGCGCGCTTCGGCGTAGGCCAATTCCAGTTCCTGCAAGGCGGCCATCAGTGTCTCGGGGACGTAGCGGCCGCCGTACGCGCCAAAGCGTCCGACGGTCGCGCGCGGACGCTTCGGAGGAGCGGGCGGTACGTTCGCCGATGAAGTAGGTGTGGAACTACCGGTCTCTTCCATGATCCTTATCGCTTACGCGTGTTGCCGTACCGCGGACATGAACTCCCGCAGCCTGGTTTCATCTTTCGTTCCTGGTGCGCTCTCGACGCCGGAAACGACATCGACGCCCCAGGGCTGAAATAATTTGATCGCCCGGGCGACGTTGCCGGAGTGCAGACCGCCGGCGACGATCAGCGGCATCTTGTCCCGAATGCGGGAAGCGATTCCGACAGCATCGTCCCAATCGAAGGGAACGCCCGTTCCGCCTGGTTGCTGCGGTGAGCCCGCGTCGAGAAGGATGGCGTCGAGCCTGTCACGGGCGTTCAGATAATCTTCAAGGTGCAAATCATCCTTACTTTGTAAGTCGCTGACCGATAATGCTTTGATAATCTTACGTTGACCGAGCTCGCGGCGAAAATCTACCATCTGAACGGCCGCTTCGTCGCCGTGCAATTGCACGCCTGAGAGGCCGACACGATGCGCGATCTCGGCCACCGTTATTGGCAACTCATTCACGAATACGCCGATCGACTCCACCTCGCCCGCCAGGGCAGCGACGATTCCGCCAGCTTCCGAAACCTCCACCCGCCTGGGACTGGGCGCGAAGATGAAGCCCAGCGCGTTGGCTCCCACAGCAACACTCAACCGGGCATCGCGCAGATTGGTGGTGCCGCAAATCTTAACCCAGATGGATTGCTGCCGGGTCATCAGCCGGCTACCGCCGATTGGGTTAGCAACTCGCGCAGCGCGTTGCCCGGTCGCGAGGCGCGCATCAGCGACTCGCCGATCAGCAAGGCATCGAATCCGGCCTGCCGCAGCTTGGCAATGTCGTCGCGGGTTTCGATCCCGCTCTCCGCTACCTTCACCACAGTGGCCGGCATGCGCGACGCCAGTTGCAGCGAGGTATTGAGATCGACCTGAAAGCTGTGCAGATTGCGGTTGTTCACGCCGATGAGATCGAAGCCGGCATCGACCGCCCGCCACATCTCTTCGCCATCGTGGACTTCGCAGAGCACGTCGAGCTGAAGCTCTCCGGCGCGCGAACGCAGACTGGTCAATTCCTGGTCCGAGAGTGCGGCGACGATCAGGAGAATCGCGTCGGCGCCATAAGCACGCGCCTCCAGTATCTGGAAATCGTCGACGATAAAATCTTTGCGCAGGCAGGGAAGCCGGGTTGTGGAGGAGGCGATCTCAAGATTCTGTAGCGATCCCTGGAAATAATGTTCGTCGGTGAGGACCGAGAGCGCGGCAGCGCCGGCACCCTCGAGTTCCGTCGCCAGATCAGCTACGGGAAAGTCGGCACGGATCAGGCCCTTCGAGGGCGAGGCTTTTTTCAACTCCGCGATGACAGCGGCGCCCGCGGCTGAACTCTTCTTCAAGGCGGCGCGAAAGCCGCGTGGCTGATGGCGTTCCGCCGCATCTCGCAGGCCACGCAGGTCCGCTGCTGCTTTAGAAGCAGCAAGGCTGCGCCGGGTGGCGGCTATGATTTCCTCCAGCTTGGTAGGCATGGGATTGTTCAAAGTATACCTGCTGGCGATGCGCGAGATTCCGTTTCCGTAAGGGCTAACTTAGAGAGTCTGGTTCGGCCTAGCGGTCCTTCGACTCCGGATGACAAAATCGGCGATGCTCCGCTCAGGATGACACCGGATTCCGGGGATACTGGCCTGAGAGCAGCCTGCCCGCGTTCGGTCCCGAAAAGTTGTAGCCATATCAGGCAAAAACACTATTTCCAATACAGATGTCGTCGGGTACTCTGTCAGCTATCTTCAGAGACAGGCGGTAAGGATTTGGCGACATATCTCGATTCCGCGGGCCGGCTTGCCCGTGGCAAAGCGAAGTTCGTCGTCACTCAGCTTCTGGGCCTCGCTATCGGGTTCGGGCCCGCAACGTCGGCGCAGGAGACAACGCTGGCGCGCCTCAGTCACGAGAGCAGCTCCGATCTTCCTCACACCAGCATCGGCAACACTTGGAGTGCTCCGCGCACGCCGCATTCCGGCCGATCGGCGGCACCGCCGGAGACCGTGCTCTCGCGCTCGGCGGCGAACGCGCTGTTTGTGCGCTCGGACCTGGAGCGTGCACGCACGCTGGCGGCTCAGACATTACGCCGCAACCCTAAAGATGCTGAGGCGCTTTTCGTTCGCATGGAAGTTGCCGCGATGGAAGTGGACGTTGCAACCACGCTGGATGCAGCGATCCGCCTGTGTGAGGTGGGAGAGGTAGCGCCGGGCGATCCGCGGGTTCAACTGGCGGCGACCCGCGTGCGGGAAGCAGCTGCGAATACGCCGGTGTTTCGGGCAGAGGTTCCGCGAATCAAGGCAGTGCTGGCGAATTCGCAGCAGGCGTGGCCCGATCTGCTCGGGGCCCTGCTGCAGGCAGCGATGGACGGAACTCCAGGTCTTGACCCTTATACGGTGTCGCGGGCGGCGGGCATTCTAACCGATTGGCGCATCGTTGGCCCGCTGGAACGGCGCACGCTCGACCTCGACGATTCCATCTCGAGCGCCGACGACTTGTCGCACGCCTACTATCGGAACCGCGCAGTGGAGAATTTTCAGTTTCCCGACGGCCGCCTCAGCTTGCCGGATTACCTGTCGCATCGCGGTACGTTTTACGCCGCCGCGCATTTTGGATCTTTGACGAATGCGACCTGGCGAGTGGCCGCCCAGGGCGCCTCCAGCGTTGAGATCTATATCGATGGAAAGCGGGTTTTGCAAACCGGCGGCTTAAGTCCTGGTTCCAATACTTTTGAAGCCTCGCCCGGGCCGCATCGGGTGCTGGCCAAGTTCACGCGGGCGGCAACGCCGCTGCGGGTGGCGATTACCCCCTGGGTGAACGCAGGTCGCCCACCGTTGCCGGGGGGAGTTTCCGCGCAGGAGCTGGCCTACTTGCTGGCGGATGGACACTATGCTGCTGGGGATTTCGAGGACGCGGCCCGGCAGATCGAGGCGGTGCCGACGGCGCACAGTTCAGCGGCCCTTGAATTCCTGCTGGCAGAGTCTGCCCGGCAGGGCACGCTGCAAAGTCTGACAGCATGGGAGAGGCTGCAGGAGCTGACTCCGGTTGCTCTGGCGGCCGATCTTGCTTTGGCAAAGATCGCACTCAAGAACCATGACAGCGCGAAGGCGGTTCAGTTGGCCAGCCAGGTTTTGTCTGCCCACCCGGACAATGTGGGGGCGCTAGAGATCGCCAGCAGTGCACGGCAGACCTCGGTCGACAGCGATGCGAGCGAGGCGGCTCTGTGGACGCGGCGAGTCGCCCTGCATCCTTCCTGTAAAACATTGCAGAATGCTGCCGAGTTTTATCGCGCTCACAGTCAGGTGGCCGCAGCCGAATCGGCGCAGCAGAAACTCGATGGCTGCTCTCCCGAATCGCTGGATTACGCAAAAGCGTTGTCGCAGCAGGGCGATCACGCTGAAGCCGCGCGAGCGCTGCAGCAACTCGTGGCCGCGGCTCCGCTGAATCGAGCGGCGCGTGTGATGCTGGTTCGCGAGTTGCAGCTAGCGGGCGAGGATCGGGAAGCGCAACAGGCGGCTGCCAAGTGGCTGCATATCGCGCCGAATGCAGAGCGCTATCACCGGCTCGCGGCTACCGGATCCGATGAAGAAGCGGTACAAGACGACGCCGCTCCGTTCTACGCACCCTATCGAAGAGACGCTGCGGCAAGCGGCCACCTTATTAGCTCGGTTGCTGCGCTGCCTGCGGCTGTCGAGTTGCTGGACGATCACGTTGCAATTTCGCGGCCCGACGGAAGCGTCTCGTTGTACGTCCACAGCGTTACGCGGTTAGGGACTGAAGAGACAGCGCAACAGGCAGCCGGTCTCATGGCTCCGCCCGGGGCTCAAGTGTTGACCCTCCGTGTTCTGCGTGCAGATGGATCGACCGGTAGGTTTCCTGGTGCGGGACAGAGGCTGGCGTCTTCGCTGGTTGCCGGGGATGTGGTCGATACGGAGTACGTGGTCCACTACGCCGGAGACGGTGGCATTCCCGAACATCCCGAAGCGTTTCAGTTTGTCTTCGGAAGCTTCAATGAGCGGGTACTGAATTCGCGCTTCGTGGTGTTATCTCCCGCGGAGCAGGCCGATCGCGGTGTGGTGATTGCCAGCGGAGGTGCTCCGGTGATGAGCGCGACGGTTGAGAACGGAATGCTGCGGCGGATGTGGTCAAGCGACGACGCAGATCAGGCGCAGAGTGCCCCGACGGGTGCAGCGCGCGAGGGGTTGCCGATCGTACGAGTGGTGGAGCAGGAGAACGGCTGGTCGGTGCCGAGCAGCGCCGAACATCAGCGGCGCATCGAGACCATCCATCCGGGTCCGCGTGCGCAGGACTCCTAAGCCGTTTACTTAAGAACCGTACTCAGAGCGGATGGTGCGCCAGGTATCGACGCTGCGACGCTCGGCTTCTTCGGCGAAGTTTTCGCCCAACTTCTGCAACGTTCCGAAGATCTGCATGCCCTTGTGCAGGTAGTCAGGCGCGTTCTCCCACACCGCTTCGAAGCGCTCCGGATATTCAGAAGCCAGCACTGCCAAGCCTGCGGCGGCACAGGCCATGCCGACGGGCTTGCGACCGGTCAGAATCAACACTGCTCCCGCTCCGATGGATCCGAATACAAGTGCTTTTTTCCAGTTTTGCATGATCACCTCAGCCTTTGATTCAGCGCGAAATAACTTAGAGCAATTCCGGCGCTCTCCTGTTGTATGGGGCGCGCTAATTGCGAACACACATTGTAAGCGAGAGGGAGAGCCTGGACCATCGTGCGCCGGGCGGGCTTAGTTGCCGGCAGCAGCTCCGCCTGGAGGAGCAGCAAGGACAACCAGTAGCCATCCGCTGCCACTGCGCAGATCAACCTCCTTCGGGGAACTGAGGACGATCTGACCGAGAGGCGGAGTCAAGCCGGACTGTTCCAGCTTGGCATGCTCAAAACCGTAGGCGCCGCAGGCTGTCGTCGAGAAAACCCACAACGCCTGTTGCGGGTTTGTACTGTCGCCCGCGGGACAATCGCCGGCATCCGGCAACTTGCCCCAGACGCCCGAGCCCGACCATGTGCCAACTTTTCCCTGATCGGACGACACGTAGCCACGCCCGCGGAATACGTACTCTCCGCCCACCTGCTTGGTAACCCATTCCTCGGAGCTTTCGTCCGTGGAATTCGTGTCTACGGGTAATCCCGCGTTGAAGACGCTCTGCGAACTGGCTACGGCGCGAGCGCCAACGTGCAGCGGGATAACTTGATGTTCATCCTGAATTTGATCGAATTGCAAGACGATGCGCGCTCCCGACGCGCTCGCCCGCGATACCGATACGACGTGACCTGTCACATGCGATCCGGACTTAAGACTCGTGTGGCCGAGCATGACTTCCTGCATCAGCTTTCCCTCGATCTTCTGCCCCGGCTTAGCGCTTTTAGTGTTGAGTGACGAGCCAAGCGAGACCGGAAGGGCGGTTCCCACGGGTAGATTCTGAGCGGACAAAGCGACGGCGGAGCACAGCAATGCGATTGCGAGTCGTAGAAGGGACATGAGAGAGAGAGGCGGATGATCATTGCACATCCCGATCCGTATGATCGCGATGTTCGGGATCGATCCGCGAACAGAGGAAGTATACAAAATCGACATTAACAATGGATTACAGGCTAGGTGGCACTCCGGCGGCCGAGGCGAGCACAGACTTCAAACGGCAGAATTGTTTGGCATCCTGCCGAGTGCTGGACACGCGCGAGCTAACGGTGAACGTGGTGGGCAGCAGCTGCGCCCCTTCGGTTAATACGCAGGCGTATGTTCTGAATGCGACGGTGGTTCCCAGCGGCAGCCTGGGATTTCTGACGCTCCGGCCTAACCTTCAGGCGCAGCCAAGCGTATCGACGCTTACGCTTCAGGGCTTACAAACTTGATTCTGGATATTTCCGGATACTTCGCGCCGTGATGTACCGAGGAAGGTAAGAAGGAAAAGGGGATCTGGAGTGAGATTGTCCAATGGTTGTTGGGAAATCTCACTCAGGTCCTCTTAATGAGAGCCGGCGTCTCCCGGCGGCCCTCGGCCAGTTGCAGCGGTACAGCCAGGTTTGGCTGTCTCGCTATCCAGCTACAACCGGCAAACCGAGACTAAGAGAGTTTTCCCGCGATCTTGCTGAACTCGGCGTTGATGCTGCTGGCTAAGTGCCCCATGCCAGTCAGCGCCCCGAGCCCGATGATCAACCCGATTAATGCGTATTCCACCAAGTCCTGGCCAGATTCTTCCCTGTGAAAGGTCTTCAACGTAGCAATCATTGGTTCTCCTCGATGTTTTGCCGCAGATCGGAAAAGTGGCGCCGTCGCGGCTTTAGACTTACCAAGACTCTAAGTGCCCAGTAGTGCAACTACAAGACCACGGATGGCCACATTGTGGGACACCACTTTCAGGCTAGACATCCAGCGACGTCGGTAACCCTATCGAAAAACGTACAGATGTAATCACGCCAAGGGAATGGCGTCAGCAAGACCGCCCTGCTGGACCCAACCCTATGCTGTTTGAAAGTGAATCAGGAGGGTAAGCCCACGCTGCTGCCTGTCCGTTCGTCAGTCTGATTGCGACCGGCAGATCTCAAGCTGCTTGCCGATTTGGGACGTGGCCTGTTCTAGACCCGAGTATTTCTTTGCTTTCGCGACATCACTGCCGAGCGTTTCGCGCAAATGATGCAATCGCGGAAGAGGAAACTCATGGCCCTTCGCAAAGGTATTCCCTCGTTCTGCTCATTCTGGTAATCGTCTTGCTGATGCTACTGGCCGGCTGCGGCGTCTCCGCCGCTCCCGATCCGCCCAGCCCACCGATTCCTGGTTCTCTTAGCGCCAGCCATCTTAATTTGATCTTCGTGGCCAGCGAGGACCTGGCCCATCAGGCGTCTGGAGATGTGAGTCCCACGACGGCGAACCTTACCAGTCGCGGGCTGCAGCGTTCGCTGAGGATGGCCACATTCCTGAAGCAGAGCGTGCTGGGCGGTAACAATGTCACCGGCATTTTTGCGCTGGAGCCCATGACCCATTTGCAGACCGCCAACGATTATCCCGACATGGCGGGAGTGGAAGCGATCGAGCAGTTTGCCATGTTGAACCAGATCACGCTGTCCGACGCGAGTTATCCAGCGGTTCCTAGCAGCGGTTACCCCGTCAACGTGTCGTATTCGTCAGCGCCCGTGCCGGATGGAGTTGCTGAGCCATTCTTCAACTGTCCAACCGTATCCGGCAGTTCTTACAGTTGCCAGGGTCTCGATTTCCGGGATCTGAATGGCGACAATGAAACCTTGTTGCGCGATTTGATCAAAGAAAACTCGGCGGGATTTTATGTTTTTTCGGCACCCTGGGAGACCCTCAGCACAATGATGACGAAGATCAACCAGACCGGCGGTTACAACCTGACCCCTCCAGCCAGCTACGCTGGGCCCAACTACATCTACGCTATTTCAATAATGCCTTCGGGAGGCGCCAGTTTGATCACCTACAACAGCCATGTGGATCCGCCGCCTACTTATCCGGTGCTGCCTGCGGGAAAAATTGTCGCCGCTGCCTGTTTGCCGGCGACCAAGCACACGACATTCCACATTCAAGTGACCGGCGGGGTCGACGGTGCGGTCGCTCCGGCGGGCATCAACACGAATGAAACCATTTACTTCGTTCGCCATGCCGAGGCGCATCCCACTTTCTATTGGGAAGACGGTAACTATGTGGGCGCCGGACAGTGGCGGGCGCTGGATCTGCCCAATGCCTTGCGCGGCAAAATCAGTCCTAACCTTGTCTACTCCATCGACCCCGCGCAGTCTCTGAACGGCGGCTACGGCCGGGAAGGCAGCTTCTATTCCTACGTCAGAACCAACACGACCGTCCTGCCGTACGCCATCGCTAATAATTTGCCTTACAACCTGGCTGCGAGCTTTTCCCTTATGGCGCAGAACCCGCCGGCATTGGCCACGCAGGCCAGCAGCTTTTTCTTTAACGGGGGCGCATTCTCCAATCAGAGCCTGCTGGTGGGCTGGGAGCACGATCACATCCCGACCACGGTGAACGCGCTACTGTCGACCTATCACGGCGGCCAGGTCGCACCCGATTGGCCGAGCGACGACTATGACACCGTTTGGACGGTCAAGCTTGACGCTCATGGCAACCTGTCGGTTGACAACGCGACCTGCGAAGGCATCAACTCCGCGGCGTTGCCGGCGACGCCGCCGCAATTCTGAGCGTGGCGGGAACCAATGTGACTGCATCATGATGAAGGAGTGTAACTTTAAAACCGGGCTTCGCTTGTCAGTCTCAGATGCTAACGCTTTCCTTCGCTACCATCTCTGAGATTGTCGATGCTGTTGGACGTCTCGCTGGCGTAGGAGCGGGCGGACCTTGAAGACAAGCGAAGTGTTCAAAGTGCTTGGCTCCTTGGGTCTAAACTACAGTGGGACGGAAGGGATTTTGAACAGCGACGTAGAGTCGATTAGCTGATTTTGTAGCGAGAAAAATATCGCTGGCGCGCCCGGAGAGATTCGAACTCCCGACCTAATGCTCCGGAGGCATTCGCTCTATCCAGCTGAGCTACGGGCGCGCTAGCGAAATTATACACTTGCTACGGACAGACTCTGCGCTGTGCGGCCGCAACTTCAGGCTTCGCCGCGACGGCATCCGTCCGCCCGGCCGCTCTAGAACCAGGTGGTTCATCTCCTCCGCGAACCTGGTCGGGCTTCGCTTCGTATCTATGCTTGCGGCCTGCTGTGTTGACTGCGGGGCTGCTATGCTTCTGCTCTTGAAATTTTCTGGAGAGATCATGCGAAAGCTGACGTTTGTAGTCGTGTTATTTGTGGTCTCAACGGTCGCTGCCCAGACGGGCCGGCATCCCTTCACCTACGATGACCTGGCCACGTTACGGTACGTGCAGGCCGCGGCGGTCTCGCCCGACGGCAAGGCCGTTCTCTACGTAGTCAACTACGGCGGCGCAAAAGGTCCCGACAATCACGATTGGTATCTGATTCCCGTGTCCGGCGGAGATGCGCGTCAGCTGAGTCTACCCGAGCACTTCAAGCCGGTGGGATTCACGCCCGATGGCAAGGGATTCTACGGAACGATGCAGATGGGGAAGGTGCAGCAGTTGGCGATCCTGCCGCTGGCCGAGCCCAACACTCCCGCCGCAACTGCGGCATCTCCTACGCCGCTCACGTCGCTACCGCGCGGCATCCATTCCGTGCGGCTCTCTCCGGACGGCCGCCGTTACGCGCTAATGGCGGACCCGCGCGTGCCCGATCCCTTGGACGACGTACACACGGTGATCGAGAATTCTCCGGTCAGCCTGTACGTCGTCAACACGGATGGGGCGGGCGGCGCATGGTGGTGTCCCACCTTGAAAGATGTGGCCGACGACGGCATTGCCTGGTCGCCGGACGGTGACTCGCTGGCCGTGCTGTCGCAGACCCCCAAGATCGGCTTTCACTACATTCACACGGATATCGATGTGTGCGGCGCATCCGGAAGCCATCACGTTGCGACGCTGGATAACGCGGGTGCGAATATAGCCTGGATCAACGGCGGCAAAGACCTTGCCTTCCTCAGCACGACGACTCAGGTTCTGACGCCGGATCATGTCTGGACGGTGCCGGCATCGGGCGGAACGCCGCAGGATCGGACACCCACGCTGCCCGCAAGCGCGATTCATCTGTTCGGCGACGCGCATGGAAATGTCTGGGTCAACGTCGCCCGTGGCGTGCAGACGGAGATCGACTCTTTCCAGAACAATGCGCTCACCACCGTTTACAAGTGGGCTGACGGAACTGTCGAGGGCGACGTAGTCGCCACGGAGCTCGCCTCAGCGCCCGATGTGCGCGTCCTGACCGTGAGCGATCCACAGCATACAGCGAATGTGGCTGCGGCAACCTCTTCCGGCTTGCAGAAGATCACTCATGAAGGCGATGAGCAACTGGCAAAGATCGCTCTTGGTGATGAGCGCGCCGTGCACTGGAAGAGCAAAGAGGGAATCGAGCTGGAGGGAATCGCGACCTTCCCGGCGGACTATGCGGTGGGCAAGAAGTTTCCGTTCATGGTGCTGCCTCACGGGGGTCCAGAAGCGAACGACACGCTCAACTTCGATGGCTTCACCAAGGTCTTTGCCGGCATGGGGTATGTGGTGCTGCAACCCGAGTATCGCGGCTCGACCGGCTATGGCACGGACTTCCTGAATGCCATCTATCAGCACTTCGGCGATCGCGCCTATCGCGACGTCGACAGCGCCACGGACTATGCGGTCGCGCAGGGGTGGGCCGATCCCAATCGCTTGACCATGTTTGGCTGGAGCGCCGGCGGGTTCATGACGGCATGGTCGGTAACCCAGACGCATCGCTACAAGGCCGCCATCGAAGGCGCGGGCATTACTGAGTGGCTCAGTTTCATCTGGACCAGTGACATACAGCAGTTCGACTACGATGCACGCTGGCCCGACAAGGATCCCAATGCATTTCTCATCTTTTCGGCCGCGATGCATTCGGAGAACGTGACCACTCCGTTGCTGATCCTGCATGGCGCCTCTGACAACCGGGTACCAACTTACGAGGGACGGGAACTCTTCGAGGTGCTGGCCGCCCGCGGCAAGACGACGCGCATGGTCACCTACCCCGGCTCACCCCATTTTCCCACAGTGTGGGAGCAGCGCCACGACGTAGTGCGCGAGATCGCAGCCTGGCTGGCTCGCTACAATCCGTAGGTTTCGTTCCAACGAAAACAGCCGCCAAGTCTGCCGGCTCGGCGGCTGAAGCCCTGATCGTGCTGCGTCACACGATCAGGGTCAGTTTGCGGGATTGACTTGAATCTTCGCCATCATGCCACCGTCCTCATGGTCGAGGATGTGACAGTGAAAGACGAAGGTTCCCGCAATGTTGGGATCCCGGAAATCCATGCGCACCGTAACACTGGGATACGGCCCGGTGCCTGTCCAGTTGGGAACGATGACGGTGTCCTGCAGCTCGGGATTCGGCACAGGCACGCCGTTGATCGCCTCTACCAGGAAGTGGATCTGATGGATGTGGAAGGCATGCACTTCACCGGAATGATTGCTGATAGTCCAATCTTCGACATTTCCGGTGTTGGTTACAATCGCCGGAGGATCGTCCATGTGGAAGAGGTGCGGGGTCTGACCCTGCACCGTGATGTAGAACTGCGTACCCCCGTTTGTTCCCACGTTCTGTTCCGAAAAGTAAAGTTGTCGCGTGAGGTTCGGAGCCACATTGGCCAGGTTGGAGAAGCGTATGGGCTGGGTAGGCGGCTTCACCGGGTGCTGCGCCTGTTGTATCTGCTGCAGGTGCGGTTGCTGCAGGTTGCCGGTGGTGGTCAGCTTAGCCAGCAGCTGCGGCGCGTTAATGTCGCCGACGGGGCCGGTATCGTAGCCCTGCGTCGAGAAATTTCCGGTTTGACCGGCGGGAAGTCCAGGAAGGATGAACTCCATACGGCCCGCCGGCGGAATATTCAGGGTGTTGGAAAATAGCGGCGTGGGAAGCTGTACGCCATCGATGGCGATGATCTCGAACTGCTGTAACACCCCACCGTAAGTCAATTGCAGGGAAGCAAACTGCTTCGACGAGGCATTGAGGAAGCGCCAGAATTCACGCGCGCCGGGCTGCACGGTGATCGACGGAGCCGGACCGCCTTCGGGATAAACCGCCGGTTCGAAGTTCAGCGTCACTTGCGTATTCGCGTCAGGATCGCGCGCCGGGCCGCTCTTGGCTTGTTCGCGCAGGATCAGGATGCGCTGGTTCAATCCCTGGGTCAGTGGATTCGTGCCTTCCACAATGATGGCACCCGATGCGCCGCCGTTTACCTGCTGCGTGGTGATGCCGTGGATGTGCGGGTGGTACCAATACATCCCCGGAGGCTCGTTCGCGGGGATTTGAATCGAATACTGGAAGGCCGGATCGCCGGATTCGATTATGGTATTGATCACGTCATCCTGGTGGCATACGGGCGGGACATTGAGGCCGTGGAAGTGCATGTTGGTCGATGACGGCAACACTTCGTTGCCACTGCAATCGCTGGCCGGGGCGCCGGGCACCATGAGCATGTGCATCGGTTTGGCCTTCACCGGCCCGTAGGGGGACTGGATGTTGTTAGTCAGATTCATGACCAGACTGTCCCCAGGATTCAGGTGCAAAGTCGGCGCTTCAATCTGCTGCCCCTGGTACATATAGAGGTAGCAGTAGTGCATGAAGCCGTTAACGTCCGGCGCATTTTGCAGCAGCAGGTTGACGGCTAAAACCCCGCTCTGGCTGTACAGGTCAAGCGGATTGTTGATCGGGTCGCCCGGTATCGGGCGAAGCGGGCAGATGGGCGCCTGAGCTGAGGCGGCCGCCAGAGACATCCCGCAGATCATCACCAGTAACGTAGTTCGAAGCATTGCACGCATTCCTGACTCCCTCACAAACCTTGCTTGCGTTATCACGCCGCGTATTCCCGAGCGCTGCGGTTTCATTGCGGTTGACTGGCCACTGCTGCCGGAGATCAAAACGACCTCGAAGGATAGGTCGAAATCGACAGCAGGCCGGGACTGAGCTGATCGTTAACTTCGGAGCCGGTCGATTCGGTCAAGCTGCAGCGGCCTCCCGAGAGGTTGACCGTAAGTACCCCAATGTAGGACGTATCGGTGCTGTACTCAGCAACGTAGAGAACACCGCCGGTGCCGGTGTTGTCGCGAAGGGCGAGAGCGCCGCCCCAGGTCCACGGGTCGTAAAACCCACTCAGGCTGGGAGAGCTGCATCCGCCGGAAATCACGCCCGTCTGCGCATTGAAGAATGCCGCCGAAACGGAGCCGACCTCGCTGCTGCTGATGTAAAGGAGCGATTCGTCCGGACTCAAGCGCACCGCAGCGGAATTCGCCCCGAGCAGGGTTGGCCTGACCGAAACCGAGGGCGTGGCATGGTTCATCACGTTGAGCGTATAAGGAACGGTCGCCGTAAGGTGTCCAGAAGAGATGTCGGAGACCTCGACGACGATATTCAAGGAGGAGTCGCCAAAGATGGCATAGTGCCCATCCGAGGTGATGTCGACGCCCTCGGGAAAATAGGTGTTGTTTCGGGTATAGCCGGTGGAGTTCTGTTCGTCGCCGTTCGAGACTGGCAGTCCGTTCGAAACGTTAAACGATTCGATGGAGCCGTCGGCATAGGTAACGACAAGCATCTGGGCGTGCAGGGCCATGCCGGCAACCGAGCCGCCGTTGAGGCCGGCAGCAGGTATATCTCCCAGGAATGAGAGTTGGCAGCCGGGCTGCACCGCGAACGTGCCAAGGGTGTTCGACGCACTGTATCCAGCGTAGAGGTAGTTGTCATTCACGACGACGCCGATCCCATCACCGTCGCCGGCATCGTCGGCAGAGCCGAGAAAGTTGCCGATCACGGTTCGCGTTTGCAGGTTGATGGCAGCAATGTCGGCTGTGCCTGCGTTCGAGGCGTAGATGCAAGGCGAGGAGCCGTCAACGGGCATAGCCAGTCGAGGCAGGGGAAAATATCCGCCGGCAATTCCCAGGCCACCGGAACCGACGTCGAAGGAAAAGGTCAGGGTGGGAGCGTTTGGGGTTCCGCCGGGAGCGAAAAAGCTGACGTAGCTATGCGCGGTGCCGTCGTCATTGGTGATCAGGTAGGTGGCCGGCGCTGGTGATGCAGCCGGTTTGTCTGCCGCGAAAGCAACGGTTGCCAGTGCAGCCGACAGCAGGGCTGCCAGGACGGATTGATATAGCGATCTCATCTCGTTTGATTCCTCTGTTGCGGGGAAGAACAGAAGCGAGATGCATCCTAGCGGATAAATAGGAGCCGACAAGCGGCCGGACAAGCCATTTCCCGCTGCTTCCGGTGTCAGTTGCAAAGTTGCGCAACTGGTTGCAAGTGAGAGCTAAAGTACTACGGATCATAGTAGTACGGTGCTTCTGTTTCGGTGGCCGCCGACCCGCCTCCCTGAGGTACGAAGTCGCGCGAATCCGTACAATGATCCACGAAAACTCTGCCGGGAATGCGGGCAGTCGTTTGCACGTCGGACGCAACAGTTCGCAACAGGTTGCAAGCAACATGCGACAGAATATTTTTTATGATGCCTTCGGTAGTGACTGGGCCAGGTGATTTTGCAGAGCGGTGCGCCTTACCTTCCATCCTTCCGCAAACAGCGGAAGAACGAGAGCCTAGGTAGAGAGAATCTATGTGAACTGTGGCAGCGACTTGGGCCCGGGCGTGATCTCGTCGATCTGAGCGAGTTCGTCGGCGTTCAGCGTCCAGTCGCTGGCCTTGGCATTCGCCTCGACCTGTTCGGGCTTGGTTGCGCCGGCGATTACACTGGCCACGACCTTACGCGAAAGCAGCCAGCTGAATGCCAGATCCAGCAGCGAGTGTCCGCGTTGTACCGCGAAGCGCCGCAAGAGCTCGACTTTTTCCAGATTCGCCTCGGTGTGATACCGATCAGCGAGCGCTTGCTTGTCGCCCAGTCGCGTACCCTTCGGTGCCGCCTGGCCCTTTTTGTATTTGCCGGTTAGCAAGCCGCTGGCCAACGGGAAATAGGGAAGCTCGCTCACTCCCAGCTGCTCGATGAGCGGCAGTCGCTCACGTTCCAGATCGCGCACGAGCAGACTGTACTCATCCTGACTGGAGACGAAGGTCTTCACGGAATGCTTCGCGGCGACGTCCTCAGCCTCCTGCAGTTGTGCAGCAGAGAAGTTCGAACATCCGACGTACCGCACTTTGCCGCTCTTAACAAGATCGTCGAGCGCGCGCAGGGTTTCGTCGATGGGCGTCTTCGGATCGGGATAGTGAATCTGGTAGAGGTCGATGTAATCGGTGCGCAGACGGCGCAGGCTCTCTTCGGCCTCGGCCAGGAGATACCCTCGCGAGGCACCACTCTTCTCGCCGAGCGCATTCTGCTTCGAGCCGAACTTCGTCGCCAGAATAATCCTCTTTCGCCGCTCACCCAGAACTTCGCCAAGGATCTCTTCGGACGTGCCGTAGCTGTCCGAGGTATCGAAGAAATTGATGCCCATGTGGATCGCCTTATCAATCACCCTGCGCGAGGATTCGACATCCATACTGGCGACGAAACCAAAGTTGTTGCAACCCAGTCCAATGGCCGAGACTTGCAGGTCAGACTTGCCGATCGTTCTCAGTTTCACAGAGTCAATCCTCTTCGGCCTTAGATTATCTGCTGCCGGTCGCGGTTTCGGCTGTGACAACTCATTTTCCGAAGATGTTTTTGAACACCGGAGCGGCTTCGAGCACGTTTGCAGAAAACTGAGCAGTGTCGATAATCATCCTAGGGGTAGCCGTTGTACTCTCAACCGACCAAGATGCGAGCTCGAATTGTTTGCCTGATTCTCGTCGTAGCTCTTGCCGTGCCGATGGCCGCACAGGCGCCCACGGAGACTATTACCATCGATGCGAACGCGCCGGCCCGCCCGTTTCCGCATTTCTGGGAGCAGATGTTTGGCTCGGGACGAGCAGTTCTCAGCCTGCGCGATTCCTATCGCCAGGATTTGTGGAACGTCCACAACATCACCCACTTCCAGTACGTCCGCTTTCACGGCATTCTGAATGACGATGTCGGCATCTACACCGAGGACAAGCACGGCAATCCGGTCTACAACTTTTCTTACGTCGATCAAATCTACGATGGCCTCCTCGCCACGGGCGTGAAACCTTTCGTCGAAATCAGTTTCATGCCTTACAAGCTGGCCGGCTCGGAATTCTTTCAGTCGTTCTGGTATCGCCCCAACATCTCGCCTCCTAAGGACTACGCGATCTGGGACGACCTGATCACACAGTTCGTCAAGCACCTGGTCGATCGCTATGGCATCGACGAGGTCGCCAGCTGGTACTTCGAAGTGTGGAACGAGCCGAACCTGGACTTCTGGGCGGGAGCGCCGCGGCAGAAAACCTACTTTATGCTCTACGATCACACCGCGCGCGATGTGAAGTCAGTCAGTCCGCGGCTGCGCATTGGCGGTCCCGCGACCGCGCAGGCGGCGTGGATTCCCGACATGATCAAGCATGCCGAACAGAACCATGTTCCCCTCGACTTTGTCTCGACACATGTTTACGGCAACGATAGCGCCAGCGACGTCTTCGGAACGAATGAAAGCATTCCGCGCGACCGGATGGTCTGTCGCGCGATGAAGAAAGTTCATGACCAGATCAAAGCCTCGTCGCAACCCAGTCTGCCGCTGATCTGGAGCGAGTTTAATGCGGCTTACGACAACGAGGTCGCGGTCACCGACTCCGCCTACATGGGACCGTGGCTGGCGACCACAATTGCGCAGTGCGATGGTCTGACCCAGATGATGTCCTACTGGACCTTTTCCGACGTATTCGAAGAGCAGGGGGTGGTGAAGACTCCGTTCTATGGCGGGTTCGGGCTGATCGCGGCCGACAACATTCCCAAACCATCGTTCTACGCGATGCAGATCCTGCATGGCTTGGGCGACCAGCGCGTGGAAAACAAGAACCCCAACGTGCTGGTGACGAAGGCGAGGGATGGCTCTCTAGTGTTGGCCGTATGGAATATCGTCAACCCCGGCTCGACTGGCGCCGCAAAGAGTGTGAATCTGCAAATCACGGGCATCGCCCCGAATGCGCAAGCCTCGATCCAGCGCGTCGATGAGAACCATGGCAATACCCTGGGGCTGTGGCAGGCCATGGGTAGCCCACGTTATCCGTCGCAGGAGCAGCTCATGAAGCTTCGCCAGAATTCGCAACTGCCTCAGCCACAGAGGCAGCCCCTGAATCATGGCTCTGTGACTTTGGAATTACCGGTGAACGGGCTGGCCGTATTGCAAATCAAATGAAATATCCAAATACGGTGTTAATTTACCGTGGAGGACAACTGTGCCTCATCCACCGCTGTTAATCTTGAAGTACCGCCATTCCTAACTAGCGAGTAGAGCTATCATTTCCTGAAATCGCTATCCAACATCCAAGTAGGCTGAGCGAGGTATGCCTTGGCGGGGAGTTGTGTAGCTGATCGGGTAGTCACAAGGAAAGTGGAGGAAGTTCTTGCGTTTTGTTCTTACGATTACGCTTATTACGCTGACGGCCGGTTGGACGTTCGGCCAGCAGAGCACTTCGCCGACATCCACAAGTCCGGCTGCGGTTGCGCCCACTCCGAACCAGACCAGCAATCCCCCGCAGCCGCAGTCGGGTGTAGAAACGCTGCCGGACGCGCCCAGTACCAGGGCAGCGAACAAAGAAGTCGATCCCTCGAAGCAGCAGCCCAAGCGAATTCTCGGCATCATGCCGAACTATCGCGCAGTCAGTGCAGGAGCGATACCTCCACCTCCGACGCCGAAAGAGGCATTGAAGATCGCGACCCAGAACAGCTTCGATTATTCGTCGTTTATCTTCACTGGGATCACTTCGCTGATAGCGGAGGGGAACAACTCACATCCCGAACTTGGAAAAGGTGTCGGCGGGTTCGGGCAGTACTACTGGCGCGGTTTCGTGGATAAAACTGATGGCAACTACATGGTCATCTTTCTGATGCCGACCATCTTTCATCAGGACGAGCGGTATTATTCGATGGGCGAGGGGCCTTTCCTCAAGCGCGCAATTTATGCGGCGAGCCGCGTCCTCATTACCCCGAATTACCAGGGCAAGAATGGCTTCAACGCATCCGAGATACTGGGCAGAGGAGTGGCGCAGGGAATCTCCGCCAGTTACTACCCCGCGGGCGACCGCAGCTTTGGAGACATTGCGACGAAGTATGGCTGGGCCATCGGCCGCGATGCTCTGACGAATGTCTTCCGCGAGTTCTGGCCCGATATCGCGACCCATGTGTTGCACCGTCATCCGTAAACGGAAAAAGCCATCCTCACTCGAGGATGGCCGCAGCCTGTACCACCATGCGACGTCAGAAAACTCTCCACACGTAGTGCCCCAGGAACAGCAGCAGCGCCACGCATCCGACACCACAGAACCAGATGACGAAGTTGGCCGTCATCCAAGGGGAATTGATTTCTTTCTTGCGCATAGCTTTGGTGCTCCTCAACGGACGTGAATGTGGTTCGATGCGGAAAGGCAGCTCGGCAGCTGTATCAATAAGTTGCCGAAGGAATGCGCGATGACCCGTGACGAGCCGTAAAACCAGCTTGATGAAGGAGTGGGTAGCTCCAGCATTCACAATACTGGCCAAAGTCAGTTGGCGTGGCAGGGTGTGCGGCGACTATGCCAGGAACGGCTGCAAGTTTTCGCGAATCGCAATCTCGTCAATCAGCTCGCCGCGATTCAATCGATCGAGGAGTTCATCGACCACCTGCTTGGCCTGATTGCGCTCTCGATGGAGCAGAAAGCCGTCGAAGATGTGCTGGCCGCGCATGGCGTTATCGATCTCGGTTTCCTTATCGTGCTCGCCGAGCTCGGTGAAATAGACGACTTTGTAGCGGCCGCCAAAGTCGCTGTCGCGGTAGATTTCGAACATCACCTTTTTGCTGTCGGTCGTTAGGGGCATGGAACCTTATCCGTTAAACCTGCCTCCGGCCGCTTCGCGGCTGAAGCGTTAATTGCCAGATTTCCATTTCAACTGCTAACCGCCGCCCTTCCTAATCGTCTCCGTGCGCCGTGGCCGCATGTGGCTCCTCCATCGGCGCCGGGAAGGGCACCAGGTTCGCTTCCCGCGAGACCGACTTGTGCGTCAGGTTCATGCGCAGCTGCCGCTCGTATTCTGCCAGCTGCTCTTCCAGTTGCTTCGCGGTGCCGGCCTTCTTCAGCAGGTCCTCGCGATAACGTTTTAGGAAGTAATCGATGGTCTCGACGCGAATCTTGATCGAGCCGGTCGGCTTGTTCTCGTCCAGATCCTTGAACGAGAAATAAGGCGTGCCCGACTTCTCGATGATGTCCTCGATCACGCTATAGATGGGCGCGTCGTGGCCGCATTTGAAGTTGCTGATCTCCAGCGCCACCAAATTGGGATGCCGAGCGGTAAACTTCGCCGCCCAGATCTTGATGTTGGTGCTGCCGGAGTAGGCATTCTTCCACACGTCGCGAATGTCGAGCGCATGCGTGATCGCCCCGGAACGAACTTCCTCGCCGAACAGACGATCAAGGATGTCTTCATCCATCGGCAACAGGCTCTGTGAGAACACCGGGTAGCCCAGCTTCTGGAACTCTTCCATGATCTCGTGATTCAAGCCCGGGTCATGATGATAGACGCGGCCCAGCATCACGATGCCAAGCCGGTTCTCGCGCTCCAGGGTGTCGAGCATTTCGCGTGAGCGCTTGCGCATGCTGCGGTCGTAATCTTCGAACGCCTTGAAGCCTTCTTCCAGCGCGCGATCGTTTTCCTCTTCCGATAATCCCAGCAGTGGTCCGAAGGTCTGGAACATCTGCAGGCCGAGCAGCTTTCTGTCGTCGATGTTGAGGATGGGATCGAGATACTTGATTCCGTTGTCTTGAAAGACGTCGCCCTCTTTGATGAACGCCGCTTTCACCGCGTTGGGCGTCGCCGTGACTGTGGGACACGCATTTGCGCCGCTGCAATTCTTGAGCGGCTGATTCATGGTGTCGATCATGGGGAAGAAGATAGCGTCGAGCGGCTTCTTCGCATGCTTCTGGAAGATCAGGTTGTAGACGTGCGGAATGCCGATCTTCGACGGGAAGCAGGGATCGATGGCGCCGCGGCCCGCGCCCTGACGGTACATCTCCTGCCCGGTGAATTCGGAGTACACCAGGTTCTCAGGCTGCACGCCCAGGCTCTCGAGGTAGCCGCTGAACAGCGGTGTGAACAAATACATGTTCAGCACGCGAGGCATACCGATGCGCACGGTCGCGCGCTTCTTCATCAGCTCGGCACGATTCAGAATAGCTGCCTTCGTCTTACCGAAATCCCATTTGCCGGGAGCCGGTAGCGGATCGGCGACGCTCGCGGAATTTCGCGGACGCCATACCTCGTGCGCAGCCAGATCGACGAAGTTGGGATTCTCCTTCTTGATGGCGTCCAGCCCGGCCTTGATGCCGCGCATGGCGTTGACATCCTCGACCTGACCTTTTTCGCAGGTAGAGATGATCAACCGCCGCTCGCCGGCCTGCAGCGGAACCTTCGACTTGAACACCGGCAGGGGCGAAGCTGGTTCCATCAGGCTATCGCCGACATTGACGTCGATAAACGTGCGCAAGCAGTTGTTCTTGCAGAAATAGCACCGCGTGTCTTCGTTGCGCGTGGTCTTGTAGCCGATCTTCTGCACCGCGTCGATGCCGATGAATGTCGTGCGATGGCCATTCTTGTACAGGCGGATTGCTTCGACGCCGGCGCCAATCGCGCCCGACTCGCCACAATGTTCGTGAACGATGACCTCAGGTTCGTGCCCTGCGCCATGAAAGTGCGAGTGGATGAAGTCGACCTCTGACTTCACGGCGGCGAGATTCTTCTGTGTCCCACCCTGTAGGATGAAGCGCGATCCCAGCTTGGCCAGGTTGGGAATGCCGGCCACGTAGAGGAAGATGTTCTTCGGCAAAACGTTTGCCAATCCGGCAAGAATCTCTTCGCCGCGCCAGCCCTGGCGCTGGAAGTTGACGATGTCCGACTGCATGAACACCGCGCAGCCGTATCCGAAGATGGGCATGGTGCCGGCGGAGAACGCTATATCGGCGTAGTCCTCAACCTTGTAGCCGAGCGATTCCGCCGTGCCTTGCAGGAAGTATCCGTTCCCGGCTGAGCACTGCGTGTTCAGCTTGAAGTCCTTGACCCGCCCGTCTTTCAGGATGATGAGCTTGATGTCCTGGCCGCCGACGTCGACGATAACGTGCGGCTCCTTGTAGAACTTCATCGCCGATTCAGTGTGCGCAACCGTCTCTACCAGCGCTACGTCCGCCTTGAGCACATCTTTGAGAACATCTTTCGCGTAACCGGTGGTGCCGACGCCGAGAACTTCCAGCGAACACCCCTGCACCTCGACCTGCTGCCGGAGCGCGACAAACATGTCGATGGTGTCCTGGATGGGATTGCCGCCGGAAAGCTGATAGGCCTTGCACATCACGTCGCCGGCTTCGGAGAGCAGCACGGCTTTGGTCGACGTCGAGCCGCCGTCGAGGCCAACGAAGCCGCGAACTACTTCGCCAGTCGAAAATTTCGTGCCATTGAACTTCGGCACGCGATATTTTTCTTTGAAGGCCGCCAACTCTTCGTCCGAGGTGCTTAGACCAGCCGCGCCGGACTTCGCCTTCTCCGCCTGGCGACCGACCGTGATGTAGTCTTCCAGGCACTCGGTGCCCATGTAGATGCCGACTTCCGGTTCTTCATCCTTGCCGAATTCGACTGCGCCTAGCGCCGCAAAATATTGCGCGTTGTCCGGAACCTTGATCAGTTCTTCCGGCTTCTTACCCTCGGGCAGCTGTACCTTACGCTCTTCCCAGGTGCGCGGAATGTTCTGCTGCCACGCTTCCTTCATGCCGCGAATAAAGCTGTTAGGACCACCCAGCAGCAGCACGTGCGGGCGCAGTGTGTGGCCGCGCGTGAGAACCGTGAGATTCTGCAGAACAATGGCGTCGAACAGGGAAGCCATCAGCTGATCGGGTGGGATGCCTTGCTTTTGCAGGCCATTGATGTCGGTCTCGGCGAACACACCACACTTGCCGGCCACGGGATGCAGTTTGATGCCGGTGTAACCCTGGTCGCAAAGTTCGTCGGAAGGGATCTTCAGCTTGGCGTTGATCTTGTCGATGACCGCGCCCGTGCCTCCAGCGCACTTGTCATTCATCGACGGAATCTTCTTCTTGCGGCCGGTATTCTCGTCCTCTTTGAAGACGATGATCTTCGCGTCCTGGCCGCCGAGTTCGATGACGGAGTTTACCTCGGGGTGCATCTTTTCGACTGCAAGCGAGACCGCCGTAACTTCCTGTACAAACTTTGCGCCAATCAGGTTGGCCAGCGCGCCACCACCTGAACCGGTGATGAAGATCCGGCAGTTGTGCGGAGCAATGCCAACCTCGTCCTGCATTCGCTTGAGGAATTCCAGCAGCTTCTCGGGCTGCTTGGTCTCGTGGCGCTGATAATCCTGCCAGATTGTCTTGTCAGTGTCGGCTTCGACAACCACGGCCTTCACCGTGGTGGAACCGACGTCCATGCCGACGGTGTAGACGGCCTTATGGCCGGATTGCGCGGCAACCTCGCGGGACTTCGCGAGGATGCGTGCGGGCAGGGAATCTTCTTTAGGCGCAGTATTCGTTAAGGATTCAAGACGGACATCGACCTTCTCTGGGCCGTGCTCACAGGATCCGGGTTGGTGAGAGTGACTCACTTAGCCTCCGTGATGTTGCGGGTCGTAGCGCCCGCTCTATGGGTCGGCGGGACTAAAGCCCCGCTCTGCCTTGTGTGGCCCCTGAAGGGGCTTGGGTCTTATTGTCTACCTCGACCGCGGGCTTACGCCCACGGCCAACTCAAATTGCCGCTCAACTTAGTCTCCAAAATTGCCTTCAACTCTCCGGAAACCGTGTTTGGCCTGCTTCAGCATCCAGTTGATCACGCGGCGGTCGTTATAACAAAATGCCAGAATGTGATTGAGCGTCGAGAAGCAGCTCTTCTGGCACTCTTTCTTCATTTCCTTTAGCTGCGTGGTGACGAACTTGTGATTCTCGATCGTTCCCCAGTCATACCCGGCGGAATACATGGGGAAGCACGGGGCCAGCGTTCCGTCCACGCGGACGATCAGAGAATTGTGTCCTGCGCGGCAGCCCCAGTCATGGAGATCGCCGTGAATGAAGTTCTTCATCTGCGCCAGGCGCTCCACGGAATTCACCATGTGATAGCCCGATTTCTGCTTCTCAACCAGCCAGTCAATCAGTTCCGCGGCGGCGGCATGATGCTCTTCGCGGATGAACGTTGGATTCGTGTACAGGTGCTTGAAGTGCGGCTGCTCGGTCATCGGCGACTCGCAGATGTGATAATCCGTCGCGATGCCGTTCTCGTGTGCCAGCTCCGTCAACTGCCGCACGTCATCCATATTGTTGGCGCAGATATTGATGTTGAGAAACACCGAATATCCGTACTTGTACTGCTTCTTGACCAGGTAGTCGAAGTGGCTGCGGATCGGCACCATAGCTTTCGGCAGACCTTTTCCCGGTACGTCGTCCCAGCTATCGACCGCGAGGTTCACCACGCCCACACCCGCGTCGGCGATCTTGTCGATGACCTTGGGCCACATCAATCGACCGTTGGTCGGCAGATAAACCCAGAAGCCCTTCTTGACGGCGTAGTAGATGATCTTGTGCGCCAGGTCGGGACGCAGCAGCGGCTCGCCGCCCATTAACGCAAGCACTCCCGCGCCGGAATCCCGCAACCAATCGATCGAGCGTTTCGCGGTGTCTTCCGTCATGCCACGTACGCTGTTGTCGAAAGCCCAGCAGTAATGGCAATCGAGGTTGCACTTCCACTCGTTGAACAGATAGGCGATGATCGGATGGAAATCGCCCGGCAGAACACGCGAGCGAATCCAGGGAAACGCCCACCCGCGCATGGCGCGATAGATACCTTTGGCGCTGTGCGTGCGCTTCCCGTTCTTGGGAAAGTAATCCTCGTCGCGCGCAGCCATCAGCTCCGGGTGCTGAGGAAACACCGGCTCCGGCAGCGTCTGCAGCTTGCCATCCGGCGGCGGCGGAAGCAGGCGCGGCTGATCCGGCGGCTTCATTAACAGATCATGCAGCTCCACATCGAGACGGTACGTAGGGGCGGCGTGGGTCCCCTCGGGTGTCTGCACTTCAGGCATGAAGCGAAATCATCCTTTCTGCGGCTACGGCGGCAAGCGGCTGAACCCTGAGGAAAACTGAAAGCCGATATCCGATGGCCCTGCTTAAGGTCCATGGAGGCGGCATGGGCTCACGCCGCCCCACGAAACGTAACTTTTTGTCGTTATGCCGCGGCAGCGGCCAGTCTGCGCGTCGTCTTTACCGGCACGCTCTTCAACCGAGTTTTGCCGTTCATCAGATCGCTTACGTGGAAGACAAAACTTGCAGCCACGCCTGCGTATCCGTGGCGGTGCGGTACGGGGTAGAAGACGTTCCGCAGCTCAGGATGTTCGGCCACGTACTCCTTTATGTCGTCCAGACGCTTGCCGGTCGCCTTGAGCGCCTGATCGAATTCCATGCGCGCTTTGACTTTGGCTTCGCCCAGCGCCATCTGCACACGGCTGTGCGCGTTGATCTCGCCCTCGCCCGAGGTTTCGATGGGCAGGAAGATCATCTCTTTGAAGTGATTGGCGACGGCCGACTGTACGCCATCCGACTGTGACGAAGGCATGCAGCCGAAGGGCTTCAGCGCCAGCACCATATGACAGAGCTGGTTCTTAGTGTAATAAACGTTCTTGCCGACTTCCAGGTGGCCTTCACCACCGCGGGCGAACTGGTTGTAGAACGGGTTTGCCATGTCGGCCATCATCTTCTGATCGACAAGCTCGTGCGCGATGTCGCCGAGCCCGTGCACGGCGCGCTGATACTGCCGGGCATAGATGCGCTCGCCGGCGCCGATCATCCACTGCTTTTGGCGGAACTTCAATTCATTCTTTGCCAGCTTGTTCAACTGATACCACTTGGGGTCCTTATAAGGAGCGTCGAGCGAGCGGCGGGCTGCGGCGCGCGCCTTCACCTGGTACATCATGTACATCACCCAGGTACCAATCGGTTCTACCAGTACCTGCGCGCCTTCGCGCTCCAGGAACTCGAACATGTGGAAGTTGCCGTCGCCTTCGGTGATCTGCGCCCAGAACTCTCCAATGATCTTCACCACCGGCTTCACTTTCAGGCGGTCGACCTCGATGGTGGCCATCTCATCGCGCACGGCGGCCAGCGCTTCTTTGTACGGATCGCCGTACAGCTGCTCACGGACCTTCAGCAGCGAATTGACCCAGACCTCCCACTTCTTGCCTTTATTGGCACGAACCTTCTTTGCCATCCACTCCGGCAGGTCTTCGTGATCTTCGAAGGGCTTGCGGTTCTTCAGCATGTCGCACAGCCTATCCATCGAAGAATGGAAGACTGCGTCGGTCTTGCCTTTTTCCACTTCATAGGGACGGATGCGATAGATCATCTCGTTCATGATGTCGCCGAGATTCAGCGCATTGAACATGCCCATGCCGAAGTCGACGGTGAACTTCAACCCGGCTTCACCCGAAGCGGCTTTCACACCGTCGTTCTGCTGGAAGAGCAGGACCCGGAAGCCGTCGAAGCCGGCGTTCTGCAGGGCCAGCCGGTACTCAGCCTCGTACATACCGAAGCGGCAGGGGCCGCAGGATCCGGCGGTGAAGAAGATGTAGTTGTTGATGATCTCTTGCTTGGAAATTCCGCGCTCGCGCTCGATGGTCTGCAGGTGCTGCACCAGATTGCCGACAGTAAAGTAGGTCGGATTGCACTGACCGTTATTGCCGTACTCTTTGCCGAGTTGGAAGGCCGACACATTGGGTACCGGCATGATCTCGCAGCGGTAGCCGCAACCTTCGAACACTGCCTGAATGACGCGTTCATGCTTCCACGTTAGGCCGCCAAAGAGGATCGTCACCTTGCCGCGCTCCTCCGCAGTGAAGGGCCGCTCTACGGGCCGCTGGAAGTGACGTACCGGACCGCTGTCCAGTCCCATCATGCTCGCCAGTCGCGCGCGCTCGTGCGCCAGCTTGCGTTGAATCTCTTCCTCGCTTTGAGGACGCGTCAGTTCGTCAATAGGGAAATCGATGCGAGTGACCGGCATAGTTAAGTTCCTCTTCCTCGAGTGGAGTGAATTTCTGTTGTGTTGTCAGTGATTTGCTGAAAAGCACTCGAATGGTGCGGCGCAGGCGGACGAAGAGTATAGGAGTTGGAGAGACGGCCGAAAACGGTGAAGGCTCTCACAGCGCAGACAATCTTTGTGAATACAAAAATGTGTGTTCGAACACGGTGCGGGAAGGAGGTTTATCCTGCCTCTCCCCACAACTTGTCGATATTATCTTTGCAATGTCACATCGCAGCAAGCGACATATGACGAAATGTTGGCAATTTAGTTGCCTAACCGTGTCTTAGCACCTGTGTGCCAACACACGACTACAACACTTGTAGACTACACGAAAACTTTTGCTGTAGATGCCATGCCGCTGAACGTGGTTTCACCAAATTCCCTTGTCGCTGCCGGTAATCCGAAAAGCAACAGCGGCAGCGGAGGCCAGGTAGGGAAGCAGCGAGAGCCGGAGAGTTGCTGGAACGTCGCCGCGCAAGGCCGTGTAGGTGACTTGGCGCGTGTACAGATCGGCACCGTGAGGCATGACGGGCACGCGCAGAAATTTGCCGCGGGCGTGAATTACGTCTCCGCCAAAGCGTGCCGCCGCGAGTACCTCGCTGGGCAACTCCGGCGCGCTTCCGCGATATTCGCGAACATAATCGCAGACGATCTTGAGATAGGTAGCGACGCCGGGCCAGATAGCGCCCATATCAGCGGCCTTCTTCAATTCGGCAAAATCCAGAGAGCCCTCTTCCAGCAGCGCCGAGGTATTCACGATATCGCAGACCCGGAAGTAGAAGTGCCGGTACATGCGCTGTAGTGTTGCCACGATCACCCGCTCCTCGGGAGCGGGAATCAGAAACGTTAACCCTGCAACCGTCTTCGGCACCCGCCGGGTGACGAAGCGCCGCGCCATTGCAAGGTGCTCGCCCGTCTGACCCAGGCGCTGCGCGTGGACTTCCACAGACTCCGGCAGGCCCGGCACGGCGAAGTTCCATTTGTTGGCCAGGCGGTCGCCCCAGCTTCGTGGCTCGGTGTGGGCGCCCATGCGCGAGGTCATGATCTGCACCACCTGCCGCTCATCGGCCGTGGTGTAGAGATCGAGATCGTTGCCCAAGTCCGGCCAGTGGTCGAGCGACTTCATCACCGTCGTCGGGCAGCCGCCCTGCTCCAGCGCGTCGCAAATGTGATGCAGGTAGGTGAGCGCATTCTGAATGCGAGCCTGCTCCTTCGCCAGAACTCCGTTCGCCCAACCTGCCAGCTCGGTATTGCCGCCCGACATCTGCGCGACTACCTGGAAAGCGCGAATGACAACGTGATTGGAGTCGGCAAGCAACACCAGAGCGTCACGCTGTTCGTTAGTAAGGCCGGCAACATAGTTGACAGCGGGCTCGGCGGTCGCCGGGTTGAGGGTCAGCTGAGAGAGTACCTGGAGCTCCTGGGAGTTCTTGTTCGGCAAAGTTGCCATAGGGAAGCCTAGGTCGAACGGTAATGGACAACTCAAGTTGGATGAGGGCTGCTGCTCTGGAGTTGGGTGAGAGAAGTGACCCACGGTTAATTTAAGGACGTCATCCCGAGCGAAGCCGAGGGACCGCTATCCGCGAAATTACTGGACCGTATAGCGGTCCATCGACTCCGGCGCAAAAGATGCGCCTGCGCTCAGGAGGACACCCAAAGAAAAAGCCGGGATCTTATCCCGGGCGAATGACAAATCCTCAACTCGAGTCAGCCCGTGTAGTGCCCCATGTATCCCAACAGCAGCACCGCAATCCCAAACAATATGCGGTACACGATAAAGACGGTCAGGGTCCGCGTCTTCAAATACCGGATGAACCATGCGATGGTTGCGTAGCCCACGATGGCCGACACGATAATGCCGACCGCGAATCCGGTGGCCATCCCCTGCGGCAGACCTGCCTTCATCACGTGATGAAGTTTCAACAATGCCGCACCGGCGATGATTGGCGTCGATAGAAGGAAGCTGAAGCGTGCTGCAGCTTCGCGGGTGAAATTCCGGAACAGCCCACCGGTAATCGTGATGCCCGAGCGCGAAACGCCGGGAATCACCGCAAACGCCTGCATCACGCCGACGGTCAACGCATCGGTCAGGTCGATATCGGACAGCGGCTTGCTGAACTTACTGCCCCGCTCGGCGATCCACATGATCACGGCCACAATGATGAGCATCGATGCCACCAGAACCGGCGAGCGGAAGGTGGTTTCGATGCGCTTCTCGAGCAACGCGCCCGCGATGGCCGCCGGCACCGTCGCGGCGATCATGAACCACAGCAACTGCCGCTCGCGACGTTGTTCTTCCGGCGTCAGATCGCGCTGATCGTCGCTGACCTCGGAGAAGCGCACGACGGGACCGCCCAGGGCTGCGCGGATGATCTGGATCCACGTCCGCCAAAAATAGAGAAGGATGGCAAACAAGGTGCCGGCGTGCAGGGCTACGTCGAACGTCAGGCCGGGATCAGGCCAATTGGCCAGACCCAGTTTGGTGACGATCCATGGAACCAGTGCCAGATGGGCTGTGCTGGATACAGGCAGGAATTCCGTGAGGCCCTGAACAATGCCCAGGACTATCGCTTCGAATATGGGCAAGCTACTCCACCGTGCTCCCAAATGTGGGAATTTTATTCGTCACCATGTATATCAGACGCGTGCCGCGGCTGGACCAGTCAACATCGCTGGGGTATTGCGCAACTAGCTTCTTGGCGACGGTCAGCGAGCGCTGTGAGGCTTCGTCGGCTTTCTTCTGGTCGTTGTTCGCTTTGTAAATCGAGATCAGCGTGGAATAGCGCCACGCCGCCTTGTAGAGCGCCTCGGGAGCCTTCGGCGATTGTGGATGCTCGTCAGCATACTTCAAGTACATTGCGCCCTCCGCCTCAGGACACTTCGCCTCGGCTTCCCAGTCGCCGCAGAGCTTGTTGTCGAGCAGGTGATACGCCGCCAAGTCCGCCCACCTTGTTCCCGGATATTTCTTGATCACCTTGCGCATGTACTCTTCGTCGATCTGGTGATGAAGTTGCGGATCCTGCATCTTCGCCGAAGGACGCGACGCGGCATCGGCGGCCTCGATTTGCCAGCGAATGTCCGCGGAGCGGTAGGCGGCCTCAGCGGCCAGCGACGATTGCGGGAAATACTCGACCAGCCGCGAGTAAAGCCTCATCGCATCGAGATCGGCGCCTGCCCGCCCTCCGCGATGGCTGGCCTCCTGCTCGGAATCGAAGGCCTCGCCGTAAATGATCTTGTCGCCGTCCGGCGTGGCCGCCGTAATGACGCCTTTGTCGACGATCCAGCCGGTTACGTTACGGTCGCCCTCGTTTTCGGGATCGGGGCTGACCGCAACCGTACCCACGACATTGACCCAGCCTGGGGTGTGCTCAAGTATGGCGACCTCGCGGCCGCGGCCGATGTTGGAGAGCTTGGCCGAGTCGGTGCTCGGGTTCACATAGATCACGCCTTCGCGGATCATGATGCCGCGCTCGATAGCCAAAGCGGGCAGTGGGGCGAGCAGAAGGATGGCGAGCGACAGCACACAGAAATGTTTGGGTTTGTGCGACACGATTGTTGCTCCTGAATTGAATCAACGATAGCGGATTGCAGCGCCCAAGTCGAAGGACCCTATCGCCGCATCGTTGCGTGGCCGTGTCAAATGGGGGATGACTGCAAGCCGCCGGCTCGACTCGCACGCGCGCAAGGGAAGTTCGGGTAGAGCGGACTTTTAGGTCTGCGTTCCAGCCCATCATTTCGCGTGAAAGATGGCTTCAGCCGGCGACAGCCTTGACCGCCCATTGAAAGCACAACTGATATCCATCCGGATCGAGCAGATACATCTGCTTCATTCCATAGCCAGCCACGACAGGCTCACTCACTTCCAAACCTCTGCGGCGTAACTCGGCGTACGCGCCATCGACATCGGGACAAGCGAAGAACAGGCCGGTATCCCGATGAGCCTGCGTCCGAGCAGGATCGGGCTGTGACGGACGCTCGTCGTTGAATTCGTAAGCGGTGTTCAACATGATTTCGGCGTCACCCAAGCGCAGCAGCGCCCAATGGAAGTAGTCCTCGCCCATCGCCGGCGACGTGCTCACTACCTCAAACCCCAACTGGTCGCGATAGAAGCGTATCGACGTCGGCATGTCATACACCTGCAGTAGTGTCGTCAAGCCACGTACTTCAAATGCCATGAATCACCTCAGCTAAGCGCAGTTTCGCATTCTAGTTCAAGTCAGCCGCGGCGTTAAACCGGCGCCAGGAGGCGCCCGGCCCTCGCACGCGGCTAAAATGGCTGCAGCCCTCCAAATGAGCATCGCCTCCAATCTCGCCGCTATTCACGAGCGCATCGCCCGCGCGGCTTGGCGCGCCGGACGTGATCCCGGGCAGATCGCGCTGATGGCGGTCACTAAAACCCACCCGCCCGAAAGCATCATCGAGGCATACGATGCGGGTCATCGCCTTTTCGGCGAGAACCGGGTGCAGGAGTTCGCCGAAAAGGTTGGAGCCCTGGGCAATCTCCGGGATGCCGACTTCCACATGATCGGTCACTTGCAATCCAACAAGGCCGGTAAGGCTGTGGAGGTTTTTCACGCGATCGACTCGCTCGACTCGGCCAAGCTCGGCGATCGACTGAACGCCGCCGCCGAGAAAACCGGCAAGACCGTAAGCGTGCTGATCGAGATCAACATCGGAGGGGAAACAGCCAAGAGCGGCGTATCCAATGAATTGGAATTGGCGAAGATCCTGAGTGCCGCACGCGCTTGGGCTCACCTGCGGCTTGCGGGCTTGATGACTGTACCGCCGTTCACAGAGGATCCCGAGGGCGCACGGCCATACTTCCGGAGAATACGCGAGCTCCGAGACCGGTTGGTGGGTCGCGAATCCCTGAAGGTGCTTTCCATGGGCATGTCGCACGACTTCGAAGCGGCGATCGAAGAGGGCTCGACGTGCGTACGCGTGGGCACGGCAATCTTCGGCGAGCGGCCAAGAGCGTGATAATCCGCGACACCCCGCAGGGCGCAACCTTTCAGGTCAAGGTTCATCCTCGCGCGAAGAAGGACGCTATCGTGGGCGAAGTTGGCGACGCGCTGAAGCTCGCGCTTAGGGCGCCTCCTCTCGAAGGCCGTGCCAATGAGGCCTGCATCGCCTTCTTCGCCGAACTTTTGAATGTACCGCGCTCGTCAGTTACCATAGCCGCCGGACAAAGCAACCGGAACAAAGTGATTCGTGTCGCGGGCAGGACCGCCGCGCAGGTGGAAGCGCGGCTGTCGGCAAACAGGTGAAGAAAGGCCCATCTTACTTCGGCGGACGATGCAGATCCCTCGTCGGGCTAAAGCCCTCCTCGGGATGACAGCTTCAAGGGTGTGGTTTGTGGCGCAGCTAAAGCTGCGCCCCTTCAAACATTAGTTGGCTGATGAATTGATGGCTGAGTGCTGATGACTGAATGCCGACGGCTATTTGCTAACAACCGATAACTGACAACCGATAACTGCCCATGACCCTGACCCAGCGTTGGCACGACATCCGCACCGGCTTCGAACGGCCCTTCTGGGTCGCCAACATCAGCGAGCTCTTCGAGCGGCTCTCCTACTACGCGGCCTTCGCCTCGCTGGCGCGGTATCTGCACGAGACCCTGCAATTTCCAGTCGAGCGGGCCTCAACGCTGACCGGCTTCTTCGGCGGACTGGTCTGGTTTCTCGCCGTGTTCGGAGGCACGCTCGCCGACCGCATGGGCTTTCGCCGCGCGCTCTCGCTGGCTTACCTGATTCTCAGCTGCTCTTATTTCCTGCTGGGATCGCTGGGTGCACCCTGGCTGGCGCCCATCCGCAACGCAGTACCGTTGGTGGCACTGGCAACGTTCGTACTTGCACTGCCTGCGCTGGGCATCGCCCTGGTGAAGCCGAGCGTCGTCGGAACCACCGCGCGCGCGTCGAAAGAAAACGTCCGCTCCATCGGCTACTCGATCTACTACACGCTGGTGAACATCGGAGGTGCCGCCGGCCCGCTGGTCGCGTCCTACGTTCACCAGCACCTACGCGTGGAAAGCGTCTTCCGAGTCGCGGCGCTCAGCGTCTTCCTGATGTTCATCGGAGTGCTGCTGTTCTTCCGCGAGCCGCGCAAACACGACGACGTCGAAACCGCGAGTCTCGCGCAGGCGGGCAAGAACTTCCTGACCGTGCTCAGCAATCCGCGCTTCATGCTGTTCCTGGCGATCTTCACCGGCTACTGGATTGTCTACTGGCAGATCTTCATCACCTTGCCGCTGTACGTTCACGATTACATCAACGCGGCGACCGACACCGAACGCCTGCTGGTGACCGGGCCGCTCCTGGTGATTTGCCTGACCGTCGCCATCAACCTGCTGACACAGAAAGTTCCGGCGCTGACTGCGGTGATTCTTGGCACGCTCCTCACCTCGCTGGGGCCGATCGTGATGATCTTCTATCCGACGGTAGTGGGTGTGGTGCTGACCTTGGTTGTGATCGCTCTTGGCGAGATCACGCAGTCGCCGCGTTATTACGAATACATCTCGCGCCTGGCGCCGCCAGGACAGCAGGGAACCTACATGGGATTCGCGTTTTTGCCGCTGGGCGTAGGGTCGCTTATCGCCGGCCCCATCGGCGGCTACCTGCTGCACCATTTCGGCGAGGAGAAGCATCAGCCGCAGATGATGTGGTGGATCATCATCGGCATTGGATTACTGACAACCGCGTTGCTGTGGGTGTATGACAAAGTGGTGCAGAAGCAACTAGCAATTAGCAATTAGCAGCTAGCAATTAGCATTCATGAGTTGTCGGGTGCCGTTCTACACCTTCTTCTGGCGTAGGGCTGGAGAATCGGAAGGATCGTTTCGGCGATAGAGGTCCTTCGACTCCGGCGCAAACAACGCGCGCCTCCGCTCAGAATGACAACCGATAGGGATGACGCGGTACGTGCTAATTGCTAGTCGCTGATTGCTGACTGCCGAGCGCTGACTGCTGATTACCGCTATGCCTAAGACACCCTCCTACATCGCGAAACATATTCGTCGCGTACTGCTCGACGGCGCATCGGCGCCGCACACCGAAGAGGTCCAGCGTTTCTTCAAACAGGAAGTCAAATCGCGTGGCTGGTACACCGGGGAGCTGCGCAAGGTCGCGGTGCGTTTTCGCCGAACCATCGTTGCCGAGAACGGCGTACCGTTCCTACTGCAGGTCGCCGATCAGCTCTTCCGCGGAGAGGTTCTGGAAGAAAAAATCTTTGCCGTGACCATGCTGCAGGGTATCGTCAGCGAATTCGGCAAGCCGGAGTTCAAGCTCTTGGAGTGCTGGATCGATCGGATCAGCGCCTGGGCCGATCATGATGCCCTGGTGCACTACCTGATCGGGCCGATCATCGCCAAGGAAGACTCACTGCGCTCACGTCCGTTGCGTTGGTCCAAATCGAGGGAGCGCTGGCATCGACGGGCCGCGGCCGTCAGCCTGATCCACAGCACCCGCCAGCATAAGAACTTCGATTACATTCAGCGCGTGACCGAGGTTCTCCTGCCCAGCGACGACGACATGGTGCAGAAGGGTCTGGGATGGCTGCTGCGCGAGGCCGCAAAGTTCAATCCGCAACAAACGGTCGCGTACCTGATGACCATTCGCGAGCGAACGCCGCGGCTGGTCCTGAGGACAGCCTGTGAGACGCTGCCGGCGGCAACGAAAGAGAAGGTGCTCGGGAAGCGAAGCAGCGGCTAGCAACTAGCAATTAGCGATTAGGACTAGGCAACTGGCACTCATCATTTCGTCCCCCTCAGGATGACACCTTGGTTGGTGAGGATGTCGTCCTAACAGGCACTCGTACGCCGTGTCCTCGGGGCCGGAACCTGCCCCGAGCGAAGCCGAGGGGTGGTGAACTCTCCTCCGTCATTTACAATGAATTCGCAATGAATCTCCAAAATATCCAGGCTGCGCTCCGCGACAGCGGGCAAGAATGTTGGCTGTTCTACGATCATCATCATCGCGATCCCATTGCGTACCGCGTGCTCGGCCTTTCGCCGACCATGATGGTGACGCGTCGCTGGTTCTACCTTGTGCCTGCGCAGGGGGAGCCTGTGAAGCTTGTCCACCGCATCGAGAGCCATCATCTCGACTCGCTGCCCGGCAGCAAGATGGAATACTCGGCGTGGCAGGAGCTGTGGCAGAACCTCGAGATCATGCTCAAGCCGTATCACCGCGTGGTCATGCAGTACTCGCCGAACAACCAGATTCCCTACATCTCACTGGTTGACGGAGGCATGCTGGAGCTGGTGCAAAGCTTCGGCAAAGATATCGTCAGCTCCGCGAACCTGGTCGCGCTGTTTGAAGCCACGCTCAGCGAAGCGCAGATTGCCTCGCACTTCAAGGCGCAGCAGGCCATCGACAAAATCGTGACTGCGTTTTTCCAGGAAACCGGGAAGCGCGCCCGCAACGGCGGCACGCACGAGTTCGAGATGCAGCAATGGATCATGGAAGCCTTCGGCCGCGAAGGCCTCGACACCTGCGATCCGCCGAACGTCAGTGTGAACGAGCACAGCGGCGATCCGCACTACGAGCCGACCTCCGCGACCTCGGCGAAGATCAAGCAGGGTGACTTCGTGCTGCTCGACATCTGGGCCAAGTGCAAGCAGCCCGAAGATTCGGTCTACTACGACATCACCTGGACCGGGTCGGTCGGCACGCCCAGCGACAAGCAACGCGAGATCTTCGATATCGTGCGCGGCGCGCGCGATGCCGGCATTAACGCCGTGAAGCAAGCCTTCGACGCCAAGCGCAAGATCTGCGGCTGGGAGGTCGATCAGGCGACGCGCGAGTTCATCGACTCGAAGGGCTGGGGCAAATACTTTATTCATCGCACCGGCCACTCCATCACCAGCGACATTCACGGTAACGGTGCGAATCTTGATAATCTGGAGACCAAGGACGACCGCGAGATTCTGCCCAACACGTGCTTCTCGGTCGAGCCCGGCATCTATCTGCCGGAGTTCGGCGTGCGCAGCGAGATCAATATGATGATTCGCAATGGCAACGGTGAAGTGACTGGCAGGATCCAGAACGAGTTGGTGCTCATTTGATGGTGAATCCGCAAAGCTCAGCCGCGCTGCCGCGCAATAGTAAAGCCGTGCAGCAGACAAACTCCATGACCATGATTGCGCCGATTGCGGCGTGGCTGGTGCCCGGCCTTGGCCACATCATCCAGCGGCGTTATATTCGCGGCGTCCTGTTGATGGCGTCCATATTCACGATGTTCTTCGTCGGCTTGGGCATGCAGGGCAAGATCTACTCGTTCAACACCGGCGACCTGCTCGACATTTTGGGATTTGTTGGCGATGTTGGCACGGGCTTGCTGTACATCACCGCGCGGGCGATGGACTGGGGTGTCGGCAACATTCATCGCGCTGTAGCCGACTATGGCACCAAGTACATTGTAGTGGCGGGATTGCTGAATGTGATCGCCATCGTCGACGCCCACCATATCGCGATCGGCAAAAAACAATGACCATCGAACTCTCGCACTTCAATGCCGCTCTGCTGTTCGCGCTGTGCGCGTCGGTCGTCTTTGGGATCACGCAGCGCAACACCACCCGCGATATGCTCCGCTACGGTGCCTATTGTTTCTGCATGTTCATCGGCGGCGTGATCGTGGCCGCCTGGGTCATGTGGGCGATCAAGCATTAGAGTCAGTTGTCGGTTGTCAGTTAGCAATTGTCGGTTGGGTTCTGGCCGGTGCGACTCCTCTCATCGTCTCCCGCTTCCTATCCGGGGTGTCATCCTGAGCGCAGGCCGCCTGCCTTTGGGCGCCGGAGTCGAAGGACCGCTACAGCCAAGACGAACCATCGCTGATTGGCAGCTTCAGCCAGCGACATAATTCATGCAAGTCCGCGCACGGCGGACGTTCCTACGTTGTGGGAATAAGAACTCCCACACGATCGGAGACCGCCATGCGCTACCGCCGCTTCGTTGTCTGCCTTGTGTTGTCCGCCGCTGGATGGGCCCGGCCAACGTCTTCATCCGGTTCATCTGCCCCTTCGCTCACCATCTACAACCAGAACTTCGCTGTTGTCCGCGAATTTGTTCCTCTGCAACTCAACGCGGGCGTCAACCCGGTCAGCTTCGACGGCATGACGTCGTTCGTCGAACCCAGCTCCGTCGTGCTGCGTGATCCCAGCGGCCGCGTGCATCTCAGCATCCTTGAGCAGAACTACCGCACGGATGTCGCCTCGCAGTACAACCTGCTGCACCTCTACGAGGGGAAGGAGATCGACTTCCAATATGGCAGCGAAGGCCAAATCGTCCGCGGAAAAATCATCCGCGCAGGTATGACCTGCAACAGCGGCGGCTGTTACGCGGGCGGCAGTGAGCCGATCATAGAGGTCAATGGCAAAATCGAGTTTGGCCTCCCCGGCAAGCCGATCTTTCCTGCGATGCAGAACGAAGCACTGCTGAACCCTACTTTGAACTGGCTGTTGCAGTCGGATCGCGCGGCCCAGGTGAATGCCGAGATCAGCTACATTACCGGAGGCTTGACCTGGGAGGCCAGTTATAACGTCATCGCGCCGGAAACCGGCGACGTGCTGGACATGGTGGGTTGGATTTCCCTGCAAAACCACAGCGGTCATACCTTCGAGAACGCGCATCTGCAGTTGATGGCCGGCGAGGTCAACAAGATCGCTCCCGTGATGGCTGACATGGTGAAGGCATCGGGTGGCAACGACTTAAGCTCTGTGGCGCGTGAGGCCGGGCCGGCGGCCACGGAGAAGGCATTCGATGAATATCACCTCTACACGCTGGAGCGGCCGTCTACGGTTGAGAACGGCGAGAACAAGCAGGTTGAGTTTCTGAGCGGCGCCGGCATTCCGTCTAAGCGAATCTATGTTTACGAGGGTTACATGCTCCCGGATTACCTGCGCAATAACTGGGCCTATGAGTTCCAGCAGCCCAATGTTGGCATGACCAGCAACAAGCAGGTTTACATCATGCGCGAGTTCCGCAACTCCGCAGCCGATCGTCTGGGCATCCCGTTGCCCAAGGGACGCATGCGCTTCTATCGCCGCGACAGCGATGGCAGCCTGCAATTCATCGGAGAGAACGTCATCCCGCACACGCCGAAGGACGAGACGGTGCGCGTCTATACAGGCAACGCCTTCGACATCACGGCCGAGCGCACGCGCAGCGAGTTCCGCATCGACAGCAATCAGCGCTTTATCGATGAGAGCTACCAGATCAAGCTACGTAACCACAAACAGGAGGCCGTGCAGGTGCAGGTGGTGGAGCACATGTATCGCTGCGACAACTGGGCGATCACCGCGAAGTCTGTCGGCTACACCAAGAAAGACAGCAACACGGTGGAGTTCTCGGCCAAGATCCCGCCGGACGGCGAGCAGGTCGTGACCTACAGCATCCACTACACGTGGTAACTATATGGCCCGCTGAATGCTGCGCCATCAAGCCAGGACGTCTGACGAACTGCCCTAATCATTCGAATGCAACGAATGATTAGGGCATAAAGCTAAAGCCCAGAGCCGCCTTCTTCATTTCGACGGCGACAATATAGGATCCAGCAGGTCCGGCGTCGAGTCCACTCGCTCCAGATGCGGATAGCGCATCCCCCCGTGATAGTCGAGCGAGACGGTCAGGAATTTGTCGTCTCGCTTCAGCAGCAGCTTGAGTGGCTCCTGGCTCTTCTCCGCGGCGAGAATCGCATCGCGCAGGCCGCCGGCACTGTACTTCTGATCGTTCACTGCCTGTATTTGCATGTCGGGAGTAATGCCGGCCTTGAAGGCGAGGCTGTCCCACCACACGTCGCTGATGTCGCCCGTTCCGTTGACCGAGAAGCCCAGCGACGTCGCGAACGTCGTGCCGCGCGTGGGATCGCCATGCTTCATCGCGTCGGGCTCGGTGTCGTTGTAGATCAGTTTGTATCCGCCCTGGGTGATGCCGTTCATAGGAACCTGCGGCGCGACACCGTACACTCGCGTGCGGAAGAAGCCCGCCCAATCGAACGCCTGCACTTTATTCAGCGCCTTCACCAGGTCGTCCAGCGTGTAGGTGACGGTAACGTAGCTGCCGTTGTCGATGCCGTAAAAGGCCTTGGCGAAGTCATCCAGAGACTTCTTGCCGCCACTCAGCTCGCGAATCTTGGTGTCGGCATCAAGCCAGATGAGGTCGGACTCGGGATAGTAGTCGTAAGAACGCTGCCAGCTTGGCCAGTCCTCGCCAGTGGCGCCATGCGTCGAGATGATGGGCTGGTTGGTAGTGTCGTCCAGCGAGCGCCAGGTGCGGCCCGGGCTGATCTCGAAGCTTGCCACGGTCTGCGCGATGCTGTCGTGTTCCTGCTCGAGCGTGCGCATGCCCGAACGTGCTGTCAACACGTTGCCGTAGTAGTCAGTCAGTCCTTCATACACCCACAGTAAATCGTTCTGCATAGGGACGTTGAAGTTGGGCGTCCAGAGATCGGCCGGGCGGCGAAACTTTCCGTTCCACGAGTGCGTGTACTCGTGCGGCAGCAGCGCACGGCCTCCGATTCCGGCAGACCAGTCGGTGAAGTAATTCGCCCGCGCGCCGTCTTCGCTTGACTGATGATGCTCCAGTCCCTTGCCGCTGACGACGTCGCTGACAGAAAACAGGAAGTCATAGTGATCGTAGTGATGCGAATTGAAAAGCTTCTCCGCCTCGACGACCAGATTCTTGTGGAATTGCAACTCCTCCGGCGTGATCTCCATGTCAGAAGCCTTGTCGGCGAAGATGTCGAGGAACACCTGGTTGTCGGGGCCGGAAGACAGATCGACGCGCTTGAAGTTCGCTCCTGCGTAGAGCGGGGAATCGACCAGCGTGTTCAGCGTGGTCTCTTTGAATTGCACCTCGCTGCCGTTTTGCGATTGCACCTCGAGGGCGCAGGCGAACTTCCATCCGTCGGGCAGGCGCAAGGCCGGGGAGAACTTGATGTCGCGCGAGAAATATCCGGCGGGGTAGAGCAGCATGCTCTGCCAGCTGAGGTCGGCGAAGGTCAACGAAATGCGGCCGCGTTTCGGGTTCATCGGCGCCAGGAATTGGAAGTTCACGTCGAGGCCGGTCGTGCCCGCGGGTAAAGCGACATGGAACGCCGACATCTCCACGCGATCCCGAACCCACGGGATGCGGGCGCCATTGGCGGTTATCACCAGTCCGGCAAGATCAAGCACCGGATTGGACGGCGAATGCGTTCCTGGCATCCACAGCGGATACAGCAGCGTGACCTCGCGCCCCTTCACCGGAATGGTCTCATGCACGTTGAAGATGCGAGCACTCACATTCGTCGCGTCGACATTGAGCGAGATCGTGCCCGGATACGGAATGTCCGCCGCAGCAACGATGGGCGGCGGCAGCGGGACTGGTTGCGGTCCGGCAGATTTCTGGGCGTGCGCCGCCGTGCCAAGTGTTAGGAAAATCGTGGTAAGAAAAATTGTGCAGTATCTACGGCAGGCAAGCAATCGTGACACACTGTCCTCCAAATGCAGGAAATACTGTATACCAAACCTGCGGTTGTCACATGCAGTGAAGGGACCCATCGCGCTACGCGCGACGTCTATGTCGGAAAACAAAAGCTATTCGGTTCGCAAGGCAGTCATCGGCTCGATGGAGGCTGCGCGCCGGGCTGGCAGTAATGCCGCCCCAAGCGCAGTCAGAGCCATCAAGAGGGCTGCTGCCAATGCACTGGCAGGATCGAAACTCGAGACGCCGAAGAGCAGGCTCTTCAACAGCCGCACTCCGAAAAAAGCGCCGACGGAACCGATAAGAAGGCCCGCAACCACTACCTGCACGCCCGACATCATGACCAGGCCCAGCACGCCGGAACGTTGCGCTCCAAGAGCCATGCGCAGAGCGAACTCGCGCGTGCGTTCGGCCACGGCATAAGCCATGGCGGCATACACACCAAGCATTGCCACCAGCAAACAGCACAAGCCGTATACCGCGATCATCTCCGCGGGAATCTTCTGTTCGGCATACGAAACCTGGATGTGATCATGGAGAGACTCGACGTCGGTGATCGGGAGGCTGCTGTCGATTGAAGCCACTGCACTCTGCAGGGCCGGCAAAACGCCGTAGGCCGAAGTTCGGCTGCGCAGCACGATGCTGAACTGTCCCTGATAGTCCTGCAACAGCGAGAGATACAGCACCGGATCGCCGTCATCCCAGGCCGCGCTGCGGTAGATGATGTCGTGCACAACGCCCACCACCTCGCAAGTGCGATCGCTGACGGTGATCTGGCCGCCCAGCGCGTTACCGCGGGTCCAATACTTCTTCGCCAGGCTCTGATTCACCAGGGCAACGCAGGGCGCGCCGGAGCTATCCTGCTCCCCGAATTCTCTGCCTTGCAGAACGGGAATGCGCATGCTGCGGAAATAACCGGGGCCGACCGAGTCAGTGACGATGCTCATGCTCTCGTCTTTGGCGGGTTGATAGCCGGCTATGGTGACATCGCGCACATGGCCTCCGCCGGTCGCGCCCATCGGCACATAGCTGGTCAGACTCGCACTCTCCACCTCGCCAACCGTACGCAGCTTGTCCCGTAACTCTTTCTGGAAGGCCGCGCCTTTGGCTTCCGAATAGCCTGCCCGTGAAAGGTCAGTCGCAGCGACGAGGGTGTTCTGGGTATCGAACCCGGGATCTCGATGAACGACGTTCCACAGCGTCCGCACCAGCAGGCCGCAGGCCACGAGCAAAACGAAGCAGATGGCAAGTTGCAAGCTCAGCAAGATGCCTGTATTCGCCCTTCGGCGCGATCCCAAAATCGAAGTCGAGCCGGCATACAGCGATTCCATCTGCGACAGACGAAGGATCTGGCGTGCCGGGAGCAGTCCGCAAGCAGCTACGATGATGGCGGTGGTTGCTACGGAAAAGAGGAGGATGCGCCAGTCGGTGTGCAGATTAAACGCGATCGCGATGCCGAAGTCAGGCAGCAGGACATAGAGCGCACGCGAGAGCAGCAAGCTGATCAGCCAGCCTCCTACGGCCGCAAACACCGTCAGCAGCGCGGTCTCCACCATCATCTGCCGCAGGAGTTGCGCTGCCTTGGCGCCTAGCGCAGTGCGGATCGCAATCTCCCTCGCCCGGCGGGTGCTTCGCTGGATCAGCAGCCCGGCGATATTGGCGCAAATAAGTATCAGCAGCAGAACCGCAGCGCCCGCCTGAAACGGCATCTCTTCGCCGAGTTCGGAGTAGATGCCACGGTTCATGTGGGCGCTGTCGTACAACAGGAGGGTCCACTGCTTGTAGTAAGACGTATGCTGCTGCTCGGCGTACTGATGAGCCAGCGTTCGCAACTCCGCTGCTGCCTGCGACTCGGTCACATCGGGCCGCAAACGCACAGCGATCTGCAGAGCGAAATTGCCGGCCAAAGGATCCTTCGTGTCTGAGGAGAGCTGTCGCACTTCCGACAGCGGCACCCACAACGACTGCGCCAGCCCGCCATAGATGCCAACAAAGTCTGGCGGAGCGATTCCAACCACCGTCAGCGGATGCCGGTTGACCGCAATCGTCTTGCCGATGATCGCCGGGTCGCCGTGAAAGCGCGAGTGCCATAGGGCATATCCAATCACTGCTTCGGGAGCACTGCCGTACGCGCGGTCCGGATGCGGTGCAAATCCTCGCCCGAGGATCGGCTGCACCCCCAGGAAGTCGAAGTAGTTACCGGCCACAACACCGGCCCAGTAACGCTCTGGGGCTTCATCGTTGCCCGAGAGATCGACCGGCATCATCTCGTGCGCGGTCAGACCCGAGAAGCTTTGCGCGTGCTGCCGCAGGAACTCGTAATGGTCGTAGCGCTGCGAATATCCTCCGCCGGCATTCACCTGCGCGCTGACAAAGCGCAGATGCTGCGTGTCGCGAACCTGCGGAAACGGATTGAACATCACCGCATTGGCCCATGTCATCACGGTGGTAGCCGCGCCGATGCCTACAGCGAGCGTCAGGATCACGACCAGGGAAAAACCCGGCGACTTCCGCAATTGCCGCAAAGCGAAACGAAGGTCCAGGAGCATATTCTTTCAACCTTAAAGAGCCGTGCGTCCCAAGGTTTGGGCGACAAGCCGGCGTCGCCGACCTGTTGGGTTCGCATTTATCTACGACTCGCAGGTAGCGACGGTTCCAATTTGTTGTTTGAAATGAGAGCTGACGCCGACAAGGCTGGCGTCAAGCTCAAGCGCGCAGCCTGGGGGAGCAAGTACGTGGCAAAAACCTGGACTCTTGCGTTTAGTGCTTCTTTTTGCCTCCGAGGAGCCCGCCCAGCGTTCCACCGATGTCGCCGGCACTGGCTGGCGCTTTGCCGCCTAGCCGCTGATTGATCTGATTCTGGATCGCGTTCTGTACCAGCGCGTTCGTGTCCGGCGTGAACTTCGGATTTGAGGTCGTACCTGTGATCGCGAAGGGCACGCTCTGACTGCCGGCCTTGCCGCCGCCGGCCGCTCCCAGCAGTCCGCCGCCGGTCGTCTGAACCTTGGCAACCATCTTGAAGTTCAGATTCTGATTCGCGATCGTGCCTGCACCGGTCACGTCGCCCAGCGCGGGCATCACCAGGTTGATGTTGTCGGCGCGCGTTACTGCGGGCGTGACATTAACGGTCGAGCTGAAGGTCTGAATCGTGGTATCGGAGCCGGTCTTGATTCCCGCTAGCTGACCCATGCCCGACATCTTCGAGCTCAGATCGAATCCTGCCAGCTTGGTATTGTTCAGGCTGATTGGTCCCGAGATGTTCAACGCGTCCAGCGGTCCCGCCAGATTGAGGTTCGCGCTCAGCGTGCCTCCGCGCAGCGTGGATCCGCTGGGCAGCACTACGCCGAAGGCCGGCAACAGGGATTCGAGTTCATCGATCGACAGGCCCTGTCCGTTCAGGTTCATGTGGACGATCATCGCCTCGCGCATATCGTACGATCCTGAAAGCTTTGCCGTATTCTTGCGGGCCGATACATTTGCGGTCAGGGTGCCTTGATGACTGGCCAAGGTGTAGTTGGTGTTGTAGGTGAACCCCAGCGGGTCCTTTGCTGCCGTTCCGTTGGACACAGCCTTGAGGTTCTTGATCTGCCCCGTGCCCTCGAGGTGGGCCTGGCGGCCGTCGGAATTAAACTTCGCGTCCATATTCAGCAGACCGGACATGCCGGAGGTCGGCGCCAAACCGGCGATCTCGACCGAATCGTTCTTGAGATCGAGCTGCAGCGGGGTGAGCGACGCATCGTTTGGGTTGATCGGGCCGGCCGTGCCCTCGGCCTTGACCGTGCCGCCGCGCGGGGCTTTGAGCGAGAGCGTGAACGGCATTTTCGATCCCGGAGCAAACTTTTTTAGGGTCAGGTCCACATCACTGTAAACGGTCGCCGGTTGCTTCGCGGGCACTTCCGAGATGCTGATCTTGCCGCTAGAGATATCGATTTCGTCGATGGCGTAATTTGAAGTCGACTCCGCAGGCTGCTGCGCACTCGGCGCCGGTGCTTTCTGAGCTGGCTTTTGCGCGGTTTGGGGAGCGGGCCGAGCCGTGCTGCCGCCCAGGCTTGAGTAGTTCCATTGCCCTGCGGTATTGCTGATCAGCGCGACCTGCGGGTCCTGCAGTTTGATGGAGTTCACGTGCAGCTCTTTGGAGAAGATGAGCGGCATCACGTCGACGCTGACCTTCAGCGACTTGGCCGTGATGAACGGCGCACCGCTGAACTTCGGATCGTCGGCGATGGTGATGCCGTCGGCGCTCAGAGCGCCCGAGAAGAACGAGAAGTCGAGCTTGCCGATCTGGACATTGCGTCCCAGCGCTTCCTGCGCTTTCGACTGCAGCATCGGCCGGAAACTGTCGGCGTTAATGAAGAAGGGAATAATCAGCAGCAGAACGATGACGACGGCGACAACGATGCCGACGATTTTGACTGGCTTGCTCACGGCGACTCCTCCCAACGTGCAGTTTGGAAAACCAGAGGCGCAGGTACCGGGTCCAAGCGTATCACCCTGCGAAGCGCCAACCAAGTTCAACGGGTTCCCAGGTGTCGGGATGTTTGGGATAACAAAGATCCTACCCGGATTGCGCGATACATTGACTGCCCCGAGCGTCGCCCGTACTATCCAGTCAACTTCAGGGGAGCCTCCGCGCATGATTGGCACTACGGTCTCGCACTACCGCATTCTCGAGAAGTTGGGCGACGGCGGAATGGGCGTGGTCTACAAAGCAGAAGACACCGATCTCCGGCGCATGGTTGCACTCAAGTTCTTATCCGAGGAAGTTGCCGGCGATCCGCAGGCTTTGGAGCGCTTTCGGCGAGAAGCGCGTGCAGCCTCGGCGCTCAATCATCCCAACATCTGCACTATTTACGAGATCGGTAAAGACGGCGAGCAGTCCTTCATCGCCATGGAGTACCTCGATGGCGTAAGCCTCATTGATCGCATCGCAGGCAGGCCGATCGAGACCAGCGTCCTGCTGGAGTTGGCAATCGAGATCGCCGATGCGCTGGACGCGGCCCACAAGAAAGGCATTGCCCATCGTGACATCAAGCCGGCCAACATTTTTCTCACTACGCTCGGGCGCGCCAAGATTCTGGACTTCGGTCTGGCGAAAATCGCAGCCGCTCCGGCGGGAGCGAACGTTACCGAAATGGCTACCCTCGACGAGCAAGGGCTGACTCGACGTGGTGTCGCCATCGGCACCGTTCCGTACATGTCGCCGGAGCAGGTGAAAGGCGAAGAGTTGGATGCGCGCACCGACCTCTTCTCGTTCGGAGCCGTCCTCTACGAGATGGCCACCGGAGTTCAGCCCTTCCGTGGCGATAACTCAGCGGTGATTGCCGATGCAATCCTCAATCGCGAGCCAGTCGCGCCGGTACGCCTCAATCCAGACGTGCCTGCGAAGCTGGAAGAGATCATCACCAAGGCGCTGGAGAAAGACAAGAAGCTGCGCTACCAGTCTGCCGCCGATATGCGCACGGATTTACAGCGCCTGAAACGCGCCACGGAATCAGGCGCCAGGGTTCAGCTTCACGCGGCTACATCGAAGACGGTAGGGCGCAAGAAACGGTGGCCGGCTTTCTACGCAGCTGTAATCGTGGCAGTTGCGCTGGTTGCGGGTGCGCTCTTTGTGCACAACCGTAAGGCCCATGCACTTAATGAAACGGATACCATCGTTCTCGCCGACTTCGCCAACTCCACCGGCAATCCGGTCTTCGACGATACGCTGAAACAGGCACTCGCAATATCGTTACGCCAATCGCCGTTTCTGAAGATCCTCTCCGACCAGCAACTAGTCGCGACCCTGCGGCTGATGACGAAGCCGCCGAACACGCCGCTGACGCAGGAGGTTGCCGGCGAAGTGTGCCAGCGTGCGGGCAGCAAAGCTTATATCGCGGGCTCGGTGGCAAGTATTGGAAACGAATACGTGGTTGGGTTGAAGGCGGTGAACTGCCAGAGCGGCGATACCCTGGCGCTGGAGCAGGTTCACGCCGACGGTAAAGAAAAAGTCCTGGATGCGCTGGGCTCGGCTGCCACAAAACTGCGCAGCGAACTAGGCGAGTCGCTTACTTCGGTGCAGAAGTTCGATACCCCTATCGAGCAGGCCACTACCTCTTCTTTGGAGGCCCTGAAGACTTATAGCCTGGGCATGAAAATCTGGAACGAACAGGGAGAAACGCAGGCGATTCCGTTCTTTACGAAAGCGATCGAACTGGATCCAAACTTCGCCATGGCCTACTGCCGCCTGGGATCAATTTACGGGCTCCTCGACGAACGTACCAAGGCCGGCGAATATCTCAGCCAGGCCTTCCAGTTGCGTGACCGCGTGACGGAGACGGAGAAATACAACATCTCCACCCAATACTACTTCGCCGTTACCGGGGAAATGGAGAAGGCGAAGCAGGTCTGCGAACTCTGGACCCAATCCTACCCGAGAGAGTCCGAAGCCTATCTGAATCTGGGCTACATCGATTCGGTATTCGGAAGCGTTGAGAAGGCGAATGAGGAAGCCAGGGAGGGAATCGAGCGTGATCCTGATAGCAGTATTGGCTATACAAATTTGATACAGGGTTACGCTGCCCAGAATCAGTTTGACAAGGCGAAAGCGATGTACCAGGAAAGCGTTAAGCGCAAAGTCGACAACGGAGGCCCGCACGAATACATGTATGGCGTTGCATTCCTGCAGCGCGACCAACGAGAGATGGAAAACCAGGCGCAGTGGGCAGCCGACAAGCCGGGAGAGGCGGATGTTTTGCTCTCCCGTCAATCTGATAGCGAGGCATTCTTCGGGCGTCTCGGCAAGGCTCGTGAACTGTCTCAGCGCGCGGTGCAATCCGCCCGCAACAACGACCAGAAAGAAACGGCCGGCGGGTGGCAGATCAACGAAGCGCTGCGTGAAGTGGAGTTCGGCAACCCCGCCCGGGCTCACCAGCAGACCCTGGCAGCGTTGGACATGGCGTCGATCCGGGACGTGCAAGCGCCGGCGGCTCTGGCCTTGGCACGGACCGGCGATTCCGCCCGCGCACAGAAGTTAGCAGACCAGTTGCAGGAGCAGCTTCCACTGGACACCATTGTGGTCCACTACTGGTTGCCGACCGTTCGGGCAGCTATCGAAATCGATCGCAACAATCCCGCCAAGGCTATCGAGTTGCTTGAGGCCGCAGCTCCGCTGGAGATGGGAGGAGTGTCGGACTTGGAGTTTGGCTACTTGTTTTATCCCGTGTACGTGCGGGGGCAGGCCTACTTGCTGCTTCAACAGGGCGCCGAAGCCGCAACCGAGTTCCGGAAGTTTATCGATCATCCGAACGTTGTCGCAAATAACCCGCTCTTTGTGCTCGCCCATCTCGGTCTAGCCCGGGCGCTCGCCGTGCAAGGTCAACGCGACAAATCTCGCGTAGCCTATCAGGAGTTTTTCACGCTGTGGAAGAACGCCGACCCGGACATTCCCATCCTGCAGCAAGCCAAGGCAGAGTACGCGAAGCTCTAGTCCCACGAATCCGGTCTTTGATTCCATCGACCGGATAGGGGTATTACGTTCAAATCGTCAGCGTCAGAACATGCTGCTAGTTCCGAGGCTAACTTCAAAAACCCCAGGTCTCGAAAGCGCGAGACCCGGGGCACCCGGAAGATTTCAACGGGCCGCGAACCAAGGTGTGAAACTGCGAGGTGGACATATCGTGTTCTACTCGAAAAATGCTTAACCGCCGCAGCTTTCTCGTGCTCACTGCTCTTGGCGTCTCCGGATATTGGCACGCGACTTCGAAGGGCAGAGGCGGATTGCCCGCCGCTCTGAAGCAGCTTGAACAGTCCAATGGCGGCCGGCTGGGCGTGGCCATGCTGGATACCGCTACCGGCGAACGCTCGGGCTATCGTGTGGATGAGCGCTTTCCAATGTGCAGTACCTTCAAGTTTCTGCTGGTCGCGGCCGTGCTGCAGCGCGTCGACCGGTCTCAGGAGAAACTCGATCGCGCCATTGCAATTCCGCCGAAGCCGCTGGTGGGGAACTCGCCGCTGACCGAGCCGCATGCCGGAGCCACGATGACCGTGTCCGCACTGTGCGAGGCAGCGCTTATACGCAGCGACAACACGGCAGCGAATCTTCTGCTTGCGACCATCGCCGGGCCTGCCGGACTAACGGGCTTCTGCCGCTCTATCGGAGATCCGGTGACCCGCCTGGACCGCACCGAGACCTCGCTGAACGAGGCTCGTCCTGGAGATCCTCGCGACACAACCTCACCGGCAGCCATGGTTGCTGATCTGAATCGGATTTTGCTCGGAGACGTGCTTTCGCCCGCATCACGTCAACAACTCGTCGCCTGGATGGAAGCGAATCAGACCGGCCTCGACAAACTGCGCGCGACGCTTCCAGCCGGCTGGCGCGCCGCCGACAAGACCGGCAACAACGGTGAGAACACCATGAACGACATTGCGGTGTTCTGGCCTGCCAAAGGGAAGCCGATTCTCGTTACGGCGTATATCACACAGTGTGAGGGTCCCGACGGCAAGCGCACAGCCATGCTGCAGCAGATCGGGAAGCTGGTGATGGTAGGGTGAGGACTTGGTTGTAGCTGGTGCGAGCGATCATAACTCGCAAGAAACAGCGAGACTTGGTGCTCAGCAATTGCTGGAAAGCGACGCGGAGTTGCACACCGCGTTCATCAGCTTCAGAACGAATGGGTCGGTATCAGTGTCCTGATCGTTGGTCAGAACGATCAGGGTGAATCCGTCATCCAGGAAAACTACATTCTCAACATAGAAGCCACCGATTTGTCCGGTGTGCCAAATAATCTGCCTGTCGTTGAACTTGTCCACCACCAGTCCGAGTCCGTACGATCCCCCCTGCCCGTCGATGTTGAAACCGTTCGGGGTAATCATCTGCTGGAAAGACGCTGGGGAGACGACCTTGCCCGACACCAATGCATTGTCCCAGGTCAGCAGATCGTAGACATTCGAGCTCAATGCTCCGGCTGCGAAGGCGGCAGATCGATCCCACAGTCTGGCCGGGACCAACCCCGACCCGTTGTTCGTGTAGCCTACCGCCGACTTGTCCGCCGGAGGCAGCGCATAGTACGTGCTGGACAACGACAGGGGCTGAAAGATGTACTGCTGAAGGTCGTCGGCATAAGTCTGATTGGTCAACTGCTCGATGATCGTTCCCAGCGCAAAGTAGTTGCTGCTGGAATAGGCGTACTGCGTTCCCGGCTGGAACTGCAGGCCCGCTTGACGGATGGTCGTCAATACCGTTGACTCGGCTACGCCGTTGGTAATCCAGTCTTTCAATTGCGAAAAATTGGTGTAGTCGGCAAGCCCCGACGTGTGGTTCAGCAGCATGCGAATCGTGATGGCGGAGGAGAAGCCGTATTGCCCCAGGTAGTTGGTCAAGGGATCATCCAAATGCAACTTCCCCTGCTCCTGCAGTTTCATGATCAATGCTGCGGTGAATTGTTTTGTGACCGACCCGATTTCGAAGACGGTGCTCGTCTGCGCGGGCGCCTGCGTCAACATGTCGGCAAGCCCATACGCCTGCGTGTAAAGCATGGTTTGTTGTTTCGCTAGCGCGACGGTCATGCCGGGAATACCGTATTGCTGCATCTGCGTCTGAACAACCTGATCGACAGTTGCGCTAAGCGAAACCGAAGGAGTCTGCTGTGGAGCTGGAGCAGGAGAACTGTTAGATCCCCCGCATCCGCCAAGGAGTAGCGCGACAATCGACGGAGCAAGACAGCGGAAGCACTTGCTTGTGGAACTCATACCAGCCTTCCTTCGCCGGTAGGTCGGACGCCGGTGAGACGAGTGGGTGACGCGAGAGTTTTTGTCGCAACGCGGAAGTGCAAATTGCGGCTGCTACCTTGCATTGTGACCGTCCTCAAAGCAGGTTTCCGCAAGAAAGGGACGAGGCGTTGCCCTAGCGTGGCCGCCGAACGGAAATCCGTTATGAATCAGGACCATTCGAGGTGGCAACCTTAAAAGGATTCTCCGCCGGTAGGCATGATTGGAATCTCTTGAGTCTCTGGAAGTATGACGGTGAGAGTCAAAACAAATTCATTTGGAAGCCGAGAACCCCAAGTCTGGTCGCGAACTCTGGGATAGCCGGCCGATTTGCGAGAAGGAGACGTTGAGAATCGGGTAGTGCCGCCAATCCTTGTAGTCGAAGTGCCACCATTCCGTCGGATACGCCGTGAATCCCTCGGCTTCCATCGCATTACGGAGGAGCGCGCGATTGGCCCGCTCCTCCGCTGTGCCTCCCGCGTAGTCGGAGTGAGCGCTCTCCGACATCTCGTCGTAGCTGCTGGGCATGGGCAGGATCTTGCCGGTCTTCAAGTCAAAGACGGTCAGGTCAACCGCGCAGCCGCGATTATGGCGCGAGCCCTGTGCCGGGTCTGCCACATAGGAATGATCTTCCGGAGGCGTCGCGTCCCAGAAAATCTTGGTTACATACCACGGCCGGTATCCGTCGAAGATGAGCAACTCGTAGCCTTGCTCATGAAGCTTGCGATTGACGCGCACCAGCGCCTCAGCCGCAGGCCGCTGCAAAAACGCGCGCGCCTCTTCGTAGAGCGGTGTCCCCAGGAAGTTGTTCGATGATGCGTAGTGAATATCGAGCTTCAGCGTGGGATCAAGCTTGATGAGTTCCACCAGGTCAGGTGTGAGGAAGTCTCCCTGCTCGACCGGCGGCTGCGCTTTGAGCGCGTCCGCGCGAAGCTCCGAGATGGGCTTCAGCGGCTGAACATGGAAGCTTTGCTGCACCTGCTGGGCGGCCAGGGAAGAGGTGAACAGGGCGCAGACGAGAACGGCGCGAAGCAGGATCATGCGGGCGATGATAGCAGGGTCGTCCGGCTGCGAAAGAGGATACCCCACATTCGAAAAGCGCAAATTATGTGTGGTCACAGGCAACAAAGTCAAAAACCCCAGGTCTCGAAAATCGCGAGACCTGGGGCACCCGGTTATCATTAGCGCCCTGAGCCGATGGCGAACCACCTCCGCGATTCGGTCGAGCGAGATGAGCCTCCATTTTGAAGAGGTGCCTGAGCCTGCCCTGGACGTTGAACCTTCACAAAGACGGTGTTCTGTAGAACTTTGTTGAGATCAGTCAGAAAGTCAAAGACCCCACTCAAGCGAAAACCGGCTTGAATGAGGCACCCGTAAGACATTTCCGAATCGCGCAGTGTCGGCCGCAACAAACAAAAAGCCCCGCATCGCTGCGAGGCCTTTCGTCATTGCTTTTGCCTTTAGCTAAGAGCCAACAGCTAATAGCTAAGACCGGTTCTTAGTACATGCCGCCCATGCCGCCGCCGCCGTGAGGCATCGCCGGTTCCTTCTTGTCTTCCGGAATCTCCGATACCAGGGCTTCGGTGGTGAGCATCAGGGCCGCGATCGAGCCTGCATTCTGCAGAGCCGAGCGGGTTACCTTGGTCGGGTCGATGACCCCCGCCTTGACCAGGTCTTCGAACTTGTTGGTCAGGGCGTTGTAGCCGAAGTTGTTTTCCTTCGACTCGCGGATCTTGCCGACAACGATGGCACCTTCTTCGCCGGCATTGCCTACGATCTGGCGCAGGGGCTCTTCGAGAGCGCGACGCACGATGTTGGCGCCGATCTTCTCATCGCCTTCCAGCTTCAGAGCGTCGATCGCCTCTGCACAGCGGAGCAGAGCCACGCCGCCTCCGGGTACGATGCCTTCCTCAACCGCAGCGCGGGTGGCATGCATCGCGTCCTCGACACGGGCCTTCTTCTCCTTCATTTCGGTCTCGGTCGCGGCGCCGACTTTGATCACCGCCACGCCGCCCACCAGCTTCGCCAACCGCTCCTGCAACTTCTCGCGGTCGTAGTCGCTCGTGGTCTTGTCGATCTGGCCGCGAATTTCCTTCACCCGGCCTTCGATGTCGCCGTGCTTGCCCTTACCCTCGACGATGGTCGTGTTGTCCTTGTCGATGGTGACCTTCTTGGCCTGGCCGAGATCGGCCATCTGCACGTTCTCCAGCTTGATGCCGAGATCTTCGGTGATGGCCTTGCCACCGGTGAGGATGGCGATGTCCTGCAGCATGGCCTTGCGGCGATCGCCGAAGCCAGGCGCCTTCACGGCAGCCACGTTCAAAGTGCCGCGCAGCTTGTTGACCACCAGGGTGGCCAGTGCTTCGCCTTCCACGTCTTCCGCGATGATGATGAGCGGCTTGCCGCCCTTGGCGATCTGCTCGAGCAACGGGAGCAGGTCCTTCATCGAGGAGATCTTCTTCTCGTGGATCAGGATGTAGGGATTTTCCAGAACCGCTTCCATGCGCTCCGGATCGGTGACGAAGTAAGGGGACAGGTAGCCGCGGTCGAACTGCATGCCCTCGACGACTTCCAACTGGGTCTCCATCGTCTTGGACTCTTCCACGGTGATGACGCCGTCCTTGCCGACCTTCTTCATCGCTTCCGCGATGATGCGGCCGATGGTCTCGTCATTGTTGGCGGAGATGGTGCCAACCTGCGCGATCATCTCGCCGGAAACCTTCTGCGAGAACTTGTCGAGAGCGGAGTTCTTGCGGCTTCCGTCTTCTTCCTGCGTTCCATTGACAGCGGCAACAGCCTTCTCGATGCCGCGCTTGAGGGCCATCGGGTTCGCGCCGGCGGCAACCGTCTTGACGCCCTCGCGATAGATAGCCTGCGCCAGAACGGTCGCGGTAGTGGTGCCGTCACCGGCAACATCGGAAGTCTTGGAAGCGACTTCGCGCACCATCTGCGCGCCCATGTTCTCGAGCGGATCCTTCAGCTCAATTTCCTTGGCTACGGTAACGCCGTCCTTGGTGATAAGGGGCGAACCAAACTTTTTCTCGATCACGACGTTGCGGCCCTTCGGACCGAGCGTGACTTTCACCGCGTCGGCCAGAACATTCACGCCGCGAAGAATCGACTGCCGGGATTCTTCTCCATGCAGAATCTGCTTTGCCATTTTTTCAATCTCTCCTTAGTTCAAGTTCCAGATAAGAACTGTTGTCCGTTGTCGGTTGTCAGTTGTCGGATAAAGCTCGTGGCCTTTTTGGCCTCGTGATCCCTGGTTGCCGCTCAGCTGAATTCAACTGAGAACTGACAACCGCCAACTGACAACGCGCGCTTCACGCGCCTACTTCTTGGCTGCGTGTTCTTTCGGCTTCGCGGCGCCTTCCAGGATGCCCAGAACTTCTTCTTCGCGCATGATGAGGAAGTCTTCGCCATCAATCTTGATCTCGGTGCCGGCGTACTTGCCGAACAGAACGCGATCGCCTTCCTTTACTGCCAGGGGGAAGGTCTCGCCCTTGTCGTTGCTCTTGCCACGGCCGACGGCGATGATCTCGCCTTCCTGCGGCTTGTCTTTGGCGCTGTCGGGGATAATGATTCCACCACGGGTGGTCTCGGCCTCTTCTACACGGCGAACCACGATGCGGTCGTGCAGGGGAGTTAGCTTCGTTGCCATTCTTTGAACTCCTTTCAACCTTTTGAAGTCTGTTGGATTCCGTTTAGTATTTGCCGTTCCTGGCCCGCAACCGCGAGTTCGGTTCGGCGATCGTTCTGAAGCTTGGGTACTGCGGGTTATGCGGGAGAGAGGATTCCAGAGTCTCTGTTAGCACTCACTCCCAATGAGTGCTAATGATAGGCGGTTTATTGACTAATGTCAAGCCATACATGAGTGCAATTCACTCATATTCTAGCAGGGGATCTAAGTGGCTGCACAATAAGCATATTAGGCAGTAGCTATGAACAAGGCGGTGAGGTTTACTGACGCGATTTCAGATTGGAGCGAGCGCCTTCGAAAACAGGTATCCCGTTTCAGGAGCAACAGCATCTTACGCGAACAGCCGGTGCTCTTTCACAGCAATCAGCATTGTTCTAACCACGGTGAACTTTATAGTTCCCATAGCCCCGAGTTGGCAGGATAATCGGGTTAGTTCAGGTGCCACCGTGCCAGTCGACCCTGGTGTTCGAGACTCTTCGTCGTTTACGCTCCCGTCGAAAGCCGCAATGGGAGTTCTCGTCGCAGTTCTGTGCCTGATGAGCGCAAGTTTTGCACAGACGCAATCATCATCTACCATAGTTTCTAATCCCGCAGCTGGAACGCAGGCACAGACTGCTACGCCAGAGAAGCCCGACCCTTCGGCCGCACCCGTAGCGCCCAGCGGATCGATTCCCACCTCGGCGCAGATCGAGGCTGCAGGAGCCGCGGATCCGGCGGCTGCGCCCGAAGCGAACGCCAAGCCTGCTGCGCCTGTTTTGCCCAACGGGGTCAACGCGAGTCAGCCGAACCTGGCGCCGAAGTACAACGTCTCCTTGATCGGGCAGCGCAACGTCGGAAACGGCCTGGACTTCTACTCGCTTGACCGCGAGATGGCGTTGGGCAAGCAGCTTTCGCAAGAAGTTGAATCGAGCGCCAAGCTGGTCACCGATCCCGTCATCAACGAGTATGTCAATCGCATCGGGCAGAATCTGGTGCGCAACTCCGACGCGCGCGTGCCCTTCACCATTAAGGTACTCGACAACGATGAAGTGAACGCCTTCGCGCTGCCCGGCGGATTTTTCTACGTCGATAGCGGACTGATCCTCGCGGCTGACAATGAAGCTGAACTCGCCGGAGTGATGGCGCATGAGATCGCGCACGTCGCTGCCCGTCACGCGACCAAGAACATGACGCGGGCGCAGATCTGGAACTTCGCTTCGGTCCCGCTGATCTTTGTCGGGGGCCCGGTAGCCTATGCCGTAGCCGAGGCGGCGGGATTGCTTGTGCCGCTTGGCTTCCTGAAGTTCTCGCGCGATGCCGAGCGCGAAGCCGACCTGCTTGGCTTAGAATATGACTACGCCTCGGGCTACGATCCGCAGGCCTTCGTGGAGTTTTTCGAGAAGCTTAACGTCGAAAAGAAGAAGCCGAACGTCGTCGCGAAAGCTTTCGCCACTCATCCCATGAATGTCGAGCGCATCAAGGACGCGCAAGACGAGATCCGCAAGTATCTGCCGGACCGCCCCGAGTACGTGGTCGATACCAGCGAGTTCGAGAGCGTAAAAGCCCGGCTAGAGATGCTGGAAAATTCGCGCCACCTGGGCGGAGTGAAGCCGACTCCCGGACGTCCTGTGCTGCTGAAGCGTGCCAGCACATCGGCGCCAGGCGGTTCCGACGACAACTCGCAGACTGCGGCCGACAACGGAAAGCCGACACTCAAACGGGCTGCCGGCTCGACATCGACTGACAGCACGGATTCAGCTACGAAGACTGCTGGCACCGATGCCACCGCGGCAACCGCTGGTACGAATTCTTCGACCACCGCTGGCAGCGGCTCGAATGACTCCACCCAGGCGGCTGGCCCCGCAGCCAGCCCGAGCGACGACGATCGTCCGGTGTTGAAGCGTAACCCCTCTTCGACCTCAGATTAGGCAGGAAGTGAGCGATGAATGTCGTCCCGCTATTAGCGAGCTTCGTGAATCTTGGAATGGGGCTGGTGATCGCTGCCGTCGCTATTGGCATTACCGTACGCGTGGCGCTGCTGGCCCGGCAGGGAAAGCAGATTTTTCCTCACCGGTAAGCCGTTCCCATCGGGCTCCGCTGCGGATTGCGGTGCGGCGCCCATCCTGCCTACAATATCGCGTATGAAATTGTCGCGCCTGCTGCTCACACTTGTTGTTCTGCTTGTGATCTCGACCAGCCTGTTCGCCAGAAATCAAAAAGAAGAGAGCCAGATGTCGTCGACCAGCTTTGTCGTGCTGAAAGATGAAAATGGGAAGCCCGTGCGCAATGCAGCCGTGGTGCTTCATCCCGTGGGCAAGCATGACAAGCAGGCGAAGAACGGTTTCGAGCTGAAGACGGACGCCGACGGTAAAACCTATTTCGACGGCATTCCCTATGGACTGCTGCGGGTGCAGGTAATTGCGCACGGCTTCCAGACCTTTGGAAATGATTACCAGATCAACCAGCCGAACCAGGAAATTACCATTCGTTTGAGGCGGCCGCAAGACCAGTACTCTGTTTACGACAAGCCAGAGGCGAGCAGCACGGGGACGAAAACCGGTGGGACCAACGGCACGACCGGCACTCCGCCGCCTCCAGATAAGCAATAGAGGTCGCTGTCGGCTCTCGGTCGTCAGCTTTCGGCAAGTACCAAGTCAGTAGACGGAAACGACCGTTTCAGAACAATGGGGATGGTCACCGTTGCTGGGCCAAGGTTTCCAGTGATAGGTGGGTCGATGTCGGACACCTGTCCCCGGCAAGAATTTTAATTTGTCTTTGGGAAGCGCGAAGGAACAGCTGTTACGTGGGCAGACTCTCTAAGCGACTCAGGCCAAGCTCCGTCGAAGGCAGGGCGGAGCGCTGGGTAAGGTGCCCTTTGAAGGTCCAGAGTTCCGTAGGGACGACAGGGTTTTTTGCTTCCCGGGCGCGACGTGTTTAACTTGCAATAGGTCCCCCACAAATCGAAAGGCAGAAAAATCTTGATCGAAGCCCGTGCTCTCTGGACCGACCGTGACCGCTTCCTGGCCGAGGCGGCCAGCGGTCATGCCCTGGTAGTCGATGCCGGCAGCGAGAAGTCAGCCAACAGCCCCGTCGAACTTGTCCTGATCGCCCTGTGCGCTTGCACTGCCAGCGACGTGGTCAGCATCCTGCGCAAGAAGCGCGAGCCCTTCACCAGCGTCGACGTTCGCGCCGTGGCTGAGCGTTCCGAGGAATTTCCTAAAGTCTTCACCTCGATAAAGGTGGTCTACCGCATCGCCGGGAAGGTGGCGCGCACTTCCGTTGAGCATGCCGTAAGCCTGTCGGAGCAGAAATATTGTTCGGTCTCGGCAATGCTGAAGAAGGTAGCGAAAATCGAGTCGGTAATTGAATACCTGGAATAGATCACTCTGCGACTCTGCGTCAGCTCTTAGCCTTTAGCTAGCAGCCCAGAGGTCTTCCTGCTAGACCTAAAGGCTAGAAGCTAAGAGCCGTGCGCGGCAATGGCCTGCCTCCGGATATCTCCCATTATCGCGGTATAATCTACAAGTTTGCCTATGACTACCACTGACACTCAATTGCATCTGGCCAAGCGCATGTCGCGCCTGGGAACCGAAACTGCCTTCGAAGTCCTGGTACGCGCCCGCGCACTGGAGCGGCAGGGACGACATATCATTCACCTTGAGATCGGTGAGCCCGACATGGACACCCCGGCGAACGTCGTCGAGGCCGGGGTCAACGCATTGCGCGAAGGCTTCACGCATTACGGTCCCTCCGCGGGCCTGCCTGATCTGCGCGAGGCCATCGCCAAGGATGTGGCCAAGTCGCGCGGCATTCCCGTCCACGCCGACGAGGTCGTCGTGGTGCCCGGCGGCAAGCCCATCATCTTCTTCGTCATCATGGCGCTGATCGATGAAGGCGACGAGGTGATCTACCCCAATCCCGGCTTTCCCATCTACGAGTCGATGATCAACTTCGTCGGCGGCAAAGCTGTGCCGATCCACCTTCGTGAGGATCGCGACTTCCGGCTCGATGTCAACGAGCTGAAAGATCGGATCACCGACCGCACCAAGCTCATCATCATCAATTCGCCGCAGAACCCTACGGGCGGCATCATTCCTAAGGAAGATGTGCAGGACATCGCCGCCGCCATTGGGGATCGCGACATCATGATCCTGAGCGACGAGATCTACAGCCGCCTGCTTTTCGAAGGCGAACCTTACAGCATCGCCTCCGTTCCGGGATTCAAAGAGCGCACCATCATCCTGGACGGCTTCTCGAAGACCTACTCGATGACGGGCTGGCGCCTGGGGTATGGCGTGATGCGGCCGGACCTGGCGACACACATCGCGCGCCTGGCAACGAATTCGACCTCGTGCACGGCGACGTTTACGCAGATCGCCGGTATTGAGGCGGTGACAGGCGATCAAAGCGAGCCCGAGCGCATGCGCCAGGAATTTCTGAAGCGCCGCGACGTCTTCGTCGATGGACTGAACAAGATCAAGGGCTTCTCCTGCCGGCTGCCGAAGGGCGCGTTCTACACCTTCCCGAATATCAAGCAGACGGGGTGGCAATCGAAGAAGCTGGCGGATGCGTTACTCGACCAGGCCGGAGTGGCCGCGCTGTCGGGCACGGCCTTTGGCTCATTCGGAGAAGGATATTTGCGCTTCAGCATCGCCAACTCGATCGAGCACTTGCAGGAAGCGCTGAATCGCGTCGACGAGTGGACGAAGAAGAACCTGTAAGGCCGGACATTCGCTCTTTGTACGACCTTTGGAGTTGTCATCCCGAACTTCTCGAGTTGTCGTCCCGAGCTTCTCGAGTTGTCGTCCCGAGCTTCTCGAGTTGTCATCCCGAACGTTTCGAATTGTCATCCCGAGCGAAGCCGAGGGATCTGCGGTTTGCCCGCAGTGGAAAGTCATCCCGCAGTGCCGAGGGACCGCAGATCCCTCCACTCCGGGAGCAAAAGCGGCTCGCCTCCGGTCGGGATGACAATTTAAGAGGGGCGGCCAGAGAACCTGGCGGAGAACAGAGAGCCGACAGCTCTACTTCGCGGCCATCGCTTCGACCAGCGAATGAAACACCTTCGCTCCGTCGGTCATCCCCAGTTCCGGCTCGGCGGCGCGCTCCGGATGCGGCATCATGCCGAGCACGTTGCGGCCGGCGTTGCAGATGCCGGCAATGTTCTCCAGCGAACCATTGGGATTGGCTTCCGGCGCAACCTCGCCCGCGGCGGTGACGTAGCGCCAGACGATGCGGTCCTGATCTTTCAGCTCGGCCAGCGTGCGCTCGTCGCAGAAGTAATTGCCTTCCATGTGGCCGATGGGAATCTCCAGCACCTCGCCCTTGGTGAGGCCCTGCGTGTATGGGGTGTTCGTCGTCTCTACGCGCACATGTACAGGCTTGCAGACATACTTCAACCCAGCATTGCGCATCAGCGCGCCAGGTAGCAGTCCGGCTTCACACAGGATCTGGAATCCGTTGCAGATGCCCAGCACCAGCCCACCATCGGCGGCAAACTTCTTAACCGAATCCATCACCGGCGAAAACTTGGCGATCGCTCCCGTGCGCAGGTAGTCCCCATAGGCGAAGCCACCGGGCACGATGATCGCGTCGCAGCCCTGGAGGTCGGGTGAGTCGTGCCACAGAAATGTAACGGGTTGCTTGGCGACCTTGGAGACGACCCAGACGGCATCGTGGTCGCAGTTAGATCCGGGAAAGATGATGACGCCGAATTTCATAAGGAGCAGGAACTAGCAATTAGCAAATCGATCCGAGGGGTGTCGGTACCAATTGCTAATTACTAATCACTAAGTGCTGCAGTTTCGAGTGTAGCATGGGTTTTGTGCCGTCCTGAGCGGGCGGGCATCAAACAGAGCAATGCAGTTTTCACGTCACATCAATATCACCGGCGGCGCCCTGAAGCGATGGTTCATCGCGCAATGCTACAACTCGCTGGCGATCGGGGCGCTGTGGTGGGCCGGACTGTGGTACCTGCATGTACCTTTCGCCCCCTTTTGGGCTTTTCTTGCCGCCGGACTACAATTCATTCCGCACTTCGGACCGGTGCTCGCCTTCTTCGGGCCGGCAATCGCGGCGCTGTTTGATAACGGTCTCGAAGGCGTTCTCTATGTGCTGATCCTTTACGGCATCGTGATCGTCGTCGACGGCCTCGTGTTGCAGCCGCTGATTATGCGGCGCACAGCGCGCGTGCCCATCTGGGCATCGCTCATCGTACCGATTTTGCTGAGCCTCGTCTTTGGATTCTGGGGACTCCTGCTGGCCGCTCCCTTGCTGGCGGTCTTGTACGCCTACCGCGCGCATAACCAGTCGAAGACGCAACCGCGGATCGGACGGCAAACCCCTCCTGGGCAGGCCATCACCGGTGGCCAACTTATCTCGCCCGGCGGACCGAGCGACATTCAGCAGGATGTGCGCTGAAAAGTATTCGCTGTTACTTCACCCATTCGCACAACCCTCGTTCACGTTACTTCACCAGCCGTCATCCTGAGCGCAGGTTCGCGTCTTTTGCGAACCGGAGTCGAAGGACCTCTACCCGTGCAGGATCCTTCGTGAGGGTAGAGGTCCCTCGGGTTCGCTCGGGATGACATCTTGTAAAAGCTGGCCTCAGGGTGAGCGGTGAAAGCGCCCTCACGCCCCCGGATGCACCAGCATCCATACCCCCAGCGCCAGGACAATACACGCGACCATCATGCGGAAGACATTTTGCGGAATGCGGCTTAGCATCCATTTGCCCGACAGCGTCCCAACCACCACTCCCACGGTGGCGATCACAATCATCGGCCACTGGGCCGCCATCTGGCCGAATTGCGTGGCCGCGTACACAGGCATGCGGAATACATCGACGAGCAATGCAATCGCCGTGGCCGTTGCGACAAACTCGTCGCGCTTGAGATTGAATCCGAGCAGCGCAGCCGAACGAATGCCTCCCTGGTTACCGACCAGTCCGCCGAATATGCCGGAAAGGGCGCCGGAGATCCACGCCGCAGTCCGCCCAAATTTCATGCGCGACGCCAGGCCCGTGATGCCGGTGATTCCGGCAAACACCAGCAGCACTCCCAGCACATAGCCGAGCACCACGCTTCGCAGCCAGACGTGCAGCAACGCGCCGAGCAGGCCGCCGATGGCAGAGGTGATGCCGAAGCTCCAAAGCACGCGACGGTTTACGTGCTCACGAATGACGGCAAAGCGCAAAGCGGTCCCGACGAAATGCGGAACAGAAACGAGTGCGACTGCTAGCTTCGTTCCAAGCCATGCGGCCAGCAGCGGCGTAAGGATGCTGCCAATGCCGAAGCCGGAGATGGCCGCAATCGCTCCAGCAACGATTCCTGCGAAGCTGAGTAGCAACGTGTGGTGCATATCTAGTGCCGTTCGATGGGTATTAAGTCTATCTCGATGGAGGCGTCCGTATCGATGCAGCAAATCCGACTTCGGAGGGCTTCGTCTTGCTCGCAGGTTTCGCGTTACTTCAACGAGGTGTCATTCCGAGCGAAGCCGAGGGATCGCTACGACCGAACGATCTTTGCCGCGATATCGGTCCTTCAACTACGGTTCGCAGAAAGCGCGAACTTTCGCTCGGGATGACGCCAAGAGAATCAATTCCAGGATGCCAACTACGCGCTTGCCTGAACCGAGAGCGCTGGTTCCGCTTCGATAGGCATAGATATCGCCGGCTTCAGTTGCCCGGTGAAGACAATCCACGCGCTGAGGGCGCCCAGCGGGATCCACGCCAGGATTCCCAGGTCGGACACCCAAAGCAGGCTGGCGCCCCCGATAAACATGTACATTGTTAGATTTCCGCCGACGGCATTCGTGGCCGCGTGCGCCAAGCTACAGGACCAGATGCTTCCGGTCCTCAGACGCAGCCATCCGAAGATGATCGACAGCAACACCCCACTAACCGTGAAAATGATCAGGCCGGAGTAGGGGTTATCAGGAAAAGCATACCCGCGAATCAAAACAGGGAAGTGCCAGAAGGACCAGATCAATCCCGTTACCGCTGCGCTCAACACCGGCTGTTGCGGGAACAAACGCATTTGCAGATAGCTGCGCCAGCCGAACTCTTCGCCGAACGAAGCAAGCGCGCCGGGAACCGCAAAAAGAGTCAGGCCAGCGGCAGCAATCCAAAGATTCGGTATATGAGGAAGAGGGGTACCAGGCGGCAAGACGGCTTTCACTCCGCGCACCATCGAGAGGTCAGGCCTGCCGAGCCCGAGCAATGGAGCCAGCGCAACGATGCATCCGATCACGACGAGCGGCAAAAGCCATCCCACCAGGTAATAGCGCCATTTCGAGAGGTTGAGTCGAAGCCCTGCATCAGCGAAGCCTTCGCGAGTTATCCATTTCCGTACGACATACGCCGCGAACGCCGGGGCAAACGCGCTGGGAAGAGCGGCAAACTGAAACATCGGCGTGCGGACGGAGATGCCATGCCGAATCACAATCTCCCACGGTATCCACGCCAATCCGAATGCGATCAGCAGATACACCACAATGCCTTTTGTGCGTGTGTTCATGAAGCCCCCTCGAAAGAGATTTCGAAAAGCGGGCCTGCGGCAGCAACTGGAAGCGGTGCGGTCCTGCTACCGGAAGAGATGTGGCGGCATCTTATCATCAGGGCTGTAGATTTCCAGCAGATAGTTGCAGGGCTCGAGTTTCAGCCCTCTTTTCCACATCTTCCTCAGGACGCAGGAGCCTGACGGAGCGCATAAAATAGAAGTACAGATGCCGCAACCCGAATTCGTTCATCTCCACCTACATACCGACTTCTCCATGCTCGACGGAGCCTGCGAGATCGAGCGCCTGGCCGGCCGCGTCAAAGAGCTCAAGATGCCCGCGGTCGCCATGACCGATCACGGCAACATCTTCGGCGCGGTGTCGTTCGTCAACGCCGCTAAAGAAGCGGGTGTGAAGCCGATCCTGGGTTGCGAGCTTTACGTCTGCAAGAAGGAAGATCACCGCGCCGCACCTGAAGGCGATACGTATAACCACCTCATCGTGCTCGCCGAGAACGATCAGGGTTATCGCAACCTGGTGAAGATCGTCTCCGAAGCTTCGCTGCACGGCTTCTATTACAAGCCACGCATCAGCAAGAAATTTCTGGCCGAGCACTCGCAGGGACTGATCGGTCTCTCCGCGTGTCTAAAGGGCGAAGTTGCCGAGCGGCTGACGGAAGGGAAGTACGAAGCTGCGCGTGACGCTGCCGCCAGCTACAACGACATCTTCGGCAAGGGCAACTTCTATCTCGAGATTCAGGACCAGGGACTGGAAGAGGAGAAGCGCATCCAGACGAACCTGCTGAAGCTGGAGCAGGAGTTGGGTCTGCCGCTGGTTGCGACTAACGACAGTCATTATCTCTGCGAAGACGACTCGCACGCGCAGGACGTGATGGTCTGCATCCAGACCGGCAAGTCGATCAACGACACCAACCGCCTGAAGTTCACCGGCAACCAGTTCTTCGTGAAGAGCCCCGCCGAGATGGCGAAAGTGTTCTCAGGCTATGAGCGCGTGCTCGCGCGCTCGATGGAGATCGCGGAGCGCTGCAACGTTCGCCTGGAAAAAGTCAAAGACCCATTCCCACAGTTCGAAGTGCCCGCCGGCTACAGCATTCCCGACTACTTCGAGCACGTCACGCGCGAAGGTTTCGCGCGGCGGGTAACCGTGCTGCGCGAACTGCAGAGCATGGGCCGGCTGAAGCACTCACTCGAGGATTACGAAAACCGACTGGCGCGCGAGATCGACATCATCCGCCAGATGCAGTTCCCCGGCTACTTCCTAATCGTGTGGGACTTCATTCGCTATGCCAAGGAGCACAACATCCCGGTCGGCCCGGGCCGCGGATCGGCCGCCGGATCGCTCGTCGCCTACGCGCTCTCCATCACCGACATCGATCCCTTGCAGAACGAGTTGCTGTTTGAGCGCTTCCTCAATCCCGAGCGTATCAGCATGCCCGACATCGACATCGACTTCTGCATGAACGGTCGCGGCAAAGTGATCGAGTATGTCACGCAGAAATACGGCCGCGACCAGGTGGCGCAGATCATCACCTTCGGCACCATGGCCGCCAAGGCTGCGATGAAAGATTCCGGCCGCGCCATGGACATCCCGTACGCCGACGTCGATCGCATCGTGAAGATGGTACCGACGACGCTGAACATCACCATCGATCAGGCGTTGAAAGATTCGCCGTCACTCTCCGCTGCCTACGATAGCGAGCCGCAGACCAAGGAGCTGATCGACACCGCGAAGAAGCTTGAGGGCCTGGTACGCAACTCAGGCGTACACGCTGCCGGCGTGGTGATCTCGCCGCAGCCGCTGACCGACCTGGTACCGCTGCATCGCACCAAGAACGACGAAATCGTGACCGCCTACGACATGAAGGCGGTTGAAAAGCTGGGCCTGCTGAAGATGGACTTCCTCGGGCTCACCACGCTCACCATCATCGACGACGCGCTGCGGCTGATCGAACAAGTACACACCGTGAAGCTCGACCTGCAGACGCTTGCCCTCGACGACCAGGTGACCTATGAAAAGGTCTTTCACACGGGTTTGACCAGCGGCGTCTTCCAGTTTGAATCGCACGGCATGCGTGACGTACTGCGCCGCTACAAGCCAACCGCAGTCGAAGATCTGACGGCGTTGAACGCGCTCTACCGTCCCGGTCCGATCCAGGGCGGCATGATCGAAGACTTCATCGAGCGCAAATGGGGCCGCAAGAAAGTCGAGTACGAACTGCCTGAGCTGGAGACGGTGCTGAAGGAGACGCTTGGCGTCATCGTCTACCAGGAACAGGTGATGCAGATCGCCAATCGGCTTGCGGGTTACTCGCTGGGCGATGCCGACCTGTTGCGCCGCGCCATGGGCAAGAAGGATCCCGAGGCGATGGCCAAGCAGCGCCAGCGCTTCGTGCAGGGTGCGGCCGAGCGCGGCTTCCCGGCCAAGAAGATCGAAAAGATCTTCGACCTGATGGAGCAGTTCGCGGGTTACGGCTTCAACAAGTCGCACTCTGCGGCGTATGCGTTGCTGGCGTACCACACCGCCTACCTGAAGACCCACTACCCGGTGGAATTCATGGCGGCGCTGCTGACTTCGGTCTCAGGATCTACCGACGATGTGGTGAAGTACATCAACGAGTGCCGCGAGATGGGAATTGCCGTGGAGCCCCCCGATATCAACGTCAGCGACGCTTACTTCACGCCGCACGGTGAGGCGATTCGCTTCGGGCTGGCTGCGGTGAAAAACGTCGGACACAACGCCATCGACTCCATTGTTAAGGCACGCAAGGAACACGGCGCGTTCACGTCGTTCTACCAGTTCTGCGAAAAGGTCGATCTGCACCTGCTCAACAAGCGCGTGGTGGAGTCGCTGATCAAGAGCGGCGCCATGGACGCGCTGGGACGCCGCGCCCAACTGATGGCCGTTACCGATAACGCGATGGACAACGCGCAGAAGGCGCAACGCGATGCGCAACTCGGACAACATGGGCTGTTCGGCGTCTTCCAGCAGGACGATGAGAATCAAACCGCGGAGAAGCCACTGCCCAACACGCCCGACTGGGATGAGCACACGCGCCTGGGCTACGAGAAAGAAATCCTGGGCTTCTTCATCACCGGACATCCGCTGGAGAAGTATCAGGAGAAGCTGATCGACTTCCACGCCATGACCACCACGCAGATCTGCGAGTTGAAAAACTCGACCGGACGTGGTGAAGTGACGATCGGCGGCGTGCTGAAGGGAATTCGCGTGGCCAAGTCGAAGCGCGGCGACCTTTACGCGCAGGGGCAGATCGAAGACATGAACGGTTCGGTCGACATGCTCTGCTTTGCCGACTCGTACAAACGCCTCGCGGAAAAGCTGAAGCTCACCGTCCCCGTGCTGGTGAAGGGCGGCGTGCGCGTGGAAGAGGGATCGAATCCGAAGCTCATGGTCGACGACATCACGCCGCTGGAAGATGCCAAGCCCAAGCTGCCCAGCCATCTGCGCATTAAGGTCTCGCTGGAAACCGCGTCAGAAGCCACGATCGACGCGCTGCACTCGATTTGCCAAGAACGCAAAGGCGACGCGCGGGTGCTCTTCGATCTCGAACGCAAAGGCGACTTCACTGTGGTAATGGAGGCGGAAGGCTATAATGTCTTGCCGGACCGGGCATTCATCAATCGCGTGGAAGACTTGTGCGGGCGCGGCAGCGTGCGCGTCCTCGACTAGTATCGGCGTGATACGGCAGTCCTGAAGGATAGGCGCTAACGTTCCGGTGGTCAGGTCGGGTCAGCGGTTTGGAAAGGGCACGGCTTCAGCCGTGCCGCCACCAAAGTTGATTTGATTGGGCTTTAGCGCCCGAGGGGAGCTGCACCGTGAAACGAACGCCCGCAGCGGCTAAAGCCTCTGTGCAGCGAGCTTGATCGGCACGGCTGAAGCCGTGCCCTTTCCAAACATAGACAACACCTGCGGAATGTTTTCGTGATGAAGGTGGATCGAGGGATCGCCAAGCAACTAACGTGGCAGACGAACAGCAACTGACGCCCAAACAAACTGGATTGCTGTCCGCATTGGATTTCTGGATGTATGCGGCTGAGGCGATTTTCCACGCCGCGAACAGGCAAAACGACCCAAATATGGAAGCTGCTTCGAAAGCAAAAGACGAGCTGGAGAAAATAGAGGCGCAGATCGAACAGCTGCAAGGCGCCGCCGGAAATAACCAGGAGGCGAAGAAGCAGCTGCAGGTGCTGCACGATCGCGTGGACGCGCTGCGCCGCCAGATGGGCGGCGAGCTCACCGCGTGGGAGCGCACCGAGCTGGCGCGTCATCCCAACCGCCCCTATCCGCTGGACTACATCGAGAGGATGTTTTCCGACTTCAGCGAGATCCACGGCGATCGTGCCTTTGGCGACGATGCTGCGATGATCTGCGGCATGGCGAACTTTCGCGGCAGGGAAGTTCTGGTGCTGGGTACACAGAAGGGCCGCGATACCAAGCAGCGGCTGCATCGAAACTTTGGCCAGCCCAATCCCGAAGGCTACCGCAAGGCCCTGCGCGCCATGAAGTTTGCCGAAAAATGGAAGCATCCGGTGATCTCGCTGGTCGATGTGGTCGGCGCGTATCCCGGACTGGGCGCGGAAGAGCGCGGACAAGCCGAAGCCATCGCGCACAACCTGCGCGAGATGGCGCGGCTGGCGGTTCCATTCATCGCAGTCATCACCGGCGAAGGCGGCAGCGGCGGTGCGTTGGCGATTGCTGTTGCCGATCGCGTGCTGATGCTGGAGAACAGCATCTACTCGGTGATCTCGCCTGAGGGCTGTGCATCGATCATGTGGCGCGACTCCTCGAAGAAAGACGTTGCAGCGGCGGCGCTGCGCATCACGGCGAAAGACAATCTGGAGATGGGCATCTGCGACGAAGTCATCACCGAGCCGGCGGGTGGCGCGCATCACGATCACGACGCGATGGCTAAGACGCTGGGAGACGTGCTGGACAAGCATCTTTCCGAGTTGGAGAAGTTGTCGACCAAAGAGTTGTTAGATCAGCGTTATAACAAGTTCCGTAATATGGCGCAGTTCTTCGAAGTCGTGCCGGCGGGGTAGCCGTCACCTGTCAAGGTGTCATCCTGAGCGCAGGCGACACGTTGTTGGCTGCCGGAGTCGAAGGACCGCTACCTTCGCGATGATCTGCGATCCCTCAAGGGACTCGGTTCCGTAATCCATACCTGGCATTGAAGCCCTGGGCTAAGCTTACGTCCCGCGTTGCGGGACTCGGCCTCTGTGGCACGCGAACGTAAGGCGCCGACGGGTTGAACAAGCAGCCTGCCTCCCGCCGCTGCAGGGAGTTCGAAGCGATCATGGCGACCAATGCCGAATAGATGGGTGGCGAAGCTGCTGCTTTCGCCCGCAGATTGGAGACCAGGCCTTGGTCCGGAAGCTTCCAACGAGAGCGAATTAGCGCACCTTTGTGCATCGCCAGCCCTCGTCTGTCTTGACAACACCAACGTCGTTTTAGACGGGATGACAGCCTTGTAAGGACGGCATAGGCTCCGGCAAAATCGGAGGGACGCTGATGTCGCTAATCGTGTGCCGCCGTCGGGCTCGCGGACGGGCTGAGCTCCGGTTCCGTATCTTTCTTCTCTTCCCAGGTAAGAATCTTCAAGTCGAGCACGAAGATCGAGTACAGCACCGGCACCATCAGCAGGGTGATGAACGTGGCGACGGTCAGGCCGCCAATCTGTGCGTAGCAGAGCGGCTGCCACAGCGGGCCGCCGTGCATGGCGAGTGGAAACAACGCCAGCACGGTAGCGCTGACAGTGATCATCACCGGGCGCAGGCGGATGATGCCGGCATCGATCACCGCCTCTTCGAAGGGCTCGCCCTTGGCATGCATTTCCTCGATGAAGTCGAAGAGCACGATGACGTGGCTGACGATGACGCCGATCAGGCTGCAGATTCCGAGAAATGCCATGAAGCCGAACGAGGTCCGCATTACCCACAGGCCGAGGATGGCGCCCATCACGCCGTATGGAGCGGCGGCGAAAACCAGCAGCGGCTTCACCGCATTGTTGAACTGGAAGAGCAGCGCCAGGTAAATGCCGAGCACCGAGATCGCGAGGACAAGCGCGAGGTTGCGGAATCCGTCCTGCTGCTTGTTGTATTCGCCGCCGATTTCTATTTTGTAGCCCGGTGGCATCGTCTTCTCAAACTCATGCAACTTGGGCAGGGCGATGCTGGTGATCTCCGAGGCCAAGTGACCGGCGGCAGGGAAGGCGTAGATCGACATCTCGCGGAAGTGATCGATGCGCACGATGCGATTGGTCATCATGCTGTTGCTGATGTCTGAGATCTGCACCAACGGAATTTTGTTGGCGTCCTGTGAGGACGACGAATACACGTAGAGGTTCTGAATGTCGGAGAGCTTGGTGCGCTCGTCCAGCTTGAGCCGGGCGACTACGGGAATGTTCTTGTCGCCGTCCTGCAACGTCGTGACCGGCGTGCCACTCAGGGCGCTGGTCGCGGAGTTGGCGACGTCGACGTTGGTGATGCCCGCAAGGTTGGCGCGATCAGGATTGATGTTCAGCTGAACCTGGAAGCTTTCTTTCTCCCACTCATTGCGCGGCCGGCGAGCCTCAGCAGCCGAGCTCACAATGTCGATGACTTGGTTGGCGATGCGCCGCATATCGGCGATGTCCTGCGCGCTTTGCTTGGTGCCGACATCGGCCTGGCTCACGACACGAATCTCAACCGGGTAGTTGATCGGATTCGTCTGTAGCTGGCGGTAATCGCAGCGCGCGCCGGGTACTTCGCGCGAAAGCACTGGCTGCACCTGGTCGACGAAGCCGGGCGTGAGGTCTTTGTCGGTTAACTGCACCAGCACTTGCGCATAGTTCAGTTGCTTGGCCTGCGGATTGGCCGAGAACCAGAAGCGCGGACCGCCTCCGCCCACCCAGGTGGTGACGTATTTGAGGATCTGCGCGGGCGAGCCGTCTTTCTGTGGATGGTTCTTGCCGTAGAGGGCAGCCTGCTCGCCGATGATTCGCTCCACCTGCTGCGCGGCCTGGTTGGTGGCGTCGAAGTTGGCGTCGTTCGGCAGCCAGACGTCGACATACGACCAGTACTGCACGTCGTCGGGGAAGAACGATGTCTTAAGCTGCGTAAAGAGGAAGGCACCGAGAAGCAGAAACACCAGCGAGCCGATCGCGACCTTCCAGCGATGTTCAATGGCGAATGTGGCCGTTCTCGCATAAAAGCCGGTGAAGCCCTTGGTACGGCGATCCTCGATGGACGGTTCAGGCTTGCCTGGCCGCAGCAGGTAATAGCCGAGCAGCGGGATGAAGGTCATCGACGCCAGGCGCGAGGCGATCAGTGCGACCGTCATCACCACCGGCAGGCTGTAGATAAATTCGCCGGTGGTGCCGGTGATCATCAGGAACGGCAGATAGGCGACGATGTTGGTCACCGTCGCATACATGATGGCGGTGGCGATCTTCGTAGGTCCGAGCCAGGGCGCGACGATGCGTGGATGTCCTTCGGCCAGCATGCGCTTGATGGAGTCGCCGGCGACTACGGGATCATCGACCAGCAACCCAAGCGCAATGATGAGCGATGCTACCGACACCTGCTGAATATCAATGCCGAGCATGTAGATGGTGCCGAAGGTCATGGCCAGCGTGATGGGGATCGAGATCGCCATCAGCACCGCCGAGCGCCACTCCCAGAAGCCGATCAACGAAACAATCACAACCAGAATGATGGCTTCGTAGAGAGCGTCCATGAACAGATCGATCTGCTCTTTGACCTGCACGGGCTGGCTCGAGGTCGGGACGATGACCAGGTCGTCGGGCAGGTAGTACTTGAGGCTGTCAAGCTTCTCCTGCACATGTTTGCCGAACAGATCGATCTGCTGGGCGGAGCGCATGTTGATGCCGAGCGAGATGGCGCGGCTGCGCACCCACTCTCCACTGGAATCTTTCCACGTCAGGTAATTGAGAAACGTGGGCGGGCTTTCGTAACTGCGGGAGATGTCGACAAGGTCGCGTAGGTAGACCGGGCTGTTCGATGAGGAAACGCCGATGATCACGTTGCCGATCGCGGGCGCATCGGGAAAAAGTCCCGACGGATTGATGGTCAGGTCTTGCGGGCCGACCTCGAGCGATCCAGCGGGCAGGGTGATGTTCTGCGCGTTGAGGATGTCCTTCAGCTTCGAGGGATCGTATCCGTACTGTGCTAGCCGCTGCTGCGAGTAGTCGAGATAAATCTGCTCCTTCAAGACGCCTGAGCGCGTGACCGTCGATACCTCCGGTACGCCCTGCACCGTGCGCTGGATGAGGTCGGTGTAGTTATCGAGCTGCTTGTAGGAATACTTGGCGCCAGCGACTTTCTGGAGTTCCGCCTCTGTATTCGCAGGATCGCGAATGATAGCGGGACTCCACGCATCCGGGTAAAGCTCGGAGCGGTGGAGATTGTTTTGAATGAGCTGCTCGCCGCGCGAACGAATGGTGGCGTCGTCCATGCTTGTGGCGGCGTCGAGTCCGACATAGCCGGGACCGTCGAAGAAATGCAGGTCCTGCAGCGTTCCGTTCAGGCGAGCGATGTTAGCGATGGTTTCAAATGTGCTGCGAACCGGCCCAGGAGCTACGGAAAGAGGGAACGCGTAGATCACGGTGACTCGCGGTTCCGGTGAGCCTTTGGGAAGGTCAGCGCGCGTTCGTTCGATGGCCTTGCGAATGGCGATGGCGCGCAGGGCGACTTCGGTTGACGTAACCTTCGGACTGGCGACCGTCAGCATGAGCGCGGCCGTATCGCCGAAATTGCTGTTGAACTGGATGGGCCCAGCACCGCGCGGCAGCTGCGCGTTCAGTTGGTTCATCTTGAGGTTGATGTCGCTGAACTCTTTCGATTTGTCCTTTACGTTGTCGGCGAGCTGGATGTAGACGACTGCTAGGCCAGGGAAGCTGATCGAGCGAATGCCGAAGTTCGATGGACTGTGAGGACGGATGGTTGTATTCTGCGCGGCCGCCTGCTCCATGGGACGCGTGACCAGCTGCTCGACTTGCTCGGCGGTGGCGCCCGGCCACTGACACTGCGCCGCAGCGACACGCACCGGAATGTCGGGGTCCTTCCGCTTGGGCATCTTATGGTAGCCATACCATCCCCAAAGGAAGACAGCGATCAGCAGGATCATCGCGACTTGACGGTGCTCGGTGAAGAACCGGGCCGTGTTGTGCGTGGTCGCGATGATCTCAGCGTCGGATTTGTGGTGCGTCGATGACATGGTTCCAGTGGGCGCGCTTCTTAAAGTTCGGGCGACACTCTTACAGCACTGATAGTGCAGACCTTGAGGTCCGCGTCACAACGCTGCCCCTCCGTATTTCTGCGGCTTTAGTCGCTGCGGTGAATCCTTCCTAAGCGCTGAACAGCAGATCCCCTCGTCGGGCTGAAGCCCTCCTCGCGATGACAACCAAGAAGAGGAGGCAGCCCAGTCCTCAAGGAATTATCCTGACCTGATCGCCGTTCTTGATCATGTTGGTGCCCGAGGTGATGACGCGCTCGCCGAGTTGCAGGCCGCTCTCGACAGCGATCATGTTGCCGTAGGTGTTGCCCAGCGTGATATCGCGCGTCTGCACCTTGACCATATCGCTCGAGCCTTCCGTGACGAACACGGCAAAGCCGTTCAGATTCGCCGGGCTGCGTACCACCGCAGAGATGGGCACCACCAGTACGCCTCCCGCGGGCGACGGTGTTCCGATCTTGATGGATGCGATCATCCCCGCCTTAAGCAGATTCTTGGGATTATCGATCCGCACTTCCACGGAATACACGCGGCTCTTGGGATCGGCGGCGGCCGAAATCGCTGTCACGTGACCCGAGAACGGAGTAGGCAGCGCTTCGGTCGTTACCGTCTGAGGACTGCCCAGCTTGATGCGGCCAATGGCGGTGTCGGGAACTCCGAAGACGGCCTTCACCGTGCGAGTGTCGCCCAGCGAGAAGCCGTTCGTTGCCGGACCAACCAGCGTGCCAAGATCGACGTTACGCTTCAGGACCCACGAATCAAAGGGCGCGCGCAGATCGCAATAGCTGAGTGCTAGCTGGGCTTCGGCGATCTGCGCATTGGCGTTATCGACCGCGGCTTGCGTGCTCTGCTCCTGCGCGCGGGTGTCGTCGAAGTCGGGCTGGGTGGCGGCTCCCGCCTTGTAGAGAACGGTGATACGGTCGAGCGACAGCTTGGCACGCTCATGTTCGGCCTGCGCCTTCGCCAGCGATGCTCTGGCTTGGTCCAGCTTCTGCTGATACTGATCCTTCTGCACCACCGCCAGCACGGTGCCCTGCGCCACCGCATCGCCCTGATCGACATTGCGGATATGCCCGTTGGCGTCGCGTACCTGCTTGATTCCGACAATGTAGCCGTTGGACTGGAAAGAGAGATCGACCTGCTGATAAGGCTGGATGTTCGCCGAATAGATATTGGTGCTGCCGGTGTCCATGTTCGTTACCTGTGCTGAACGTACCGGTACGATTGGCGTGTCGGAGGCGGCCTTGGCGCAACCTGCCTCCAGCGCGGCGAAGGCTGCGATGATTGCCAGCGATGCGGCTGTCCGGAGGGTGCGGGTGCTGTTGAGCGTTTTCATCGCTAATCCTCGCCAATCGCTTTATCGAAATTGGCCTTGGCGGTCCAGTAACTGGCGATCGCCTCGTTGTAATCGGAGTTCGCTTTCTCCACCGCGGCCTTCTGCTGCAACACATCGCGCAAGAGGGCAGTCTTCTGGCCGTACTTGTCCGTGACCTCCTGCAGCTTCATGCGCGTCGATTCCTGCTGCGCAGCTGCTACGTCGACGGCCGCGCGCGCTTCTTGTAGAGCCCGGAACTGCTTGTTTACGTCCACTAGGACATTGTTCTTCGTCTGGGTCAGGTTGAGCTTGCTCTGCTCAACCTCGACGGTCTTTTCGTTGACCGTGTCGCGGCGGCGTCCCCAGTCGAAGGGCTCCCAGCTGATTTCGACTCCCACCGCCATGATGTTGGTCGGAACAAAGTTGACGCCGAAGGGCGAAAGGTAGTGGAACGAAGCGCCGATGTCGGGCATGTACTCCGACTTTGCCAGCCGGCGGATCGTGTCGGCCTGCTGGATCTTGATCTCTGCTTCCTTCACCGTGGGGTTCTTGCTGAGAGCGATTTCCTGAGCTGCCTTGAGGTCCTGCTCGTTGGCCGACAGGTCCTTGTCCTCAGAGACCGTGAAGTCAGTCTCCAAGTCGCGAGCCAGCAGGTTGTTCAGTGTCTCCTTGGCCGTCTGGAGTTTGTCCTGTGCCTGCAGAAGCTGGAACTTCTCCTGCGCCAGCTTGGCTTTCACCTCGAGGCTATCGGATTGCAGCACGACTTTCTCCGCAACGTACTGCTGGGTGATGCGGTCGAGCTCTTCGTATTGCTTGATGCTGGCATTGGTCGCATTGATCACGTTGTCGATTTCGACGATAGAGTAATACGCCTGTCGCACATCATCGACGATAGTGTTGCGCTGCTCGCGTATCTGTTGCAACGTCTGTTCCAGCGACAGCTCCTCTCCATGCACGTGGAGGTTGATCTTGTGCAGAGTCAGCAATGGCTGCGAGATGGTACCGAATATGTATGCCGTGGGTTGGGCCGGGGTGGAAATATTGGTGTTAACGGCGGGGATCGGACCAATTCCCGGGTAGGTACCGAATTGTCCTGCCGGAACCTGAAAACTGATGGGCGAGAGCAGCTGCGACCCGAAGCTGTAAATGTTGAAGGCAGGATAGCGGCGCGTCTTGGCGGCTGCGACCTTGTCTTTCGAGGTGTCGAGATCGAGCGTGACAATCTTCAGGTAGAGATTGTTAGCCAGGGCAATTTTTACAGCTTGATCGGCGGTCAGAAGGTCAGGTGTGACTGTCGAACCCTGAGCCCAGGCGGAAACGGCGGCGGATAGTATGGTCACAAGCAGCAACAGGCTTGCGCCGATGCGGCTGGATCGCATCAGAGTACGTTGTGGACGCGGGGCGATAACCATGGAGGAACAAGTGGCCCAAATTGTTCGGTTTCAGCGAAGCAATTAAACCATTTTCAGCACTGAATTGGGAGCAAATTTTGGTTGTTCGCGGCGGAAGAGCCTGTCTAAGTAATGGCTTTGGGGCTATGGCATCGAAGCGGGCCGGGCTCTGCGCAGACGCCTTTCAGAAGCTGGCTTCGAGGCGACCAGCGACCGCCGCAAACGTGCATAAATCCAGCTGCCGGTGTAGAGTTTTCAAGACTGACAGGAGCTTTCATGTGGAAGATTTTCCTACTACTCGCAGTCCCGGCTTTGGGCGTAGTTCTGCCTACAAAAATGATCGCGCAGGCTCAGCCCGCAGCCGGGCAGACGCAGGGCGACCAGCAAGCTGCCGGCTCGCAGATTCAGAGCGAGCAACTGTCGCAGCAGGCAGAAGCTGCCTTGGCGCAGAAGGTGGTGCATGCGATCGTTATGTTGCCGTACTACGGCGTCTTCGACAGTATTGGGTACAGGCTGCAAGGCCGCACCGTAACCTTAACCGGACAGGTGCTGCGTTCCAGCCTGAAGCCTGACGCGGAAAGAGCCGTGAAGAAAGTTGAAGGCGTGGACAAGGTCATCAACAACATCGAAGTACTGCCGCCGGGTCCGCTGGATATGAACATTCGCGAGCAGGTTCGGCAGGCGATCTACACATATGGCCCACTGTTCAAGTACGCCAACATGCCGAATCCGCCGATTCGTATCATCGTGAAGAATGCCCGAGTGACTCTGCTCGGCGTAGTGGATACCGAGGCCGACAAGAATCTGTGCACCATGCGGGTGAACCAGGTGCGAGATGTGCTGTCGGTCACGAACGACTTAAGGGTAGTGAAGCCGTAGCAGAAAATCACCAGAGCTTCAGCTGGCCGCCGCCTTATCAGGGATGAGCGGCCTGGTTTTTTGCGCGCCAAGTTTCGCCACTTCACGGGAGGCTGCCTGCCAGTGTCATCCTGAAGACGAGAATCAGCATCTATGTGGCCTCAAGTCATTTGTTCGTGACTTGGAGTGAACGCTCGATGACACAAAGCAGCGGCAATATTCCCCTTCGGCAGTTCGGCAAAAGCGACATCAGGATCTCAGCCTTGGGTTTGGGCGGACATCATCTGGGGGATGCGCCTGACCAGCCGACGGCTGTACGCATTGTGCAGGAGGCTGTCGACGGAGGCATCACCTTCTTCGACAACTGCTGGGAGTACCATCGCGGCAGATCAGAGCTGTGGATGGGCGAAGGACTCAGGGGCCGTCGTGACAAGGTCTTCCTGATGACCAAGGTCTGCACCCACGGTCGCGAATCGGCGCTGGCGATGCAGATGCTGGAACAGTCGCTGCGGCGACTGAATACCGACCACCTGGACCTGTGGCAGATCCATGGCGTTGCCTTTGACAACGATCCCGAGCTATTCATACGGCCCAATGGCGCCGCTGAGGCTTTACGAAAGGCGAAAGAGCAGGGCAAGGTGCGGTTCGTCGGCTTTACGGGTCACAAGGATCCGAAGATTCACCTGGCGATGCTGAACACCGATTTCCCATTCGATTCGGTGCAGATGCCGCTGAACCCCTTCGATTCACAGTTTCACAGTTTCGAAACTCAAGTGCTGCCCGAACTGAACAAGCGCGGCATAGCGGCGCTGGGCATGAAACCGATTAGTGGTCACGGCGAGCCGGTGAAGAACGGTGTGATCACGGCGCAAGAGGCCCTGCGCTACGCCATGAGCCTTCCGGTGACGACCACGATCACGGGCATGGAGAGCTTGGACGTGCTGCATCAGAACCTGGCGGTTGCGCAGGGTTTCCAACCGATGTCGCCGCAACAGATGCAGGCGCTGCGCGATCGGGTGAAGCCGGAAGCGGGAGACGGGCGCTTCGAACTCTACAAACTATCGCTCAAATTCGACAACCCGGAGGCGCGGCTGGCCCATGAGTTCCCGCTGGACACGCAGTCAGTGGAAGTGAAAGAGATGTTGCAGGCCACCAAGAATACAGGCAATCCGAGCTACTCATGAGGACCAGGAATTCATGGATAACAGCCACGATGCATCGCGGCGCAAGTTTCTGAAAGGAGCGGCGGTCGTGGGAGCAACCACGGTTGCGCATCGTATGGGTATGGCAGAGCGACAGCAGGACGGAAACCCCGTGGCCAAGGATAGCAATAGCCCGGTTCCGCATCGGCCATTGGGGAAGACCGGCCTACAGGTTTCGGCGATTGCGTTGGGCGGATATCATCTTGGATCGGCGAAGAATCAGCAAGAGGTGAATGAGATGGTCGCGCAGGCAATGGACGCCGGCGTGAACTTCTTCGATAACGCCTGGGATTATCATGACGGCCACAGCGAAGAAGTCGTGGGAATCGCGTTGAAAAGCAAACGGGACAAGGCCGTGGTGATGACGAAGGTATGTACCCACGGTCGCGGCAAAGATGTCGCCATGCGGCAGCTCGAGGAATCGCTACGACGGTTGCAGACCGATCACCTGGACCTGTGGCAGATTCACGAGGTGATCTACGAAAACGATCCCGAGCTGATCTTCGCGCCGGATGGAGTTGCGGAGGCGCTGCTGCAGGCCAAGCAGCAGGGGAAAGTCAGGGCAATCGGCTTCACCGGACATAAAGATCCCAGCATTCACCTGCGGATGCTGTCGCACAACTTCCCCTTCGACACGGTACAGATGCCTTTGAACTGCCTGGACGCGAACTTCCGAAGCTTCGAAAAGCAAGTGCTGCCCGAGGCACGCAAGCAGGGGATTGCCGTGCTGGGCATGAAGAGCATGGGTGGCAGTGGCGAGATCGTTACGCATGGGGCGGCAACTCCGCAGGAGGCCCTGCGGTATGCCATGAGTTTACCCGTAGCCTCGACGATCAGCGGTAACGAGTCCATGGAGATTTTGCAGCAGAACCTTCTGATTGCCCGCGGGTTTCAGCCTATGAGCGAGTCGGAGATGGCGTCTCTGCGAGAGCGCTGCAAGTTTTTCGCCTCGGACGGCAGGTTCGAACTCTTCAAAGTGACGAAGAAATACGACGGTGGCGTGGGCAGACAGCAGCATCACTTTCCCTCGGCAGAAGGGCTGCCGGCGTAGGTCCATACTTCGGTTGTGCAAGACGATTCTGGCATAGTTGCGGCCAGTCGCGGCAGCACCGCGAGAGATCCAAGCATCGAAGCGTTTGTCGGTGCCGACAGATGAATTGGCTTGCCATTGTTTTAGTGGGTGGGGCTGCGGCCTGGTTTGAGTACAACTACCAGCGCAGCCGCCGTCGCGGCAAATCCTCCAGCGAGATTCGAAGGGGCAAGGAGTTTCCCGTGCCTGAGTCGGCCCATGTCGAGGAGGCCGGCGCAGCGCCCTCGATTTCCCCTGGCTCCGAAAACGACAAAAAGCTCAACGCGAGCGCATAAATACTCGCTGTAATCCGTCCCTGTATCAAGCCCATCGCGAAATTCATAGTCCTTTCATAAAGATGATCGGCTTGCGCGTTGTTCACTTTCTCAAGTACACCTAGACTGGAGTGGGGAGAGAAGCTTGGCCGACGCGATCATCGAAGCGCGCGCAGTAGAGAAGTATTATTCGCAGCCGGATGGCAATCGTATTGAGGTAATTGCGCCCACCGATCTCAGCGTGTCTCCGGGCCAGATTGTTGGGTTGCTGGGGCCGTCGGGCTCCGGCAAATCCACACTATTGCGCATGTTGACCGGGCTGTCGAAGCCGTCATCGGGACACGTGCTGTGGCACGGCAAGATGATGGACGGGCAGATCCCAAACGTCTCCATCGTCTTTCAAAGTTTTGCGTTATTTCCCTGGCTCACCGTTCTGGAAAACGTTGAAGCCCCGCTGGTGGCGCGCGGTATACACGCGATTGAACGCCACAAGAGAGCCCTGAAGATGATAGATACCGTCGGTCTCGACGGCTTTGAGACCGCGTACCCCAAGGAACTTTCCGGCGGCATGAAGCAGCGTGTCGGATTCGCACGCGCGCTGGTGGTCGAGCCCGAAGTGCTCTTCATGGATGAGCCGTTCTCCGCGCTCGACGTGCTGACGGCTGAAAACCTGCGCTCCGAGTTGCTTGAGCTGTGGATTAACAAGAAGATGCCGACCAAGGCGATCTTCATTGTCACCCATAACATTGAAGAAGCCGTGCTGCTGGCCGATCGCGTGATCGTGCTGGGCCGCAATCCGGCGCGCATTCGTTCGGATTTCGAGATCAGCATTCCACAATACCGCGATCGTAAGTCGCCGCGCTTTCTTGCCTACGTCGATTACATCTACAAGACGCTAACCCGACCGCAGGAAGAGGCACAGGCCCCAGGCAAGACGGCGATCGCATCGGGCAACGGGCGCAGCCGCGAGCGAACGAAGTTCCAGATGCTGCCGCATGCGCGCCCTGGCGGCATTGCCGGCTTCCTGGAGTTGCTGGCGGATCGGAACGGACGCGACGATCTCTATAAGTTGGCCGACGAGTTGTCGATGGACGTTGACGACCTTTTGCCCATCGTCGAAGCAGCGGAGTTACTGGGATTCGCGGTTCTGCGCGAAGGCGATGTCGAAATCACGCCGGAGGGCCGCGCCTTCGGCGAGGCCGACATTCAAACCCAGAAGACGGTGTTTCGCGAGGCCGCACTTAAGAACATTGCTATCCTGCGCCTAATCGAAAACACCTTGCACGCCAAGCGCGATCATGCCATCGGCGAGGAATTCTTCCGCGACATTCTGGACGAGCACTTCAGCTCGGACGAAGTCGAGCGCCAGTTCCAGACGGCCCTGAACTGGGGACGCTACGCCGAGATCTTCGACTACGACTCCGAAACCGGTCGCCTGTTCCATCGTGAAGACGCCGACGTGCTGCCAGCAGTGGAAGGGACCTGATGGCCCGGTCCGACTGGCAGCCAGTTCGCATTTTAGGTAAGGGTCCGTGGTCGCTGCTGCCGGCGCAGACCTGGTCGGTAGTCACTGACTTCTTCCTGTTCGCCGCGGGCCTCTCGGTCTTCTACGCGATCCTGGTCGTGGCGCGTACGTGGTTCGGGCCGTTCAATCCGCACGTCGAGATCTCTCGCAGCCCTTCGCACCTGCCGCTCTACGCAGCGTATTCACTGTTGCGTATCGGCATCGCGTACGTGTTATCGCTAGCTTTCACGTTGGTGTACGGCTACGTAGCGGCGTACAACCCGCGGGCCGAGCGCATCATGATTCCGTTGCTCGACATCCTGCAGTCGATACCGGTACTCAGCTTTCTTCCGGGCGTCATGCTGGCGATGGTGGCGTTATTCCCGCGCCGCCAAGTCGGCGTCGAGATGGGTGCGATCCTGCTCATCTTTACCGGGCAGGTCTGGAACATGGCGTTCAGCTTCTACTCATCACTGAAGAGCATTCCGCGCGAGATGCGGGAAGCCGCGAAGATCTATCGCTTGGGTTGGTATCAACGCTTCACCCAGATGGAACTTCCGTACGCCGCCATCGGCTTGGTGTGGAATTCCATGATGTCGGTGGCCGGCGGATGGTTCATGCTGATGGTCTGCGAGATGTTCGTGCTCGGCTCCAAGGATTTTCGCTTGCCGGGACTCGGCTCCTACTTGCAGACCGCTGCGAACTCCGGCGACACCCAGGCGATCCTGTGGGGCGTCGGCACCATGATTGCCGTCATCGTTGTGGTCGACCAAATTGTGTGGCGGCCGGTCATCGCATGGGCGGAGAAATTCAAGATGGAGCAGGTGGAGAGTACCGATGTGCCGCGCTCGTGGTTCCTGGATCTGATCGAGCACTCTCGCCTCCTGGTCCGCATGCGCAAACGCATATTTCGTCCGCTGCGCGAGCGTCTGTACGTGCGTTTCACGCGCGACTTGGGAGAGGAGCACGAGAAAACTGCTCCGGCTCCATGGAAGGTCTGGGCAGGGCGACTCATTACCTCGCTTGCGGTGATTGCTGTTTTCTACGCGATGGTGCGCACCGTGGGTATGCTGATCGAGCTGAATTCCAGCGACTATCGCCAGATTATGGAAGGCACAGTCGCGACGTTCGGACGGGTTGTTGCCGCGCTGCTGATCGGCGCGCTTTGGACGATTCCGGTTGGGGTGGCAATCGGCTTCAGCCCAAGGCTGGCCCGCATCGCTCAGCCGCTGGCGCAGATTGCAGCGTCGGTTCCGGCCACGGCGCTCTTTCCCATCGTCTTGCTCATGCTGATCCGTGTTGGCGGCGGGCTGGGTATCGGATCGATTCTGTTGCTGCTGCTTGGAACGCAGTGGTACATCCTGTTTAACGTGATTGCTGGCGCGATGGCGATTCCGACCGATCTGAAGGAAGTGTCGGCGCTCTTCAAGTTCAATGCCGGCCAGCGCTGGCGCCGGCTCATTCTGCCTGGCATATTTCCTTACCTCGTGACCGGCATGGTAACGGCTTCCGGCGGCGCCTGGAACGCGACAATTTTGGCGGAGTATTTTCGTCTGAAAGACAAGACATTTACGACGGTTGGGCTGGGGGCAACGATCTCGCGCGCAACCGAATCGGGCAACTTCGCGCTGCTGCTAGGTGCAACGATCGTGATGGCATTGGTTGTTGTCACCATCAACCGCTTGGTGTGGCGGAGGATGTACCGGCTGGCGGCCGCGCGCTATACGCTCGAAACGTAATAGCAGGCGCTCGCTAGTTGACGTGCAGTAGGATGGTCCGTCTTATTGAGCGAGTTCGCTAGCCTGAAGACAAGAGTCGGGATCGTCCTGCTCTGCCCGCGTACCGGCGACCAGCAGCAAAGCGACCCATGCGGAGATCAAAATCAGGTAGGCGAAGAAGAAGCGCAGGCCGGCACTCCATGCCTGTTTGTTGAGCGTGCTGGTGTCCGGAATCCACCAGATAAGTTTGTAGGGCAGGCAGCCGCCAACGGCCGCCAGCACGATCGCCCAGAGCCAGTAGCTGAGTCGCTTCAACACACGCAATGAGCGCGCCATCCGTCTCGGTTTGAACCCCGCTGCAGCTACGGTCGTCGCAACCGGCAGCCACACCGCCGCGACCAGTGCCATGACAATTAGAAGCACCCAGTCAGCGGTGTGGTAGATCGCGCGCGGGCTTCCGAAGCGCAGGCCCGAAAACTTTTGCCAGAACCACACGCCGAATTGCGGAGTGTACCGCCGCAGCGTGAACAGGCCCCACTCCGCCGCTGCGAACGGGATTACCCAAAGCAAGAGCGCGAAGATGTGCCGGAGCGAATGCCGGAACGCCCGCCACGCGGCCGCGGTGTCGCGAAACTCGCCAATCCTGAAATAGGCAAATGACCCTGCCCTCAGCCACAAACCGCAGAAGATGATGATCAGTGCGACCAGGCCTGAGGCGCCAACCTGCCAGCCGTGCGCATCGGGCAGCAGCAGCCAGAAGAAAGCGGCCGCCATCAGCGCGGCGTTGCCGGCGGCATTCAGCAACCATAGTTTGATCATGCCACTATGTTTCGCGTTCATTTCACCGTCACCGTCAGCGCTTCGCTAGTCGAGAGATACTCGGGCTGATACATTGGCTGCACGCTCGTGGGACTGACTCGGAAAATGCCCGGGTTGACTACCTTCAACAGGTAAACGTATTCGTGCTGCCCCTGCGTAAAGAAGTAGTTGAAGAACGTGGTGCGATCATCGCGCAGCTCGCGGTCGCTGAACCAGCGACTCCACCAGGTTGGCTGCTCGTCGAGTTCATAGAGATCGTCGCGAGCGATCGATTCCGTTCCCGATGGAATCGGATCTTCGATCATCAGGTACTTCCAGTCGTTGCCGCCGACGGTGAGGCGCACCGCCAGCGTGTCTCCCACTTGCACCGGTCCGTTGAGAGGATCGAGGCGATAGACAATCCGGCCCGCCTTCTGCGTGGAGGTGAGCTTGTAGTACTGGCGCGCCGTGCTCAGCCTGAAGCTGCCGGTATTCACGACCTTCGCTTCGTTGGAGTAGTAGTCGCCGCGTGTTGACCAATAGAGGCGGCCGTCGCCAGTCTTCACGATGCGGACCTGATTCGTCGTCGGCGATAGTTGCGACTCGTTGAGTGTCACGCTCGTGGAAGGAGCGAGCGCGTCAGCAGCCGTGAACTTCTTACTCGCGACTGTCTTGCCATTCACCTGTATGTCGACGCTGTAATTCGGCTTGAGCTCCTGCGTGCGCTCGAGGTAATCAGTCAGCCCATAGACGACCATCGCCGTTTGCTCCGTCGAATCCCAATAGAAGCCCTCGCTGCGATGGCTCACCAGGTAGATCGCGGCCTTCGATATCAGCGGACTGCTGGGGTCAACGTGGTTGATCAGCTTCAGCGCGTAGGCCGTAGACTCCGGCGTAGTGTTGCCGTAATAGTCCATCAGGTAATTGTTTTCGCTCGGCCACCACGCCTGCGAATTGTCCTGCTTGGCTTCGCCTTCCAATTGCGTGGTGAGGTCTTTCGCGCGGCCGTCGCTGACTTGCAGCATCGCCAGGCCGAGCACGGCCTCGCCGTAGGCCGTCAGCGTGGAGCGCTGCGTCCAGACCGAGTCGATGACTGCCGAGTTGGAATCGATACCGCTGAGTACAAGCGCGTACGCCATGTAGGCGCGCAGGTCGGTACGGACTTTCGTTGACTTCGTGAACTCGGGCAGCAGCCACGTGCGGCCTTTATCGATAGCATCCTGCTTCACGTCGAAGCCGGCAGCCTTCGCCTGGCTCAGGCCGGCAAGCACATAGGCCGTCATGAAGGCATTGCTGTCGTCGGTCTGCCACCAGCCCCAGCCGCCGTCGTCATGCTGATAGGTGTAGAGGCGATCGAGGCCGGCCTGTACCTGCTTGTGCAGGGTCGTCGGATCGATGTTCGACTTCACGCCCAGCTTCTGCAGCGCGTCGGCTACCAGCACGTCAGGCAGGAAGCTCGACATAGTCTGCTCGGTGCAGCCGTACGGATACGATGTGAGGTAATCGAGCGCGGCGAAGACGCTGCCGGCAATGGACGGCGTCAGACTGATCGTCAACTTGCGCGTACCTGCTTCGGCCGCGGCAGGGAAGTTCACGGCCTGAACGGTGTCGCTGGTGTCGGCTCCGGCGATCGAGCCGGAATCCGAGATTCCCAACTTCACGCCGAAGGGTACGACCGGCAACGTCAGCTCCATCGCGTCACTCTCGACATCCGTAAGCGCCTTACCCAAGACCTTGGCCGAATCGACGTCCAGCACCTTCACGCGGTAGTCGACCTTCACTAGCCCGCGTGTGGGAACGTTGATGTTCTGCTGCGCGCCTTCGAGCACCTGCAGTCCTTCGAACTGCATGGACACCTGCGCGGTCTTGTCGGTGGACAGGTAATTCTGCACGATGGTCGAGAGCGTGATCTCATCGCCGCGGCGGAAGAAGCGCGGCACCACGAGTCGCACCATGATGTTCTTGCGCACGATGGCATTGGTTACCGCGCTGCCGACCATCGTGTTCTCGGTTACGCCGTGCGTGGTGGCGCGCCACGAGGTGATGGCGTCGGGGTAGTTGAACTTGACGGTCGCCTGGCCGCTGCTGCCGGTGTTCACGTCGGCCACCCAGTAGGCGGTGTCGGGGAAGGCTTTGCGGATCTTCGGTTGCACCAGCCGCTCTGGCTTGAGCTGCGCCAAACCTTTCGTTGGACGCACGCTCGCCAGTTGCATCTTGCGCTTTCCCGCCTGCCCGTTGAAGTAATAGGTCAGTGAACTCTCGGTGCTCACCTGCGAATAGACCCGGCCGTAGAATGCGTTGACGATGCTGCCGGCGGTTTCAGGCTTGATGGCGTAGATCGCTTCATCGACGACGCCAAGGCTGAACTCTGCCGCCACGGGCTTGCCGCTGGAGTCGCTGGCCTTGATGGTGTAACTGGCGGCTTCGCCCGGCTGATACTGCGGCTTCGAGGGCACCAGCTGCACATTCATCTCATGCGCCGTGGGCGGAACGCTCAGGCTCTTCGAGCCTTCATACATTTTGTTGCCGCGAATGAAGACGGCGCCGACATAGAAGTTCGGCGCGTACTCCGGCTTGATCGGCACATCGACCGCGATGCTGCCGCCGCTGCTCTTGGAAACCTGTCCGGAGTAGAGGCCGTTGCCTTCAGCCGTCACCAGCACCGACGCCGGCTCATTACCGGTGACAATCAGAACGTGCGCGATGTCGCCCGGCTGGTAGGTTTTCTTGTCGGCGACAATCTGTATACGCTCCTCTTCAGTGCCACCCCAGAACGAACTCTGTCCTGGCGCCCAGAGGTATGCGGTCGTCTCTACCTCACGCTTTTCAGGCGTGGTCGCGACAAAGCGCACGCGGAATTCGCCGGAATCAGGAATGGTCAGCTTGACCTGCGCCTTACCACTGGCGTCGGTCTGGCCCTGCGATGTGGTGACCACAGACCCCGCCCCGGTTCGCCAGTTCCAGCGATTCATCTCCAGGCGGAACGCTGTTTGAACCGGCTTCTTGTCGTAGTCCTGCGCGGTGACGTTGATGGTCGCGGCGCCGCCCTTGCTGTAGACGTAGGAGGTTGGCTCGGCGGTCAGGAAGAAGCTGCCATAGGTCGCGAGCGCGAATCCGTGACCTGCGATCTCGCGATTGCCGGCGTCAGTGACCCGCGCTTCGATGCGATAGACCAGGTCCTGCTTCTTACTGTCGACCTTGGTCGGAATCGTGATCTGCAGCTTGCCGTCGGCGTCGAGCGAGCCACTTTGCTCCTGCTCCTGATCGCCGCCGTAGGTGTCGCCTTCATCGCCGCTGTCGGAGTTGTCCGCAACGTCGTCGCCGCCAGTGTCGCCGGCGTCCGCCTGGTCCTCATCGTCGCTGCGGCCCATCGGCCAGTAGGTCGAGGTGTGCACCACCCATTTCACCTTGGCGTTGGCGACCGGCTCGCCGAAGTAATAACGCGCGTCGATGGTCGCCTTGATCGGCTGACCTTGCAGCACGCGGGGTGTCTGCGCCGTGACCTTTACTGCATATTCCGGCTTCTTGTATTCCTCGACCGAGAAGTTTGTGCCCTCCAGGTAGCGCTCGCCCATCTGAATGCCGAGATAGTACGAGCCCAAATGAGCATCAGCTGGAACGGCGTAGTTCCAGTTCGCCGTGCCCATCTGTGAGAGCGTGACGTTCTGCGTCCAGATGACGTCATAGGTCTGCGGATCGCGGAGTTCAAGCCGCAAGTCCTGACCCTGCGGGACGGTGTAGCCGCTGGCGGTTTGCGAGCGCACGATTGTCTTGAAGTGAACGGTGTCGCCCGGCCGGTAGACGGGGCGATCGGTGTAGGCGTAGCCCTTCAAGTTGCGGTTGGGATCATCGCCCAGGTTCCAGCCGCCCGGAGCATTGATGGCGAACTCTGTCCCGTTGACCGCCAATACCGCTACGTTCTCAGGCTTGGAGTCCTTGATTATGGCGTCGACCAGTCCCTGCTGATCGGTCGGCTGCGAAGCGACTTCCTTCTGGTCGATCCAGACTTTGACTGGAATGTTTGCGATAGGATCGCCGCTGCGGCGGTCGACGACGAAGCTCATCAGGCGTCCCTGTCCGGCCTTGGTGATGATGGCGATGTCGGTGATGACAACGATGGTGTAGGCGCGCAGACGGCCGTCGGTTGCCTCGACGAGGTAGACGCCGCGGTCGCTCACCGGGATGGTGGTGGTCACGCTCTCCCACTGCTCGTGACTAGGAACCGTCCACTGCCACACAGAGACGACCTGCTGCTGGTTGAGCACGGGGACTTGCGCGTAGCTGGCGACCCGCGGGCCCTTGCTCGGCGCTGTTCCGCCCATGTGCCAGATGCGAATTTCGTGGCGCGAATCGGGTGAGAACTGGGCGCGAACAAAATCGCGGACCCACGCCCAGATGCGGTGCTTCCAGGCGTGAAACTTCTCCAGCCAGGTGTGCGCCTGTCGGGGCAGGGCAGGGCCCTGGCCGCCGAAGTTGTGCAGCTCTTGCATCTGGCTGAAGAACTTCACCGGATCGTTCACCCGGTAGACGCGGAACTCGAGCTGCTTTACGTTGTGAGCGTTGACCGCGATCTCCGGCTTCTCGCCGGTCAAAAACGTTTTCTGGCTGGTGAGCGAGAACCAGGATTCGCCGTCGGAATCGTCCTGCGCGAGGAGGGGAATCAGGAGCGCGTGGCAAAGGAGAACGGCGAGGATAGCGCGTTTCAGTCGCATTACTCAGCGCCTCGCAGGATGTTCCAACGATACACGCCCAGGAACGCAGGATTTGACGCAATCGGCCGCCAGCGCGGGTCGGGATAGTTCACTAGTTCGGCAACCGACAACCGCTTGATGATGCCCTTCGAATCACCGCTCGGGCCGGTGTGGTAGACGACGAACTGCTCGCTACCGGGCTCAACTTGGCTGCGGCCGAGGTAAATCATCGCGTGGAAGGGCATGTGGGCGCCCTCCTGGCGGAAGAACAACAGGTCGCCGGGACGGGCGCGGCCCAGGCTGCGTCCGACGGAGAACGTGTCGAAGCGCCAGAGCGTCTCGGCGTTGGCGAATTGGGCGAACGCTCCGTTGCGCAGATCGTCAGCGGTAAATCTGCCGCTCTTCACGCGAAACAGGTCGGCGCCGAGCGGAGTGTAGGGATATCGGTATTGCTGGATGTCCCCGGTGGAGGCGGGCGCGGGCAGCGCCACGGCGTGAGCCCAGGCCACATCGTGTTCACGCATGGCCTCGCGATAGGAGAAGCGCAACAGTGCCGCGCAGTCATCGATCTCAGGCTGCGGCTTGCCACGGTAATATTGCGATTCCGCCAGCAAAGTGAACCAGCGGCGGAAGGCCACGCGATCGGCGGGATCGTGCAGCCGGAGGAAGTCTGGGGTGCCGTCGCCGATGGCATCGACATAATTGGGAGTGGTCCGCAGGCTTGCTTCCTCAGGGTTGAAACCTGGGGCGATGACGCGGACTTTGGCTTCTCCAGGAAGGACACCCGACTGCAGGGAAGCGGTTGCGGAATCAGCGCGTGTAGTCAGAGATTCAAGTGTTACTTGATGGGGGGAGTCGACCTCCAGACGCAGGCCGTGAAGGTCAGAACCGTTTGCAGAACGAATCGTAAGTTCGGAAGAGGAGAAGCCATCGGCGGGAATGGCGGGCTCAGACAGGTGCAGGACAAAGGTCCGGGGCGCGCGAGCGTGGTGGACGGTAAAGGCGCAGACCACCGCCGCAACCGCCAGCACAGCCACCACTGCTAACCAGCGAGGCACGCCGCGCAACGAGGCTCTCCTTGATTCGATGGACGGGCGGATTATAAGGCAGGGTCTAGCAACTAGCAATTAGCAATTAGCCGCTGGCACTTGGCATTTCGCTACTGCTAATCTGCACTCAGTCGGCCATACGATTGGAAGAAAGGTTGGCTCCTCGGTACAATCGGCGGTCGGACCAAAACCGTATGCCAATGAACAAGGTAGTTGCGAACGCCGACGAGGCGGTGCACGACATTCAGGACGGCGCCACCCTCATGGTCGGCGGTTTTGGGCTCTGCGGTATTCCGGAGAACCTGATCAAGGCGCTGGTAAAGAAGGGCGTCAAGAACCTGCACACCATCAGCAACAACGTCGGCGTCGACGACTTCGGCCTCGGCCTGCTGCTCGCCGCGGGGCAGATCACCTCGCACAAGGGTAGCTATGTTGGCGAGAACAAGCTGCTGGAGGACATGGTACTGACTGGCCGCATCGATCTGGAACTCGTTCCGCAAGGCACGCTCGCTGAACGAATTCGCGCCGGGGGAGCGGGCATCCCTGCGTTTTACACTCCGACAGGATTCGGAACTGTGATCGCGGAAGGGAAAGAGACGCGGGAGTTTGGTGGACGCCCGTACGTGTTGGAGCGGGGCATGACCGCCGATTTCGCTCTGGTCAAGGCCTGGAAGGGTGATCGCTGGGGCAATCTGATTTATCGCAAGACTGCTAGAAATTTCAACCCGATGATGGCCACCGCGGGACGGATCACGATCGCTGAAGTCGAGCACCTGGTTGAGCCCGGCGAGCTTGATCCCGACCAGATTCACACGCCCAGTGTCTACGTGCAGCGGATCTTTGAAGGGAAAGATCATGAGAAACGCATTGAGCGCAGGACGGTGCGGAAGTCGTGATCTGGCGAGCGCATCGCCGAGCTGGAGCGATCGTTGCCGCGATAGGTCTACTCGCCGGAGCCGCTGCCGCTCAAATGGTTGTAGTTCACGTGCTGAGCGGGCGCAGCGGCAAGCCAGTAAAGAGGGGAACAGTGATTCAAATCGCATTTCCAGACGAAGCAGTCCATCGTCTTCTGGGTTTGCACACCGGCGGTCAGGGCGAAATTGAATTCGATGCTGAGGGCGCGAAAGACTTTCAGGTCGGAGCGGTCGGATATGTTTCCTGCCGGGAAGCGATTAGCGAAGCTCAACCAAAGAAATACTCTGTCGAAGAAGTGATTCAAAGCGGGGTCGTCGCACCGAATCACTGCGGCCAGGCTCTCCATCAACCGCAGCCCGGCCACCTGATTCTTTATGTAAAGCCCGAAGGAATGTGGGAAAAGGTTAAGAACTCGGAATAATTATGGCAACGGCTCCAAACTCCTCGAAGCAGAAAGACACCGAAAAGCGCGACCGCATCGTGCGCCGCGTGGCGCGCGAGTTGCGCGACGGCTTCTACGTCAACCTTGGCATCGGCATGCCGACGCTGGTGGCTAACTGCGTTCCGGCTGGCATGGAAGTCGTGTTGCAGAGCGAGAACGGCATGATGGGCGTCGGCCCGTATCCCCTAGCGGGGGAAGAGGACGCCGATCTCATCAATGCCGGTAAAGAGACGGTCACCGAAATTCCGGGCACCGCGTTTTTCTCTAGCGCGGAATCGTTCGCCATGATTCGCGGCGGCCACATCGACCTCAGCGTGCTGGGGGCGATGGAGGTTGACGAAGAGGGCAACCTGGCCAACTGGATGATCCCCGGCAAGATGGTGAAAGGTATGGGCGGCGCGATGGACCTCGTCGCCAGCGCACGTCGCGTGATTGTTTCCATGGAGCACACCACGAAGGACGGTTCGCCGAAGATTCTGAAGCGCTGCACCCTGCCGATCACAGGGCTGCGCGTAGTCGACACGATTGTCACCGAGATGGCTTACATGCGAGTGAGCAGGGCGGGTCTGGTGCTGGAGGAAATCGCGCCGCACCTGACGGTCGAAGATGTCCAGCGCGCGACGGATGCTCCGCTGCTGGTCAGCCCGGAGCTGAAGACGATGGAGTTCTAGAAGCGCCCGTGGCTGTTCGAGGTGGGTGGAGAGCGCCTTTAGACGTGCAGTTTTCATCAGTTCGTTCGCTCCCGGCTTTAGCCGGCATTCCTCGATTCATTCTTCGCCTGGCACGCCTGAAGGCGTGCTCCACCCAGTAGCTGTGCAAGAAAAAGGGCGCATGCTCTGCGCCCTGATTTCCTTAAGTATTTGTCTTTTACACGCTAACCGGCTGCTTGCTGCCCACGGGAATCGGCGTGAGCCATCCGAAGCGATCTTCCACTGTGCCGTTCACGATGCTGTAGAACTCCTTGCGGATACCCTTCGTGATCGGGCCGGCAACGCCGTGACCTACAGTGATCTTGTCGACCGAACGGATCGGCGTGATCTCCGCGGCAGTGCCGGAGAAGAACAATTCGTCGCAGATGTACATCATTTCGCGGGGAATGATCTGCTCAATCACCGGAATGCCCAACTCCTGCGCAATGTGGATGACCGAATTACGCGTGATGCCCGGCAGCACGCTGTTGCCCAGTGGCGGCGTGTAGATACGATCTTTGTGAACGATGAAGATGTTCTCGCCGGAGCCTTCGCTGACGTACCCATTGACGTCGAGCGCGATGCCCTCGGTATAGCCGTTCACGATGGCTTCCATCTTGATCAGCTGGGAGTTCATATAATTTGCGCCGGCCTTGGCCATCGTAGGCATGGTATTGGGAGCCAGACGCGTCCACGACGACACGCAGACATCGACACCGTCGTCTGAATCGGCGCTGCCCAGGTACTTACCCCACTCATAGTTGGCGATGTAAACCTCGGTGGGGGAGTTGAACGGGTTGACACCAACTTGTCCGTAGCCGCGCAGCACGATGGGGCGGATATAGCAGGGAGACACTTTATTGGCAGCCACCAGGCTTATGGAAGCCTGGGCGAGTTCCTCAAGCGAATAGTCGAGGTCGATGCGGTAGATCTTGCACGACTGGAGCAGACGGAGAGTGTGATCCTGCAGGCGAAAAATCGCAGGGCCTTTCGGCGTCTGGTAGCAGCGGATCCCCTCGAAGACGGAGGAGCCATAGTTGACCACGTGGGCCATTACGTGGATCTTCGCATCATCCCAAGGGACAAGATGTCCATTGTGCCAAACGTATTCACTTGCTTTAATGGCCATTCCGAGGCTCCTTCACAGGCAGAGTAGTACTGCAGTTGTTATGCTGCCGCGGCCGAAGAGTCTGCGTGCAGACGGCACTTGGATGGTAAGGACAGTCTGCGAGGATCGGTGAAGTTGTAGCATCCGGGATTCAGCTTAACTCCAGATTATATCTGACACTTTCAATTCCGCCCTCACCCAATTTTCCACACGCCGGATTTCCGTTACGAAACCCTTCAGAATGGATGCACAAGTACCGGAGACGGGTACGAAAAAGCGGCGGAAATTGGCGGCATGGGCACCACCGCGATAATTCGGCAGTTCGCCCGCGGCATTTACAATAGTAATTAATCCATCCGATCCCGGAGAAACCGCATTCGTACCTACAACCTCTGCATCGTCGGTTTCGGCAATGTTGGCAAGGCCTTTGTCGCTCTGCTGGAGCGAAAGAAACAGGAACTCAGCAGCCGGTACGGTTTGGCCTGCCGTATCACGGGAGTTGCCTCGCGGCGTCTGGGATGGCTTGTGGCTGGCGATGGCTTCGATTCTGAGGACCTGCTGGCCGGCGATTTTTCGCAAGCCGAGCACGTCCCGGATATTCCTAACTGGCTGAAATCGGGCGCTGCGGATGCTGTATTCGAAACCAGCTCTCTCAACGCCGCTACTGGACAGCCGGCGATCGACTATCTGCGTACGGCTCTGGGGATGGGGGCTCACGCGATCAGCGCCAACAAAGGGCCGGTGGTCCACGCCCACGAAGAGTTGACGGCGTTGGCGGCCTCGGTCGGGCGAAGGTTTCTGTTCGAGTCAGCGGTGATGGACGGGGTGCCCATCTTTTCGCTCTTCCGCGAGGCGATGCCGGCGGTCGTAATTCGCGGCTTCCGTGGAGTGCTCAACTCCACGACCAACGTCATTCTCGAAGGGATGGAATACGGTCAGACCTTTGATGATGCCGTGAAGACGGCGCAAAAGTTGGGTGTAGCCGAATCCGACCCCTCGGACGACATTGACGGTATCGACGCGGCTGTGAAGGTCGTGGCACTGGCCAACGTTCTTATGAATGCGGAGCTGAAACTGAGCGACGTTCAGCGCTACGGCATTCGCGACATAAGCAGTCATCACCTGCGTCACGCGCGCGATCTGGCTCAAGTGTGGAAGCTGGTGTGTAGCGCCAACCGGGAGCCCGACGGCAGTGTGAGGGCGCAGGTTCGGCCGGAACATCTTAAGCCGGACGATCCTCTGGCCCAAGTGCACGGTACATCATCGGTGATCAGCTTCGAAACCGATGTTCTTCCGCAACTCATCATCACCGAGCAGGACCCCAGCCTGGAAACCACGGCCTACGGGCTGCTTGCAGATTTTCTTATCGCAATCAGGAGTGCATAACCATGTCGTCGGGTACAAAGTTGGCCGGCAATGCAGGCAATTTTGATATTGAGTGGGTACGGCAGCAGTTTCCTTCGCTAAAGCAGACAATCGGCGGGCAGCCGTCGGTGTTCTTCGATGCTCCTGGCGGAACGCAGGTGCCGCAGCGCGTGATCGACGCCATCTCCAGGTACCTTTCCAGTTCAAATGCCAACACGTGCGGAGCATTTCCAACCAGCTCGCGCACCGATCAGATGATCGCCGATGCGCGTGCAGCCATGGCGGACTTCTTAAACTGCGATGCCGATGAGGTCGTGTTCGGCCCTAATATGACGACATTGACGCTGGCGCTCAGCCGAGCGATTGGTCGCGAGCTTAAGAATGGCGATGAGCTGCTGGTCACCTGTCTTGACCACGACGCGAATGTTTCGCCGTGGGTATTACTCGAAGAGCGCGGTGTGAAAGTGCGCACGGCCGACATCAGGACAAGCGACTGCACGCTGGATATGTTCGATTTGTCGGCGAAGATCCGCCGCAGCACCCGCGTAGTCGCGGTGGGCTGGGCAGCCAACGCGGTCGGCACCATCAATGATGTCGGCGAAGCGGTGCGGCTGGCGCACGCGTCAGGAGCGATGGCGTTCGTCGACGCGGTGCACTACGCCCCGCATGGGCCTATCGATGTGCGCGGGCTAGATTGCGATTTTCTTGTGTGTTCCGCGTATAAGTTTTTCGGCCCGCACCTGGGAGTTCTTTATGGTAAGCGAGAGCATCTGCAGCGGCTGCGCCCCTACAAGCTGCGCGCCAGCTCGGAGCAATTGCCGGACCGGTGGGAGACCGGCACGCAGAATCACGAGTGTCTTGCCGGATTGATCGCAGCCATCGACTATATTGCCGATCTTGCAAGGCGGCACAATCCTGCGGTCGGGTCGCGTCGTGAGGCAATTTGTGCGGCCTATGACGCGATTCGGCATCATGAGCAGGAGCTGGCAGCTCAGCTCATTAGCGGCTTGTTGGCAATTCCGGGCCTCACGTTTTACGGGATTAAAGATCTCGCCCAACTCGATCAGCGAACACCGACCGTAGCTATCCGCATGGAAGGCCATACTCCAAGGGAGCTTGCGACCAGGCTGGGCGAGCGTGGCATCTTTACCTGGGATGGCAACTACTACGCCATCAACCTAACCGAGCGCCTGGGCGTAGAAAACAACGGCGGCATGCTGCGTATCGGGCTTACGCACTACAACACGAGGCAAGAGGTGGATCGGCTTCTGGAAGAACTGAAGCAACTGGCGAGCAGTTAGCCAGCTACGAGCCGCCTGCTCGTAGCCAGTCGCACTCCCAGTGGCTGATTCGCTAGCTCTCGGGATTCGAAACCTCCTCAGCTCTCGATACGCTGGGTTTTCAGTTCCACCACGCCGCACGTACCGGTTGCGTTCTGGTTGGCATCATGCGGGCCTTTTGGACCACCTTCGCGCATCTTCGCGCTTATCTCTTCGATCACGATCTCGATCACGGGAGTGGCATCGAGATGGGATTTCGGGGCGATGGTGTAATCCTGCCCGGCGGTGCGTCCCGGGAAGTAACGCGAGGTCATGGCCATGAATACAGCCTGCTTCAGGTCATCATCGTCAACCAATCTGCCGCGACCGAAACACATCACGCACCGATAGTTTGCCGAGTGGTAGCGGGCGTCGCGAGAGTAGACCAGCCCATCGAGCTCCGTCACGGTTGCGCACACCGGAACACCTGACGCCAGATGCCGGATCATACGGCTCGATAGACCTCCGTGAACATAAAGGTGGTCGGGACGATCGGCTCCGTAGTGATAGAGCATAGGAATGACGTAGGGCCGACTATCCTGTTCAAACCCGACGTGCGCGACCTGTCCTTGGGCAAGAAACTCTCCGGCGCGATCCAGCGCCGCACGCTCCGGATGCTGACGGATGGTGGTGGTCCAAGTCGGCTTGCTAACAGTTTCACTCATTGTGGGCTCTCCTTGTTTGCGATCGTCACTTATAATCTGTCCCATGAAAAGTGCCAGGAACGATAGATTCAATAGAGCCACTCTGCGTGAGGCATCGGGTGTGGCCTCCATTGGTTCGGCTGGTCTGATGATCGAGAGTTCCGCGGCAATGCCGCTGTATCGTCAGCTTTATGAGCAGCTGCGCACGGCGATTCTCGACGGGCGCCTTGAGTCTGGCGCGAAGCTGCCCTCAACCCGCATCCTGGCCGAAGAGCTGGCTGTTGCACGCAACACCGTGATGGGCGCCTACGATCAATTGCTGGCCGAGGGCTATCTGGAAGGCGAGGTGGGGTCGGGTACCTATGTTGCTAAGGATCTACCCGACAAGATCCTCCAGGCTCCCGTGCTCAGGCGTACATCGAAGGCCGTCGGCAACAGTTCACGGCTCTCCAAGCGCGGACAAGTGTTGGCATGCAATCCGATAGGCGTTCGACATGAAGGCCCACCGCGCGCCTTTCGTCCCGGTATTCCCGCTGTCAATGAATTTCCCTTTGGAGTATGGAACCGCCTGATGATGAAGCACTGGCGGAGGCAGCCGGTGGATCTGCTGCCGTATACCACGCCGGCTGGATACCGTCCCCTGCGTGAGGCGATTGCTCATTATGTCGCCGGAGTTCGGGCTGTGAAATGCGATGCCGAGCAGATCGTCATCGTTTCCGGTGCGCAGCAGGCGCTGGACCTCGCCTCGCGGATGCTACTCGACCCGGGGGAAGAGGCCTGGATGGAGGATCCCGGTTACGGCGGCGCACGGGCGGCGCTACTTGCGGCCGGAGTGAAGCCGATCGCCGTGCCGGTCGACGAGGCTGGTCTTGACATCGTCGCCGGCCAACGATTATCGCCGAAAGCGCGGCTAGCGTATGTCACGCCGTCGCACCAGTATCCGACAGGCGTGGTGATGACACTAGCACGCCGGTTGGAATTGTTGCGCTGGGCGGAGCGCTCGCACAGCTGGATTCTGGAAGACGATTATGATAGCGAATATCGCTATGCCAGCCGACCTGTGGCTTCGCTACAGGGGCTGGATGCGGGCAACTGCGTGATCTACTGCGGAACGTTCAGTAAGGTGTTGTTTCCATCGCTTCGGCTCGGATATGTCATCGTGCCGCCGCAACTGGTGGACGCCTTTGGCCGAACGAAGGCGGTCATCGATCGCCACAGTCCTACGGTAGAGCAAGCCGTGTTGGCGGAGTTCATCGCCGGGGGGCACATGGCGCGGCACGTCCGCCGTATGCGCATGCTGTATCTGGAGCGGCAAAATACGTTGCTGGATGCGCTCCGACTTGAACTGCGAGGAGTGGTCGAGGTGCGCTCGCATGAGGCTGGTATGCACGTCCTGGCGTGGCTGGCGAAAGGGAAGAGCGACTCGGTGGTGTCCAGGCGCGCGAGGGAATTTGGCGTGGAGGCTCCGGCATTGACCACGTACCGTGCCAAGCCCGGCGGCCGCGGAGGCCTGGTGCTGGGATATGCGGCTTATTCGGAGCAAGAGATTCGTAGCGGGGTGAAGAAATTAGCTGTGGCAATAACTGATTACTGATTACTGGCTACTGCTTTACTCGAGGTATTCCGGATCGCGCTTCCAACCGGTGAGCATGGAGTAAAAATTGTTCCAGCCATGCAGAGCGACCATGATCAGGTGGCCGGGAATGAAGGCGACGAAGCCGATCATCGAGAAGAAGTGCCAGATGCGCGCGTAGTGATACCCACCCATCGGCCAGGCCAGCCACCAGAACTGCGCCGGCTTGAACAGCACCAGTCCGGTCAGAGTGGAGAGCACGCCGAAGAAGATGGTCGAGGTGTAGGCCAGCTTCTGCAGCGGATTGTAGGCGGCTTCGACGGGCGGCTTCCTGCCAAAGAGAAAGTAATGGCGAGCCATTGGCCACACGCCCTTGACGTCGCGGGGCATGAATAGCACCTGCCGCCAGTGTCCGCTCACGATCTGGTAGATCACGTACAGCAAGCCACTGCCGACGAAGATCCACATGAAGGTGAAGTGCCATTGCAGCGCGCCGCCCAGCCAGCCGCCCAGCGTGACTTGCTTAGGCGGAAGAATGAAGAAGTTCTGCTGCGGGATCTTCGGGCCGAAGCTGGGGAAGGCGAGGAAGATTCGCAGGCCGCTGGTAATCATGACCACGACGGCAACGGCATTCAGCCAGTGCGCAATCCGCACGATCAGCGGATGCTCGTAGGCGACGGTGATCGGCTTGCTGCTAACGACATTGGCAGTTGTGGCCATCGCCCCTCACAGTCCTCCGAACCAGTCGTACCCCTGGTCTTCCCAGTAGCCGTGCATGCCGCCTTTCAGCACGTTGGTAACGCGGATGGTGTCGAGATACTTCGCCTGCTTGTAACCCAGCTTGGTCGGCATCTGGAGCCGCAAGGGCGCGCCGTGCCCGCGGTCGAGAGGCTTGCCGTACATCTCGTAGCAGAGAAGCGTCTGCGGCTGCAGAACAGAGGCCATGTCAACGGATTCGTAATATTCGTCTACGCAGGTCACCTCCAGATACTTCGCCGACGGATCGGCTCCGACGGCGCGCAGGAAGTCGGAGGCGCGTGTGCCACCGAAGTTGCCGATCACATCCCAACCCTCCACGCACACGTGGCGCGTGTTCTGCACCACCTTGGGGAATGCTTGAATCTGCTGGAGCGTGTAATCGCCAGGGTGTTGCACCAGACCTTCCACCGTCAACGTCCACTTATCGAGATCAACGCCGGGATCGGCAACGTCGTAATAGTTGTAAGGAAATTTTTCGAAGGGAGCGACGTCGTTGTTAGCGTAGGTTTGCGCTAGGCGATGTCGGCTGAATAGCTTGGCGGAGGCCCAGTCGCTGAGACGCAGGCCCTCCCTCAGCAGAGGCTCTTGTAACTTGGGTATGGCGAATACTCCGACCGCGATGAGTGGAACCAGCTTAAGCAGTTCGCGACGATTTATCCCGCGGCGTTCACGGGGGGAGACGAGGCGCACCTCTTCGCCGGCAGGACCGCGCCTGGCCGCTGTTTGCGCAGCGGCGGACTCCTTCTCGCGTTCCTTCAGAATCCGATCGCCGCCTTCTCCGGGTTCAGGCGATTCGTTCTCTCTCGATGATTTCTCCTCGTCTGACATGTTGCCTCAAAAGCCTCTGCTTCCGGATAAGATCAACTGAACGACGAAAAGTTACGCGAATTTTCCCGGTTGAACATCTCGCCTTAATTGCTACGCGACAGACTACAAATCGGATTGGCCTGCCACGTTACGTTTTGCCGGCCAATCCGGCTGAAGGCGGAACGGGACGAGATTGCCATATACCCTCCCTGATGCCCGGTCGTGAAAGACATCGTGATTCTCGGCCACTTTATGGATAAAATTCCTCTACTTGTTTGCCGCTATATACAATCGCTGGACTTAACAGAGTGCAAAACGCCTGCGGTCCTTGCTCGGGAACGGGCAACGGGCCGTCTGGTTTGCTGGATCGCCCGTACGCGAAGAGTAGCGTACGATCATTCACTAACCGTCAGTAAGAACCGTCGTTTCGGCCCGGGCTAACGAATGTTCAACTTCCGCGGGTGGGCAGTCATCATGCTCTGCATGCTAGTTGGGGAGGCGGTCGGCTATGCGCAGAAAGCGCCGGCCGCGGCCGATCATCCATGGGACGCCAGCTCGCTTCCGCGGCAGTTGACCGTTCCGTCCCGGCCGGCCTCTGCCGTCACTCTCGATCCCGCGAAAATCTACACTTTGTCTGAATTGGTAAACATTGCCGAGCAGAACAATCCGGAGACGCGAGTCGCATGGCAGAACGCCAGGGCAAGAGCGGCTGATTTAGGCATCGCGCAGTCTAGCTTGTATCCGACCATGGCCGCCGCCGTGCTGGCGGAGACCGCACGCTCCGGTATTTTCTTCGGACCCTATTTTGTACGTCAGACGGTTGATTCGTACGCTCCGACGTTCTTCGTCGACTACGTCATCTTCGACTTGCAGCGCTCGCAGGAAATATCGATCAGCAGAAATACCCTACTGGCTGCCAATTTCCAATTCAATGACACGCATCGCCGGATCATCTTCCAGGTAATGGATGCCTACTACCGGCTGCTGGATAACAAAGGACAGCAGGAAGCGGCGGAAGCCAATCTGAAGAACGCTCAGACGGTGCGCGAGGCGGCCGAAGCGCGGCTGCAGAATGGACTGGCGACGCTCCCAGACGTTCTGGAAACGCGGAGCGCCGAAGCGCAGGCCGATTACAACCTGCAGGCCGCCGTCGGCGCAACCGAGATCGCCTATGGCGACTTGGCAACCGCGCTGGGGATTTCGCCGACTACGCAGTTCCACGTCGAAAGTATTCACGACCTCAAGCTGCCGGACGGTATCGGCGAAACGGTCGAGAGTTCGATCGACAAGGCGCTATTGCAGCGACCCGACCTGATGGAACGGGTGGCGCAACTGCGCGCCGCAGGGGCCGAGGTTAGCTCGGCGAAGCGGGCATATGCTCCGAAGCTCAGCTTCAGCGGTAATGGCGGAGAGGTCAGAGCGTACGGTCAGCAATATCCCACGCCGAATATTGGGGTCTACTCACCCACGCTACAGCCGTGGGATGCCGAGCTAACCCTGAGCTGGACGTTGTTTGACGGTTTGGCGAGAGAGAAGCGCCTGGCGCGGGCAGAGGCGGACCAGAAGCAAGCCGCGGCAAGCGTAGATGCCATACGCGATCAGATCGAGAACCAGGTGTGGTCGGCATATGCCACGGCGCGCACGGCTCTGCGGCAGCAGAAGGCAGCCGCTGCCCTTCTGGAATCGGCAACCGAGTCTTATAATGCGGCGCTCGAGTCCTACAACTATGGCGTGCGCAGCCAGATCGATGTGGTCTCGGCGCAGCGGACTCTGGCAGATGCTCGCACTGCAGATGTAACCGCGCGTACGCAGCTGTTAACTGGATTGGCCGCTCTGTCTTACCAGACCGGCGATCTCCTCTACGTAAAGAAACCTTAATATGACGACAAGATTCGGAGTATCGGCCAGTCCAGGTTGGAAGCGCGCTGCGCCGGCGACAGCATGCGCCGCGCTGCTGCTCTCGACGGTGGGATGTACGCGAGCGCCATCGTTTAACATCCTGGGATCATTCTTCCCAGCGTGGATTCTCTGCGGCTTGATTGGCATTGTGCTAACGGTTTTCGTGCGAGTGTTTTTCGTGCGCGCCAAGCTTGAGCAGGAGTTGACGCCATTGATTCTTGTGTACCCATGCATCGCTCTGTTCTTCACATTCACGACCTGGCTGCTGTTCTTCAGCTGATTTAAGGAAAAGATGCCATGCTGGAAAACGCGACTCCCGATCAGCGCCAACGGCTCGGCAGAGTTGTGAGTATCGGCAGTGTGGTTGCCGCGCTCATTACTGGCCTGTTGGTTATTTATGTCACCACCTGGTATCCACGCACCGACGATGCCGAGGTATTCGCTAACTTTATCGGAATCGCGCCGCAGGTCGATGGCCCCATTACAACGCTGCCTGTTCAGGACAACGCCTTTATCAAGCAGGGAGGACTGCTGTTCGAGATCGATCCGCGGCCATACGAGTATGCGCTGCAGCGGGCACGCTCCGACCAGAGCACCCTGGAGGGTCAGATTGTTGACGAGGGCCGCACGATCGCCTCGCAACAAAGCGCGGTGGGAGCGGCGCAGGCCAATACGCTCAGTCAATCGGCAGCGATCGATCGCGCGGCAGCGGCCGTAGAAGAGGCGCAGGCGAATGTTTCCAGCGCGCAGGCCGAGCTGGATCGGGCGCAGGCCGAACTTGCGTACACAACCAACAATTTTCATCGCATTGAGCCATTGCTGGCAAAGCAGTTCGTCACTGTCGACCAGGTTGACCAGGCGAGGACGGCGGTCACGGCGCGGCAGCAGGCAACGGATCAGGCAAAGTCGCAGCTCTTGCTTGCTCAGGCGCAGGTGCTCTCGGCGAAGGCCCAATACGAGCAGGCAAAGGCAAACATGCTGCAGAGTCGTCAGCAACTGGCGCAGTCGCAGCACAGCGTGTTGACGTTGGAGCCGTTGACGGCGCAGCGCGAAGGCAGAGCTGCGGCGATTCGCACCGCCGAGTACAACTTCAACAACACTCGCATCTACGCGCCCTTCGATGCGCGTGTCACCAATCTCACGATTTCGCAGGGCGCCTATGCGCACACTGGTCAGCAGGTGTTTACGCTGATTGACACCCGTGTGTGGTGGGTGGTGGCGAACTTCCGCGAGACGCAGTTGCGACACATCAAGCCCGGCATGCATGCGGACGTCTATGTGTTGTCGAGGCCTAACGTACGCTACGACGGCATTGTCGACAGCGTTGGCTACGGGGTGCAGCCGGATTCAACCCTGGTGGGAACGTTCGGCCCGGGATTGCCTGACGTGCAGCGCTCGCTGAACTGGGTCCACCTGGCGACGCGCTTTCCGGTACGCGTCCGGATTCTGGCGCCGGAAACGGAGCCATTCCGGCTCAGCGAGTCGGCAGTGGTCGTCATGCGTTCGCAAAGCTCGGGAAAGGCGCAGTAGTAATGTCTGCCCGGGATCAGACACTGACGGCGGGTTCGCGGCCGAGTTCGCTGGACGAAGCCGGGGTGTGGTTCTGGGGCTTCCTGAAGAATGAGCTTGCCCCGTACCCAAGTCGCGCCTGGACCGTGGGGCGGATGGTAATTTCCGCAACCATCGTCATGGTTGTGGTGATGACATTCCGAATTCCGTTCGGTTTCCTGGGCGCCGTCTATACGATGTTGCTCAGCCGCGAAAACCCGACGGTCACGCTACGGTCGGGCGTTCGCACAATCATTTCGTATGTCATCGCCAGCATCTATACGGTGCTGGGGGTCATGACTTTGATCGACGATCCACTCACCCATTTCCTGTGGATCACAATCTCCCTGTTCATGGCGTTCTATCTTATTCGCATCGTGCCTGACTACATCACGGCAGTAGGCTTCGGATTTACTCTGGCAGGGGCGATACCTCTTTGGGATGAGACTTTCCTCACAGTCAATCAAAGAACTGAAAACACCCTGTGGTTGGGCTTCTCGGTTGTCTTGGGGACGGTAGTCACGGTGGCCGTCGAGTACATCTTCCGGCGGGTGCATCCCGCCACCGATCTAAATATCGGCATCCAGGCGCGGCTCAAGTCCGTCGAGTCATTGCTGCGCCAAATCGCCGCGGGACAGCACGAATTCGAATTTCAGAAGGACGTTGCCCTCTACTCAAGCGTGGGAACATCGCGGCTGCGCCGGATGCTGTTGCGTTCCGGCTATCCACCGAAGTTCATTGCGCAGATGACGGCAGCCGTGGCTTTGCTGGGCCGCCTAATGGACCTCGCCGCCAGCTTGCAGATTGTGCGCTCAAACCAATTTGTTGTGCCGGAAGCGGGCGATCGCGAACGCAGCTTGAGACTCGCGGACCAGATAGCCGAACTGGAGTGCGACCTTGCGGCTCGAAAACTGCCGAAGCCCCTCGAAATTCCGGATAGCATGGCGCCAGCTGCTTTGCCGCTGTTGCCGGAGATGGAGAGGACGGTTGCGCTCATGTCGCATGCCTTCGCCGGCTACCGCACTCTTCCGGGTCTGGTCCTGCCGCCGCCGACCGAAGGCGAGCATCAACGCTTGTTTGCTGCCGACGCGTTCACCAATCCCGACCATCTAAAATTCGCCATCCGCGGGACACTGGCTACCCTGCTGGCCTACACGGTTTATACGGCGGTCGCGTGGCCCGGTCTGAGCACCAGCGTCGCGACCTGCATCATCACTGCGCTGTCCACAATCGGATCGTCCCGCCAGAAGCAGTTTCTCCGACTGGGTGGAGCTATAATCGGAGGTTTTGTCTTCGGCATGGGGGCGCAGGTTTTCGTTCTTCCGTATCTGGACTCGATCACCGGATTCACCGTTCTGTTTGCGGTTGTGACAGGGGTTTCGGCGTGGATCGCAACCGCTACGCCAAGGCTGTCTTACCTTGGCGTACAGATGGCCTTGGCGTTTTACCTGATCAATCTTCAGGAGTTCGCTCCGCAATATTCCCTTGCTATCGCGCGTGATCGCATTGTGGGCGTGCTGCTTGGTCTGGTATGCATGTGGCTGGTGTTCGATCGGCTTTGGGTGAGAGACGCCCTACAGGAGATGCAGGATGCGTTTTCACGTAATCTCCGGCTACTGGCCGAACTGCTCGATCTGCGCGGAAATCAGGACAACGTGGAAGCCATCAAGCAGGCAATTCAATTACGCGATCGAATCAATGAAGGATTTAATGCGGTCAAGGCGCAGGCGGACGCCGTCGTGTTCGAATTCGGACCCAGGCGTCAGAGGAAGCTTCAGATCCGCGACGATATGAGGCGTTGGCAGGCAACGCTGGGCGTTTTACTGCAGGTGCAGATCACCTATTTGCAGTATCTCTTCCAGCTAAGGCTGCCCGACATGCCGGCGTCGATTACGGAAGCCCGGAAGGCATTTGAAAAGGATTTGACGGACATGATTCGAGCAATGTCGTCGGAAGTTTGTGGAATTGTCCCGCGGGCAAATCCTGACATCCAAGCTTCCGCAGCGATGTTGAAGCAGGAGATACAAACGTACTACTCCAAGTCCGGAATCTCTATTCCTTCCCCGCTGGTCGACATGATCACGCTCACGCAGAATCTTGCGTCGATTGTCGCACCGCTTTCGGCAGATGTACGCGCAGCATTTTCCAACCCCCTGCCGGCGACCGCGCCCAATTCAGAGATCGGACTCAATGAGGCTTGATCTATTCGCAACGGGTTGAGTAGACGTCTTTGCTATTTCGTCCAGATGTGGGACAGTCCGGCGAGCCAGGCGATCACACAAGCCACGGCGATTGCAATGAGGATCCAGACGGGCCAGTCGATTGTTCCTTGCGGTTGATCGCTCTTCTTACGCCGCCACGGCTTCAGTAGCCATGCAGCGAAGCCGATAGACAGCGGTCCGCCGAGCAATACCAATGCATCTTCAACTTGATTGGAAAGACTGACGTGAAGCGTAACTACTTCGATGATACCGAGCGCAAGGAATCCGACGACGAAGACCTCGAGCCATTCCAATTTGCTCTGCACGCGAGCTACGGCATCGGCTCGGGATTGCATCTGCTTTGCCTGTGCGGCAAGCTGATATTGACGCAGGTGCTCGGAGGCACTGCGGCTCAGTTCACGCAGCGTCGCCAACAACTGGTCAAGGTTGACGGCGTCGTAAAAGCGGCGAAACAGATCGTGGTCCGGCAGGATCAGTGCGTGCTTGATCTGGGCCGAGCGGCTGGCAAGTTCCTCGGCATTGGCGACAATGGACTTTAAACCTTCCGGGTCTGGCATCTTGCCGGCCGAAGCTGCAGAGGGACTGTTCTCTGATATTTCGTTGGAGATTCGCGCCCAGCGAGAGGTCAGTCGGTCCAGGTCCCGGACTATCGACACAATTGCAGCGAAATCAGCACGCAGTCCCGATGCCTGACGGCCAGGGGCACTGACAGCGGCACCAAAATCCTGCTTCTGCGCAACCGCAATGCCGCGATCCCCCCAGACGCCCACCCAACTGGCACCGACGATCATATGGAGTTCGAGAAAGTCGGGCGGAGTTGCGCCAGGCACCTCTGGATAGAGCACCTGCCAGAGGGTCTCCGCAATTTGCCCGGCTAGATGAGGAGCCGCGATGGGCACGTCAGGTCGCAAACCAACCCCGGCAAAGCGGAAGTAGCTTTCCGGCGGCGCCGGGATCTCCAGCGGAGAATTGAGATCGTATCGCTGGGGCGGTATATCGACTCCCTCCTTTGACCCAGCGAAATCGAAGACGGTGACTTGGGGGCCGGTGACCAGCGACACTGCAGAGTAGATCGATCCTTCTAGTTCCGTGCGGACGGCCTCCGCCACCGGATCGTCGCGCAGATCGCTGCGCACTCCCGCTGGAGCCATCAACGTTCCTCGCTGCGGCGTGCCCACTGCGTGGCCAAACTGGCTTTGTCCGCCAATCCAAGGATCGGCAAGCAAGCTTTCCAATGTCGCGGTGCCGTGCGATCCGCCTCGGCGCGATGGAGGCCCAACGGCAACGGTATCTTGCTCGTGGGCACGCAAGGCTTCAACTTCTTGTGTCTGTAATCTCGACCAAACGGTATACAGGTGGCGGCCGTTTGCCCTCTCGGGATCAATCGAAAACTCGTAATCCGTTTTATTCGAGGGAGCCTCCGGACGCCCAGCGGAATTTGCGATGGCGGTAAATTCAAAACCCGCCCCCAAGCAGGAGTTTTCCAGGTCAAGTCGCACCCATTCCTTGAACAGCACGCATTCTGGATCGCGCAAATAGATACCATCGGTCGGTATGCGGAAGGTATCCGCGAGCAGCAGATGTTCGGCGTCCAGGTCTGACGCCCTTCGCTCCTCCTGATGAGCGAAGTCTCGGTTCTTGAAGAAGTCTGGTGAAGGCGCCTCGGATTCCGGCAAGTAGACGGTAGATCGGCGGGCGCGTCGAAGGTCGCGCTGATAAGCCTCGGCTTCCCGGTCTAGCATTGCTAACTCAGGAGCGAAGAGATGACTGTCTTCAAGCACGGAATCGAAAATAGGGTTCAACTGCGATTGCAGGAGAATAGATCTGATTTCGTCGAAGAATTCAGTGGCGCCGCTGGTATCGCTGAGATAATCGCGACCCCGCTTGAGCGCTGCATAGAGCACAGAACACAATGCGCGCTGGGGTGGACAAGGGATACGCCGGCGGGCTTCCTGCGTGGACGCGTAACTGGCCAGCAGCAAGGCCCAACGATGTTCGGCGCGCACGGTTGCGAGATCCGGATTGAACCAATCGATCTTCCTGCCATCCAGCAGGTCCAGCCATGCGTCGGGATGCAGTCCGTAATGCCGCCAATCCAATACGGCATTGGGATCTTCAATGATCCAGCGCGCCAGATACATCGAGCAGAAGGCGTCGAAATCGGGCTCTTTGTGCGTCACCAGCCAAATCAGGTCTTGGTCGCCGAAACGCTGACGTATTTGACTTGCTTTATGCAGGACCGCTGCTGAGGCAGAAGGGAATTGGGCTTCTCCTGGGAAATGATGATCGATAATTGGCAATGGCTCGTTAGCGCCCCAGCAAGTGCCTCCAACATCGGTAGCAAGCGCGTTGGCGAACAGAGTTCCAGGCATTTCATCCCCGCTCTGCGGACCGCGGGTACGCGGATCGCCGGCGAAGGAAGTTCCGAAACCTACATATCGATACCTGAAAGTCCGGGCCATGGCTTAGCTTAGTGAAGCATAGGGATGGAAATGTATTTTAGCAATCAGACGTATACGAAGCGTGAACGTCACGAAGCATAAGCGCAATGGAGCTCTTCGGGACATGCTGATCCGAACATTGGGTCGCTGAGAAACCTCATGCACAAATCCTTTCGATCTGTAAGGTTAGTTATCATTCAGCTGCGTTAGCTTCGATTGTTATTGTGTGCTCGGCAATTCTTCTCGGTTTTGCGATAATGCTGTTACCAGCTGCGCGTATGATCATGGGCCCGTAGCTCAATTGGACAGAGCATCAGCCTTCTAAGCTGAGGGTTGCTGGTTCGATCCCAGCCGGGCCTACCACTTCTTCTCCTGGGTGCATCACAAACATCAGCAATGTACCTGCGCCTCGCTACCACTCTGGCTGCACTGCTCTACCGCATTCCGTGCTTGGCCGGCCCTCTGCACGTCACCATCAGCGATTCGCGCGGAACTCCGCTGAAGAACGCACTGGTCATCCTCCAGGATCTTACCCATCAACAGCGTGAGCTGACTCGTGTCCTCACCGATCCAGAAGGAGAGGCGGCTATGCCGGAGTTGAAACCTGGACTATATCGAGTGATTGCTACGGATCCCTACAGTCGATGGCAACCTGCAGTGCGCGAATTTCTGGTACGCGATAAGCCCGTCATGATCGACCTCAGAATGTCTGAGCTGCAGGGCTACGACAACCTTCCAGTTGCGATCGGGCAGTTCACCGTCCATGTGCTGGGACCGAATGGAAGGCCCGTAGTTGGAGCCCGGGTATTAGTACGCGATGCCTACGCTGACCCGCACTCGGAGCATTGGGGAACTACGAATGCACGGGGGAGCGCCGTTCTGGAGTTGACGTTGCAACCCGCCGTGATTTTGATACTCGATCGCGACCAGCTTTACGAGTTTGCGACTAGTGGGTTGGAGACAGAGCGAACTCTGAGATTGAAGTAGCGCTACTTGGGCGGTAATAACGTGACTTGTGGCGCTCGGCAGTCGCGAACTCCCGATCCACATTGCCGATATTGCAGGTCCTTCGTCATACAGACTTCCAGCGCGACGAATTCCGAGCCGCTGCACGAAACCCGAAAGGCCGAGACCGGAGCGCCATTCCTCGCCGCGAACTTCTGCTCGATCTCGGACGGGCTGGCGTTCGCCGGCTGGGATGGCGATTGATATTGGGAGGGGATCTTGAGCTGTGAGAACGCATTCTTGATGTCGCCAAAATATGTCTGCGAGTCGAGACCACTACAGGTTCCGTGAGTCGACCACTCATGCTGAATCAAACCGGAGTCGGGCATGATTGGCAGCATCTGGCGAACAGTAGTTTGTGAAACAGGTTGCGCTGAACCGCAATGCTGTGGGTAGGAGCCGTCCTGGTTCTCTGGCCACAGGCCGTGCACGACGAAGCCGAAGTGATGCGTGGGATCGCACTCGCTGGAGGAAGCGCTACTCGAGTGGGTAGCGCAGAACTCCGGTGCCCACGACAGGGTCAGCAGATAGTAGTCAAATTTGCCCGGAGTGTTGTCAGCGGGCTTGCGATGGGTCTTGGCCGCGGAAACACAATTTAGCGATAGAATGACGGCGATCAAGAGAGGCGTGGGTGTCTTCCTGCCGCCGCAATTTGAAATCTTGATCCAAGCCATAAATATTCCCCGAGACGCTCAAACGACTTCCAGTGCAGGCCCGGTGCCCTTGAACGATTGGATGGCGGTGGCCTCGTCCGGCTCAATCTCCAGTACTAGATGCAGCTTGGTCATATGCAAGAGGTCATGCACTCGTTGGCTGACCTGCACCAGCTTCAGCTGCCCGCCCTGGCTGCGCACCGTGGTGTACGACTTAATCAGCTCGCCCAAGCCTGAACTGTCGATGTAGCCGACGCCCTGCAGGTTGAACAGGATCTTGTTGTTGCCTTGTTTGAGGTTTTCTCGGACCACTTGACGGAGCAGCGCACTGCCTTCACCGAGTGTGATTCTTCCACTGACATCAACAATCACAACATCGGCAACCTGTCGCTCGGCGATTCGCATGCGGATCGGAGCGTGCTCGGGAATATTCATGCCGAGTCGGTTGAGGACTGCGTTAGCGACGTTCGCCACCTCCTGTGACTCGCTCCGAACCACGATGAGGCTGTGTCCTTCGGCCAGAACCCTGCGAAAGAGTTCGACCTCCTCCGAGCATTTGTGATCGGGAGTCGGCCGAACCGTGGCATCGTCGTCAGCCTTGCTCACTGCTGAGCCGGCGCCGGCTCCAGCGAGACCCAGTAGGGCAGCTGCTCCCAGGCCCAACGCAGCTACCTGGCCGATGCCCGGAACGGCGAAGAGTACGGCTGCGCCCACTCCGACAGTCATGCCCGCAGCAATGCCCGTAAGCCCCCCTACCTTCGCCCCAAGGTTCTTGCCGGCAGCGGCGCTGTCCCCTTCGGGTCGAGTGAGATAAACAATCTCCTGTGCTGGAACGTAGCGCTCGAGTAGCTTCTCGTAAGCCACCGCCGCGCCATCGCGCGTGTCGAATACGCCGATCGCCGTGTGCAAACGGTCCTCCGTACTCCTAGGCAATCTGCCAGCGAATAGGTAATGGCAAGCAAAAGTGTTTAAATTGCCAATCTGAAATCAGAGGCAGGAATTTTATAACAGATCTGCAATCAGCAATCCGTATTTCGCTAAGAATATCACTGGTTCGACTGAAGGGTGGGGAAGGCGAAATGATCGACGGCTACATGTCGCTAGTGTAGATGGACGAGCTGATCGAGAAGGAACAGTACCGCGACGCCGATAAATACAACGACGGCCATTTTGACGCCGGGCTCGCGGTTGACCTCGGGTATCAAATCTGACGCAGCGACGTAAATCGTTACCCCGGCCGCGACCGGTAGACCGTAGCTGACGGCGTGTTGTCCGATGGCCATGGTAAGCACTCCGGCAACGGTCGCGATGCCAAGCAGAACCGAAGCAAACCACGAGCGGCCTTTGCTCAAGCCGCTGGCAAGCATGACTGATGTCACCGTGAATCCTTCCGGAATCTTGTGCAGGAAGACGGCGAGAAAGATGATCCAACCCAACCAGGGCGAAACCAGGAATCCGGCGGTGATGGCGATTCCGTCGAAGAAGGTGTGAATCAAAAGTCCGAATAACACTGATACGCGACGGTGCGAGTGCAGGTATTCGTCAGAATGAGTTTCTTCGCCGTAGTGAAAATGTGGCGTAATGGTGTGCTCGAAAAAATGCACCAGCAAATAACCGCCGAGAACTAGCAGAGCGCCTTTGCGGCCACCCAGCGCCAAGCTCTCAGGTACCATTTCGACCAGTGCTGTGGCCAGCATGAAGCCCGCGCCGAGCGCGACGAAGTATCGCAGGTAATCGCGCTGCCAATTCTTCTGCACAATGACCGCGCCGCCAAAAATGTTGGCGGCAGCAGCAGTAAGACCGAGAAGAATACTGGTGACGATCGGATGCATCGGCAGGCAGCAGAATATCAGGTTAGAGAAACGGATAGTGGCTAGTGGGCGGTGTGTGGAAAAAGCTCACATGCCCACGAAAAACTGGTCCACTAACCAACTGCCAACTACCCACTGTGTCTGATATGCATTACGTCGCCATCCTTCACGATGTACTCTTTGCCTTCCAGCCGCAGCGTGCCGCGGGAGCGCGCTTCGGCCTCGGAGCCGGCGTCGAGTAGTTGGTCCCAGTGAATGGTTTCGGCACGAATGAAATGGTGCTCCAAGTCGGTGTGAATAGCTCCAGCGGCGGTTACGGCTTTGGATCCGCGTTCGACAGTCCAGGCGCGGCACTCATCCTCGCCGACAGTGAAGAAGGACATCAGGCCAAGCAGTTCATAGGTCTTGCGGATGAGGCGGACCAGTCCGCTCTCCTTCAGACCGTAACTGGAGAGAAACTCCGCTGCGTCTTCGTCGGTCATCTCGGCGAGTTCGGCTTCAACTTTCGCGCATACGGCCAACGCTCCGGTATTTGGGCGCGAACTCGCTTCGCCGATCCCGTATTTCGCGACCGCCTCTTCCTGGTCTTTGTCAAGGGTAGTACTCTCGCCGATGTTGAGCACGTAGAGCATAGGTTTCTCGCTCAGGAACATGAAGCCGCGGAAACGTTTCTTGTCCTCGGGCGTCATCTGCATCTCGCGCAGCGGCCGTTCGGTCTCGAGGTGCGCCAAGGCGCGCTTCAGCAGTTCGAACTCGCGCTCGATCTCCAGCGACTTCATCTTCTTCATGTCTTTCTGAACACGCTCCAGACGCTTTTCCACCTGGCCGAGATCGTTGACGATCAGGTCGAGGTCGATACTCTTGATGTCGCGTAAGAGATCGATGGGCCCCACGTGCGGAATGGTGTCGTCCTCAAAGGCACGTACCACGTGAGCGAGCGCGTCAACGTTGCGGAGGTTAGCGGCAAAGGCCGTCTCATTCAGGGCTTCCTTGTTGAGTGCGGCAACGTCGGCGTACTCGACGCTGGCGTGAACGAGCTTCTTTGGGTTGTAGAGCGCCGCCAGTCGGACCAGACGATCGTCGGGTACCCTGGCTACGCCCAAGTGCGCCTCGCGCGGGCTGCCGGAGCGCTGCATCACTTGTTGTTTGGTCAGCATGACGAAAAGGGAAGTCTTGCCTACCTGAGGCAGGCCTATGATGCCGGTTTTCATGAATTAGCTTTCAGCTCTCAGCCAGCTCCCAGTCTTAGCCTGGATGAGGCACTCCTTATGTACAGACGATTCGTGATGATTTGCTTGTAATGATGATTCGTTTGCCGCATGGCCATGCCGCCCCTGCACTTGCAGATATGAGCTGACGGCCGATAACGGATGGCTGACGGCTTCTCTATGATAACCGCCGCGCCGTGAGAAAGAGCAGCGCGAGCCCAAGCAGCAGCACCGAGCCTTCCAGTCGTGTCGACCACACGTGGAGGCGATTGAACTCCACGCGGCGGTTGTCGTCTTGGGGAACTGCGTCGATCATCACCATATCCTTCTTCAGCGCCTCCATCCTCGTGCCGATGCTAAATATGCTCACCAGGGTAAGGATAATCATCAGGTAAACCAGCACATGTCGCAGCGCGAATGGTTGAGCGGCGCCGGTTGCCACGGCTGAGTCAATCATCGAGGTGATAGCGAAAACGATACCGCATGTGATTCCGATGCCATGCAGCAAACTCAAGCTGCGGCTGACTACGTTCCCTGCCAGCTGATGTGAAGGAAGGATGCCCGGCCTGAAGACCGTCGGGGCGACTACAAAGGCAAAAAAGATAATGCCGCCAATCCAGATCACCAGTGACAGGAGCATCAAGAATCGAATAAAGGACATGATTGCCTCGTGCACGCATCTTCATTGTAAATGGCGGCTGGATCAGGGCCGAGCGTGCCAGCGATTGAGAGCAGTGGCTGCTCTGGATTCGTGCCACTCGAAAGGCATCTCAAGCGTGGTGCTTCCCATCGGATCAGTAGCGGCCACTTCGACGATCTTGAAAAGGGGTGAGAGACACAATGAAGCGGAGACTGATTCTTCTTACGGGTACGGTGCTGTTGTGCGGTTGCTGGGCGTTCGCTCAGGCAGGCGCTGGAGCGGGAGCAGGCGCGGGAGCCGGTGCTGGAACCGGAACTGCAGGCGCGGGTTCCTCAGCTACGCCGGGCGCGCAAAGTGGGAGCATGGGAGGCCAGACGGGAACCATGGGTGGTCAGACCAGTACACCCGGCGCCCAAACCTCGACTCCCGGAGCAACCACGCAGACGCCTGGCGCAACGACCAGCAGTCCAGGAGCTACGACCAACACTCCGGGCGCGACTTCAAGCATGCCAGGGGCAACTCAGCCCGGCACAACGCCTGAAGTAAGTCCGAACTCGCCCGGTACGACGCCAGACACAACTCCAAACTCCCCGTCGGCGGCGCCAAATACACCGACGACGACGCCCGACACGACAACTACGCCTCCTCCGACCGGGGGCAGCGTGGGTACCGGGACAACCACTTCTCCTCAGGGCAGCTCGGCGACACCGCCGCAGCTGTAAACCACAGCGACAGCAAAGCGGGAGCCCCGTATGGGGCTCCTTTTCTTTTGCTAATCGCCGGCAACGGCGCGCAACGCTGTATTTTGCCGAGCGGCGCTCTCGAACGCCTGACTGAGGTCGTCGATCAGGTCGTCTACATCCTCGGCGCCAACTGAAATCCTCACAAGGTCGGTGGAAATGTGTTTCTGCTGCCGCAAGTGCGCCGGAATACTCGCGTGCGACATGTAATTGGGCAGGCTGATGGTGGAGTTAACGCCTCCGAAGCTCACCGCGATGGCAAACAACTTTGTGGCTTCGACAACTGCGCGGGAGAACTCGGGGTCACCCGTAACGAAGCTCAGCACGGCCCCGTCTCCGGAAGCTTGAGCCCGGTGAATCGCAAGCTGACGCTCGTTTGCGAGCCCGGGATAGTAAACGCGATCCACTGCCGGATGTGCGTTGAGTAGCTGGGCAATTGCCTTGGCATTCGACTGCTGGCGATCCAGCCGCAGCGACAACGTCTTAGTGCCACGCAGAAGGAGATAGCTGTCGAACGGCGACAGGCCGGCGCCTTCGCCGTTTTGGATGAGGTAGAGCTCCTGACCGAGTACTTCGTCGGCAACTACGACTGCCCCGGCCATCACATCACTATGACCGCAAAGAAACTTGGTCGCCGAATGCAGCACGATGTCAGCGCCGAGCTCCAGTGGGCGCTGCAGGTATGGCGACATGGTGCTGTTATCAACACAGACCAGAGCTTCCGAACGGTGGGCGATGTCTGAGACTGCGGCGATATCGATAATTTGCAGCAAGGGATTCGTGGGGCTTTCCAGGTAGACCAGCCGTGTGTTGCCGCTGACGGCCGCGGCGACGGCATTCAAATTCGTGAAGTCGACGTAGCGGACATTGATGCCGCGCTTGCTGAGAATGCGTGAGAACAAGCGATAGGTGCCACCGTATAAATCATCGCAGGCAAGGATCTCGTCACCCGGTGAAAGCAGCCGAGTGACAGCGGTAATCGCCGCGAGTCCGGTGCTGAAGCAGAAACCGCGCGTGCCGCTCTCGAGGGCTGCAATCTGTTTTTCGACGACAGCGCGCGTGGGATTGCCACTGCGGGAGTAGTCGTATTCTCCGAATGAGGTGGCGTTCTCCTGGCGGAAAGTTGCGGTCTGGTAAATAGGAGTGTTGGCAGGAGTGAAGCGATCGCCAGGAGCCGGATCAAACGTTAATAGTCGAGTTGCGAATTTCATGCTGCGCCTCCTTGATCAGCCGCCAGCTGCCAGTGGCCGGTCGTCAGTAGAACCGCTCGCGGTGTTTGCTTTGGCATGTCAGAGTTGGTGGTGTGCCGCTCGTGGCGCGCGGCTCTGGATTCCCGGCTCAGGTCGAAAAGGTCGGCCATTACCGCAGCGGTTGTGGGCCAGCGGCCTGCCCCGCGGCCGGTCCAGACATGTTGCAGGACCGGCTCGGAACCGGTATTGATCAGCAGGCAGTTCTCTTCGTTGCGAATCTGGGCGAAGGGATGCGACCCGTCGACGAGAGCAGGCTTCACTTCCAGATGAACCCGGCCAGCGACAAGTTCTGCTGTGCCGATAAGCCGGGCGCGGCCTCCACCACGCGCTGCCGCCTGCACCCATTCCGGATCGATACCCTCAATTCCTGCAGAGCTGATGTACTGCGCGTCGGTGCGAGGAAAGGCCCGGCGAGCCAATAAACGGAGCTTGCAAACCGTATCGGAACCGGAAAGATCAGCGCTCGGATCTTGCTCGGCGAAGCCGTGCGCCTGGGCTTCGGCGATGGCCTGGTCCCAGGAACCCCCGGCCGCAATGCGATCGAGGATGTAATTGCACGTGCCGTTCAGCACGCCGGAAAGCGAGGTTATAGCGCCGTCAGCCGCCAAGGCACGCACGGCTTCGAGAGCGGGAACGGCTCCGCCTACTGCCGCCGAGTAACGAAGCTGGCGGTGAGTTTCAAGTTGCGCATCGCCTGCGAGAAGCAGCTTGTTGGCAGTCACGACAGTTTTGCCAGCTGCCAGCGCCGCGTCCACCAGGTCGCCCGCAGGTTGCTTCCCACCGATGAGTTCGACAACCACGTCCACACCGTTAATGACGTCCCAGCAGTCACGCGTGAGCAGATTCGCCGGCGCGTGATCGAGATGCAGTTCGGGCCGTCGCACTGCGATGCCGGTGACGTCAAACAGATCGGAATGCTTCCAGAGCTCCTGGAAGACACCTAAGCCAACCGTCCCGAGGCCCAGCAGGCCAACTCTCAGCGGAGCGGCGGCTGAACTTCTGGGGGACAAGACGGAGCCATGGCTACCAACGACGGTTGCGTGGTTTTCGCCCAAGGCCGCCACCTCGAAAGACACGCTGGTCTTCCTGCCGAAGGCGATGGCCTTACGCTGAACCACTTTTCCAGCGACGGAAAGAGCATCATCGAAATTGATCTCGTCGAAGCGCTGGGCTCCCTGATTAAGAGCAGGATCGCTGTTGTAGATGCCGTCGAAATCCTTAATTAGCCGGCAACGTGCTTTGAGCTGCTTGGCCAGGAAGAGCGCTGAGAGGTCTGAGCCTCCTCGTCCGAAGAGGGCGACGCGCCCTTCTGGGTCGCGCGCTACGAAGCCGGGAATCACGGCGACGCGTCCCTGTTGCAGTACGTTTCTGATGACGCTGAGATCAGCGCTCACGGGCTCTGTATCGTTTGAAAATGCATCGGCAATGAGCTGAATCTGACTCGGATCGAGAACTCGCGCGGGAATGCCAAAGCGGTCGAGTTCGAGCGTCAGGAACGCCGTGGCAACCTCCTCCCCGGTAGCCACGATGCGGGCAATCGCTTCGGGATGGACGTTGCGATACTCCTCGACAGTACCAAGTAGGCGATCGGTCTCGCCGGCGAAGGCTGAAACGACTGCAACTACGCTGTACTGGCGACGAATCCAGCGATAGATCTCGTGCACCGCATCGGGCAGGTCAGCACGCGACTGCAATACGGAACTTCCGAACTTCAGGACGATTACTTTGCCAGACATGCTTCCTCCTTCGGCTCAGCAACTTCGATCGCGGCCAGGGCGTTGTCAAGGTCAGTGATGATATCCGTGGGGTTTTCGAGCCCCACCGAAAGCCTTACCAATCCGTCGGTGATACCGGTGCGCTCGCGGATCTCGCGAGGAACATCACCATGCGTCATGGAAACTGGATGAGTAATCAGCGTCTCCACAGCGCCGAGATTTTCCGCCAGCAGGCAGAGGCGAACCGTGTTCATCAGCTGAATCCCGACGCCCGCGCCGCCATTCAATTCGAAGGCGAGCATGCCGCCGGGGAGTGCCTGTTGGCGCTGAGCCAGGGCGAACTGCGGAAAGTTGCAGAGGCCGGGGAAGTGAACCCGGGCAACTTTAGGATGTTGCTCCAGCCATTCTGCGACCCTTTGCGCATTAGCCGAGTGTTGTTGTAGTCGCAGTGGAAGCGTCTTGAGTCCCCGCAACGTTAGCCAAGCCTCTTGCGGAGACTGGATACATCCCAGGGTCCTGCGAACCAGTCGGAGGCGTTCGACAAGAGCCTCATCGCGAGTGGCGATGGACCCGCCGACGGTTGAGTTGTGCCCCTCGATGTATTTTGTCGTGGAAAGCAGCGTGATGTCTGCACCTAAGTCGAGCGGTCGCTGTAGCACCGGAGTCAGGAAGGTATTGTCCACAGCCAGCTTAATGTCAGCCGTGTGTGCGACCTTCGCAATGGCCGCAATGTCGGTGAGCTTCAGCGTGGGATTTGCCGGCGTTTCGATGAAGACGAGCCTGGTGTTCGGCCGGATCGCTTCGGCAACGGCGTTCGGATCTGACGTGTCCACAAAGGACGCTTCAACGCGAAAGTTCGTCAGTATCTGCTGAAATAGCCGCACCGTCCCACCGTAAATCACATCGGAGACGACCACATGATCGCCCGACTTCAGGATCGCGAAAAATAGCGAGGAGATCGCGGCCATACCAGTGGAGAAGCACACCGCAGGTGGCGTAGTTTCCAGGGCCCCCAGGGCGACTTCCAAGGCCGAAACCGTAGGGTTCGCAGCGCGTGAGTAGGTAAAGCCCTTGTGAACGCCGACAGATTGCTGATGGTAAGTAGTGGACTGATAGATGGGGGTAAGAATCGCACCGGTCGCCGAGTCGGGCGTAAGGCCGCCGCGTACCGCAGTCGTCAAAAACAGCTCAGCCGAAAAAGCCATGAAACGCTCCAGTCGAGAATTGCCCAGAAACAGCAAGACCGCCTCATTCCCAGGCGGCCGGTCACGATTGGAGTTTTTTCTGCTTGGGCTGTCAGACTCCGAATGCGAACCAGGCACCGCCTAGGGTGCACATGGCCATGGTCATTCGGTTGGTCATTGACAACATGCTTGTAAGTTAGCTGATGGGGCCAGGGGTGTCAAGCGCGGCATGAACCAGTTCGTGCGACTAAAAGGGAATACTGAAACAAGTAGAAGTGTAAAAAAGATCAGGCCACCGGAGCGAGACGGCGGCCGTTTCCTGACGTTATGCGGTGGTTGCCGGAACGTCCAACATAAAGTTTGATGCAGCGCTTGGCGAAAGGCTGGCCAGTGGAAATCGAAATTTCAGAGTACCGGGTAAGCGGGCAGCTCTCGAACAGGAACGCCCTCCCGCAACATGCGAAAGGGCGCCTGCTACTGGTCGCTGTGTGTGCCCTAGCGGCTGAAGGCCGCGATCGCGGTAGCTTCGTCGTCCTTCACGTCGAACACCGTGTAGAGTTTGGTGATCTGAAGCAGATCGTGGACCTTCTTCGTCAGGTTGAGCAGCTTCAGTTCGCCGCCCTGGTTGCGGACAGAGGTAAAGGCGCTCACCAACTCGCCGATACCGGAGCTGTCGATATAGCTGACATCGCCCAAGTTCAGCAGAATTTTTTTCTGCCCTTTGCCCAGCAGGTCTTTGATGGTATCGCGCAAAACTACGCTGCCCTCGCCGAGAGTGATTCGTCCGCTCAAGTCGACGATGGTGATTCCATCTACCTGCCGTGTGCTCGCTTTCATGCTCACGTGGAAGCCTCCTGGCGGTCCAGGTCACTGCTCTGGAGCCGCTTGATCAAAATGATTTCAGTGCCGGGATTCAGTTTACGAAACCGAACTTCATCCATGAATGCCCGCATTAAGAATATGCCACGGCCGGACTCTTTCAAGAGGTTCTCCGGTGCAAGCGGATCCGGAACCTCCTCGGGCACAAATCCATGGCCTTCATCGGTGATGGTGACGATCAATTCCTTCCCGTTCTGCTCCAGCGTCAGATTGACACGCTTAGCCTGATCATAGTTGTTTCCATGCAGAACGGCGTTGATCATAGCCTCTCGAACGGCCATCGAAACGCCGCTCCGAGTATCCTCATCGATGCCGGCTTGCGCCGCAACTTTGTCAGCCATCTCTTCGGCCTTGTTCACGCTTTCCAGCGTGGAGTCCAAGCGGTACGAAACGCGTTGTGGCGCCGTCATCAATGCACTCGCTGGCTGTGATCTGCCCCAAAAAGGTACCGGCAGGAGCAAATCATCAGGAATTCAGCAGTTTGCCTGTTCGCGACAGACTTGTCAACGCAAGCTTGATTCAGCACCGAGGACAAGTCGCTTGTAGCGATAAAGCATGCGTGCGTCTTCAAGATTGGCGTCGACGAAAGCAAGTCGTGAAATGGATCTTCCGGTTACACTGGATAAAGAGCTATGAATGTAATCAACCTTCCCGCAGGTATTGGTGTGAGCGCGGCAGCATCGACAGCGCCGGTTGCGGGGTACTTCGCGAATGCGGTAAAGTTATAACGAACGTTCGTCAAAAATTTTCGCGGCCGTACACCGCTACTTCGACCCCTATGCCAGCATCCACGACCAGTCGCGAACTTGATCGCGTCGTCCCTCAGGACTCTCGCTTTGACCGCCGACTGGGCGAAATTCTTGATTACGCTACCGAGGTGTTTGCGGAGAAGGGCTACGAGGGTGCTTCCATGCGGGACTTGTCCCGTTTGAGTGGTATCTCTCTGGCGGGTCTCTATTACTACTTCGAGTCGAAAGAGAAGCTGCTGTATTTCATTCAGCAGCACACCTTCAACACCATCATGGAACGGCTGCGCCAGCGCCTGGCGACCGGCAAGGATCCGGAAACCCGCATTCGCATCTTCGTACACAACCACGTCGATTATTCCGTAGCCAAGCAGAAGGCGATGAAAGTCCTCTCTCATGAAGACGACGTACTGAAGAACGGATATGGGGCCGAACTGGCAGCCATCAAGCGGGAGTACTACCGCATCTGCGTTGAGCTCGTGGATGAGCTCGCCAAGGCGGAAGGATTAAAGTCGGTTGGCGCCAGTGCCGTCGCGACCGGCGGCATCAACACGCGCACCGCGGTAATGGGGCTGTTTGGCATGATGAATTGGTTGTACACCTGGTATAAGCCACAGGTTGATCCGGAGGCAGAGGTGCTCGCCCGGGCGATCAGCGACATATTTCTAAGCGGCATTCGTTCTGGGAATATATCCGCAACAAGAAGTCATCCAAGCCACCACAGCGATGGGAAGAAGGCGGTCCGGCGTAAGCGTTAAGGCTCGCCGAATCCTTGCTCCTGGAACATCAATCCATGGAAGGATTTATTAGGGAATGAGCAGCACTACCTCGACAACCGCGGCCGAAAAGAAGGAGCTGATTCGTTATCGCACCGACGCCGGGATTGGGATCATCGAACTCCGTGATCCGCCGGCGAATACCTACAGCTATGAGATGAATCGGCAGCTGGACGATGCCATTCTTCAGGCCCGCATGGATAACGATGTCTATGTAATCGTTCTTACCGGAGCCGGCGAAAAATTCTTCTCGGCGGGCGCCAACATCCAGACGCTGACCGAGGTCGACCCGACCTTCAAATACTACTTCTGCTTGCACGCCAACGAGACGCTGCTGCGCCTGGAGCACACGCCCAAGCTGGTGATCGCGGCTCTGAATGGCCACTGTGTGGGTGGGGGATTGGAGATCGCCATGGCCGCCGATCTGCGCATCGCACGGAGAGATGGGGGCAAGATCGGCCTGCCGGAAGTGAATCTCGGTGTGCTGCCCGGCACGGGTGGAACCCAGCGACTGTCGCGGATCTTGGGAAAATCGAAAGCGATCGAGCTGATGGTGCTGGGCAAGACGTTTTCCTTCGATGAGGCAAAAGATCTGGGGCTTGTGAACGACGTTTTTGATGGCGCCAACTTCATGGACCGCGTGATGGAGTATGCGCGCCAGTTCTGTCCCCCGAACAAGGCGGCGAAGGCAGTAGGACGTATCAAACGCGCAGTGCAGACGGGATGGGAGATACCGCTAGAAGCCGGGCTGGCGCTCGAGCGCGAGAATCAGCAGCTGCTCTTTGAGAGCGATGACGCGAAGGAAGGGCTTGCCGCATATCTTGAAAAGCGCCCGCCAAAGTTCACGTCGAAGTAGCGGTGAAAGGGTGCAGCTTTCGTGGCACCAAACGATGTGTTTTTGTGTTGTTGTCATCCCGAGCGGCAGCGAGGGACCTGCTTTTCACTATAGCGTAATCATGTCCACGACCTCCAGCACGGCCTACACGCGGATCGCAGTGGAACTTCGTCCTCCGGTGGCCCGGTTGACGCTCAACAATCCGCCGCTGAATGTCATCGACATTCGGATGATGGAGGAACTGCGCGCCGCGCTGGAAGAAATCGAGGCACGGCCCGAGATCAGCGTGGTGGTGCTCGCCGGCTCGGAAAGAGCGTTTTCCAGCGGCGTCGATATTGCGGCACACACGCCCGACAACGTTCGCGGTATGCTGGCCGACTTCCACAGCGTGATTCGGTCGCTCATCAGCAGCAGCAAGTTGACCGTGGCTAGCGTTCGCCGGCACTGTCTGGGTGGAGGCGCGGAACTCGCGGTGGTGTGTGACATTGTTTACGCTTCAGCGGATTCGGTCTGGGGATTTCCGGAGATCAAGTTGGCCTGCTATGCGCCCGTGGCCAGTGTCGCTCTGTCTGCCATGGTCGGACAGAAGCTTGCGGCCGAGTTGCTCCTGACCGATCGCACCTTGTCGGGTGAGGAGGCGCTCGCCGCAGGATTGGTGAATGGCCTGGCCGATGATCCGGAGACGTTGGTTTCAGAGTGCGTCCAGCGGGTGTCGCAACTGAGTCCGGCGGCTCTCCGCATCGCTAAGAAGGCATTTTATGCATGGGATTCGATGCATTTCGACAAGGGGCTAGCGCGGGCCGAGCAGATTTACAACGATGAATTGATGAAGACCGCCGACGCTCAGGAAGGCGTGACGGCGTTCATGGAACGGCGTCGTCCAAAGTGGGTAGGAAAGTGACGGATTATGAAATCACTCCTGAACAGCTGAAAGGGCTGCTGGATGAGAAGGCGGACGTCGAAGTACTCGACGTCCGCGAGCCGTGGGAAATCGAGACGGCGAGTCTGCCTGGTACGACCAATATTCCGATGAACGATGTTCCGGCTCGGTCCAACCCGGAGCTGGATCCAAAAAGGCACATCGTGGTCATTTGTCATCACGGTGTGCGTTCGATGAATGTCACGGCATGGCTGCGGCAGCAGGGATTCGAGAACGTGCAATCGTTGCGCGGGGGCATCGATCGTTGGGCGAGGGAGATCGATCCGAAGGTGCCACTGTACTAGGATTCAGCCCTCAGCATTCAGCCAAGGAAGGTCATTGGCCGAGCGCTGAAAGCTGACTGCTAAGGCTTCACAATGAAAAAAGAACTGATCGAACTGCGCATCAATAAACGCCCTTACGAGTTGGCCGTCGAGCCCAGCAAGCTTTTGCTCGATGTGTTGCGGGAAGACCTTGACCTCACCGGCTCCAAGCGCGGCTGCGATGACTCATCCTGCGGGGCATGCACCGTACAAGTTGATGGTGTGCCGATGCTCTCCTGCACCATGCTGGCAGCGAGCTGTGAAGGTCAGCAGATCACGACCGTTGAAGGATTGGCGGATCATGGCGGGTTAGCGGCACTGCAGAAAGCCTATGGTGATTTTGGCGGAGCCCAGTGCGGCTTCTGTACGCCCGGATTCATGATGACGGTGAAAGCGCTATTGGCCAACAATTCCGACCCAACGGAAGATGAGATTCGCGAAGCGCTGAGCAGCAATCTTTGCCGCTGCACTGGCTATTTGCAGATGTTCCAGGCAATCCGGGCCGTACTCGCGGCAGAACAGAAGGGCATGAAGCAAGAATTAGTGGGAGCGAAATAGTCGATGAGCGAGTTTTCTGTAATTGGTAAACCGATCGCGATGATCGACGCTGCCGGCAAGACCACCGGTGCGGGCAAATATACCGATGACTTCAAGCTCCCCGGCATGCTGGTGGGCAAGATTCTGCATTCCCCGTATCCCCATGCACGCATCAGGAGCATCGATACGTCGCGAGCGAAGGCGCTGGAAGGCGTTGTTGCGGTTGTGACGGGCGAAGACGCGCCGAATACCTACGGCATCCTTCCTGTGGGACATGATGAGACGGCGCTGGCGGTCGGTAAAGTTCGCTACGTTGGCGACCACGTGGCGTGCGTCGCTGCGGTTAGTGAAGAGGTCGCCGAGCGCGCCCTCGAATTGATTGACGTCGAGTATGAACCGCTGCCCGCATACTTCGATCCGGAACAATCGATGAAGGCAGCCAGCGATCTCATCCATGAGAATCGTGAGCACAATATCGAGAAGGACTATCACCACGTCTTCGGTGATCCGGACAAGGGTTTTGCCCAGGCCGACTACATCGCCGAAGGTCGTTATATCGCCAACGAAGTGACACATGCCGCGATGGAGCCGCACAGCACCCTGGCGAACTTCGAACTCGACCCTTACACCGGAAAACTGGGACGTCTGACAGTGTGGTCCTCCACGCAGGTGCCGTATTACCTGCAACACAAACTGTCCCTCGTTCTCGAAATGCCTATGTCGCAGATTCGGGTGATCAAACCGCTAGTCGGAGGCGGCTTTGGCGGCAAGAGCGAGATCATTCCACTGGAGATTATCGCGGCCGTAACGGCACGGGCGGCGAAGGCGCCGGTCAAGATTACCTATACCCGGGAGGAGGTGTTCTGGGCGCATCGTGGGCGCCCGCGCACCATCATCGACCTGAAAACCGGCGTGCAGAAAGACGGACGCGTGACCTCCGTGGCCTGCAAGGTCATCCAGGATGGAGGCGCGTACTGCTCCTACGGCGTGGTAACCATTCTGTACTCGGGCGCGCTGCTGGGTGCTCTGTACGACATCCCACACATTCGCTACGACGGTTTCCGAGTGCTGACCAATAAGCCAGCCTGTGGTGCGATGCGCGGACATGGCACGGTCAACGTGCGTTTTGCCTTCGAGTCGCAGATGGACGAGATTTGCGCCAAGCTGAACCTCGACCCTGCGACGGTCCGGCGGCTCAATTTGCTAAAGCCTCCGACGATCACGGTAAACGGGCTGCGCGTGTTGAGTTATGGCCTGCCGGAGTGCATCGACCAGGTGATAAAGAGATCAGGCTGGGTGGAGCGCAAGGGCAAATTGCCCAAAGGGCGTGGCCTTGGGATGGCGTGCAGCCACTATGTGAGCGGTGCGGCCAACAGCATTATCCGCTCCGACATGCCGCACTCGACGGTCAACATCAAGATCGATCGCGACGGTGGCGTCGTTGTCTACACCGGTGCATCCGAAATTGGCCAAGGTTCAGATACGATGACGGCGCAGGTTGTAGCCGAGGTGCTCGGATGCGATCTCTCCCGGGTGAGAGTGATCGCCGCGGATACGGATCTGACGCCAATCGACTTGGGGTCCTACTCCAGCCGCGTGACGTTCATGGCGGGCAACGCGGCCCTGCGGGCAGCGCAGGATGTGAAGAAGAACATTGTAAGCGCTGCGGCGAAGCGTATGGATTGCGCCGTGGAAGACGTCATCATGCGTAACGATGGCGTGTACAGGCAGGGGACCGCTCCGAGTGACCACGACCCCACGGCGGCGGAAATTCTGGAGAAAACCGATGCGCCGCGAGGCCGCGTTGACGGCCAGATTCTGCGCGGTTCCGTCTTGCAGACCCGCAAAGAACAAGGCCCAAAGGAGCATATGAGCTTCGAAGAGGCGGTGGTTTCGGCCATCGACTTCCACGGCGCACTGACCGGAACCGGTTCGTACGCGCCTCCCGTGGAGGCTCGCGGGGGAAAGCACAAAGGCGGAGGGGTAGGACCGTCGCCCGCGTATTCCTATTCAGCACAAGTGGCCGAGGTCAGCGTCGATGAAGAGACTGGGGAAGTGACAGTCCACAAGATCTGGGCAGCTCACGACTGCGGCCGCGCTTTGAACCCGGTTGCCGTTGAAGGGCAGGTAATCGGTTCGGTGTGGATGGGACTTGGGCAGGCGCTGGAAGAGGAGATGATCTGGAAAGACGGCCTGCTGATGAATCCGGGGCTGCTGGAATACCGCAGCCCATCCTCCCAGGAATCGCCCGAGATTGATTGTTGCATCGTCGAAAGCATCGATCCCGAGGGTCCATTTGGAGCGAAGGAGGCCGGCGAAGGATCGTTGGCTGCAACGATTCCCGCAATTTCAAATGCAATCTACGACGCTGTGGGAGTACGACTGCGCGAGAGCCCGTTCACCCCTGAGCGCATCCTATCGGCGTTGCGGGCGAGAAGAGGCTTGAAGCGAATTGAGATGACCGAACACGTCGATCCTACCGCTCCCGTCACCTTCCGCGAACATGGCGGTTCGCTCTGGTTTAAGGGCAAAGGGCCCATGCGACATCCGCTCGATCCGGCACGCCAAAGCCTTGCAGCGCCAGCAGGAGGTGAGCAGTGAGCTTACCGGCCTTCCAGCTATTGCGGCCCAGGACGATCGACGATGCCGTCTCGTTGATGGTGAAACATGACGGCGAAGTGAAGATCGTTGCCGGCGGCACGGATCTGCTGCCGTCGATGAAGCAGAAGTTGTTTACTCCGGAGTTTGTGCTGGATCTGCGCGGCGTAACCGAGTTGCGCGGAATCAGAAGCTCTGCGGACGGAACCGGGATCGGAGCCTTAACGACGCTGACGGCGGTCGAACACTCGCCCGTGATTCGCAGTGTTTATCCTGTTCTGCACGAGGCGGTGAAGAGCGTAGCCTCCCCGGTGCTGCGCAACATGGGCACGCTGGGCGGAAATATTTGCCTCGATACCCGCTGCCTCTGGTATAACCAGTCGCTATCGTGGAGGAAGAGTTGCGGTTTCTGCCTGAAGAAAGATGGTAACCTGTGCCACGTGGCGCCGGGCGGAAAGTTTTGCTGGGCAGCCTTCTCGGGCGACACGGCGCCTGCGCTGCTCTGCCTGGGCGCAGAGATCGAGATTGCCGGTCCAGACGGGCTGCGACGTACCCCGTTGTCGGAGTTCTATGTGAACGACGGCATTGTGCGCTTGCATCTTGCGAAGAATGAGATTGTCACGCGCATTCACCTGCCGCATTCTGCAGCTGGATGGCGCGGCAGCTATCAGAAGCTGCGGGTTCGCGGAAGCATCGACTATCCGCTGGCTGGGGTTGCTGTGGCGCTCAAGATGAATTCGGGTCGGGTTGAAGATGTGCGAGTAGCCATCACTGCGGTCAATCCTGCGCCGCACCTGCTTAACAATGTGGACGCGCAACTGATTGGCATGGCGCCGACCGAAGAACTAGCGGAGCGCGTTGGTGAGATGGCCGCGCGTACTGCGAAGCCCCTGACGACGTCTGTGCTGACACCAGAGTATCGGCGTGAGATGGTGAAAGTTTATGCCAAACGCGCGGTAATGCAGGCAGCAGCCAACTAAGCGATGATCACAGACTGCCACGTACACATCCAGCCCCTGGAGTTGTTCAAGCCAGAAGCGCTTGCGCTCATGAAGAAGTCGCGTAAGGACTTCGACCGAGTCGCGGAGTACTGCGCTTCGCCGCAGGCATTTCTGAGGCATCTCGACGAAATCGGCATCGACCGTGCTGTATTGATCAACTACGTAGCGCCGGAGGTGATCGGCTTCACGCCCGCAGTGAATGAGTTCATTGCGAATTACGTGAAAGAAAATCCCAAGCGGCTGATACCGTGCGGCAGCGTTCATCCGCGACACACCTCGAACGTGCTGGCCGACATGGAACAGATCGTCCGACTGGGTATCAGGCTGATTAAGATTCATCCGCCTCATCAGTTGCTTTACCCCAACGACTACGTCAACGGGGTTAAAGAATTGGAGATCATTTATCGCGCTGCCGAAGCCAACGGCATCCCGATCATGGTGCATACCGGAACGTCGATCTTCCCCGGCGCTCGTAATAAGTATGGCGATCCGATGTATGTCGATGACATCGCCGTGGATTTTCCGAAGCTGAGGATCCTGCTGGCACATGGTGGACGTCCGCTCTGGATGGATACCGCGTTCTTTCTGATGCGACGCCACAAGAACGTTTTTTTGGATATCAGCGGAATTCCCCCCAAGACACTGCTGCAATATTTTCCTCGACTCGAGGAGATCGCGCACAAGACCCTGTTCGGCACGGACTGGCCGGGGCCGGGCGTTCCGGAGATTGCCAACAATTTGGCGGAGTTCCGGGCGCTCCCGCTCAGCGAGACTACCAAGCGGCAGATTCTCAGCAAGACTGCGCTGGAAATCTGGCCCGCCGATTAGACCTGGAATTCGGAGTTATCCGGTGTGTGCTACTTCGTGGCCGCCGAGATCTTCCACGCCCGCTGCCGTTTTGATCGCCTTCCATAATTCGTCGTACCCATCGCGTGCCTTGGCTGAATAGGGAATGATCTGCTCGCGTGGAACCCCAAGCGCTTCGGTAAGTTTCTGCAGCGAAGTACGGAGCTGATTTCCGGAAATTCGGTCCGCCTTAGTGGCCACCACCAGAAAATTGCGATCCACATGATTCAGCCACTTAATGAGCTGCTTATCAAGATCCTGAGGAGGAATGGTGACGTCCACCAGAATAAGGCAGACCGCCAGCGACTCCCGCTTCTCCAAATAAGGGTTGATGAACTTTGCCCACTGTTCGGTCACTTCCTTCGGCACTCTGGCGAATCCGTAGCCGGGAAGATCGGCAAAGACGAAGTCGGGTTGGGGTTTGCCGGGCCGGCGCACCTGGAAGAAATTGATGGTCTGCGTACGACCGGGAGTGTTGCTGGTCTTGGCGATCTTACTTCCGACCAGTGAATTGATCAGGCTCGACTTTCCGACGTTAGAGCGGCCGACGAAGGCGATTTCCGGCGCGCTTGGTGGGGGGAACTGCCGAGGATCGGCAGCCGAGGTCACGAAGCGAGTCAGAACCTTCATACTCTCAATATCGCCGGAGGGAAGAGAAAGCGCAAGCCCAGCGTCGAGAGCTGCTGGATTCCGATAAGACTGTCAATTTCGACAAGAAATCACGGCTCGCATCGGCTCTCGTTCGAGAGAAAAAACAAGGCCCGCGCTGTGGCGGGCCTCGGATAAAGCGAAAACGAGCCTACTGATGAGCTGTGGGGCTTGTTTCAGATGCCGGGGGGATCGCTGGGATGGTAGGCGCTTCTTCCTCGGCAACCTCAGGCAGGGGATGTTCCAGCGCGAATGCCAGTACTTCGTCCATGGTATTGACGAAGTGCAACTGCATCACGTTGCGCAGGTTCTCGGGAACGTCGGCCAGGTCTTTCTGATTGTCGGCCGGAAGGATGACTTCCAGAATGCCGGCGCGATGCGCAGCCAGCAGCTTCTCTTTCAACCCACCGATAGGCAGCACCTTGCCGCGCAGCGTGATCTCGCCGGTCATGGCGATATCGCGACGCACCGGAATGTGGCTGAGGGCGCTGGCGATGGCCGTTGCCATCGTAATGCCTGCCGAGGGTCCGTCCTTCGGGATTGCGCCCTCCGGAACGTGGACGTGGATATCTAGATTTCGATAGAAGTCACGCGGAAGTCCCAGTCGATGCGCCCGTGAGCGCACATAGGACATGGCTGCTTGCGCCGACTCCTGCATCACATCACCCAGCTTGCCGGTGAGAGTAAGCTTGCCCTTGCCGTCGACAGTAGCGACTTCAGTCGTGAGGATCGAGCCGCCAACTTCGGTCCAGGCCAGTCCGGTAACCAGACCGACTTCGCTCCGTTCGTTGGCTTCGGTGTCGCGGAACTTCAGCACGCCGAGATAGTCATTCACGTTTTCTGCAGTGATCGCCGCAGAGAGCTTGTTGCCCTCCTTGACCACTTTGCGCGCTACCTTGCGGCAGATGTTGCCAATCTCGCGCTCCAGATTGCGGACACCGGCTTCGCGAGTGTAGTGCCGAATGACGCTGGTCAGCGCTTCATCGGTGAAGGTAATGTTCTCTTCCGTCAGGCCAGTCTGCTGACGCTGCTTCCGCACCAGGTACTGCTTGGCAATTTCGACCTTCTCGGGCTCGGTATAACCGTGCAAGCGGAGCACTTCCATGCGGTCCTGCAACGCGGCTGGGATGGTGTGCAACACGTTGGCTGTCGCGATGAAAAAGACCTGCGAGAGGTCGTACTCCACGTCGAGATAGTGATCGACGAACATGAAGTTCTGTTCCGGATCGAGAACCTCAAGCAGCGCGGCTGACGGATCGCCGCGGAAATCCATCGACATTTTGTCGACTTCATCGAGCATGAAGACCGGATTCTTGGTGCCGGCCTTTTTCATCATCTGGATGATCTGGCCCGGTAGGGCGCCGATGTAAGTGCGGCGATGTCCGCGGACTTCAGCTTCATCGCGCACGCCGCCCAGCGACATGCGGACGAACTTGCGTCCGGTAGCCTTGGCAATGCTCATGCCAAGCGAGGTCTTGCCGACACCGGGAGGTCCGACGAAGCAGAGAATCGAGCCCTTGGGATTCTTGACTAGCTGACGGACAGCGAGAAATTCGAGGATGCGCTCCTTGATTTTCTCCAATCCGTAGTGATCTTCGTTCAGCGTTGTTTCGGCGATGTCGATGTTACGGATTTCCTTGGAGCGCTTCTTCCACGGAACCGCAAGCAGCCAGTCCAGGTAATTACGCGAGACTGTGGATTCGGCCGACATCGGCGGCATGGCTTCGAGCTTCTTCAACTCCTGCAGCGCCTTCTCGTGAACTTCGCGGGGCATGCCGGCGGCGTCGACCTTCTTCTTCAGATCGTCGAACTCACTCTTCTCGCCCCGGCCCAGTTCCTTCTGAATGGCCTTGATCTTCTCGTTGAGGTAGTACTCTTTCTGCGCGCGCTCCATCTGCCGCTTTACGCGCGACTGGATGGTGCGATCCATGTTGAGCTTTTCGATTTCAACGTCGAGCACGTCGCCAATCCGGTTCAGGCGCTCGGCCGGATCAAAGATCTCGAGCAGTTCCTGCTTCTCTTCAATCGAGAGCTGCAGGTTGGCGGCGATGGTGTCGGTCAGTTTCGCCGGATCGTCGTTGCGGACGGCAGCGATCATGGTCTCGTAGTTGAGCGACTGGCAGAGCTTTACGTATTGCTCGAAGAGGCCGGTCACCCGCTGCATGGCGGTTTCGACCTGAGGCGTCGCCTCAGCCATGTACTTGGCTGTGCGGACTGTTGCTTCAAAGTAGCCATCGGTGTCGACGACCTGTAGGATCTTGCCGCGCTCCAGACCTTCGACAAGGACTTTGATATTGCCATCGGGGAGCTTTAAGCTCTGGACAATGTTGACGACGGTGCCGACCTGGTAAATCTCGTTCGGCTTGGGCTCGTCAATGCTGGCATCGTGCTGTGTCGCGAGGAAGATCTTTTTGTCGCCTGCCAGCGCCTCTTCCAATGCGCGCACGCTGGACTCCCGGCCCACCACGAAGGGCGTCATCATATACGGGAAGATAACTACATCCCGGATGGGCATCATGGGGAGTTTTTTGGTTTCGAATTTCTCGCGCTGGGTCACTGAATAACCGCCTTGTCATGCAGAGCGAAGTAGCTGCTCTGGGAAAGAAAAAATGAATGTCGATAAGCGCCGAAGTGCGCGCCGGCTGCCCCCTGGCCGCAGCCATATTTCTTCAAGAATACCATGCAGGACAAGCCCTTAGAAGCAAACAAAGTGCCGTCGCGTGAGTAACTTCGCGCGCCAAATCCGACCGTCGGAAGGTTGTTGGAGAGTTACTTTCAACCGATGCTATGTGTTTTTGATGCCTCGGCTTGCGAATGGATTCGTGGTCGGATCTGCACGGCGACTTAGCTTTATCGGGCCTCTGCTCAGAACCGCTCTGATAACTAGTCGGGAAACAGGGTTCCGGCCCCGGGACATGATTAAGACCAGTGCCTGATAAGCAAATCGGCGCGACCAGAGCCGCGCCGAGAAGTTGTTGGTTCACCAGCGGTAGTCAGCCCGCCTTCTCCATCAGGGGAAGATTTACATTCCGCTTTTCCACCATCTCGCGGGTGACCTCGAACTCCTTCACGCGCTTCTGGCCGGGCAGGGCGTACATAATGTCGAGCATCAGCTCTTCCAGGATCATACGGAGCCCGCGAGCGCCCACCTTGCGAGACATGGCTTCGCGAGAGATGGCACGCAGAGCGTCGTCGGCAAAGCGCAGCTTCACGTTCTCGAAGTCGAAAAGCCGCTGGTACTGCTTCACGATGGCATTCTTGGGTTTGGTGAGGATCTCGACCAGGGCGTCTTCGTCCAGATCGTTCAGCACGCCGACAACCGGAAGGCGGCCGACAAATTCAGGTATCAGGCCGAATTTGATCAAGTCTTGAGGTTCGACCCGCGCCAGCAATTCGGTGTCGCGCTTATTGCTTTCGGTGAAAGCAGCTTCTTTGTCGGCATCGGTCCGGAAGCCCATGGAACGCTTGCCCAGTCTCCGGCCGATAATGCGCTCGAGTCCGACAAAGGCGCCGCCGCAGATAAAGAGAATGTTCGTGGTATCGACCGGGGTAAACTCCTGGTGTGGGTGCTTGCGTCCGCCCTGCGGGGGAACATTGGCGACCGTGCCTTCGAGGATCTTCAGCAGCGCTTGCTGCACGCCCTCGCCGGAGACATCGCGGGTAATGGACGGGTTCTCGTCCTTGCGGCCGATCTTGTCGACTTCGTCAATATAGATAATGCCGGTCTGAGCCCGGGCCACATCGCCGTCGGCGGCCTGCAACAGCTTAAGAATAATGTTCTCGACGTCTTCGCCGACATAGCCGGCTTCCGTCAGAGTGGTCGCATCTACGATCGCGAAGGGCACATCAAGCATCTTGGCCAGCGTCTGGGCGAGCAGCGTCTTGCCGGTGCCCGTCGGGCCGATCAGCATGATGTTCGACTTCGCCAACTCGACTTCCGTGCCCCGCTGGCGGTTCATGTAGACCCGCTTGTAGTGGTTGTAAACCGCTACAGCCAGCTTCTTCTTGGTCTGCTGCTGCCCAATGACGTATTCATCGAGGAAGGCTTTCACCTCAGCAGGCTTAGGAAGCTGGTTGGGGGTCGCACCGGGCTGGGCTTCGGTGCGGTCGTCTTCCAGGATGGAGTTGCAGACGGCGACGCACTCATCGCAAATGTAGGCGCGAGGATAGTCGGTTGGAGACGAAATGAGTTTCGCGACCGCGTCCTGTGACTTGTGGCAAAACGAGCAGCGAAGTACTTCTTCGGAACCGGTCCTGGTTCTCACGGATAAAACTCCTTCACAGCGCACGCCAGCAAGCTGGAAATCTCCCTACCCGCCTTTTCCCGTCCGTCCAATCCGGGAGGAGTCGTGCTACCCCTTGAAAGGGCACCGCTATCGGCCATCGGTGTCCCTATTCGTGAACCCTTCGGAACTGGTGCACTGTGAGATCTATTGAACCACAACTCAGGCTTTCACAACGCACCGTTAGTGCAACATTGTGTACAACTTTGGCCGCAACCGAGGAAAAAACTTCCAGTTGCCGCCCTCCGACAATGTCGGATTCCTACTTGTGTTTGAAAATAATGTCGTCGACGATTCCGTATTCCTTTGCCTGGTAGGCGTTCATGATGAAATCGCGCTCGACGTCGCGCTCAACCTTCTCTAGCGGCTGGCCGCTGTGCTTCGACAGCAACTGATTGGTAATCTCCCTCATGCGGAGAATCTCTCGGGCGTGGATGTCGATGTCCGTCGCCTGGCCGGACAGGCCTGACATGAGGGGCTGGTGGATCAGGATGCGTGAGGTCGGCAGGGCAAAGCGCTTCTTCGGAGCTCCGCCGGAAAGTAGCGTCGCTGCCATGCTGGCAGCCTGACCGATGCAGATCGTAGTCACGTCCGGCCGGATGAACTGCATGGTGTCGTAGATCGCCATGCCGGCTGTAATTGAGCCGCCCGGCGAGTTGATGTACAGCGAAATGTCTTTCTCCGGATCTTCAGCTTCGAGAAAGAGCATCTGCGCGATGATCAGGTTCGCGACATTGTCATCGATAGGAGTGCCAAGAAAGATGATGTTGTCCCGCAACAGCCGGGAATAAATGTCGTAGGCCCGCTCGCCCCTGCTGGTCTGCTCAATCACCATGGGCACAAGCATTGTTCGTCGCTCCTTCGGTAACCGCCCACAGTCCTTCCCGCGAGGGAAGCTGGGTATTGGAATGCAGCCCGCCCTATGCGGATCTGCGGTAAAGAGAATCTAAGGCTTTCTCGTTGCGGATACGATGCCGAATTCTATCCAGCCCACCATTCTCCGTCAAACGAGCCCGGACCTGCTCCAGCGTCTGTTTTGATTGCGCTGCCAGCGCTTCCAGTTCATGCTCCAGATCTTCGTCCGGGACTTCAACCTTCTCTTGATCGGCGATCTGATCCAGGATCAGCGCCGCCCGGACTTCGCGCATGGCTGCCTCCCGCTGTCCCGCACGCAGGCGTTCGAAGTCCATGCCCTTCATGTCTTCGGTGCGCATGCCTTGGGCAGCCAGCGCCCGCAAGCCCCGCTCCAACCGAAGGTCAATCTGGTCATTCACCATCGCGTCAGGAACCGGAAAGTCATTGCGTTGGAGCAACTGCTCAACCAATTTATCCTTGCCCTGGTGCTCGGCCTCATGCTCCTTTTCGGCTTTCATGTTCTCGCGAATACGCGTGCGTAAGTCGTCGACGCTGTTGAAGTCGGTGCTGAGCTCCTTCGCAAATTCGTCGTTCAGCTCCGGAACTGTGCGCGTCTTGATCCCTTTTACCGTGACCTCGTAGGTTAGAGTCTTGCCGGCAAGCCGTTTGTCGGCGAAGTCATCGGCATACTTGACGTCAAACGTCCGCTGCTCTCCGGACTTCGCGCCGCGCAGGTTCTCTGAGAACTCCGGAATCGTGTTCTTCCCGCCGATCTCCACCATGATCTCGTCGACTTCAACCGGCTTGGAGTCCGCATCGGTCTCCTTTGGGGTGCCCTTGAAACTGGCCACGGCAAAATCACCGTCCTGCAGCGGGCGCTCTTCCTCGACAGCCGTGTAGGTGGCCTGCTGATCGCGTAGATTGTTCAGCGAGGTCTCCACTTCCTCGTCGGTGACGTTCGTATCCAGAGTTGTAACCCGGATGTCGTCATACGGCGCTAGTTTGAACTCCGGCAAAATTTCGAAGGAAGCCTTGAAACGCAACGGCTCGCCATCCTGTAAGTGCAGGTCGGTAACCCGCGGCTGCGATACTGGAGCCAAATTCTGCTTTTTGGTCTCGTCCCGGAAGTAGCGGGGAACCAGCGCATCGACAACATCGCTCTTGATTTCTTCGGCGAAGCGCTGCCGCACGATCGATGCCGGGACCTTGCCCTTGCGGAAGCCCGGTATGCGCGCCAGCTTTTGATAGCGATTAACCAGGTTGTCGGTTTCGGCCTTTACGACATCCGCGGGAATCTCGACGGAGAGTTCGCGCTGGCACGGATTAGATTGTTCGGAGGAGCTGGTTTCTGTCGGTGTAGTTTCGGTCGTCAATGAATTGCCTTCACAACGTTAAGATGTGGGGAGCATTCGCCGCGAACGCTCCTTCAGGTTGAGTGCGCGATATGAACGCTCGGGAACCGAGGGCTCGTTCGGATGCGAGCTGGATACAAGCTGCACTCGCCCTAAATTTAAGTCTATGAGAGGGCAGCGCGGTGGTCAAACGGGAGCCTGGTCTCGAAGCTCCTGCAAGCGAGCCCTATACGTGGAAGGCCAGGATGTCAGCTGCTACGACGGCGGGCTTTCTTGGACGTTTTTCCGAGTGGCATCTTGGTTGCCACTGGCTTCTTTTTCGCATGAATGACCCGTCTTCCGCTGGTCAGCTCCGCCTCAACGCTCTCCACTTCCAGCAGGGAGGGAGGTTGGCTGAAGAGCTCGCCCAAGTAGTTGTCCTTGCATTCAATGGAACAGAAGTGGACGGCAAAGGGCAGTATCGCCCGTTCGCGGCGCCAGCTCGGATCAACCACCACCTCGCGACGAGCTGCTTGCGTTCCTACATTCTCCGCCGCGACACCGTTAATCCAGGTCTCATCGGGTTCTTTCACGTTTCCGCAGTAGTCACACACGAACTGAAGCATATTGATTAGGAGGCTGAGCGAGCGCAAGACGTTGTTTCAATGACAAACTTTAGGCCCAAACCCGGCGCTCGGGCCGCCAGCGCGTCTGAGCTCTTCCTTGAGTCCGGCCTGCCCATGGCCTAACATAGGCCGCAGAGCGCAACGAAGGTCGGTTGCGGAGGGCACATGGTCCGCTGGAACACACGGTCTTTCAACAGGGTAGTCCTGGCGGTTCTGATCGTTGCTTCTTGGCTTTTTGCCGCGCCACGCCTCAAAGCTCAGACGACTCCGCCGCAGCCTGACCAGCACGAAGCCGGGTTTCCGGTGGATGTGGATGGCCGTGAGATCCTGCGGATTTTCGAAAGTGTGGGCAGCTTCTCCGCCCAGGAGCGAGCCCAGGCGATTGCCGATCGTTTGCAGGCCCTGGTCAACGACCCGACGATCGACCTCGACCAAATCAGGGTTGTCGACTCTCCCGTCGATACGTCAATTAACCTTCGCGATAATGTTTTGCTCGTTGTGACCGACAGCGATGCCCGTCACCTGCAGGTATCACGCTCGGTGGTCGCAAATTATTACCTCAAGCGGATTCGTGAAGGCATCCGGGCGGCTCGTGAGCAACACGGCAAGAAGTTTCTGATCTGGGCTGGAGTGAAAGCTCTGATCACACTGCTCATTTATCTAGGACTCTTGTGGGTGATCGTTGTCGGCTGCCGCAAACTGCTGGCGATCCTGCAACCTGCGGCGGCGCGCTTTGCAGGAATCAAGATCCAGCAGACAAAACTGCTGGAGGGGCATCGCATTGCCGCCCTGGTGGGAGTGCTCATCCGGGGACTGCGGATAGTCCTGGTGATTATCGTGACCTGGGTGTTCCTGGGGACGGAGTTCAACTACTTTCCCTGGACGCGTGAGCACGGCAAGCGGCTGCTCGACTACATCACCACGCCGGTGATGTTCGTCGTCAAGGCGTTTGTGAATTACTTGCCGAACCTCTTCTACATCCTCGTCATTGTGACGGCGATGGTGTACGTCCTGAAGTTCGTCAAGATGCTGGCACGAGAGGTAGAGCTCGGCAACATCCGACTTTCCGGCTTTTATCCCGAATGGGTGCAGCCCACGTACAAAATCGTGCGCTTCCTGCTCATCGCCTTTACGGCAGTGATGATTTACCCGTACGTACCCGGGTCGGGCTCACCTGCATTCAAGGGCGTCGGACTCTTCATCGGCGTACTGTTTTCGTTGGGATCCACTTCGGCGGTAGCCAATGCCATCGCCGGAGTGATCATCATTTATGCGCGCGGATTTCGCGTAGGGGACTGGGTGAAGATCGGTGACAACACTGGCGAGATCAAAGCCATGACCATGCTGGCGACGCACCTCGTGACCATACGGAACGAGGAGATCATGGTACCGAATTCCGTCGTGTTGAGTAACTACGTCACCAACTACAGCATGCTGGCGCGTAGCAGCGGTCTGATTCTCCACACCTCGGTGACCATCGGCTATGAGGCGCCTTGGCGGCAGATTCACAATCTGCTGCTCCAGGCGGCACTGAAGACGAGGCATATCCTCGAGGAGCCCGCGCCGTTCGTCCTGCAGAACGCACTACAGGATTCGTACGTGCAATACGAGATCAATGCCTACACCAACGAGCCCAAGCTGATGATCTTCACCTACTCAGAGCTGCACGGCAATATTCAGGACTGCTTCTACGCCGCCGGAGTGGAGATCATGTCGCCAATTTACTCTGCCCTGCGCGATGGTAATCGCACGCAGATTCCCGCTGAGTTTCTCCCCGCTGATTACCGCCCGCGAGGCTTCCGAATCGAGAGGGACGATGATGCGACTGCAGCAGCGTCCGCCGGCAAGCCATAAGGCCCAATCTGCCAACCTATTGACGCCGGGTATCTTAAGAAGATCTTTCGGCGGCGTCTCACAGATAGGTGTGACTGTCGTCACAGCCGATCGAAACGTAGGTCTGGCATAAACGGGAGCATGACCAGTGTGGGCGCCCAATGCGCGTTTCTTAAGGCTTCCCCCGAGTTGAGGGCTGCATTGCAACTACCCGGTAGCCGGCAGCGTTTTTCTGCCGCCCAAGTCCTATTTCGGGAAGATCAGCAGGCTTTTGGAGTTTTCCTTCTGCTGAAGGGCAAGGTCCGCATGAGCGTGCAAAGCCTGCCCAAGCTCGACCGGCAGTTCTCCGCCGGGTCCCTGATGGGATTGCCGTCGACCTTCACCGGACGTCCTTATAGCCTGACGGCACAAGCCATCACCGATGCCGAGGTGCTACATATTCCGGCCGAACCATTTCTCCAGATAATGCGAGACCGTCCGGAACTGTGCCGCGAAGCTACCGAGATGCTGGGCCGCGAGGTGACTTTCATTCAGGGTGCGCTCGCCGAAAGACGCAGGCAGGCCAGTTCGAGAAAGTTTCTCGCTGACGAAGTTGCGATCGGATCGTAGCAGTCGGTTGATTCATTCGACTTCAAAATCGGCGACGCGGACGGGTGTTGCACCGCCCGTCGAGTCAACCGCGCGTACCTGTAGCTCATAGGACCCGGGTGGGAGTTTGTCCACCGGCAGCTTCAAGCCAAACGGCACTACCGGCGTGCCCGCACTTGGGGCTGGCAGCGGTCCACCCGTCTGTACCTTCTTCTCCCGCGACTTCAAGTCCAAGACCAGCATTTGCACGCCGAGTTTAGGCGGATCAGTGCTGGCAAGCCGGGGATCGTAAACCTCCGCATAAAATACGGCCGGCTCATTGTGCTTGAAGCGGGTGTTGCCGGAGGGAACAATCTCCATCCCCTGTGCTACCAGCGGAGTTCGGTCCTCGATCAGTGCAGCATCCAGGCTCGCCGACTCCTGGTTTAGAGGACGCAGTTCATTGCTAAGAGCTACGGCGCTCATGCTGAATTGTTTGGCGCTATAGCTGTCTACTACCAGCGGCATCTGTAGTTTGCCGAAGCTATCGGCGCCAGACGTAAAGGCAACCTTCAGATCATAGTGTCCCGACCCGATCTCAAACTGATTCTGATATTGATAAGGCTTCTTGTAGAACTCCTTTACTTCGTCTTTGTCTTCGAAGTCGAACTCCACGTTGTCGCTGAATCGCGCGGCGATTGTGCCGTCAGGTTTGTAAGCAATTCCGAGGACGTTGATTTCAGCGTGTTCCTTGCCTTTTTGTTTTTCGAATTTGACGGCGCTGGACGGGATCTCGACCGCGAGATTTACCCGGGCGGTATTCGACGCAGTATAAAAGTACGGAGCTCGCATCGAAGCGACGATGGTGCCTGCGTTGGAGCCAGCCGCCGTAGCCTCGAGCTGTTTTTCAACCGGCTTGCCGGCGAGAAGGTCCGTCGACCTCACATTGCAGTACCCGCTGCGTGACCGCACGATCGTTCCACCGCGATCGATCTTCACCTTCAACACATGGCAGGTTCCTTCTTCGGATGGAGGAGGCGTGTAGCCCAGCACATAATATTCGTTCTGTTCGTTGGCTATCCTCTGGAGGCCTGCCAGCAGATCGTTAGTGTTCACGATGACGAAGCCGCCGGTACCAGCCGCCAGTTCGTAAAGGACCTGCTGATTATTGGTGACATCGGAGACCGTGGGAAGCAGTGCTCGCGACTGACTGTAGGGCGCAACCGGCAGTGGATTGCTGCCCATACCCGGCGTACCTGTGCCTCCACCCGCGCGAGTACCGCCGGTGCCCGTGCGGCTGCCCCCACCCGTTCCAGTGCCGCCCGGATGTCCTCCAACACCGCTACCGCCTCCACTGTGCCCGCCACCACCGCCGCGCTGCACATAAACCAAGCGAGCCGACGCATTGCTTTCTTCGTTGGTGGCGCCCGATGCGAGCGTGGCGCTCACCAGCTTCCCTGGAGGATCGGGAAAGATTTCTAACGCCGGCGCAGCACCCATGGGCGTGATCAGCCCGCGGACATCGATCGGATAGACCGCCACGTTGGCCTTGTTACAGGCGTTGATCGCCGCCGTGAGCTCTGACTCGCGTTCCATCGTGTTTGGGTCAGTTGGGTCCATGGGAAAGCCAGCCGAGAAAAGCACCAGTGTCTTGCGTCCGGGAACGGCAGCCACACTCTTGGCGAGGTTTCGCAATGCCAGGAGCAGCGTGCGGACGCCGAAGTCGGCCTCCGCGTCGACCAGTTGCGGAATACCCATCGTGGGGGCCGGAACAGGGGATGCCTCAGCATCAGGACTGGACGGCGCCGGAGTTACAGCAGAAAACTTTATCTCTCGGACAATCTTCTTCAATCGTTCGGCGTTCGTGGTGAAGTTCTGCGCCACCCGCAAGGTGCCGCCGAAATCGACGATGGCAATGTAGCGGTTCGCCCCGATGTTGGCATCGAGAAATTTCAATGCAGCGTCGCGAGCTTTCGCCTGATCGCTGAGATTCATGGTCGAGTTGTCAAACATCATGACCATGTAATGCTTGCGATCGCTGGAGGGGGCATCGCTCTCGAAGGAGAAGTTTTTAATCGGCTGTTCTTTATTGTCCTCCCACACTCGAAAATCGCTCTGCTTCAGGTCCTTGATGTAAGCACCCTTCTTGTCGGTCACCACGGTATCCACCAGAACCAAGCTGGTCTCCTTCGTGATCGTAGGCGTCGAGGTGGCCACATTTTGCGGCTCAAACTGTTGCCCCAGCGCCGAGCACGTGCCCGCGAATGCGAACAAAATCGACGCGGCAAGTGCCTTATGGGACTTCATTTTCTTGGACCTCACTACGGTATTTCGACCGCGCTATTTTGTGCCGCCAATTGTCCGTCTTCCCCGCGCACAACCAGGCGGACAACGTAGTTTCCAGGCTTCACGTCAAAGTCGCTCTTCAAAACCAGCCCTGATCCTAGACGCTCCTCAAGCGTCTCGTCCTTCAAATGAAGTTGCAGGACCTTCTGGGTTCCGCTGAGGAAATTACCGTTGCTGTCAAATATCGCGGCTACCACCGTCAGGTCGTTAGCGTTCCTTCCATTGTCTTTGCGAAAGTGAATATGCCGGACATCGATGCGCGCCACTACCGAGAGCCTCGCGTCCTGCTGGTCAGGTTTGAAGAACTGCGTGTGTACCTCAAGAGGAATATCGCGAACCTCTTCGCGCGAGAAGACCGCATCTTCAATGTCCTGCTTTGCCTGCTCGGTCGCGTCGGCCGGGCCCTTGGGAGCGTAGTAGCCTTTGCGCGCCTGAATTGTACCCTTCGCCGGAGGCTTCAGCACGATTTTCAACTTGTGAAACTTCCCGTCCAGCTTCAAGTTCTGCGGCGTGAAGGCCAGCACATAGGAATATTCCGGCGGAGAAGCCAGGCGTTGAAACCCCTCGCGCAAGTCGTTATTGTTGTGGAAGAAGGTGCCGCCGGTCGCGTCCGCAAAGTCAGCCAGAATGTCGGCCTCCTGCTGATGCTCAGTGATGGCGTATTGCTGCACGACGCCGGCGATTGTAGGGGAAGGCACTCGCTCTATGCTCACGTCGGGGACATCCGTGTAGAGCCCACGGATATCCATGGTATTAATCACGACATTCGCATGTAACGCGCCTTCCATCGACTCCAGTTCCGATCTAAGCTCATCGGGGTTGAGGAAGCCGGGCGACACGAAGACAATCGTTCTCTCCCCTGGCATCTCTGCCGTCCTGCGAATGAGGTTCTTCAGGATTGAGAGAGCCATCCGTACCTGTGAGTCGTGACGGCTCAATTCCTCCAGCGCCGTGGTTTCCGCCAGAGCCTTTGCCTGGTTGTACATGTTCGGATCATCGAGAAAGGCGCAATCCCACGCATCCTGAGTAGCCATCAGAATGGCGCGCTGGTCCTGCTTGTTCTGGATCAAGTCTGCCATGTAGTAGGAGATGTTTGGGCAAGGAGTGACCGCCGCCTGACCTATGGGATGTGGACTGATGCGGTCCAGAGTGGCCGCCAACTTGGCTTGATCGTTCGAAAAATCAAGCTGGATCAGACCAGAGGTCGTGAAGATGGCAGCGCGATCGGCTGGCGACATCTGGGCGAACAGCGGCTTCAAGGCGTTCCGGGCCTGCGCCAGATCGCTGTCCCTGGCATGCACATCATCAAACAGATATGCGACAAAACGGTTCGGCATGGTGGCCGCTGTGGCACTTGCTGGATGAGACGCGTCGGTTGGACTCGACGGGTTGGGGCCATTAGCAAGGATCGCCGCGCGTCCGGCTTTTTCCTCGTTGAACTTTGTGATCGTCTGCGGCTTGCCGTTATCCAGCAGCTCAAAGTCCTCCAGTTTCAGGTTCCCGATAGGCTGACCCTTAGCGTCACGCACGACCACCCGCACCTCCACCAGATTCACTTTCACCTTGAAGGTAGTCGTCTCATCGCGCGAGGTGATTTCCGGCACACTCTGACGGGCTGCCGCAGTTGCCGGCGAGTTTTGAGGAGCGGTATTCGCCTGAGACCACGCTCCGGAGGCAAACAAAATCGTCAACCAGCATTGAAAAACGATGGTACAGACGAGGCTTGATAATCTCTGCGACATGGCGAGGGATTCGCCGGCTCTACGGGCGGTGTTTATAACTGTACGCGACGCTAGTGCGGAACTCTACTAAAAGCCTTTCCGGCTAAGGTTGTAGGAGCTACTGAATCTCAATCACGCTTCCGCCGTCCGACTCCTGAAGCTCTTTCGTGCGTTCAATCACACGGTCCGTAAACGCGAAGATGGATTTAGCGTGCGGCGATTGATTGCCTTCCAGCACAATCGGCTGGCCGCTATCGCCCCCTTTGCGGATGTCCGGATCAAGCTCGATCGACCCTAGGAACGGCACGCTGAACTGCGCCGCCGTACGCTGTCCGCCCCCCTTGGAAAAAATGTCGATCTCATGATGGCAGTGAGGGCAGACGAAGTAACTCATGTTCTCGACAATGCCCAGAATGTCGACTTTCACCTGCTTAAACATCTCGATCGCCTTGCGTGCGTCCTGCAGCGAAACGTCGCTCGGCGTCGTGACCACCACCGCGCCCGTGACAGGTACGGTCTGCACCAGCGAGATCACCACATCGCCTGTGCCCGGCGGCAGATCGATGATCAGATAGTCAAGCTGTCCCCATTCCACCTGGCTGAGAAACTGTTTGATGATGGAATGCAGCATCGGCCCGCGCCACACCAGGGGCTTGTCTCCGGGGCTGAGAAAGCCGACGGAGATGACCTTCATTCCGTAGCGCTCGGGCGGCAAGATGCGGTTGTCGCCGACCACACTCGGCGCCTCGCTTGACCCGAGCATTAGGGGAACGTTGGGGCCGTAAACGTCGGCGTCCAGCAATCCCACTTTGTGGCCCATGCGAGCCAGCGCAATGGCGAGATTGACGGCAAGAGTGGTTTTGCCGACACCGCCTTTACCGGATCCAACGGCGATGATGCTGCTGACTCCGGGAAGCGGCTGCGGCGCTGGCGCTGCCTGGCCGGGCATATGCGAATGAGAGCTCACGAATGTCTTCCTTACATATTCAAGAAGTAGGAGGCAAATCCCGATTATAGCCGTCCGGGGTGGGCGAGGTTCTTCGGTTCATCCCTGGGACTCACATCCTCATGATTTCGCGGGGCACGGTGAGCTAGCTTCCGTGGGTCATGCCAAGCGGCATGGCCGGTCCCTTTACAATTCGTAACATACGTTCGGGAGCCAATTAGCTTGCTGCTTCGTATCTTCAAACAGGAGGCCTTGCGCCGTTCCTCTCGTGCCGGCATCGAATCAACCAAAGATGAGTACCTCAACAACCTCTCTGGCCGTTCACACGGAGAATGTTTGCCGCTATTACCCTATGGGCGACACGTTGATTCGTGCCGTCGACGGCATCTCTCTCGACATCGTTGCGGGCGAATTCGTCGCTCTACTGGGTCAATCTGGCTCAGGAAAATCGACCTTGCTGAACCTTCTTGCGGGTTTGGATCGGCCGTCTTCAGGCGCAGTTCTGGTGCAGGGTCGCGATCTGGCCAAAATGTCATCGGAGGAGCTGGCAGAATATCGCCGCAACGATGTCGGTATGGTGTTCCAGGCCTTCCACCTAATCCCCAACATGACGATCACGGAGAATGTTGAACTTCCGATGCGCTTTGCCGAAGTGGATCGTGCAGAGCGAGTCCAGCGGGTGAGGGAATCGCTGGAGCGCGTCGGACTTGGCAAGCGGCTAGAGCATCGGCCCTCGCAGCTCTCCGGCGGCGAACAGCAGCGCGTCTCGATTGCGCGCGCGTTGGCGAATCGCCCATCCTTGTTGCTGGCGGACGAGCCGACTGGGAACCTCGACAGCCGTACAGGAGAAGACATCCTGAAACTCATCCGCGACCTAAGCCGATCGCTCGGTATGACCGTGATCATGGTCACGCATGAGCGCGCCTTGGCCGAGCGCTTCTCGCAGCGGCTGATCTTTCTCGGCGATGGCAAGCTGATCTCGGAGGAGACGCTGGCATGAAGGGCTACGACCTGTTCGAGCTCGCTGTCCGCAACCTGCGGCAATCCAAGCTTCGCAACGGACTCACGACCATCGGGATTTCTGTCGGCGTCGCTTCGCTCGTCGCCATGTTGTCGCTTGGCGTAGGGCTGCAGCAACTGGCGACGCGAAGACTCGCCGGTTCGGGAATGTTCGATACCGTCTTCGTGATGTCGAAGCAGGACACTCGCGGCTTCGATCGCGATGAAGACAGAAAAGATCAGCATCCTGAGAAGGCTCCGGTGCTCGACGAGGCGGCGCGCCAGCAGATGACGCATTTGCCGAACGTCACGGAAGTTGAACCCGAAGTCCGAGTCATGGGCCAGATGGTCTACGGTGGGCAGACGCACTTCGGATTCGTGACCGGCTTGCCGATGTCGGCGCGCGAGAACGAGGCCTTCGATAATCTCCAGGGCAAGTTCTTCTCGGGTCCTGAGGCAGAAGAAGTCATCTTGCTGAATGACTTCGCCAAGGAACTCGATCCGCAGAATCCGAGGTCATTGATTGGCCAGGAGGTCACGCTGCGCTACGGCGAACACCAGTCGCTTGCGGCCGATAGCGAGACCTCGGGCCGGCCTCAAGTAGGAGACCAGGGTGATAATGCTCCTGCCGACGCAGGAAGCGATTACGGATTTTCCGTGGTGCGCAGAGCACAGCAGCTGAAAGTTGTCGGCATCGTGGACGAAGAGCCCTATGGCGGCATGCGCACGGTATCCCGCGGACGCATATTCTTGCCCGTTGACCTCACCGAAAAGCTCAACATGGCCGAGTTCAGCGACATGCGCAGTTCGCTGCGGGGGCATGGCAAAACCTACGCCACGCTAACGGTCCGGGTGAAGGATCCGGCCAAGGTTTCACAGGTGCAGGACTCCATCAAGCAGATGGGCTTCCGCACGTTTTCGGTGCTCGACGCTACCAAGAGCCTGCGCCGCTTTTTCACCGTGCTCGACCTATTCCTCGGCATCTTCGGATCGCTGGCTCTGGCGGTCGCAACGCTGGCGATCATCAACACGCTGGTCATGGCGGTGCTGGAGCGTCGGCGCGAAATCGGGGTGATGAAAGCCATCGGCGCCAGTGATCGCGACGTCAAGCGCCTGTTTTTCGCCGAGGCGGGGGCGATGGGATTCTTCGGTGGAATATTAGGGATCGCCCTTGGGTATGCGATCGGCAAAGCCATTAATCTCGGCACCGGAATCTATCTCCGTAACCATCAACTGCCGGCTGAACCGGTTTGGATAATGCCAACCTGGCTCATCGGCGCGGCCATTGCGTTCTCGATCCTGGTCAGCTTACTGGCGGGCCTGTATCCCGCCAGCCGCGCCGCGCGGTTAGATCCCGTGCAGACGCTCAAATACGAATGAATCGTCTCATCAGAGTAGTTACCACCCTTTGTTTTGGGCTGCTCATAAGTCCGCTGATTCACGCCCAAGGGCGCGCCGAATGTTCGGTCATCAAGTCAGAGATTCTGGCCGGGCCAGTGCGTTATTGCGCGTACTTGCCGGCCAGCTTCGACAAAGACAAAACGCGCCACTACCCAGTCCTGTACTATCTGCACGGCTTGGGCGACAACGAGCAATCGTTGCTCAACTCCGGTGGGTGGGACCTCATCTCGGAGTTGCGCAGCCAGGGTAAGGTTGGCGAGTTCGTCGTGCTCGCGCCCGCTGCCGGGCACACTTTTTACATCAACTCCGAAGACGGCAAGGTTCGCTATGAGGACTTCTTCATAAAAGAGTTCATGACGCAAATGGAAAAGAAGTATCGCGTGGAGGGCACGCGAGCCACGCGCGGCATCACTGGAGTTTCCATGGGAGGCTATGGAGCGTTGCGGCTGGCGTTCAAATATCCGAACGACTTCGCCGCCGTGACTGCGCAAATGCCCGCCTTAATCACCGATCTGCCGGGCAATCTGAGTTCAGAAACGCCGGGATCGCCGGGCGGTTTGCTGGGTGACGTCTTTGGCGCGCCTTTCAACCGCGCCTACTTCACCCGCAACAACGTCTTCTACTTTGCTCGAAACGACAGCGCGGCCAGTTTGAAGCGCATGAAGATCTACTTCAACGTAGGAAACAACGACGACTACGGGTTTGAACAGGGGGCCGAGCAATTGGACCAGATACTGAAGTCGCGCGGCATTCCGCACGAATTCCATATTTATCCCGGCCGCCACGATGCGCAGTTTGCGATTCGCTATTTCCCTGAGGTCGTCGAGTTTGAGTGGAACGCCATCGGGGCGGGGAAGTAGTACGCCCTGCCGTGAGTGCCTTTATCGAAAGAACGACTGGCTCAAACTAGTGTTGGGAATTGGCAAGGCAACTCTTGACGGCGTTAGATCGCCACGCTTTAATGTCACCGTGCGTCGCTGGCTGTTTGCAATTGTCGCTTTGCTGGTTCTTATCGCGGTACTGTATGTCTGCATTTCGCCAGCGATCGATCTCGATCCGACCATAACTCGGGCCTGGCAACTGGCCATCCTTCTGATTTCTTCCCTGGCTTATTTCGGGCGAGCTCTTGTTGGGCTCATGCCTGCGTTACCTGCCGGCAAATTTACCGAATGCTTTTCTGGTCTGGATGCCGGCCCCCCGGCTTTCGGTCACACGAGCGCGGTCCTGCTTTGTCCCCGTCTCTGTTGAGTGCCTTGCTGTCTCTCCTCGTGCCTGGTGTCAAAACTCACAGTCTCAACGAGAGTAGTTCACGGGAAGGTTTGTAATGGGCAGTATTCGATCCAATCAGCAGCATATGAGTGTCTCGGAACGTTCCTCGGGCGCGGTTGTTCTCTACGTTGCCGACAAAGGCGATCTTTCGGCATTCCATTCCGCGCACCTGCGCGATGCCGGATATGAACTGCACCTGGTGTCATCGGCAGCTGAAGCCCTGATCAGCATTCATCAGATTCGAGCCGAGGTCGTGGTCATCGGCCACGGGCTCAGCCTGCTTGACCGGGTCGACGTCGAAGGCGCAGTTCGACAACTGCATCCCAAGCCGCGCATCGTGCTTTTGTACGATACGAGCATTTCGAAGACCGAGCAGGCTGACGCCGTGCTGAACGTCAGTAGTGAACCGCAGCACCTGGTGCAGACGATTCGGTACCTGTTGACCGGATGCGATTAGCGGCCGTTGACCTCGAACAGCCAGATGGAATGATCCAGTACCTCTCGCGGCTGATAGGACCGGAGCCAGTGATAAGCATCAGGGTCGTCCAAGACCTGACCTGACAGACAGCTTGCGCCGGCGGCGACCGTCCCGCTCACCGGAGCGTTGGGTGCCAGCGGAATCGCCCTCACACCGTATAGCTTTGGATCGACCGATCCGAAGTAGGCCAGCTGCAGTGTTTCAGAGGGATGTTGCTGTTCATAACTGTGTAGGGCTAACAGCCCCTGTCCCCAATCGAGGTTGCTGTCGGTCAGCAGCCGCCAACTGTTTTCAGGTTTCACAAACACATTGAAATAGGCAAGGTAGTCCGGGGCGTAGCGCAGAGTGTCGGTAGCGTTCAGGCAAAGCGCCAGAACGACGAGCGCGGCTGTCGCTCGATGTTTACGTGCGTGCTCCCAGACGCCTCCGGCGATCAGCAAGGCGAACGGATAGAGTGGCAGGATGTGCCGCTCACCAATGGCGAACTTCGATTGCAGCGCGAAAGCCAGAAAGATCAGCCCGAAGAGAGAAGTAATCAGCAGATCGCCTGGAGACCGGCAGGTTTTTCGAACCCCAATCATCAAACTAACGAAGAAGAGCAGCAGGAGAACCGTCGGCCACTTGAGTGCAATCGCCACGGGATAGTAGAGCCTCGGGCCGCCCTTCTGGTAGATGTTGCCCAGGAACCAGGTAGCGCGCCCCCGGTGGTTGCTGAGAGCCACCTCGCGAAATCCTTCCACGTACTCTCCGGCAGGGATGAGCAGGTCGAGGTTCGTCTTCGTCTTGGTTGCCCAGGTTTTTGTCGCGCGATTCGGGAAGGATGCGACAACTTCTCCATCTCCTACCTTCAAGTGCGAAACGTGGAACAAATATCCCGCCCAGAATGTGAGCAGGGCAACCCCGAGAGCAGCCAAGGCAGGCTTCCAATTCAAACTGCGAAACGAGTTCCATCTACGGTCTCGCCGTAAGGTCAGCATCAGTATCAGCGCAAGCAACATCTCGGGCGGCGTGTACAGTTTCGCGAGCAATAACCCGCCGAGGACCAGCCCCATCATCAACGTCTGCGTGCGAGAAGGATTTCGCCTCCACAACACAACCTGGCACGCAGTGAGAAAGACGAACAATGCGCCGATGCCATCGGTAGTCGTTACCGAGAAGTTGGCGATCAGCGAAGGCGTGAAGGCAAATAGCGCCAGCGCAACATTCGCGGCGCCTTCGGAGAAGAGGCGTCTCGCGGCAAACCACAAGGTCAACCCGAGCGCGACGCCCAACAATGTATTCATGGGGCGTGTATGCCAGGCCAGCCACTCCGGTCCCGGCTGCATGGCAGTCACAACGTATCCACGAGCGAATGGCTGCTGCGTGATCTCCACGTGAGCTCGTGCAATCGGCAGCATCAGCCAGAAGCGGCCGAGCGGAGGATGATCCGTCCACATCTCGAAGCGCCCGTGCTGCCAAGCCTCCAGACCGGCGATCATGTGACCAGGCTCATCGTAGGTGAGAGATTGTGTTTTGATGAACCAGAGTGACTGCAGAACAAACAGCAGGAGCAGAGACGCAGGAATCCACCAGCGACCGCGGTTCGCTCCGCCGGGGCCTTCGTTCATCGAAGTCATGGAAGAACCGGAAGCACTCGCCCTCACGCCGCGCACCTACGGCACATCGATCGCCCCTGGTTCCTGCAACATTCGATCAATAGCGATTGCCATCCCGAAGTAGAGGAACAGGGTCATGGCTACCGATTCTATCCCGAGGTTGTAGTGCACGATGGAGGTGAGTTGCAGGGCGACGAAACTTCCTAGCACCCCGGCGACGACACCGGCCGCGAACCGGCTTTGCTGGCGCGCCCGGAAGACCAGCCGAAACAAGAAGATCACATAGGCCGTGACAAACCAGAGCCACGACGCCAGCGCGGGCAGTCCGCGTTCCACCGCGATCTGGATCATGTCATTGTGGAAGTGGCTCTCATCGTGAAAGTAGCTGAACGCCCGGATGTGCCATTCCATCCAGTGATTGCGGATGGTCTCCATTCCCACGCCGAACCAGGGATGCTGCCGGATGAGGCGGACACCATCCTCCCACATCATGGTGCGAAACTGCGTGCCGGGATCACGGCTGCCAAAGGCCAACGACCCTCGAGAGTGATAAATCCAGAGGGCAGCCGCCGCCATAAACAATGCCAACGCCGCGACTGCCCAGATTCGCGACCGCTTTCCGGCAAGCAACAGCACGGCGAGGAAGCCTCCAACGGCCAACCCTCCCAATGCCGCGCGCGTTTCAGTGAGAAACAATGCGCCGGTCAGCGCAAGAAAAACTACGGCCAGCAGCAGACGCATCCATCGCTGGCGCCGATCCACGCCCAGCAGCAATGCCAAAGTCATGCAGGCAATCTGCATCAGCATCACCGCGAAATCCACATAATGACCAAGGGTGCCCTGCGCCTTCAGCGGCCGTCCCCTGCTAAGCGGCAACGCAGGTGTACCCAGTCCGCTCTGAATCAGTTGCTCGCGCCGGATATAGGTTTGCCGCTTATGGAAAGGGTATCCGCGGACCAGGTCGATTCTTAGCAGACTGCCCGGAGCACTCTGTTCCACGGCTTGCTGTAATTGTTGTGGCGCATGTACTCGACGCCCATCCATTTGCTGGATGATATCGTTCTGATAGACGTGCGCCCGGTAGAGCGGCGAGGCGCCGGAAACGTAATCGACGCGTACGCCCACTCCATAAACGTACTGCCAGGCCGTGAATCCAGCCGCCGCCAATCCCGAAAGAACCAACAGAAATACCAGAACGCGAACCTGCTTAAGGTGGTGTAGGTTCTGCGCCACCACAATCCCCACCAGCAGCAGGCAGACAATCTTCATGCGGTCCCAACTCAGGTACGGGTCGGGACTCAGCGCGGTAGAGATTCCGCTGAAGGTGACATAAGCCAGCAGCGGCGCCGCCAGCGGTTGCGGAAACGGACGCTTGCGCGCCACCGCCAAAGTCAGTAGCCATAAGAGACAGGCAATCTGCCAGGAGTGCTGCGATCCCTTGATGGAGTGCGGGAGGAGAATGGCGAACAGGCACAGGAAAAAGAAGATTGCGCCGTCTAGAAAGCGAGCCTGTCTCGAGAATTTCGCACCCTCATTCTCCAGGGGAAGCACCGGCTGCGGCGTCTCTGCGGAAGAAGATGGATGTCGTGCTGGCATCGAAGCTTAGCGTTACCCAACAGCCTACACTACTGGCAATCGAGCGAGAAACCCTGCTAAAGTTAGCTGGTACGCGTATGTGTTGACGTCAGGGCCTCCTCCCATTTTGCTGACGTCTCCAGCTGCTGCGGCGGCTGGATTGGCTGTTTCATAACTCCTTCGGTAGTCATCAGTTTATTGTGTTCGATCGACGGTCCAAGCTACTCAGCACGATTACGCTCCTCCACGATCTGGGGGTGACGTGTGTCGCCTTCCTGGTCGCTTACCTGCTGCGCAGCTACCTGGTCCAATTTCAATTTTTCAGCGAACGCTTTCCGCAGATCTATCCCTTTACCCACTACCTTCCGCTCATGGTGGCTTTCCTCGTCGTGTGGGCGGTGGTGGGATACTTCTCGAGCTTCTACCGCGACATTGAACTGAACAACCCAATCCAGCTCATCCTCAAGATTGTCAGTCAGCTGGCGATCGTGCTGCTGTTCCTGTATGCCGGACTATACCTTTTACGGCGCACAGACATCAGCCGCACTTACGTCCTGCTGATCGGGGCCGTGGATTTCGGGTTGCTGCTGCTGGGCCGGGCGGCGTCGTATTGGGGCGTCGCCCTCATGCGCGAGCGGCTCAGCCGCTACCACTACCTGCTGATTGTGGGCTGTGGCCCGCGTGCCCGGGAGATGGCGGCGATGATCGAGGAGAGCCGGGGCATGGGACTTCGCCTGGTTGGTTTCGTTGACCCTCGATCCGCAAGCGATCCAGCGACGAATCTGGGCGGCTATGACGTTTTTTCGCTGGAAGCTGTCGGCCGGATTTTGCAGACCCGCGTCGTCGACGAAGTCGTGTTTGCAGTCGATCTGCAGGAATTGGCGCGCCTGGAACCAGTGATGCAACACTGCGCCGACCTCGGCATTCGCACGCGGTTGCAGCTGGAGTTCCTGCCACCGGCTTACTCGCGTGTATACCTGGAGAACTTCCGCGAAGTACAACTGCTGAGTCTGTCGAGCGCGCCCGACAGCGAGCTGCGGCTCTTCTTCAAGCGCATCTTCGACGTCGCGCTGTCGTTCGCATCTCTGGTGATTCTGTCGCCATTCCTGCTCGCGATCGCGGCCATGATCAAGATCACCTCGCCGGGCCCAGTGCTGTTTCAGCAGACCCGCTGTGGCTTGGGGGGGCGACGCTTCACGCTCTACAAATTTCGTTCCATGATCAACAATGCCGAGCAGATGCGTGCTGAACTGCACCAGCTCAACGAGCTCGACGGCCCGGTCTTCAAGATCAGCGATGACCCTCGCATTACGACGGTGGGCCGATGGCTCCGCCGCTTCAGCCTCGACGAGCTGCCGCAACTCTGGAACATCTTCTCCGGCGAAATGTCGTTTGTCGGCCCTCGTCCGGCGGTTCCGGAAGAAGTGGAGCAGTACGAGGATTGGCAGCGCCGGCGATTGCGCATGCGTCCCGGCCTGACCTGCATCTGGGTGCTCGAAGGGCGCAGCCACGTAGACTTCAACCGCTGGATGCAACTCGACCTCAAGTACATCGACACTTGGTCGTTGTGGCTGGACACGAAGATTTTTCTGCGCACCATTCCTATTGTGTTGTCGGGGCGTGGGGCGTACTAGCAGCTGCTAGACTTGCCGTAAAAGCAGTGGACGCTAAATGTCAGCCATCATCGGAGAGCAATGGCGATCGACTGGACCACAGTCTCGGATGCCAATCGGATGGGAAGGACCGGCCGCGCCAGTGAAGCTCTTCAACAATTTATCTCGCTAGAACCTCTCTGTGAATCCGACCGCGATCGTGCAGTTCTGTCACTCGGCCAATCAATGTGTTGGGCGCATCTCGGAAGGATGGCGGAAGCGTTAGCACAAGTCGAACGAGCAAAGCAGTTTGCTACAGGAGAAAGAGACTTGATGCTACAAATCGAAGTAGCGGAAGCGAATTGTCGGGCTTTGAACTCCGAACCGCAAACCGCTTGCGATTTGTATGAGCGCATTGCGGCAACTTACCGTGATCTGTTGAATGAAGACTTGGAATCTGCTGAGGAACTCGACAAGAGACACGGGTATGCACTGGTTCACGTTGAGCGGTACGAAGAAGCAGTCAACATTCTTTCCCGACTCCTTCGGTCAAGTCGCTTGGAGGACGAGCAACGGGTGAGACTCTACCTCGGCTCAGCGCTGGACGCCTTGGGAGAATCTGGCCAAGCGCGGATCGAATTTGAACTTGCGGCTAAAGGACCGAATACGGAGTTGGCCAAAGACGCTCTGGACCGGCTTTCCACTGCGGACGAAGTTCATTAGTCGGGCTCGGCATCGTGCTAGCCGGCCAGTCCAATTGATAACTAACCGTCTAAACTGGAAGCTTGCGCTAATTGAGCGTACCTCTAGTCATGGTTTCCGTCACAATCGTAACCTGGAACTCGGCGAAACACCTTGAGGAGTGCTTTGCCGCACTGAACCTTCAGGACTATCGCGAGCTCGAGGTCATCATTGTCGACAATGCCTCGGAGGACGGAACGCGTGAGATTCTCTGCAAGGTTGAGACGAAAGCGAATTGGCGTGTCCTCTACAACGAGAAGAACATTGGCTTTGCCGCTGGCCAGAACCAGGCGATTCACGCTTCGCGTGGCGAGTGGGTTCTGTGCCTGAATCCAGATGTGCTGCTCAGCCCGTACTTTGTTACTCGAATGGTTGCCGCAGGAGAAAGCCATCCCGAGGTCGGCTCGCTTTGCGGCAAGCTGCTTCGCTGGCAGCCTTCCGAACGTCAGAAGCGGCGGTTGGCGGGCCAGACATCCGCCGAGATTGAGCCGAGTAAGACTAACGTTATCGATTCGACCGGCATTTATTTCACCCCTACGATGCGGCATCTGGACCGCGGCGCCGAAGAGGTCGATTGCGGGCAGTACGATCGCGTGCAGTATGTTTTCGGCGCAAGCGGAGCGGCCGCGTTCTTTCGCAGGAGTTTCATCGAGGATGTCTCCGTCGAAGGAGAGTTCTTCGATGAGGACTTCTTCGCTTTCCGCGAGGACGGCGACTTGGCCTGGCGTGCGCAGGTGCTGGGTTGGAAGTGTTTGTACACTCCGGCTGCTGTCGCCTGGCACGTGAGACGAGTGACGCCGGAGCGCCGAAAGGACTTGCCGCTCATCATCAACTGGCACTCGGCGAAGAACCGCTTCCTGATGCGCGGGAAGAATGCTTCGGGATGGCTGTGCTGGCGGCTGGCAATTCCGGTCGCGTGGCGTGACCTGATGACCTTCGGGTACGCCGCCGTGCGCGATCGCCGCTTGTGGTCGGCGACAACGTACTGGTGGAAGGTGCGCGACAGCATTCGCCGCAAACGCGCCATTATTCAGGCGCGCCGCCGCGTCTCCGATCGCGATTTGTTATGGTGGTTCAGCAGCAGGCCGCGGGCGATTGATGCGGAGAAAACAGTTGCCAGTGACCAGTCGCCAGTTGGAGATTCTGTATGATCGGCTTGGTGACGGTGGGGATCCTTGGACTCCGCGGTCGCTAACGCGCCCGCTCCGCTCAGGACGACGCCTGATGTAGTTGTTGACTAAACGCCAAGTGCCAACTGCCAAGCGCTGTTGCTGATTGCTAATCGCCTTCCTCATGAAAATTGCCATCGTCGGAACTCGCGGCATTCCTAATCGCTATGGCGGCTTTGAGCGCTTTGCCGAGCAGATCAGCTCGCGCTTCGCCGACCACGGCCACCAGGTGACGGTCTACTGCCGTCGAGCGTTTACGAGTCCCGATGATGTGTACGATAAGCGTGTGCGCCGGGTGATCGTACCCAGCCTGCATCAGAAGCATCTCGACACCTGGGTCAGCACATTCTTTGCCGCTGTGCGTGTGGCCTTCAGCGATAACGACATCGTGCTGCTCTGCAATGTCGCCAATAGTCCTTTTGCTTACATCCCGCGTTTGTTCGGCAAACCTGTGGTGCTTAACGTCGACGGTCTCGATCGCAAGCGTGAGAAGTGGAAGGGGCTGGGCGCGCAGGTGCTGCACCTCTGTGAGTGGATGTCTTCCTTCAGCTCCAGCCAACTCGTGACCGACGCGAAGGCCATTCACGATTATTACCTGGCGAAGTACAAGAGCGAATCCGTTGTCATCGGCTACGGCTCCGAGATGCCTGCGGGCGACTACAACCTGAACGGCTTCAATCTCGAATCCGGCCGCTACGTTCTGTATGTCAGCCGGCTGGAGCCGGAGAACAATCCCGACCTTGTTTTGCGGAGCTGGCGCAATATTCGCAGCGACTGGCCCTTGGTCATGGTCGGCGACAATCCCTACGACACCGGCTATATCGACCGTTTGAAATCGCTGGGCGACGATCGTGTGCGCTTCACCGGCGCGATTTACGGCGATGGATACTGGGCGCTACAAAAGCACGCGGGAATCTTTGTCTTCGCCTGTGAAATCGGAGGTGTCCATCCCGCCCTGATCGAAGCGATGGCAGCAGGAAATCCAGTCCTGTATCTCGATACTCCAGAGAACGTTGAGACCGCAGGGGAAGCAGCGGTTCGTTACGGCAAATCAGAACCGGAGTTGACTGCCAAACTCCAATCGCTGCTCGACAACGCCGCTATCCGGGAACAATTAGCTACGAGCGCAAAGCAACGCGCCGACGCTCTGTATCGCTGGGAGGCCATCGCGGAAAAGTACGAGAAGGTGTTTGCGGGTTTGATAGGAGCCTAGCTGCCCGAGTCAGTTACCAAACCAAATCAATCAGGGATCTCGGCGGGTTCGTCGCGGCTTGGGGACAATAACGAAAAGCCCCGCTAAGGAAGGCGGGGCTCGAAGAGAAATACTAAATGCGTATCAATCGAACTAATACATTTGATGCCAAAGTCGCGGGGTAGGCTCAAAATCCGAGCCCAGTTTATGCAAGGTCAACTGAATTTTGCCGGCGCACAACTTGCGCTGGCTAACCCCAGCATTTAGGCGGCCTTACGCTCCTTCTGCACCATACGTGAAATTGCGCGCTTGGCCAGTTTCTCAGCCTCTTCGCGCGTTTTTGCTTCGCCAGCCTCGATAACCTGTTCAATCGGACGTAGCCGAAAGATGTGGAAATTCCACCCAGTTCGTAGTTGGGTTGACGGATCGATGGATTGTTCGAGGTCGTAAGCGTAGTCAGCTCTATCATGAATTCGCATAATCTATCCTTTGCATTGGACGGGGCAGGGAAGAAATCGATTCCTCAAATCCAAGATTTTCGTTCTCCACGCCAGTGAATTTCTCAGCCGCTCAGGATTATGGACAGCAGCTTTCGATTCTTGCTAAGCACTTCCAACGCAGGCCGCATACCTGTCATCTCACTGCCTGATTCAACCAAAATCTGGAGGTGTCATGGCCCTGTTTTCAATGAAACTCGAAAACCTGCAGCAGCTTTACCTGAAAGAGCTGCGCGATCTCTACGACGCGGAAAAGCAGATTACCGATGCGCTACCCAAGCTGGTCGACGCGGCGCACAATTCCGAGCTGAAGAACGCTTTGCAGGAACATCTCAACGTAACTCGGACCCAAGTCAAACGCCTGGAGCAGATTTTCCAGACGCTGAGTGAAAAGCCTACTGGCGAAACTTGCAAGGGCATGAAGGGTGTGATCAAAGAAGGCGACGAAATCGTGTCGGCAGGCGGCGATCCCAGTACCGTGGATGCGGGGATCATCAGCGCCGCTCAGCGCGTGGAGCACTACGAGATGGCCGGTTATGGCACGGTTCGAACCTACGCCAAACTGTTGGGACGGGAAGAGCACGCGCGGCTTTTGCAGCAGACGCTGGACGAGGAAGAAGCAGCAGATCAGACGCTCACCAAAATTGCCAATGCGGTCAACGTCGAGGCTAAAGCAGCCTAGTCCTTTGGTGTGCCCGCGACCGTGCAAGGATCACGGGCACACTTTTCCCTGGTTCCTACCAAAGCGCTATTCATTCTGCAGGCCAGTTCGTAATATCATCAGCAGCACACAATTCCCGAAGACCCGGACCCTTCACGCCAGGGAAGCCGGTACGAAGAGCCTCTTTCCATGCACATGGCTTACATTTTTGGCCTACCGGCTGCGCTGCTGGTTCTCGCGGTGGCCGCGAATCGCCTTTCCAAGCTCACGCGCGTGCCCGACATCATCGTGCTGTTGCTGATCGGAATCACCCTCGGTCCAATTCTGCACTGGATTAATCCGCAGCACTTTGAAGGCCTCATCAGTATCCTTGGGACGTTGGCGCTCATCCTCATTCTCTTCGAAGGCGGCTTGGAACTGCGTCTTCGTCAAGCTATGCGCTACTTTCCGGCTGGACTGCTGCTGGTCGTCTTGAGTTTCGGCCTCAGCCTCGCGCTGATCGCCGTCATGGGCCACTGGCTACTACATCTGGCATGGACAGACTGCCTGTTGCTCGGGGCAGCTCTGGGATGCACCAGCGGCACCATCGTCATACCAGCGCTGCAGCAGATCAACACGCCCGACCCGGTGAAGATCACCCTCACGATCGAATCTTCCCTGGGAGAAGTAATTGCCGTGCTTCTGGTGGGAGGCTTGCTGAAGTCGGGAGGCGAGGGCTCGCTGCTGGGAGGTTTGGCCAGCGACTTCTCTCATCACATCATCGTCTCGCTGCTGGTCGGTTTCATTGTTGGCGCGGTGTGGTCGAAGATCTGGCCGAAGGTGGCTGGCATGCCGAATGCCAATATTCTGAACCTGGGCGTTGTGCTCGGAGTGTACGCGCTGGGCGATTACTTCCACGGCAGCGGGCTTCTGACGGCGCTGATTTTCGGGGTCACGTTGGCGAACCTGCCGCGCACGCCGCACATGACGCGTCAGGGCGCGCGCATGATGGCCTTTCATGCCGAATTCAGCTTCCTGGTGCGATCGTTCTTCTTCGTGCTGCTCGGCGTGGTCGCGCAATTTGTCAGCCGTCAAATACATCGTTCCGATCATCGGAATCCTGGTTGCGCTGGTGCTGGCCCGTTATATCGCCATGCAGGGCAGTCGCTGGGTGGTGCGTGACGTTAGCCGCGAGCAAACCGAGCTGCTGTTCTGGATGCTGCCTCGTGGCCTGGTCACCGCTGTTCTGGCGCTGGCCATCGTCGAGGCTCGCGGTGCCACGTTCAGCTTCCTGCCGGCGATGGCTTTTACCGTGGTGCTGGTGACGAACCTGTTCATCGTTTGGGGCGCGGTCAGGGCTGGTTCGACATCCGCCGCGATGGCCGTAGCGGAAACCCAAGCGCTCGAAGGCGCCGGACCTTCCCGTCATCGCCGAAGTCCCAGGCGAAAGCCGCCAGCTGCGGCTGCCGGAGAGGGACAGGGACTCGCGTAACGTCGTCACAAAGAACTCACTGCCAAGCTCCAACCGACAGAACGATCTTGTTTGCAGCTCGGTAGTGAGAGAACCCAGCATCAGCCGAGATCGCTGGTCATGATGAACAGCGGCTTCATCTCGAAGCTCTTGTAACGCGGACGCAGCCGATCGGTGTTGTACTGGTCTTTCACGTTGACAACTTTCTTCGTCGAGACCACCACATCGATCGGCATGTTGTCGTAGCGGCCGTTGCGCAATACCACCAAGCGCCCGTGCACGTTCGTCAATAGCAGATCCAGCGCCAGATTGCCGTAAGCCATGGGCACAATCGAGTCGATGGCATCCGGGTCGCCGCAGCGCACCAGATATCCCAGGCTCTGGTCATCACATCCAGGGGCTTGCCGGAGTTGTAGCGCGCCGACAGCTCCTTGATCCGCTCCGAGACAATGTTGCCAATTCCGCCCAGCTTCTTGTGACCGAAGGCGTCTTTGACTTCGCGTTCGAAGATCATGTCGCCACCTTCAAACATTGCACCTTCCGATACCAGCACCACCGAATACTTGCTGGGATTCTTGTTGCGGTCATAGATCAGCAAGTCGGTCAACCGGTCGATGTTGAACTTGTACTCCGGGATCACGCAGCGATTGGCGGCGCCGGCCATGGTCGGCAGCATGGCGGTGAAACCGGCGTAACGGCCGAAAACTTCCAGCACCAGCAGGCGTTCGTGCGAACCTGCCGAGGTGCGCAGGCGATTGGCCATCTCGATGATGCGGGTCACGCAGGTGCTGAAGCCGATGCAGTAATCGGTTCCCGGAACGTCGTTGTCCATCGTCTTTGGGATGGCGATAACCTTCACGCCTTCCTGGAACAGGCGCACCGCGTAGCTCAGGGTGTCGTCCCCGCCGATAGGAATCAGGTAGTTGATGCCAAGCCACTCGAGATTCTTCAGCACTTCAGCGGTCAGGTCGTTGCGCTCGCCTGATAGGCTTTCCCGCAGATGCAGTGGGAACATCATCCTTGTTCACCCGGCTGGGATTGGTGCGCGAGGTGTGCAGAAACGTGCCGCCGGTTCGGCCGGCACGGTTGACGCCGCTCTTCCGTCAGGCGCTGGAAGTTGTCGCTGTTGTCGTAACCCTTGTCGCGGACCATGTCGATCAAGCTGGCCCAGCCTCGCCGCAACCCGATAACCTCGTAGCCCTCGCGCAACGCCCTGATGGTGACCGCGCGAATAGCCGGATTCAGTCCGGGCACATCGCCACCACCGGTGAGAATGCCAATAACACCCCGCTTACCACTACCACTTGCCATGATGATGACCCTCGTTCCGCGTATCGAGCGAATCAGTGCAAAGAACTAGTTTAGCCAATATGGACGGGTTGAGGCGTGACGGGTGCCGTCGACAAAACGAAACTTGTCGGATGGGGACGTAACTGCCAAGGTACTTTCGCCTTTCCTTCTACTCCAGCACGCCATACAATGACGGGAGTATTTCCCGGGACCCACTCATGACTTTGCCTGTGGCCTTACTGCTCGCAGTTGTAATGCTCGCCGTCGGCTATGCTTTCGCAACGCTGATTTCCCGTACCCACACGGCCGAGCTGGCAGAGAAGAAGCGCGCCTTGGTCGAGCAACTCTCGACGGCGCAGGCTACGCTGCAACGCCAGACAACCGAAATCCGGCAACTTACCGAAGCCCGTGCCGCTCTCGACGGCATCCTGGCTACAGAGCGCAAGCACTCTGCAGAGAACTTGCGGCTGCTTTCTGATGCGAGGGAACAGTTAAAGTCTGACTTTAAGGCTCTGGCCGCTGCGGCTCTGGACAGCAATAATGCCAACTTCCTGCAACTGGCGAAGACCGTTCTGAAGACCTCGCAGACGGAAGCTGCCGGCGAGCTGGCGCAGAAAGAGCAGGCAGTTCGAAACCTGGTCGAGCCGATCTCGCAGTCGCTAGTCGGCATGAACCAGCAGATCCAAGAGCTGGAGCGATCGCGAAGTCATGCCTACGGCGCTCTGACCGCTCAGGTTCAGTCCCTGCTGGAAACGCAAAAGGCGTTGCAGTCGGAGACCGGCAATCTGGTCAAAGCGCTGCGCGAGCCCCAGGCGCGTGGCCGCTGGGGAGAACTACAGCTCCGCACCGTCCTCGAACTCTCCGGCATGATGCAGCACTGCGACTTCAAGGAGCAGCTCTCTTTCAACGACGACGAGCGCCGCTATCGGCCTGACGTGATCGTCGACTTGCCCGGAGGCAAGCAGGTCGTCGTCGATGCCAAGGTCCCGCTCTCAGCGTACTTGGCCGCAATGGAAGCGACCGACGACCCGACGCGCATAGCCAGAATGAAAGATCACGCTCGTCAGGTGCGGCAGCACATCGATTCGCTGGCCAGCCGCAATTACTGGTCGCATTTGCCATGCACGCCCGAGTTCGTCGTGATGTTCCTCCCGGGCGAGGTCTTCTTCCGCGCCGCGATGGATGCGGATGCGGAGCTGATCGAGTACGGCGTCAGTCAGAAGGTGATCATCACCTCGCCGACCACGTTGATCGCGCTGCTGAAGGCCGTCGCTTACGGCTGGAACCAGAAGAACCTGGCCGAAAGCGCGCGCCACATCAGCGAAGCGGGAAAACTCCTGTACGAACGCCTCTGTACCATGACTGATCACCTGGAATCATTAGGGAAGAGACTCGGGGGCGCGGTGCAGTCTTACAACGAGATGATCAGCTCGATGGAGCGGCGCGTGTTGCCGGTCGCTCGTAAGTTTCCCGATCTCGACCGCGCTCTGGCTGCCGAATCCCTGCCCGAACTGCCGCAATTGGAGAAAACCCCACGCGAATTGCAGGCGCAGGATTGGCAGGAGATCGAAAACGTGCCGCTGCCCTTCGAGGAAGAAGAAGAGAAGGCCGACCGCGCCAAGGCCTGACAACTTTAAGGCTAACGAGCCTTCCGGTTCCGAGGCCTGGCGATGTTACGTCTGCCAGGCAGCTTTTATTGTTGATCGGCAGATTTCGGCATCTGGCAACTACTTCGAATACTTTTCTCTCGTCTTGGTGTAAGAGTTGGCCACGATTGTCTTTAGTACCGCGGAGTCGACATCGGAGAGCTTTTTGATGTGCAGACAGCCGCCACTGAGCTTGTGCTTGCCTAACTTGTTAAGCAGTGTCTTGGCGGTGGGGCAGATGTAAACGACATTGCCGGACTTTCGCGGCGAAAAGCAAACCAGCGGCATATCGCCCTCGCGGCTGCTGTCGTAGCGGTAATGATAGCTGCCAAAGCCGACGATGGACGCCCCCCACATCTTTGGGGTCTGGCGCGATACCGACTGCATCAGCTTCACAAGGGCCCTGACGTCGGCCTGGCGGGACTCGGGCAGCGAGTTGATAAAGTCATCGACGCCAGCTGCAGTCAGTTTGATTTTATTCTCGGCCATGCTGTCTCCGATTTGAGTAGGCGCAGGGTAGCACAAACCCAATCCCGGTGAAATTCGGTAGGGCGAGTTCTCTTTTCCGAAACCGGGTTTCCCGGATTGCTCGCGATGGAGGATTATCCAAAGTCAAAGTCAGCCGCGCCTACGACGAATCATGAGCGCGGCTGACTATATCGCTACGTTACTCTTCTTTCCCCTGAGCTTCCTTCTCGATATTTGGAAGCGCCGTGCGGATGCTCTGCAACACGGATCGTGCCGTCAGTTGCCGCACCTCTGCGCCAATTCGGCCCGCCAAGCCTCTTGATCCGGCGCTGGTCAGCGCTGCCTGTACCAGCTGGACCACCAACGGTCCCCACGGATCGACCGGATGCGGGATGCCGTTGATGACGATCTGCCCACCGCCATCCACGGCAACTCCGCCGATAAGCGTGCCGTAGATGCCTCCCTCACGTGGCGGGTTGAAGTTCACATCCGAGCGTTGGTAGAGAGCAATCGCCATGCCCACCGACTGCGCCGGAACACTCAGTGTGTCGCTGCTGCCGTTGGCCGTGCCTGCGCCGAACGACATCCACTTGGAGAACGGCTCGCTGGTGGAGTTGACCGAGTGTGCCGCTTGCAGCGTTTCGGCGTTCGTCGTGGGCACAATGCCGACGACATTTGCCTGGCTGGTCAGCGACGGATCGCTGGTGACGGTGACGAACGTGTCGTCAATGAAGTCGCCCTTCGCAGCCGAGAAGGCGTCGTCGATGATGGCCGGACCTCCGCCATTCCCGCCGCCAATGGGCAGGTACCACGCTGTGATAGTCAGGTTTGCTCCGCCAACATTTACCGTCAGCGGTTGGGCGGGATAGGTGGTGCCGTTGGTGCCGTCGGTGACGCTCCAGAAGATCAACTGCGCCAGGACATTCTGGCCATTCTGCGTGTAGGAAAGTACGGGAATGTATTGGGGCTGGTAGGGTCCGCTGATATTGCTGCCTCCGCTCGGCGGATTGGGTTCGAGTTCGGAGTTCTGGTTGCGCGGCTGACGATGATGGCCCGCGGTGAGATAGACCTTATAGTGAACGCTGACGTTTGACATGACAATCTCCTCTGAGAATGTGTGGGCGCAGGAGAGGGTTTCTCTCCAGGGCTCACGTTTCGTGTAGAGACACCGGCGTTGTAGCGCTACCCAATGTTCGCCTACCGTTGGTTCAACGTGGGAAGAACCGGCGCCACCGTGCAGCAACAATCTGCAGACAAGAATCGGGATCAACGGATTCTTGCTTGGCCCCTGTCAGAGCTGGCGGTGGCGCGCGCTTGTGCTGGGTCTCGGTTGATTGTTAAAAAAAGGAGTGGACGGAGTATACAAGCAGGACCCAGCCGGTAGAACGCCACTTACCGGGGCGTCAAGCGAATTTATTGGTCGGCTGCGCTGGCAACGGGTTCAACTGCACTGCCGCTGCCGTAAAGGCTGACCACCTGTTCCTGCAGGATGCGACTAAGTTGCTTGCGGTCTCCCGTCGCAATCAGCGGCTCGCCGAATGCAATTCGGGCGCGGATGGATTTCTTGCCCGCGAGATTCCAGAAGTGTGGCAGCAGGGTCATGTCGCCGTACCAGCTGATTTCGTGACCAGGATCACCGTCGTCCAACTCATAGCGAATCGCGCAGGGCGTGATCGGTGCGGCCACGTCAATCGCCGGTTGCAACATGGTGGAGTGAAAGCGCAGGACCCGATGGCCATCGGTGGTCGTGCCTTCGGGGAACAGCACCACCGGCACCCCGTCGGAGAGGCTTTCGCTCACGTTGACGTTGGCGCGTGCGGCATCGTTGCGGTCATGGCGGCGAACGAAGACGCTGCCCGACCAGCGCGCGTATGTGCCGAAGATGGGCCACTCCTCCACGTCAGCTTTGGAGACGAAGACGCAAGGCACAGCCGCGCTATAGCAGAGAATATCCAGGTAGCTGAGGTGATTGCTGACGATCATTCCACAGGTGGGCGGCGTTCCGTGAACTTCGCGCTGTACGTGAATCGCCTGTAATCCGCGAACACAGGTTTCGTGCAGCCACTCGGCACACTGTTTGCGGGAGACGTTGGCCGGAAGCGCGCGATGCCGCCACAGACCGCGAAAGGCAGCTCTCATGAAAGCTGACATTCGAACCGCGCTTCGCAGATGATGGGCCACCAGTTGAATCGCTCCTCCGCACGCGACCTAACGCGAGTGTATCCAATCGGCGGCATCCATGCAGGGCTTTGCCGGCATCTACCTAGGTTGCACTCGGAGTGGTGCCCACAAACCATGGCAAGAACGAGCAAGCTGAAATCTCCCGAGCAGATCAACCCGTTCAACACCGGCAATAAAACTCTACGGGTGGTGATCGAAACGCCGAAGGGCAGCCGCAACAAGTTTGCTTACGATCCCAGGCTTGGCGCCTACACATTGAGCAGCATCCTGGCCGAAGGGATGACGTTTCCGTACGACTTCGGTTTTGTTCCGCAGACCAAAGACGAAGACGGCGATCCGACCGACGTTCTATTGTTGATGGATGAGCCGGCGTTCACCGGATGTGTGGTGGAGTCGCGCATTGTGGGCGTCATTCAAGCCGAACAGACCGATGACGACGGAACTGTTCGCAACGACCGCGTACTAGCCGTCGCCAGTCATTCTCACACCCACGCCGACATCAAAGAGCCGAAGGACTTGAACAGCAGAATGATCAAAGAGCTGGAAGACTTCTTCGTCGCTTATAACAAGGCTAGAGGCACAAAGTTCAAACTGCTGGGCGTGAAAGATGCAAAGACGGCCATGAAGTTGATCAAGAAGACCCGCACTAACTAAATGCGGCTTTTGGTTGCACTATGCAGCGAACCTGCCCCAGATGAATGCGGTCGAGGATGGCCGCAGCCCCTTCAGTCGAATCGAATCAGGCCTTTAAGGCGTATAAAGAGATGTTATCGCCGCTATAAAAACAATGGATTTCCCTCGCTGACTCCCGCCCCGTACCCTGATCTGTGGGTTTAGGACCACGTCCATCGCCACACGCGCAATCCCCACTCGATGCAAGTCGCAGTCGCGACTTTTTACCCCGGAATGTCTTCTGACTCCGCACATCCGCATGGCGGAAGTCCGCGAAGGCATTTCTTATACCGCCCAGATAACCAGCCTCCATGGTCGAGGCACGCAATCATAAGGAGAGTTCTGCATGGCTGACGCCAAGCCTGACCCGAAGGCAGTCCTGGAGTTCGTGAAAGAGAATAATGTACAGATTCTCGATTTGCGCTTCACCGATATCCCCGGACTGTGGCACCACGTTTCCTATCCCATCCATCAGTTGAGTGACGCGTCGTTCGAAGAAGGCTTTGGCATGGACGGCTCATCGATCCGCGGTTGGGCGGCGATTCACGAGAGCGACATGCTGCTCATCCCCGATGCCTCACGCTACATGCTCGATCCGTTCACCGAGGTTCCCACGCTGGTGATGGTATGCGACGTCATCGATCCGGTGACCAAGCAGCGTTATGACCGCGATCCGCGCTACATCGCCAAGAAGGCGGAGATGTATCTCGCTTCGACCGGCCTGGCGGACACCGCCTACTTCGGGGCCGAAGCCGAGTTCTTCATCTTCGATAACGTGCGTTTCGATCAGAACGAGCACGAGGGCTTCTACTTCATCGATGCCGAAGAAGGCCGCTGGAATTCCGGCCGCCTGGAAAACAACCTTGGCTATCGCCCGCGCTATAAGGAAGGCTACTTCCCGGTCCCACCGACCGATCACTATCAGGACCTGCGCACCGAAATGGCGCTGACGATGGAGAACTGCGGCCTGGTCGTTGAGTGTCATCATCACGAAGTTGCGACGGGCGGCCAGACCGAGATCGACCTGAAGTTTGACTCGCTGATTAAGTCCGCCGACGCGATGATGCTGTACAAGTACGTGGTGAAGAACGTCGCCAACCAGTACGGCAAGACTGTGACCTTCATGCCCAAGCCGCTCTTCCAGGACAATGGCAGCGGCATGCACTGTCACCAGTCGCTATGGAAAGGCGGCAAGCCGCTGTTTGCCGGCGATGGATATGCCGGCCTTTCGCAGATGGCGCTGTGGTATATCGGAGGGCTGATCAAGCACGGCCCAGCCCTGTCGGCGCTGATCGCTCCGACAACAAATTCGTATAAACGACTCGTCCCGGGTTTTGAAGCTCCAGTGAATCTCGCATATTCGCGCCGCAATCGCTCGGCCGCATGTCGCATCCCGATGTATTCGGCGTCACCGAAGGCGAAGCGCGTGGAGTTCCGTCCGCCCGATCCGAGCTGCAATCCATACCTCGCCTTCTCGGCCATGCTGATGGCCGGACTCGACGGCATCGAGAACAAAATCGATCCCGGCCAGCCGCTGGACAAGGATATCTACGATCTGGGTCCGGAGGAGCTGGCGAAAGTGCCGTCGATGCCGGGCTCACTGGAGAGCGCTCTTGACTGCCTGGCGCGCGATTACCAGTTCCTGCTGAAGGGCGATGTCTTCACCGAAGAGATGCTCAATACCTACATCGACTACAAGCGCGAGAAGGAAGTGAACGCCATGCGGTTGCGTCCGCATCCCTATGAGTTTCAGATGTATTACGACATTTAGAAGAGCTGGTCTTTGATGGATTCAAACGGAGAGCGCAGAGCTCTCCTTTTTTTGTTGCTCAAAGTTGGGTGCAGCGAAGTTCAACCCGCAATCGAACGGACAACAACTGGCGAAAGGACCGGAGGTCCCAGATCCGTCAGCCGCTTGACGTGATATTCGTCGTGATAGCGTGCCGGCATAAAGTGTGGCAGGTGTCCGTAGTGAAGTAGATATCCGGCTAGAGCAAAGACAGCCAGGGCCAGACACGAGGTGAAGATCACCTGGACAATCAAATGACGCTTATGTTGCGCGTCGAGGTTGGTCGAGGACGATTGCAGCGCCAGATTGGTCGCGATCCCGCATAGCACAATCGCGATTCCGAGCAGTCCCAAAGCACGACCCACCCCGTTGTCGCCCTCAACCATAAAGCCGCAGAGGAACAGGCAACCGCCGATCGCGCTGATTACCATGGCAACGGGACGAAAGCCTTCGAAGAAGCTTGCGTGTTCTGACTCCGAAGCTGTCATTGCGGCCCGATCATAGCTTGTGTGCACCGAAAGCTCAAGCCGGCGTGCGCAAATTAGTCCTGGCCCCGCAGGAAGATGTTCAGGATCAGTCCCGCGGCATTGATCTGGGTATTGGGACTATGGCCCGTGCTGTTCTGATGCTCATAATAGGGGTTCAGCTCGGTTTTCGTGCCAATGGGAAAAATACATCCGGCATAGATTGCCGTAGTGCTCCACTTCTGGTAGCGGCTGTTGTAGTAGACCTCAGCACTGCCGCTCAGCGACGGATGATAGGAGTCGAGTCGGATCGCGCGCTGCACGCTCAGTTTATTGCGGTAGCGCCAATAAGAACTTCCGCCCGTAAAGTTAACTTCCATCCGATTCCGGTCGGAGATGAGCAGAGAGCCCTTCATGGGCAGGTTGGAAGTTGCCATCAGCAGGATCCGGTTCTCGGAGGGAGCGTTCGGTGAAGGCAAGTATCGATATCCGACCGAGAAAACAAGCAGCCGCTGCTTTGTTTGATCCAGGTCGAACAGGGTTGCGTTACTCAGCTTGACTAGAGGCTTAATGAAGAAGTCGAGGCTGGGGCCGATCTCGGCTTGGGTAGGCGCCTGATCTTCTCGAGTTTGCTTGGCCTGAAACCACAATTGCGAGCCCGCGCGGATTCCCACATACGCGTCAACCTCGGGCAGAAACTGCGATACCTGCGCTTCGGCAGGCAGGTGGGAGATTACAGGCAGGAGAAGTACCGCCAGCAACCACGTCCGCATAAAGTGCATGGCGAAACCCCAAGTCGCTGCACAACACTATTCCGGCCATCCTGGGCAGGGAACTGCCAAGTTTGTCAGTTCCGTGACGGAAAAGTTGGCAGGGCCTGACTGGGCCATGCCCTACCAAAGTTGCACGAAGCGCCATGCGATCCATGCTTAAACCGCATCGATTTCCGGTATTCTGACTGCAATCACACAGATTTACGCACTTCTGTCGTCGCCCGGGGGAATGCACCGTCTAAACCTGCTGCCAGCTCAAAGAAAGTGAGAGTTAGGGGATGAGGGCTTTACCGGAGATTGATCTCCGCGCTGAATTGGAAGAGAACTTGCGATTCGAAAGGGTCGTATCCGACCTTTCCTCGCATTTCATCGCTGTTCCAGCCGACCGCGTCGATCGCCTGATCGAGGATGCCCAGCGCAGTATCTGCGAGTTTCTTGAGCTCGAGCACTCCACTCTGTGGCAGACGTCCGGGGATGATCCCGGAACCTTCATCCTGACCCACTACTATCGCAGTCCGGAGCTGGCTTCGCCGCCCCATCGGATGAACGGCAACGAAACGTTTCCGTGGGCCTTAAGCAGGTTGATGTGTAATGAGATTTTGTGTTTAGCGAGGACGTCGGACCTCCCGCCGGAAGCGGCAATCGATAGGCAGACTTACGAAGCATACAGCGTCAAGTCGTCTCTGGGCTTCCCGCTCTCCGCCGGCGGCGGACAGGTGTTCGGCGTGCTTAGCTTCGACGCAACGCGGCACGAGCGGGAGTGGCCGGAGATATTGCAGAAGAGGCTGCAGGTCATCTCCCAGGTATTTGCCAATGCTTTGGCACGCAAGCATGCCGAGGAGACGTTACGCGAGAGCGAGGCCCGCCTCAGCCTGGCGGCCGAGTCTGCAAACGCAGGCTTATGGACCGTGGAACAAGAGACCGGAAAAATCTGGTCATCCGACAAAAACTTCCAATTGCTCGGCATCGCTCCCCGCACGGACTTCGACCTTGCCGCATTTTTCACCATGATTCATGCCGACGATCGCGAGATGATTCGCGGCCGCATTCAAGAAGCCATGCAATCGGGCAAGGAAGACAGTGTCGAGTACCGGGTAGTGCTGCCCGATGGCAACCTCCGCTGGCTCTCGGCTCGGGGCCGTCGGCACTCAGCGGGCACCGACGGAGCTGATCGCCTCATGGGCGTCAACATCGACATCACGGAATCCAAACGGCTGGAGCGGGAGCTGCAGAGCCTGAAGGAGCGCCTGCAGGCCGAGAGTGACTATCTGCGGGAAGAGATTCGCGTCTCCGGGCAGTTCGACGAGATCGTCGGACAAAGCCCGGCGCTGCTCAGCGTCTTTCAGCGGATCGAGCAGGTCGCGCCCACTGACGCCTCCGTGCTCATTACCGGCGAAACCGGTACGGGCAAGGAACTCATCGCGCGTGCGATCCACAGGCTCAGTCGGCGGAAGGCGCGAGTGATGGTGAAAGTGGATTGTGCATCACTACCGCCGAGCTTGATCGAGAGCGAGTTGTTTGGCCGCGAGAAGGGCGCTTTTACCGGGGCGTTGACCAAACAAGTAGGACGCTTCGAGCTGGCCGATGAATCAACGCTCTTCCTCGACGAGATTGGCGAGCTGCCTCTCGAATTGCAAGCCAAGTTGTTGCGCGTTCTGCAGGACGGCGAATTCGAGCGCCTGGGTAGTCCCAAGACCATCAAGGTAAACGCACGTGTGATTGCCGCCACCAATCGCGATCTGGATGAATGCGTGAGGAAGGCTACATTTCGCGAAGACCTCTTTTACCGTCTCAATGTTTTCTCGATCCACGTGCCACCGCTGCGCGAGCGCACGGGCGACATTCCGCCCTTGGTGAAGGCATTCATCGAGGAGTTTGAGAAGAAGATGCGCAAACATGCCGGATCTCTCCCCGGTAACACGATGCAGGCGATGCTGTCCTATCCCTGGCCTGGGAACATTCGCGAGCTTCGTAATGTCATCGAGCAAGCGGTGATCCTCAGTAATGGAAGCGGTTTGCATTTGCAGATCCCGCAGGCCGCCAACACCGGCTCCAATGCCTCTTTCACCCTCGAAGAGATGGAATACCGCCACATCGTTTCCGTGCTGGAGAAGACGGGTTGGCGAATCAAAGGACCCATGGGAGCCGCGGAGATACTGGGCCTGAATCCTTCCACATTGTTCTCCCGCATGCGGCGTCTCGGCATCCCTTCCAAATCCGAAAAGGTGTGACATCTCGCCCTGGGGACGATATGTCGTCCCTTTCCTTTCCTCACGTTCGGCGTACCGTTTAGGTACTTCTCATCTAACCCTCTTTCCATCAGGCGATTGCCTCCCAACGGTGGGTCCTCTTTGTCTTGGCACCCGGGTTGCATTCTGATCTGAGAGATCCACTTCAACAAATCCAAGGAGACCAGATTGAGAAATCGGTTAGCTGTACTTGTGTTCGGTGTATTGGTACTTACTACGGTAGCTTCGGTCGCACAGGATGACTTTCCTAAAGTAGAAATAGCTGGCGGATACTCCTACGTTAACTTTCATCCCTCCCTGGCCAACATCAGCAGCCAGAACTTCAATGGCGGCGGCGGCGCGTTTGTGTACAACTTCAGCCCAATCTTCGGTCTTAAAGCCGATTTCGAGGGCTACGCGGTAGGAACTGGTTGGAGCACGTATCTCAAGAACAACTATGGGTATGCCGGGTCGGCCAGTGGTAATGCCTTCACCTACATGTTTGGCCCCCAAATCAAGAAGCATTCGGGCAAGTGGCAGCCCTTCGGTGAGGCGCTGTTTGGGGCATTCCATTCCAACGGTTATGGCACCTTGCTGAAGTGCATCGAGAACAATGACTGCAGCGCCGCAAATGGCAACGGCAACAACAATGGCTTTGCCATGGAGTTCGGAGGCGGCGTCGACTACGCGCTGACTGAGCACATCCAGATTCGGCCGGTTGAGGTGGACTACCTCTATTCGCATTTCTCGGCCAATCACATTGCCGGGTACTCGGCAGGCCAGAACAGCTTTAAGTATTTCGGCGGCGTCAACTTCACCCTCGGCGGAAAATAAGCGGCCACCTTGATGAGTGCTGGCGATTCCGCAAGGTATCGCCGGACTCAGTTCAATTCCACCTTAACTGCATGCTTGGAGAGGCAGGTTCCGGGATGATCATGGCTTGCATTGAGTTACTTCCCGCGCACGATAAGCGGCAGGAGATCCTGCAAATCCTCCAGTTTGTGGAGCACGGTGTACGGAAAAATCCGGCCTGCACGTGGTGCGGAATCTACGAGAACAAAGACACGGACGCCAGCATTTTGTACCTGGAGCAGTGGAAATCGGAACGCGAGCTTTACAGTCACATTCAGTCGCGTTCCTATCTGCCGCTGCTGAACGCCATCGATCTGGCTGGTGAACAACCCAAAGTCAGTTTTTATGAGGTCGGTGGCGTGCGTTCGATGGAACTGATTGAGACCCTCCGAAACCGGGAAAACACTGCGTAATGCCCTGGGAAATTCTGGGCTGGACCTCAGAGATTTGCCAGGTTTCCGGCGGGGCGGGTGATGAGGCAAATCAGGTTGGCGGAAAGTAGGACTAGATGATGAACGACGTCGCGCCTTCGGTTTCCGTGCAATGCGAACATTTCGTCGAGCCCGACGGTTCGTTGGTCTGCATTTGCATGCGCTGCCTGCTTACTCTCGCCCGGAGCAAGGCGGAGGCGGGTCTGCACCCAGACATCGCCGGACATATCTGCACTGGAGATTGGAGATCTGCTGAAACTTCAAAGCGCGAACCAAAGCCTTAACTCACAATGCGATACACGGTGAAACCATTGTCGGCTTACCTGAAACAAGCTGCGCCGGGCGATGGTACCTGGACCCCTCCAACCGTTGCGGTAGCGCCGTGACAATCGGGGCACCTCGCGAGAGCCGCTCGCAAAGTTGCGACTCGCTCAACAGCGGCGATTCCAGAAGGATCTGAAAGGAATCTATGACGATAGCCTGCACAAAAACATTCCGGAGACTACGTTCTGCCGTTCTCACGACCCTGGCGGGCATACTTGCCTTTGGCTCTATCTGTGCATGGGCCCAGAATCCTGAGATGGACCAGAAACTGATGGCCATCAAAAATGCGATGGCCGCCAATAAGCAGAAGCTCGCTCAGTACGCATGGACGGAAACGGAGACCATCAGTATCAAGGGCAGCGCCAAGGACACCAAGACCTACCAGGTGCAGATGGTCAACGGGCAACAGCAGAAGACGCTGATCAACGATCAAAAGGCCCAGTCCGGCGGTCGCGAAGGCCGCATGAAAGAGCGCGTGGTGGAAAAGAAAACGGAAGAGTACCAGGACTATGGGCAACAGATCGGAGCGCTGGCCAAGCAGTACACCACGCCTGATCCCGGGCGCCTGATGCAGGCAAAGCAGCAGGGCAATGTTTCACTTCAACCCGGAAGCGGCACCGTCAGCCTGGCGATCAAGAACTTCGTCAAGCCCAACGACCAGGTCACCATTACCATCAGCGAGCAGACCCATGCCCCGGTGGCCATGCAGATCCAGTCGTATCTGAACAGCCCCAGCGATGCCGTGACGATCTCGGCGCAGTTTGCCCAGTTGCCGGACGGAACCAACCACGTCGCCGATATGACGATCAACGGCGTTTCCAAACAGCTGACGGTGAATGAGGTCAACTCGAACTACGTGAAAAAGTGAAGCAGGTAACGAAAAACCCTGCGAAGGCGCAGCTGACAAGATGAGGAGATCACGATGAGACGCACCGTTTTGTTGACCCCGGCCGCCGCTCGGCTTTACGTAATGGCGGGCTCTGCCAGCAATATCCCATTATGCCCGTAGGCTGCATTACACCGACCGTACCCGGCGGAGGCACCTATTACCTCTGCGGCAACACTTGGTTCACCCCGTCCTACGGAGCCAATGGCGTTTACTAAACCGTGGTTACCGCGCCCTGACGATGGCATGCAGCATTTTGGGATTTGAGACATTCACAGGAGATCGTAATGAAACAGCTTTTTAGTAAGTGGATTGCCACCCTATCCGTACTTTGCCTGTGGGCCTTCGCCCTATCCGCGACGGCTCACGCAGGCGATGATCCGAGACCGGCCGATCCACAAACCCAGACCACGGTAAACGGCCCCAGCCAGCAGGCCAATCGTAGCAATGATGGCGTGTGGCACTTCGACATAGCACCCTATGTCTTTATTCCCGGAGTCAATGGCACCGTCGGTGTGCTCGGGCACAACGCCAGTGTGCATGTGACGGGCTCCGATGTGCTGTCGAACTTCAATGGAGGATTGGCTGGCTACGTCGAAGCGCGCAAGAATCGCTTCGTGATGCCTATCGATTTTCTTTGGGCCAGAGTAGCCACAACTCAAGGTCTTCCGCTGAATGATCTCGGACAAACCCAGATCAGGCTGACACAATCGCAGCTGATCTTTACTCCCAAGGTGGGCTACCGCATCGTCGACATGGAGCATTTCAAAGTCGATGCCCTTGTCGGATTACGGTATTGGCATGAAGGGCTGAACTTGACGCTCCGACCCTCACAGGCGGTCTTTGCTCAATCGGCCAATTGGGTCGATGGAATTGCCGGCGGCGACTTCCGGATTTTCTTTACCCCGAAAGTGTGGATCCTGGCCTCAGGTGACGCCGGCGGCGGAGGCGCAGCCCTCGACTACCAAGGCTTAGGTCTGCTGAACTTCCAGCCCAAACCATTGTTTGGGTTCTTTCTGGGCTGGCGCTACCTGGATACGAACTATGTAGGAAAGAAAGCGTTTGTATTCGACGTGAGTCAGAGCGGCCCGGTGGTTGGACTGAACATGCAATTGGGTGGCAAGCCGCCTGCACCTCCGACCGCGAGTTGCTCGCTTGCGCCGACGGAAGTCTGGGCAGGCGAGCCTGTGACAGCCAACATCACCACGCAAAACTTCAATCCCAAGCACACCATCAGCTACGCCTGGACCAGCAGCGGCGCCAAGATCTCCGGCGCTGGTACGACCGGCAATGTCGATACGGCCGGCTTGGCTCCGGGCTCCTACAGCGTAACCGGCACAGCCACCGACCCCAAGGAAAAGAAGAACAACGTGGCCAGCTGCAACGCCTCGTTTAGCGTGAAGCAGCCGCATCCGCCGGTTGCCAGTTGCTCAGCCAGCCCAGACTCGGTTCAGGCCGGGCAAGCATCCACGGTTACGGTCAACGCCACCAGTCCGGATAACTTCCCGCTGACGTACGCGTGGTCTACCACGGCAGGTCGCATCAGCGGTACGGGCGCCAGCGCGACGCTGGACACCAACGGCGCCTCGCAGGGCAGCGCAATCACCACGACTGCGACGGTCACGGATTCCCGCGGCTTGGCTACCACATGCAACGCTACGGTAAACGTGCAGCCTGCTCCGCCAGTCGCCGCGCCAGCCCAGGTCAGCGAGATTGGGGAGTGCAATTTCAGCGATGCCAAGCGGCCGGCGCGCGTCGACAATACTTGTAAAGCGGTACTGGATGACGTCGCCCTCCGCGTTCAACACGAACAAAGCGGGAACTTCCTTGTGGTGGGAAGTGCAGAGAACTCCAATACGCCGCAGCTTGCTGCTCAACGCGCGGTGAACGTGAAGTACTACCTCACGAACGGTGAAGGCAAGAGCGGTATCGATGCCAGCCGTATCGAGCCGCGCACCGGCAATTCCGGCGGCAATGCTGTGAAGGTTTACTTTGTACCCTCCGGCGCAACCTTCTCGGAGGAAACCACTCCGGTGAGCGAGACGCAGGTGAAGGGCCAGGCTCGTAATGCAGCGGCGCCGAGAAGGAAAAGGAAAACCTCGGCAAACCCGGCTCCTCCCGCGCAGTAAAGTAGCAATAGTTGTGAAACTGGAAAGGGCCAATCGGAATTTCGATTGGCCTTTTTGATTCTTGCCACGATCAGGAGGTTCCAAACAGGCGGCGGTTGTAGCACAATAGAGCTTTCAGTTAACGAACTGTTTTTGGGAGGACCGGGATGTCCCCAATGCGGAACAATGGCCAACAGCAATCATCTGTCGAACTTCGACCATTCGACCGTTTGACCCTCGGGATCATCGGCTTGGGCGTAATCTTTGCGTCGCTGGGCGCGGGCGAGGCGGTCTATCGGCTCGCATTTTTCGACTTCGATGGCGCTACTGACCGTCTCCCTATCGAGATGGCTTTTGGCCTGGCATTTGCCTGGGTAGCAACCAAGCTGGCGAAGAGAATTTACCGGCATCGCATGGAAGCCTCAGCGCGGCTCAACGTGGTCTGGGACCGCAACCACAAAATTCGTCACGCGCTGCAGGCAATCGCGCCGGTGCCGCATCCGGCTCATCAGCAGGCGATCCGCGTGATACGCGACGAAGTCGATGGCATCGAGTGGGAGCTTACGGATATCGTCTCGCGTTAGCGCGCCCCGTGATTGATTTGCCACCCTTGGGAAGATGTTCGACGTGTGGCATCGGCGGACTGGCCCGGCCCCGAGTCTTCGAGTTATATACAGGCTAACCGTGCAGCGGTTGGCCTTTTCCTTTTGAAACAGGAACTACTGAGTGCAGGTGTCGGGGGATTCGAAACCGTACAGCATAGCGGTGGCGGTGTTAGTTGCGGGCACAGGCTGGTCGAAGGTGTCTAACGCCTCCATGACGCGCATCTGGTTCACTTCGATCCAGGTCTTGCGCCAGCGCTGAACGATGCAGTTGTCCAGCCGCGTCCCCGCTTTCGGAAATCCGAATCCATCGTAGAAACGCAGCATATCATCGCGCAGGCCTGCACTCATGTAGTTGAAGTTGTCGTCGGCGAGGTTGTCGAGCAACTGGCGATAAGTGGCGTCGGCCAGCGGGTAAGCTCCGCGTTCAGTCGGCTTGCCGGTGTCAAGGTTGATCTCGGGAGTTTGCAAGTCCTTATCGTGAACCTGTTGCAGTGCCTTGGTGTACTGAGCAACCGTCTGATCGACACTCTTGAAATACAGGTTCTCGGTCTTCTCGGTCGGCTCCTTGAAATCGATGGCGCGCAGCGGCCCCACCTTCGGAACAACCTTGAACATCACCGCCATAATATGCGCGCCCGGACCCGGTTCCTTGTAACCCGAGCCCCAGGACTTCTGATAGTCGGCTTTCGACAGGTGATAGAGAAAGCGTTGGCGGCTGAAGTTGGGAATTTCACGGCTCAGCTCGTCGCCCTTCACCAGCAGCGCGACCTTGGTCATCTCCGGGACGACCTGGCTGATACTGCGGCGGTAGGTGTTGATGGCCATTTGTTCTTTCGGCATCACATCCTTGAGTTGCAGCCCGTAGGTGTCAAGAAAAGCACGCTCGAGTAGGGGAGCTGAAACCTCAAAGCCGATGAAGTTGTGATAGTTCTCGGGTGCATACCGCCCCTTGGCAACCTGCAGCACATCGAAGCCAAATTCAGTCCGGAGGTGCGCCTTGTGATCGACGTCATAGGGCACTGCAGGCCCGTATTCTCGGGCTAGCTTCGGATACTCGATGCCCACGGAAAGATTGATATAGGGGTGTCCGTTAATGTCGGCTACGTAATGCGACAGCGCGCCCAGGGCGAAGGCGTACTCGTCGAGATCCTGCGAGTCGTCAATCATCGCCTGCACAAAAGCGCCCGTGCGGACATAGTGAGCCAGATCGCTGAAGACCTGATCGCCGAAAGGGTAGTAACCGATATCTTGAATGACGCTTCCGCCGTAGGCGTAAGCATGCGCCTTCAACAGATCCTGGGGCGTGGAATTGGGAAAGCGAGCGAGGAGCAGAGGTTTGATCTGCTGGTCCCACATCAGGTCGATGATCTCTTCGTGCGTTAACACGGAGTACGCCGGACATACCGGCGCGCACACCAGCACGAAGACTAGCGTCAGGCTGGTGAGCACAATCGACCATCGTCGGGAAGCAGCCACTCTCATCGCACCTGCAAACGTATCAGATACGGCCGAGCAGCAACAGAATTAGGAGAATCAGAAGAACGAGTCCGAGGCCGCTGGACGGATAATAGCCCCAGCCACGGCTATAGGGCCATGCGGGGTAGCTGCCAATCGACAGGATCAGCAAGATTACCAACAGGATGATAAGCATCGCGAGATCTTCTCCCTGACCCGCAGGCGATTGCAAGCTGGTAGTTAGAAGCAGGGAGGTACTCTCAAGGATGCCTCAGGCCGGCGGCGATCCCGCGGAGTCAAGCTTGGTGCGCAGTGCGTTCAAGTAGTTGTCGATGGTTGCCGTGTATCCCTGAATGTATCGGGCGACAAAACGGAAGACCGGGCTGTGGATCTCGCCGTGCTCTGTGATGGTCAGCGAGGAGCCCGTCGCCGTCGGCGTTATTTCGTAGGTCCAGGCGCCTCCGAATGGCAGGTGTGGATCGGCGATGCGCGTGATCAGCTTGTTGGGCGGATCCGACTCGGTAACCTCATAAGTCATCTTCTCGCCGTGGCGTCCGTACTCAATCCATTTGCGATGCGGGTCGGGCGAGAGAATTTCGTAGCGCGTCACCTCCGGTCGCCAGGTCGGCGGTCCGGAGATGATGTCCCATACCTGCTGCGGCGATTGTCGAAACTCTACCGTCCTCGACACCACATGCTGCTCCGGCAATTGCGAACCGAGCACCGCGACCAGGCCGACGACCGCCAGCAACAGGAATACGACGACCAGAATCCATTTCACCACGCGACAAGCTCCTCCTCGAGCGGACAAGACAGAAGAGGCAGTCTAGGCTGCGAGGAGTGGCTTCGGCAAGCCTGCTCTGCTGGGCGCAGCCGTTACAATGGGCGCAATGCCCTCCGCTCTGCTTGTGCTCAACAACGAAGTCATCCACTGCACGCTTTGTCCACGACTGGTTGCTTATCGGGAACAGATCGGTCGCGAGAAGCGCCGTGCCTATCGCGATCACGAATACTGGGCTCGACCGGTGCCCGGCTTCGGCGATCCACACGCCCGCGTGCTGCTGCTGGGTTTAGCTCCCGGCGCGCACGGCTCCAATCGCACCGGCCGGCCATTCACCGGCGACGCTTCCGGCAAGTTCATGTACCCGATCCTGTACAAGGTGGGATTGGCTAACCAGCCGAATGCGGACCACCGGGATGACGGACTGAAACTCATCGACTGCTACATCACGGCCGCGGTTCGTTGCGCGCCGCCCGACAACAAGCCGCTGCTTTCGGAGCTGGCCAACTGCTCGTCGTATCTCGATCGCGAGCTGGCAATTCTCAAGGACGTGAAGGTTGTGGTTGCTCTGGGGAAGATCGGTTTTGACGCTTATCTTGCCTATATGAAGCGAGGCGGATTTGTGCAGCGAACCTCCGCCTACAAGTTCGCGCATGCAGCTAGCTACCCGATGCCGAACGGGGTGGTGTTGCTGGCGTCGTATCATCCCTCGAACCAGAACACGGCTACCGGCAAGCTGACGGCCAAGATGTTCGAGGACGTCTTTCGCAAGGCAAAGACGATCGCCGCCGCAGCCGGCTAGATTGCGAATCAGGCAGGCGCCAGCTCGTTGATGCGTGCGGCCATTTTGACGTCGCGGTTAGTGACGCCGCCGGAGTCGTGCGACACGAGCGACAGCGTCACCTTGTTGTAGCTGATCAGAATGTCGGGATGATGATTCACGGCTTCTGCTGCTTCGGCAATCTGGTTCGCGAACTCCATCGCCTTCGCAAAACTGTCGAACTGAAATAACCGATCGATCGCATTGCCATTTCTCTTCCAGCCGGGAAGCTCGCGCAGCGCCTGTTGCACTTCGGCTTCCGACAAGACTGTGCTCATGACGCCCCCTTAGTGAATGACCAGCGCCGGCTTTCCTGCGAGTCGCTCGGCAATGTGGCGCCGTCAGGGTCGGCCTTGATGTGCAGTTTGAGATGCAGAGGTCCAAGTACACCGGTGTAGTCTCCGGCAATTACCGGCCTTTCCTGCGCAAAGTCGAGAGTGGTATTCAACGCGAGAAGCAGAAAGGTGAAGCAGGTGAGACAAGCGCGGCAAAACATCCCATCTTTATACACCAGAGTGCGGTCGACCAATTGCAAAGATGTTGTTACAGGAAGTGAACATCGGAAGCAGATGAAAGGCTGTGGCAGGGAAGAACGGGTCTATAATTTCTGGCCATTATGCAAGAAGCTGCGCGGCTGAAAAGTCTCAAGATTGCCCTGGTTCTGATCGGCGCCTTCTGCGTGGTTGGAATCTATCCGCTCACGATTGTGTGGCCCTCGGGGTGGGCGTGGCATGCCTCCGGACCATCCATGTACCTGCAAATGATTCTCGGTGTTTACGCGACGCTGGGCGTGTTCCTGATCAGGGCTGCGCGCGATCCGCTGGCCAACCTCAGCTTGATCTGGTTCGCGGTGTGGTCGAGCCTGGTACACGGCGGCATTATGGCGGTGCAGGCATTCGTGTATCCCGAGCATCGCGGGCATCTGCTGGGCGACGTGCCGGTGCTGCTGATCGCTGCCGTGGTTTTCGCTCTGCTCACGCCGAGAGGAAAGGAAGTTGGAGAGGCGCGATCAGTGGCAGCTTGATTGTTGGCTGCCGAGCTGCACTCTGAAGGATCGGAGGCTCCGGTCATCGTGTGAGGGTCACGTCCATTTGGTAAAACCTGAAAACATTCTGCTCTTCCGGGTGCTTACAAACTTCAGAACGATAGCGCAGGAGAACATCCTCCACGAATCCCGGTCGCTCGGACTCTGGAATATGTTTGCTCCATTCGACAAACGTCACTAAGCCGAATGCGGCGAAACCCGCATCGGACTTGAAGTCCCAGGCTTTGTCGCTCACCTGTAGGTTCTGAACATGCAGACCGCTTCGTTCGGCCACCGCCGCGTACTCTTGGAGCGTGAGGTGAAGATACGGATCGTGGAATGTCCGAAAGTACGTAGCCCATCGTTCTGATTTGCGCGTCTCCTCGATCACGGTCTCCAGACTTTTGCGCTCGCCGTCGGGTACGAGTCGCAGCTTTGCCAGCCCACTCGGTTTCATCGCATCCCGGATCGCGCGCAGAGCGATGTCTTGATCAGGTATCCAGTGAAGTGCGTTGAAAGAGACGACGAGATCAAACTCGTCGCAGAAGCGAAGATGGCGAATGTCGCAGGTTTCGAAGCGCAGGTTCGGATGAGTGGATAAAGGGTAGTGGCTTTCTGCGAAGGAAATCATGTCGCTCGACGCATCAACTCCCACGACCGATCCTCCCGAGACGCGAGAGGCAATCCCCGCGGTGACTTTGCCGTTGCCGCATCCGAGGTCCAGCACTCGTTCGCTGCCTTCGAGCTTGAGCAAGGCAAGGGCTTCGGCGGCCATGCTCTCTTGCAGTTCCGCAATGCGGGCATAGCGGGACGCATTCCATTCGGTCATAGGTATTTGCTGACACTCACCGCGGTACAGGCAGCGAGCGGGGCATTCGGCAGTATAACGGCTTTTCGATGGCAGTCATCGGACGCAGCTGCTGGTAGAATTCGGTGCGAGCGAGATGCAGCGTGCTCCGATGATCGTCAAGATAATCCTCGTCATTGCCATTTTGATTGCCGCCGTTTTGATATTTGCGGCGACCAGGCCCAGCACCTTTCATATTAAGCGGTCCGTCCTGGTGCAGGCCTCGCCGGACAAAATCTTTCCATTAATCAGCGATCTGCATAATTGGCCGCGTTGGCAGCCGCAATACTCCGATCCGGCAGTGCAGCTGAGCTTCAGCGGCCCGGACAGCGGCGTGGGAGCGACATTGGAATGGAGTGGCGCGGGACAAACCGGCGCGGGAAGCATGACGATCGCCGAGTCGAAGCCTCCACAAGCCGTCACCATCAACGTGGATTGGAAGAAGCCGTTCAACGTCCGCAACGTCAACCAATTCACGCTTGTGCCCGACGGCACGGGTACGCGGGTGACCTGGAACATGCACGGCCCGAACGTCTACATAATGAAAGTTATGAGCGTGTTCACGAATATGGATCGCATGATGGGGAAGCATTTCGAAGAGGGGTTGGCCAAACTGAAAACCGCGGCCGAACAGTAAACTCTTTTCCACGGGGGAATCACCAGCCGACCCCTGGCAGCGAGCAGTTGCCACCGTTTTGCAGCCAGCGCGCGCCCGAACTGCCAAGTTCCAAAATGTTGATTGGCGCAGCGACCTCCGCGGGATGGTGGTTGATCTCCAGCCGTATCAGCCGGTCGAACGATGCCGCCGACCCCACGTTGCGCTGCTGGCCGGAGTTCGCCACATAAGCCCTGATCTGCTCCCAGTATCCGAGGTAGAACAGGCCGTCGCCCTGGCGGCAATTGCCGGGACACACGGCAGTCTTCGCGACGAGAGAATTCTGTCCGGGAGCTCGCTGCAGCTCAACGATTCCCAGCATCGGTTGGCCATTGACGAACGCCGCAACCGCGATGGCGACGAAGTCGGACTGAGTGCCACTGCGCTGCATCAGCAAACGGTACTCGTTGGGATTATTGTGCTGCAAACCGGCGAGAAGGTTGTCGACTCGCTGCTGAAGGAAGTAAGCCGTCGCGGAGACATGGCTTTGAAAGTTGCCCGGACGCGAGAAGCCATCCCGAACGGCATCGGTGGCACGGAAGCTTGTACCATAGTGCGCCAACCCCGACACTGTGGCATAGACCTCGCGAATCTCGAAAAGCTTGCACTCCGTAGCGTTGCGATTGGCGCCGTAGATGGCCCGGCTGTCGGCCGCCAGTACGACGCGATAGCGACTGCGCAGCGCAATTGCGGTTGTGGCGGTCGATGGAATTGCAGGTGTGAAGCAGAACATCGCCAGCAGAAGAGCTTGAATCGTCTTGAAAGCCAGCCGGCGCATCCGTAGTTTATAACCCTGAAAACCTGCGAGAGGCTCGATTGCGCTCGCTTATTGCTGGATCTGCTCCAGCTCTTCTTTTGCCTGCTGAAGAATTGGCGTTTCGGGGTCGCCTTCTTTCCACAGCTTCAAGAAATCCTTGTACGCCATGATGGCCTGTAAGCGCGCATCGTCGACGTCCTCGCCCTCGACGTCCTGCATCACCAGAACGTTTGCCCGGGCCAATCCGAGATGTGCCAGCGCACCTGTCCAGCAGTTCCAGACGATGCCGTTATGATCGAGTATCTTCTGAAACTCGGTCGCAGCTGCGGTGCCTTTCTCATCGGCAAGGTAGGCCTGCCCGCGAAGGTAAGTCGAATACATGCAGGTAGGATTAGGACCAAAACCAGTGGCACCCAATTCGAGCGGCAGAGCGGGAGCTAAGTCATCCAGCGCCAGCCGCATATTTTTTTTCTGCAGAGCGACTTGCGCGCGGATCGTAGGCAGCCACACCGATTGTATTTGCGTATCGAGCGGACGTCGCTTGCTGACGTCCTGGGCCAGCGCCTCGGCCTTGCTTACATCGCCGATCATCGCAAACGCCAGCGCGGCCTCAGCGACAGCATCAGGATTTCCGGGAGCCAGCTTCACACCTGCTTCAGCCTGCTTGTGGGCATCGGCCGGATTGCCCAATGCCGCATTGCGAAGGGCGAGGTTCTCCTGCCATATAGCCGCGGCATCTTTGTCGTCAACCTGAATCGCCGAATCGATTGCCCGGGTGGTCAGATCCAGCGATTTTGTTACGCGCCCGCCGTATGCGGCCGTATTGGACGCCAATGCCAGTCCGTAACTCTCATACTCGGGGTGCTGCGCGAACCAGCGAACCTGATCCGCCATCGCAGGTTTGTCCGGCCCCATCGGCGCCAGGAATGCCAGCGCGTACAGCACTTTGTGAAAAGCGGCGCTGTCCAATTGTTTCGCTTGCGCATCGCGAATCGCCTGATGTCCATCGTCAAGGTGCTGCGTGGCCATGTAGTAGTAACCGAGATGTTCATAGGGGGCAGGCTCTTGCGGCGCCAGACTCAAAGCTTTTCGGGTTACATCAATCGCCTGGTTGTATTTACCCAGGCGCGCATAAACCGCTCCCAGGTCATCGAATGCCCGGTAGTCCTGAGGATAGCTGGTAACAATCTGCTGATAGTCCTCGGCAGCTTTGTTCAAATCACCTGTCATCGCCAGTCGCTGATCGGCAGCTACGGCCAGCTTGTCCCGTTCCGCCACGTTGGGATTGGCGATGGACCGTTCGGCATGGCGATGGTGCGAGTAAAGCACAACCGCAATCAACCCCGGCACCAGCACAATGACGGCGGCAAGAACGAACGCCACTTTGCCGCGGCGCGAAGTTGTAGCTCGATCAGGAGTGCTTTCTTTGGTCGACGACATTACAGGGTCTCAGGGTGACACGCGGGGTCAGGGAACCGCAAGTCGACGGCAGCGGAGCTGAGTTTGACAGTTTTTGAACACGCAGCCTATACTCCGCTGCACTAGCGCGCCACTCGTTTCGGAGAGGACGAAATGACGAAACGTGTACCAGCCTGTTTGCTGTTTCTACTTTTCACCTTCGCTGTAATGGTCGCCCAGGCGCCTAACCATCATCATCAACAACCCACGTTGACTCCGCAGAACAGCGGGACGACGAATCTCATCATCTCGGTCAGCCCGGTGGATTCGCATGTAGTCTGGGCCGGAGCAGCCAATGGCACCTTCCTGGTGACGACGGACGGCGGCAATCATTGGCGCAGCGGCGTGGTTCCCGGCGCCGAGGCGCTGCAGTTCCGCGATGTACAGGGCGTGAGCGCGCGCGTGGCCTATCTTATGTCGATTGGCAACAACACCACCGACTTTCGTATTTATAAGACTACGGATGGTGGCGCGACCTGGACGATGCAGTTCCAGAATCAGCTGGTCAACGCTTTTTACGATTGCTTTGCCTTCTGGACTCCGCAACGCGGCATCGCGCATAGCGATTCAGTGAATGGAGTTTTCCCCGATCTGCGCACCCGTGACGGCATGACGTGGCAGAGCATCGCTAACAACATGCCGCCGGCGCTGGCGGGCGAGGCATCGTTTTCCTCCAGCGGCACCTGCGTGGCGACGCAGGGTGAGGGCAACGCATGGATCGCCACAGGCGGTTCGTCGATCGCCCGTATCCTGGCGACTCGCGACGGCGGCAATACCTGGAACGCATATGACACGCCGCTGGTGAGTTCCGCCAGCGCAGGCGCATTCACCGTCGCGTTTCGTGATGGATGGAATGGCATCGTCGGCGGCGGAGATTTGGATCCGAGCGATCCCAACAACGCGCGTACGGCAACTTCGCACGACGGTGGACAAACCTGGACTCTGACCAATGCTCCGCCGGTCACGGGCGCGATTTTCGGGTTGGCGTATCTGCAAAATACGACGGGCGTCGGCGAGCATCACGATGGTCATGAACTCAATGGCCGCGGCAATGACGGCCACGGTGGCGATGACTATGAGCAGACCGTGGTGATCACCGCCGATACCGGAGGTGCGGCCTGGACTCCCGATGAAGGGAATACCTGGTATGCGCTGAATGGCGTGTCGGGCTACTGGTGCGTCGCCTTCGCCGATCCGCAGGACGGATGGCTGGTTGGAGAAAACGGCGCGATCCTGAAGATCAGCTTCAGCGATCACTAAAGATAGCGCCCACCCTGGCCGCGTCGGCAAGAGGGTGGGCGTTTTTTTTAACTTCCCGTTGAGGCCGGACTATCCCAGATAGGCTCTGGCCATCGGTCGCCACCACGGCCAGTCGTGATAGCTCTGGTCGCCCCACACATACATCTCGTGGCGAATCCCGCGCGAGCCCAGGATTCCCGCCATCTGGCTGTTGTCGTTCCAGCACATGTCCCACTCGCCGGTG
>CAWFUT010000046.1:0-8665 GCA_963819055.1 uncultured Acidobacteriaceae bacterium | reverse complement strand
TCGGCAAACCGCCGACTGAGAACGGACGACAAGCCGTAAGTCACAAGAAAGAGTGAAAGAGTAGGGCGTTTACGTCAAGTTGGGGTGCTGCGCGTCACGGATGCTGGCCGACTTCGCGAGAGTAATCTCCCACATGCCGGGTTCGGGCCAACGTGACGAGCGGATGCTGCTCGGAGCATTAGGTTGGCCGTTACTCACTGCAGTTTTGCATACTCCGCATTGGCCTGTTTGAAGATGGGTATGTCGGGGTCGGCGTCCTTCCAGAGTTGGAAAAAGTCTTCGTACGCGGCTTTAGCTTGCGCAGACTTGCCAGCTGCGGCATACGCTCGGGCCAAGTCCACCATTGCTGCTGGTTTTATCGGAGAATTACCGAGGTTGTCGCGTTGTTCGAGGAGACTCTGAAGTTCTGCGAGAGCCTCCCTCGGTTTCCCTAACTGAAGATAGGCCCGTCCACGAAGTAATCTTGCGTACATTCCTGTACTCGTTCGGTCATACCCAAGCGCCGGCGCAGCGGCATCTATCGCCCGCTCAGGCTCATGGCGCTGCACGTGAATGCTGGCTTGGATGACCGGGAGATAAATGAAGTGCACCTGAGTATCCTGCGGGGTGTCCTTTCCTATCCGCCCAGCCAATTGTTCAGCCCTCGACGCATCGCCGCTCAGGGCGAAAGCCAGGGCCGCGGTGCCGGTTTTGTACACGTCTGTGCTCATGCGCAAAGCTGCCTCGGCCTGCTGCCGGGCGTTGCTCGCGTTGCCGAACAGCGCCTCCCGCAGCGCCGCCGCAAGGGTGGCATCAGCTGCGACGTCCCTGTCTCCGCTGGCGAGGTCGAGACTGACCGCCTTTCCTGTGAGCTCGCGCGCCTGCCGTATGTGCCCGAAGTAGCCCTGCGTATCCGCGTGCATCGCGATCAGGTATGGAGCATCCCGCGTGGCCTTTGCGCGATCGAGTTCCCCTTGCATGACCTCCCAGTCACCGTTGAGGAAAGCCAGTAAATAGATGTTCTGATGCAATATCGGATGATTAAGGCCCTGACGAACGGCGTCATCCAGGACAGCCTGAGCCTCTTGCCTGCGACTCAAACTCATCAGGTAGCTGGCTGTGTTCGCGTAATAGATGGTCACCCACGGCGCGAGCTTGAGAGCTTTTTGCGTCTCGGCCAGACTCTCCTCGTAGCGGCCGAGGATTGCATACTGGATACCGAGATTGTTGTGCGCGATAAAATCCTGCGGGTAGGTCTGCGACCACACCTGGAAGATCTCGATTGCTTTGAGGATGTCCCCGGTGAAGGTACTCTGGTAGTGCGAGTCGATGTAGAAGCGCTCGCGTTCACTGACGCGGTCACGCAACTCGTAAGACTTCGCAGCGTATTCCCTCGCTCGGGTGGTGTCCCCAATGTTGAGATACAGCCGGCTCAGGGACGAAAGCGCCATCGCGAAGTTTGGATCGAGTTGCACAGCGTGCTGGAATAAGGGGATCGCATCCGCTTCTCCCTTAGCTGCCCACACCTTGTAGCCCAAAGCGAAGTCTTGGAAGGCCTCCAGTGAAGGGGTTGATATCTGTTCCAGCGGGACATCGAACTTCTGAATGCTCGCCAGCGACTCGCCCAATTTTCTGCGGAGTGATGTATCGGCACGGTCGACTGCCTTCAGAACGTCTTCCTTGCGTGCCGCTGTCTGCTCCTCGCGGGCGATGACGTCCCCGGTGTTGCAGTTCAGTGCGCTCAAACCTAAAACGTACTGGCTGCCGAGCGTCGCGATCGTGCCATCGATGGCTACTTTGCTTTTGGCCCGAGCACACACTTCCCTCGCCAATTCGCTGGTCAATCGAGCATCGCTTGGCAGCCCCATCGACCTCAGGGTTTGCCGGACTTGCCGCTCGTCCAGCACATTGAGGAACGGGGATTGCGCGAGATCGGTGGCGAGCGCCTGCTTGAGTGTGCCGTCGAATATGGGGTCCCCGGTCTTGTTGTCGAAGTCGGCGACCAGGATCGTGTCTTTGTCCGTCAGTGGCTTCGATTGCTTCGAACGGTAGTAGACTCCGCCGGCGATGAGCGCGGCGATCAGCAAGGCGGCGACGCTGGCAAGTAGCGGCCAGAATCGTTTCTTGGGGACGGTGTTTGGCGGTGAGCTAGGGGGAGTTGATCCCGGGTTAGCGTCCGATCCCAGGGCGCGATGCTGAGGCACGCGACTACTGCTGTCGCGCTGAAGACGCTGAAGATCGGTGCGCAGGTCGGAGGCGTGCTGGTAGCGCAGGTTGCGGTCCTTCTCGAGCGCCTTGTGGATGACCGCTTCCAATTCAGCCGAAACCTGAGGATTCAACTGGGAAGGTGGCTGTGGTTCATCGCGCAGAATGGCGCTGACGAGCTCGCCAGAGCTTTCACCCTCAAACGGCACCTTGCCGGTCGCCATCTCGTACAGCACCGCCCCAAACGAAAACAGGTCGGTGCGGGCATCCAGTTCTTTTGCTTTCACCTGTTCCGGCGACATGTAGGCGACGGTGCCCAGCATTGCTCCCGGACTTGTCAGGTACTCCGGTTCGCACTCGACCGTCACGGTTTCAGCACTCGCCGCTGCATTACCGGTTACCTTGGCCAACCCAAAGTCCAGCATCTTGGCGTGCCCGCGCTTGGTAACGAAGATGTTCGCCGGCTTGATGTCGCGGTGCACGATGCCTTCGCCGTGCGCCGCATCGAGCGCATCGGCAATTTCGATGGCCATCGGCAGCAGCAGTTCAGACTCCATCGGCCGGCCGGCGATGGCGTGCTTCAGCGTCTGGCCGTCGAGGAACTCCATGGCGATGAAGGCGCGGCCGTCTTCTTCGCCGATGTCGTAGATGGTGCAGATGTTGGGGTGGTTCAGCGCGGAGGCCGCCTGCGCCTCGCGGCGGAAGCGGCCCAGGGCCTGAGGATCGCGGGCGACATCGTCGGGCAGGAACTTCAGGGCAACGAAGCGATGCAGGCGCGTGTCTTCCGCCTTGTACACCACGCCCATGCCGCCGCCGCCGAGCTTGCTGATGATGCGGTAGTGGGAAACTGTTGTGTCGATCATGCCCCAGAAGCGCGAAAAGGATGACCGATGATAGGGCGAGATCGAGCAGCAGTCAATTTTTTCCGAGATTCTAATCTCCAAGCTCTATAGTGTCGCCAGCTCGGCCGGTCCTCTGCGCAATCCTTAGGTTAGTTAGCGTGAAATCTCGATGTTGCAAGTAATCTTGAGCAATGGCCGATCGGCGAAGTCCACCTTCCCGAAGAATGTCCAGAAGTTTGATTCGGGGAAGTCACTTTGACGGGTTGTCGGCGTTCCGTTCTTGTGGTGCCTGCCTGCTACTGTGCGGCGACGGCAATCACCCCAAGAATCGCTCGGTGGATGGCGAGCATTCTCGCTCTGTTTCGACCAAAGGGCGGAGGAATTTTGTTGGCCGTGCTGATTTGATAGTGCATAATTCCGAAACTCTGTTTTCTGCGGGAGGATACATGCGGGCTTCTATCCGCCGATGCGGTTGGGTGCTTGTGCTCCTGTTCCTGCTTGGTTTGCTTTTGCCGGTTCGGGGAATGGCTGCCGCAGATGTTCCCTCCGACACGCCAGCCGGCCGAACGCGCACGTACTACATCGCTGCCGAAGAGATTGACTGGAACTACATTCCTGACGGCAAGGACATGATGATGACCCGCGCATTCGACCCTTACGCGCGGGTGTTCACCGAGCACGCCGCCGACCGCATCGGCTGCACGTATCACAAGGCCGTTTTCCGCGAGTACACCGACGATAGTTTTCGAACTCTGAAGCCACGGCCGGCGGAACTGGAGCACATGGGCCTGCTCGGCCCCGTGATTCGTGCCGAGGTCGGCGACACTATCAAGGTCGTTTTCCGGAACAACGCCAGCTTCCCATTCAGTCTGCACCCGCACGGTGTGGCCTATACGCGTGATTCAGAAGGTGCGATGTACGGCGACGGCATGGACCACCCAGAAGCGGACGGCTTGGTTCCACCGGGCAAAACGCACGTGTACACCTGGTTTGCGCGCGAGCAGGCCGGACCGGGCCCGCAGGACGGCAGTTCGGTGGTGTGGATCTACCACTCCCACAATTACGAGCCGAAAGACGTGAATGCCGGACTCGTCGGACCTATTGTGATTACCCGCCGCGGGATGGCGCGTCCTGATGGCTCTCCGAAGGATATTGATCACGAATTCTTTGCCCTGTTCATGATTGTGGACGAAAACCAGAGCCAGTATTTGGATCAGAATGTCCGCGCCCATGTCCCCGATCCTGCCAAGCTCAACCGCCTTGAACTGGTACCGGCGGACCCGGATGGCAATGCCGATCTACCGCTCGGACGTGGTTTCGCACTGAGTAACCTCAAATTCACCATCAACGGCTATATGTACGGCAACGGCCCCATCATGACCATGCGCAAGGGCGAGCACGTGCGTTGGTACGTGATGACCATGGGAAACGGTTTCAACTTTCACACTCCGCACTGGCACGGGAATTTGGTGAGCGTTCGTGGTCAATACATGGACGTAATCCCCACCATCGGGCCCGCACAGTTCGTCACCGCCGATATGGTTCCAGATATGGCCGGCACCTGGATGTTCCATTGTCATGTGGACGACCACATGAAGGGCGGCATGCAAACGATGTACAGGGTGCTCGATTCCGGAATAAAGAACACAACGGTGGCGAGCGGTGTAAGCGCGAGCCCCGCGCAGCACCAGAGCAGGTGATTGCACGGCACGTATGACGGTGAGCTACGAGGTGGCCAAACCATTTGATTCTGGTGAAGTGATTCGCTTGCTCGCCGGAGGGTTCAGCACATCTGAGCCCCCGGCGGTCGCGATGGGTCTTTCCATGGAAGAATTCGAGCAATTCCTCGACGCGCTCGCACTCGCTGTCATTCCGGAGGAACTCACACTCGTTGCACGCAGCGTCGACACAGGAAGGCTGGTTGGAGTTTTGTTGACGGATGACTTCGGCAATCCTCCTGGCATAGACCTGGGTCGGATTAGCCCAAAGTTTCTGCCCATCTTCGCCATGTTGGAGTTGCTTGATGAGCAATTCCGCAAGGAAATGACGATTTGTCGCGGCCAATGGCTTCATTTGTTCATGTTGGCGGTTGACGAAGAATTCGCGGGAAGAGGGATTGGACAAGAACTCATCAAAAGATGTATCGAGAATGGGTATCGACGAGGCTACCGAACGGCGCTGACCGAGGCGACGGGTAGAATTTCACAGCATATATTCCGCAAGAACGGATTTGTTCAGCGCTTTTGCGTACCGTATCGAAGCTTCATGTACGAAGGCAGACTGGTATTCGCTTCTATTCAGGGGCATGAAGGAGCGACGCTTATGGACAGATCACTTGAACCCTGTCCCGCAAGCGGCTCAGGGGCTGCGACGTACGAGTGATTCCCCCAGGAGAAGTCGGCAAACCGTACTTTTGACCGAGGCTTCCAGTTCGGTGGGTTGTCCGTTATACGACCAGATGATCGGCATTCGTAAAACCTGGCCGACTTATCATTACTGATCGTGGCTCAGAGAGTGCATTGGCGATCATGCACTCACCGCTCCGCCGATTCAGATTGACGAGACGAAACAGCCATGCGTCAGGGCCTGCTGCTCACGGCGGTCTCGGAGGCCCGCGCCAGGGCTTGTGTGTCGATATACTCCCGGATCTTCGTCACCTTGCCGTTTCGAACGGTGATGTCGAAGACCCAATCGTCCTTGAACGGCTTACTCGTGGCTTTGATTTTTCCCGTCGCAACGCCGACGACCAGAACCCGGTCTCCCTGCGCTATGAACTCGGGGGGCTCTGGATACGAAGTTTCCACAGTCTCGTTAGCCTTCTGAAGCAGCTTCTCCAAGCCAGCGTGTCCGCGGTGCGTGCCGGCCAGCGGCCAGCCCTGGCCCGGAATAATCCATTCGATATCTTCGGCGGCCAACGCCAGCAGGCCCTGCTTATCGCGGTCCCCGAGTGCCGCAAGGAAAGTCTTCACAGTCTGGACACTTTCTTCAATGCTCATCGAAATCTCCTCTCTTCCTACATCAGATCGTTTCCGATCTAATCGAACGTCTGAGTGGAACTTCTCGTGCCAAATCACACGGTCGTGGAGGTATTACTGCTCCTTCCTGAACAAATCCTGAAAGATGAGCTGCCCCCAGATGCGGCCGCGCGCGTGCACCAGCGCGCCACCCTCGTTGAGCTTTCCCAGGTTGACGGGTGCGAACCCGAGTTGTTTGGCCAAATCCGCCACGGGAGCGATCGCGTCCTCGTCATCGCTCGACAAGAAGACCACCCGGTGGCCGCCCTCGACGACCGGATCGGTAGCCAGCTTGGCCGCACCCAGGTGGTTGAAGCCCTTCACCAACTTGGCGCCGGTGAACGACTTCGCAACGAATGCGGAGGACGGGAGACCGTCCAGTTCTTCAGGGGGAACTCCAAACGCGTTCGTCGCGTCGATAACCGTCTTGCCTTCCCAACTCGGCAGGGCCTTCGCAACCTCGCGGTGCTCCCCGAACGGGACCGCCAGGATGATTGTGTCGGCATCGAGTGCATCCCGTAGCGACTTGGCGACGACCGTGGGTCCAATCGCTCGAGCCTGCGGCGCCAACTCCTCAGGCAGCCGGCGACTCGCAACGATCACATCCATGTTTTTACGGGCATAGGCGTGGGCGAGTGCCTGGCCAATCCTTCCGAATCCTACAATCGCATAGCTCATCATGCTTCTCCGATCTAGTGTGAGAACTGAAGTTCGAGAAATGACTGTTCCCGAGGTTAAACCTGCGCCATGCCGCCATCGACGGCGAGTTCTTCGCCGGTGATGTAGGAGCTTTCTTCGGAGGCGAGAAACACAACGGGGGCCGCAATTTCCTCGGGCTTGCCTCTGCGGCCGAGCGGAACCTGCGTGGTGAACCCTGCTATGGCTTGATCCATCATTTCAGGGGGGATGCCCGCTTTCTCAAGTGCCTGAGTTTCGATTGGTCCGGGGCTTACCGCATTCACGCGGATTTTGCGGTCTTTTAGTTCCGCGGCCCAGCTACGAACGAAACTGCGCACGGCCGCCTTAGCCGCGGCATAGGCAGCAAACGTTGGCAATCCCATTACGTTCGCGGCCGAAGTGGTCAGGATGATCGAACCCCCATCTTTGAAGAGGGGAATGGCCTTCTGCACCGTGAAGAATGTTCCTTTCGCATTTAAATCGAAGGTTTTGTCGAAATGAGCTTCGGTAGCCGCTCCAATGGGTGCGACTTCACCCCAGCCCGCGTTTGCGAAGAGGACGTCGATGTGACCGTGCTTCTCTTTCACGATGGCATAGAGCCGATCCAGATCCTCCAAGCGCGTAACGTCGCCAGCGACCGTCGTGACGTTTTTACCGATAGAGGCTGCGGCCTCTTTCAGCTCTTTCTCGCGCCGCCCAGTGATTACGACGTGGGCGCCTTCTTCCACGAAGCGCTTGGCTGTGGCCAGGCCAATCCCGCTGTTACCGCCTGTGATGACTGCAACTTTCCCTTCAAGCTTTCCCATACTTGCTCCTCCGATGGATGCGTAGCATCCAATACAGTCGATTAGAGTGATTTGGCGGTGGACGGGAACTGCTCAGAAGTCCAGTATTTTTGCCTATTCGTCCAGAACTGGAGACAAACGTGGACCCGATTACAGACATCTTCAAAATGATGCACGTCACCGCCTTCGGTCTTCACAGGCTGGAAGCGACAGCCCCTTGGGGCCTAAGACAAGAGAACGAGGTCACAGTACTCGGCAGGCCTTCCGGCAAGACGATGCCGCCGGCAGATTTGGCGCACTTCGCGATGCTTTCGCGGGGAAACTGCTGGCTGAGTGTGGAAGGGATCGAGGAACCGATGCCGCTCACCGGTGGCGATTGCTTCTTGCTGGCGCGGGGGACTTCCATTGTTCTGCGTGACAACCCGCGAACGCGTCCGAAGTGGACCTTTCGCGAGATTGGGGCCCGGGCTAACGGCAATGTCGCTCTTTGCGGCGGCGGCGGCGCACCCACCACCGTTGTTTGCGGGTCGTTGAGTTTCGATGAGGCCAGCTTGAAACCAATCACCCAGCTCTTGCCGAACTTTATTCTGATGAAGGCCGATCAGGCACGCACGCTGGCTCTTCACAACACCGTGCAGGCGCTGGCGTCAGAGATGGCAGAACAGGCGCCTGGATCTGAAGTCGTCGCGACTCGGTTAGCCGAGGTACTGGTGATCCAGTTGTTGCGAGCGTATATCGCGTCGGGACCGTCCCGCAGCAAGGGATGGCTCCGAGCAATCTTCGATCCCCAGTTGGGCACCGCGCTGAGTGCCCTTCACGACAAAGTGAATGCACCATGGACGGTCGAATCACTGGCCGAATCGGCGGGCATGTCTCGCTCCGCGTTCGCAGCACGTTTCAAAGAGCTACTCGGGCAGACACCGCTGGAATACGTAACCGAATGGCGGATGCAGAAAGCGATCCAGCTGCTCGAACAGCGCGACAAGAAGCTCATCGACGTTGCCCAGTCGGTGGGGTATGAGTCCGACGCTGCGTTCAGTAAGGCGTTCAAGCGGGTTGTCGGGGCCAACCCGCGTGAGTACCTCAAACGTGGTTTCGAAGGCTAGGGTCATGCCGGAATGGCGGAAGATTCTTGTAGCAGAGGATTCTGACTTTCGCGGCC
>CAWFUT010000045.1:0-151307 GCA_963819055.1 uncultured Acidobacteriaceae bacterium | reverse complement strand
ACGCTTCCATGGTACCTAGGCCCGGCCGCGAAAGTCAGAATCCTCTGCTACAAGAATCTTCCGCCATTCCGGCATGACCCTAGCCTTCGAAACCACGTTTGAAGTACTCACGCGGGTTGGCCCCGACAACCCGCTTGAACGCCTTACTGAACGCAGCGTCGGACTCATACCCCACCGACTGGGCAACGTCGATGAGCTTCTTGTCGCGCTGTTCGAGCAGCTGGATCGCTTTCTGCATCCGCCACTCGGTTACGTATTCCAGCGGTGTCTGCCCGAGTAGCTCTTTGAAACGTGCTGCGAATGCGGAGCGAGACATGCCCGCCGATTCGGCCAGTGATTCGACCGTCCATGGTGCATTCACTTTGTCGTGAAGGGCACTCAGCGCGGTGCCCAACTGAGGATCGAAGATTGCGCGGAGCCATCCCTTGCTGCGGGACGGTCCCGACGCGATATACGCTCGCAACAACTGGATCACCAGTACCTCGGCTAACCGAGTCGCGACGACTTCAGATCCAGGCGCCTGTTCTGCCATCTCTGACGCCAGCGCTTGCACGGTGTTGTGAAGAGCCAGCGTGCGTGCCTGATCGGCCTTCATCAGAATAAAGTTCGGCAAGAGCTGGGTGATTGGCTTCAAGCTGGCCTCATCAAAACTCAACGACCCGCAAACAATAGTGGTGGGTGCGCCGCCGCCGCCGCAAAGAGCGACATTGCCGTTAGCCCTGGCCCCAATCTCGCGAAAGGTCCACTTGGGGCGCGTTCGCGGGCCGTCGCGCAGAACAATCGAAGTCCCCCGCGCCAGCAAGAAGCAATCGCCACCGGTGAGCGGAATCGGTTCCTCGATCCCTTCCACACTCAGCCAGCAGTTTCCCCGCGAAAGCATCGCGAAGTGCGCCAAATCTGCCGGCGGCATCGTTTTGCCGGAAGGCCTGCCGAGTACTTTGACCTCGTTCTCTTGTCTTAGGCCCCAAGGGGCTGTCGCTTCCAGCCTGTGAAGACCGAACGCGGTGACGTGCATCATTTTGAAAATGTCTGTAATCGGGTCCACGTTTGTCTCCAGTTCTGGACGAATAGGCAAAAAGACTGGACTTCTGAGCAGTTCCCGTCCACCGCCAAATCACTCTAATCGACTGTATTGGATGCTACGCATCCATCGAAGGAGCACGTATGGGAAAGCTTGAAGGGAAAGTTGCAGTCATCACAGGCGGTAACAGCGGGATTGGCTTGGCCACAGCCAAGCGCTTCGTTGAAGAAGGCGCGCACGTTGTAATCACCGGCCGACGCGAGAAAGAGCTGAAAGAGGCCGCAGCCTCTATCGGTAAAAACGTCACGACGGTCGCTGGCGACGTTACGCGCTTGGAGGATCTGGATCGGCTCTATGCCATCGTGAAAGAGAAGCACGGTCACATCGACGTCCTCTTCGCAAACGCGGGCTGGGGTGAAGTCGCACCCATTGGAGCGGCTACCGAAGCTCATTTCGACAAAACCTTCGATTTAAATGCGAAAGGAACATTCTTCACGGTGCAGAAGGCCATTCCCCTCTTCAAAGATGGGGGTTCGATCATCCTGACCACTTCGGTCGCGAACGTAATGGGATTGCCAACGTTTGCTGCCTATGCCGCGGCTAAGGCGGCCGTGCGCAGTTTCGTTCGTAGCTGGGCCGCGGAACTAAAAGACCGCAAAATCCGCGTGAATGCGGTAAGCCCCGGACCAATCGAAACTCCGGCACTTGAGAAAGCGGGCATCCCCCCTGAAATGATGGATCAAGCGATAGCAGGGTTCACCACGCAGGTTCCGCTCGGCCGCAGAGGCAAGCCCGAGGAAATTGCGGCCCCCGTTGTGTTTCTCGCCTCCGAAGAAAGCTCCTACATCACCGGCGTAGAACTCGCCGTCGATGGCGGCATGGCGCAGGTTTAACCTCGGCACAGTCCCGTGGCTGGCCTCCGGCCCGTTAGTCGCCGAACCACGCTTCTCAAACTTTAGTTCTACCAGAGGATTGGAGAAACATTATGAGCTATGCGATTGTAGGATTCGGAAAGATCGGTCAGGCCCTCGCCCACGCCTTCGCCCGTAAAAGCATCGACGTGACCGTCGCGAGCCGCCGGCCGCCCGAAGCGTTGGCGCCGCAGGCTCGAGCGATTGGACCCACGGTCGTCGCCAAGTCGCTACGGGATGCACTCGATGCCGACACAATCATCCTGGCGGTCCCGTTCGGGGAGCACCGCGAGGTTGCGAAGGCTCTGCCGAGTTGGGAAGGCAAGACGGTCATCGACGCGACGAACGCGTTTGGAGTTCCCCCTGAAGAGCTGGGCGGCCTCCTGTCCTCCGCCTTCGTCGCGAAGGCGTTCACCGGCGCCAAGTTGGTGAAAGGTTTTAACCACCTGGGTGCGGCCAAGCTGGCTACCGATCCGGTCGTCGAGGGCGGCCACCGGGTCGTCTTTCTGTCGAGCGACGACGAGGACGCGATCGCTCCCGTGGCGGATTTGGCCAAACAACTCGGGTTCGCACCCGTCAAGCTGGGAAAGCTCAACGAGGGTGGCGCGCTGGTGCACGCGCGCGGCCGCACCTGGGGTCAGCTCATCTTCCAGGATTTGTTCAAGAAGGAGCAGTAATACCTCCACGACCGTGTGATTTGGCGCGAGAAGTTCCACTCAAACGTTCGATTAGATCGGAAACGATCTGATGTAGGAAGAGAGGAGATTTCGATGAGCATTGAAGAAAGTGTCCAGACTGTGAAGAACTTCCTTGCGGCACTCGGTGACCGCAATAAGCAGGGCCTGCTGGCGTTGGCCGCCGAAGATATCGAATGGATTATTCCGGGCCAGGGCTGGCCGCTGGCCGGCACGCACCGCGGACACGCTGGCTTGGAGAAGTTACTTCAGAAGGCTAACGAGACGGTGGAAACTTCGTATCCAGAGCCCCCCGAGTTCATAGCGCAGGGAGACCGGGTTCTGGTCGTCGGCGTTGCGACGGGAAAAATCAAAGCCACGAGTAAGCCGTTCAAGGACGATTGGGTCTTCGACATCACCGTTCGAAACGGCAAGGTGACGAAGATCCGGGAGTATATCGACACGCAAGCCCTGGCGCGGGCCTCCGAGACGGCCGTGAGCCGCAGGCCCTGACGCATGGAGCTGTTTCGTCTCGGCAATCTGAATCGGCGGAGCGGTGAGTGCATGATCGCCAATGCACTCTCTAAGTCACGATCAGTAATGATAAGTCGGCCAGGTTTTACGAATGCCGATCATCTGGTCGTATAACGGCCTATCCGCCGAATTGAAGTTACCGCCGGGGAAGAAGCCCGTTATGGAAAAAGTGGGCATTTCGGAGGAAGGTCCAAAACCTACCAAGCTTGCCAACAGACGTTGTGAACGATAAAGGACGTTATCACCGCTAGGTTTAACACCCACTGAAACCCCATCGCTCATATTGGGATAGAAGCGGTCTCGTATGCTGCTGTCTGAAGGCACTTAGCCGAATGAGGTTTTCTCGTCGATATGGATGTCGTTGGTCAGCTTGAGATCACACGCTTGGAGCTTGCGAGATCGTCGCACCGTTGCCCTACGCGCTATAGCAGAGAACGCCGTAACTGGAGCCAACCGGGCAACATTCGCTGCGGTGGAGCACCATGATCGATTACTCCTGCAGCTTGTCAGAGGGCCGAAGCTATCCGTTTTGGGGCGCTTGCCCAAAGAGCTCAACCCGGCTTGTGGTCCTACGGATCACTTCTACGGGTTGGGCGTAACACAACCAAGTGGTCCGCGCGGCCCGCACTCCGGCCGTAGCCCCACGATCCGTAAGCACGAGGCAGCTACTCGGCCCGGGACGTCGGTGGACGAATGGATACGTAGATTCTCTCAGCGAGGTACGGCTCCAATGCTTCTCTTTGAGCCGGCTCGGGCAACTGTCCGTCGATGAATAGCATGACAGTGCCGTGTACGAGCGCCCACACGAAGCGCCCCATCAGCACAGGGTCGTCTCGACGAATGTCGCCAGCGTTCTGCTGCTCGACCAGCGCATCCACCAATACCTGGAAGGCAGACTTGGCCTCGGAAATGAAGTGATCATCTTTTGCCGCCGACTCGATGAATCCTCCGAACATCACCCGGTAGTGGGACGGATGCGCGACGCCGAACTGCACGTACGCCCTGTGCATCGCTTCAAAGCCGATGCGGCCATGTCCGTTTCCTTCCCAGGCATCGGCGAGAGCTTGCCGGAGTTTACTGAACCCTTCTTTCCCTACCGTCGCCAGCAGTGATTGCTTATCGGCAAAATGCCGATATAGCGCGCTCCGGGACACGCCCAATCTCGCGCCCACGGTTCTCAGCGTCAGATGCTCGACACCCTCCGTCTGAATGGTGCGAACGGCTTCATCGAGAAGCGCGCGGCGCAAGTCCCCGTGGTGGTAAGGCTTAGCGGGTTTCTTTCGCGTCCTTTGGTGTGAGGAATGAGGCATATAAAAATATTCTAGCAGCGAGTGTTGACACTGTCTACATCGGATGGTATTTTGATGTTGACAGTGACTACATTGAGGAGGAGTACATGCTGAAACAACTCTGGAAAACAAACGCACCGTTAACGTTTACCGGTCTGCTGATGCTGCCTGCGCTGGCAATCGCAATCGCCGGTCTGCTCGTCGATCCGCGAATCATCACCGGCTCGCCCGCATGGCTGAAGCCTGCGAAGTTCGCTGTCTCGATTGCAATTTATGTGTTCACCCTTGCCTGGGCGTTTACGCTGATCCCCGATTGGCGGAAGACGCGCCGTGTGGTCGGGTGGGCCACGGCAATCGCGATGGTACTGGAGTTCGTGATCATCGCCCTGCAGGCCTACCGAGGCACCACTAGCCACTTCAACTTCAGCACGCCTCTCGATGGTGTTCTGTTCGTGATCATGGGCGTGGCCATCGTGGCGCAGACCTTCATCAGCATAGCCGTGGCTGTAGCATTCTGGCGCCAGAGGTTTGAAGACCCAGCGATGGGATGGGCCCTTCGGTTTGGAATGATCATCACGATCGTCGGTGCTCTTAGTGCGGGTTTCATGACGCACCCGACCGCTGCTCAACTGGCCGCCGCGCATGCCGGACGGGGAATGCCGATCATGGGGGCGCATACCGTGGGCGCGCCAGACGGTGGCCCCGGCCTTTCTGGGACTGGCTGGAGCACGGAGCACGGCGACCTGCGGATCCCTCATTTCATAGGCCTGCACGCGCTGCAGGTACTTCCCCTGATTGCTTTCGTAATGAGGCGCCGCCGCGTAAACAGCGAGACACGAGTTCGTCTGACGTTGCTTGCGGCAGGGAGCTACTTCACATTGGTCGTACTCCTGCTCATACAGGCGCTCCGGGGGCAGCCGATTCTAAGGCCGGACGCGCTCACATTCGGGCTATTCGGCGCATGGGCTCTCGTCACGGCGATCTCGGGCTGGAAGTCCGTTAATTCAGCTTCCCCGGCTGGAGTGCCCGGCGAATTTTGTACCAGTGGAGATGAGGCAAACTGGTATGAGAGGAGCTTGGTATGGCACGAGGGAAGAAACACACGGCGGAACAGATCGTGAGTTTGCTACGGCAGATCGAAGTGGGGACGGCGAATGGGAAGCTGACGCCGCAAGCCTGCAGGGAAGCTGGGATCACGGAGCAAACCTATTACCGTTGGCGCAAGGAGTACGGCGGTTTGCAAGTAGACCAGGCGCGGCGGCTGAAGGAGTTGGAGCAGGAGAACGCGAAGCTGAAGCGGCTGGTGGCTGAGCTGAGCCTGGACAAGCTGGTGTTGAAGGACATCGCCTCGGGAAACTTCTAAGCCCGGAACGGCGACGTTGTGCGGTGAGCCATGCGCGGGAAGAGCATGGGATCAGCGAGCGGCGAGCGTGCCAACTGGTGAATCAGCCCAGGGGCACGCAACGCTACCAGCCGACACAACGGGACGATGAAGATGCTTTGACCCGGGCCATTCTCGCGTTGGCTAGCCAATATGGCCGCTACGGTTATCGCCGCATCACCGCATTGTTGCGGGAAGCGGGCTGGCCGGTGGGCAAGGATCGGGTAGAACGCATCTGGCGTCGCGAAGGGCTGAAGGTTCCGCAGAAGCAGAAGCCACGAGGGCGGTTGTGGCTCAACGACGGGTCGTGCGTACGGCTGCGGCCGGAGCGGCCCAATCATGTCTGGTCCTACGATTTCGTCAGCACCTATACGCATGACGGCAGGACAGTACGCATGCTGAATCTCATCGACGAGTTCACGCGGAAGTGCCTGGCGATCCGTCCTCGACGTAGGTTGAACAGTCGGAACGTGATCGAGGTTGTGGCCGACGCCATGATCGAGCACGGAATCCCGGAACATATTCGCTCGGACAATGGCCCGGAGTTCATAGCCCAGAAGTTGCGGAACTGGCTGGCGGACGTAGGAACGAAGACGCTGTACATCGAACCGGGCTCGCCTTGGGAAAATGGTTACTGTGAGAGTTTCAACTCGAAGCTGCGCGACGAATTTCTGAACGGAGAAATCTTCTACTCGCTGAAAGAAGTGCAGGTGCTGGCGGAACGTTGGCGCGTCTATTACAACACGGTGAGGCCACACTCTTCACTAGGCTATCGACCACCGGCACCAGCAGCCCAGCAGAGGCAAGCAAATACGGGGCATGGAAAACTGGAAAGCAAAGAACGCTTTCCACTTTCCCACACCCCCGACTGCGGCGGGATAAGTACCGAACTCGCTGCGCTACACTAATATTCCACTTGGTACAAAATATCGGGCAGGCCAGCTGCTGTACAGGATCATACGATGCGTTCATCGCACCGATTCAAAATGACATGTTCGAATAAGCATAACAAGATGCGTCCATTCCTGATCGAACGTCGGGAGCAGCCGCCATGCCAGCCGACCCAACATTAGACATCACAAATTCTGGCAAGATCGACTCTGTGATTGTGGACGGAGTGATTCTCGATCGCGATGCTCTGCTCAAAGCACCTCGCTAAGCAAAGATCGGGCCGCGGCTTCCGCAGTTCGCGGCGTGGATTGACCCACTCCGTGTCGCTAGAGGATGATCAGTGTCTGCCAATTCATAAAAATTAAATGCGGTCTAAACGCCAGTCGATCGTGCTCGCTCTTCTACTCGTTGTCGTGACGGTGGCGCTCTACTACCCGATTAGGCGTCTCCCGTTCATCAACTACGATGACGACCTTTACGTAACCGAAAACCTGCATGTTCAATCCGGTCTCGAGTGGGACACGGTGCAATGGGCGTTTGTCACCAACGCCGCCTCAAACTGGCATCCTCTCACCTGGTTGTCGCATGCCCTCGACTTCCAGCTCTTCGGCTTAGATCCTACCGGCCCGCACCTGATCAACCTGCTGCTGCATGTGTGCAATGTTGTGTTGCTCTTCTGGGTGTTGCTGCGGGCAACCGGATTTGCCGGCCGTAGCGCGATGGTAGCTGCTCTGTTTGCAGTGCATCCAATCAACGTGCAATCCGTCGCATGGATTGCGGAACGCAAAAACTTGCTGAGCATGCTTTTCTTTCTGCTCGCTCTGGGCGCATATCGTTGGTATGCACGAGAGCCGCGCATCAGCCGTTATCTCATGGTCGGGGTCCTTTTTGGTCTCGGTCTGATGGCCAAGCCCCAGGTGATCACGCTGCCCTTTGTTTTACTGTTGTGGGATTATTGGCCTCTAGGGCGAATGTTTGCCGAGGCGGACAGAAGTGCCCCCTGCGCCCTGTCCAGAGATAGCAGCTTTTCTTGGCTGCTGTGGGAGAAAATCCCGTTGTTCGCGATCTCCGCTGCCAGCGCAGTCATCACGCTGCTGGCGCATCGCGCCGGTGCGGTGGTCGCTGTCGTTCAAGGACAAGTTGCGAGTACTGAGGGTTCTGAAAGTCCAGCCATATCAGCAACTGCGTTATTGGAGCAACGCTCCCTTTCGTCACGGGCCCGACGACGTCGTGAGGCAGTCAACCATACCGTCCCCGACAATCCAGCCAACTCTCTCAAGCGCAGTAACCCGAACGGATTGAAAGACGAGCTGGTCCGGCATCTTGAGCAAGACAGCAAGATGAGCCAGCTTCGACTTTGGACTGCAGTTTCTTGACGCTGAAAGAATGACCTATTGGGGCAAGCACTACGACGCCACGTTCTGGATAGAGAATGCGAGTGTCAAGTTGAAGGAGGCGGAAGCACCTTTCCACTCAGTTGGTCGGCTTACCTTACTGCCAAAATCGCAGCTCGACCCGGAAGCGGCAGAGTCAGTCTATTTCGACGTCACAAGGCACGCGACACCCGACAGGACCTCGGTTGGGAGCATCAACCGCGCCCGCTGGCATGGGGAAGTTGCCAGCAGAAAAGCGCGCATCCGCGCCGCGGAAGTGACTCGACTGGGTACGTAATTGAGCCGTAAGCGTCTGGGCAACCCACCTTTTCGACGGGAATCGCGCGTGGTGACGTAGCTGGATGAACGAAAAAAGAAAATGACACCCTGCCGCCGACGTACCCATGCGGAAATTCAGCAGCTAGTGATAATCGGCTTCGAAGAGAGTTCCCAGCTGGATGTGAAAATAGCCTAATTTTCTGAAAGGGTGGTATTTCCGCAAGTCCTTACTTCGGACTCGTAGGCGCGTTAAGGAAGCTCACTAGATCGCCGATGTCGTTAGCCTCCAGCGTTGGCCACGGCGCGCCAAGCTCCTCAGCGCGTTCGTTCATTCGGGGTCCATGCCGCCACAGAGCAGTGACAAAGGCTACCGTGGTGTAAGGTTCGCCTTCTACCTTAAGCCGAGGCCCCGACTTCGTACCTTCCGCCGTCTGTCCGTGACAAGCTGCGCAGCCGCGCTCAGCAAAAATGCGTCTGCCGACCAACGCAGATCCGGCCGGCTCGAAATACCGCAAGCTGGCAAGAAATGCCAGCAGATCCGCCAGTGCCTGGCCTTGAAGCTGGGTGGGAGGTTTTCCCCTCTCGCTAGTCTCTCGAAGCATCGCGGGGCCATGATTCCACATTATGCTGGAAAACTGCGCCGTGGAAAGAGGAATGTCTTGCTCCGGCCCCAACTCAGGACCCACCACGCTGCCACCCCTCCCACGCACCGCATGGCATTGAATACACCTGCTTTGAAACACAACCCAGCCTTGCTCCGCATCGCCCCGCACTTCGTGCGTGGCACCAGTGCCGCGGGACCCGCGGGCGTTTATGTAGGCGATCAAATCAATCATTTCGTTACCAGAGAACAGGGGCCATTGGCCCAAAGTGCTCGCGACAGGAGCCACCATCGATCCGGCATGGTTCGACATCGCTCTGGTCCAGGCATTCGAATCCGCAACTGTGGCAACGGCAGACAATTCGGGCCCTGCCTTGTCGCCGATGCCCCCTAACGAATGGCATTTGATGCAGCCCTTCTCATTGAATACCTTCTGGCCAGCGCTTGAATCTCCTGGCCGGTCGATGCTACTCGCCTTATAGAGGAACGCCAGGATGTCGGCCATTTCCTGCGAGTTCAACTCGGGATATGGCCGGTTCTTGTGACGGATCTGTTGCCACATGCTAGGCCCATGATTCCACAGAATGGTCGCCAGCCCTTCCATCGCGGGAGCTGCAGGCCGCAGCCCGGAGAGTTCAGGAGCGATCCGCCCTCCTAACCCATCCACTGAGTGGCAAATACCGCATTGCTTGTCGCCGTAAAACAATGCTGCCCCGTTCTCAGGGTCCCCAATAATGTATGGCGCTCGGCGCCTGTCAGATGGCCTTCTAACCTGCATGAATAGGGCAATCATCGAGGCCACAGCAATTAACGCTGCTGGAATCCAAAAGAAAAGCTGTTTGCGGCCAGTGAGTAGTTTCATGGCAACAGTTTCCTCGCAAGCGTGTGCAGTGGGAAATCTAAGGCCCGGTGCCTTGCAGGAATGTGCTCTACTTTGGATATTCCCGTCGAAATTCCCAAGCAAATCCGGCCACAAAGGCTAGGGCGGCCATAGTCCAAATCAGTGGTTGCTTCACAAGTGAAGTCGGGTCCCATCCAATCGCCTCACTTGTTCCTGACCTGTAAACAAACAAGAAATAGATGCCCATGACGATTGGCGATAGGGCCGCCGCAATAACTACGCCCACGGTTCCAGCGACAAGGCTCTTTAGGTAGACCATATTCCCCTCCCTTTCCGTCCTTGGAGTCTTACGGGAGTTCTCCGATATCGGCTCCTGTGCCCGACCGCTATGTCACTGACAGAGCCTCTCGGGGAGGGACTTGCCTTCGACGCTCTTCCAACGCCTTCTGGATGAAGGTCATTTCCCGGCCCAATATCTCTATGGCTGCGCAGCACAGAGCTGGTCGCTCGCGCATCAGACTGAGGAATTCTTCTTGCGCCACGTGTACCACATCTGCTTCGATAACCGCTGTTGCGGTTAGACTGTAAGGCTTTCCACTAAAGGTGGCAGGCAAGCCGAGCAGCGACCTACTTTCAAAGATCCGATCCAGCTCCGGCATGCCTCGTAGGCTTAAGCAGATCTTGCCTTTGACTACCAAGAAGACGCCGGCGTTGTTGCCGTTCTCACAAAACAGAATGTCGGCCTCAGGGAAATGCCTCTTTTTTCCTATCTCGGCGAGGCACGCCCCAAAGACATCCGACACTGTCAGGATTTGGCATTGCTCACCCACACTCATGATGCAACGCTTATGCCAAATTCCGGCCAGCCGCGCAGTGATCCCGGTCACTATTGCATGTGAGCGGCTCTGGGCGACGCCCCCACCTCATTGCGAGACGGTGTCCCACAGCGTCCTACAATGAGGTACATTCACTGAAGTCCCGCTGCAACAGTAATCCTGGACCGAAAAATCCGCGTACGTGTGGGAGCCTGACTTGGACTGGCTTCACGATCCTGCTGGAACTCGGCTTGGTTCTTAACTAGGAACTCTTTCCTAATTCTGCCTCCGATAATCAAGACCGTCGTCGCGTCAGGGACCGGAACGCCAGGTATTGAGAGGCACCTACATCACCGAGGATTGTGATGGACATCACTGCCAAACAGTTTGTTGCACACGAATACTTCTGTCCCATTAACCAAATTGCATGTGGGGACAGAGGCAATTCATCTTCTCTTGCCTCGCCCCCGCAAGGAGGTCGGGTGTGGATGGACCGTTGCTTAGTACGGGTAAGAGACTTCTTCCGTTCCTCCTCCTAATTCTCTTGATCGTTGCGTCGCACCAGAGCGCCGCGATTCCTGCGTTCTCACGCTTATATGGAACAAGTTGCAGCACCTGCCACATTGACTTTCCCAAGCTGAATGATTTCGGCAAAGCATTCAAAGATGCCGGATTCAAGTTTCCCAAAGACGACGAGTCGATGCTCAAGATTCCGCCCGTCATGCTGGGTGCGCCGGCCAACGCGGAACTATGGCCGAAGGCCATCTGGCCGGGAACCATTCCTGGTATCCCACCGATCGGGTTGCGTATGAACAACTACTTCCAGTACACCGGCACGAGCAGCGGAAAGTTTGCCGCGCTGACGCCGGCCGGCACCTTGCCCCCCTTTGTCCCGACGACGGACTTCGAAACCGGCCTATTCAGCATCTTCACCGCGGGGAACTTCGGCAGTGACATTGCATTCTGGGTTGACGATGACATCAGTGTCAGTGGCGCGAATGCGAACGGCGGACTCGGCGATGGTTATCTCAAGTTCGTCAATCTCAGCCGCCTGATCAAGCTGCCACAGCATTCCCTGAATCTCCGAGTCGGGCAGTTCGAGCTCGACCTCCCATTCACCCAGGCGCGGAGCATTTGGATCAGCCCTTACGACATCTACACGCAAGCCAACATCGGGGCCATGAACGCGCTTATTCCGTTGCAGCAGTTCGTCAATAACCAATTCACCATGGCCGATGCCGGCAAGGGAATCGAATTGAGCGGCGGACTGCACACGGGCGGCTACAATTATTCGATTGCATTCATCGACCAGAATACCAACGGAGTCGGACAAGACCAGAACCCTGGCAGCCCTTACATTCCACAGGCGACAGGCAGCAACAATGGCGGTCTGGGTGTTGCCTCGGATGCGAACTTCAAAGATATCTACGCGAATTTCCAGTATCGCTTCAATCTGGAACACGAAAAGGAAAGTCGTAATGCCATCCAGGCGGCGGGCCCAACCGGACCGCGCGATCATACCTATCTGAATCTTGGTTCTTACTATTTCTATGGACGTTCTGTGCAGCGGTTGCTCGGCGCCGCTCCTGACGGCACTGGGGCGGTAGTCACAGCCCGAGAGCCGTTTTATAGAGTCGGCGGCAACATGACCTTCAACTATCGTTGCTGCCTGCAGTTCAACGCCCTGTATATGTACGGTCATGACATGAACCTGCTGCCCATCGATGCCACCGGGGCTCTGATTCCCTTACAGAATCTGAGCACAGCCGTTCCGGCAGGCTTCATTCGCAGCACACCGGCAACGTTTAGCGGCGGCTTCGTCGATGCCGAATGGCTTGCTTATCCCTGGATGTACGTGATGATTCGCTACGATGCCGTAAATTCTACTTCCGACCGTATCAATGGACTGCAAGCCAATCCGGCCTTTACCGGCGCGCCGTTCAACGGACCTTTCGCCTCGACGCGTAATCGCGTCACTCCTGGAATACAGTTCCTGATCCACGCGAACATCAAGGCCTCATTCGAGTATCAATTCCGCCCATCTCAGACCGTGGTTATCGCCACCAATCCATTAACCGGCTTACCAATGGCATTCAATCCATTCCATACCAACACGGCCGTGGCTGGACTGGAGTTCGTTTACTAACGGCTTGAACCCAGGGATCACGGACTTACGAAAGGATCATTCATGACGCGCAGGTTTCTAGTGACGCTCTTACTCATCGCCGCTCTGGCAGTCAGTGCTGCTGCGGGCACAATCGAAGGCACAGTCTCGCCTGGAAAATCCTCGGTGGTGTACGTCGACACCATCCAGGGCAAGACGTTTCCCGCACCATCGCAACAGCCGGTCATGGACCAAAAGGGCTTGATGTTCAGCCCGCATGTCATGGTCATTCAGCTGGGGACAACCGTAGAGTTCTTGAATAGCGACAGTGTGCAACACAATGTCTTCTGGCCATCGATCAGCGGCAACAAGAAACTCGGGCATAACCTAGGAACATGGCCCAAGGGTGACAAGCGTCCTTTCAAGTTTGATAACCCTGGCGTGGTGTCTCTGCTATGCAATGTGCACCCGGAGATGGCGGGCTACATTGTGGTGAGCCCGACACCTTACTTCGCCGAGACTGACGCCAGCGGAAACTACAAGATCGAAAACGTTCCCGATGGCAAATACACCGTGGTTGCCTGGCATGAAGGCATGAAGTCACAAAGTAAATCTGTGGATGTTTCCGGCCCAAGTAAGGCCGACTTCACCCTTTCGAAGTAAGAGAGATCCGGGGCGGGGATGGCTCTCGCCCTTCATCCACTGTCGGCGTCGCGCGCACTTCTTCGACAGAGGGGGCTGATGCAAATTCGCTTCGCTAAGAAGAAGGTCGACCGGGAATGGCTGAACACCAACTTCCCCTGCATGATGGCGTGTCCCGCTCACACCAATGCCGGCCGTTACGTCTCGCTGATCGCGGAGGGAAAGTTCGAAGAGGCGTACCGATATGCCCGCGATCCCAATCCCATGGCGAGTATCTGCGGACGCGTTTGCGCGCACCCTTGTGAAACCGCGTGCAGACGAGGGCAAATCGATCGGCCAATCTCAATTCGCGCGCTGAAACGCTTCCTGACCGAGCGGCACGGGCCCGAGTCGCGTCATCCGGTTGCGCCTACCACGCGAGCTGCCGAGAAACTCCCGTACAAGGTGGCCGTGATCGGCGGTGGGCCGGTGGGTCTCTCAGCAGCACACGATCTCGCGCTCATGGGCTATTCAGTCACCATCTTTGAAGCATCACCCGTCGCTGGAGGAATGCTGTACCTCGGAATCCCGGAGTATCGTCTGCCGAGAAGTGTGGTAGAGGCGCAGGTTCGCGAGATTCTTGAAACGGGCGACATCACGCTGCGCCTGAACTCCGTTGCCGGGCGTGACTTCACGGTCGCCGAGCTGCGGCGGCAGGGCTTCGATGCGGTGCTGATCGCGGTCGGCGCACATCGCAGCCGCGACTTGTCGATACCGGGCGTCGATCTCGATGGTGTGCATCGTGGCATCGAGTTTCTGCTTAACGTAAATCTCGGCTACAAATTCACCATCGGGAAGAAAGTGCTCGTCATCGGTGGCGGCAACGTTGCCATGGATGTCGCTCGCTCCGCGGCGCGCGAGGTGCTGCGTCAGCATGATGCGCCCGGGGAGATAACTCCGTCAGAAGAAAACGCGCAAGCCGTCGCCGCCCACGAGATGATGGACATCTCTCTGTCAGCTTTGCGAATGGGGGCTCGCGAAGTTGGCTTGGTTTGCCTTGAGCAGCGTCATGAAATGCCCGCCGCGTTGGAGGAGATCGAAGAGGCCGAGACCGAGGGCATCATCATGCATCCCGGGTTCGGACCGAAGCGCGTACTCGGACGAGACGGCAAAGTCGTCGGCCTGGAATGCTTGAAGACGATGCGGGTGTTCGACGAGAACCACCGTTTCAGTCCTGCCTTTTACGAGGACAGCGAAACCGAGTTCGAGTGCGACACTCTTATTCTTTCGATCGGTCAGGCTCCCAATCTTGAGTTCCTGCGACCTGATGATGGCGTGCAAGTCTCGCCTCGCGGCCTAATCAATGTACATCGCGAAACCTTGATGACCTCCGCTCCGGGCGTGTTCGCGGGCGGCGACTGTGCCTTCGGCCCGCGCCTGATTATTGATAGCGTCGGCGATGGAAAACGCGCAGCGGTTGGCATTGACGAGTACTTACGCGGTTACAAGCATCCCGAACCGCAGATCGACGTGCAAGTCCTGGATCGCTGGCAGATGGCGGTGGATTACATGAACCTCAAGCGCCAAGCCATCCCGATGCTGCCGCTGGACCGCCGCACCGGCATGACAGAAGTCGAGCTGGTCTACACCAAACAGGACGCTATAGCCGAAGCCCAGCGCTGCCTGAAGTGCTACGTCAATACGATTCTGGAGGGCAACGAGCAGGATGGTACGGATTGCGTGCTGTGTGGTGGCTGCGTCGATGTTTGTCCGGAGGACTGTCTGGAACTGGTTACGCTCGACCGGATCGAGTTCGAGCCGAACGCTATCGACGCAATCGCAAGCCACCCGGAGACCTTCGGCTTTGAGTTGGAAAATATCCAGCCGAACGAATTAGGCAGCATCACGGGGGTGGCGATGTTGAAGGACGAAACCCGGTGCATTCGCTGCGGCCTGTGTGCGCTGCGGTGTCCCGCAAACACCATAACCATGGAGGCGTATCACTTCATCGCAGCTGAACCGACTGGGCTGATCAACATTCAAAGCTTTGATGGCCCCAAGGCGGTCGAAGCGGGTGCTAAGGCATGACCACACCGAGGAACACTATGTCTGACGACCCTAAAGCAACGATTCCGACCGACAGTCCCGAGGAGATGAGCCGGAGGAATTTCTTCATCAAGCTCGGCGTGGGGTCGGTTGCAGTGGCGGCCCTGGGCACGGCAGCCTTCTCCTATCAGTACTTGTCGCCGAACGTCCTGTATGAACCTTCACCGATTGTCGACGCGGGTAAGCCAGACCACTACCCACCAGATTCAGTGACAATGGATCCGCAAACCGCGATCTATGTCGTGCGCACGGCAGAAGGCTTCTTCGCGCTGTCAGCGATCTGTACCCATCTTGGCTGCCTGACCGCGTACAAGCCGGAGCTTGGGATTATTGCCTGCCCCTGCCATGGCAGCAAGTTCAAGACGGATGGCGTGAAGATCGAAGGACCGGCTCCGAAGCCGTTGCCCTGGCTGCGCATGTGGCTGAACGATGATGGCAATCTCATGGTCGACCGCTCCAGCGCGGTTGCAGTCAAGCAACTGGTAAGGGTCTAATCATGGCGAATACCCTCGATCAATTGGCCGAGCAACTACGCGGGAATCGAATCTGGCGTTCTATCTTCCGCAGCGGAACGGGCCAGAGCAACCTGCGCCGCGCGCTGTTCGTACAACAGAACGTCTTCCTGCATTTGTTCTCGGTCAAGGCTCGTAGGCGCACCCTCGACTTCAGTGCGACCTGGTATCTGGGTGCGCTTACGTTCGGCACCTTCCTGATCCTCGTCATTACCGGCATTCTGTTGATGCTGTATTACCATCCTTCGGTCCCGCAGGCCTATGCAGACATGAAGGACCTGCAGTTTGTGGTTTCCTCCGGAGTATTCCTGCGCAATATGCATCGTTGGTCGGCCCACGCCATGGTTTTCCTGGTATTCGCCCATATGTTCAAGGTGTTTTATCGGGGAGCCTATCGGCCGCCCCGTGAGTTCAACTGGGTCATCGGAGTGGTGCTGCTTTTGGTGACTCTGCTGCTGAGTTACACCGGCTACCTTCTGCCTTGGGACCAGCTTGCGTATTGGGCGGTTACTGTCGGCAGCAATATAGCCTCCGCCGTTCCTGTCATGGGGAGCAAGATCCGCTTTCTCATGCTGGGTGGAACAACAGTGAATGCCAACGCCTTGCTGCGCTTTTACGTTTTGCACTGCGTGATCCTTCCGGCTGCCGCCACTCTGTTCATCGCCATCCATTTCTGGCGAATTCGCAAAGACGGCGGAATTTATGTCGGCGAACCCGCGACGGAGGTAAAGAGCCGATGAGCGATCCCAAGGACTTCATTGCCGTCTTGGACTCCGACGCGCGACGGACACCCCGGCGGATTGCCTTCATCAGCAAGCGCACTTCACCGCAAGTGCGCGTCAAAGACGAGGACCGGGTGATGACCTACCCCGAACTCTTCTTCCGGGTCGCAGTCGCTATTGAACTTCTGACGATTGCGCTGGTTGTCACATCGTTGCTGTGGAACGCACCCTTGGAAGGGCTTGCCGATCCCATGCACACTCCCAATCCAGCAAAGGCGCCCTGGTATTTTCTCGGGTTGCAGGAGTTGCTGCATTATTTCCCGCCGGTTGTTGCCGGCGTTCTCGTACCTGGCCTGGTGGTCATGGCTCTAATCATCATTCCGTACTTCAACATCAACGTGGAGGCCGAAGGCCTGTGGCTGCGCGACAAGGCCAAGCGCATGCGGATCTTCGGTATTGTGGTTGTGGTCTTCTGTATTTTCCTGGCGGTGTTCGATGTCTGGGTTGCGCTGGTTCCGACTATCCTCGTTGCGGCATTCATGTTAGTAGCGGCGCGAACCGATCCTCAGACGGCCCGGGGGTTGCGGCGATGGCTGGTGCGAAAACCGCTCTCCTTCTGGATCATGACGTGGTTCCTGGTTGAGCTTTTTGTGCTAACCGCTATCGGAACGTTCTTCCGCGGCCCAGGATGGTCCTGGGTTCTGCCCTGGGGGGCCTGATGAGGCCGGTCTGGCAGTTCTTCTTCGGCGACAGCGCTCGCGCTTTCGGCTCGGTGAGTGTCATCCTGCTCGTGCTGCTCGCCATCTCGCCAGCCAAGAATCACTTTAGCGAATGGCGGCATTACCAGAAGCAATACTTACATCTCATCCGCGGACGTGCCGACGCCGTTACTTTGGAGCGTCACTTCCAGGCTGGAATTCAGCAGATCTGGATTCCCGAACAGCAAGTGACCGACCGCTGCACCACTTGCCACCTCGGGCTGAAAGAAGCCAGCCTTGCCGATGTCAGTGCAGTGGCTTTTCGCAAGCACCCGGTCCTTCCACATTCCTTGACCGAGTTCGGGTGCACTACCTGCCATCGTGGACAAGGAGCTGCGACCACGGTCGAAGAAGCCCACAGCAGCACCGAACAGTGGGAGCAACCGCTGCTACCCGCAAAGTACATCGAAGCCGGCTGCGGACAATGTCATCTGTCGAGACAAACGGCGACACCATTCCTGAACCAGGGGCGGGAACTGATTTCCAGATACGGGTGTACGCACTGTCACACCATCAAGCGCGGTGATGGTACATATATCCTCCCCGACGATGATCCGCCGTCGCTGAAGCACATCGCTGACAAGACCACGCGCGAGTGGATCTATGCCTGGATCAAAGATCCACAGGCTTACGCTGGCACGGCAACCATGCCGAATTACCACCTCAGCGATAACGATGCCCGCGACATCTCAGCATTCGTCATGGCCCAGAGCAAAGGGCTCGAGCCGCCCATCCAGCCTTTGCGAACCGATACTAAGCCGGCAGAAGATCCGGCCACAGGTACTACTCTTTACGGGCAATCCTTTTGCGCGTCCTGCCATGCCATGCAGAACGCTGCTGGGATACTGGTCGGAGGCGACGTCGGTCCGGAACTTACCGGCATTGGCACGAAGGCGAAGCCGGAATGGCTCCAGGACTGGGTGGCCAACCCCAACCACTATGATCCGGCAACGATGATGCCGCATTATCGTTTCGACACCGAGCAAGTGGCCACTCTGGCTAATTTCCTGGAGTCCAAGACGGAACCCGACTTCCTGGCGAATGTGCATCTTGATCCTGCTAGTCCCGCACAAATCGAGCACGGTAAAAAACTGGTACTAGAGAATGGATGTGCCAGTTGCCACGAAATCAGCGGCATCAAGAAGCCGGAAAACTTTGCACCTGAGTTGAGCCGCATCGGCAGCAAGCCCCTCTCACAGCTGTTGTTCGTTGAAGGCGTCGAGCACAGCCTACCTGGCTACCTAGCCGGCAAGGTGCGCAACCCGCGCGCCTTTGGACCCTCCCTGAAGATGCCGCAATTCAACCTGACGCCGTTGCAGATTGATGCCATCACCACAGCCCTGCTGGCGCAGACGGACCGTTCACAAACGCAGCCGCCCGCCATGCGCATCGCGTCGGTCCAGCAGACTAACTACGAGCCAGCCGGACATGCCGGACAGCTTATGCGCGATCTGCGCTGCCTCACTTGCCACATGATCAACGGACACGGCGGCGATATGGCGCCAGACCTCACTTGGGAAGGAACCGCCGTGCAGCGGGAATGGCTGACGCACTTCCTGAAGAACCCGGAGACCCTGAGGCCTGCTTTAATCCGCCGCATGCCGAAGTTCAACCTCACCGACGCGGAGATCGACACCCTCACCGATTACATCCTGACGGTGTATCAGACGCCGGAGTTTGACCGCGATTCGCTGCCGGGATCGGAGTTCACATCCGCCATGGTGGAACAGGGACGGCAGCTCTTCTATTCGAAATTCGCCTGCCAGTCCTGTCATATCGCCGACTTCACCAAAGACAAGGGATACATTGGCCCTGCTCTGGCTGGCACCGGCAATCGCTTCAACGCGGCCTGGGTTTATCACTGGCTGCAGGACCCTCAATCCCTGCGGCCAGGGACCGTCGAGCCCAACCAGCATATGACCGATGACGAGGCACGCTCGTTGACCGCCTTCCTGATGTCGCTTAACTCTACCGGCTCCAAGGAGGCGATGAAGAAATGAAAAGGGTATTCATCGCTTTTTATGGATTGGCACTGATAACCAGCGGATGCTCGCACAAGAGCAAGCAACAGTCGGCCTCCGTTCAGTCCACCGCCAAGGGAATCGCAATTGTCGAATCCAGCGGTGGAAAACAGATTGGCTACATTGGGATGCCACTGGACCAACCCGTTGTCGTGCAAGTGAACGACGCTTCCGGGAACGGGGTCGTCGGCGCGGCGGTTTATTTCAGCGGACCATCAGGCGTAGCTTTCACGCCAGCCTCAGCCCCGACTGACTCAAGCGGACAGGTCACCAGCATAGTTTCGCTCGGCCAGCAAGCCGGGCGATACAAAATCGTTGCTAGAACGCAGAATGCCTCCGGGAAAAATTTGGAACTCGCGCTTGACGAAATCGCTCTAGGCTATCAACAAACACTGGGAGCACAGCTCAATGCGCAGTACTGCATTCGCTGCCACGATCCAGAGTCGACAGCGCTGCGAGTCTCAAATATAGATAATCTATCGGTAAAGCCGCATGCCTTCACCGACGGTGACACGCTCAACAAGATCAGTGACGCAGACTTAATTGCCATCATTAGCCATGGCGGTCCGGCGTTGAACAAATCGGCAGAGATGCCGCCTTGGGGGTATACGCTTTCCAAGAGCGAGATAGCTGCGTTAGTGTCCTACATCCGGGCTGTATCCGATCCGCCTTATGAAGCAGGCGGGCTGGTGTATGCCCAGAAGTAAGTTCGCCGCTGAGATCACAAGCTTGCAGAAGTGAGAGTTACGGTTATGAGATTGTTCGAAGGCATTGCAGCACTGATGGTCGCGGTGGCAGCGAGTGCTCCATTGAGTGCACAGGTTGTCCTCCCCGTTGAGCTGCCCGATCCCAAGGCGCAGCACCTTCAGCAGCGTCATCTCCAAACCTTGATGGCCATCGGGACGGAGATTGAGGCCCACAAGTTTCCATATCCTTTTTACTTCAGCCGAGTTCTAGATGTCGATCTTTCCAAGGTGCAACTCGCCGACCAGCGCTCCATCCGTTTCGAGGTATACAAAGGCCAGAGTGTGCTGGAAATCACGGGTAACTACTACGCGGCCTATTCCGCAGACCGCATGGATTCCTATGCACGATTGAAGGAGACCTTCCTGCAGGTAATCATGCCAATATTGCAAGTGGAAACCCCGCATTTTCCTGACGATTCGGAGTTTACAGGATTTGCCATCGAAGTTTCTCACCATGTGAGACAGAAGGTGATGGGCGTCAGTGATGAGCAAGCTGAGAACGTCACTGTCATACTTCCGGTTTCAGTGGCTCAGAAACTTGTGGACGCGAAGCGTGATGACCAGAGGCAGGCTGCCATCCTCGAGGCACAGGTATTTCTAAATGGGCAGCCCTATTCTCTCTGGCTGCAGGAGGGTGCTCCCACCGAGGAGTGGAAGGAGAAGAATGCTCCCGAACCCGCCAAGAAGCAGCCCGTCACAACTGTCGCTCTAACTTCAAACCCCGAGGCATCGAACAGCCCCTCGGTCTCGGCTAACTTGATGAAAACCTCGCCCACGCCCATGCGGATCTTTACTCAGGAGTCGTTGGCCAAACTACAGCGCCAGAATGATGACACGATTACCCAGTTGACCAAAGGCCTCAACACCGAAGCCCACTTCCTACCGTACCTGGCGCCGAGCTTCATCGGATTTCGTCAGGGCGCGTATCTGCAGCTCTCGATCTCCACCCAGTTGGACGCCGCTGCCGGAACCTCTCGCTACAAATTGGCAGCGCTCGCTTTCGACAACCACGTATCTCACCTGGTGCGGCCGCTCCTGAATTACTTCCCGCAAGATCCGGATTTCGATGGAGTCGATTTCAGTAGCACCATCCATCTTGCCGACAGATCGAGCCCATTGGGAGTCGAATTCTTCTTTCCGTTCCGAATGATGCGCTGCTTCTCCGATTATGACTGCACCGGCCAGCAACTGCTTGACTCAGGAACGGTTGTAATTAACGGAGAGCGTTCCGTCCTTGACCTCCAAGTCGCGGAGGGCAAGAACTAACAGTCGGAGCTCAAACTCTTCCGGATACCGATCCCGCCGACCCGGTCCCCATCGACGCTCTCACCGGCGAGCCGTAACGGCGTCACAGGCCCTGCTCAAACTGCTTGCGGAACTCCGCCAGTTGCTCGAGTTCACTGACTTCGTTCTGCAAGGCCGCTTCCGCCCGGCCTCCACCGGGTACAAAGCAGATGCGCATAACGGGACCCCTTTGTGGCCTGCTGCTTAGGCAACACCGCCACCAGCGGAGGCGCTCGCACTGCATCAGTTTATTAGGATGAATGCACCATCCAGATCCTCAAAATGGTGCATACGCTCCGTGGGCACCGCGCCTCTCGCCGACGTCTAAGGCCCGCGCAGTAGCAACACGCACAAGACAACCGTCCCACGCCGCGAGAGGTTGAAGGCTTCCTGCTATGTCAGTACTGCCTGTCCCCTCGGGTCGATGCGCAAGCGAATGGGGCTTTTTGGTCGAAGCGTGAGGCTCGGCACCGGCAGAACCGGATTCTGATCCACCGACACGAGGCGACATCTCTGAGATACGGTCGCGAGGATCAGGGCGGCCTCGGTCATCGCGAATGACGCCCCGATGCATTGCCTTGGTCCGCCACCAAAAGGGAAATACGCGAAGCGGGGCAGATTCTGGCAGGCCGTCGTCCCCCAGCGACCGGGATCGAATCTCGCGGGCTCACAGAAGAACCGTTTGTCGTGATGCATAATCCACTGACTCATCACGATGTTGGCACCCGCAGGTATTCGGTATCCATCCAGTTCGAATTCGTTGATCGCCGCACGAGCCACGCTCCAGGCCGGGGGATACAACCGCATCGTTTCTTTGATGATGCGGTCGACTACGATCAACGATGCAAGATCGCCAGCAGTCGGCAGTCTGCCTGCCAGCACACGGTCGACTTCTTCATGAAGCTTCTCTTCCGCTTCAGCGTTTCGGCTGAGCAGGTATAGCGCCCAGGAGAGCGTGAGCGCAGTCGTCTCGTGACCGGCCAAAAGGAAGGTCATTACCTCGTCCCGTATTTGCTCATTCGTCATGCTGCTGCTGTCCTCGTCGCGAGCACGCATCATGAGAGAGAGCAGGTCGCCGCGTTCTCCGTTCGCGGAGGACCGGCGCTGCCGGATGATGTCATATACGGCAGCGTTCATCTGGTTGACGGCACGCCGCACGTCCCCCATCCCCGGAAGCGGCATGTAGCGGAAGACAGGTGGCAGGAGCAGCCTCGCGCCGATACTGTTGAGCATGACGGTATTCAGGAACTGCGAAAGCTTCTCGGTTCCCGCCGTCTCCAGATCGAATAGGGCTCGTATGACCGCCTGCAAATAAGCTCATCATTTCTTGATGGATATCTACCAGTGTTCCAGGCTTCCAACGGGCGAACATATCCTCGGCGGATTCGGTCATGCAGCGAGCGTAAGCGGCAATTCGCTCACGTGAGAAGGCCGGTTGGACAAGCCGACGTTGTCGTTTCCAGTACTCGCCTTCAGCCGTGAGCAAACCGGTGCCCAGCAGCCAGCGGCTGTTCTGGACGACGTGGTCCTTCAAGAAATTCTGTGGATTACGCACCAGCACGTATTCGATCAGGTCGGGGCGGTTCAGAAAATAAACGTGGAGCCAGGCGGCCCGATAGTAGAAGATGTCGCCATACTCGGCAGCCCACCTCTGGAACGTGTCCAGCGGGTCCGGACCAGCGAGGGGGACATTGCCAATCAGGAAATGCGGCTTGGGACCGGGTGGGCGGAGCATACTAGCGCAACCAGTGTATCGGTAAAGCCCCAGCAGAGATCAATTCTCACGTGACCATTGACCCACATTTTCAGCACCGGTAACGCCGACCCGGTCCCCATCGACGCGCTCACCGGCGACCTGGTAACAGTGTGATCGGCCCTACTCAAATTGCTTGCGGAACTCCGCCCGTTGCTGGCGAATTCCCTCGTTCTGCAAAGGAGCGACCGCCTCTTCCAATCGGCTGACGCGCTCCTGGTCAGTACAAGAATTCGATGACGAAACCGTTCGCGGCAACGCCAGATCCCCGGCCTCCACCAGGTTAGAAAGCAGACGCGCATAACGGGATTCCTTTGTGGCCTGCTGCTTACGCAACACCGCCACCAGCGGAGGCTCGCGCTGCATCAGTTTATGCCATGGATGAGTTCATCGCCTGGTACTGTTCCGAGCCACGGTTGGACTTTACCGCCTGTCCTGGCGCGGTTTTCGTGCTTTTTCTGCCCTTTGCAGCGGGCAATTGCTTGCCATTAGCCTGACCAGGCCCGGCCCCCTGCAAACTACCAGAGCAGATGATTTCTCAGTAGGCTCCTGAGCAGAGTCGCGAAATTGCCATAGCAGTGATCGACTCGGGGCAGGGAATTGTGACTCAAGTCGCGGGGTGTTCGCCAACTGACAATGATTAGGCATTGTGAGCAATACTAGACAGATTTGCGGCGCCTACAGATTGTATTGTCTTTCGATCATACGGGCAGAGCCGGTGGCAGTCGGCCCGTGAAGAACAGCGAAGTTGATTACCCTCCTTCCACTACTACCGGCTCTGCGTTCATGGGGTCTTCCGACAGCGAGGATGTTATGCAGTCACCATACGGGATGGCACTCGTCGAAGACTGTCTGTCTTGCGAGCTGTGTTCCAAGGGATTCTTCTGCCACCTGCCCAAAGCCGTTATGGAAGCCTTCCAACTGATCAAGTTCACAGTTGGGTACCCACCCGGTGCAACTCTGTTCGTGGAAGGTCAAGCGTGTCGCGGCATTTATGTCCTTTGCAGAGGCCGCGTAAAACTGTCGGTCACTTCGAGCGACGGGCACGCCATCATATTAAAGATTTCTCAACCGGGAGAGGTCCTGGGATTGAACGCAGCCATCTGCTGAAATCCCTTACGAGACCACGGCGGAAACCGGCCAACCATGCCAGGTAAATTTTGTTAAGACGAGCTGACTTTCTCAAGTTCCTGGCCGAACACGGCGAAGCTTCTCTGCACGCAGCGAATACAGGTGAGGCAGCGACTGTCAGCAGGCGTACCAGCAGCTTCGCTCGTTCACTATGAGTTCGTCGTCTCAGCGAATGGCCCGCCTGATTCTGGAATGGTCGCAAGCGGACTCTGGAATCAGCTACGGCCCATGGAATCAAGGTAGCGTTGACCCACGATGAGATCGCGCAAATCATTGGCATGTCGCGGGAGACCGTCACCCGCACTCTTGCCGAGTTTCCGCAAGCAAGGTATTGCCGAACTTCACGGTTCCACCCTGCTGATTCAAAACATGTCTGTCATTCACCAACTGGCCGGAGCATAGACCGACAAAACCATGCGCCCGCATGTTTTCGTGGGCAGACAAGGAACGGCCATGAACCCACATCCGTCAATTCCGGCTGCCAAGCCTCCTCTCATCCTGTGTATTGACGATGCCGACGTTGCGTTACGTATACGAAAGATCCTCCTCGGCACGGAGGGCTACAACGTGTTAACTGCCAGCTCAGGGGAAGAGGGCTTGGGAACTTTTCAAGCACAACCCCATCGAGTTAGTCATCGCCGACCACTTTCTAAGCGGCAAGACGGGCACCGAGATTGCCAGAGAGATGAAAGCGCTGAAGCCACAAGTCCCTATTCTCATCATCTCTGCTGCGGTGGAAAAACCCGAAGGCCTCGGGTTCGCGGACGGGTTCCTGGCGAAAGGGGAGGCACCGAAGATACTGCTGGAGACGATTGCGCGGCTGTTAGCCAAATAATCGAGCTGGAATTCTGCGAGCCTCAAGATCGGACAGCGGCCTCGATCCCTTTGTCAGGGCTTCAAAGCTGACGGCGCAAGCCGAAGGCCGCCTGTTCCGCAACATGCTCCAGGCTTACCGCCGGGTTTGGTCGCACCTGCTCACACTCAGTTCTGTTCCCTCTCGTTCAATCGTGTAGGTCGGTGAACACTCGGGACAGAGCCAGTAACAGTGATCCGCAAGTTTGCCGAGGTTCCACTTCAAGCTTGAGAAATCCTGCAACGGCGGAAGCAAGAAGAGCCGCCCTTTGCTTAACTGGCGGAACTCATTAGCGCATTTCGGATTCGCGCATGTCGCCACCATATCAACCTCCACAATTGAGAAATAAAAGGTTGCCCTGAGAGCGCCGTCCCTCTATCGGGGATTTGCGTCACTGAGGAAGTGTTTAAGCCCTTGGAGAAGCTTGCAGAGTGGGAGAGTGTGTTACCGTGCTCTTGACGGGCCGTCCCCGTCAGGAGGAGAAAAGACACGAACCTTACCAACCCATCTAATTATTATCCAATCGTGCGTTACTGTCGGTGATGGCAGTCACAAATGCTGGCTCGGACATTCATCGCAGATGCCACAGATGCCACTCAGTTCAAATCTCGGGGCTTGGTTCGCTCTATGTGCTCCGTTGTTTGTCAGATGTCGAAAGGGCGTCATTTCGCCGTCCGATACGTAGCTACGGTTTAGAAGGGGCACAGTATCTACATCCCACCTCTAATACCCATACAGTAGCGTGTTTGCCGCAGTCTTCCCACAACGCGGACAAGATCCAACCCCTGCAGCTTCCGGATTTTGTTCATTGTCAACATCGCTCTTCGCTTCAATGAGCAATCGCTCAATCGTCAATTTGTCCTTGCTGTCCAGCGTCGAGGCGGAAAGTATTCTGATCGCTTGGCAAAGCTTATCCGACGTGCTCGTACACATCCTGAACCTCGATAATGTGCATAGTATCTTGCATCTCGTATTTCAACACCCTGAGGTCCAGCGGTCTATGACGTCCATCACACGGAATGGTGTACGCATGGACTTCACCCAACTCCAAGCATACGAGCGGCTTCGACCGCTAGCCGGCTATGCTGACTTGGGTACATCGACACAATGTTCTCTGCTAAGAAAAAGGGTTACCGAGTAGCGTGGTGAAGTGATCGAGATAACGCTTTGTAACCATGTGAAGTGATCGAGATAACGCTTTGTAACCATGCCCGGGCGGGCCTCACAGATTCGATTTGCGCTTCTGGACGCCGGGCTGAAGGTGACGACCGTCACGGTCAGGAGGTCAGGAAGTCTGAGATACTTTAGATCGAGGGAAATGCCGTATGCGCATGGCCCAGCTTCAGTTCCCGAAGTTATCCCTCCGTGTTGCTGACGATCGCTTGGTTGCTGGCAATTCCTATGTTTTGTCATTTGATGCGGAGCGTGTATACCGAGGCTCCCGCTACCATTGGATGATATGTTCGGTGCGAAATGCCGACGAACTCGTGGTTTGGGGCTATGCTCCCACGCGAGAACTGGCTGAATCAGCAGCGGGGAACGAGGTCAACAAATTGGAATCGGGCTCTCCAAAACGGGCAGAGTGAGACAGGAAGTCTGCCATCGAATCAAACCGGACTGATAATCTATTTAGCTCCCGCATCTTCAGCTCATACCTGCACCGCGACGAGTAGCGTTGACTTTGGCGGTGGACGCGAATGTGGTCGTGTTTGTAATGTAGAGTTCGTGCACCTTCTGGTTAATCTCGTCCGGCGTAAGGCCGACCGACGCCATGTAGTGGCGCAGTTCATTTCTACTGTTCGCGTCAACCGTCGCCGTGCGAAGTCCGTCAACGAACGCTTCGACTAAGGCACCAGTTCTCACCAGACGATAAGTCTGCATGTGTCCTCGCAATTTTTGGTCGTCGGATTGATTCAACTAATTCTGCGGAATACCCATTTCATCAGCAATCGGGAAAAACCGGATGTGACCGCTGTCACTGGCTGGTGACAATCCTCTCCGTTCGTCCGACTGAACGGTTTGTTCGTGTTCATCAGTGGTCTGATCCTGTCGAACGTTGGATAAATTTCTCAGAACGAGAGAGCCCCCCAGCAGGCCCGTCTCTCCGATGGGCGCTGGCTGGGGGGCCGCGCGAAATGCGCTAATGTATGGACAATTTAAGGGCTGTCACTTTTGGCTGTCTGTTCAAAATTGCACACTCGTACAAAGAGTAACGACGATGGAACTATCGCCAGGGCAGATCACGAGTAAAAAGGAGTATTTCAACAGTCTCTGTGGGTTTAGGGACGCTGCCGAACAACGCCGCTCAGCCAGGATTACCTAATAGATGGCCTTCCATGCCAGCGATCATTTGAGGTTCATGACTCGCTGTGTGAATTCGGCGCGATCCTCTTTCGTTCCCCACAACCAAATTTGCGAGAGAAACTCCCAATAATCATTTGGTTTGGGCTTCAGCGCCTGGTCGACTTTCCGAGCGTCACTGTAGCCGATCTGTTGCAGCGCCTTGCCAAGACACCATCGGTCGGGAAAATCAGCTGGCCCTCGGGTCAGTCCGTCTTTAGGGAGGTTTGGCCGGCTGAAGATTTCCACGGTATGCCGACACTCCTCGCGGGAGTCGTGCTTAACATAAGGCGACGTCTGAGCCTGAGGTAGCTGGTCGCAGAAAGCCTGATTAAGGTCATTGTGGGCCAACGCAAAATAACAATTCGAGCGAAGCAATACAGTCTGCTTGAAGGGGTCCGTATAGAGAGCGTTGGCAGAGACTTTGGCGCACAACTCGGGGACATTCTTGTCGACGGCCACCGCCTGATACAAGTATTCCGCCGGGTTTGCGGGGCGGATCTTGCTGGGCGAGGGAGGTTCTGCATAGCTCGGAGCTTGGCGCAACGCTCTCAAAAGCTGCGGGTCTTCGATCAGCTTCCGGTACGTGTAGTAGACCGGACTGTTGTAGCGCCCATAGTTGTAACGGAAGTTGATGATTCTGGCATCGTCGTAGCCCGCTTTCTGCACCAGCTTCGCGAAGGCCGGCATGTCGTAGGGGGTCGATACGCCGGGAGCGCTCATTTGGGCCACACAGTAACTCTTGTCGACCTTGCTGCCGTCCCGGTACTCCGTCCTGACTGGCTTCACCCGATCGCAGAGACCCGAGTCGTGAAGAGTGGCGGCCAGCTGCATGTAACATTCCGCTTGCATCGTCCGGATCTGATAGCCGCGTTCCGAGCCCCCACCGCCCTTAGCCGAAGCAGAGATTTTGGCGCAGATTTCAGGGGCTTCGAGGCTAGTCGCCGTCACTAAGTAGAAGTCGTCCAGATCGGTCGGCATCTGCAGGGTCACGGCGGGCAACGGGGGCGGAGGTACCGGCCTGCTGACAGGCCCTGCAGACGGCTTCTCCGGCCGCTTGTCGGGCAACTCAAAGAGTATTTCCACCCCTTTTCGGCGTTTCTCGGGAACGCCATCGTGGGTAGCTGGGCTGAAGCGCCACTTGCGCAAACACTCGATGGCCTTCTCATCGAGGCCGTATCCGAGTGATTTCTCGACACGGATGTTGCTGATTCCGCCGTCCGCTCCGATATCGGCGCTCAAGACAACTACGCCTTCGATGCCGTCGTCCCATGCTTCTTGCGTGTACTCAGGGGCGGATTCGGAGAGTGGCGTAGGAAGCGTTCCGTGGTGGCCGCCCGTTGGCGGTTTCGCAGGCGCCTCTACCGCAGCCGTCCCTGCGGTCGCCGCTGGCGGTGCAGGCTGCACTCGCTCCTTGGCACCTGCCGGAGGCCGAAATTCGAAGGTTCCAGGCTTCAAGGTTGGGTTGCGCTCGATTCGCTCGTAGGTGACACTCTGCTCGAAGTGCTGAGCTCCAACGCCGAGGTCGGGGTCAGCCTCAATATGATCGGTGAGAAGCAATTTGCGATTCGTATCAATACACAGCGTGCGGCTGACGTGTCCGAGCTTTATGGTCGCGCCCGGGAAGGACATCACACCATCAATGAGACGGTATTGCGCCTGGACCATGGTGCAGGGCTGCGAATGCCCTTCGAACTGCGCGTGTCCTGTGCCTGTGATCTCAGCGGAGCGGAGGCTCGTCTGCCAGGTGTTCGAAGCCCAGTAGTGTAATCGGCGCGCACTGGTCGCCAGGTTGATTCTCCGGGCCTAGCTTCGTATACAGTTTTGCCTTGGACTGATACATCCAGCCAGAGGTCCCTTGGCAAAGCATCATCGTGGGAAGTCCGGTCATCCACTCCGGCCCTCCTGATAGTTCGATACGGAATCGGTCAGGCGCTTGCGTTTCCACCTGAAAAGTCAGGTCCAGCACAGGTGGCCCAATTAAGAATTGCAGCGCGATACGGCCCTGGGCGCGATAGGTCTGCAGATTTTTGGAAGCCTCGGCGACTTGCTTCAATAGCTCTCGGGCATCATTGCTCTTCTGGCCAAAGCCGCAAACTGCATGCACGATGAGGAACAGCCCGAAACTGCACCGGAGAAGCAGCACGCCGCCCTTGGCTTTCGCGATCACTCGCGCAATCAGACCACGACAGTCCTGGAAAGGCAGTGATGGCGGTCACGATAACGCTGGTTGCCGGGAAGAGAGGCACTTCGCGATACCGACCTCTCTATGGCCGACTGTGGAAAAGGGGATCTAAAAGGCTGGCTCTTGTTCCTGGCTTCGGCTGTTTGGAAATTGATATCTCGCAAGAGTACGGATACGCGTCTTGAAATCGCCATCTGTCAGGTAATCCTTGCTGAGCGGCGTTGTGCGGCAGCGTCCCTAAACCACAGGTTTCTGGAACGACTCCGAAAAGGCAGTTGGGAAATCCGCGCCGAGATTCCAGGGCAATAGCTCATCGATGCGGTTGACCGCGTGCTCGGCGATGTGTTTCAACCGCTGCCGGTGGTAGGCTTCCGGTCCAGTCCGTTCAGCCTTGGCGTCGCTCAACTCCAATCCGCCGCACTTTCTCCACCGGAATCCGACCGCAACATGTAGTTCTTCCGTCCTAATACCACCGCACGCAGCGCCCGCTCAGCGGCGTTGTTATCGATCTCTGTGCCGTCGGCACAGTTACTCAGTAAGGCACGCCAACGTCCCAGGGCATAACGCATCGCAGCCGCGATCTCCGATTTCTTCGATACGAAAGCCAAGGTCGATTGCAGCCACTGCTGCAGCGAATCCAGCAAGGGCCGAGCGCGAGTTGTACGAGCGTGTAGACGTTCTTCTGGAGGGCGGCCACGAATGTCACTCTCGATCGCATATAGCTCGCCGATACGCTTCAGCGCTTCAGCGGCGAGCCGTGAAGCATGCGCCACTTGCAGGTCATAGAACTTGCGCCGCACATGCGCCCAGCAAGCCGTTTCCATTCGTCCGCCTTCGGACTCTTTCAGGATGGCGATGATCTGATCTTCGCTGAATCGACTCTTCCTCAAGACTCCTCCTTCGGCCCTGGCGGGCCATCGTAAATCGAGAAGTCACATTGTCGATGGACTATTTCTTGGGGGGCAGGTCAAATTGTTCGTTGTTTGTAGACTTTCATGGACGGTACGCCTCTTGTACACACGTTTGATGGAGTGCTGAGGCACCCATTGGCAGTCTTCATTCCATCATCGTAGACTCGGCCACCGATCGACGCGCTCGGCGGCGGGGCGAAGCCAGTGTACAGGGCTACTGGGACCTCAAATATGAACGACCAATTCTAGCTGACGCAGTTCGACGTCAACGACACCGGGCACAGCACGCACAATGTCGGCGATTTGCTTAGACTGTTTGGGATGAAGTATGCCTCCCTTAACGGACACTAATCCGCTTTTCGCTACGACCTCGAACTCGAAGTTAGCGGTGGCCTGCTCCCTCGCCAGATTCGCCTTAATACAGCTGGCCAAGGCAAGATCGTCCATCGTCCTTTGACTATCGGAAGTGAACTCAAAACACTTCAGCTGCGAGGCGCAACAAATCACGTCGCAGGCTTCTTGCAAATTCATTTGTTCCAGGTTAAGCACAAGATCGTAAAGCGAGGCATCTGTCCAATCCACATCATAGAGAAACTTGGTCCACTTGCGCCTGTCCTGGTCTACCTTTTCGATGTAGCCAATGGCTTCCTTGCGATTGCACCCCCGCCAGTCTTGCACTTGGTTGATGCGGAATTCCATGGGAGCGATGATTCGGACACGCAGGAAGTGAGATCCCTTGCCGAACAATAAATGGCTAGCCAAGCCGTGGTAGACTCCTTTGCCGCTCCGGAACTCCTCACTAAGTGCCGCCTGAATGAAGGCGAGGTACATGTATTTCGTATGGGCAGACTGCCCGAGAAAGGTTGGCGGCTTTTCGATGGCAGTCCGCAAATCGTCTTGCGCTACGCCCCATGTTGTAGCTTTCTGGATAATTTGGTCACGATCGATGCATCGGTAGCCAAGCACTTTCGCCACGCTTTCGGCCACCATCTTGCCACCACTAAAAGATCCTCGGGAGATGGTGATGATTGGCATGGGAACCTCCTTTGTGTCTGGGCGATCGACGGGATGCGCGTCGTCGAATCGCATCCGAGTAGACATAAACTGAATACCACCGTCGCGTGAGAGATACGGTGATGGGGCTCACCGTTGCCCGTGCGTGACCGATAGGGCAGCTACACGGGTGTTCTCTTCCTAACCTCTTTCCCCGAATGTGCTTCCACCGAACGGGTTGGTCTAGACTTTCGAGACCACCGAGCCTTTGCTCAAACTGCTTCCGGAACTCCGCCGTTGCTGCTTGAGATCACTGACCTCGTTCTGCAAAGCGGCGACCGCCTCTTCCAATCGGCTGACGCGCTCCTGGTCAGCAGAAGAACTCAGCGGCCCGATCGTTCGCGGCGTGGATTGACCCACTCCGTGTCGCTAGAGGATGATCAGTGTCTGCCAATTCATAAAAATTAAATGCGGTCTAAACGCCAGTCGATTGTGCTCGCTCTTCTACTCGTTGTCGTGACGGTGGCGCTCTACTACCCGATTAGGCGTCTCCCGTTCATCAACTACGATGACGACCTTTACGTAACCGAAAACCTGCATGTTCAATCCGGTCTCGAGTGGGACACGGTGCAATGGGCGTTTGTCACCAACGCCGCCTCAAACTGGCATCCTCTCACCTGGTTGTCGCATGCCCTCGACTTCCAGCTCTTCGGCTTAGATCCTACCGGCCCGCACCTGATCAACCTGCTGCTGCATGTGTGCAATGTTGTGTTGCTCTTCTGGGTGTTGCTGCGGGCAACCGGATTTGCCGGCCGTAGCGCGATGGTAGCTGCTCTGTTTGCAGTGCATCCAATCAACGTGCAATCCGTCGCATGGATTGCGGAACGCAAAAACTTGCTGAGCATGCTTTTCTTTCTGCTCGCTCTGGGCGCATATCGTTGGTATGCACGAGAGCCGCGCATCAGCCGCTATCTCATGGTCGGGGTGCTTTTTGGTCTCGGTCTGATGGCCAAGCCCCAGGTGATCACGCTGCCCTTTGTTTTACTGTTGTGGGACTATTGGCCTCTAGGGCGAATGTTTGCCGAGGCGGACAGAAGTGCCCCCTGCGCCCTGTCCAGAGATAGCAGCTTTTCTTGGCTGCTGTGGGAGAAAATCCCGTTGTTCGCGATCTCCGCTGCCAGCGCAGTCATCACGCTGCTGGCGCATCGCGCCGGTGCGGTGCGATGGCTCCCACTCTCTCTGCGGATTGCCAATGCCATCGATTCCTACGCAAGGTACGTGAAGTTTGCCCTCTGGCCCTCGCACCTAGCGCTGTTTTATCCCCATCCCCTGGTCCCGCTGCGAACCTGGACTGTGCTCGCAGCATTTCTGTTTCTCGCCGTCGTCACTTGGCTGGTTATCGAAGACCGGCACCGGGGATATCCACTTGTAGGATGGTTCTGGTTCCTCATCACGCTGCTGCCGATGATTGGCATCGTGCAAGTGGGCACACAAGCCATGGCTGACCGTTATGCCTATATGCCACTCATCGGACTATTCATTATGTTCGGTTGGGGCGCCGCAGAGTGGGCTGACCGCCAACATATCTCTCTGACCTTGCAAGCCACCGCCAGCATCACCATTTTGCTGGCGCTGTCGGTCGTGGCGCATCGGCAGCTCGAGTACTGGCGTGACAGCGTGACTCTCTGGACGCACACACTTGAAGTCACGCGCGGCAACTACATCGCGGAGGTCGATCTCGGCGCAGCCCTGCTACAACGGGGAGATATTGTCAGAGCCATGGAGCACTTCCGGGCGGCAACGGCAATCGATCCACTTGATCCCCTCGGCAATATGTATCTCGCCCGTTACGCGCAGACGCAAAACAACCTGCCGGAGGCCATAGAAGCCTACAAGAAGGTGATTCGCGCGACCCATGACCCCAGCCTGAAGGCCCGAGCCTTCAGCAACATGGGTTATGCCTATCGGGCGCTGGGCAACGAGGCCGAAGCCCGGAAATGTTTCCACGCTGCCGCCAATCAAGGCACTGACAATTCGCTCCCAAGTTCGTTCTAGAGTTCCCGCTGATTTTGCTTCTCCCAGCAGGTGTCTTCAGCCAACCGCATATCGGCAGCTCGCGCACTTGTTGTCTTCTAACCTGGGCTGAACTATTCTTCTTGGCGATCCAGAACTCAGCATGTGGACCTGACAATGATCTTGCGCAGCATCGTCACCTTTGTACTCGCAAGTTGCGGAATTGCCTTTGGACAAGTTCCACCCGAGCAACTGGCCAAGCCCCCGGCAGATGCGCAAATCTGGACCATCAGTTCAAGCGGCGGCAAAGTTCGCCACGGACAAATCAGCCTCTGGACGGATTCCACCGGAAGTCACTGGTCGCGGATGAGCATGAACATCCGCGGATTCGTTACCGAGATAGATGAACAGAACCGGTTCTCACCTGACGGCTCGCTTGAGAGCCTCATTGTTCGAGGCAAGGTCCCCGAAGGTGACGCGGCCGAGAGCTACGTGGTCAAGAACGGTACATTTACGTACACCAGTCCGGTTGATCATGGCACCGGCAAAGCAGCCCTGAACCTTGAATACGTCGCGTTCGGCGGCACGTTCGACTCGTTCACGTTCATCCTGGATGCGCTCTTGAAATCGCCAGATCACTCGGTCAGCCTGTTGCCCTCTGGACAAGCCGCTATCGAGCCGTTGACCACGCTCGAGGTTTCCAACGGTAAGCAAAAGAAGACGCTGACGGCTTATGCACTGACCGGCTTCGGACTGTCGCCCTTTCCAATCTGGATGGACGGCCAAGGCTTCTTCGGCATCGCCGGGGTCATAAACTTCCTGCCGCAAGGCTGGGAATCTTCCTCTGACGTGATGAGCAACGCTCAGGACGCAGCCTTGTCAAGGCGCGCCCCCGCTCAATTGGCTGCTCTCGCCAAGACGCCGGCCGGTCCGGTTGCATTCAAGAATGTGAAGCTCTATGACGCCGATGCACGTAAGTTCCGGGTTGGAATGACGGTCGTAATCGATCATGGACTTGTGGTGGATTCAGGGCCGGCGGCTCAGACTGAAATCCCCGCGGGCGCTCAGGTCATCGACGGCACCGGCAAGACCCTCATCCCCGGCCTCTGGGACAGTCACCAGCACTACGGTGATGATGAGACTGGAGCTTTGCTTCTTGCTAACGGAATCACCAGCGTGCGCGATCCCGGCAATCAACCTGAGCAACTCATGGCGCGCAAGCAGCGTATCGACCAGGGTCAACTGCTTGGTGCGCGCATCGTTCCTTCACTGCTCATCGACGGTCCGGGTGAGTACACCGCCCAAGTCGCCGTAGTGGTGCACAACCAGGACGAGGCGATCGCTGCCGTGCGCCGAGCCAAGCATGACGGCTACTTCGCTATCAAGCTTTATGGTTCGCTCGATCCGGCCTGGGTACAGCCAATGGCCGCCGAAGCACACAAGCTCGGCTTACGCGTGCATGGTCACATTCCGCACGGTATGCGTCCGCTGGACGCCGTCCAGGCCGGGTACGACGAGATTACACACATCAACTTCGTCATGATGCAGGCGATGCCGGCTGATGTCGTTGCCACTTCGAACGGCATGAATCGCTTCATCGGAACGGCGAAATACGCCAAAGATGTCGACCTGCACTCCCATGCAATGTCCGCATACTTCGATCAGCTGGCGGCGCACCACACAGCTGTCGATCCGACGCTCGTCACGTTCGAGGATATTTATGTCTCGGATCGCGGTACCTATCCTCCCGCCGACGCGCCCTACGCCGACACGCTGCCGCCGCAGGTGTCGCGAGGCTTTCTGTCGTCAGCTCTGGCTCCCAGTCCCGAACTGAGCCGAGAGACGATGCGCGCCAGTTTCGCCAAATTGTGTGCAATTATTCCTGAGCTGGGCCGCCGCCATATCGTCCTCCTCGCGGGCACCGATGGGATCGGTTTCGAACTCATTCGCGAACTCGAATTGTATGTCCAGGCCGGGCTCACGCCGGAAGAAGCGTTGGCCACGGCGACCATCAATCCCGCGATCGCGTTTGGCTTGAGTCAGCAGACCGGATCGCTCGCCAAGGGCAAACTCGCGGAACTCGCTTTGATCGACGGGGATCCTTCGCAACGCATCGGAGATCTTCGACAGGTCGAGCTGGTCATGCGCGACGGCAAGATCATGGAGGCACAGGGGCTGAGGAAGGCGCTGGGAATCTCCGCGCCACCGAAGTCACGGTAATATGCACAAGAACTCTTAGTTTGAAAGCATTTGCCGCTCACGTCTTCGCCGACGGGGCAAAGCTGTTTTAGTAAACTAGCCGGGTTGGGCCGGCCACTAAGAATGGACGTCCCTCTGCCACGCCCCCAAGTCCGTTATGGGGGATTACTTCCGCAAAACGCCGCTTACGGAAAAGCACATGAGCGAAAATGTATGATCCGCCGCACGACTGCAAGAAAAAACCGAGGGCGAGAAGGCAAGTCTGCGCAAATGTATTCGGCCTGTAATAGAGATTAGTTCTCCTGGCCATGATGAGTTGCGCGCATGTCTGTCCTTATAAGTCGGTCGGTTGCTCTTTCGTGACCATTCTCGTCTCCCAGGCTGAAGACATGCCGTTGTGACTGTTCTTTCGTCCTTGCTGTTCCTGTGCAGACCTCGGTGGGTAAATTCAAGCCGTCGCCGTAGCGCGGTAAAGTGGGAGCGCGCCGGCGCTTCCAAGCCGTAAGGCGCCTTTTCCGCATTAACTCATGATGCTGTGACCAGGTTGCTGACTGGTTTGTAATCTTCTCCGCGGGGACAGCACAGCCCAGGCTGCAAATCCAACTGGCATCGGCCTTGATGCGAACAAAGCGCGTGTTCCTGCGCTCGACAGCTTCGGCGATCGCTTCGGCATCCACAAAGTCGTTCTTGCTGGACTTTACGAACGGCTTCACGAACTGTGCTGCAATGAGCCGCACATCATGCCCCTGCTTGCTCAGCGTGCGTCCGAGAAGGTGCGCACCGGAGCAGGCTTCCAGTCTAATAAGCGATATAGGCAGTACGGAATGCCGAATGGTCGCATTACGAAGCTGGGCGGTAAAGGTTGAGCTCTCGTAAATCGGACCAACCGTGGGTCGAGTTGGAGTCAACAGAAGTGAGAATAGCCTCTACAGCAGATTTTTGGGCTGTGGATTCCCTGCACCTGATATCTGCATCAGTCTCTCGTTGAGTTTGTAACGCTGCAGCTCATCTTTCTTGACTGGCCTCCGGCGCCACGCAAACATAGCGCCTGCCGTTAGCGACAAGGTCGCAGCCATTACTGCGATATAAAGCAATGCGAGCCAAAGGTCGGAAGTATTAATAACCGGGAGAGAGTCCATGAACAGCCTCCATTTCGGTCGCGAATTTAGGATTCGCGATTATCTCGAAACGAAGAGGCGCCGAACGAAGGGCTGATTACGTTCAGGCTACATCCTCCAGAGTTGCCGGTCAAGGAGCAGTTTGCGGGACAAAAATGGCGACTGGATCCTGGTCGAGACTCAAACGCGAATCCGAGCCCATAGCGCAACGAACAACCTTCTTCCGCCGCCAGGTTCATTTCGAAGTACATCCTCAGGGCGCGAAATAGCCCGAAATATCTAGGATCAATTGCGTCAGCGCTGCTGCGTAGGCGTCGATGGAACCGTTCGAGCTGGGCACGATGGCCATGTTCGACGTGATGAAACCATCGTAGGCGTTCAGCGTCGAGACGTTTGGTTGGGCTAGCGAGTCCGGCCATAAAGTCAGGTAAGGCATCGCGCCCGGCGGAACGACCGTCGCGTTGAAGACATAAGCCTGGGGATTGCCTGGCGGCGCACAGATACTGCTCTCTACATTCACCGTTTTCTTGCCCATGAACGGCTGGCCGTTGTTCTGACGCGTATCCAGTACGCGGCAAGGAGCAACTGGATACAGCGACAACCCGCCCATCCCCGCGGGTGCGAAGTACCCGTCGACATCCACCAACAAATCGGTGTTGTGGTTGTGAGCGTAGAAAGCAGTCGTGCGGTTGTTGCCCGCAGGCACAATGGCGGCGTTTGCGACCACGGTTCCGGTGTTGTCGTTCAGGGTAGAAACCACGGGCCGCGCTCCGCCCTGGGGCCACACGGTCAAGTAATCCAAACTGCCTTGAGCCGGAAGGACGGTCACATTAAACGAGTAGGCTGTGGCATTATCGGGAACGCCACAATAGCCGGCGATCAAATAGTCGCGTTCTACACCTGCCTGAAGGGTTCCCCCATTCTGGTTATTGCGAGTGTCAACGATGCGGCATGGTGTGAGCGGGTAGAACTGGTAGGTCCCTGCACCCGGCGTCGGAAAATAACCGTTGATGTCGAGGATTACATCGCTGGTATTGCTCACGTAGATGCTCACTGCACTATTACTACTAGGCACTATCGCCGCATTCGCCTTCACTCGTCCGTCAGGCGAGTTCATCGTGGATACTTGAGGTTGCGGCTCCCCGGTCGGCCAGATGGTCAGATAGCCAAGCGACCCGTGAGGTATCGCCGTAACGTTTAGAGAATAGGCGGCAGCGCTTGTGGGAATGCTGCAGCCACCAAGCTGCGGCACCGTGAAGCTACGCGATGTGCCCCCTTGAATTGGACCGCCAGCTTGTCGCGTGTCGAGAAGGCGGCAGGGGGTTACGGGAACCAGTTGCAGAGGCCCAGTGACCTGGAACACCGTGTTGCTGTTCAGCGTGCCTCCGGGCGTCGTCACTTGCACGGTACCAGTCGTAGCGCCGGCCGGTACGCTGGTCGTGATTTCGGCCGGCGCAATCACGTTGAAGGTTGCTGGCGTACCGTTAAAGGTAACGCCGGTGGCGCCAGTGAGATTTGATCCAAGTATGGTGACAGGCGTGTCAAAGCCTCCGGAGGTCGGCTGCAGGTTCAGGAATGGGCTGAGCCCCAGCGACAGCTTGAACACTGTGCCGCAGAAACCGCCGTTGCATCCGTTGCCGCCCATGCTCGTCGTTCCGTAAAAATTTCCGTCAGTGGCTTGCAGCAGGGCGTCATAAGGTGAGGAACCGTCGTTACAGTTCTGCAGGGCGCAAAAACTGTAGAGGGTGTTCACCGCGCCGCTGGGTGTCATCTGGTAAATGGTCCCGCCGGTAAAGTGGCTGCCGGCTGACGATGTCGTGCCGTAGAAATTTCCGTCGGTGCCTTGAATCAATCCTCCGATAGGATAAGCGCCGTCCATCGGGTAACCGGCAAAGCTGTGCAGGGTGGTCAACCCGCCCGATGGGGAAATCCGAAAGATCGTGCCGTTGCCATTGCCTTGCATATTGCCGCCCCAATGCGCTGTTCCATAGAAATTTCCGTCGGTGCCTTGCACCAGCGCGCCTTGCGGCCCATAGCCGTCGACGCAGTTGGTTTGTGAGCAGAAGTTGTAGATCGTGGTCAGGGTACCGCTGGACGTGATCTTGAAGATCGTGCCGCAGCCCAGACCACTGTTCTCAATGCAGATGTTATTGTTCCCGCTTCCGCCATGCTGCGTTGTCCCATAAAAGTTCCCGTCGGCGCCCAGCGTCAGCCCGGCATAGGGATCCGCGCCCTCGGGACCAGCGAATGCATGCAACACCGTCAGCGTGCCACTCGGAGTAACTTTGAAGACCACGCCGCAGCCAATGCCACTGATTCCGGAACAGTTGCCATTACCTCCACCTTGGGCCACACCATAGAAGCTGCCGTCGGCGCCTTGCACCAGTCCTCCCCACGGATTCGCACCGTCGGGGCATCCCTGCTGCGAGCAAAAACTATAAACCTGGGACACGGTGCCGCTCGGAGTCATCTTGAAGATGTTGCCGAGATTGATGTTTCCGCCGGTTACCGTTGTCCCGTAGAAATTGCCATCGGTGGCTTGCACCAGCCCTGCGAACGGGTTCAAGCCGTCTGTGTCATTGAAACTGTGCAATGTGGCTAGCGTTCCGGTGGAGTTACTCTTAAAAACCGTTCCGACGCCGTGAGTGCCGCCGGAAACGGTCGTCCCATAGAAATTGCCGTCGGTTGCTTGCACCAGACCGGCTGTGGGCCTTCCGCCATCCGCACAGTTGGCTTGAGAACAAAAGCTGTACAGCGTGCTCAAGGTTTGTGCGGATGAGTTCGCCCCCGCCGCGAAAACAAACCCCAAGGCCATAGCGACATTTACAAATGAGCCAACAGCTCCCGGCCAGTTTGGAGCGCGCATGGTACCCTCCCGAAAGTCTTTCCTCGGAATCGGATTACATTTGGAACGCAGGCCGCCTATACGTGAAGCGGGCCTAAATGGTGCAATCTGTTGTAAGGCACTTTACCCCGGTTTCCGACCCAAACTCCAGCAGAATTGTCGGCACCAGCTATCAAAGTATTGCCTGTACTTTCAGACGGTGCGTCCCCAATCTCGTGTAGGCTGCAGACCTTCGGATGAAAAGGCACTGACGACGGGCGAGCTTCCCCAACCCGCCTCGTCATAGAAGGAATGTGACAGGCGATCTACGTCACTTCATTAGGGTGGTACAGATCCGAGCTGGTTTAATAGAGATGTCTGACCAGTAAAAGACTGAACCAGCCTCGTTCTTACTTCACGGGGCCGAGCTTCGCTCGATCAAGATCGCATGTACCAGGTTGATAAAGGCGTAGCTATCCGCTCGACTAAAAGCTCAGCGTAATCTGCGACTGGCTGGTCGGTATCTTCAGATCGATACCGCGCTTCTGGTTCTCCGCCAGCGTCGCCTTCCGGTCGAGGGCGGTGAGTGGGATAGTACGCTCCGTGGTGCCTTCCTGCAGCACCACATCTTTCGCGGTGAGCTCGTAATGGCTGGACTCGAGGCGCGTACCGTCGGAAAGAACAAAAACCGCCGGTGGGGTGGGTTTACCGGTCAGCTCTCGTCCAGCCGTAACCTTCGTGTCTTGAGGGGCTGTCTTAGAGTCAGATTTTTGCGTGACCGTTTTTCCCAAGGCGGCGCTTGTCTTATTCGATAACGTCTGCATCGAGACCGGGGGTTTGGCCGCAATGTGCGAGTATTCAATCATGTCCTGGGCCACGCTGGTGCACCCAGTTCCTAAGGCAATCGCGACGAGGGGAATAAATACGGCTTTCATGGTTCCTCTACTTGAGCCGATCGCTTGGTTAAGGCAATGATACGTCGAAACACCCGTGCCCCATCCAAAAAAAAGCGTTCTAAATTACCAGGTTGGCCGGATCTCCCAAGTTTGCGCGGATATCCCGGAAGGGAAGCGTGGCCTATTTCGCCACGCACTCCGGATGGTTGTTGACTTCCTCGCGGAGCTTGCTGAGATCGAAAACGGTGGTGGCTGTCGCCCCAGTCAAAAAAGGAGTGAAGTTGATGGAAGCAGTGGGCGCACTCAGCAGAAGCTGCAGAAAGGCAGCACGTTCCGGTTCCGTTTTTCCGTAGTATGCGTAAGTTATAGGATCGTTATATGGAATCCAGTGGGTTGCCTGCTCCTTGCCGCCAACTGTCATGTGCAGAGTAATCGCGCCATTCTTGCCACCGGATTCGGCATCACCTTCCGCCAGCGCGCCGCCGGCCGTGAATATCACCATATGCCCGGCCTTCTTACCTCTAAGAGAACATTGCACGCTCAGCACTGGCACTTTCTTTTCGCTGGTCAGAATGTCGTACGCCTTCTGCGCCGAAACGCTGAGGGCGACACTGTCTTTGCCAGGAGTAACTTTCACCTCCTGCCCTGAACCGAGCAGAGTCCACAACATTACAGCGACCATCACTCCTGGCATTTTCATTCAGAGCCCTCGCATATGCGATTTCACTTTTGCAGCAGACAGCGGATCAAGCACTCCTGAATTGTCTGACATCCACCCGTATTGCGCCAGTGATTTAACAGCTGCAATGCGGCATCGGGTTGCCGGCATTTCCGATGACAAGCGGTAGCGTGTGGCAGCCGTGAAGGGAAACGTCGTCTTGGGGGTGAAGCTGGTAGGCAAGTGGCCACGGCGGGAAGGTGACCGTCGTATTCCCAACAGGCAGGTTTCCTTGGACCGCAGATCATCCTGCCATCATTCCGGCGCAATAATCTACGAAGCGTTGCGTCGGGCCGATCTTCACGTTCGGCGCGTCTATTCGTAACGCAGGGCGATCATCGGCTCGACGGCTGCGGCCCTGCGGGCAGGTTGCCAGCCAGCGACGAAAGCGATTCCGGCCACGGCAGCAGAAGCAGCGAGAAAGGTAAGCGGGTCAATCGGGCTGACGCCAAAGAGCAAGCTGGTCAAAGAACGTGCCAGAACGAATGCCCCTGCCAGACCAATGCTGAGGCCGCCGATTGTAAGCCATGCCACGCGTGCGAGAACGAGTCTCAGAACCTGTCGCCGCTGAGCGCCCAGGGCAACCCGGACGCCAATCTCGTGCGTCCTCTGCGTCACCCAATACGATACGACGCCGTAGATCCCCACCGCGGCCAGCGAGACAGCAAGAGCCGCGAACAATGCCAGCAGTGAAGCATCAAAGCGCTGCGGGCCGACCGAATCCGCTACTCGTTGTTCCATGGTGGCCACGTGGTAGATAGGCTGCTCCTGATCCAGGTTCTGAACCTCACGCCGAATCGCAGCGATAAGGCTCTCGGGCGCGATCCTGGTACGCACCGCCAAAGTCAAAGCCGAGGCAGGGAACTGGTCCGTTGAAGTAAAGACGACGGGAACGGGCTGGCGATCCAATCCAAGGTAGCGGACGTCGCCGACAACTCCGATGATGGTGAACTGCTGCTCCGGTAAATTCGTAGCCGGACGAAACATCAAATGCTGTCCGACCGGGTCGGCTCCCGCGAAGAAGCGGCTGGCAAACTCCTGGCTAACGATGGCAACGGGCGCACCTGCCGGGCGGTCTTCCGCTGTAAAGAACCGCCCCGCGCGCAAGGGAACCTGCATCGCCGAAAAGTAATCTGGTGTGACGTGCGACACCGGGACCGATAGCGGCTGATCCGCCAGCAGCGACGGATGATCTTTGAGGGTCATCTTTACCGGGCTGGAAAAGCCGTAGTAGAAGGGCAGGGTTGTAGTGCCGCCGGCCGATGCTACTCCCGGCATGGACTGGACAGCAGCGAGTAGTGTGTCGAAGTAAGCCTTACGCTGGGCGAGATCCGGGTATCTTGCTTCCGTCAGCGTGACCTGAACGGTCAACACATTTCGCGGATTGAAACCGGGACTCAATGCACGCAGGTTAGCGAAGGTGCGAAGCAGCAGTCCCGCGCCCATCAACAGGAGAAAGGCAAACCCTAACTCCGCTGCGACCAGCACGCTACCGAGCTTCTGCCGGGCACGACCGGCTGTGTTTTTTCCTCCTGCTTCCTGCAAAGCAAGACTCGCGCCAGCCTGGGAAGCGACAAGGGCTGGCGCCATACTGAACAGAATGGCCGTCAACAGCGAAACCAAAAGGGTGAAGCCGAGAGCGACGCCATTGAGGTGCACATCCCCGAAGTAGGCGAGAGTGTCCGGTCGCAAGAGACGCACGACATCCAGCATGCCCCAAGCTATCAGCAGCCCCGCCGCCGATCCTAGAGCGGCGAGAAGTAAGCCCTCCGTCAGCAGTTGCCGGATGATGCGGGCGCGTGCTGCTCCCAATGCCGAGCGCACTGCAAATTCCCGCTGTCGCGCCGCCGCCCGTGCCAGCAAAAGGTTCGCTATATTGACACAGGCAATCAACAGAACCAGTCCCACGGCGCTCATCAACAGCAACAGTGCCGGACGAGTATCGCCTACGAGCCGCTGGTGCAAGGGCAGAAGTTGCACCTGCGCTCCCGCCAGTTTCTCAGCCACAGCCTGCGGATATTGCGGCGTAAGCGATTGCGTGATGGTCTGCAACTCCGCCCTTGCCTGCTCGAGTGGGACACCCCGTTTCAGGCGTCCCACGACGCTCATGTCATCGCTCTCGCGCTCGCCCCACTCAGACTTGCTTGGAAGGGTTAGTGGCACGAACGCGTCCGGCTTGAGTTGGCTGGGATAGACAAAGTTCGCCGGCAAGATGCCCACGACCGTGTACTCGGCGTTGTCCAGTCGGAGCGACTTGCCTAGAACGTTGGGATTCGCTCCAAAGCGACGACGCCAGAAGCCATCGCTCAAAATCATGACCCCATGTGCTCCGGCTGCGTTCTCCTGTGGTGAAAAACTGCGTCCTAAGGCGGGCTGTATTCCAAGCAGGGAAAAGAAATTCGCGCTCACCTCGGCGCAGCGGTCCAGACGAACCGGTTCAGCGCCGGTGGTGAGGTTGCCGTCGCAGAGATGATCGTCATAGGCAGCCATGTCCACGAAGGATCGGTTCTGGTCGCGCCAGGCGACGAACGTTGCTGCCGGGATCAGGGTGGCATCGAGAAGCGGCGCGTACTGTGAGGCCCAAGCCAGCCGCCCGGGATCGCGATAAGGCAACGGGCGCAACAGCACGGCATGCAGCAAACTGAATATTGCGGTGTTGGCGCCGATGCCGAGCGCTAGCGTCAGTATTCCCACGAGAGCCACTCCGGGATTGCGCAGAAGGAGGCGGCCTCCGAAGTGCAAATCGGCAAAGAACACGGTCAGCCAATGTAGTTTTCGGCGCATGACAACTCCTCCTCGAGGCCTCCGCTCTAATGATCGGCGCGGGTGTAGTCTCCACGAAACTCCGTCGTCCACGTGGCTCCGTTGTCGGTCGACTTTTGCCAGGTTTGTTCAACCCGACTCGCATCGATGCGGACCACTCTCACCTTGTTCAGGACTGCCTCCCCTTTGGGACCGTGGCTGCTGCCGCGGAACTCAGCTGTCCCTGACGCAACCTTGCCATCGCTGAAAACGTGTACCCGGCCCGTGTTGTCTGCGAACATGCCGTACCAGGTTTTTTCTTCCGGACTATAAGCGAACATGTTCTCGCCGGCATGGCCTCGGCCTCCGTCCCAGTTCTCCACCAGCAGACATTGATCTAGCGCAAGCGACACCTTGCTGGTAGCAGCGCTCGAGCCGCCGGGGGCGGTGACGGTCCAGTTCCCGAGCCAGAAATCCAGCTGGCGGGCCTGCGGATCCGTTGCGCACGAGCCAGAGTTCGCCGCTGCAAAGCAAGGCGTCGTCAACCCGAACCAGATTGCCAATGACGCCAAGAACAGCAAAGCTGCGCGCCAACCCAAGTATCGAGTAGCTTTGTCTCTTTGCATGATTGAATCCCTCCGCGATCAAAATGACTGGCTCTGCTTACCAGAAGGCGTTAATTGAAAGTTTCGAAAACCTGACCCGTCGAACTGCGGAGCCCGGCTGACATCTCCGCCGGGCCCCTTGCCGGCCGTCGCGCGTGAAAACGAAATGCCCTGGAATTTTTCTCGATTTCCAGCACCTCAAATCCGGCCAACGCAAGCCGAGCCGCAACCGTATCCGGATCGATGGGGACGAGCGTGTCGCCAAGGTGGATCATTCGCATTCGCCAGCTTTGCCGGCTGTCGCTGCCCACAAAAACTCCTCCCGGTTCGAGCACTCGCCACACCTGAGCGAACAGCAGATCCTGCAATGCGGTCGAAGACAAATGGTGCAGCAATGGTGCAGGAAACGACAGCGGAGAATTGTTCGTCGGGGAAGGGCATTTCTGTGGCATCGCCGACTACGACACGAACATTGCTGCCCCCCAGGCGTCGCCCCAGCGAATCGGCCAGAGTAGGATCGATCTCGATTGCCGTCAGGCTATTCACCCACTGGCGTAGCAGGTCGGTGGTGAGACCAGGTCCGGGCCCCAGCTCAAGCACCCTGTCTCCCAACATGGCGCTGGAGAGCGTCCATGGCACCGTTGCCGAACCGTCCTTCTCCAGCGCGCGGAACGACACAACCAGTGATGTAAGCGGTTCACGTTTCCTCACCCAGGATGACCTTCACTGATATCGATCCTAGGGAATTGCCACTACGGCGCGCTTCCGTTATTGTGACAAGGAATGTCGCAAAAGCGACAAACCGTAATCTTCGACCGTCTGCGCGACCAGCGTTCTCATATCGCTACGCTCACGCATGACTACCCGGCGGGACACGTCGTCCCGCTGCACTTCCATGATCGCGACCAACTCGTCTATGCCTCCCAGGGCGTAATGTCGGTCGCAACTCGGGCGGGAATCTGGGTTGTGCCCACGCTGCGAGCGGTCTGGATACCGGCTGGGGTCCCGCACACCATCGCCATGTCCGGCCGAGTGGCCATGCGGACTCTTTACTTGAAGCCGCGGCTGGCGCGAGCTCTGCCGCGCGACTGTTGCGTGGTGAACGTCTCGCCGCTGTTACGGGAGCTCATCCTCTGTGCGTGCAGCTTTCAAGCTCTGAAAAAGCGTGTTCCGCAGCAACGGCACTTGATCGATTTGATCACTGACCAGCTCGGGGCAATCCAGATGGTTTCTTTGCAACTCCCCCACCTATCTGACCCCAGAGCGCGCCACGTAGCCGACATTTTGCTGGCGGACCCGGCGAATACTGAAAAGCTATCGCGATTGTGCAAGGGAAGTGGCGCTAGCAAACGCACGGTGGAGAGGCTTTTTCGAGATGAGGTGGGAATGACTTTTGGAAAATGGCGTCAACAACTCCGTCTTATGCACGCGCTGCGACTTCTGGCCGAAGGAGCAAAGGTGACACACGCCGCGTTGGAAGCCGGATACAGTACACCGAGTGCGTTCATTTGCATGTTCAAGAAGGTCTTAGGATTTACCCCGGCGCTGTACTTTAAAGCAGCGGCCAGGTCCTGAGAATCGTATCGGTTGAAATGCTCAGAGCGCTTTCCAGAACGTGCGACGCATTTCCGGAGAAAGCCGAGTCGTTCCATAGCCGTACGACTTCAAGACCCGTCGGGACCGCTCAATGTGGAACTCCGCCAGCAGGGACATTCTCCTCAAGATATCGTGCGATCAAACTATGCACGTGAAAGGACGTTCCTGGACCCTCGGATATGGAATGGGTGCGGTTAGGGTAGTCCATCATATCGAAGGGCTTCCCTAACTCCACCAGCTTGTTGATGAGCAACTCAGTTCCCTGAAAATGGACGTTGTCGTCTCCCGAGCCATGCACGACCAGAAGCTTGCCGGTGAGGCCCTGCGCAAAGTTGATGGCCGAGCCATCGTGATAGCCACTGGCGTTGTCTTGCGGCAATCCCATATAGCGTTCCTGGTAGATGGTGTCGTAATGCCGCTGGTCAGCCACCGGCGCCACCGCGATGCCTGCCGCAAACAAGCCGGGATAGCGGAACATCATATTCAACGTGTTTGATCCTCCGCCGCTCCATCCCCAGATGGCGAGGCGCGAAGAATCAATGTAGGCGCGTTCTTTCGCTAATTCGCGAATCGCCTCCGCCTGCTGCACCGAGGAGAGAACTCCCACATTGCCGTACACGATCTTGCGCCACTCCCGGCCCTTGGGCGCCGGAGTGCCTTGATTATCGAAGCTGACCACCAGATATCCCTGCTGCGCAATCAGAGCGTGGAACAATCGTCCTGAACCGCCCCAGGCATCGGTGACCGTTGCGCCAGCCGGCTCCCCGTACACATAAACCAGCACAGGATATTTCTTCTTGGGATCGAAATCCGGCGGCTTGATGACCCAGCCGTCAAGCTTCACTCCCTTGCCAACATCCACCTGGAAGAACTCCGTGGGTGAGGGAATGAGGCTCTGTACTTTCCGAGTCAGCTCATCATTGGCTTCGAGCGTCCGCGCTACCTTGTGGTCGGGCAAGTGGACCAGGTCCGTCGCCGGCGGGCGATCAAACGTCGAGAAGGTATGAAGAGCCCACTGGCCGTCCGGTGAGATGTCGTAGCCGTGCGTCCCCGGCTGGTCCGCCGGTGTAACTGGTTGCGGTACGCCAGTGCCGTCGAGTCGCGAGCGATACAAATACTTACGGGTGGCATCCTGCGGCGAGGCGATGAAATAAAACCATCCTGCAGCATCGTCCACGGCGATCTCGGAAATCACATCTCCGGGAAAATTCGTAATCAGACGCGGTTCACCCGTAGCGCGTGCAATCACGTAAGCGTGGCGCCACCCGTCACGCTCGCTCAGCCACACCAGCCCGCCATTCTTTCCTACCCAATCGAATGAGCGAACATAGTCTACCCACGCTGGGTCTTTGTCCTCAAACAGCGTCTTAACACTCCCAGTCTGTGCCTTGGCGAGGAGAACCTGGTTGGAGTTCTGCAGCCGGTTCAGGTATTCGAGGATCAATTCATTGGAATTCCCGGCCCATTCCATGCGGGGAACATAATGGTTCCGGGGATCGCCGGGCAAATCCATCCACCTCGTTGCTCCGCCCTGCGCCGAGACGACACCGACCTTGACGGCGGAGTTCGTTGTGCCCGGCTGGGGATAACCGTACTTCGTAACGACCGGGTACTCTTCCTTGGTGTCGTTGATCAGCGAGAAGTCGCCCACACCCGTGGTATCGAATTGCCAGTAGGCAATCGATCGGCTGTCTGGGCTCCAGCGAAATGCGTCGCGCAGGCTCAATTCTTCTTCTGTCACCCAGTCCGTGGTGCCGTTGATCAGGGTCGCGGAGCCATCCTGGGTCACGGCATGAATCTGGTCAGTCGCCAGGTCTTGCACATAGATATTGTTCGCACGGACGAATCCGACACTCTTGCCGTCGGGGGAGAACTTGGCAAACATTAGCGATGACTCGGGCGCGTCGCCTCCCAACTTTTTCAGACGGCCGCTGGCTAGATCGAGAAGCCAGTAGTCACCGCGGGTATTGAGGCGCCAAACTTTTTTCGAGTTGGTGAAGACAAGCAACTGCTTGTTGTCTTCGGACCACGAGTAATCTTCGATCTTCATTGGTTGCGAATCTGGGGTGGGCATCAACTTCGCGGCAGAGACCAGGATAGTCCGCTTGCCAGTCGAAGTCGTGTACACAACGATGTCCTGACCTTTGGGCACGGCGGCTGATGGTTCGAGGGTGGTGTATTCGGCGCCCTTATCGATCCAGCGGGCCGGCCCGAAATGCTTGGGATCGTACTCGTGCTTGTTGAAGATGGCGTCAAGCGTGGGGGAAAGCTGTGCCGCGGCTAAGACGGGTAAACACGCCAGAATGAGTAAAACATTCGAAAAACAAATTACCACCGAACGCTTAAGAATGGCAGCCTCCCAATAACGATTGAGATTGAGCAAGGCCTTCGTCCTCGCAATTGGTACCGGGGCAGACTACACAGTGAGCCAGAATCTCATCTTGCACCCCAAGTCGGCTGAAATTGTAGCGCACTTCGGCGATATAACACGGCTGGCACCGTGTATGCCATCGCAATCCAATTGCGCAAGCATTTCAAAGGATCCAGTCAAGCTGTGCCAGCGAACTTGGGCCCTGGTGCTGCTGGCCATGGGCTCCGTCGGACCGGTGCGTAACGGAATGCTTGAGCAGTTCGGCGCCGCGCTCGATACCAAAGGCAACGTCGCCGCCGACGCTCAATACATGACCTCGATCCCCGGTGCCTTTGCGGCTGGTGAAATGCGCCGCGGGCAATCCCTGGTGATGTGGGCAATCTCCGAAGGACGGAAGGCAGCAGCCTGCGTCGATCGATATTTGACCGCATCGCGCGATATGAGTCTCGCCGCGACAGCCACAACCGCTGGAAATTATGAGCCTCAAGATCCTTAGCATCGCCAGAGACGGAAATCTGCTGCGAAATTCACCCGATTTCTGGACAACGTAGGGTCAACTGAACAGACACCCATAATCTTGCCAATGGACTTTTCTGGAGTCGTCGTGAGTATTGGACGACAACCCTGCGGAGTCTTGTTTTCTCCAGACGCCCTCCAACCATGTAGGTTGTAGCGCTTCACTGTGACTAAAGTCATCTACCTGCCAGATAGGCTCCTTTACCCTTGAGCTTTCCGGGAGCGTGTCATGAGCGAATTGCTCGATAACAAGGCCAACCGTATTCGAGTGTTGAAAGACATCATCAAGCACCTGCACGCAGGGAATCCGCCTGAGGTCGTGCAGCGCCAGATGCGAGAAATCGTGAAGCAGACCGACGCTTCCGAAATCATGGCCATGGAACAGGAGTTGATGGCCGAAGGTATGCCGGTGGAGGAAGTCAGGTCCATGTGCGATCTCCACTCCCAGGTAACGCGTGACGTGCTGATCCAGATACCGGCTCGTAATGAGATCGCTCCCGGTCATCCCGTCGACACATTCCGCCGTGAAAACGAAGCGTTGCGCAACGTGATCGCCCTCATGAATACGGCGCTCGGCGATTTGCAGACGCTGCCGGATGCGGCCGACCCTGCATCCATTGTTCTGCGTCTTCGGCAGGGGTTCAACGACCTCATGGACGTGGAAAAGCATTACCAGCGCAAAGAGCACGCCCTATTTTCTTGCCTGGAACGGCACGGCATCGCTGGCCCTTCCAAGGTAATGTGGGCGAAAGATGACGATATTCGCAGCTCGCTCAAGCACCTGGGACAATGCCTGCACCCCGGGCCGGCAATGACCGCAGAGTGGCGAACGGGGTTGCTGAAGGCGGCGCAGGCTGCGCTGACCGGCGTAGGGGAAATGATCTACAAGGAAGAAAACATCCTGCTGCCCATGTCGCTGGAGATGCTCTCGCAGGATGAGTGGGCCGAGATATGGTCGGCTTCTCCCAAGTACGGCTGGTGCATCGTCGAACCGCAGCAGGGCTATGTGCCTGCCAAGCCAGTCGCGGTTGACTCGATGAATGTGCCGCACACCGGGGCACTGATGCTGCCTACCGGCAATGTCAGTCTGGAGCAACTGGCGGGAATCTTCGGCACCCTGCCGCTCGATCTCACCTTCGTCGATGCCGATGATCGGGTGGCCTTTTTCACCGAGGGACCGGATCGCGTCTTCGCGCGCAGCAAAGCTATCATCGGTCGCAAAGTGCAGAACTGCCATCCGCCCAAAAGTGTGGAGACGGTCGACCAGATCCTCAGCGACTTCCGCGCAGGGCGGCAGAACGTTGCGGAATTCTGGATCAACTTTCAGGGCAAGTTTGTTCATGTCCGCTACTTCGCGGTCCGTGCTCCGGATGGACACTACGTGGGAACAGTTGAACTGACCCAGGACCTTACTCCACTGCGTGCGCTGGAGGGCGAGAGACGACTACTCCAGTATGAGAGTCCGGTAGCCACCAACTGACAATGGAAGCCAAGGCCGCTGAGACCGAACTCGCGTGCGCTAACCATAAAGAGCTATTCCTCCGTATGTCGCTCGACTCCTAATATGACCGCAACGAATTCTATGTCTGAGCCGTCTTCTGCTAAATTGCAACTCGTCATGGGTACGGGTGCGTTCGCCCTGTGCTTCGCCGTCTTCGGTTCCATGTCGGCGATGATGCCGGTCATCAGCAGGCACATGGCCCTGACTCCGGTTCAGAAGAGTGTCGCCATCGCCATTCCGGTGCTGCTGGGCTCGCTGGGCCGCATCCCCCTGGGCATTTTGGCTGATCGCTTTGGCGGCCGCCTGGTGTTCAGTCTGGTCATGCTGTTCTCCATCATCCCGGCATTCCTGATGGGTGGTGTCAGCAACTACCCGCAACTGCTGACCTACGGATTTTTCATCGGCATTGCCCTGGCCAGCTTCTCGGTTGGGGTGTCGTTCGTGAATCGCTGGTATCCGCCAGAGCGGCAGGGCTTCGCCTTGGGTGTGTACGGCGCGGGCAACATCGGTCAATCGTTGGCGGCGTACGGATCGCCTGTGCTGGCAGCGGCGGTTGGGTTCAAGTGGGGATTCTGGACCTTTGGCATATTGCTTTCCATCTGGCTGGTGATCTTCATCCTGATGGCGCGCGATGCGCCCAGCCGTGGTTCCGCGAAATCGTTTCGCGAGATTATGCGGCCGCTGAACGATAACCGCAGCTGGATTCTGAGCTTGTACTATTTCCTGACCTTCGGCGGATTTGTCGCCATGGCGGTGTATCTGCCGACGCTTCTGACGGAAGTGTTCAACCTGACTCCACAAGATGCCGGCTTCCGCACTGCGGGATTTGTCGTACTGGCCACTTTGATGCGCCCGCTGGGCGGGGTCCTGGCGGACAAAGTCGGCGGCCGCGCAATTCTGCGCTGGGTATTTCCAGCAACTGCGCTCATGGCGGTATTCCTGGCCTGCCCCATGATGTCGACCTTCACCATGGGAGCGTTGGGGATGGCCGCTGCCATCGGCCTGGGCAACGGAGCTGTGTTCAAGCTTGTTCCCGAGTACTTTCCTAAAGCCGTCGGTGGCGTGACCGGACTAGTCGGCGCGGCTGGTGGCCTTGGCGGATTCTTTCCGCCGCTTGTGCTGGGAATCATCAAACAACAAACCGGAACTTTCACCCTGGGCTTCATTCTGCTGGGTATCTTCGCGATGCTGTGCCTCATGGTTTTGTTGCGTTCGGCTCGAGCTCAGAACATTGTGCCGGTGGCTGCCTGATTATGGTCGAGCTGAAGCCAATCCATCTGGCTCCGCGCGGCTCTGACGTGGCGCACGCTCTCGCCTGGGGACTGATCGCTGCCGGTACACTCATCCTCGGCATTGTGGTCGGCAGTCGCGGCTTCAAAGATTTCGATCCTGCGCTGGTCTCCTATGCCGGCGCTACTGTATTTTCGGCTTTCGGTCTGGGGTATCGCTACGCGATGTGGCTGCGTCGTCCCCCGACTCGTCTCTACTGGTTCCGCGGATGGCAAATATTCCTGCGGCCCGCACGCTTGCCGGCGAATTTCGCGCACCTGGCCAGCGTCTTCTGGAATAATGTCGTGCTGCAGCGATTCATCGAGCGCCGCTCCAGGACGCGCTGGATCGCGCACTGGTTCCTCGCCTGGGGTTGCCTGATTGCCGCGGCCGTGACTTTTCCCTTGTCGTTCGGCTGGATACGCTTCGAGACCGCGCCAGACGATCAGGCCATCTATCGCGCGTTCGTCTTCGGCATCCACGTCGGCAGCTTCCCGCTAAACAGTCTGATCGCTCCTCTGGCATTCAACGTTCTCGACATCTGCGCCGTGATGGTTCTGATCGGGGTGTTCACGGCTATGTGGCGACGCGGCCGGGACCGGGGAGCCATCAGCGTGCAACAGTTCTCCAACGATTTGCTGCCTTTGATTCTGCTGTTCGCGATTTCTGTGACCGGCTTGTTTCTCACCGTGTCCACTCATCTGATGCGCGGACTCTATTACGTTTTCCTCTCCCAACTGCACGCGGTGACCGTTATTTTCACCTTGCTCTATCTGCCCTTTGGAAAGTTCTTCCACATCTTTCAGCGACCGGCGCAGATGGGCATTGATTTCTACAAGCGTGCAGGAGAAGAAGGCGGACAAGCAGTTTGCCCCCGTTGTGGCCAAGCCTTCGCGAGCAGCCTGCAAATCGACGACCTGAAAGCGGTGCAGAGCGCACTCGGCATTTGCTATGGAATGGACAACGGCACCCACTACCAGGATATTTGTCCCCCATGCAGACGGAAGAATCTTGCTCTTTTGCAAGATGCGATGTGGCGGACAACCGGCGCGGAACGTGAGCGCCTGGAAAGCTTCTGACCTATGGCAAAACTCCCCGTTGACATATCGGAATTAGTGAAGCAGTTCGGACCGACTCTCAACCGTGTTCCCGCCGGCGGCTGGGTCGCCTCCGAAGAAGAAGACAAGATGGTGAAGACCCATTGCTGCTTCTGCGGGCAACAGTGCGGGATTCAGTTGCGCGTACGTGACAACAAGATCGTCGGCTGGGAGCCGTGGGAGGACTTTCCATTTAATCAGGGAAAGCTTTGTCCCAAAGGCGTAAAACGCTACATGCAGGATGAGCATCCCGACCGGCTGAAGTATCCTCTGCAGCGCGTCTCGGGAAAGGGCTTCGAGCCTATTGGTTGGGATGCAGCACTGAGCCGGGTGGTCAGTGAGATCCAGCGCATTCAGCAGACGTATGGCAACGACTCGTTCGCGGTACTGACGGGCGCTTCGCTCACCAACGAGAAAGCCTACTTGATGGGTAAGTTTGCACGTGTGGCTTTACGTACCGCCAACATCGATTACAACGGCCGGCTGTGTATGGTTTCCGCGGGGGCGGCGTCGAAGAAAGTCTTTGGCATCGATCGCAGCGCCAATCCCTGGTCCGACATTCCCAAAGCAAAGGTAATTCTGGTTGCAGGCGCGAACATCGCTGAATGCGCCCCCATCACGACGGACTACCTGTGGCAAGCACGTGAAAATGGCGGCAAGCTGATCATCCTCGATCCTCGCATGACTCCGATTGCGCGCAACGCTGACCTCTTCATTCCCGTGCGTTCCGGCGGCGACATCGGCGTCTTCAACGGAATGCTGCACATCATGATCGAACGCGGTTGGATCGACCGCGACTTCATCGCGCAGCACACCACCGATTTCGAGCTGGTCGCCGAGGCGGTGAAGAAGTACACCCCCGCGTACTCGGCCAGGATTGCCGGCGTTCCGGCGGAGATGATCGTCCGCGCCGCCGAAATGTGGGGACCGGCGCCGACCAGCTTCCTGCTGCATGCGCGCGGTATTGAGCACCACAGCAAAGGCGTGGACAACTGTATTGCCGCCATCAACCTGGTGATCGCCAGCGGACGGATTGGCCGCGAAGGCTGCGGCTACGCCATGATCACCGGACAGGGCAACGGCCAGGGCGCGCGCGAGCAGGGCCAGAAGTGCGATCAACTGCCGGGCATGCGCGATATTTCTAACCCGGAACATCGCAGATACATTGCCGGGGTATGGGGCGTGCCGGAAGAATCTCTTCCTGCGAAGGGCCTTTCCGCCGTGCCGCTGGTCGAGGCGATTCACGAAGGCAAGATCAAGGGCCTCATCTCGATCTGCTTTAATCCCACGGTATCGCTGCCCGATGCACATTACGTCCGTGCTGCCCTGGAGAAATTGGAGTTCTACGTAAATATCGAGTTCTTCCTCTCGGAGACCGCCCGCTACGCCGACATCGTGCTCGCCGGCTCTCTTATGGAAGAAGATGAAGGCACGACCACCAATGTCGAGGGCCGGGTCATACGGCATCGCAAGGTCGTCAACCCTCCCGGAGAAGCACGGGAAGATTGGAAAATCGTCTGTGAAATCGCGCGTCGTCTCGGCCAGGGCGATAAGTTTAACTACTCGTCGCCACGCGATATTTTTGAGGAGCTGCGGGTCGCTTCCAAGGGCGGTGTGTCTGACTATTACGGAATGACTTGGGAGCGGATTGACGAGAGCAATGGAATTTTCTGGCCCTGCCCCGAGGCCGGACACCCCGGCACACCGCGCCTCTATCAAGGTGGAAGGTTCGGGCACCCCGATGGCAAGGCCCACTTTATACCCATCGAGTGGCGCCCTTCCGCCGAGATGCCGGATGACGAATATCCCATCATCCTGACCACCGGGCGGGTGGTCTCGCACTTCCTCTCCGGTACCCAGACGCGTCGTATCGGGGGATTGCTGGACCAATATCCGCAACCGTTGTGCGAGATGCATCCCAGGCTGGCGGAAAAGTTGGGCATCAACGACGGCGACTTCGTTAAGGTGGAAAGCCGTCGCGGCAGCATTGTGGTTCGGGCCCAAGTCGTAAAAACCATCCGGCCTGACACAGTCTTCATCCCCTATCATTGGCCGCTTGACCGCTCGGCGAATAATCTCACCATTCGCGCTATCGATCCCGTGTCGAATATTCCGGAGTTTAAGATTTGCGCGGTGAGGGTCTGCAAAACCGACCAACCGACAGATGCGATCGCTCAACTCGCAACCGAGGCCGGAGGAATTCGTTGAGCGAGCGCGCTTTCTATATTGACTACTCGCGCTGCATTGGATGTCAGTCTTGCGTGCAGGCCTGCGCTGAATGCGATACCCACCGCGGAGTATCGATGATTCATCTGGAAACCATCCAGCGCCGCGAAAGCGTGCAGACCGCGCCGCAGGTCTGTATGCATTGCGAAGACCCGATCTGCGCGCGGGTCTGTCCCGCCGATGCCATAAAGAAGACGCCAGACGGAGTGGTGCAGAGCTCACTGAAGCCGCGCTGCATCGGGTGTTCCAACTGCGTGCTGTCGTGCCCCTTCGGAGTACCGAAATACCAGGTAGAGATTGACCAGATGATGAAGTGCGACATGTGCTACGACCGCACCAGCGTCGACAAGAAACCGATGTGTGCCACAGTTTGTCCGTCTCAAGCGCTGACTTTCGCTACGGCGGAAGAAATTCAACGGACGCGGCGAGGTGTCGCCATCCATCGCTGGAAGTTTGGCAATGAGGAAGTGACGACGAAAGTGTTCGTGATCGTGCCTCGTGAAGTGGAGCGGGTGAATGTTGAGTTGGTACAGATTTCGCCGACACCATCCGCACTCGCTCCTGACCCCTACGATGTGGCACTTATGTTGGAGAGCGCGGAATGAAGGCTCAAGATCAAGAAGAACCAGGCTGTGCCGGATGCAAGGCTAATAGAACCGCCAAATGGCGGCAGGACTTTCCTATCGAGTGGGAGGGAGACCATTACGTAACCCGGCGCGAGATGGTGAAGTTTCTTACTCTCGGCTCGCTGTTGCTGGCGTCCGCGAACTGGGCGACGGTGGTTGCCAGCAGGCTCCTGCATCGTGGATCGCATGTCGAACGCCTCATCGGTTCGGCCTCCGCCCTGGATCAGGAAGGCTCGATGTTGTTTCGCTATCCCACGGAGGCGGACCCGTGTATCGCCGTCCGCACTCCGGAAGGGAAGCTGGTCGCCTACTCTCAGATATGCACGCATCTGTCCTGTGCCGTGGTGTATGACAAGGCCGAGAACGGCCTGTTCTGCCCTTGTCACCATGGCCTGTTCAATCTTGCCGGTCAGCCGATTGCCGGACCCCCTACGCGACCTTTGCCGCGAGTGCAATTGGAGCAAAGAGGCGACCAGCTCTTTGCCGTGGGCCTGGAGGTTCTATGAGTCTGCGCCGGCAAGGAACCACGCTCTTCTCCGCAATGCTTGCCTTTATCGGCGCCGCGGTTGTACTGCAACTCTGGTTGCTGACGGTTTCCATGGAAGCATTGCTCAGTGGCGCCCATAAAATACTGATTCCGGCGGCTGCCGGTTCCAGCGTGTTATTGCTCGTCAACGCCGGCCTCTTGCGGTACGTGTTTCGCTTCGACAGGGACGCCCAGGGAGAATAACTGGCAACGTAATGAACTACTTTATTCTCCATCCGAAGCGGAATGTATCTGTCCTTACTCTCATTCCTCAGCGCCATGTAGCACCAGAACCTTAAAGATGACGGGAGACGTGTACAGAAATGTCTACCCAGCTAAACTTGAATGGCGACAAGGGTTCCGGGCACTACCATTCCATTGACATACCTCTATGATTGGCATAAGGTTGGAGATGAAGGATATTTGTATTCTCACCCATAGCCTCTGAGATTAAATCAGTCCTTCCGAAGTTCTCCTTTTTGGCTAGGACCAATTAGCGCGACAAATTAGGAGCCGAGATGATCGACCTGAGGTTTGAGGTCCAAGATCTGGGCTCGCCTCCAAGACGGAGAAATACATCTTCTCCAGCGAAGTCGGAGATCGCCGTAGTCGCGAATCCTGCCTTGGACGATGAGATCCGAATTTATGCTTACGAGATCTATCAACATCGGGGCGGCAACGGAGATCATGCGGTTGAGGACTGGCTGGCAGCAGAGGCCTATCTTGCCGCTCGCAAGAACCGCGCAAATAAGGTGAGGGGATGATCGTCAGTATGATCGAACTGCGCACAACAAAGGACATCAATGACTTACTTTCGCGTTAACTTCATGACTCCTGGAATTGCTGGGCGAGCCAAGATTTTCCGGACAGAAGAAAGTGCAAGGAAACATGCGGTGCGGGTTCTGGGTCTGTTTGATGAAAGCAGCCTCGACTCCAAGGTAACCATTGTTGCCGAGAGTAAGAGCGGATCAACCATCGAACGGCCCGAGCGGAGAGGAAGCGTGTGAAGAAGAATTGCCCGATGTGCGGATGTGAGCTCTCGAGGAAATGGCAGTCGCCGGGGGTTGCGAATGCTCATCCCGCCTCGCGGGTTCGATGGAGTTGTAGCGTCTGCGGCGCGGCGTTCTCGCAAACCGAGCTACAAGCAGCCGCGAGGCCTCCTGGCAAAACGTCGCTTCTGACTGCATCGTCGGCCTGTGTTCCGGTGGCTTGCACGAAATTTACCCCGAAAACTCCGGTCGATTGACGGACCACCCGAGTTGACTTTCGCTCGCGCAGGATGGCATCGTCTACGCTCGCAGCGCGCGCCCTTCGGGTTCCATAAGAATGTCCTCAGTTTTCGTAAGTTCACTTCCAGAAACAGTCGTCAGGATCTGCACTTCTCGCCCTCCGAAAGAGCTGTTCTCCCATTAGCCGCCGCATCGGTTCACTTGCCGGCGTAAACAGTTCCCACTTCGACGAAAACTGATTACTCACGCCATCTTGGTTTCAAGTTCCTCCCAGCGGGCATAGAGCTGGTTGAGGAGTTGTTCTGCACGCTGCAGCTCGGCCTGCGCCGCGACAAGTCCAGCGGCGTCACTGGCGATAGCGGGATCTTCGTAAGCGGCTCGGGCCGCCCGGAGCTGTGATTCGGCTTCGGCAATGCGTTGCTCCAGCGTTGCATATTCGCGCGCTTCGAGATAGGAGAGCCTCTTCTTCGAAGTGGAGGTCGCAGTCGAAGGGCCGGCAGTCCCTGTCTCACGTTCAACACCTTTTGTCAGAGTTTTGGAGTCGCGCTGGCGCTCGTCCTGCCAGGCTTCCCACTGCGAGTAATCCGCGAAGCGCCCAGCGGCGCCCCAGCCGTCGAGGCCGATAACGCTGGTGGAGACTCGATCCAGAAGATAGCGATCGTGGGTAACCAGAACAAGTGCGCCGCGAAATTCCAGTAGGCTCTCCTCCAGCACTTCGAGCGTGGGAATGTCGAGGTCGTTGGTGGGTTCGTCGAGTAGCAGCACGTCCGCCGGCTGCAGCATGAGCTTGGCAATCAGAACGCGGGCGCGTTCTCCTCCCGACAGGCGTCCCACCGGCTGATTGAGTTGGTCGCCTGTGAACAGGAACCGTGCCGCCCACGAGGCCACGTGGATCACCCGATCCTGGTAGACCACGGAATCACTGTCCGGCGCGAGCGCCCGCCGCAGAGTCACCTCAGGATCAAGCGCACGGTTCTGATCGAAGTAGACGATTTGCAGTGAGTCGGCCGTCCGTATCTCCCCAGTTGTCGGTGCCAGGTCGCCTGAGAGGAGTCGTAGCAAGGTTGTCTTGCCACTCCCATTGGGGCCGACCAGGCCGACGCGCATTCCGGCGGTAAGAACGAACTCTAGATTTTGGAAGAGTGTGCGGCCGCCGATATCGAAGCCGACGTTTTCCAGTTCAATCAGCCGCCGAGTTTTCCGATCAGTGGCAGAAAAATCGATGCCTGCGGTCGCGCTTCGGGTACGCGCGTTCAGGTCCGCCAGTTCACCGATCAGCTGATTTGCCTTGTCGATGCGAGCCTTTGACTTGGAAGTGCGTGCCTTGGGTCCGCGGCGCAGCCATTCAATCTCGCGGTGCACCCGATTTTCTAAAGCTTCCTGATGTTTAGCCTGGGCCTGCAGGAATGCTTCCTTCTCTTCCAACAGCTTGCTGTAATTGCCGGCCACTCGCAGGAGTCCGTCCGGATACGCGCGGTTCAATTCCACCATGGCCGTGGCGACGTTCTCCAGAAAGTAGCGGTCGTGGCTGACCACAACGGAAGCAAAGGGCGCCGACTGGAGCAGTTCCTCAAGCCATTCGATGGCAGCCAGGTCGAGATGATTGGTAGGTTCATCGAGTAGCAGGATATCCGGCTGCTGCACCAGGGCTTCGGCAATGGCCAGCCGCTTACGCCAGCCTCCGGAAAGCGATTCTGCCGCCACGCCCGTGTCTTCGAACCCGGCGCGGCCCAGCGTCTCGGCCAGACGCGCCTGCCACTCGTCAGAGGGAACGGCAGAGCGTTGCAGGGCTGCCTCAATCACCGAGCGCACCGTCTGGCCGGAAGCGAACTGCGACTCCTGCTGCACATAGCTGAGTCGGGTGCGCTTGCGCACCGCTACTTCTCCGCTGTCGGGCTCAATTGCGCCGGAAAGGATTTGCAGCAGCGTCGACTTGCCTGAGCCGTTAGGCCCAATCAGTCCGATACGGTCGCCTTCCGCGATGGTGAAGGCGACATTCCGAAAGAGCGGCAGGGCGCCATAGCTCTTCGAGATATTTTGTGCGTTAAGAATCGGCGGCAAGTCGTACAGCTTCCTCTGAGGCTTCGCTTTCGAGCATAGCAGGGAACCAGCCGGGCGACGCCAGCCCTTGCCATCCCCGAGAAGACAGACAACAGCACGATTCTTATTTGTGACAAAGATCCAGCGGCTTCAGGGAGAAGCTCACATCGTCGCTGCTGACGCTCCAGAAGGTCCGGTCTGAATAAAAGTCACAGAGATCCGAGTCGTTGCCTGCTCCTTTAGAGCGTGCCCACAGAATCTTTTGTGATCCGAGATCGGCCCAGTTGTGCACCAGTTCCTCGCCGGGGTAGTGATGCGCGAGGTCGTACGAGACTAGAACCAGTTGTTTTCCGGGTTTTTCGTCTAACTGGTGCTCGATCAATCGGCGGTTATCCGGAAAAGTAAAAACGGAATTCACGGCCGCGCTGGCCGTCTGGCGGCTGAGGCTGGTGATGAGGACGGTGAAACAAACCGCCAGAACGAAAGCTTGCTCGCCCGTCGTTCGTTGTTGCCACAAGTAACGCAATCCTTCGACTGCAAAAAGATAAACCATCACGGTTGCGGGGGCCGCATAGTGGAACATCGTATAGGTACATAACGCGACGGCGAGTGCCATTGATCCGGCGGCGAAGATCGCGAGTCGTCCAGGCCACCGTCGCCAAAGGGACAACATACCGACGATGGCCGGGAACGACAAGGCCAGGCCGCAGTAGAAGAACCAGTTCGTTACCAGGCGAGCGGCCTCCGTCGTAATAAATCCTGCAATAGTTTTCGTTTCTTCGTAGCCATACTCTTGCCGGGTAACTTCGTAGAATTTCTCAAATACCGGATCGCGAAAGTGCAAATCCGATCTCGGTTTCTCCCAAAAAAACAGGGGAAGCGGTGAGTAGACTCGCTCGTTCAGCAGGTGCGGCAGCAGCAGCGGATTGCCTGTTGTCTTCTCGTTGTAATACCCCATCCAGGTCGCCCCCAGCAACCCAACGGCAAGGAAGGGCAGCAGCGTCGACCGCAGTTGCAACTGATGGCCTCGGACTCCCCCTGTGAGTTTGTAGGCAAAGTAAACTACCAGCGGGACCGAATAGGCGAAACCTTCATAGGGCCGGGAGGTTGCGAGCACTAGCAGGGAAAAGGCGAACAGGCACGTCAGTAGTACACGGTCACGCTGGGAGCGGTGTGTCTGAAACAATCGGACCACAGCTCCCAGTGCCAGTGCGCCCGCCGCTGCCGCCACCGAACCACCCCAGTACGAGTTCATCCAGTAGGAGAAAAGAGCCAGACGAAATACCGCGAACAATCCCCCCAGCAGGGCCCATCCGGGAGGCACGAAGGCCTGTAACGTCCAACAGATTGCCCCACACAAAATCGTCGTGCTTAGATAGATCCCGACCCAGGGCTGGTGAAAAATAACCTCGCCGAGCGCCAAGATCAAGCCCTGGGAAACCGGATATTTGGAATGATAGGTAGGCGTCAGATTTACGTGAAACGTCTCAAAATGCTGCCATGACGGAGGCGTGGGATTCGCCAGCCTGCCATGGGCGAACGTGTCTCCCATCAGCAGGTAACTGTATTCGTCATCGATACGGGGATGCGGTACGCCAATCCAAGGCAGCAGCAGCGCTCGACCGGCCAAAGCGACTGCAATGACCAACAGCACCGCTCGCCAGTTGTTGGCAAGTATCGAACTGAACCAGCGTGGGCGGCGAACAGGTCCATGGAAAAAACGTAGAAACAGGAAGGCGAGTACTGTGATTGCCACCAGAATGCTGGTTTCAACGGCAAGCATGCGCAAGCCGTTAATCGGCGCATAACTCATCGACTGAGCGGATCCTCTGCTAGAGGATAGCAGAGCGAATGAAGCTTTCCGGCAAGTCGACGCCTACCGGTGCCGGAACAGGTACGGTCAACCGCACATGAACAAAAACAAGAAATTCCGAGCCGCCATTACGAACGAGCGGGGCCCGGTGCGCCGGCAAATAGCTTCACAATGACTAATACCGCCGCGGCGCCAGCCAAGATGATCTTGTTATCGCTCAAGAACCGCAGCCCGGCACCCGACAGGTTCGCCACGGTGCTGCGATTGGTGGCGACTGCTTCACGCAGGTCCATGCCAATCGTGAATACAGCGTAGAAGAAAAGCAGCAGCAGACCGATACCGACCAGGAAAAGCAAGGTTGGCATTTCTTTTTTCATGACCGGACTCCCGACTCCGCTGGAAGAAAATGTAGGTCTTAGGTTGGGCGGGTGTCTATGGCGTTTAGGTTTGGGGGATACCACCTACGAAGTGGGGTAACTGCTCGGCGAATCGCAACCATCTTAGTAGAGTAAAAAAAGTCGTCGGAGTCCATTTTTCGGCTATTAAAGTGCTATGTCTGCTCGTGGCAGCTCTGCCATTGCCGGCGATACGAAGTGGGACATTGGGTCCACGTCCCTAGTATCTCTGCGACTGCATTGCCATCACAAGCATGCGAATGGGCAAAGGAATATTGTCGGGCAGAATCAGCAACTGTCCCCGATTGACCGCTCCTCCAATGTGCTGAGCGACACCGATCTTTCGGCCATCCAAGAAGTACTCAAAGCGGGGCGCTACGCTCAGCCGCATCGAAGAATGGCTCTCCAGCAATCCGATCCCCGCGGCCTCGAACCGATAGGTTCTGCCACGACCTCGGCTGAAAGCGCATAGGATTTGCATCTCAGCGCCGCGCGGATGGAGAACTACGCTCTGGCGCAAGGTGGGCAGCACGTCGGCGTCGAGTATCTGATCCTCGACTTCGAAACTGAACCATGGCTTCCTCGCGGCCATGTGAAAGATGATCGTGCTGACAGGTTCGTCACGAGAGTTCTTGACGAACAAACCCGTTTCCGTCGCCGAGAAATCCTGCCGAATACCGTAGAGCAGGGAAGAGAATTCCAACCTTCTTCCGCCAATGGCGGCCACAGATCCCGCGCCCGGATATCCAGGTTGCGCGACCAAGAGGTCCGTCGGAATCTCAGGCCAAGATAGATCGCAGAGGCAAAGATCAAAATAGACAGGGTGATAATGAAGATCATCATGACCAGGAGGTTCTCGCCGACGATTATTCCTATGCTGCTTTAATGAAATTGCGATGGGGATGTCACCAGCTATCCATTTTTCTTCGCAGCTAGACTACCCCGTACTCCAGCTTTGTGCCGGTGACAGCACAAAGGTAACCGTCCTTGACAGTACACCCTGCCGAGCACTAACGTTCACCTTGCGTTTGCCATTCAGCTTGCCCGCCATGTCCAGTCTGGTTGACTATCTTCTGGATCTTGCCGCTGACCCTGATCGGTGCGCCCGCTTCAAGGCCGATCCCGAGTCGGAACTGCGATATACTGCCCTGAACGACAGGGAAAAGTCAGCCATTGTGACACGTGATCCGCAAAAGATCTCTGCGGCGATCGCCGATCAGAACCCCGATTCGGGAATAGTCTTGCAATGGTTGCTCTCCGTCTTCAACGAATCAGGTGGCTAGTCCATGGCCAAGGGTAGTCTCATCGTCGTTGGCAGCGGCATTGCTGCCCTTCGACACGCCACACAGGAAGCTTGCTTCCACATTTCTCACGCAGACAAAGTATTCTTTCTGGTCGTAGATCCCCTGACCAAGGCTTGGATTTTAAGGCTGAATTCAGCAGCTGAATCGCTCTCCATCCATCTCGTCCCGGGGAAGAACCGGCAAGAGAGTTTTGAGGAAATGGTCCTGCGCATCGCGGCCGCCGTTCGGGACGGGCATCGCGTATGCGCCATCTTTTACGGACATCCCGGGGTGTTTGTTCAGCCTTCGCACATGGCCATAAGCCGTGTTCGTGCGGAAGGCTATGAGGCTGCCATGGCGCCGGGCATATCTACGGAAGACTGCCTGGTAGCGGATTTGGGGGTGGATTTGTCCCAATCCGGATATCAGTGCTACGAAGCGTCGAACTTTCTGGTCTGCGGCAAGCTTCCGGATGTGACTGCGGCGCTGATTTTATGGCAGATAGGGGTCATCGGGCAGGTGAAGTGCGGGGTAGGTTGCGAAGACGGACTCCAGCTCCTGACCGAGAGGCTCCTCTCGTTTTATTCTGCTGAGCAGGAGGTCGCCGTATATGAGGCGGCAACATTACCCATTTGTGACACAGTGGTGCGCCGAACCACCCTAACCAGCCTTCCAAACTGTCCGGTCAGTCCCGTCTCTACGCTCTTCATTCCACCCGCTCGCGAGTCTACATTCGATTCAGAAATGTTGGCGCAGTTTCAACTCGGTATACGATAGATTTTACCCGCGAAATGAAGTACCTTGAGCTGTCGACTGTCGCGGGAAAAGCCTGTTCCAGGAAGGAAACTCCATGCCGAAAAATGCCAAGGATTTTATCGATGAAGTTGGCCGCAATGCCGCACTCCGGCAGGAAGTGTTTCAACAGTCGGGCGATGTGGTGCTCGGCCTTGCCAAAAAACACGGTTTCGAATTCAACAAAGAGGAACTGCACGATGCCCTGCGCTCGAAGTTGGGTGTTGCTCCCGTGCCGCCCGCTTCCGAGACCGAATCCTCCAACTGCGTGGTGGTCATCGTCGCAGCAGCCGCGCCAAAAAAGTAACGACATAGTCATTTGAGCCTGACAACGATGCCGGAGGTGTTCTCCCGCTATCGTGTCCGAGGGAAACTCGGGCGTGGCGGCATGGGAGAAGTGTATCTGGCGGAGGATCCGTCCTTGCGGCGGAAAGTTGCGCTCAAAATCTTGCCCGCTGCGCTCCAGGAAGATCCGGTTCGACGCCAGCGCTTCGTCCGCGAGGCACAGCTAGCCGCCGGAGTCGATCATCCTTATGTCTGCAAGATCTATGAAGCCGGAGAGTTCGACGGCGTGGCCTTCATCGCCATGGAGTTCATCGACGGCCTCAGCCTGGCCGAACAGTTGCGCTCGGGACCACTTGGTCTCTCTGAGGCTTTGCGTATCTGTATCGAAGTCACCGAGGCTCTCGCTCGCGCTCATGAAGCCGGAATCATTCATCGCGATCTGAAGCCTTCGAACGTCATGCTGACGCGCGACGCGCACGTCAAGGTGGTTGACTTTGGCTTGGCCAGACATTTTGAACTGAGTGAGGAGCAGAACGCCACCGAAACCTTGCTCAGCAATCCCGGGTTCATTTCCGGCACCCTGGCTTACATGTCGCCGGAACAATGCCGCGGCTGTAGTCTCGATCAGCGCTCCGACATTTTTTCGTTAGGCATCATCTTCTACGAGATGCTGACTGGAACGCATCCCTTCCGCCGGCATTCCCCGCTCGAAACCGCAATCGCCATCATGCACGATCAGGCGCCCGCAATCGTTACCGGATCGCACTGCCCGATCGGGGTGCAGCAGGTGGTGCAGAGAATGCTGGCGAAGTCGGTAGAGTTCCGCTATCAGACGGTCTCCGAGCTGATCCTGGCATTGCGAGCAGTTAGTGCCAAGCCCAATGAGTCGCTTTCGGATATCCGGCCCCTGGGACCATCCATCGCCGTGCTCCCCTTCGCGAATCACAGCGGCGACAAAGAGAACGACTATCTCAGTGATGGAATGACGGAGGAGATCATCGTCCGTCTCGCCAAAATCTCCAGCCTGCGTGTGATCGCCTTGAGATCCGTGCTGCACTTTAAGAACACTGAGAAAACGTTGGAACAGATTGGGCAGGAACTGGGAGTCGGTACCGTCCTGGAGGGGAGTATCCGCTTCTTCCAGGGCCGAATCCGAATCCTGGTTGGCCTGGTCGACGTTTTCAATCTCTCCCAGCTCTGGGCTGAGACTTACGACCTTCAGGCTGCCGATATATTTGACGTCCAGAAGGAGGTTGCTGAACAAATTGCGTCTGCGCTGCGCGCACGCTTTCCTGCAGGCCTGTCCGACTCAAGTCTCGCGTCAGTCCGTCTCCCGGAAAACTTGGAGGCCTATCATCTGTATCTCAAAGGCCGCCATGCTATGGGGCACATCTCGCCGGAAGGTTTTCGTTCTGCCATACAGTTGTTTCGACGTGCGCTCGATCTTGATGCTACTTACGCTCGTAGCTACGCCGGGTTAGGGCTTTGCTATGCCATGTCCGGCCACCTCTCCTTCATGCCGCCTAAGGAAGCATTCACGCTTGCTAAAGCTGCCGCTGCCAAAGCGCTGGAGTTTCAGGAAACCTTGTCTGATGCGCACTTGGCGATGGCCTTGGTTTACCTCTGGTACGAATGGCGATGGGACGATGCGGAACAGGAACTCCGTGCGGCAGCGACCCTGTCTCCCAACGATCCGGATGCGCATTTGCTGCAATCCATCTACTGGATCATTCAAGCTCAGCGGGAGCGCGCGATTCGGGAAGCCCGCCGGGCTATGGATATCGATCCGCTCTCCCCTCGGGTCAGCGCAATGGTCGGCTGGGTATTGTGTTTCGCCGGACAGATCGACGAAGGTGCCGACCAACTACAGCGCACGCTGAACCTTGCCCCCGGATATATCGTTGCGCAGGCGCTGCTGGGAGAAATCCATCTGCTGAAAGGCAACTTCGAGGAAGCGATCAAAATTTTTGAGCCGTGGCCTTGGGCGAAGTCACATCTGGCTACCGCTCGCGCTCTGTCCGGGGACACCGAAACGGCACATAAACTACTGACCGAGATTAAAGCTCCGGCCCAGGCGGGCTATCAGTCGCATTACGACATTGGAATGTTATGCCTGGCTCTGAATCTGTTGCAGGAAGGCTTCGATAATCTGGACGAGTCGTTCGAGGAACGCGATCCAAAACTGGTTTTCCTGCGTCCTGTCTTCGAGGTCACCCCGCATCTCCAGCCTCTGCGCCAGCATTCGCGCTACCTGCAGCTAGTGAAAAAAATCGGCTATCGAGCGGCGGGAAACTGACCCTCCATGCTGCGCCTCGACCATCCTGATACGGAGTGGCTAGCCCTCGCACCCTCCGGAACTGTCGCCAAGGTCTATCGCCACGGTACCCATCGCTGCGTAGATCCGCGCCAGACGCTGCAACGTATCGAACCCCATCTGTCCAGGATGGGCATCACGCGAATTGCGAATATTACCGGTCTTGACCGCGTCGGAATCCCGGTGGCGCTAGCTTGTCGTCCCAATTCGCGTTCTCTATCCGTCTCGCAAGGCAAGGGAGCCACGCTGGAGGCAGCTAAGGCCTCGGCCGCCATGGAGTCCGTTGAACTCTACCACGCCGAAAACATTCGCCTGCCATTACGCCTGGGTAGCTACGAGGAGCTGCGCGGTACCGGGCGCGTCGTCGATGTTGCCCAGCTACCCCAAGCCAAGGACGGCCGTTTTCACAAGCATCAACGCTTGCTATGGATCGAAGGGAACGATCTTCTGCAGCACGAAAAAGTGTGGGTACCGTACGAGATGGTGAGCACCGATTTCACCCTGCCATTCCCGGAAGGATCCGGTTGTTTCCCTCCAAACTCAAATGGCCTGGCGTCCGGTAACAACTTGTTGGAAGCCATCAGCCATGGCCTTTCGGAAGTTGTGGAGCGTGACGCCATAACCCTGTGGGCCTTGCGCCGTGCCGAGGAACGCAATCGGACCGAGCTCGATCTCAAGACCGTAAGCGACGCTTTGTGCCGTGAGTTGCTGGAGAAGTTCGCCCGCGCAAAGATCACGGTGCGAGTGTGGGATGTCACCAGTGATGTGCAACTTCCATGTTTTCGCTGTGTCATTGACGAGAGCGCGCAGGATCCGCTGCATTTTGGCTACTCAGGCCGTGGGTTCGGATGCCATCCCAGCCGTGCGGTAGCTTTGGCTCGAGCTCTGACCGAAGCCGCTCAGGCACGGCTTACCTACATCGCAGGATCGCGCGACGACGTTTCCCGCACCGGCTACGAGCGCATGAGGAATTTAAAACCGCCATCGCCAGAGCCCGATCTCGAAGCGCAGGAGAAGCGTGATTATTCCGCAACTCCAGACTGGGATGGGCAGACTCTAACCGACGATCTCGATTGTGAACTCAATTCGTTGACAGCTTGCGGAATAAATCAGGTGATCGTGATCGACCTGACACATGAGGAATTTCAGATTCCGGTCGCAAAAGTCGTTATACCCGGCTTAGAAGGCGTCATCTTTGAAGCGGACTATTCGCCCGGGGCGCGAGCAGCTCGATTGGCGAAATCTCAATGAACGTCGCTATTTTCACTGGTCCTACATTGTCGGAGGAAGACGCTCGCTGCGAGTTGGAGGCAACGTATTTGCCGCCAGCGGCTCAGGGAGACGTCTATCGCGCCGCCATCGGACGCCCCGTCGCCATCGGCATCATTGACGGCGTCTTCGATCAGGTGCCTTCGGTCTGGCATAAGGAAGTTCTATGGGCAATGAGCCAAGGCATTCACGTCTTCGGCTCCGCCAGCATGGGTGCGCTACGGGCCGCCGAATTGGCAGCTTTCGGCATGGCTGGGGTTGGCGAAATCTTTCGTGCCTATCAGGACGGCACCCTGGAAGACGATGACGAGGTTGCCGTTGTTCACGGAACCAGAGAAGACGGCTTCTGCACACTCTCAGACGCCATGGTCAACATCCGCCAAACGTTGCTGCGCGCCGAGGCGGACGGCGTGCTCAACCCGCCCGTCCGTCTTACCCTGGAGCGGATCGCGAAAGAGCTTGATTATCCAGAGCGTTCTTACACCCGCGTTCTGGAACTCGCCGCCCAATCGGGCTTGCCGGCTTCCGAACTCGATGCGTTTCACGGCTGGTTGCCGAAGGGGAAAGTCGATCAGAAACGTGAAGACGCTCTGGAGATGCTACGTGAGATGCGTGCGGCGTTACGCAACGGTCTGCAGCCTAAAGTGGTGGATTACAAATTCGAGAACACCGTGGTTTGGAACTCCCTCGTCAACTCGGCAGGTTTTCTGCATGGAGAGTCTAATCGGATCGGCGAGCTGTCCACCGATGAAATCCTGGCCGAGTTGTGGACGGATTCGGATCTGTGTCTTCAAGGCTATCAATACGCTGCCATCCGGCACCTGGTTCAGCAGGCAGCCCAGCTCAGCGGGATAAGACTGTCGCAGGAAAAGATCGCCGCCGTCGAAGCAGCGTTCCGTGCTGACAGAGGAATCGGGGAACAACCAGAATTTGAGCGCTGGCTCGATCGTCACCACCTGACCCCGGCCGAATTCGCCGAAATAATAGAGCATGAAGCTCTGCAACACGAGTCTTCACTGGCGCCTTCTCCTTTTCCGCATCGTTGGATGGTCGACTGGCTCCGAGTGAGCGGTCAATTCAACGCCCTGGCGTCGGCCGCACTCGCGAAGAAAAATGGAAACGCCGATTCCGTTCCGCTCAATACGCAGGATCCGGAGGTTACGGTGGAGGCTCTATTGCAGTGGTACATGGAGCAACTGGCTTCGCCGGACGGTAATGCCTCATCACGGGCGATCTTGCCGTACCTGCGTAAGGATTGGGATGCATTCCTGGCTTCGATCGTAAGACAGCACCGGTTCGCGCGTGGTTAACCAGGACCGGTTCGCCAATCCGGAAGCCGGAAACGGCTCACGAGTTCCACATCGATAGGTCGCGCCCAATCATCATCTGGAGGCTCTCCACCTCCGGCAAAAACAGTTCCTTGATCCTCTTCCTGGCGGCGTGCGATACCTCTGGAAACGGCGCTCCACCACCCAGGAATACTCCTCGCAGCTGAGAATCGCGCACTCGCGCCACAAGATTGTCGAGATTACGCGCTTTGCACCAGTCCGCGATCGCCGTAGCCGTGCGGGTTACCACAAAATTCCGTGGCTGGGTCATGCGCTCGGACGAGTGGACGTGCCGCAGATCGGCCGCTGAAAGTAGGCCTCCGGGGATGTCGAGGAACGTGAACAGACGGTCCATATATCTTTGGGGCGACACACAGAGGTCGTCGTAGAGGGTTACTAATATCTGGTCGTTCGAAAATGCCTCCTGCCATTTCTGAAGGTAGGTTGCATATTGCGCGGATGCCAGTAACTCCGGGTCGCCAGCCAGAGCTTCCTCCAGGCTGCAGCGCAGCAAGCCGTATGCGCGCTTAACCCGATAGAGCGACACAATTCGATGCACCGGGTTTCTGAAAATAAAGATCAGCTTGGCGCCGGGACGGTTTGTGCAATGCTTTCGCGAGCTTCTACCGAGGCGAAATAGGTTGGAGCGATTTCTCCGGTAGGACACTCCGGGCGAATCTCAGGAAAATGTCTAAGGTACCAATCCACTCCGCGGTGAAAATGGCAATCAAAGAACCGGGTCTCCTTGGTAGGAGTCGGGAGATTTGCGTACCGCTGCAGCACCTGATGGATCCAGCTGGTGCCGGTTCGAGGAGGTCCCGACCACGAAGAACGAAGGAAGTTGGGCAGGATACGTTTCAGCTCTGGCTGTCGCCAAGCCACTAGCATCGGCGCACGTCACTCCACCCTCCGATCGTTCCCGCAGGGCCGAGCACCATCAACCGTCACTCCTCACCCCCACCAACCCATGAATGACTGCTCCACTCGACTAAACCACATAGGCGAGTAGCCGTAACCTCACAAACAGATGAATCAAAGCTGATGCCCGTTGCCCGGTCGGATCACTCTTGTCGAATAAAAAGGCCACGGGTCCTTCGATCGGCTGTTTTGTCGCGGAACGGCGCGTGGTGAGCAGGATTTTGACGCTGAAATGCTGCTTAAGGTCTCGTCTCGCCTATCCGACGACCGCGATATTGGACGGGGCGCTCTTCCGTTTCCCCACCCCATACAGTACCGCGCCCCCGCCAAACAGAACCGCGCTGAGCACGATGGTTTTCGCGACCGCCAGTGCCTTGTGGGGCTCGCTGGCATCAGGGATGGTCGATGCCACAATCACCAACGTCGTCGCCACGAATCCCAGGACGCCGATGAACGTTGCCACCGGCTTGCCACCCAGGATACGGATCACTTGCGGCTCCGTCGGCTCCGCTTGGAGTCGGACCAAGGCCGCGAACATGAAGAGGTAGGGTACAAACGTAGTGATGACAGTCATGCTTACCAGCATTTGATAAGCTCCCTGGACCGTGCTCCCCAGTTGACCCAGTAAAACAAAAATCATCGAGCATATTGCCTGGACGATCAGCGAGACGTGTGGTGTTCCCCACTTAGGGTGAAGTCGCCCGAAAGCAGACGGGAGATAACGATCGATTCCGGCCACAAAGGGCAAGCGCGACATCGCTGCCAGATAGGCGCTTACCCCGCCAAGATTGCCAATACAGATCAACAGCGCAACCGCCGGCGCCAGTCCGTACCAGCCAATCTGCGCCCCACGGCTGGAGAGTGCCTGCATAATGCCTTCCAACCCATTCAGCTGCTGGTGCGGTAGCAGAACCAGCATGGCAATCGTCCCCAGCATGTATCCGGCGGTAATGAGAACACCGGCAATTAGCAGCGCGCGAGGAATGGTGCGGCGAGCATCTCTGATTTCGCCGCCCAGGCACGACGCAGATTCGGCTCCCGTGAATCCGGATAGCAAGGCCGCCCAAAGCCAGGCGTTGCTCAGGCTGAGCGTGGGTCGCAAAGAGGCCGGATCGAACCTGGTCGCCGAGCCCACCTTATGCCAGGCAATCGCGGCTGCTATACACAGCAGCCCGGCAGGCAGAAATGCTCCAATAGCGCCAAGATTGTTCAGCCATTTGCCAACGCCCAGGCCGACGATGTTCAGCACGAGTGCCAGAGCTAATCCGCAGAACGAAAACACGATGAAGAACGTTGGATTTCCCTGCAGTGCCTTTCCCTTATTTCCCACGACGTACAGGGCGTTGCTGGCCGCGAAATACAGAATGGCAGGGAAGTAGGGCAAATTGCTCACCCAATAGACCCAGCCGGTCATGAAGCCGCTGAACTCGCCGAAGGCGTGCTTGCTCCAGACATACATGCCGCCTTCCTGCGGATAGCGCGAGGACAATTCCATCACGCACAGAGCCAGCGGAATGAAAATTGTTATCAACCCGATCAGCCACACTGTGAGAGAACTGGGGCCGGCTGCCGCAGCCACCGCCACCCAGCGCAGGCTCAAGGTCGTGACCACATAAAACATCACCAGATCAGAAAGTCCCAGCACGCGCCGTTGCTGTGGTTCATGCTGGCAGGGGAACTTCGGAAGACCGTTGTCGATCCGGGGTTATGGCTTCGTCAGGCTTGGACATGATTGGGGTAGTGAACAAGGGAACACGCCCATCGCCCCACGTCAACTGTTTTGCGCGTCCAGCCTGCTATGATTTGGCGGCGTCTGCGGAGCGAGACGAATGGATCCTTCTACGAACGAACTGCTCGGGCTTTACGACGATAAAGCTCCCTTGGAGCAGGCACACACCATTCCGGCCGCCTGGTATACCGACGAGCCCCTGGCGGAGCTGGAGCGGCAGAACGTCTTTGGCCGAACCTGGCAGCCGGTCGCACGAGTCGACCAAGTCTCCCTGCCAAGCCAATACGTGACCGTGGAACTGGCGGGCGAGCCGCTGCTGATTGTCCGAGGTAACGACCAGAAGCTTCGTGCCTTCTTCAACGTCTGCCGGCATCATGCCGCCGCCGTCGCAACCGAAGAGCAGGGGCACGACCAACCTTCTTCGTTGTCCGTATCACGGATGGAGTTACGGCTTGGACGGCTCCTTGAAAGGAGCTCCGGAGTTTGAAGGAGTTTGCGGATTTGACCGCTCCCGGAACGGCCTCGTACCCGTGCGATTGGAGACGTGGGAGCAATTCGTTTTTGTGAATCTTGATCCACGGGCACCGTCGCTGACCGAATCTTTGGGCGGATTGGTGGAGCGTATTGCGCCCTTGAACATCGGCGCACTTCATTTTTTCGAGCGGCGAATCTACAGCCTGAAGTGCAATTGGAAGGTCTTTGTCGACAACTATCTGGATGGCGGCTATCACGTGCCTCATCTCCACAAAGGCCTGAACAGTGTTCTCGATTACAAGCACTACACTATCGAAAACGACGAGCGTTATTGTCTACAATCCAGCCCTATGTCGGACTCGGACGATGACCCCCTGACGGCGGCGACTCGAACTGGCGATCGCGCCTGGTATTTCTGGCAGTATCCCAACTTCATGATGAACATCTACCACGGCTATATGGATACCAACCTGGTGTTGCCCGACGGGGTCGATCGCTGCTCGGTGATTTTCGATTTCTACTTTACGGATGTCAGCGAATCCGGCGCAGAGCGCAATCGGCAGAGTGTTGCCGTCGGCGAGCGTGTCAACGATGAAGATGTCGGAATCTGTCAGGCCGTGCAACGTGGTCTGCACTCGCGCGCCTATGGAGCAGGACGTCTGTCGGTGCGCCGCGAGGCAGGAGAGCACCTGTTTCATCGTTTACTAGCGGCAGACTTGAAGAAAACATAGCGCAACTTCCTGCCGCAATCTCAATAGAGGTAGTTTTCTCAATAATTTGCGCATCGCGTCGCTTCCACGCTGGCCGTTCCCCATTTTTTTCGCACTCTCCCCTTGACAGCTTAGGAGAAGCTATGTCAATCTCCTAATCCTCTTAGGAGAGCGAATGACCGATCAAGCGCAATTGCTTCCCGGTACCCTCGATCTTCTGATCCTGAGGGCGGTCTCCCTTGGACCTTTGCATGGCTATGGCATCCTGCTGCGGATCGGGCAGATCTCGGGGAATGCACTGCTGATCGAACAGGGTGCTCTCTATCCCGGCTTGTTTCGACTAGTCCGTCAGGGTCTGCTCAAGGCCAATTGGGGCACCTCCGAAAACAACCGCCGGGCCAAGTTCTATGAACTCACGGCCGCCGGTCGCAAGCGTCTGCGCGAGGAAACCGACAACTGGAATCGGCTCGCGAATGCCATTGGCACGGCTCTATCCCCTCAGCCGGAGGAACTATGAAGCCGCCGGCACCAGGATCCTTGCAATCAAACGCGCGAATAGCGGGCGCGTCGCCACGCTTGACGTTGAGGATCGCGGGAATCCTTTACTTTGCGAGCCTGCTGACCGCGGCATCCGGTGAAGTATTCCTTCGGGGCTGGTTGAGCCTCGCTGCGGGCCTGAGCGCCGTTTTCGGTATGGCGGTTATGACGTTACTCTTCTATGTCGTATTCCAGTCTGAGCACAGAATGGTCGCTCTGCTCACAGTGTTCTTCAGTCTGCTCGGCCTGACTTTTGAGGCGCTTCGGCTGAATCCTCGAGGTGTCGACATTGCATTGGTCCTTCATGGTCTGTATTGCGTTGGGCTTGGTTATCTGATTTTCAGTTCCAGCGCGCTTCCACGGTTCTTCAGTTTGTCGATGGTGCTGGCCGGCTGCGCCTGGCTGACCTATCTGTCGCCCGGCCTCTCCAACGCTCTCTCACCCGGCAATCAGGCCGTCGGCATAGTTGGAGAAGCAGCGACCATGGTGTGGTTCGTAGTGAATGGTGTGAGCGCACGGCCCGGAAAGGTGCCGGCCGGTGCGGTGGGAGTTTGGCGATGAAGCTTCTCGCATATTTTCGTTCGCTTGCGGCTAGTCTGTTTGATCGTTCACGAGCTGCGGATGATATGGATGAGGAACTGCGCTCGCACATCCAGCACCGTGCAGACGATCTGGAGCGTTCCGGTTTGATCGAGCCGAAGCCGAACGGCGCGCGCGTATTGAGTTTGGCGGCTATGAACGGGTCAAAGAAGAGTGTCACGAAGCAGCCGGCGGAACGTTCCTCGAATCGGTGGTGCAGGACCTGCGCTATGCTGCGCGCACACTTCGCAAATCGCCGGGATTCACTACTGTAGCCGTGGCAACCCTCGCATTGGCAATCGGCGCGAATGCTGTGGTGTTTGCCGTAATGAATGCCCTGATCCTGCGACCTCTCAACGTGCCCCGTGCCGAGAGCTTGTACGCCATCGAGCGGCGGGCCAGCTTCATCGACCCCTCGCAATCCTACCCCGACTATCTTGACTTGCGTGATCGCAACCGCAGCTTCGAGGGCCTGGCCGGATTTTCCATCGCTCCGGCTGGACTGGACACGGGCGGCGAGGCCAGCACGGTGTGGGTAACAGAAGGAACCGGAAACTACTTCGATGAGTTGGCCATTCGTCCGTATCTCGGCCGGTTTTTCCATAGCGCCGATGAACACGGAGCGAACAGCGCCCCGTATGTCGTGCTCGGCTACGCCTATTGGCATAGCCATTTTCAAGCCGACCCCGGTGTCGTTGGACGTACGGTTCAACTTAACCAGCACCCCTACACGGTCCTGGGCGTGGTGCCGCCGGACTTTCACGGCACCTTGCTGTTTTTCAATCCCGACTTATATGTGCCCATGGTGAATGGCGAGCAGATCGAAGGCGTGAATGAACTGAACGCGCGCCGCGACCGTTGGGTCTTCATGGTGATGGGCCATCTCAAGCCGGGAGTAACTCCCCCGCAGGCGCTTGCCAATCTCAACTCGATCGGCTCGTACCTTGAGAAAACTTATCCCAAAGATGACGGCAGTATGAGTTTCCTGCTGGCGCGTCCCAGTCTTTATGGTGATTATCTTGGCCGTCCGATGAAGGCGTTTTTCACCGGATTGATGTTGCTGGCGGCACTCATTCTGCTGGCGGCATGCGCGAATCTGGGTAGCCTGTTCGCCGCCCGCGCTGCGGATCGATCCCGCGAACTCGCGCTGCGACTCGCCTTGGGTTCGACTCGCCGGCGCATTGTAAGGCAACTGTTCACCGAAGCACTGCTGATCTCATCCATCGGGGGTGCCGTCGGGCTTTTGAGCAGTATGGCACTGCTGCGTGCTCTGAGCGTCTGGCAGCCACTGCCGAGGTATCCCATTCACGTGCCCGTGAACCCGGACGCCAAGGTTTATGCAGTCGCCTTGCTGTTGACCGTGGTTAGCGGATTTCTTTTCGGCGCCGTGCCGGTCAGGCAGGTGCTCCGCACCAATCCTTACGAGGTCGTCAAGGCAGGCTCAACCGCCTCTGTTGGACGCCGCATTACTGCCAGAGACATGTTGCTTGTCGTGCAGATCACGATTTGTGCTGTGCTGGTCACCGCCTCCATGGTTGCGGTCCGCGGCTTGCTTCGAACCATGCATAGCAACTTCGGTTTCGAGCCGCGCAACGCCATGATGGTCGACACCGTTCTGAGCATGGCAGGTTATAGCGGCGACAAAGTGCCGATCATGCAAAAGCGCATGAAAGACGCCTTGGAGACCATCCCCGGCGTGCAGTTCGTCGGCGTCATCGATCCGCCGCCGTTGCATGAAAGTTGGAATCCGGCAAACGTCTTCAGTGATAAAACGACGGACCTCAGGCCTTCCAATGCCGTTACGGAAGCCATCCTGTACAAGATCTCTCCGGGATATTTTGCAGCGGCGGGCACGCCTTTACTGTTCGGACGAGACCTAACCTGGCACGACGATCAGAACTCCCCGCGAATTGCGCTAGTTAACAAGGAGTTCGCACGCAGGATGTTCGGCTCCGTCCCCGAAGCAGTGGGGAAGTTTTACAAGATGCCGGACGGCACCCGCACCCAGGTTGTCGGCATCGTGGAAGACGGCAAATACACCAGCGTCTTCGAAGAGCCGCATCCGGCAATGTTCTTGCCGATTGTACAATCGCCGTCGCCGGAAACATTCCTGGTGGTGCGCTCGAATCGCGATCCCGTGCAACTGGCGGCGGAAATCAAGAGCACCCTGCGGCGATTGGATCCGGGCCTGCCTTTTTACATTCAGACCTGGAACAAGAAGCTGGATAGCGTTATGTTTGGGCCGCGAGCGGCGACCATGTCGCTGGCAGTTCTGGGCATGCTGGGTGCGATGCTGGCAATTACCGGCATCTTCGGGATGGCTGCGTACTCCGTCAGCAAGCGGCTCAAGGAGCTGGGAATTCGGATAGCGCTGGGAGCACAACGCCGGGAAATTCTGCAGGCGGCTTTGGGGCGGGCATTCAAGTTGCTGGCTTTCGGTTCCGCGGTAGGTTTGCTCCTCGGAATCCTGGCCAGTCGATTGTTGGACTTCGTCGTGTTCCTGGGCACGCCTCGCGACCCGTTGGTATTGGGCGGAGCCGTGTTGAGCATGCTGCTGTTGGGGCTGCTGGCGACCTGGATTCCGGCGCAACGCGCGCTGGCCATCGATCCCCTGCGGTTGCTGCGCGAGGAGTGAGTGGGCCGAATTCGCCTTGCAGCGGCGTCTGTGCGCTGAGCCGCCGCGCTACATCATCTTCATCTTCGTATAGCGCTGCAGGTCACCGCGGAAGTAGTACAGGGTGTAAGCGACGGCGGCGATGCTGCCCAACAGAAAAAGCTTGCCCTTCATTTTGCTGCTCCTCTTTTGTGCGTTAAGCAGCCGATACCCGGCTGCCTGCGTTGCTGATTAACTGGTCCACCATGCGGACAGCTTCCTCTACCGCCGCTTTCACCGGCTCACTCAGCTCCATGTTTCCTTCCGCGTCAGGCTCCAGTCGAGCCGGCTCACAGCCCAGCACGAGCATCCGGTCGACCTTCCCGCCCAGTGCGCTCACCAATTGCAGAACGGCGACAGGATTCATCGTGTGAGCATCGAGCGATGGCGGAACTTCTTCGCCTTCGGGTAGCTTTGGCTCGAGCAGGTAAAGCGTTCCGGGCTCGCCTCCGCGCGGGAGGGCGTCGACCAGGATCACAAGCTCCCAGTCCTCCATCAGCGCATACGCCAGGTCGTAACTGCGAATGCCGTAATCAACGGCTACTACCCAGCCGGGAAGCGGGCGCTGCACCAGCCGGTTCAGCACCTCCACGCCGAAAGCATCGTCACCGAGGAAGATGTTGCCGATTCCGGCCACCAGCACATTACCGCTCATGCGAGAGCTCCCCGTTCCAACCCAGCGGCTCGACTTCCTCAGGAGAAAAGAAGAAGCGGTGTCCGGGCTGCCGCAGCATTCCAAGATCGCGGCCCGGGTCGTCTTCCAGCACCACAGCCAGATGAACCTGATCGTCGAAGTCACTTTCGATTGCCTCGACGATGGCGACCTTGCCTTTCAGGGCCATGTCCATGATGTCGGCGCTCTTCTGCGGCCATAGCCGCACGCGATCTCCCGCTCTCACTTCGATGCCAAATACGGTGATGCTTTCCAGCCGCGCGTTTTCCGGCTCCTGCTCCCAGCCCAGGGTCATTGCTCGCTCATCGGCCGCATGCTGCGGATAGTTCCATGGGTCTTGGTAAGTTGCTCGCGCGCGCTTTCTTCCGTGCGTTGCAGCAGCCTGCGGACGCGGTCATCCCCCGACCGCATTTCGTTCTTCTCTTCATCGGTCAAGGTCATCACCCGGAGGGTCAGCATCTCGTCCATCTCAGTCGCGTCATAGAAGTCGCCGGCACTTTCGGGAGCGACCTGGGGATAGTCATACAGCACGATGGGCGAACAGAGAAGCATGTCTCGCTCGCCCGCCGCTCCAACCAGCACAGGAAAATTGCCAAGGTTATTACAAGCTTTCACCTGGTCGCGAAGCTCGTCCGGCGGCTCGAGCAGCGAAATAAATTCGCCATGCTCAACCGCCAAAATCGTGTGCGCCGACAGAAACGAGGAGAGCAAGGCCGAGTCGCGGTCGGTGGCGTACGCGGGAAGAACAGTTGTGTTCTCGACGTCGATGCTCAGCTTCATGATGTTGTCGTGAAGCAGTTTCCAGGAGACCAGTATCGTGCCCTGTATCTCATCCTGCGAGCGGGCCAGCTCGGCTGCGACCTCTCCGTCCATGGTGCGTAATGGCTCCGAGTCATTCCGCCCGTCGAAGCTGAACTGGAAGTATTGCTCCAATTCATCCGACGGGGTGACGTCGAATTCCACGGTGCGCTCAATTCCTTCATCCCAGGGTTCCACCAGCTGACCGTCGACGATGACCGAGGCTGCCGGCTCCAGATGTCCATCCACCGCTCGCAGCACTTCCTTTGCCAGCAAGTGAAGAAACCTGAGCTGAAGATGAACGACGGTCTCGCCGGCCATTTCTATCAGGCACTCGGAATGCATTCGTGAGCGTTCTGTTCCTTTCTGCACCTCCTCGTACTTTGGAGGGTAGAGGATGCCGAAGCTCCAGCGCTGCCGATTCTTCGTCGCCGAAGGCCGGTACGGATACAACATGTAGCCTTCGTACAACACTGCATTAGCGACCTTCATGGCCAGCTCGCGATTCATGATTTCACCTCAGCCGTGAGCCCAAGCATGCGCTCAAGCGTCTGCTCCCAGGTTGCGATACTGTAGCGCGACTTGTATGCCGCGATGCGATCGAAGACGTCTCGCCGCAGGCAGAGCCAGGCGACGTTGGGATAATGCTGGTCCATCATCTGCTTCCACACGGTGATGGGCAACCGACAATTTGCATCGCGTTCCCAGGGAATCTGCGCAATCTGCATGCCCAGGTGGCTGGCGTAGAAAACGGTGCCGCTGAAGAGCAACGTGATCGGGAGATCGCCGTTTTCCAGGCCGTAGATGTATTTGGTGACCGCCACGTTGAAATCGAAAGTGCAGGGAACGGGAATTTCAATCACCGTGCTGCCCGTGAAGCTGGAGACATTCACATTCGCATTCGTCCACAGCAACGGATGCACCGACTTGCTCCAGCGCTCGGGCTCGCCAAATAGCTCTTTCAGATGCTCCTGCTCCGCCGGAGTGTAGCGGCGTCGCACCGGCTCAATCTGCACCTGAACGCGCAGCGCGATGGAGTGCACGGGCTCCGGCCCGGAGTTCGTAATGCGCACGCTAAAGGATAGCTGCGGAACTGCCGCGTTCGGAGTAGCCGACGCATCCTCTACTTGGAAGTTCAGATCAGGCAAGCTGACCTCCAGCGCGCCGGTCTAGTTCCGCGAAGAAATCGTCAATCGCCTCCCACACTTCGGAGCCGCCCGATAGCCCATGCCAGCGCGTGCGAATTATGCCTACCAGCCGGAAGCAGTGATCAATGGGGACACGATAATAACGCGGCTCAGTCGAGGTGCGGTTGACCAGCAAGGCCTCGACGTCGGGCTCGAACTTTCTCAGAACCGGATTGCGCTCGACGATGGCGCTCCAATATTCCAAATCGAGCGAGGATTCCATTGCTCCCCCAGGACTGGGATATTGCGCCACCACTCGTCCAACGTCGCTGTTGTGAACGAAATAGGCGAGGTTGATCGGAATCAGCAGGCTCTCCCACTCGTGATCGTCCATCTGGAAATTACCGAGATGATATACATCGCGAGGTATACGGCTGAAACGCTGACGCGTGTTGCCGTTGAACAGAATCGCGCAGGGATCGCAGGCGCAGGTTACTTGACGCTTATCCAGTTCCAACAGGTGCTGGTGTTCCGGCACAAGTGGAGCAGCACAGAGTTCGCATTTCTCCGGCACTTCGCGGGGCTTGCGCACAAACTGCTGCAGGGTGGCGAGCGCGTTGGACCGAACGTTGCCGGTTATCAACATAGGAGCGATCTTCGAGATTCTCTGCCGTCCCTGCCGGGACTCGGTATCGGGTTGGCCCGCGAACCCAGGGCTTCCGCCCTGGGCTAAATTTGCTTCCCCCTTCGGGCTCGTTGTTCAGGCCGGCGGCAAGTTGGGCATGCGCGGGTCGATCGGCGCGCGCTTGTCGGCGTTGATGCCGGTAGCGTCACGCGAAGTGCGCCCGTGCCCTTCGCGCCCCGCCTCCTTCTTGCCTTCATAAGCCCACTCTTCGCCGCGCTTGGTTCCGGGAGTGTGCGCGTCAATATCACGCGGGGGATTCTTCATAGCTCTTCTCCTCTTTCATAGCTGGCTGAATCATATTGACCGGCAGGAACGCAGAGTGGGAGGAAGCCACACCATCGGCCACAACTTCGATGACCTCAGGCGCAGCTTCCCGGATTGCCTGCTCGACGAGTTGCTTAAGCGCATCGGGAGACGAATGGCAGCCGTTGCTGGAGCTGCTGATCGACACACGAACCAGGCCCTCGCTGACCTCGAGCAGTTCGACTGTTCCACCTTGCTTCTGCACTTGCGGGCGGACCTTCTCGACCGCCCCGTTCACCCGGTCGCGCAGTTCCACCGGATGGATTCCATACAGCACCATCAGTCCGCACACCACAGGGTCGTCACCCAACGTAGCCAGGGATTTTTTTCCTGCTTCGCCGGAATCGCCGAGCAGCTCCACCATCCGGGAGAGGCCGGCGCCGTGCAGGTCCATCAGCGCCTGCACCAAATCGAGCGCCAGGGTGCGCGCGTCAGAATCCGACAGGGAGCTGACTCGCTCTACCAGCCGCTCGATCTGCTCGGTGTGTGCCTGAAATTCATTGCTGTTCATCGGGTTCACTTGCTCCCCATTGCGCCGAACATGGGCGAGTGACGCGTCTCCAGCACCTTGCCGTTTCCCAGGTACATGTGCACTCCGCAAGGCAGGCAGGGATCGAAGCTGCGCACCGCCCGCATGATGTCGATGCCCTTGAACTTGTCGGGGCCATTCTCCTCGAAGAGCGGCGTATTTTGCACCGCATCTTCATAGGGTCCAGGCGTCCCGTAGACATCGCGCGGATTGGCATTCCAGCAAGTCGGGGGATAGGGATGATAGTTCGCAATCTTGCCGTCGCGAATCACCACGTGATGCGACAACACTCCGCGCACCGCCTCGTGGAAGCCGCAGGAGATCGCATTCTCCGGCACCTTGAACGGCGCCCAGGTCTTGGAGCGGCCCGCCATCAGCTCCTCCATCGCCTTTTCGCAGAAGAAGACTGCCGCCGCCGCCGCGTAAGCCTGGAAGTAGGTACGCGCACGATCGCGTTCGATAGCGTTGCTCCACTGGGGGATCTTCCACTCGAATGTAGTCTCGGGCAACATCGCCCCCTTGGGCAGATTGATGATCACACTCTTGCCCGTGGCCTTGATGTAGCCAATGTCCACCAGGCCGGAGAGAGCCGTTGACCAGAGGCGGGCAATCGGACCGCCGCCGGTGTCGAGCGCGAGGTGATCGCCTGTGCGCTTGTCATACCAGCGCGGCGACATGACCCAGGTGTAGTTTCCGTTGAAGTCACGCTTCTGCGGACGCGGAGTCGTCGTCTGGTTCCAGGGATGCCGCTTGTCGATTGGATTGCCCAGCGGATCGGTCTTCACGAAGGTTTCTTCGTTCTCCCAATCATCGTAATACGAACTGCCCAGCAGAATGCGGAGGCCAAGATTGATGTCCATCAAGTCGTTGGTGACCAGCTGCCCGTCGACCACGATGCCCGGCGTAACGAACATGCCGCGTCCCCAGTTGGACATGTGCTCGTAGCGGTAATCGCAGATATCAGGGTTGTTGAAGGAACCCCAGCAGCCCAGCAGGATGCGCCGCTCTCCTACCTTCTCGTACCCGGGCAGAGCCTCGTACCAGAAGTCGAAGAGGTCGTCATGCAGAGGCACACACTTCTTCATGAACTCCACGTACTTCATCAGGCGAACCAGATAGTCGGTGAAAAGCTGCACCGTGGCCACTGTGCCGGTACCGCCCGGATAAAGGGTTGAGGGATGAACGTGGCGGCCTTCCATCAGGCAGAACATCTCGCGGGTCATACGGCTGACGGCCAGCGTCTCGCGATAGAAATCGCCACTGAAAGGATTCAGGGCCGTCATGATGTCCGCAATGGTGCGATAACCGTGCTTGTCGGCATTGGGCGCTTTCTTGCTCTGCGCTTTCTGCCACAAGCCGGGATTTGTCTCCTTGACCATCTGTTCGCAGAAGTCCACGCCCACAAGATTGTCCTGGAAAATGTTGTGGTCGAACATGTACTCCGCCGCCTCGCCCAGGTTGATGATCCATTCGCCCAGGACGGGAGGCTTCACCCCGAATGCCATGTTCTGTGCGTAGCAGGCGCAGGTGGCATGGTTGTCGCCGCAGATCCCGCAAATACGGCTGGTGATGAAGTGCGCGTCCCGTGGGTCTTTACCCTTCATGAAGATGCTGTACCCGCGGAAGATGGAGGAGGTGCTGTAGCACTTCGCCACCTGCTTGTTTTCGAAATCAATCTTGGTAAAGATGCCCAGGCTGCCGACGATGCGGGTGATCGGGTCCCAACTCATCTCAACCAGATTGCGTTTTTTGGTCGGAGTTTGAGTCAATGGCTCTGTAGTTGTTCCCATCTCAATTCATCCTCTCCGCTCACGCAGTCCTGCGGGCGAGACGCGTCTTGTACGCGCCGGGTTTGGGCTGATAGCCGGTGATGAGCTCGCGACCGCGCCGCCGCCATTCCGGCTCGCCGTTCACCGTGTTGTTGGTGATGGCGCGCAGCGCTCGAATCATCTTGCCGTAGAGCGTGAGCGCGGCCGTTGAGAAGCGTGCGCCGGAGGGCTCGTCCATGAATGGCATGAACATGTCCGGAAATCCCGGCATGGTGCAGCCAATGCAAATGCCGCCGACGTTCGGACAGCCTCCGATGCCGCGCATCCATCCGCGTTTGGTCACGTTGCAGTTGACCACGGGTCCCCAGCACCCGATTTTTACCAGGCATTTCGGCGTGCCGTACTCCAGCCCAAAATCATCCTGTTCGTAATACGCTGCGCGGTCGCAACCTTCATGAACGGTTTTGCCAAACAGCCAGGTCGGACGGAGCTGCTGATCGAGGGGGATCATAGGCGCCAGGCCTGCCGCTTGAAACAGCAGGTACAGCACGGTCTCCATAAAGTTGTCGGGCTGCACCGGGCATCCGGGCACATTGACGATGGGCAGTCCGGCTTTGGAGCGCCAGTTCCAGCCGAGGTAATCAGCCAGTCCCATGCATCCAGTAGGATTTCCGGCCATGGCATGGATGCCGCCGTAGGTGGCGCACGTGCCGGCCGCCATTACCGCCAGCGCCTTTGGCGCCAATCGGTCGATCCATTCGCAAGTCGTGATGGGCTGCCCGGTATTCGGATCGGTGCCTTGCGCCGCCCAATAGCCTTGGTCTTTTATCTGCTCGTTGGGGATGGAGCCTTCCACCACGAACACAAAGGGATCGAGCTCCCCGCGCTCAGCCTGGTAGAAGTACTTCATGAAGTCTTCTCCCACTTCATAGGCGAGCACTGGATTGTGCAGGTAGACCTTGGGCAATCCGGGAATTGCGCCGAGGACGACATCTTCGAGGCTGGGTTGCTCGGCAGCGGTTACGGAGACGGAATCACCGTCGCAACCGAGACCGGCAGTGAGCCAGATAATATGAACTGCTTCAACCGGAGCGGGCGCGTCACTCTTACGCCGTTGGAAGGGAATCGGCTCAGCTGGCATTAACGACCTCCTTTCAGCGGGCCGGCATGGGATCGCGAAGGGCGCGATCGATCATTTGTTTGTGGCAGAGTTGCTGAAGAAAGAAGGCAGGAAACCGGAAGCCGAGCGGGCTGAGAGCCCGTTGGGAGAAAGATAACGGATTGCGACCTGATGGCAATCCCACCTCCCGAAAATTACTGCGATAGGAGCCCTAGATGCTCGAACTGCTTCACACGGTTGTCCGCTTCAACAGATCCGAGGAAGTTGTTCTCCGAACAGAGTGTCGACGACCCGGATCCCGCCGATCTCTGTCTTCATCAGCACCAGATTGTTATGGTCTTCTACAACCTCACCGACAATGCATGCGTTTTGCCCCAACGGATTCTGCCGCATCTTCTCGACAATGGCGTTGGCCGAATCCGGCGGCACGATCGCGACCAGTTTTCCCTCATTTGCGACGTATAACGGATCCAGGCCAAGAATCTCGCAGGCTCCGCGGACTGTTTCGCGTACTGGAATATCGGTTTCCGACAGCAGCATTCCGACCTTCGACCGCCCGGCGATTTCGTTCAACACCGTGGCCACTCCGCCCCGTGTCGGATCGCGCAGACAGCGTATCTCCAGGCAAACCTCGAGCATGTCGGCGACCAGGTTGTGCAAGGCTGCGCAGTCGCTCTCGATTACCCCTTCAAATTCCAGGTTCTCGCGCTGGGAGAGAATGGCCATCCCGTGATCGCCGATATAGCCGCTTAAGATGATCTTGTCCCCGGGCCGCGCGCGATCGGCAGAGATGTTGACTGGCTTTTCGACTACACCAATGCCGGTGGTCGAAATGAAGATCTTGTCGCCTTTGCCGCGGTTCACCACCTTGGTATCGCCGGTGACGAGTTGCACCCCGGCATCGCGGGCGGCCTCGCTCATCGAATGAACAATCCGCCGGAGCTCTTCGGTGGACAGCCCTTCTTCCAAAATGAAAGCTGCTGCGAGGTAGAGCGGGCGGGCGCTGCTCATCGCCAGATCGTTGACGGTGCCGTTGATCGCCAGCCGTCCGATGTCGCCTCCGGGAAAGAACAGTGGCGTGACCACGAACGAGTCTGTCGTGAATGCCAGTCGCGAGTTGCCGATCGTCAGCAGCGCCTGATCGTCCATCTTGTCGAGCAAAGGATTACTGAACGCCGGAAGGAAGATGCTCTCCAGCAGTTCGGCACTTAACTTTCCGCCGCTGCCGTGTCCAAGAACGATTTGATCATGATGCATGATCGGCAGAGGACAGGCTGCTCCAGGCATCGGCGAAATCTCGTGGTCTCCCGCCCTGGCCAAAACCGGGCTGGAACGGGGCACCCGAGTTTCAACATTGACCGGCGTGTCGCCCATCAGATGATGTCCTCCTCGCCCAGGGCCACGTGCGTCAGGTCCCAAAGGATATGCAGCAGCGCAACATGCGATTCCTGGATGCGGTGAATGCTGAAGCTGGGAACCGTGAAGCAGTAATCGGATACCTCGGGCATACGTCCGCCGTCCTTGCCGGAAAACGCAATCGTCAGCATGCCTTTCTTGCGTGCGGATTCCATCGCATAAATAAGATTGGGCGACTTTCCGCTGGTGGAGATGGCGAGCGCCATATCGTCTTGCTCACCCCAAAGTTCGATCTGGTCGATGAACACGCGAGCGAAATCCTTGTCGTTGGAGATCGCAGTTACCACCGGAATGCTCATCAGATCGAGGGCCGGCAACGCCTTCCTCTTCTCGATGATGGGATGTACGAATTCCACCGCCACGTGCTGGGCGTCGCAGGCGCTGCCTCCGTTGCCCATCACCCACAGGCGCCGGCCGCGGGAGAAGCGCTCGGCCATCTTCTGGCTGAGGTCTCCGATGTCGTGCGCATAGCGCTCGAAGAACTTGTTCTTGATCTCCACCGACTCCTGGCACTTGCGCATCACCTTGTCATGCCATTCTTGCTCGGAAATCACCGGAGTGGGTGCCATCCCGGGGTTGCTCATGCAATCCCTCCGATCGAGACGCGGGCATTTTCCGCTTGAGCTTTTTGCTTATCGAGATGGCGGCCGTAGGCGTAGTACGCGGCGCAGGCGCCTTCGGCAGAAACCATCGTGGCGCCCAGCGGCGTCAGTGGTGTGCAGACCGTTCCGAAAGCCGCGCAGTCGTGCGGCTTCTTAATGCCTCTAAGAATCTGGCCGCTGATGCAGGCTGCGGGCTCCTGGGTGTCGATCTCCCTGACTTCGAAGATGCGCTCGGCATCGTGCTCGCGGTACTCCCAGCGCAGCTTATAGCCGCTCTTCGGTATCCAGCCCACCCCGCGCCACTTGCGGTCAGACACTTCGAAGACCGTCTCCACCAGCTTGCGCGCGACTACATTTCCCTCGCGGTTGAGAATGCGCGAGTACTGGTTCTCGACGGTCGCCCTCCCGGCTTCGAGCTGGCGGACGACCATCAGCGTTCCCTGGAGCAAATCCAGCGGCTCGAAGCCGGTGATCACGATCGGCACCTTATAGCGTTCGCTTACCGGCTCGTATTCGCGATAGCCCATGATGGCGCACACATGACCCGGACCCAGGAATCCCTGCACCCGGTTCTGCGGCGATTGCAGGATGTAGGTGATCGACGGCGGCACCAGCGAGTGCGAAACCAGGATGGATACGTTTTTCACGCCCTCTGCCTGGGCCCGATGCACCAGCATGGCGTTTGCTGGAGCGGTGGTTTCAAAGCCGATGGCGAAGAAGACGACTTGCTTCTCCGGATTGGCGGCGGCGATCTTAAGGCAGTCCAGCGGGGAGTAAACGACGCGGACATCGGCGCCGTGCGACTTCAGCGTGAACAGGTCGCCATGCGAGCCGGGTACGCGCAGCATGTCGCCAAAGGAGCAGAAGATTACGCCGGGCCTGGCGGCGATCGCGTGGGCTTTGTCGATGGTCTCCAACGGGGTGACGCAGACCGGACAGCCGGGACCGTGGACCAGCTCGACGCCCTCGGGCAGAAGGCGGTCGATGCCATGCTTCACGATGGAATGCGTTTGCCCGCCGCAGACCTCCATGATCACCCAGGGCCGGGTCTGAATGCGGCGGATCTCATTGATGATCGACTGCGCCAGCCGCGGGTCGCGATACTCGTCGAGGTACTTCATTGCGGCTTCCTCGCCGAGATCTCATCCACGACCGGAGCATCGAGCTCGGTGAGCTGGTCCATCTCTTCGAGAATCTGATAGGTGCGTTCGGCTTCCTCGGCGTCGACGGTGCTGATGGCGAATCCGACATGTACCAGGACGTAGTCGCCGACTTTGGCGTCAGGAGTGTAATCGAGAGAGGCTTCGCGGACGATACCGCCAAACTGGATTTTCGCCATGCGCATGCCGCGCCGGTCAAACTCTTCGAGCACCTTGCCAGGAATTGCCAGGCACATGAGCCAGCTCCGGGGGACTGCGGTTAAACGAGAGAGCCGTCAAGGAGAACGCTGTTTGCGGACGATGGCCGTAGTCAGCGACGGAATTGATGGAGATCGCTACCTGCTTCGTGATGATGCGAGGTAAAGGCGGGTTAGTTGTCTTGCTTGAGGAAATTTTTGCGCAATGGCTGGCAGAGGCACGACCACCACTCACCTTAGAATTAGCCAATACATTTTCGACGAATGGTCTTGAACCTATGCGGGCTCCAATGTGCTGAGCGTCGTCTCGGCTTAATGTCTCCTCTGAGACGGCCCCAGCCAGGTGGGAGGGGGTGCAGCCGCGTAAGTTATTGTCCCAAAATGGGAAATAGCGTTTAGGGGCGATTCTAGGCGTTCAAAGGTTCCGGTGGTGCCTGAGTACCTCCAGCTAGGTAATCATTCGCCAGAACGGCTGTAATGGACCGCAAAAGGCATCTCAATCTCCTAACGAATAGCATAAATGTGTCGATTAAACCACCATTAAGATGCCAATTCAGGAAAAACCAGTGCAAGTTGCTGATGCCGCTCACTGGAGCCAGTATTGTGTTTCAGGCAAAGCTAGATGTGCGACCGTTCCGAGGCGGTAGCCGTGACTCCCTTTTGCGCGCCTGCGGCGCTCGGCTGCCGCGCTCCGCGGCCTGGCCTGTTTTCTTACTGGGAACCGCGGGCGCACGCCCGCAGCTAACTCAAATGACGCCCTTCGGGCTGATTGGTTGACCAGTGCGTACCTCGTCCATTGACTGCGAGATCGTGAGGTGATCGATTAGTTCATCAAGCGCTGAGAGCAAGCCCGGAGGGCGCAACTGCCATTAGCCCCGGGCGTAAGCCCGGGGTGGGCACGAGTTGATCAGCTAAGCCCCTTCAGAGGCGACAGGGATTGTGCCGTGCCTGCGGCACTCAGTTCGGTAAAAATTCGAAGTTCCTAGCCGTATACGGCTGGGCTAACCTGTGGCGCGCGCGCGTGCAGCCACGATGCTGAATGCGAACTGCGATGCCATGATGAGCGCACTAGGTTCAGTCCCGCAAAGCGGGATGGAAGAGGATGGCCCACATCTCTTCAGAGGTGGGTGAGCGGTTTTATGAAGAGCAGAGCCCCTTCAGGGGCGACAGGGTCGCGTCTTCCGCCAATTCGATCACATTACCTTGACGGAATAACTGCCTATCAGCGCCCACCACATTATCAATCCGTAGAAGATCAATCCGACAGGCAGCGCGAACAATAGTGCATCAATTCGGTCCAGAACACCGCCATGGCCGGGCACTAGGGTTCCCGAATCTTTTACTCCCGCTCCCCGTTTGAACCACGACTCGACCAGATCACCAAGCTGAGCGGCGAGGTTTATGGACAGGGCGAATAACAAGCTAAACCACAAAAGCTCCTTCGAAGACAGGAAAGAGATTCCCCCTTTGCTGAGGACCGGCAGCGATTGATGGTGCCCCGTCAGCAGATGTATTCGAACCAGGGCAGTTTCTATTGCTGCTGCGAAATGGAATAGGAGTATACCAACGATGGCCGATCCAGCCAGCGAACCAAGAGCTCCCTCCCAAGTTTTACCGGGACTGACTCGCGGCGCCAGTTTGTGCCTTCCAAGACTGCGGCCAACGTATAGCGCTGTGATGTCTCCGGCCCACACAATCAACATCAGGAAGAGCAGGAACAGAGATCCCAAGCCATAGGTGGAGCGAATGATCCCTAACACTGAAATTGGGATGACGGGGTCAGAAGCGATTTTGACCAATGGTTTCGGGATGGAGCGAATTATCACTAACACAGACAAGGGGACCGCGACGTAGGCCAGCGACAAAATTGAAACGCCAATATCAGCTAGGGCAGTCGTCGGAGTTTCCCGCCGAAGGTGCGCTGCCATGATGACCAATGCCGCGATTAGCGCAACAGGCATGCTGAGTACAAGTAGCGGCATCAGCTCAAAGCTAAGGCTGACCCAAAAGGACAGCAGGAAGATGTAGGATATGCCGGCATAGCCCCACGCCCGCATAGGCCGGAAGCCCGTCTTCTCCGCGATATCGAAATACTCTCGTGCCGCCAGCAGCGCCACACCCAGCACCAGCAGCGCGAACAGCCACAGCGGCGCCCGGAAGAGCGCCAGAACAACGATGGGAATCAGGATGACTGCGGTGAGAACGCGCTTCACGCGGGAATTCCGTTGTCGCCGATCAGGCCTCCGAAGCGGCGTTCGCGCTTCTGAAACGCTTCAATGGCTTCCAACAGTTGTGTGCCGCGGAAGTCCGGCCACAGCGTCTCGGTTACATAAATCTCGGCGTAGGCGACCTGCCACAGCAGAAAATTGCTGAGGCGCATCTCGCCACTGGTGCGGATGACGAGGTCGAGCTCGGGCAGGTTATTCGTATAAAGATGCCGTGCGATCGAGCGCTCATCGATCTTCATGTGCTCGATGCCGCCGTTACGCGCAGCTTCGTTGACCAGCGCGTTGAAGCAGTCGACCAGTTCGCTGCGCGAGCCGTAGTTGAGCGCCAAGGTCAGCACCATGCCGGTGTTGCGCTCGGTCATTTCGCGCGCCCAGGCCATGCGCTCCTGCACTTCCTGCGGAAGCTCGTGCTGGCGGCCGATGTACTGCAACCGGATGTTGTTTTCCATCAGCGTAGGCAGTTCCATCTTGAGGTAACGTCTGAGCAGGTTCATCAGAAACTGCACTTCGCCTTTGGGACGCTTCCAGTTTTCGGCGGAGAAAGAGTAAAGAGTAAGTGCCGGAATATGAAGTCGCGCCGCAGTTTCCACCGTGGAGCGCACTGCGGCAACCCCTGAACGATGTCCCGCGATGCGGGGCAGATGGCGACGCTTGGCCCAGCGGCCATTGCCGTCCATGATGATGGCGATGTGGTGGGGCAGCCGCTCCGGATCGAGGCGGGAGTATATCTCGGCCTCTTTGCGGTTCAGCCCAGCGGGCACTTGTGCGCGCAAAGCGTACCTCGAATCACCCTTGAAAGTAGCATAGGGTTCACTCGCTTGCAATGAAGGCGGGCAGAAGGGCGAAGGCTCCGAGCCACCTTGCGTTGGGATGGTCAACCCCCGTTCGCTTTTGTCTCGAGAAGGGCAGAGTGTTGAGAGAGGCGGCTTCTCCGGCATGAATCTACTTTACCATATAAAGTACTTGTCAGCCATTCAATTCAACGATCTCGCCGGCCAGCGTCGAACTACTGGTACTCCTGATCGGGAGAGTCAGCGAACAGCGCAACCTTGCCGCTCTTGTCTACGCCATAGGTCACGAGCAACGAGTTCTCTCCCTTCCGCAGTCGATAGACCGAGCCGGTCATGTCCCCGAGAAGTCGGCGCTTCACCAGGACCATGGAATCCGGTGGCCACACCGGCTTGAGTTCCGCACGTACGTCGGCCATCTCGTCAGGGGTAAGAGCCGCCGCCATCTCCGACGTGAGTTGGCTCGAGACGTCTTGGCCCGCGATCATCTGGGTCAGCAGCCTGGTGAGGCCAACGGCGAGTGCGGGCTGGTCGTCGGGAATTGCCGTCAGCTTCGCCGGCATCAGCGCCGGATCGATCAGGCCGGCAACGACGTGGGCGATGACGGCGGGACCTCCTCCGGCGAGGTTGGTAAGCACCGCGACACTCAGGTTGTCGTCGGGATAGCGCGTGATCATACACGTGAATCCCTGCCACGCTCCACCGTGCTCGATGAGTTTGTGACCGTTGCGGTCGTTAATGAACCAGCCGAAGCCGTAGTTCGCCGAGTTCGGCTTACCGTCATTCAAGGGAAAGACTGTCCAAATGCGGTCGAGGCTGGACTGCTTTAGCAGGGTGGTACCGTAGAGCGCGGCGTCCCACTTGGCGATGTCGAGCACGTTGAAGTAAAGGGCTCCGTCGGCGGTGGAGTCAAAGGTAGGCGAAACCCACTCCTGGTTTTTCAATACGCCATGATGCAGTTCGTAGCCGGAGGCGCGGTTGGGGATAATGTCCGCTTCGCTGATCAGCCGCGTTGCGGTCATGCCCAGCGGCCTGAAGATGCGTTCCTGCAGAAAGTCGGCGTAGAACTTGCTCGTGACCTTGTGGATGATGACGCCGAGCAGCACATAGTTGGTGTTGCGGTAGTCCCATTTCTCGCCGACCTGGAAGTCGATGGGCATGGCCTCAATCTTCTCGACCAGCTGATCCTCGGTGAAGTCCAGCCGCAGGTAGAAGGGGCCGTTCGGGCCGGTCCGGTCGGGACTCTCGTACTCGGCCAGACCGGAGGTGTGCGACAGTAGGTTCTTAATCAGAATCGGCTTCCAACTGGCAGGACCGTTCGGAAAATACTTGGTGATGCTGTCGTCGAGGTTGATCCTGCCCTCCTCGACCAGCATCATGATGGCTGCCGAGACGAACTGCTTGCCAACCGAGCCTGACTGAAACACCGTCTCGGGCTTGACCGGCACCGGAGTTCGACGTCGGACATGCCATAGCCCTTCGCCAGCAAAACTTCTCCGCGGCTGTAGACGCCAACGGAAACTCCGGGCACCTTGCGATTCTGCATCGCGGAAGCGACGAACTGGTCGATGGCTTTGACTTGTTCCGTGGTGAGCGGCGGACGGACAGTTTGGGCTGGCACTGAAGGGCAGAATGTAGAAAGAATCAGAACGAAGATCGCAGCGAGTCGAAGCATCGCGCCTCCGGATCCGTGAGAAGAAGCTCCCGTAGTATAGCGACCGGCGGAGTGGACGGCAGTGACGTGCTTCAGTCACATGAGAGAGCGGGGCGCTGACCGATACAGGATCAATAAGGCTTGAGGTTAAAACCTAATTGAGGACATGCAGTGGACGAATGACCGGTCCGCTTCTGCCTTGAGGGCCGGGAGTACATCGTCGAAGCAGTGTTTCACCGCTGGTAAAGCTTAGAGCCGTCGTCCACAAGGTTCGCGCCGATGATGGCAATTCGGTACATCCTGCACTGGCAGGCACCTACGGCGGAAGCTCTGGGAGTCAATTTTGTTCCGTGGGGAGTGAATCTCGGTTGAACTTATTCACAACACGCCCTAAGAAGACATAAAGATGCCGAAGCACGCATGCCGCGGCATCGAGTTTGGAGTTGGTTTAGGCGCCGCGCCGCGGATGCGTCACCATGTCGCGCACCTGAGCGAGCACACTGGAGAGCTGCATCGTATTCAGCTTCGAGGTGAACTCGACCAGTTCCGCAAGGAATGGATCGGCCAGAAGATCGTTGATCTCTTCTTCACGTGACGGTCCGCACTCGTGCAGCAGGTCAGGCACTGTGACTTCCAGAGCACTCGCCAGGCGCGCGAGCGACGAGAGCGTGGGCGTCGCTTTCTCGTTCTCGATTTTCGAGACGTAGGTTCGCGGCACTCCCATGCGGAGGGCGAGTTGACGCTGGCTCAGTCCGGAGCGCTGACGCAGGCTCCGGATGGCTTTGGCCACCTGGACCTCGGAGCGACTGCTTTCTTCCGCTTGCACCATGGGCATCGCGGGCATGAGGATTGGCTCAGGCTCGTCCTCATCCAGTGACGCACGGCACCGACGGCAAAGATTATTGGTGGTTTTGAACTGGACAAGATGGCAATCGTCGCATCTGACCACTTCCCGAGAATCGACGGGTGCGAGAGTGGTAGCCATTCAGGTTCGAGGAGTGCCAGAGCAGGCACGACAACTTATGCGTACTTTGCGGCATTCTGCTTCTGGAGTCAAGTGGGTTGACGGTGGAAAAAGCGGTGAAAACTCTGTGAATTCGGGGCTTCTCCGGTTGAACCCGGCGAAACCCGCGAATTTCAGGAGAAACACGGAATCCCGGATGCGGTGGCGCTGTGTTTACTAACTGTATGCGCGACCGTTTTTTAGTTGTGCGATTGCGGAGATGCCGCTCCGCAATCGCCTATTACCGAGATTCAAGAGACTTCGGCCTCTGGCTCGTCGGTTTCGCGCACGAAGTAGGAATCAACCGCGGCCAGCAAGGCATCACGATCCAGGCAAGGCTCCGCCTGCTTGTACCGCGCCTTCCAGCAGATCTGGTTCACAAGATCACGCGGATGGCAGGCTCGTAGCGGTTCTTTCAACTCTCTGCGGATGACGCGGATCAGTTCGTCAACGACGTCCGTCTCACACTGCAGGTTGCAGGCGCTGCAAACCGCACGAAAGATGGCGTGGAATTGCTGCTCAGTAACAGCACCCACTTTGATCTTGGTTTGAATCCTCCGTAGGAACGCCTCGTCGGCCAGCGAGGACGGATCCAGATTCGTGGCGAAGACCACGCACGGCTCAAACGGTATCTCGACTTTCTTGCCGCCCGCCAGACTCAAGAAGTCAATCCTGCGATCGAGAGGAACGACCCAGCGGTTGAGCAGCTCTTCCGGACGCAGTCGCTGACGCCCGAAGTCGTCGATGATCAGAACCCCGTTGTTGGCTTTCATCTGCACGGGAGCGGTATAGAACTTGGTAGTGGGATTGAACTGCAGCTCCAGCATTTCGATGGAGAGCTCTCCGCCCACCAGGACCGTTGGGCGATGGCAAAGTACCCAGCGCGCATCGCCACTTTGCGCAGCGGGATCGTCGACCTTGGTATGAACATCGGGATCGTAGACGGTGATGACCTGGCCGTCCACTTCGACAGCGTAGGGAATCCAAATCCGATCGACCGCAAGCACTTGCGCAATCGCCGCCGCGATCGTGGTTTTTCCGGCGCCACTTGGTCCATACAGAAAGATCGAAGTGCCCGAATTCAGAGCGGTCCCGAGCTTTTCCAGGACTTGCGAATCGAGAACCAGATGAGCGAAGGCACGTTCCACCGCCGGTGGAAGCACATCCACGTGGCGAACGCTTTGTTCGCGAACCTGTTGCCGGTAATTCTCCAGCGAGACCGGAGCCGCACCCGCGTAGTGGTTTATTGCCAGAAATTCCAGAGCCCGCGATCGGCCCGGAGACGTTATCGCGATCTGAGGAATGTTGCCGGTCATTCCGGTGACTTCGCAGAGCCCTTCCGAACGCAGACGCCGCAGCAGTTCGTTTACTACTCCGAAGCTGAGCCGTGTATTGGCCACCAACTCGCGGAGCGACAGAGGACCCGACAGACAAAGGATCTTCAGGGCCAGATCCTCGAGAATCGACTGCCGGACTCCGGTTTCGGCAACCGAATCGGGCGCGAACTCGGGACCTCGCCAGACCGGGTTCTTGAGCGTAGCCGGCACATCATTCGCGTGCGCCGGATGCACCGCAACCGCTCCGCTGGACCGCAAAGGAGGACGGCGAATTCCGCTTCTGATTCCGGAAGAAGAATCGAAGCGCCCGGGTTGTGCGGCAATCGATCCGGAAGTGTGCAACGGATTAACGCGGGGGTCGCTTTTAAGCGCGGTTGAGGAACTCAGCCGCGCAGACTGCGCCGCCGTGGATCCGGAGGTATGCAGAGGACCCGGCTGAGGCTCGCTCCTGACGCCCGGCGAGGAATCCAGCCGTGCCGCCGTGGATCCGGAAGTGTGGAGCGGACCGGGTCGTAATTCGTTCGAACTCTTAGACGGATGATCCATGGGTGCCTCCTAGGGCGCAACTCGCTACCGACACTACGTTCATCGACCGGACGATTGCTTGCGGGTTCCGCCGCGCAGCCATCCTTCTAAAGCTGTTGATCTCCTGGAGCCGCTAGCAGGGCGAGAGCGTCTGCCTGCTAATCAGTCCCCTGTAATTCCCTGATTGCCTGGGCTAAATCTTGCACGCTTCGCAGGAATGGCCCCCAGCGTGGATCGGAGCGAAAAGGATCAAGCGATGGATTCACCGCAGCGGTGGCAAGAACTGCAAAGCCAAGATCTCGAGCGCGCTCGAGTTCGGCAAAACCATTATCGAGTTCGCCTAAGGCGCCGTAGATCGTAGCCGCTAAATAAGCGCCATCCGCGAGCCCGGTGGAATCAAGTTGGGCGAGAATGCTCTCCGCTTCTTCGCGCTCGCCGGCGAGAGCGGAGACATACGCCAGCGACAACTCCCACGTAGCGTCGGGCTCTTTATTGAGCAGCTCATGGATCTGGGCCATGGCTTCGGAAAATCGTCCCGAGCGTGCGAGGACAATGCCGCGCACTGCCTGTGCGGTTAAGAAGTTGGGCGCAATTTCCAACGTACGTTGCAGCTGCGCTTCTGCCTCATCCCAGCGATGCTGGTAATAGAGAATCAGTCCGTGGCAGTAATTGATCGGCGCCATCAGGGGATCGATGGCGCAACCTTCCCGGGCTTGCTCAAGAGCTTCGTCGAGCCGTCCACACGCCGATAGCGTTTGCGCGTAGGCGTAGCGCGCGATAGCGGAATCGGGATTCAGCTCCAGAGCTCTTTCTGCCTGCCAAAGCGCCTCGGCGAGGTTGAAATCACAGAAAACCTCGGCCAGACTCAAAGCGGCATGGGCTTCCGACAGCCCACCGTCCAATTCAATTGCCTGCCGAGCACAGGCCTTCGCTTCGCCAAGCGCCTGCACGGCATCGACCCTGTCCACCACCGTCAGCATGGCGTAAGCCATCGCCATGCATGCATAAGCGGGCGCGTACTGCGAATTGGTTTGGATCGCCTGCTGATACAACTCGATACCACGCCGCAAGCCGTCAGGAGTCCATTGAATCGCCTGATCGTTGCCACGCATGAACAGTTCATCGGTTTCGTTGCGGACAGGTTCAGGCGTAGACTTGCGGGCAGCTTTCTTGCTTCCGGCGGACGAGGGTGCGCGCAGTCTTTCTCCTATGCGGCGGGCAATTTCTTCATGGACCTCAGCTACCTCTCTTACGCCGCAACTGAACTGCGAGCCCCAGAGCTGCGCGTCCTTGGCCACGTCAATCATTTCGGCGCGAATCGACAAAAGGTCGTCGCGCAGGCTGATGCGGCCGGTTAGAACGGCGCGGACGTCGAGCGCCTGCCCCACGGCGTGCAGGTCATCCGATTGGTCGCGGTGACGGAAAGCTTTGCTGCGCGGCACGACGCGAAGTTTGGGCAGGTGGGAAATCCCATCGATCACGCCTTCGGCAATCACGTCGCCGAGGTAGTCCAATTGCGGATTACCCGTTTCGTTAACAAACGGAAGAACGGCCAGGGAATCGATGGTCTTTCCCGCCTTGCGCGCAGATACAGAACTTACACGGGCCGTCTTGACCGGGCTTCCATCGCGTTGCAAGCGATGCAGGTCAGCCACGACGTCGGACGCGCTCTGGTAGCGAAGCCGGCAATCTTTTTCCAACAGCTTGCTGACGATGTTGGAGAACGCGGCCGGCAGACCTGTGTTGTAGCGAGAGAGGGGAACGGCCTCGCGATTAAGAATCGCATCGAAAATCAGCGCCGTGGTGTTGCCGTTAAAAGGCATCTCGCCGGCCGCCATCTCGTACAACACCACACCCAGGGAGAACAGATCGCTCCTAACATCCAGCTTCTGGCCGCGTGCTTGCTCCGGCGACATGTAGGCGATGGTTCCGACCGTTTGACCCGGACTGGTCAGCAAATCGGGGTTGCCGGAGGGTGCAGCTGTAATGCCGGCCGCCGTGACGGCGAGCTTGGGCGTTTCCAGCTTCGCTAAGCCGAAATCCAAAACCTTGGCTTCGCCACGGCGGGTCAGAAATACATTTGCGGGCTTGATGTCGCGATGGATAATGCCTTTTTTGTGCGCCGCATCGAGGGCATCGGCGACTTGGATGCCGATGCGGATCAGCTCCTCGGTAGGGATGTGGCCCTCACCAATCCGCTCGCGCAGAGTCTGACCATCGAGCAATTCCATGGTGATGAAATGATGCCCATCGGCGTGATCAACTTCGTGAATGGTGCAGATGTTCGGATGGTTCAGGGAAGATGCGGATTGCGCTTCGCGTACGAAGCGTTGCACCATCTGCGGGTCACTGGCGACCTCGGGAGGAAGACACTTCAGCGCGACCTCGCGTCCCAGGCGCGTGTCTTCTGCCCGGTACACTACGCCCATACCACCGGAGCCCAGCTTGTCGAGCACTCTGTAGTGGGAAATGGTTGTTCCGAGCATCGCTGGCCAAATCAGAGAATATGAGGTCGGACTATATCATTGGTTATAGGGAAGAAGACATGGGGCAATAGTGGCCAGAAAGAACTACCGTTATGGGGTGAAATTAACTAGCACTCTTATGCTTATTCGATCGAAGCATGTGCGCCTTTTAGGTGGCTGATGGATATGGCCGAATAGTCTGATCTCGGTCCGAAGTTTGACATGGAAGATTCTTGCCAGGGATTGCCAGATTGATCGGCGGCAGAGCATCCTCGGTGAGACGCGTTTTGAGTCTCGGAGTCCTTATCAAATATGAGCAAAGAAGAGCGTTCGGACGATGCCTGGAAGTTGCTGACGGAGTTCACCCAATCCGAGAGCCTGCGCAAGTACGCGCTGTCCGTAGAGGTGTGCATGCGCGCGTACGCCCGCAAGTTTAACGACGATGAGGAGAAGTGGGGCGTCGTCGGACTGATCCATGATTTCGATTATGAAAAATATCCCAGCGTGGAGGAGCATCCGTACAAGGGCAACGAGATACTGAAGGATCGCGGTTATCCCGATGATGTTCGTCGCGCGATCATGTCGCATGCGGAGTACACCGGCGTCACGCGTGAATCGCAGATGGAAAAGGCGCTGTTCGCCTGCGACGAGTTGGCGGGGTTCATCACTGCGACCGCACTGATCAAACCGAATAAGTCTCTGGCCGAAGTGGATGCCAAGTCTGTGAGAAAGCGGATGAAGGACAAAGCCTTCGCGCGATCTGTCAGTCGAGAGGACATTATTAATGGAGCTGCGGAGTTGGGCGTCGATCTGGACGAACACATTACGTTCTGCATTGAAGCGATGAAGAGTATTGCGGCAGAGCTGGGATTAGAGGGGAAGGAGTGAAGTCGTATTCCTTGTCGCTTGGCTGACGAACTGCAGATTACTTCCCCTGCACACCACCGCAGATCCCTCGACTCCGCTTCGCTACGCTCGGGATGACAATTTTGTAGTTGTGGAGGAATGTTCTGGCGAAGGGCGAATTGCGAAGAGCGGATCGCGAAAAGCGGTTCCAAGCAAAAGCGGTCCGTTGCGGCGGACCGCTTCACCACGAGAGCTCCCGACCCGATGAGGAGCCCTCGCATTCCGGATACCGCTTACTGAGCGGAAGGCTGGGGAGCAGCTTCAAGTTTCTGCAGCCGCTGGTTGATGCGTTCAAGCCGAGTCTGACGCATCTGGTCAGCTTTAGCCTTCTGGTCCGAGGTCAGAACCTGGTTGTAGATCTGGCTGTGGACTTGCGCTTTCTGTACGGACAGCTGTGCCATGATCTGAGCTCGCTGATTGGCTAACTGCTGAACCTTGGCCTGGTCAAACGCTCCGCCGGCGGTTGCGCTCAGCATGGCCGCGCGGTTCTGCTCCAGCTGCTGTATCAGCGGACGAACGGTCGCGCGCTGTGACTGCAGGATGGTCTTGATCTGCGCCTTCTGCGCGTCGGTCAGATTTAATTCCTGGGCTATACGCTCCATGCGGGCATGCCGATGGCCGGCCCAGGTCTGGGCGCCGCTCTCGTCATTCTGCTGCGCGGAAGAAATTACGGCCGTGCCGCAAAGCACCAGCGCCAGCAAGGCAACGGCAACGCTCCAAAACTTGGTCTTCATATTCTGTTTCTCCTTCTCGACAGTTCCTCTGTCCATCATTCAAACCCTTGCTTCGTCGATTTGTTAGTAAACTCTGGTAACGCAGGGTAAAGTTTTGTAAAAACCCAGCGAGGCTTTTGAGCACGAAATTCGCGGGCACTCCGGATCCTCTGCCCACTATTGCGCCCCACCTGATCGAAAGTTCCGCGAAATGCAAAAAGAAACGCCACGACCAAGGCCGTGGCGCTCACAGCGGTGCAATTTTGGAGAAATGTTACTTCACTAAAACAGCCTCGCGAAGAGCTTGAGCTTGTCTGTCGGCTTCCCGTTCCTTCTCTCCCACCTCATCCAGTTGGAGGTGTTTGGTCTCTGGTGAGAACAGCAAGCTCACAAAAGTCATAATGGCGCCAATTGTCAAAATGACCGCTGGGGAGAGCCAGGTGTCCTGACCCTCAATGGCGTGGATGTATGGGATTTTGTGGGCCCAGAGTACGTAGAACGGGAACCAGGCTCCGACGATTGCGCCGGCAGAATAGCCAAACCCTACGCCTGCGGCACGGCGCTTGGTGGGAAAGCGCTCGCACAAATACGCGGGGACGACGCCCCAGGCCAGCTTCAGCATGCCTGCCATGCAGGTTCCCAGGATTGCCATACCAATGTTGCGGGCCAGCGCTGCATGGTACAGAACGTAATAAACGGGAACGCCGAAAACGACGAGGAATACGCAGTACCACTGGGTCAGAATCTTGCGGCCTGTCCGGTCCGAGATCCAGCCATAGAAGTTGTATCCCAGGAAGGACAAAAACAGGGCAAACCCATAAATCAAGCTGTAAGCCGTGGTGCCGAAGCCGCGTCCATCCAGAGTGAGGATCTTCGGCAGAAATCCGTAAACCGAGTAGTCCGTCAGGAACAAGCCGGTCATGAAGAAAAGCACCTGAAGGAACTCCCACACTTGGGGGCGCCGAAACAGACTGAGGAAGGGCGCTTTCTCGATGTTGCCCTTTGCCTTGGCTTTCTCGAACTCCGGTGATTCGTGCAAATTGCTGCGAATCCATAGGGCCAGGAAAACCGGCACGACTCCGGTCATGAACGCTATGCGCCAACCGTACTGATAGAGGATGGCTTTGCCGGAGAAATACGAAATGGCTGCAAATACCAGGGATGCGAGCACGTAGCCGAGCGGAAATCCTGATTGAATAAAACCGCTGACAGCGCCGCGCCGGGCTTGAGGCGCATACTCGATCGCAAAGGTGTGACCGACCGCGTATTCGCCGCCGAAGAAGCACCCCATCAGGAAACGCAAAACACAGTAGCACACGTACGCCAAGACGCCAGCCTGCTGGTAGGTCGGAAGAAATCCTGACAGCAGAGACATGACACCGACGCCGCCGATGGTGAAGATCAGCAGGAAGCGGCGGCCGATCTTATCGGCGTACGCTCCGAAGAAGGCCGATCCCACCGGCCGGGCGGCCATGGTGATGGAATAGCCAAGCACCACAGCGATGTACTGCCATAACAGACTGCCCTTGGGCGAGATGAAAATCTTGCCCAATATCGGCGCCATGACGATCACCATCGCCATGTCATAGGCGTCCAGCATGAATCCCAGAAACTGGGAAGTCATCGCCATCTTCGTATCTTTGGAGAGATGTTGCTGTTCCGTCATAAGTGCTCCTGCGGAATGAGATGGGCGCGATGGATGCCTACATGTAGCAGAGAGGGGCAAGAATTGTGGGCGACCGGCGTCACAAGCACTTGTGACATTCAAACATTGCCGCTGCGACGGCTGCGACTTCGAAGGCTAGGTTCGCCCGAACGCGCCTTCTTCTACCAAAGTGGTAAGCCCGGACGGAGCGCCAAAACCCGACATCGGAAACAGGCTCGCGGCAGCGAATTTACTGGCGTTTAACAAAACGTACGTTCGATATCGTCACAGGAGTAGTGTGCGGTCCGTCACAGGCGATAGTGAGCGATGCACGCACGACTTGGTTACCTCCTCCCATACATTTCCCCGCAAGGCAATTCAAGATTGGGGCGGCACGAATCGTCCTGGCAGACCACCGGTGTTTCATCCGGTCCGAATTGTCCCCTGTTTGCGGAGGCAAGGATGCGAGATCTTTCCCGGTCATCGTTAGCAATATTTCTCGCCGTAGCGTTTCTTTTCACGCCGGCGTCATGGGCCGCCGACTCCAGTGCTGCAGGCACTGCTACTCCGGCAACCACCGCTGCCACAGCAGCCACTACCGCAGGTCCCAGTCTGGGCGCGGGGACCGCCATCAATCCAACCCTGGTCGACCTGCTGGTGAAGAAAGGGATTATCAGTACTTCCGAGGCGAATAGCCTGAGAAACGCATCGGGTTCCGCGGGAATGGATCAGCTGCTGCTCCTGTTGAAGAGCAAGGGCTTGGTTAGCGATTCGGAACTCAACGAATTAAAGACCGCAGGCGAAAGCGACAGCCACGCGCTCTACGATGCTGAGTCAGCTCCCATGCAGAGCGCGAGCCTGACCAGCGGCCAGACCAAACCAGCGGAACCTAAACCGATCGGACCGACGGTGGTTCCTGCAATTGCGCCGGTTCGGGTATTGCCGCTAGACCCGCCCGCCAAAGATGCGCTGGTGCCCGGACTCAAGCTGGGTGTAGTGAAACTGGCGCCGTACGGCTTCATCAAGGCTACCGAGGCGTATGACTCTCTGCAGCCGTTTGGCGACGATTTTCCCAAGCCATGGTTCTTAGCCACGGATACAGGTCCCAACAACAATCCGGAATGGCACATGAAAGCACGCGCCACGCGCTTCGGTTCGAAGTTCGAGTGGCCTGACGTTTCCAAGAACATTACCGTCACCGGACAGGTCGAAGCCGATTTTGAAGGCAATTTCAGCGCCGTTGACAACCGCAGTGTTTCCACGATCCGAAGCAACGCGCTGCAACTGCGTTTGGCTTTCGGACGAATCGACTGGACAGTGGCTCCGAACAGCGACGTCTTCTTCGAAGCGGGTCAGGATTGGACGATCTTCGGCTCGAGCGCCATGATGAACCTCTTCGAGACCACCTTCTTCGGTGCCTACTGGGGCAATCTGTATGAGCGCTCTCCGCAGATGCGTCTTGGCCTGGTGCAGAAGCTCGGGGGCTCGATGGACTGGAAGCTTTCGCCGGAAATCGCAATCATGATGCCGTCCGCGGGCGATCTTCCTGCGAGCAGCGTTAAGTGTACGGTTGAGGCCCTGGGCACGCCGACCACCTGCACCTTTGTGAATGGACTCGCCAGCCAGATTGGTTACGGCGAGCGCCAAGGAGCAGATAATGCCAAACCGACCCTGGAATCGCGAGTCGTTCTGCAGTTCCAGCTGGATCGAGCACCGGGCGTAGTTCCGGCACAGATTCTGTGGAGTGGCTTTTACTCCGGACGTCAGATGACCGTGCTGGGCTCGGGGGTTCCCACCTGCTCGACTTGCGCAGGGGGCATCGATCAATACAAAGCGGCTTTCCCGAACGGGGTCGACATCCACAGCAACGGTTATGGCAACCAAATCGCCGTGTCACTTCCCACCCGGTGGGCGACGGTCGTCGCCAGCGGTTATATGGGAGCTGATCTGCGGTTCTTCTTTGCCGGTCAAACCTTGTCCTATTACAACCAGGCGCATGGATTGACCACACTGGCAGACGGTTCATCGGTGGATAACAACGCCGCGGTTTTTGGTACCAATGCGGCTGGCCAGTCGGTAGTCGCACCGCAGTTGCCAGTGAGGGGCTACGGTGGATTTGTGCAAGTTGGATTGCCATTGTCGCGCTGGTTCAATGCCGAGCCCAAAGGCAGAAATGCCGGATGGCAGGCATATGCCGAGTACGGCCTTGACGCAGCCAATGCGAACGATTTCTACCTGGCAAAAGACGTGGGTGCGTCCGGCGCCGGACCGATCAAGAGCACGGTCAAAGCCGTAACCATCTTTTACAAGATGAACCCCTGGGTTCAGTTCGGTTTTGAAGAGAGCAACTACTCCAGCTACGCAGTACCGAACGACATCGGGATCTGTACGACGAAGATTGCGGGAGCGAAAACCTGCACTTCGACGGATTGGCGCTCCGAGTTCGGACCGGTCTTCACCTTCTAGTCATTGCAAACCTGCTTCGTCGAAAAAGGCGACTCCATCAGGGGTCGCCTTTTTGTTGACGCAGGTTGGCGTGCCGCCGAATCCAAATAATTGCAGCCGAGCCTCATCAAGCGACATCTTTTTTGAAGGATTTCGGAGGCTGGTCGTGCGCACGACCGTTTTATTGTTGTTCTTTGCTTCAGCTCTTGCCCTACAGGGACAAGACCAGACAAAGAATGCCGGTGCTAAGGTGACTTCGACGACGATCAAGGGTTGCCTGGTATTCTCCGACCGCGAATACCGGCTTGTCGACAACACAGGCGACCCGGTAGAACTGCAGAATCAAGCCAACCAGCTGATTCACTACGTGGGGCAACAAGTTGAGATTACCGGACAGGCTGGGACCAAGACCATCGGTACTACCGTAGACGGTCTCGCCTCTTCAGCAGTAGAGATCGCTGTCTTCAAGGTTGTAGGTGTGAAAAGTGCCGGCGGAGTCTGCGCTGCGGATTGAACCGGCGATATCGACCGCCAGTGACAAGTGGAAGGAGCAGTAATGCGAGCCCTGGGTTTACTGAGTCTCGCGATTGTCGTATCAGCGTATGGTGTGCTCGCTCTGGGGCAAGAGATTCCGGCGGGAACCGTGCTCCCTGTCATGCTGAACGGCACTCTCGATACGCGGCATGCCAAGCCCGGGCAGAAGATCACCGGCAAAATCATGCAGAATGTGCCCTTGCCGGATGGCTCAAGGATCCCAAAGGGAAGCACCATCCTTGGCGCGATCGTGAGAGCCGATGTCCCTGGGGCTGGATCGCCGGCGCATCTAGCTTTCACCTTCAACCAAGTGAAGCTGGGGCAACGCGAAATTCCGATCGCGGTGCATTTACGCGCACTCGCCTCACCGTACCAGGTTTTCGAGGCCAAACTGCCCACCAATGCCATCGACGACTATGGAACCTCGACCAGTGACTGGAACACCATCCAGATCGGCGGGGCCGGGGTTTATCGTGGCGATGGCGAGGTAGTGCAGGGAACCACGCTGGTCGGCAGATCAACGGACTACGGCGCAGTCACCGCAAAGTTGATGGCTGCGCCTCAAGCCGGATGCAAAAACGACAGTGGACGAGAGCAAGCCCTGTGGCTGTTCTCGCCCTGGTCTTGTGGGCTCTACGGCTATTCGGATCTCAAGATTGTGCATAGAGGTGAAGGCGACGGCGTAATCGAACTGCAATCGCGGGGCAACATTCACATTGCCGGCGGCAGCGGATGGCTGCTCAGAACCGAGGCCGACGGATCAGAATAGTAGTCGTGACGAAGCCACGCTTATCATCAACCCTTTGTCTGGCGCCTGATAACGACATGGAAAGCCGAAGATCAGCATGAAAACCATTGGAGTTGTGGGCGGGCTCGGGCCTGAGTCTACGATCGAATACTACCGCCTGTTGATTGCTTCTTATCAAAAGCGTGCAGGCGATAAAGTATTGCCTTCGATTGTCATTAACAGCGTGGATGTGTATCGCGGACTCGCATTTTTGGATGCGAATCAAACGGATCTGCTCGCGGACTACCTGGCTGAGGCCATTCGAAGGCTCGCGAACGCAGGAGCCGACTTCGCCATCATCAGCGCCAACACTCCCCATCTTGTCTTCGAGCAAGTACAGGCACGGTCGTCAATTCCGATTATCAGTATCGTCGAAGCCGCTTGCGCTGAAGCCAAGGCGCGAGGAATCGAACGCATTGGTTTGCTGGGAACCGGCTTCACCATGCAGGCGAGGTTCTACCCGGAAGTCTTTTTGCGCGAAGGCATAACCGTGGTAATCCCAAACGGCAAGGAAGTGGACTATATCCATGATAAGTACATCAACGAATTGCTGAAGGGAATCTGTCTTCCGGCTACCCGCGACGAAATAGTGCGAATCATTAAAAGAATGAAGGAAGAAGACCGGATTGAGGCCGTTCTGTTAGCTGGGACCGAGTTGCCTTTGATCTTGACCGAGAACACTGCCGGCGGTGTTCCGCTACTCGACACGACTAAGATCCACGTAGAAGCCGCAGCGAATCGCCTCCTCGAATAGCAGGATTGTGACGAGTTGTTTTGGAATCGGCTACGCGTGGCGGAGATTTCTTCCGCTGCTGTCTACATTTATCAGACCGTGACCGCGCTGCAACCGCAGCGCAACACTCCGCTGTCAACATAGCGCCAGAACCTATGACACTCATCGGGTTCTGCTCCAGCAACCAATTTCAAAGGAGAGTCTCTGTGACAGCGAATCTGCTGAGAAAACAAGACCGCCTGCGCGCCTTCTTGTTGATTTCTGCGTCCGTAGCCGTAGCCACCGCGCCTGCTTCGGCACAAAATGGCGGCACCTATTTTTCGCCCGGCGACCTGGTAGTCAGCCGCAGTGTGTATGACAACAACCCAGCTAACGTCAGAGTAGGCCAGACCCTGCCGCCCAATTGCCAGGCCACGCAAGGAGGCTGCGCCGGCCCGGCCACCAACGACGGTACCTATCCCACTGTGTTCAACAATGATCTGGTGGATGGAAGTTTTGGTATCACATCCAAGATCTTCCTCGATCAATACACTCCGGCCGGCACGCTGGTGAATTCACTGGAAATCAACAACAGCCGAAACATTGGCCGCACGTTGATCGGCGATCAGTTGGTCACAAGCTTTTCGTCGAAGTCGGAGCTCGCATTGAATCTTTCGACCGATGGGCAGTACCTGACCTTCATGGGTTACGTCGCACCGATCGATGATCTTGATGTATCGAACTCGAATACCAACCAGGACGTGGATCCGACAAATCCTGTCGGTCGCAGCTATTACCGAGCCGTGGCTCAGATCGATGTCAATGGCAATGCGAGTTTCACGGTGACCAACGCCTATAGCGGTAACAACGGGCGAGCCGCCGTCCTGAACAACTCGAACGGAGCCGACTTTTTTTATACGGCGGGGAATGCCGGCAACGGAGCGAATCCTCAACCCGACGGCATCATCATCGGAGCGGGCGCGCAAATCCTAAATCCGCTGTCGCAGACCGAGATTTCGCAGCGTCCCGGGCAGCCCACGCCGGTGGCGTCTTTCAACGTCACTCAGATCGGTCAGCCGCAGGACAAGATCGGCAAGGACGACAACTTCCGCGGTCTTACGATCTTCAATAATGTGCTGTACTACACCAAAGGCAGCGGCGGCAACGGGGTGAATACGGTCTACTTCGTCGATCCCACGCTGACAGTTTGCAATGACAACAATGGCATCGGACTGCCTCCGGCGAGCGCCAGCTTGCCGATCGCTCCCCTCGCCTACGATCCGAGCGTTCTGCAGACCAAAGGGCTCGACCCGAACAACATGTGCATCCTGAACGGCTTTCCAACGGCGTTGAAATCGAAGACCTCGTTCCCGTTCGGCATCTGGTTCGCGGACGCCAACACTTTATATGTCGCCGACGAAGGTGACGGCGACAACACTTACGCGAATGGTGTCTACACCAAAGCCGCGGCAAATCCGCTGTCGGGTTTGCAAAAGTGGATCTTCGATCCGGTCGCAGGACAGTGGAACCTGGCTTATGTTCTGCAGTCGGGACTGCAGCTTGGAATTCCGTACACTGTGCCCAACTATCCGACGGGCAACAATCCCGCTACTGGGTTGCCGTGGTCTCCGGGCACCGATGGTTTGCGTAATCTCACCGGAATCGTCAACGGTGACGGCACCGTGACGATCTACGCCATCACTTCGACCGTCAGCGGCAATGGTGATCAAGGAGCCGATCCCAACAAGCTGGTGGTGATCAACGATCAGGTGAGCGCCACCAGCCTACCGCCGGGCGAGAGCTTTTCGGCCTTCCAGGCGGCTAATTCGGGCGAGGTATTGCGCGGCGTTTCCTTCACTCCGACAGTCAGTTCCCGTTAATTGCGTATTCTCCTCAAAGGCCGGAAGCCCCGCTCCAAGGCGGGGCTTTCTGGTCTGGCTGTCTTTTGGGTTAGTAACCACAAAAGTCTCTTTGTCGGGGAAGCATTCTGAGCTAATGTGTAGGCCAGAGCAGTCGTAATGAGGATGACCATCCGTCGACATCTCGCTGCGATTTCCCTGATGGGGTTTGCGCTCGCGACTTCTGTGGCAGGTGGCGCGCAAACTTCATCGGTACACTCGGCCGTCCCGCGGCCGCCACTGACGGCTTACAATGTGCCGCTTCAGCATCAGGCTGCGATCCTCTCGTCGCTGACGCCGGGAGCAAGTGGGGAGCTCGAGCCGTTGGTCGACTTCAATGCCTCAGAGATCAAGTTCAATCTGCAGACATTGATGAACACACTGCGCGACAACCGGCACGAAGGGTGGGTTCTAGCTGCTTATCCCGATCCGAAGACGAGCCGTCCGCTGATCGGCGCGGGTTTCAGCCTGGACTTGCCGGCGAGACAACATGCTCAGCGCGACCCTCTGAATCCAAACATTTTCCTCGAACCGTCGTCGGCTGATCTTTGGGAGGCGGCAGGCCTTCCGCCGCCGCAACTGCAGACCATGCTGCAGCAGTTCAATTACGAACTGGACGCCTGGAATAAGAGGAAATTCCGTCGCAAGATTCGTACAAATGAACTCTTTCCGCAAATTTCGGAAGAGGACGCCGACCGACTCTTGCGTATCTATGCTATCCAAGCCATCCACAATGCCCGCGCCTATTGCCGGAACTTCGATCAGCTGACCGGGCCGCAACAGATGGCTTTAGCTCAGATGGTCTACCAGATGGGCGTGAACCTGGAAGAGTTCACAAACTTCCTCGACGCGATCAACACTCCGCCACCGATGGATCAAGGCGAAGCCAGCTATGCGGACTCCGAATATTGGCATTCGGTACAGGCCACGCTAATCCATACTGACTGGGCTCGTCGTTACAGCACGCGAGCGATCTCGGTCATTGCGATGTTCGATCCCGGCTATGCAAGCGATCCTTACGAAGCCGAGGCGCGGGTGCGGGCGGAGGTCCACCCACTGGTACACCACACTCGCAAGAAACGCCACGCTGCGACTGTTCGTACCGCCAGCCTGAGTCACAAAAAATCATCAACCCACCCTACTCGCAAGAGCTAGCGACCGTTCCCTTCGAATTTGCGATGATGCCGTGGTTCCCTTAAGCTGACGATGCATGCTTCGGCGCCGGAATTTCCTTTTAGCATTTCTGCTCGCTATCGCGATTGCGGTCTCCGCTAAGCCACTTGGCCCGCAGATCCAGGGATATGAGATCGTGCACACTTACCCTCACGATCCGCGAGCCTTTACTCAAGGACTGTTGTACGTCGACGGTCATCTCTACGAGAGCACCGGGCTGCGCGGGCAGTCGTCGATTCGGATGCTCGATTTGAATACGGGTCGCGTTTTGCAGAAGTACGACCTGCCGCCAGACTATTTTGGCGAAGGGTTGACGGATTGGGGCAGTACGCTGGTGCAGCTCACGTGGCAGGCGCATAAAGCCTTTGTGTATGACCGCTTCAGCTTCGCTGTGCTGCGAACGTTTACTTATGATGGCGAAGGTTGGGGTCTGACACACGACGACAAGCAACTCATCATGAGCGATGGGACGTCCTATCTGCGGTTCCTTGACCCGAAGACCTTTCACGAGACCAGGCGTATCCACGTCACCACGTCAAGTGGCGAGGAAATCCCCGACCTCAACGAGCTTGAATATGTTCGCGGAGAGATCTACGCCAACATCTGGCATAGTGACCGGATCGCCCGCATCTCGCCCAAGACCGGAAAACTTCTGGGATGGATCGACTTGAATGGCCTGCGGGACCCAAGTACCACAGGCAATCCTGATGCCGTCCTCAACGGCATTGCTTACGACGCGAAGGACAACCGGCTGTTCGTGACGGGCAAGCTCTGGCCGAAGTTGTATGAGATCAAAGTCGTCTCGCACTGAACCTGAAGCCCGAAGGGCGAAACTGTTTGTAGCCCAGGGCGGGAGCCCTGGGTAAGCTGCACATCGACCAGAGCCGGCTTCAGCCGGCGACACCCCCACGAGTCTTTCACCCCCAATCTTTCACCCCGCATAACACCGGTTTGATGTCGACCACCGGTGTCCCGTCGATCGCTTCCATCGGTCCTACTCGCAACCGCGTCTTGACGATCCTTCTGATGGTCACCGGATGTAGGCCAATCGGATTTGGCCGGTCCGGCGATCGCGTAGCGAAGACGCCCCAAAGGCGGTTCTGCGGATCGGATCGCGGATGGACTTTCATCGTTTCGCGCCGCGCTTCATGCAGCCACGTGATAACGATAATTTCATCTCCGGCCTTCAGGCCATCGAGACATTCAGCAAAGCGCGGCTCCACCTCCAGCCAGACATCCGGCGCGCCCTCTAGTCCCTGTTTCGGTGCCTGCGCGCGGGTCTTGACCTTCGAGCGGATCACCCCAATGGGCCGCAATTGTGCGCGCACGGCTGGAGGCAAGTTTCTCGCTGAGGCAGCTTTCTTTGTTTTCAAGCAAACATTCTCCGAGGCAAGAATCTGGAATTTGGCAGGGGGGGCCGGATCGCCGATGATTTCGATTTGGGTGGGACACGCGTCGCCTCGCGACGAGAGGTTAATGGGGGGCGAGAACGATCTCGAACACCGTCCCGAAAGACTGGCCACTTACATTGCCGCCATTTTGTGTGGTGCCATAGAGATTACCTGCGCCGTCGAAGATCAAGGCCCCGCTAGGATTCGCGCCGTCGCCTGATCCGGTGAACGACCACAGAACACTTTCCGTATATTGCCCGCCGGCGGATGGAGCTAATTTGTACACGGTCCCACTGCCGTAAGTGCCTCCGCCGTTGGTGGTCCCGTAAACATTGCCGGCACTATCGACGATCACGGCTGCTACCGGTTCTTCACCGTCTTGAAAATGACCCTGGAAAATGTGGAGGACGCTCTCGGACCAGCTTCCGTCGGGATTAGGAGAGAGCTTGAACACGACTCCGCACCATCCAATGGTGCAAAATCCGGCGCTTTGCAATGTAGTCCCATATAGATTGCCATCGGTATCGAACGCTAAACCCGCTGCCGAATAGGCTCCGTCGTCGGGCGGACCCTGAAAAGAATATATTGTCGATTCGATCCAGCTCCCGTCATTTGGGGTCAACTTGAAAACCGTGCCAAAGCCGTGTGCGCCGCCCCAGGCCGTCGTGCCGTATAGATTCCCTTCGCGATCAGAAACGAGGGGACCGTTTGGTTCGCCGCCGTCCAAATTGCCTGTGAAAAAATATGGATTCAGGTTGTACCAATGGAGGGTCGAGATTGCTCCCAAGTCAAAAACCATCCCGTCGCCCGGCGGGGTGGAGTAGGCCGTTCCATAAAGATGAGCACCGCCTTGCTGCGTCAGGCCGCTAATGGGGTTGCTGCCATTAGTCTGTCCGTTGAAGGCAAAAAGCAACGACTCCGTCCAGCCGCCTTCGAAGTCTTCGAGCTGGAACACCGTTCCGTATAGATAGGCCCCTCCCCACTCTGTGGTCCCGAGAAACCTTCCGAAGCGATCAATCACGAGGGAGGAATGTGGATTTTCCCCGTCAGTGCCGTACCCGAAGTTGTGTATAACTGATTCCGACCACGTCCCATCTGAGTTCGGTGTCAAAGCAAACGCCGTGCCGCAACCACCCGGGCAAACCGAATTGCTGCCTCCTTCTGAGGTCGTTCCGTAAAGCGTGCCGCTTGCGTCGAACACCAGCGCGGACATGGGGTTCTGGCCGTCGGGGCCCCGGAACCCCCATAAGGTCTTCTCCGTCTGTGCCGCCAAAAGAGATGAGCCCGCGACAATGTAGCTTACAATCAGAAGGGTCAGATGACCGAACGCAAGTCGTTGACGAACCATAATCATCCTCCGCGTAGGGTGGAACGGTGGTCTCGCACGCCTTTTGCCGTTCTTGCCATCCCATGTTATTCTTGATGGCGTAACAAGATACGATAAAAAGAGTAGGAGCGCAGCCGATTCAGTGTTAGCCCGAGAGAAAAAAGCCGCTTTAATTGCCGACAACCGTCGAGCCGATAATGATACCGGTTCACCGGAGGTCCAGATCGCCATCCTCAGCACCCGGATCGGTGAGCTGACAGAACATTTTAAGACCCATAAGAAAGACCATGCCTCCCGGCGGGGTCTTCTCATGATGGTGAGCAAGCGTCGCAGCCTGCTCGATTACCTCAGAAAGTCCGATACCGAGCGCTACAAAGCCGTCATTCAGAAACTTGGCATCCGCAAGTAGTTGTTTGCCAGCCCTGAACTAACACGCTTCGGGCGTAATGCATTCTCAACAGATGCAGAGCGGCGCTTTTTGAGAACCGGGTCTATTGTCGGCCCGGCCGTATTCGGAGTTCACCGGCATTGGGCGCGGGGTGCGCCCGGTACGATTCGTTCAGCTTCTCTCGGCTGACCTAAAATCACTCCACTTCCGTATCGTCGTTCGGGCCATGGCGGCATGGCTTTGGCCACTCACCTGGCCATGACGCCCGAACTGTATGACCGGCTCTAATCGGTTGCGTTCAGACAGAAGGAATTAGGAAATGACAGAACAAATGACGGCCACCCTACACGGCGTCAACAAGCACGAAATCAGTGTCGATCTCCCTGGCGGAAAATCAATCCACTTTGAAACCGGAAAACTGGCAAAGCAGGCGCACGGTTCCTGCATAGTGCGCATGGGCGAGAATGTCGTCCTGGCTACCGCCTGCGCCAATCCCGAGCCCCGCGAGGGCATCGACTTCTTTCCGCTGACGGTCGACTACCGCGAGTACACCTACGCCGCCGGACGCATTCCGGGCGGCTTCATCAAGCGCGAAGGCCGTCCCAGCGAGCGCGAGATTCTGACCAGCCGCCAGATCGACCGGCCTATTCGTCCCCTGTTCCCCGAAGGCTTCCGCTGCGAGACCCAGGTCATCGCCATGGTGCTGTCGGCTGACACCGAAAATGATCCCGACGTCTCCGGTATTAATGGCGCCTCAGTCGCGCTGAGCGTCTCCGACATTCCGTTCCACGGACCAATCGGCGCGGTGCGCGTTGGCCGCGTGAATGGCGAGTTCATCATCAATCCCACCTACGACGAGCAGCGCTCGGGCGACCTGAACCTGATGGTCGTCGGCACCTCCGAAGGCATCGTGATGATCGAGTCCGGTGCGAAAGAGGTCACGGAAGACGTAGTGGTCGACGGCATCGAGTTTGGCCACGCTCAGATCAAGAAGATCTGCGCTGCTATCACCCAACTGGCGCAGAAGGTAGGCAAGGCAAAGCGCAAGGTCGAGCCACCGATGGTCGATCAGGAATACCTGGATGATCTCCGCACCAAGATGGGCGAGCGCCTGGCTGATGCTGCGAACACCGAGAAGTATCCCAAGAACGAAAGCTACGGTCTGATCAAGAAGCTGAAGGATGAGCTCAAGTCGACCATCGACGACGAAGACATGGAAGGCCGCAAGAAGGCCACCTCGTACTTCGATCTTCTTCGGGAGCAGATCTTCCGCGAGCAGGTAATCAAAGAGAAGCGTCGTCCGGATGGCCGCAGGTTCGATCAGATCCGCGACATCTGGATTGAAGTCGGCGTGCTGCCGCGCACCCACGGATCGGCGATCTTTACTCGTGGCGAAACCCAGGCGTTGGTCACCACCACGCTCGGCACCGGCGAAGACATGCAGCGCCTGGAAGCCTTCGAAGGCGAAGCCAAGAAGCGCTTCATGCTTCACTATAACTTTCCGCCGTTTTCCGTTGGAGAAGTGGCATTTCTGCGCGGTGCTGGCCGTCGTGAAATCGGCCACGGAGCATTGGCTGAGCGGGCGCTGTTTGCGGTCCTGCCCAGCGATACCGACTGGCCCTACGCCATGCGCGTGGTCTCCGACATCCTAGAGTCCAACGGCTCGTCCTCGATGGCAACTGTCTGCGGAGCCTCACTCAGCATGATGGACGCCGGTGTCCCGCTTAAGGCTGCGGTGGCGGGCGTGGCCATGGGTCTGGTGAAGGAAGGTGAGCAGTATGCCATCCTGACCGACATTGCCGGCGCCGAAGATCACTATGGCGACATGGACTTCAAGGTGGCCGGAACGCGGGACGGTATTACCGCCCTGCAGATGGACATCAAGGTCATGGGCATCACGCCACAGATCATGCGCGAGGCGCTGGAGCAAGCGCGCGCCGGCCGGCTGTACATCCTCGACAAGATGACTGGGGTGATTGGCGAAGGCCGAACCACGATCAGCGATTTCGCGCCGCGCTTCTACACCCTGCAAATTCCGACCGACAAGATCCGCGATCTGATCGGACCCGGAGGCAAGGTGATTCGCGGCATCGTGGAAGCGACGGGCGTAAAGATCGACGTCGAAGACAGCGGCAAGGTCAACGTATCGTCCAGCGATCAGGTAGCAGCAGCGAAGGCCCTGCAGATGATCGGCGACATCACGGCGACCGCAGAAGTAGGGAAGACCTACCTGGGCAAGGTCACGCGGCTGGCGGACTTCGGCGCTTTCGTCGAGATCCTGCCGGGTACTGACGGCCTCCTGCACATCAGCGAAGTCGCCGAGCACCGTATTAACGATGTTCGCGACGAATTGAAAGAAGGCGACCAGGTCCTGGTGAAGGTATTGGCCGTCGACGGCAACCGCATCAAGCTGTCGCGCAAGGCGATTCTGAAAGAGCAGCGCGCCAAAATGGGCGGTGGGGAAGCCCCACCTGAAGGTGAAGGCGCTGAAGGCGGCAGTGGCGTCAGCGGCGGGGTGACCTTTGAAGGTGGTCACGAGCGTGCCGACGAGCCCAGCTCAGAGCCGAACTTCAACCGCGATGGCGGAGATCGACGCGAACGCAGCGGTGGCGGACGTCCTGGTGGACGCCCCGGCGGTGGCCGTGGTGGACGCCCCGGCGGTGGCGGCGGGCGCGGTGGAGATCGTGGGCCGCGGCGTGGCGGCCGGTAAGTCTTGCGTGTGGTAAAAGCGTAGGAAGGGTAGCGATACCCTTCCTCTTTTTTTGCCCGTAGAATGGGCAGTCACTCACACATAGCTTTGTCAGGAGCCAGCTGTGGCAAGCAGAACAGTGGTAGTTACGGGAGGCGCGGGTTTCATAGGCGTGAATGCGGCGGAAGCGTTTATCCGCGATGGCTGGCAAGTCATTGTCTTCGATAACCTCTCCCGCAAAGGCACAGACCTGAACCTTCGCTATCTGCGGCAGAAGTATCCCGACCAGTGCGAATTCATCATGGGCGACGTTCGCTACGATTCGCTGGCCTTGTTGCACGCCGTATCAAGAGCCGATCTGGTGTTGCACCTGGCTGCCCAGGTTGCGGTGACGACGTCAATCGTCCGCCCGATTGAAGATTTTGAGATCAACGCCCACGGCACCTTCAACGTGCTGGAGGCTGTGCGCGAGTCGGGCAAGAAGCCGATGCTGATTTATTCCTCCACCAATAAGGTTTATGGAGGAATGCCGGAAATCGTTTGCATGAAGGGCCAGACTCGCTGGAGTTTTCGGGATTTCCCGAACGGCATTCCAGAAACCCAGCCGCTGGATTTTCATTCGCCTTACGGTTGCAGCAAGGGTGCGGCAGATCAATACGTTCACGACTACGGCCGCATCTACGACATTCCCACGGTGGTGTTCCGGCAATCCTGCATTTATGGACAGCGGCAGTTCGGCGTAGAAGATCAGGGATGGGTCGCGTGGTTCTCCATCGCTGCCCTGCTGGAGCGGCCGATCACGATCTATGGCGATGGATTACAGATTCGCGACCTGTTGCATGTGAACGACCTGGTTGCGGCGTACAAAGCCGCTGCCGATCAACCCGATCGGTCGGCGGGGCAGATTTTCAATATGGGTGGGGGCCCAAGTCGAACGCTCTCCCTGGTTGAACTGCTTGCGTTTCTGGAGAAGCGGCTGGAGAAGAAGATCCCCGTAAGTCGGGCCGAGCCGCGGGCCGGCGACCAGCCTGTCTTTGTGGCGGATATCCGAAAAGCCGAGCGTGAATTGGGCTGGCGTCCGGAGATCGATCCGTTGCCGGGAATTGGCATGCTGATCGACTGGATACAAGAGAATCGTGCTGATGTGGAGCGCGTGGTCGCGACCTTCTGATGCCCAAGAGCTACGTCATCATTCCTGCGTACAACGAAGGTCCGAACCTGGGGACCGTGCTTGAGCATCTGCGGGAACTGTCAACGACGTTGCCCTTGGCGGTGATCGTCGTCAACGACGGCAGCCGTGATAACACCCTGGAAGAGGCTGAGCGCTTTCGCGGCAGGATGGACTTGGAGATCGTTACCCATCCGGTAAATCTCGGCGTACCCATGACTTTTTACGATGGACTGGTGGCTGCTGCCAACAGGGCCGAGCCTAATGACTGCATCTTCATCATCGAAGGTGACGGCACCAGCGACTTGAAATGCATGCCCGAGATGGCCAGGCGGGTCTACAACGGGGACGATGTTGTAGTTGCTTCACGTTATATACGCGGCGGCGGCTATCTCAACTTTCCCTGGCAGCGAACCGCCGGAAGTTGGGGCGTCAACATGGTTCTGTCGACCTTCTTCCACGTTCGCGGAATCACCGACTACACCATTTTCTATCGCGCCTATCGGGCGGAGGTCGTGCAGCGTGCCCTGAAACACTACGGGTCGAGCTACGTCACCACCAAGTCCTTTGCCGCGAATCTTGAAGTCCTGCTGCGGGTCATTCCCTTCAGTAGTCGATTCAGCGAAGTTCCTTTACGCTATGACTACGGATTAAAGAAAAGTCAAAGCAAGATGAACCCGCTAAAGACCTTGCGCGAATATCAGGGGCTGATCGTCAAACGGCTCATGGGGAAGATCCCGCTAGCCGTTCCTCATAACTAAGCCTCACTGAAACTCCATTTCGTCGATTGGCCAATACTGCGCCGCAGCTCCTTTCAAGCGGTCGGCAACCTTGGCGCGCACACATAATGGAATATCAAGCTCGCGCCCTAGTCCGAATCTCACGCTCGCGAAGAAGAGAAACTTTCGTCGACTCACGGATACCTCACTCCAGGGAATGAGAAGCGGGGGATGTCGGAATCGAAAAAGGGGCATCAAGGCGAGGTACAGCCCCTCGGAGCTGCAGCCAATCGTTAAACAGCGGCCATAGTGAGTATTCCATCGCATTCGGCCGCTGTTGCCGCTCCATTGTTCTCCTGTGAATGGCGTTGCTAAACGGAACCGCGCGGCTAACGCCGTCCAGCCTCCGACGTAACTGATGATTGTGGATACCAGAAGCCACAAGGACACGAAGTAGAGAGGGAAGATGAGCCAGAAAACGCTCTGGTGATTATTGATCCAGTCTTGCATATTGTTTCAGTGGAGCGCCGCATCGATTGTACGTCGCGCGTTGCCGCTCGCTCAGATTTTCAGACCAGTGCACATTATCGGGAACCATGCCAAACCCTTCATAGGCGGCTAACAGCTTCGCATGTACAATTAACAGGTCCTGCCTAGGACAAGCGGTCGCTCGAAAAAAGACATCGGTCGGATTCACTTTGTGGAGCCAGGGATGCGTATTTCAGTCGTTGGATCCGGGTACGTAGGATTGGTCACGGCGTTGTGCTTTGCGGAACTGGGCCACGATGTCACGCTGCATGATAACGACCCGGCAAAACAGAATGCGCTGCGACAGGGGCAATCTCCGATCCATGAACGCTATGTCCCGGAATTGCTGAAGCGGCATCTGGGTACCAAATTGATGCTGTCCGACAGTCTGGCCGAATCGGTGGAGCAATCTGAGGCAATCTTCGTTGCGGTGGGCACGCCGCCGACGGTGAACGGGGAAGCGGATCTCTCCTACGTTGAGTCGGTCGCGCGGGAAATAGCCGCCAACATCAAGGACTATAAGATCGTAGTCGGCAAGAGCACGGTTCCCGTGTACACCAGCGAGTGGGTCCGCCGGGTGATGTTGCTCAATGGCGCTCCAGATCATCTCTTCGACGTAGCTTCCAATCCAGAGTTTCTGCGTGAAGGCACGGCAGTCACCGATTTTCTCTATCCTGATCGCATCGTTATTGGTTCCGATAATCCTGCGTGCGCCGATCGTCTGCGTCAGATTTACGCGCCGCTGACGGACGGGAGCTACTATCGCCGCAGCGATACAATTCCCGCTCCCAAGCCAGGGAGTGGGCCGGCTCGGCTGATCGCAACCACAGCCAAGAGCGCCGAACTCATCAAGTATGCGTCGAACGCATTTCTGGCGATGAAGATCAGCTTTATTAATGCCGTCGCCACCCTTTGCGAGTCGGTTGGAGCCGACGTCGATCAAGTACGGGAGGGAATTGGCGCCGATTCGCGCATTGGGCGACAGTTTCTGAATCCAGGGCTGGGATACGGCGGATCGTGTTTTCCTAAGGACCTCTCGGCCTATCGCGCCGTGGCACGCGAGTGCGGCTACGATTTTCGCCTGCTGGAAGAAGTGATGCACATCAACAACGAGCAGCGCGAGCGCTTTCTGCGCAAAGTTCGTCATGCACTCTGGACGCTCAAAGGAAAGCGGCTCGGCGTTCTGGGATTGGCATTCAAAGGCGGCACTGACGACGTGCGCGAGTCGCCCGCAATCGCCGTAGTGAAGTCGCTGATCGGCGAGGGCTGCAAGATTCAGGCCTATGATCCGGCGGCGGCCGACAATGCTCGTGAGATTCTGGGCGTGCAGGACATTGAATACGTTACGTCCGCGAGGGCTGCAGCAAGAGACGCCGACGCTTTGCTGGTACTGACCGACTGGGAAGAGTTTCGCGCGATCGACTTGAAGGAACTTCACCAGCTGCTGCATTATCCTATCGTCATCGATGGCCGAAACATGTTCAGCCCCGACGCGATGGCCGAGCACGGTTTTTTCTATACCAGCGTAGGCCGCGCCGATGTTCCGCACGACATTTCGACCAGCCGGAATGGCAATGGACGCAGTCAAGAGTCAGGTTTTCGCGCTCCTGTTTCTCAAGCGTTCAAGGCGACCTGATGTTTCCGGCCATCTCCGAGGATTCCATGCGCTCGAATAACACGGTTGTGGCGTCCTGATACCTGGTCTTCCAGCCGGGCGTATGCAAGAGCAGATAGGCTACTGGGCTGTCCTTCCGATACAGCACATAGCGGATGTTGTATTTATTCAGAATGGCAAGACTATTATGAAGCTGCGTCAGGTCAAGATAGTCGGCGAACACGCCGTCATATTCGAAGATATCGACCCTCGAATCGATGAAGACCGGGATGTGAGGGACATTCCAGATCAGATACCCACCCCAGAGATAATCGTTCAAGACTCGCCCCTCAGGGTGGAACTGCTTTAGGTATTCCAGCGCCTTGACCGGATAGGTTCGCACGGTGTCCCGCTGTAGAACCTCTTCGCTGGGAAACTGCTGGGCACAAACCTTGACAATAGCGACCATGAGCAGCGCATTTAGCCACGGTTTATCGACTGACGGTCGATAGGGCGGGAGGAAATCAAGTTCCCTGGCCAGCATCGGCGTGATCAAGATCGCGGCGAGAAAAAGAAAGCGGCTATAGGTTAGAGCGGCATATAAGGCGATGAGCAAGAACGCCAGTTCGTCCAACCGCCAACGGCGTTTGCGCACGAGAGCGAGAACAAGCATCGCCGCCAGCACCGCAAACAGAATCTTTCCGCGCACGGTGTGAAAGTCGACGCTCATCCATTCTTCGACGTGTCCGAGATTCAGTTTTTGCTGGAAAGCAACGTTAAAAGGATAGAAAACCAGGTGATAGGTATAGGGGTTCAGGAATAGACCTGCGACACTGAATCCACCCACCAGCGCGAGCTTGCGACACTGCGATGCGGTCCAACGGGTAGCCTGGAGCCGTTCCCAAGTGCCATTCGCCAGACCGCAGAGGCAGAATGTCCAGAAGAGCACCATTCCGATCAGCCATGAGCCGTGTAAGTTAGCCCAGAGGATGAACAGTGGCAGCAGCCACCAGATCCAGTCTTTACCCCGCTTGAACTGATCCAGCAGGAACAGTTCCGCCACCAAGCAAATCCAACCGACCAGCAAGGTGCGCGGCCCAAACGATACCGTCGCCAGCCACACTGCCAGCGACGAGGCCAGGAACGCCGCCTTGACGTGTCCGCTGGCGCAGTACGAGAGCGCAAAGACGCCGAGCAGGATGAGCTCGGTCTCGATCAGCATCACGAGATAAATGCCCCGCAGCCCGAACCATCGCCATCCGAAGTAGTAGGGAAGTTCGCCCAGCCATGCCTCGTTGATCCAGGGGGCGCCGGCGGCAGTAAAGGAATAAAGGTCGTGATGGACGACGGAACGGGTTTGCATCAGCACCGCCGCATTTCGGAGATGCCACCAGATATCCGGATCAGCGATGCTGCCGCTGTCGAACAAATAAACGCAAGCCGCCAAGGCCACAGCCAGCAGGACAGGGAACGAGGCAATCCTTCGGCAAGCGTTTCTGTTGACGCCCCTGGCGGGTAAAGGCGCTTGGTATCCGGTCGTTTCCTCTCGGACGGATGTAAGTAACTCCGGCAGCACTGGTCAGGCTAGCGCCCAGACGATCTCTGGTTCCAGAAGTACCTGCAAGATGCGTCGACAAGTTTCGTTTCGCCGGCCCACTCTGGAATTTGCTCAGAACGGGAAGACTATGTGGTGCGCACTGTCACTTAGCGATTGGTTCTACCAGGGACCGAGTCATAGCATTTTGTCCAGGACACAATGCTCCACGATATGCGGCGAACAATTCGAGTTAACCAGAGCGGGTCCAGCCTGGTGGAGACGGCGCTGGTAGTGCCCGTGCTGGTGCTCATTCTTTGTTTTGCTATCGACATCGGATACTTCTTCATTGTGGCGGCGAACCTGGTGTCGGCGTCACGCAATGCGGTGTTGTATTCGAGCCAGGGGTTTGTCTCGCCCGGTCAACTGTCATTGCCGTCGGCGGGATCAGGAGCGTTAAGCGATACGGCAGGAGTCGCTGGACTGGCGGGCGGCGATCTGGTCGGGCTCGCCAACATGGCTACCAAGACCAATGTCCAGGTTTGCTCCAAGAAGCTCGGCATCACGCAGACGTCCAGCGGCTACGTCACGAATTGTGGCACGTTTCCCTCGGGCTCATTGAACTTCGCTCCCGATCAGGACCCGGAATCGAACTATGGAATGCTGACGCAGCGTGTCGACGTGGTGTACACGGTCAGCCCGCCGATTCCGGTGGACTTTTTTTTGTTCTCCATGCCGCCCTTGACGATTCACTGGCAGGCGGAGATGCGAGCGCTGGACTGATGACAGCGATTCCGAGACCGAAGTTCATCGCCGATGAGCGTGCTCCCATGCTGATCGAATTCGCGCTTTCGATATGGACGCTGTTTCTGCTCACCTTCCTGATCTTCGAATTTTGCATGACCGTGTACACCTATAGCGTCCTGGGGAATGCTGCACGGGAGGGAGTACGTTATGCGATTGTCCACGGAAGCGACAGCGCTTCCTGCAGCGGGCCGGGATCGGGATGTAGCGACGCGGCCGGCAGCAACATTACAGCCCTGGTAAAGAGCTATGCCGCGGTCACTTTCCACGACATCAGCGGGATGACGATCACGCCCTCCTGGCCAGATGGAACAACCACGCCGTCCAGCAGGGTTATTGTCAGCATCTCTTACCCCTACGTTTCCTATTTGACGCTGCCTGGCTTCCCATCACCCAACATGCAAATCACTGCCGAGGGGAGGATTGTTTTCTAGTGGGGCGCTAGCGATGAGCTCACGGAAATCTCATGGTCGCAGCAGGTTTAATGACGCGGGACAGGCCGCGATTCTGGTCATTCTGATGTTGAGCCTGTTCCTGCTGGCGGTACTGGCGTTTGCGGTGGATTACACCAACATCTGGTTCCAGCGCCAGCAAGTTCAGACCGCCGCCGATGCCGCCTGTCAGGCGGGGGCGATGGACATGTACCAGCTCATCAGCGGAGCGAGTTATCCGCCTATCGGTTTTGTACCCGGTACGGCAGGCAGTTGCAATGCGTTCGGTTCGGCAGGTCCAAGCATGTGCTGGTACGCCAGCAAGAACGGCTTCAACGGATATAGCAATGGTGCTGCCAGCGTTTCCTGGAGCTTCCCAGGCTCGGTATCCGGAGTCACTGCGCCACCATCTTCTGTTGTCGCTTATCCGTACTTGCAGGTGACGGTCACCTTGCCCGTGAAGACGTATTTCAGCACGCTTTTGACCGGCAATCAGACCCAGCAGGTGGGAGCCACCTCGACTTGCGGTCTGACACAGGTTATGCAGGGCGCTCCTATCATGATCCTCAATCCCAGGATCTCCGGTGCGCTGTCCTACTCGGGCGGTGCGTCGTTAACGATCGTCGGAGGTCCGCCGCGCAGCATTGTGGTCAACTCCAGTAGCACGACGGCGGTGCAATGTGGCTCCAGCGGTGTCATTGATACCAGGAAAGGTGGTCCAAACCTTACGGGTTCGGACGTGGGTACGTATGGAGGGCCGCACGTTGCTCCTGGAGCGGCGACAGGATGCTTCGGAACGAACTCCAACACCGGGTTGCCGGCGGGTTTCAGTGGAGGAACGACAGGGAAGTGGGCTTGGCCGGCGACTCCAGTGGCCGATCCTTATGCGGCAACTCCGGCAGCCAGCGGCATGAAGAACCTCACTCCAGCGACGAAGGCGTCCCATAACGACGGCACAAAATACTACAATCTGGCCGCTCCCGGGATGGACGGATGTCCCGACAACAGTCCCTCCAACTACGGCAGCTACAACGACAGCACCTATTGGACCTGCAATTTGAGCAAGTATGGAAGCAAGCCCTGGTACTGTCGTGGCTGCAAGGAGTATGCGCCCGGTTACTACCCGAATGGCATCTCCGAGGGTGGTGGTGACGTTGTGACGTTTCTGCCGGGCGTGTATTACATGGACGGTGATCTGTCCATCGCAGGCAGCGATTCGATTCGCATGGCCAAACCGTGCGCCAGTTCCCAAGGCGCGGTGAACACCGATCCCAATACAGGCAATTGCAGTCCGCTAACGCAAACCGCAGGGGCCAATGGCGTTGGTGGGGGCGGGCCATGGACGTGGCATCACACCGACGGAGCGATGTTCTACTTCCATGGAACGGCCAAGCCGGTGATCAGCGGAGGGTCCGGGGCTCCGGCGTATCCCCGAGTCGACAAAGTGCCGGTCACCGACCTGACCTGCGATGCCAGCACTCCGCCATCGTACCTGAATCTCGCTAGCGCTCTCGACACGAACATTATGCTGGCGCAATGCACGGTCAATGGAACGTACTACGACGTGGCCGGAGACACGGCCGATTCGGTGGGCACAGTGCGCGGGCTACTTATGTTCATGGATCACGCGGATACGGCTTCGCCTCAGCTACAGGGATCAGGGACCCTGGCTTATACGGGTACGCTATATTTCCATTCCTCGAACTATGCGACGATTTTTCAGATTCCTGGCGGAACTACCAACGGTACCCTGATCTGGGGCAATGTAATCACAGACCAGATGCAGTTAAGCGGCAGCGGTGCCTTGACCATGGCTCTGAATCCGGCCGCGGTTGTGCCGATTCTTAAAGTCTCGTTATTGCAGTAAGTAACGGCAGCTGCTCGAGTATTACTTGAGACTTGGCAAAGCCCGAATCAGGCTTCTTCCAGAACCTGTGCTTCCTCCGCCACGGCCTCGGCTGACGACGGGGACTCGGTTGGTTCGAGCGTTTCCCCGGACCGCTCCGTCTGCAGGTTCTTGGTTTCACCCTCGGTCAACTCACGCAGTACCACAACCGAGCGCCCAGCGACACCGAGCGAGCTGTGGAGCAGCTTTTCTCCGAATGGATTGTCCAGGTCGTGGGTGTTCATCAGCAGCTTCCAGCCCCGATTACGAGGAGATTGCGGCAAGGTGTAGGTAACGCCGTCGGCATAGGAATTCAGCATTACCAGGAAGGTGTCGTCGGCGATTGGCTCGCCGGTTTCATCCAGTTGTGCCAGGGTTGAGCCGTTCAGCATGACAGCCAGGCTGCGCATCCAGCCCGTATTCCATTGCTCTTCGGTCATCTCTTGCCCGTCGGTGCGATACCAGGCGATGTCGCGCGAAGACGGATGATAAACTTCACGATCCTGGAAGAACTTGCGGCGGCGTAGATTGGGATGCTTTTGCCGGAATTCAATCAGCCCGCACGTAAAATCCAAGAGTTTCTTCCGCCGTTCGTCGAGCTGCCAGTCATACCAGCTGATCTCATTGTCCTGGCAATACGCGTTGTTATTGCCCCTCTGGGTGCGTCCAATTTCATCGCCCCCGCAGAGCATGGGAACGCCCTGTGAGAGAAACAACGTCGCTAGAAAATTACGCTTCTGACGCTCGCGGGCCTCGAGGATTTGCGGATCGTCCGTTGGTCCCTCGACTCCCATGTTCCAGGAGTTGTTATCGTTCGCGCCATCCTGGTTGTTTTCACCGTTGGCCTCGTTATGCTTTTCGTTGTAGCTGACCAGGTCTTCCAGCGAGAAACCGTCATGGGCTGTCACGAAATTGATACTGGCATATGGACGCCGCCCATCATTCTGATACAAGTCACTGCTTCCCGTAAGCCGGTAGCCGAGATCGGAGATCTGTCCCTCGTCTCCTTTCCAGTAGCGGCGAACGGTATCGCGATATTTTCCATTCCATTCTGCCCAGAGAACCGGAAAGTTGCCAACCTGGTAGCCCCCATTGCCCACGTCCCACGGTTCGGCAATCAACTTTACCTGCGAGATGATCGGGTCCTGATGGATGATGTCGAAGAACGCCGAGAGCCGATCGACATCGTGCAGTTCGCGGGCCAGCGTTGCGGCGAGATCGAAACGGAACCCATCGACGTGCATCTCGGTCACCCAATAACGCAGGCTGTCCATGATTAACTTGAGCACCTGGGGATGTCGTACATTCAGGCTGTTGCCTGTTCCGGTGTAATCCATGTAGTAGCGTGGGTTGTCGGGCACCAGTTTGTAATACGTGGGATTATCGATTCCGCGAAAGCTGAGCATGGGACCGAGTTGATTGCCCTCAGCGGTGTGGTTGTACACCACGTCGAGAATCACCTCGATGCCCTCACGATGCAGGGCCTTCACCATGGCTTTGAATTCCGGCACCTGCGAGCCCAGGTCTCCGGACGAACAGTACTGGGACTCGGTACTGAAATAGTTCAGTGTGTTGTAGCCCCAGTAATTGTGGAGATCGCGGTCCACTAAAACCTTATCGTGAACGAATTGATGTACCGGCATTAGCTCCACGGCGGTTATGCCGAGACCTTTCAGATATTTCAGTGCCGGGGGAGAGGCAAGGCCAGCGTAGGTACCGCGCAGGTCTTCCCGAATCTGGTCATTCAGCATGCTGAAGCCGCGGACATGCATCTCGTAAATAATCGAATCGCTGAGCGGAGTGCGCGGAGGACGATCGTGCTCCCAGTCGAAGTAGGGGCTGATCACGATGCTCTTGGGCATGCCGGAAGCGCTGTCGCGGCGGTCGATGACCATATCGGCGTTGTCGCCACCAAATCGGTAGGGGTAAATGGGCTTGTCCCAATCCACTCTGCCGGCGATGGCCTTGGCATACGGATCGATCAGGAGCTTTGCCGGGTTGAAGCGTAGCCCGCGCGCTGGATCCCAGGGTCCGTGGACCCGGTACCCATACAACTGGCCCGGCTGCGCACCGGGTACGTATCCGTGCCAAACGAATGCGGTCTGTTCGGGTAGTTGAAAGCGTTCGCTTTCGCGCCGGCTGCGGCCATCGTACAGACAGAGTTCTACTTTCGTAGCGTTTTCCGAATAGAGTGCAAAATTAACGCCGGTTCCGTCCCAGGTAGCGCCCTGGGGAAACGGTTTGCCCGGCAAGCAGGGACGTGCCATTCTTCCTCCGCTATGATCAGAGCCGCCGTACAGCTTTGATGCAAATTCCCGGCGCTTGGAATTTGTTTAACCGCAAACTATTGGGAGCTATACCTTTTCAGGTCGGGTAGCATCATAAACAGTATGCGTACCGCTACGCTGGGCAAGTGCATCAACCCCGGATGCGACACCGAGTTCAAGCGTCTTGGAAGCGGCAGGATCTATACGTTTCCGGTGCAGCACCCGCAGGCGTGGGGCCTGCCCCCAAACATCAAGCAGAAAGTGGTGTGGCTGTGCGGCAAATGCTCCCCGTCGCACAAAGTAGTATTCGATCAGCAGCGCTGCCAGGTGCTGGTACTCAGCCACGAACGAGTGCACAAGAGATCGGCGTAGGTTCTCTAACGCTCCTGCAATAGGTATACTGCTGCAACGCCGCCCGATTCGCGGCTTTGAATACCCATGGTCTCCCGAGCTGAACCCTTGAACGAACAGGATCTGCGCGACCTTGGTTTTGGCGCGGTAGTCTCGCGCGATAGCCAACAGCGGCTGTTGAATCGCGACGGCAGCTTCAATGTGGAGCGCAAGGGCTTGTCGCTGGTGGAGTCGATTAGTCCCTACCATCTGCTGCTCACCATGCCTTGGGGGCAATTTTTCGCGTTATGTTGCGGCTGGTATGTGCTGGCGAATGTGCTGTTCGCTCTCGCCTATCTCGCCTGCGGGCCAGGGGCATTGGTGAGCACCAGTCCTGGAGTTCCCCTGCACCCTTTCTGGCGTGCATTTTTTTTCAGCGTAGAGACCATATCAACGATTGGCTACGGAAACGTGGTGCCCACAGGCATCGCGGCCAACCTGGTGGTAACGGCGGAAGCGCTGGCCGGGCTGGCGGGCTTTGCAATTGTTACAGGCTTGTTATTCGCTCGCATCTCGCGGCCGACGGCAAATGTGCTGTTCAGCAGTCACGCGGTAGTAGCTCCTTACCAGGAGATTAGCGCGCTGGAATTTCGAGTAGCCAACGCGCGCTCCAATGAATTGATTGAGGTGTCGGCCAAGGTGATTGTCAGCCGGTTCGAGCAGGTCGATGGCGTGCACACCCGGCGCTATTATCCGCTGAAGCTGGAACGAGAGTCAGTGGTCTTCCTTCCGCTGACCTGGACCGTAGTCCACCCCATTGAACAGGACAGCATTCTCTACGGGGAGACGGCGGACTCGATGCGGCAATCGAATGCGGAAGTTCTGGTATTGCTGAAGGCGTTCGACGAGACGTTCTCCACCGTTGTCCAGACCAGGACCTCGTACACCTATGATGACATTGTCTGGGGAGCGCGCTTCGCCAACGCATTCATGGCCGACGCGGCCAAGCGTTTCGCTCAGGGTCGCGGCAAGAAGGAGAAAGTCGCAGTAGATATGCGGTTGTTCGATATTATCGAACCAGTGGTCGAGCGATTAAATCATTGAATATCGCCCGCGGCTCGCGCAAAATAGCTGCGACTCATTCAATCTCGATGTAGCTGTTCGGCTTCAGCGCCGGCAATTGTGTTCGCCTGCGCCCACAGACACGATGGAGGAACTATGGCTGAAGCAGTTCTCAAGAAGGCTTCCGGGTGGTCGATTGCGCTTGGCATTCTGATGATCATCGCCGGCATCATTGCGATGGTTGAGCCGGGTGTTTCCGGGTTGTTCATAACAATCGTCGTAGGATGGTCTGCCATCTTCAATGGCGTCGCACAAATTATATTTGGCTTCCGGACGCATGGCGGTTGGCACGTTATTCTGGAAGTTCTTCTCGGAATCATTTACATTATCGCCGGGATTTACCTGTTGATGCATCCCGTCGGCGGCCTGCTGGCGCTAACCCTTATCCTGGCGTCTTTTTTGCTGGTGTACGGAATTTTCGCCCTCGTTCTGGCTTTTCAAATCAAGCCCCGCGCCGGTTGGGGATGGGTGCTGTTCGACGGGTTGGTCACGTTGTTGCTTGGAATTCTTATACTGAAGCACTGGCCCTTGAATTTTGACTGGGTGGTCGGGACGCTGTTTGGAATCAGCATCTTCATGTCGGGCGTCACGCGCCTTATGATGTCGCTGGCCTTGCGGAAGATCGCTACTGCATAGTCGCCGAGCCGAAGAGCCGTTGTCGGCGTTTCCATAACCCAGCGAATTGCGGTTCAAAATGCCCACCAACCAACACAGGTTGGTGGGGTTCCTCATCTCGGTTGATCGCAAAGACAATCCAAGACAATCTTCGAGCCACTGTGACTAAGGTCATAGGCGTCGGGCTGCAGCCTCTTTACAGTGCAATTGTAGGCGGGTGATTCAAACCTCCTGAGGACCAACTCCCCGGCCGTGCGAGGCCGGGGAACCACTTCCGGGATTCCCCACCCAAGGAGCAACGAATGTCCATAGAGGCAACACAAACCGTGGGCGAACTGGCTGCAAATATACCTGGAGCGACTCGCGAGTTCGAAAAACTGGGAATTGACTACTGCTGCGGAGGCAATCGCACGCTGGGAGAAGCCTGTGCCGAGGCCAAGATCCCCATCGATCAGACTTTGTCACGGCTCCAAGTCGGTTTCGCAGCCTCAGGCGCCGGGCCGGACCGCGACTGGACACAGCAGCCATTAGTCGATTTAATCGCCCACATTCGCTGTGTTCATCACGCATTTGTACGCGAAGAATCCCCACGAATCGAGCGTCTCGTGGGCAAAGTAGTGTCTGTTCACGGAAAGAGTCACCCGGAACTGTTGCAGGTTCAGGAAACCTTCGCTGCCCTGGCGGGTGAACTGAGCCTACATCTGACCAAAGAGGAGCAGATCCTGTTTCCGTACATCACCCTGATGGAACAAGCGGCTACGGCGAACGAGCCTGCACCCTCTGCGATGTTTGGCACCGTAGTGAACCCAGTGCGGATGATGATGCAGGAACATGACGGCGCAGGCGACGTACTCAAGAAGCTGCGTTCGCTTACCAGCGGCTACGAAACTCCCTACGATGCCTGCATAAGCTATGTCACCTTGTATGACGCTCTTAAGGTATTTGAAGCTGATTTACACCAACACATTCATTTGGAAAACAACATCCTCTTTCCACGTGCGGTGGCGCTGGAGTCGAAGGGTCAATAGCTGAGCCACGAACGCAAAAGCAAATCATCACATCGGATTATCGAGCAGTTATGTGCATGATGGCTTCTGCAACTCCCGGCGTTGGGGTTGGCATCTTTAGATAGTCATGTCGCGTCGACGTCCCCAATCGGTATCCAGGCTCATTCCGTCTTTCCCTTCGCTCCAAGCAGCACGGCAAGCCGCGAAAGACTGCCACGCATGCGATTTGTGGCGGCACGCAACGCAAACCGTATTTGGCGAAGGAGCCGCGCGTCCTCGGATCCTGTTTGTCGGTGAACAGCCGGGGGACAAGGAAGACCTGGCGGGCCGGCCATTCGTCGGACCCGCAGGAGCACTTCTGGACAAAGCTTTGCTTGAGGCTGGTATTGATCGCAAGCAGACCTATGTTACTAACGCGGTAAAGCATTTCAAGTGGGAGCCTCGCGGCAAGCGGCGTATTCACAAGAAACCAAATTCGATGGAGCTCGCAGCGTGCCGGCAATGGCTGGACACCGAGATTGCCCTGATACAGCCAAAGGTGATCGTTTGCTTAGGTGCGACCGCAGCGCAGGCGCTTCTCGGTCGAGACTTTCGCGTCACCCAGAAGCGTGGGGAATTGCTCCCGTTTGAAGCTGGCCTGAATCTATTGGCGACGGTGCATCCATCTTCGATTTTGCGCGCGCCTGAGGAAAGCCGACACCGGGAATTCGCGCGATTTGTCGAGGATTTGCAGGTTGTTGCAACGGTTGTGCAACAAAGCTCGGCGGCCTGACGAATCACATTGAAGAAAATCTCTGATTGGTTCATAGTGCTCGCATCTCGCTCGAAGTAATCCGGACCATTTTTGTGGGGTGTCTGTGGCTCCCGAGTTAGAGCAAATTCGCCATGAGGTGGAGGCGATCACGCGCGGCTGGTCGAGTACGCAGTGGGATCGTGCGCTGCCTGGGAAGTGGACGACGGCACAGATTTTCGAGCATTTACTGCTTACTTACACCGGCACAACGAAAGGTCTACGCCGCGCACTGGACAACGGAAGCCTATCAGCCGGGACTTCCACGCTGCCGCACCGAGTACGGAAGTTCGCCGTGACGAAGCTAGGCTATATGCCGAGTGGCCGCGAGGCCTTCAGGCAGATCATGCCGGGCGAGGGGCTCAGCGCCGATTCAATGCGGCGTTTCTATGACGCGCTGGTAGCCATGGACTCAACGTTATTCGATGCCGAGCGGCGTTTTGGCCGACGCGCAAGGCTCCTGGATCACCCTTTTCTGGGGCCATTGAATGCTCAGGAGTGGCGCCTTTTTCATCGCACTCACACCCGCCATCACTTAAAACAGGTAGTTGAGCGTGTCCGCAGCACGGGTGCTACTCCCGATCGGCGAGTGCCAGCCTAGAAGAATCCCAAATACCAGGTCCACAAGGCCTCGCCAGCGAAAATCACGAACATCGAACATGCACCCAGGAACACGCCGAAGGGGATCTCGCGACCGAGGAAAGGCTGCGCGGCCATAGCACTTGCTTCCCCACTGACGTGAGAGCTGAACGCCTCCCGCAGGAGGAGGAATACGACGTAGAAAATTGCCGAGATTGGCGCCAGCACAATCACCAGAACGACGAGCTTTAGACCGAGAAACGCCCCGGACATCCCCATAAGCGCAATGTCGCCGAAGCCCAGGCCGTGCTGCTTGCGCACCAGGTAGTACACCGCCCATGCGAGGTAGAAAAATCCCGCGCCGACCAGGGCGCCGACGACGGCGTCCACAAACGAAATCATAGGCGCGCCTGGAACACTACGTGCAAAAACGTGCAGGAGGAAGGCTGTGCCGTAATAATCCGTGTATGCGGCAAAAGATAACGCCAGACCGAGCACAATGCCGGAGTAAGTGAACTCCCGGGGCAGCAGCCCGGTTTCCGCGTCCATGAAGATCAAGCCGATCAACAAGAAACCGAAGACACAGAATTTGAATGTCAGCCATGTGGGCCCGAAAGCTGCATAGCAGCCGGCGAAGAGCACGCCAGTGAGTAACTCGACGGCGGGATATCGCAGAGAGATGCGCTGTCCACATGCGCGACAGCGTCCGCGAAGGAGAATCCAGCTTAAGAGGGGAATGTTGTCGTACCAGCGGATGCCCGCGCCACAACGCGGACAATGAGAGGGCGGTGAAACAACGGATTCGTCGCGCGGAATGCGGCTTATGCAAACATTCAGGAAGCTCCCGAATATCAGACCAACTACGAAGAGCGCGCATTCGAGCAGTCGGTCCAAGTAGACTTTCGCAATTCCTCGCTGAACGATTTAAGGCTCGCGGAAGCTGAGGAGGTCGCCGTTCAACACCGCGCCACAGGCCTGCTCAGGCGGCATCTCTCCGGTCCAGTTCATCCGTTTTCGATTGACCAGCCGGACCTCAGGCGGGTGCTTCTCCCAGCCGCTACCATTCTCTTCACGGATGGGCACACTATAGCAGGCCAGGGTCTCGTCGGGTTCGTTCTCTTTCCACTCGAGCAGCGTAGCCCCCAAGTCATCGGAGAGGGCCTCATTGCAGCGCAGACAGAGAATCCACTCGTGGGCGGCGTCCATGGCGTAAGCGCCGGAGGTAACGCCAGGAATCGCAGTCTTGAATGTCGCTCCGTGCTCGCGGGCAACTTTTTCGGTATCGTCCTCGGAGCCGTCATCGATGACCAGCACCTCATCACAGGGACGCAAGGAATCCAGAACGCGAGCAAGGCGCAAAGCGTCATTATGTGTATGGAGCAGGGCGCTAATTTTTGGCATGGCCAGTCCTAGTGAGAATATCGCAGCGACAAGCAGCTGTGTAGAAGGAGAGATGCAAAAAGGCGCAGCCAGGTATAGTGGCTGCGCCTGTGCAATTCGAATTTCTCTACGACAAAGGGATACGACTGGCATCACGGTTGTTGTTGTTTTGTGGAATAACCGTCAGTGTGTTCACGGTCTGGAAATTCAATACAGCTTCGGGAGCCAGCTTGATCTGCTCGCCTTTCTTAGCGGCGGAGACTCCGGTGCCGGCGCCTGCCCCGCTGGCCGCTCCGATCGCAGCGCCTTTCCCTCCACCGATAATCCCGCCAAGAATCGCGCCAGCGGCCGTACCTACGCCGACCTTGGTCGCGGTGTTCTTTCCCTCGCCCTTACCTTGGCGTGACCACTGATTGGTCTGGACATTGTAGGTCCGTCCGTTCATGGAAACTGATGTCAGCTCCAGCGTCAGCAGAGATTGCCCGGCAAACCGGCCGGCGCTCTGAACATTCGCCACGCGCCCGACCACATCCGCGCCGGAGGGAAGGACCGTTTCGCCGCCAATCACGATAGGCGAACTTAGCGATCCATGAAATGTATCGCCGATCTTATTGGTTTCCGAGCTGAGAGGATCGTTCAGCCGCACCGATAACTGTGTTCCCGCTGGAATCGTGACTTTCTGCGGGGGCGGAGGTGGTGGTGGCGGCGGCGTGGGCTGCGTCTCAGGCTGCGGGGTTGCCGGCGCCGGAGGAGGCATACTGTTTGCCAGCGTGGCATCACTAGGGGTCTGATCGGCTTCGCGGTTCCGATGATCCCGCGGGGTGCTCTTGGGCGAGGTTTTCTTCTCCCGTGGAGCAGGTTTCTCCGCCGGTTGCGGCGGAGCTACAAGTGCCGGGGCGGGAGCCGCCTGGGCTTGCTGAACCTGCAGGTTGTTGATGACGGTACGCACGCCATCAATGGCGCCGGCATCGTTGCCTGCCGCGTTTCGTTCGACATCACTGTTGACATCACCGCTCAGCGTCACCACGCCGTTTGCGGCCTGGACGCTGATCTGGCGGCTCTGAATGCCGGGGTCACCGTATATCTTGTTCTGTACGTCGCTTGCCACCTGGGCGTCTGTACGTTGGGCCTTGCGTGAGCATCCTGACAGTAGGGCGAGGCTCACCGCTAACATCACTGCCAACGTTACAGACAAAGAGCCTTTGGTCCTCATTGCTGCTCCTATGGGTCAACTCCTGTGTGAATGAACCCGGGCAAGACACAGTTGTCGCTGCGTGCCCTGCGAAACACTCCTCGATAAAGAGACGTGGACGTTTCCCGAACGAAAGCGGCGCGACTCAGAAGAAAAAGTCGCACAAAGTTAATTGTGCGACTTCGACAGCGTAGCGGAAAAGTGACGCGATATTGCACACTCCGGTGCAGACGGGCTGCTACCAGAAACGTGCGATCCGCTTATTGCGACGTCGGCGGTTCCGTCAGCCGATTGTTGATAGCAAACAGCGCAAGTTCCAGACGGCTGGCGACCCCGACTTTGTCGAAAATGTTGGTCAGATGGTGCTTGACCGTATCTTCGCTGAGCGAAAACTTGCGTGCAATCTCCTTGTTGCTCAAGCCGGCGACGATGGTAGTGAGAATATCCATCTCACGTTTGGTCAGCCCGAAGTTACGCGGCGGCTTTTCGCCGGCGGGATTGGTGCGCATGAACTCGACGATGTCGCCGACGGCCTCGCGGCCGATCCAGTATTGTCCGGCCATAACGGTGCGAATGGCCTTCATGAGGAGCTGGGTGGCCGCCTCTTTCATGACTACCCCGCGCGCGCCCATTTGCAATGCCTGGACGATTTCCATCCGCTCCACGGCGGCGGTGAGCACGATGATTTTCGTGCTCAGCTTTTCGCCATCGGCCGAGAGGTCCCGCATCGCGTCCATCCCTGGAACCCTGGGCATGGCCAAGTCCAGCAGCAGAACATCCGGACGCAGCTCTCGCGTCTGCGCGACAGCTTCGGCACCATCGGCAGCTTCTCCGACCACTTCTAACTCCGGCTCCGCTTCCAGCAGACGTCGCAATCCGTCGCGGAAGATCGTGTGATCATCTGCGATCACGATGCGCACTGACGGGTCCTTCTTATCCATAGGATTCGTATCCTTTCTGCGGAATGGTAATCTCCAACCTTGAGCCGTGCCCGGGAGTGGACTCGATGATCATGTCTCCTCCGACGGCGCGGACGCGTTCCTTGATGACGGCTGGCCCCCGTCGCAGAGTATTAAGTTCTGCGAGGTCTAAACGTCCAGCAAAAGGGAAGCCGTTCCCGTCATCATTGACCACCAGCTTCCACAGACCTTCCTGCGAGCCGAAGCGGACAACTGCGGACTGAGCCCCACTGTGCTTGCGGATATTCACCAGACTCTCTTGCACAATTCTCACCAGTTCCCGGCACGTAGCCGCTGGCAAGGTGACTTCCCGCAACTCCGATATGAAGCGTACCGCAATACCAGTGTCTCTGGAGAAACGTTCCACGAGATCGGCAATAAAGTCAAGAAATTGATGTGGACCGATGTCCACCGGGCGCATGCTCTGCATCAATTCCCGCAGGTTCAGGACCTCGCGGCGAAGCAGCCCCTGGATGCGGTCGAGTTCGCTCGCTATTAGCGGATCGCTGCTGCGGCGGCGAAGCACATCTACTTGCATCTCAATGCTGATCAAGGACTGAATCGTCGTGTCGTGCAGCTCCCGGGCCACTCGGGCTCGCTCGGTCGCTCCCGCCCGGGTGCGGAAACCCCAAAGCAGGTAAACAGAATACAGGGCCGGGGCGATCTGGCGCATTACATCCTGGGCCAATCGAAGCTCGAGCTCCCGCTGCCGTCCGAGGCAGGCATTTACCAGAACAAAGCGTCCCGTCCAGTCGCGGCCCATTTCGTGGCCGACCACGAGGAGGGAATTGGCCCCCGCCATCGGCATTTCAATATCTTTCGTCTGCGCAGGCTCCAGTCGGCGTCCTTCCTCGTCCAACGCCGTAACGGAATAGCTGCTATCGCTGCCGTTTCTCTGTATGTAAAACGTATGCGGATAGCCAACCATAAGATCTTTGGCTTTTTCGGCCGGCGCGATCTCCACCGCATGAATACTGGCTTGCTCCAGCGAGGGCAGCTCCCAGCGGAAGGCGCGGCCCGTACTGCTTTGCGAGACGACCTCGACGATTGCAGTACCTCGGAACACGCGCCCCAGTTCCGTCAGCACGCTCTGCAAAACCGTCGAGAAGCGATTCCCGACCCGCGCCAACGAGAGCAGGCGGTTCGTGAGCGCGATTTCGGCCCGCAACTCCTTCTCTGTCTCAGCCAGGAATCCCAACAACGTGCCGGCGACAACCAGAAACACACAGCGCAACGCAACCCGCACTGGTTCCGGTTGAGCGGCAAGTATCGAACGCACACTGGCCGACCCATGGGTCGCCAGGAAGAGTTGGAACAACAACAAGGTCACGCTGAAAAGAGCGGTTCCAACCGTTTCAACGAAGCCCCAGCGAAATGCGGCTGCGATCATGGCGAACAAGAACAGCACATAAAAGGGCCGGTCCGAGACATTCACGAACAGGCACAGCAGGGCTGGCCACCCTAGATCGTTGACCTGCGCCCAAGCGGTGAAGAACGCGCCAATCCTGCCAGCCTCCAACCAGATCAGTAACAGCAGGCTGCTGATGACATACCCGGATAGCAGGGTCATGCCGAAGCGATGTTGAAGGGTGGTTCTCGCAGGGGCGATGAACCAAGCAGCTAGACACGTTAGTGACAGAAAGAGCCGCGAGAACGCCAGAATGCGCTCAACGCGCAAGTCATCGTATTTCTGTTCGACGACTCGAAGTCGCGACAGAAGTCTGGGACCGAATGTTGGCCAAACATGCGCTCTCTTCACAATACTTTGAACTGGTGGCACGATTATGACACGAAAGCGCTATATGCGAACTAAGTTTTCGGTTACGCATAGGCAATTTCGTTCCAAACTGGAGGTCCGATCACCACTTTTGGTGACTTAACTCACTGCAGTCTGGGCCATCCCGAATTAGTTTTGGCTTGAGTCGGAGAGCCTGGTAGCTCAACATTGAGCTGGAGACCGATCTGGCGCAGAGTCTCCGCCCGGTTTTGGAAACGCGGACTAAGCTCTGGGAGCCTCCCGAGCCCAGGGGTTTCTGAGCGAATTTCACGGCCGGAGGCGCAAGCGGTGTGCGCGCTCGCATTTGCGAGGTACCGCAGCCGTAGTTGTCGCCGCAAACGGGGAAGAGGTACACGCGATGAAAGCAAAATGCAGCTTGCAGATTGTTCTGGCGGTTGCCGTCCTATTCGCAGGTGCGGCCGCGGCGCAAAAAGCCGTTAATACCGGACCCAAGTACGACGTGGCCAACCAAGTGAAGGTAAAGGGTGTTATCGACGATATACACGAAACCCCAGGCGCTTTCGAGGGAACGCACCTGGTGGTTAAAACTGATACCGGTACAGTTCTGGTTCAGTTGGCTCCGGCGGACTTTTTGAAGGAGATCGACGCCTCGTTCAAAAAGGGCGACCAGATCGAGGTCGTGGGCGCCAAGAACATGGGAACTGAGGGTGAAGAGATCCTGGCTCGCGAAGTTACGATTGGGAACAACACCACGACCCTGCGAGATGATAACGGCGTCCCGGTGTGGGTGGGCTGGAAGGCCGCAAAGAAATAGTTTTTCACCTAACCGAAACGGCCGGCCGTGGGGGGCCAAGTGAGAAGCCGTTTCTACTTCTCGACCCGTTCGAACTCTCCAGTCGAAGCATTCACGGCAATCCGCAACTTGGCTTCGTCCTGGGTTGTGCCATAGATGACGTGCCACAGCAATACATTCTTGGCACTATCCCAATCGAGCACGAAGAACACCGGCTGCTTCGGATCCTTCTTGGTGAGCTTGCTGCCGCCATTTTTCTCGGCCACCTCGTAAGCCTTGTCGCTATCGATCTTCAGAAATTCGAAGCTGAAGACGCGGGTCGACATGTTGGCAGGGTTCCATGAATCTTCTGTTGTGAAGGTGACGCCTTGCTCGGGCGCATCAGGCCCAACCAATCCTGACCAGATAAACATTTTCATCATTCGCCGAGTTGGAGAGGCGAAGGAGGCGCGCCACAATCCCGCTTTCCCTTCACTGACCGGAGCGTCGGAGCTGTACTGTGACTGCAAGCGAAACGGCGTCGCATCGCCGGCCCAACCACGAGCCGAAAGATAAAGCTTCTGAAACGCGACGCGTCCGGTTTCGAATTCCGCTTGCTTAGGAGCAGGCTGGGACGGTTGCGACGACGCGGGTTTGCTGGACGAGCACCCGGCCAGAGCTAAAGTGGCAATACAGAGGAAAGCAAGTTTCTTCATGACTAGCAGCTATCGGCTATAAAGCAGCAACGAGCCAAGCCTTTCTATCGATTCTGATTCAGGAACCAGGCCGAGCGTGAATAGTACCGATGCAACGACCCATCGCTCGCGAACGGACAACGGAAAATCAGCTCTGTCTTAAGCAGATGTCAATTTGTCATCGCCAGTTGCTAACTGTCGACCTATCGCGCCAGCAGCGCCACTCCGGCCGCCACACACAATGCCGCCAGCCAGCGCCGATGGTCCACGCGCTCTTTCAGAAAAATCTGCGCGGCAAAAGCATTGGCGATGAAGGTAAGCGAAGCTGACGCTGGCCCAACCACGCTTACACTGCCCCAGGATAAAGAGATCAGCAGGCTGAAAAAGGCCATCGCCATGAACAGCAGACCCAGCATGAAAGCGGGACTGGAGAGTACTCTACGAGACGCTTCCATCAGGCCGTGCCTTTGACGAATTGCGCCCAGATCTCCGATCTGACGCATGGCGCGGGCCTGCAGTACGTCACCTGCGGTCGAGGTGACGACGATGGAACCGATTCCCATCCAGGTAATTGCCGCGGTTATTCTCCACCTCCGGTGTCCTCACGGATCAGCTGCACGGGGTGGACCGCATGCTTACGATCGTGGGTGGCAGAGGATTGGGTCGTGGTCGCGGACGGACCGGTGGCAACAAACCCGACTCCGATCGTGATGAGCAGAATGCCGGCCCAGTGCGTTGGTGGTACCGGTTCCTGCAGCAGCAGCTTGGCCAGCACGGCTGTCAGAATGTAACCGAGAGCCGTTGCCGGCAAAACGTACGTGAGGTCGGCCCAAGATAGCGCGTTCAGGTAGCTGACGAAAAATAGAATTAGAAGGACAATGCCCGCCACAGTCCAGACATTCGCGAACGCTGTCAGCAGCAGGGGCCAATTCTTTACTGTCACTTCCCCAAAGGCTCGCATACCGCGCGCGAGACACACATTACCGAGCGAAGCGAAAACGGTCACAGCCAACAGGACCAGGTACTTGCGAACGGTCACGCCGATCCTTTAGGCGTTGACCGGCTCAGCGGTCTTCGACTCGCTGCCGGCCCCTGTTCCTGTGGCCGTTCCGGATGGAGGCGGCATGGAACCGGAGGCAGCCTGCTGCTTACGGGTCTCCTGCACGGAACGGTTGCGCGCGGCCCGCAGCTTGAGAAACGACTTGGCTTCTGTGTAGAGACGTTTGCGATCCGTTGAGTTGAACGCCGCCCTCTTGACGATGCGGAAGATGGCCTTCGGACGGAAATAGTATTCATCGTAGAAACGATGCACCATTTCCATGATGTAGTCGCGCGAGATGTTGGGATACTCGATCATCGCGACCTGGTGGCCCATCTCATCCACCATCTGCGCGCCTTCATTCAGGATGAAACCGTTGGCCTTCGCGTAGTCGTAAAGCTCAGTTCCAGGGTAAGCGTGAGCCAGGGATACCTGAATGGTTTCGCAATCCAGTTCTTTGGCGAAATCGATGGTGCGGCGGATGCTCTCCTTGGTCTCGCCCGGGAGTCCGAGGATGAAGTCGCCGTGAATGACCAAGCCGAGTTTCTTGCAGTCTCGCGTGAAATCACGCGCGCGCTCGACTGTAGCGCCCTTCTTCACGTTCTTGAGGATCTGCGGATCGCCGGACTCGTAGCCGACGATAAGCAGCCGGCAGCCGGCTTCTTTCATCGCCTTCAGCGTCTCGTAGTCAGTCGTGACGCGTGAGGTGCAGGACCAGGTCAAGCCCAGCGGCTTCAACTTAGCGCAAAGCTCGATGGTGCGTGCCTTCTGAATGTTGAAGGTGTCGTCGTCGAAGAAAAATTCTTTTACCCACGGCCAGTATTCTTTGGCCTTCGCCATTTCCGCTGCTACGGCGTCGCTCGAGCGCTTGCGCCAGGGATGGCCACTGAGTGTTTGCGGCCACAGGCAGAAAGTACATTGCGCCGGACAGCCGCGCGTGGTGTACAGCGAGACGAACGGATAGAGGAGGAACGGTACGTTGTAGCGGCGCGGGTCGATGTCCCGCTTATAAACGTCGACTACATCCGGCAGGGCATCGAGATTGTCGACGGCCGGACGATCAGGGTTGTGCACCACTGTTCCATTCGGCCCACGATAGGAAATGCCGAGAATCTCGCTGAGAGGCTTGCCGTGGGCGTACTCGACCGCAGCGTAATCAAACTCGCGACGCACGATGAAGTCAATTGCCGTGCCCTCTTGCAACGACGCCTCAGGCAACGTGGTGACATGTGGCCCCACGAAGGCAATCTTCAGCTTCGGATTCGCCGCCTTCATCGCGGCAGCCAGCTTGATGTCCCCCTGGAAGCCCGGAGTCGAGGTAAACAGCACGAGGAACTCGTACTCCTTACCGATCTCGATGGTCTCCTGCGCATTCACCTTGTGCGGCGAAGCGTCGAGGAGGCGCGAGCCTTCCAGCATGCCTGCCGGGTAGGCAAGCCATACTGGGTACCAGTAAGACTCGATCTCGCGGGTGGCCGGCCAGCGCGAACTGGCGCCGCCGTCGTAGTTCTCAAACGAAGGGGGATTCAGGAACAGTGTTTTCAAAGGCATAGTGTCAGCTAAGTCTCAAACTCAATCTGCTCGGGTCGAGCGCCCTTGTAAACCGGCCGTAACGTTTTCAGCAGCCACACTCACCGCAGAGGGCAGCCGGAGTTGGATAGGCATCACCCACGTTCTCAACGCCGACCGGAGTCAAAGGTACTTTAACTATCGTACCATTGTTAGAGGCACACGGAACTAATTGAGATTCCTAATGTTAGATGTGGTTCAAGGTTCTCAGTAAACGGTTGATTATGGGGTGGGAACGGCCCAATTTTCCAGTTCACCGGTCAGCCGCATCAGTTGCAGCTCTGCGCGGCTGAGCTCGAATTCGGCGTCCAGATAAGCTGCATGCTTGTCATCGGTGTCCAGTTCAGCATTCTGCTCATCACGCACGTTGGCCTGGCCGAGCTGCTCGCGCGCCTTGACCGCGTCAAAGTCGCCTTGGGAAACTTCCCATTCCAACTTGGCTACATCGCGCGCAGCCGAAAGCTGTCGCAATGAGCGCTGCAGTCTAAGCGCATCCTCACGAACCTGATTGATGGTCAGCTCAGCTTGTTTCTGAGCCATCATCGCATCGGCTTTAGCCTCTTGCGCCTTAGCCTTCTCAACCGAATTGAAAATCGGGATGCGCAGGTTCACGCCGCCACTGAAATTATTGGCTTGATAATTTCGGTAATACAGATCGTAATTGTTGAACTTAGCCAAGTAGGCGTATTGGGAAGCGAGATCGAGAGTGGGCCAGACGGCTGCCTTGTGCTCGCCCACCGCGCGAACCGCCGCCGAGGCCGCTTTCTCTCGAGCCAGTTTGACCTGTGGACTATTTTCGACCGCCTTCGCGGGAAGGTCCTGGTCCTGAGAGATCGTCGGGATCTGGGGCATCGACTGCGGGTCGGTGGCAATCGATTCCGCCGGTACTCCCAACAGGCGGGAGAGATGCTCGCGCAAGACATCAGCTTGGCCCTGCGCTTCGGCGATCCGCAAACGGATACGCGCGGCTACTAACTGGCTCCTGGTCACATCGAGTTTGCTGTCGACGCCTTCCTGTAGTCGTTGCTCGCTGACAAATTGCGCCTTCTCAGCCGCCGTTTGCGCCTCGCTCAAGGTGGCGATTTTTGCCGTGAGTTGATCGAGCTGCGCATAGGTCAAAGCTGTGTCGAGGATGACTGCATCGCGTTTGTCGCGCACATCCTGGGAAGTAGCGTTCCAGTCCATCTTGGCTGCCTTCATGAATTGCCGCAGCGCGGGATTATAAAAAGACTGAATCGCGTTAAAATTCGCGACCGACGGAGCGGAGCCTTCCAAGGTGAGCGGAAAACCGTAGGAGTAACCTAGCGCAGAGCCGATTGTGAGTTGAGGAATATAGTTGCCGCGCAGTTCGTTATAGGCTTCGTGTGCGCGCCACTGGTTGATAGCAGCAATGCCCATGACGCCGCTGTGCTCCAGAGCCAGATCGATGGCATTGTGAAAGGGAATAGGCGTTACGGCCGCGTCGGCTGCAAAACAGAACGCAGTCATCGCAAGCAGGGCGCAAGCGAGAGCTACGATCCTCGCGCACCAGCTCACCACGTTCGTTCTGGAATGCCGGGTTCTTGAGTACATCCGTGCTCTAGATTACACGCGAAGGCGTACTTCACTGCACGCGGCTGAGAGCCTTCCTGGCAGGTACGAAGTCCGAGGCCATTGCCAGAGAGGCTTGGTATTCCGTTGCCGCTGCTCCGTTATGCCCCATCTTCTCCTGGAGCTGACCCATGAGGTAGTGCGCCCGGAACGCCGGAGCGGACTCAACCAGTTCACCCGACGACAAATACTTCTGCAGATAATCGATCGCCGTCGCGAAGTCGCGGCTACTCAGGAAAAGCTGATTGCCAGCATCGAAATACGATTCAGCCAGTTTGTGAGGCTGCGCCATCGCCGAACTCACTGCGTTCTGCATCTCGTCGAATCTGCCGCGCTGCCGATAGAAAGCCGCTAGCTGCAGCCACATGTCCGCCGGGTTGCTGCTCTGCTTAATTGCGGCCCGGTATTCGTTCTCCGCATCCGGGTAGCGCTTGTCCCTGGTGGCAACTCGCGCCAGGATCAGGTGTGCCATAGCCGGGTTCAACGACTGAACCGCCGCAGCCTGCGCGTTCGCCTTGTCCAGTCCTCCACCCATGAAGGAGGGAGCTTCGGTGTAATACTCCGCCAGATCGACACGAGCGGGAACGTTTGTCGGGTCGAGCTGTACCGCGTGTTCGAACTCGTTCTTGGCTTTCTTGGCCAGTCCGGCGGCGCTCAGCGGATTCGAAGCGCCGGCTTTGCGTCCGTACTCCCGGCCGAGCCAGAGATGGTAGGTGGCGTTTTGAGGTTCCAGATTAACGGCCCGCTCGCCATACTTGACGGCCTCATCCCAGCGTTCCATGGCGAAGTAAGCGCGCGACAGCAAGTTCAACGATTGCGCATCGTCATGGCGGTTCAGCGCGGCAACGGCTTCGTTGACATGGCCAGTCGAAAGCAGCTGGCTGGCCTCAGGATCGGCGAGACTGGCAGTTGCAAAAACCAATAGCAGCGCAAGAATGAAAAAAAGCTTTAAGAAGACAAATTTCATGGAGTAGCTGGTTTTACCGCCATCCCGCTCTTCAAGGATTGCATATTGAGCGCGCCCAACGCGATCACCGCGTTGTCGGAGAGGCCGCTCGTTACCTCGACCCGCGTCAGATTGGATACAGACGTTTTCACATTGCGGCGTTTCAGTTCGCCATTGACGACTTCAAACACGTACTGTCCTTCACTGTCCTGATGAATCGCCTCCCGCGGAACCGTCAAAGCATTTTGCTGCCGCATGGTGATGATAGCGACACTCACGTTCGTATTCGGCAAAAGTTTCAGATCGTCATTCTGCACCACGCACGTGACTTCCCCCACCATGCGTGTGCCGTGCTGCACCACCGTAGTCGGAAGCGTCTCGATCGTACCTTTCCAAACGCGGCCGGGCAGGGCGTCCCACGTCACCTCGACCAATTGGCCTGGCTGAAGTTTGCCAATCTCCGGCTCGTCCACAAATGCGCGCACCCGAACCTTGTGCAAGTCTGCCACCTGTACCAGGAGATCGCCAGTGTTGACGAAGGCGCCGTCCCGGACTGGCAGGGAGTACACCACCCCATCCCGTGGCGCCGAAATATTGGCGTTCTTCAGTACCCCCTGAGCGGCTTGCAGCGAAGCCCGTGCTTCTGCCTGCTGCGCTTCCACGTGTCCGATCTCCTGCTTCGAGTAGCGCTCCTTCAGTTTCTGCTCCAGCAGCTGAACCTGCGAGTCATCGACTCTCAGCCGGTTCTGTGCACTATCTACTTCGGCTTGAGAAGCGGCTCCGGTTTGCAGCAGCTTCTGCATTGCCTGCAGATTTCGTTCAGCAGCGTCTCGATCGGTCTGGGCCTTGACCAGAGCGTTGCGGGTGGTCAGCAATTCATCCTGCGTGCCTCCGCCCTGCACTGCGGTCAGGTCGGCCTGGGCGCCTTTCAGCTGAGCCTCTGCCTTGGCTGCCTGGAGCCGGGCGTCGGCATCGTCTAGTCGCAACAGCATCTGCCCGGGCTTGACCCAGGCGCCCTGCTGCACATAGATCTTTCTTACCGTCGTGGGCATGGGGGCATATGCCTGGAAATTGTTCAGGGCCTCGATCTTGCCGTTGGTAGCGATGCTGGCCGTAATGGTTTCGCGTTCCGCCTGGCCGACTCGAATCGTCGCCTGGGAACGATGAAGCGAAACGAAGGCCGCCAGTACAATCACAGCCACGATTACGACAAGGACAATTAGTCCCGTTCGCCTACCATTCACAGGCCGAAGGCCGTTATCAGATGCGGCTGCCATTTCTTTTCGAAACTATAAGTATAACGTAGGGCACAACTTCCCATGCATTACGCTTCCGTTATGTTGGCCTGAGCCTGATGAAGCCCGTGTGGTACAGGGTGCGGCCGGTGCTTGTCCGATCTCAATAGCCGTTATTTATCCGGCTCAGTTACCCGTCATTTATCTGATGTGGCAAGCCCCGGGAAGACGCAGAACTGCGCGGCTCACTCAACCTTCGGAGGGACATCGTCATCCGAGCAAGAGTAGGCGCACATTACTCGGGGTTCATGATGCAACTGGGGCGAGTCAGGCGAGTGATCGTGGGCACGGCGAACGATGTTGTCCTGAATCACGTTCTTTCCTTTGCTGCTGCTCTTTCCTACTACTTCGTGATGGCTTTCTTCCCGGCGCTGATCGCGCTGGCGGCAATTGTGGCCTACCTTCCAGTTCCTGATCTCTTCAACACCATCGTCAGCACCTTGTCGAGGGTGGTTCCAGCGGAGAGTATGGGCCTGATCCGGAGGATCGTTGCCGACGTGATCACCCCCAGTCGTGGAGCTCTGTTGTCCTTTGGACTGGTGGGAACGATCTGGACCTGTTCCAGCGGATTCTCCGCCATGATCGAGGCATTGAATGTCGCTTATGACATTCCCGAAACGCGGCCCTGGTGGAAGACGCGGCTGCTCGCGATCGAGCTAATCTTCATCATCGGAACCCTGGTCACGCTGGCCTTCACGTTCATGATCCTGGGACCTCGGTTCGGACAGTTTCTCGCGGACCATATGGGTCTGGCGCCCGTCTACGCGATGATCTGGCCCGCTTTGCGCTACCTGCTGGCGGTAACGTTCATCGTGATCGCGGTCGACGCCCTGTACTTCCTGGCTCCTAATCTCAAGCAACGACTCTCCCAAATTCTGCCGGGAGCGGTGCTTGCCGTGATCGGCTGGATTCTGCTGTCGAACGGGCTGAGCATCTACCTGCACAAATTCGCCCACCTAAATAAAACCTACGGCGTATTGGGAGGCGGCATCGCCTTCCTCATCTGGCTTTATTGGTCGGGCTTCCTGATTCTTCTGGGAGCAGAGCTGAACTCCGAAATCATCCAGGTGCGCGGCGACGGCATGCTGGCCTTGAAGCAGCCTCCACCCGAGAAGGTGAAGCCAGTCACTGCAACGATTGCCGATGCCGCCCGTCCGGCGGATAAGAACGACCGTCGGACCGGGTAGCATCCTGTGTGGGCGCATCTTGCGGACGCTACAATAGGTACATGGCAAAGAGTCAGCGCTACACGCCGGAACACGCCGAGGCGGGCCTGGATGCAAGCTTTCCCGACATCGAAACCTGGCCGAATCAATTTCCTGGCTACGAGATTCTGATCGATGTTCCGGAATTTACATCCGTATGTCCGAAGACCGGGCTGCCTGACTTTGGCATCTTGTGGATCCGCTACATGCCCGACAAAGAGTGTCTTGAACTCAAATCGCTGAAGGAGTATCTCACCAGCTATCGCAACCTTGGAATCTTCCAGGAGAATATTGTCAACCGGGTGCTCGAAGATGTGGTTCGGGCTGCCAAGCCTAAGTGGGCCGAGATTAAAGGCGAATTTCGTCCGCGTGGCGGTATCGGAACGGTGGTCATTGCGCGATTTCCCCGGCCGAAAAAGTAGATCACCTGCTTACCGTCGGACCTCCCAATCGTCTCAACTGCCGACGAGAGCTCCGATGAAGCTGTCACGTTTTGCTCTCGTCCTCTTCGTCCGGGCTGGAGCTGGGGCAATCATCTACGCACACTCCGTGCCGGAGCCGTCGCGTGCCGGCACCGTAATGGATGCGATCAGCCACGTTGACTCGACGTTCGCTACTGCATGACTACTATTCCCTGGCAGGGGCAAAGTCCATCACGCAAGGCACGACTGCTCATCTGGCTGCTGCTATTACTTCCCATTGTCGTGGCCGTTGTCTACCCGATTGCGCAAAACTATCTTCGGGCGGCTTCCCTGCTGGAACGTATCTCCGATCCTCATGCCAGCGGATGGATCGCAAATTACGACGTACACCCGGTCGACGTACAGGACACGACCTTCGATTTTCGCGGTAAGGCTGTCCCGGCTCGCGTGTACTTGCCTCGTGGCGTCGCGTTCGCTCCGGGAATCATTGTCGTCCACGGCATGCACGAACTCGGCATTGATGAGCCACGCCTGGTGAGCTTCGCACGTTCGCTGGCCGCCAGCGGCTTCTTCGTGATGACGCCGCTGGTGCCGGGCATCGCGGATTATCGCGTGCAAGCGGAGTCGGCGGACGTGATCGGCAGCGCCGTTCGCTTTTTCGCCCAGCAGTTGGAAGTTCCGAAAGTTGGGATCTTCGCCATCAGCTTCTCGGGAGGCCTGGCACTACTCGCCGCGAGCGATCCGCAGTATGCGCCGGCAGTCGCCTGGGTGGCGTCGGTCGGAGGCTATTACGACCTGGCACACGTGTTGCGCTTCTTCGCCACAGCCGAGGCGGCACGACCCGACGGCGTCGTGGAACATCTCCGGCCGCACGAGTATGGTCCGCTGATCGTGATCTATGACGAGCCTCAGGACTTCTTCTCTACTCATGACGCGCCCTTGGCGCACGATGCGCTCAAACTCCTGCTGCATGATCAAGGCAAAGCCTCCGAAGCCTTGACACAGAAGATGACGGTTGCCGGCCAGCAGATCATGCAGGAGATCTATCAAAAGCATCGCGAGAGCCTCTCGCCCGCGATTCTCGCCGAAATCGATAAGCGCAGCCAGCAACTGGCAGCTGCTTCTCCTGCGGGTCATCTGAAATTCCTTCAAGCTCCAGTACTCTTGTTGCACGGATGGGATGACACCATCATTCCGCCGACCGAAATGCTTTGGCTTAAACGAGACATTCCGCAGGGCGAACTGGTCGATGCGCTGGAGAGTCCTGCCATCGGCCACGTCGAAGTGGGAAAGAAGATCACGCTCATCCAAAGGCTCGCCCTTGTACACTGGATGGCGTTGATGATTCACACCGCCCGCAGCAGTGGCGCAAGCAAGGGGACGACAAACCTGCCTGCCGGCGTGTGGATCGCGATGGGTATTGCAGCGGGCATCTAGAGCAACGCGCGACTAGCGCATTTGCCGGTTCGTTTACACGACACTAGACATGGTTTCACTCTCCGACATCCAGCAAGCGCAACAGCGATTGCGCGGCGTTGCCGTCCGTACGCCGCTAATACCCTATTTTCCACCAGCGAGCGCACCCGACTCTCGCGGTCAGCTCTGGTTTAAGCCGGAGAACCTGCAACCGATCGGGGCGTTCAAGATTCGCGGCGCTTACAACAAGATCGCAGCGCTTACCGCGGAGGAGCGCGGACGCGGCGTTATCACGTACTCCAGCGGCAATCACGCCCAGGGCGTCGCTTACGCGGCGCGAGCTCTGGGAGCGAAGGCCGTCATCGTGATGCCGCGAAATGCTCCGCGCCTGAAGATGGAGAGCACCGCGGCGCTTGGAGCTGAAATCGTGACGGTGGGCCCGGCCTCGAGTGAGCGTTTGCAGAAAGCAGAAGAACTGGCGCAGAAGCACGGTTATGTCATCGTGCCGCCCTATAACGACGAGCAGATCATCGCCGGGCAAGGCACCGTGGGTCTGGAGATCCTGGAGGATTGTCCGGATGCCGATCTTGTGCTGGTTCCAAGCGGCGGGGGCGGCTTGATCAGCGGGGTCTCGGCGGCAATCAAGCTGAGTGGTTCGAGGGCTAAGGTGATCGGCGTTGAGCCGGAGCTGGCCAACGACGCACAGCAAAGTTTCCGCAAAGGCGAAATTGTTGAACTCTCGGCCGAACGGGTGTCCAGCACGCTGGCTGACGGCCTGCGCACGCAATCGATCGGTACCATCAACTTCGAACACATCCGAAGATACGTCGACGACATGGTGTCGGTCACGGAAGATGAGATTCGCGGCGCCATGCGTGCTATGGCTCTGAATGCCCGCATCATCAGCGAGCCCAGCGGAGCGGTGACTTTCGCGGCCTGGCTCTTCCGTGCTAAAGAGCTGCCCGAATCGCAAAAAACGGTGGTGGTGGTCAGCGGAGGCAACGTCGACCCGCAACTGCTGGCTCAGGTATTGAGCGAAGCGCCGACGGAATAGAATGGACGAATGGAACCCCGTATATCCCGCCTCGATAAACATCAGGTTGACGAAGAGACTGGCAAGATCTACGACGTATATCTGAAGGAACGCGGCAACGTGCCCAACATGTTTCGCACGGTCGCGCACCGGCCCGAAATCTTTCGCACGATGATCGCGCATTTCCGCGCGGTGATGAACACCGGCACGGTTCCGGCAAAGCTGAAGGAGTTGGCCATCGTGCGCACCTCGCAGCTGAACGGCTGCGAATATTGACTTGCCTCCCACACCGCCTTGGCAAGGCGGCACGGCTGGAGCGAGGAACAAATCAACGATCTGGCGAATTTCCGCAACCGCTCTGATTTCAGCGATGCGGAGAAAGCCGCTATCGAGCTGGCAGAACGAACGACTCTCGATTCCAATCGCGTGGATGATGAGTTCTGGCAGGAACTTCGCAGGTACTACGAGGAAGGCGAGATCATCGAACTGCTGGCGGCGATTGGACTGTTCAACTATTTCAATCGCTTCAACAACGCTCTGCACATGGAGCCGACAACATAGAGGCAGCAACTAGCAACTAGCAACTCCGCAGTCAGCTATTACGAGTGCTCTTATAGAGTAAAGCCCGGGGTCTTCGTGCCCCGAAGACAATCTCGCCCGTTCGCTCAATCCCTAGTTGCTACTTGCTACTTGCTCTCTTCCGATCTTCGGCGCAAAGCGCATGCCGTAGAAAAGCACCGCTGCCGACAGGGCCACTGCTACCACCATCGCACTCAGTCCTATCTCCAGATTGCTGCGGTCAGAGATGTAGCCGATTAAGGTTGGCGAGAAGGCGTCGCCAAGGGCGTGGATCGTGAAGACGTTTACCGCGATCGCCGTGGCGCGGATGCGCGCGCTCACTGAATTCACCAATGCAGCATTCAGGGGAGCCGTGTTCAGCAGCAGGAAAAATTCGCCCAGGAAGATCGCCGGATACATGGCCGGTCCCTTCCAGAAAACCGCGACCACGATGGCCGGGATCGACAAAGCCATGCCGATGGCCGAGACCAGTTGATAGGCTGCCGGCGTGCGGCGCAGCAGGCGATCACCCAGCCAGCCGCCGAGAAGCGTAGCGACTGTACCTGAGACCACGGTCATGCCTCCGAAGATCAGGTTGGCCTGATCCAGATGGAGGTGGCGCATTTTCACCAGGAATGTCGGCATCCACACCTGCAGGCCGCCGATGGCGAAGGTCATCATGGCTGCGCCCAGTGTGATCGTCCAATAGGCCTTGTTCCGGGCCAGCCCGCGAAGCGAGCCGCGCTCCTCGCTGTCGGCCAGATGATCGCTGGCGCCTCGGACGGGCTCACGTAAAGCGAGCACGCCCAGCCCCAGTAAAAAACCCGGTATGCCGCAGATCATGAAAGGCGCTCGCCAGCCGTAGTGATGGCCCAAATAGCCGCCGACAATGAAACCCAGCGCGCTGCCCACCGGGGTCGCCAGATAGAAAAGGCCCATGACGCGGCCACGAATGTTCTCCGGGAACAAGTCGGAGAGAAAGGCAGGAGATATTGCGACGAAGGTCGCCTCGCCGATACCGACGATAACGTGACGCCACAACAGTTCGTCATAGGTGTGGGTGACGGCACTGAGCAAAGTGGCCGCACTCCAGACGAAGGCTCCCGCAGCCATGATCCATTTCCGCGAATAACGATCGGCCAGCGGCGCGATCAGCGGAGCAGCCACCATGTAGCAGATGAAAAATGCCGAGGTCAGAAAGCCGACCTGCGCATAATCGAGATGAAATTCCTTTTCGATCAGCGGTTGCACGGCGTACAGCACATTGCGATCGATGTAGTTCAGGAAGTTCAGCGCGGTAAGCAGCAGCAGAGCGGCGATGGCACTCTTCTTGGAAGGCATCGGTGGGCGGAGGATAACATGGCGCAGTGAATGCCACGGTGCCTGCCTTGTAAAAACTCTTCCGAATCGTGAGAGGAACGAATATGCTGTGGTACGGCGAGGAGAACCGGTCAGCCAAGGCGGAGGCCCAGTCCGCGTAGTCGCGCGGCAATGCTGTCACTGTATCTGCCGAGCGTCACTTGTCTACTTCTCAGCTAGCATTCCCGGCAATCAAATACTTTAGTGGAGAGTTCATGAAGCGTCTGCTGCCGTTTCTACTTCTGATCGTGTATTCGTGCGTTGCTTTCGCTCAAACATCCGACACTGCACCCGCTACCGCGACGGCCACCACTCAAACAGCGCCAACGGCGCAGCCCGAGCCTTCCTCGAAGCCACAGGAGCGGCTGTTTTTTCCCAAGGACTGGTATTGGGGATGGGCCGAGTTCGATCTGGCTCCGCCGCACAATGAAATCGACCCCAACCTCTGCGCTGCCAACGCCGGCAATTATGGTGGCGTAAATGCCCAGTGCAACGCATTTGCCCGGTATCAGCTTTCGGGAACGATTGAGATTCGGCCAATTGGTCGCACCATCGCACGGCGTCTCAACTTCTTCTTCGACCCGAATTTCCTCTTTGGCAAGAACGTTCCCCAGACGCTTTACACCTGGTCTTGGCAGGGGATCGGCATGGAGTACAAGTGGGGTGTGGGCATCGATCTGCCAAAGCGCTTTGAATTTCGCTTCACCCAGCACCCGAACATGGCCCGCTTCGGATCGCGGGACGAGCCACTCGGACCAGCGTGGCTCGGGCCCAACGGCCCCTGGGGCCAATACAACACCATCGGCATTCGCAAGTATTTCGGCACCCGACGCGAGGACACGTTCTAAGCGTTATAGCTTATAAAGCCCGGCTTGGATGGCCACCCGCCGGGCCGCCTCTTCGCCCCTCCTGCTGGTGGCAGAAATCAGCAAGGGACTGGCGAGGCAGCGCTATAGTTAGATATAAATGCGACTTCGTTTCGTTCTCGCCTTCTTGTGGTGGACTGTCGCATTATCACCGCTCGCCTCTGCTCAAGCCTCTCATGCAAGTCTCTCGATCTCCTGCAATGCAGATTGCAGCTGGAGCGTCGACGACAATCAGCATGGCAATTTAAGGAACGGAGAGCAGGCACACATCGAAGTCTTGTATGGTGCACATGAGATTGAGGCAGATTCATCAGATGGTAGGCATTGGAAGAAGAATATCCAGCTTACGAAATCAAACGAACAAGTCAGCATTGCGTTTCCGCTCCACTCGGCATCGGATCAAAACGCACAAAGCGAGATCCCGACCGGAGACCATGACTCCGGAGTGGCTGCAGAGGGAATTCCCACCTTTCATGCGCAGTCACGTCAGGTAATCACTGTAGCCGAAGTTTGGAACTATATCGATCGGGTTCCAGAAGCAGCTTCGGCGAAAACGTCCGATTGCTGTGCAGTCGCCCGCAAGGGTTCTGATCGTATCTCGCCGGCAACAGGCTTAACTGCAAAAGATTTTCGCGTTTTTGACGATGGTGTGGAGCAAACGATCAATTACTTTCAGGAGACTGACTTCCACTTCGCTACAGGGGAGTGGATGTTTGGTGCCACTACAAACGGCCTATGGGGAGTTCCCTATCCCTTCTCCTCGGCTAGCGCCTCCTACCTGATTGGCTATGTCCCTACAGCACCTCTCTCCGGAGAATGCCGCACCATAAAGATTGTCGTACAAGATCGGTACGTCCTGCAGCATCGCGAGAAGTATTGCCCGAAGAGAGTCTCTGCGACGCCCGTAACGCGGCAAGAAGCCAAGCTGGAGTCACGGATGCGCCGCTTTGTAAACTTCACAGCGCCGGGAGATATGGAGGTTTCACTGGGAGCTTTCACGTTCTGGTCCTCGGGTGTGCTGTCCCTTACGAGGCCAACTGGGGTAACCGACTCGGCGACTTCCCTGCCCGGCAAGGACTTCACCTATGTTGTCGAGGTGCACGACTCCCAGGCTCCGGCAACGGTCCAGATCGCGACGAAATTTCGATCGCCACTTCAATTGTGGATGTCGCCATGCCGCGAAGACGCGGCTATCCACGTCCTTGGAATCGTATACAAAACTGATGGCCAACCGGCAGGGGAATTTGGGGATGTACTACGATGCAAATACCTCACCGCTAATTACGCGGAACCGGTCAGAAAGTTTATTGATGCATACAAAATTCCGGCTCTGTTTGATGCCCAGATTGAGTTACGACCGGGAGAATATCGAGTATGCGTAGTCGTAACAGACGGGAAGAACTTTGGCCGCGCTGAAGTTCCTTTACGGATAGAGCCTTTAAACAACGAGAAGCTCACTCTGAGCGACGTCGTTCTGACCGGGATCGTTCGAGACGCCTCCTGGATCGTTCGCAATGCAGAATTCGTCGCCCCGTACCCAATCGTTCCAAACCCGCTGGTAAGCGAGAGTACCGTGCACGCTCCGCTGCCCGGAGCACCGTCGCTTGCCGAGAAGATCCAGTTCATCCAGGTGCCCAAGGCAGAGATCCCGAAGGACAAGCCGCTTTCGATCTACTTCGAGATCTACAGGCCTCTGCCAGAGACGGCCGACAGCACGATCTCATACAGGATGAGAATCACAGATGCGAATACGGGCGCATTGGTGATGAACACCGGTCCAATGAGCGCGGCAGAGTGGGTCGTGCCCGGAAAAGTTGTCGTCCCGGTAGGCCTGACGCTCAAGACCGATAAGCTGTCCAAGGGGTCCTACAAACTTGAAGTGCAAGCCTCGGATGCGGTCGGACGGGAAAGCGAGTGGCGCGGGGCAATCTTTGCCATTCCGTGATCCGACAGCTTCACGCAGCCGACCCACATCATAGCGGTAGTGCAAGCTTAAAGCCCTTTTCGCCTCGAGATGGGCTGGCGAACAAGACCGGAGAGGAATTCCTATCGCTGATCCAGTAGCTCGATCG
>CAWFUT010000044.1:0-124202 GCA_963819055.1 uncultured Acidobacteriaceae bacterium | reverse complement strand
AAGGCGCAGGAAGCGCGCCGTCAGAAGGCACAGCAAATGCGATCCGAGGCGATGGCCGAGGCTCGTGCAAAGGCCCAGGAGCAGATTCGCCAGGCCAAGGCGGCGATTGAGCAGGACATGGCGGCGGCACGCGTGGGTCTGCAGGCCGAAACCGAGCGCCTGGCCAGCGACATCATCCGCACCATTCTGAAACCGGCCGGAACAGCGCCGGCAGCGGGCGGCGCGCAATGACCACAAAATTCTTGAGGCGCTCGGCTGCAATCGCCTTCATGGCGTGCCTGCTCGTGTGTGCTGCTGCGGCGCAGGAAGCGCAGAACAGTTCCTCGGCCAGTGGAACTCAGACGACCCAGGCCGGCGAGCCGTCCTCGACCGACGCCAACGCCGGTATCGGTGACATCCTCGCCAAGACTACCGAGCAGGCCGCTCACACCGCCGAAAAATGGGGACACTCGCTGGGGATTGGCCCCAAAGCATCGTTTACCTTGTCGGTAGGCTTTAATTTCCTGGCGCTCTTCATTTTCTGCTACGTGTTACTCAAGTCGAAGGTGCCGCAAGCGTTCCGCGAGCGTACCTTGGCGATTCAGAAGGGTATTCGAGAGGCTCAGGAGGCCAGCGCCGATGCCGCGCGCCGCCTCACGGATATCGAAGCGCGCTTGAGCAAGATGGACGCTGAGGTGGAGCAGATTCGCACGGCAGCCGAACGTGAATCTGCGGCCGAGGAAGCGCGCATCCGGCAGGCAGCGGAAGAAGACAAGCAGAAGGTTATTCAGACGGCTGAAGCGGAGATCGAGGCTATCGCGCGCAATGCGCGCCGCGAGCTAAAGGGATATGCGGCGTCGCTGGCCGTGGACTTGGCTGGGCGTCAGCTTCGCATCGACGACACGACCGACCACGCGCTGATCCGGGAGTTTGCCGATCAACTCGGAAAGGACGGCAAATAAGCTATGGCCGCTGTTGCCAGCCGTTACGCCCGAGCTTTGGTCGAGGTGATTCTGGCGGACAAGATCGATGCCGATATTGCGCGTCGCCAGTTGCAGTCGATTGTGGAAGCGGTACACGAGAGCGATGACCTGCGCCGGGTTTGGGAGTCGCCCGCAATTTCCGCGCAGCAGAAGCGAGCGGTGCTGGACGGAATCGCAAAGCAGATTGGAGCGGTAAAGCCGGTCCGCAACTTCATCGCGGTCATTATCGATCATCGGCGGATTGGCATGCTGGCAGACATTGCGCGGCAGTTTGAAGCCGAGCTGGATGTGCAGCTGGGATTTGTGGAAGTGGAGATTTCTAGCGCGAGAACGCTGACGCCCGGAGAGAAGCGCGATCTGGAGAACCGAGTAGAGCGCATGACCGGCAAGAAAGTTCGGGCACGCTACAGCTCGAATCCGGAGTTGTTGGGTGGTGTGTCGGTGCGAGTTGGCAGCACGATTTATGACGGCTCGGTGCGTGGGCAGCTGGAGAAAATGCGCCAGCAGTTAAGCATGGCGTAGGAAAGCTGTGAGCTTTGAGCCGTGAGCTCTGAGCTGAGATCGGCTGGGTTTCACTGCCGAAAGCAGCAAATCGCAGCTGCGATGGCATCGAGCAAGCCCGAAGGGCGAAACAAATTTAGCCCAGGGCGGAAGCCCTGGGTACACGGTCCAAATTAGGGCTGAGTCCCGTAGGGACGGCAGATGTCCTGGTTGGGGATAGGGGTCCTTCGACTCCGCAGCGCAACAGCAGCGCTGCTCCGCTCAGGATGACACGTTGAATGGATTACAGCGCGCGGTAAGGCGCGCTGCGAACGGAACCTTATGGCGCAGATCAAAGCAGACGAGATCACAAAGCTCATCCGCGAGCAGATCGACAACTACGAAACCAAGATTGCGGTCGACGAAGTCGGCTCGGTCATGTCCATCGGCGACGGTATCGCCCGCGTTTACGGCCTCGACAAATGCATGGCCGGCGAGCTGCTCTCCTTCCCGCACAACGTCACCGGCATCGCCATGAACCTGGAAGAAGACCAGGTCGGCGTGGTGCTGATGGGTGAGTACACGGAAGTCGAAGAGGGCGACGAGGTGAAGCGCACCGGCCGCATCATGAGCGTGCCGGTAGGCGATCAACTTATCGGCCGTGTGGTCGACTCGTTGGGCAACCCGATCGACGACAAGGGACCGCTCAACACCACGGAGTTCATCGAGATCGAACGCCTGGCCCCCGGCGTCATTCAACGCCAGCCCGTGAAAGAGCCGATGGCTACTGGTTTGAAGGCCATCGACTCCATGATCCCCATCGGCCGCGGCCAGCGCGAGCTGATCATCGGCGACCGCCAGACCGGCAAGACCGCGGTCGCGCTCGACACCATCATCAACAGCAAGGGCCGCGACCTGATTTGTATCTACTGCGCTATCGGGCAGAAGCGCTCGTCGGTCGCCCAGGTGGTGAAGACGCTGGAAGACTTCGGCGCGATGGAATACACCATCGTCGTGTCGGCGTCGGCCTCCGATCCCGCTCCGATGCAGTACATCGCTCCCTACGCTGCCTGCGCCATGGGCGAGTATTTCCGCGATAACAAGCGGCATGCGCTCTGCATCTACGACGATCTCTCCAAGCATGCCGTGGCCTATCGCGAAATCTCTCTGCTGCTGCGCCGTCCCCCGGGACGCGAGGCGTATCCCGGCGATGTGTTCTATCTCCACTCCCGCCTTCTGGAGCGCGCTGCGAAGTTGAGCGCCGATCTCGGCGGTGGTTCGCTGACCGCATTACCGATCATTGAGACGCAGGCAGGCGACGTTTCCGCTTACATTCCGACCAACGTCATCTCTATCACTGACGGTCAGATTTATCTGGAAACCGATCTGTTCAACTCGGGTGTGCGCCCGGCTGTAAACGTCGGATTGTCGGTCAGCCGCGTGGGCGGCAGCGCGCAGATCAAGGCCATGCGGCAGGTGGCCGGCACGTTGCGACTCGACTTGGCGCAGTACCGCGAACTGGCGGCATTTTCGCAGTTCGGCAGTGATCTCGACAAGGCGACCCAGGCGCAGTTGTCGCGCGGTCAGCGCCTGACCGAAATTCTGAAGCAGGGCCAGTACCAGCCGCTGCCGTTCTCCAAGCAAATTCTGATCATCTACGCCGGCACACAAGGCCTGCTGGACGATATGCCGGTGGACCAGTTGCGGGACTTCGAAAAGAGTTTGTATCAGTACGTCGATACGGCGGCTCCTTCGGTCTTCAAAGACATCGAAGAGAAAAAGACGCTGGACGACGATCTGCGAAATGCTATGACCAAGGTCATCAAGGAATTTAAGAGCCGCTTCGTCAGCGAGCGTCAGGCCGCGGCGAAGGCGAGCGCGTAGACCCCCCATGGCGAACATACGCGATCTCCGGACGCGAATCCGGAGCGTCAAGAGTACGCGGCAGATCACCAAGGCCATGAAGATGGTGGCGGCAGCCAAGCTGCGCCGCGCCCAGGAGCGCGCGCTGGCATCGCGCTCGTATGCGCAGATGCTGGTGAATGTCCTGCAATCCACCATGAGCCGCGCGGATGTAACCGATCCGAAGACGGGCCTGCCCTGCAATCCGCTACTGGCGGTTCGACCGGAGCAGAGTATTCTGCTGGTGCTGGTAACCGGCGATCGCGGGCTGGCAGGCGCGTTCAACTCCAACGTGCTGAAGGCAGCCACCAAGTTCATCGACTTTTTTGGCGACAAGGAAATTGACGTACTCGCGGTTGGCCGCAAAGGGCGTGACTTTCTACGCCGGCGGTATCCGGTTGGCAAGATGGGGCAGGAGCGTGCAGGAAGGGTGCAGGTTGTTGGAGAGCACCTGAGCATGCTGGCAAAGGTCGATTACGAATCCGTATCCGAGATCGGAGAACGGATTGCCAAGGAATACATAGAAGAGAAGTTCGACTCGGTCTATCTGATCTTTAACGAATTCAAGTCCGTCATCGCACAGCGGCTGATCGCACAGCGCATTCTGCCGGTACAGGAACTCGGCCGCCGCGAGGTGGCGTTGGCAGAAGAGTTCTCACTGGAAGAGCGCGAGCGGATGGGCGAAGCGGCTCGCAGTGCCGGTATCAGCACCAAGCCGGCGGAGCCTTCAGAGATAGAGAGCGAGGCGGTGAAATTCGCGACAGCGCCCGTGGATTACATCTACGAGCAGCCGCCGGCCGAGATTTTTGCCGACCTGCTGCCGCGCTATATTACGTTCGAAATTTTCCAGGGACTGCTGGAGTCGGTTGCTGCCGAGAACGCGGCCCGCATGACGGCGATGGAATCGGCAAGCAACAACGCTAATGACGTTATCGACTCGCTAACGCTGACCATGAATCGCGCCCGCCAGGCGACGATCACGAAGGAAATTATCGAGATCGTCAGCGGAGCGGCGGCGCTGTAGGGCGCGGCTGTCGGTTGTCGGCTATCAGCTGTCGGCTAGGGCAACAGGCGCACACGGTTTTGGTAAGAAAGCTCACGTTTTAGTCTTAGCTGAGAGCCGATAGCTGACGGCTGACAGCCATTATCGAAGAGTGAAATTCATATGGCAGAAAACATCGGACACGTAATTCAGATCGCAGGTCCCGCGGTGGACGTGCAATTTTCAGAGTCGGCGCTGCCGCCCATCTACACGGCGCTGCGCGTCACCAGCGAAGGCTTCGATGTCCCGCATCCGCTGGACGTCATTCTGGAAGTCGAGCAGCAGCTGGGCGAAGGCCGGGTGCGCTGCGTCGCCATGGAGCCTACCGAAGGCATGGTGCGCGGCATGAAGGCCATCGACCTCGGCGGCCCCATCACCGTCCCCGTAGGTCGCGAGACCCTGGGCCGGGTGCTGAACGTCATCGGCAACCCGGTCGACAAATTGGGTCCGGTCAACACCGCGAAGCGCAATCCGATTCATCGCCAGGCGCCTGCCTTCGACGAGCAGTCCACGCAAATGGAAATGTTCGAGACCGGCGTGAAGGTCATCGACCTGATCCAACCCTTCTTGAAGGGCGGCAAGATCGGTCTGTTCGGCGGCGCCGGCGTGGGCAAAACCGTCGTCATCATGGAGCTCATCAACAACGTCGCGCTGAAGCACGGCGGATTCTCCGTGTTCGCGGGCGTGGGCGAGCGCACTCGTGAAGGCAACGATCTCTGGCTGGAAATGCAGGAGTCGGGCGTAGTCAACATCAAGGAGCCATCGAAATCGAAGGCGGCCCTGATCTATGGCCAGATGACCGAGCCTCCCGGAGCGCGTCTGCGCGTGGCGCTGACCGCGTTGACCGTCGCCGAGTACTTCCGCGACGAAGAAGGCTCCGACACGCTGCTGTTCATCGACAACATCTTCCGCTTCACGCAGGCGGGTTCGGAAGTGTCGACGCTGCTGGGCCGCATGCCCTCCGCCGTGGGATACCAGCCCAACCTGGCCACCGAAATGGGCGAATTGCAGGAGCGCATCACTTCCACGAAGAAGGGCTCGGTAACCTCGGTGCAGGCGATTTATGTGCCCGCCGACGACTTGACCGATCCGGCGCCGGCCACGACCTTCGCTCACCTGGACGCGACCACCGTGCTGTCGCGCCAGATCTCCGAGCTGGGTATTTACCCGGCGGTCGATCCGCTGGCTTCCACCTCGCGCATTCTCGATCCGCGCATCGTCGGCGAGCAGCACTACAACACGGCGCAGGCAGTGAAGCGTGTGCTGCAGAGCTACAAGGACCTGCAGGACATCATCGCGATTCTGGGTATCGACGAGCTCAGCGAAGACCAGAAGCTCACGGTATCGCGCGCCCGCAAGATCCAGAAGTTCCTCTCGCAGCCGTTCTTCGTGGCCGAGCAGTTTACCGGCCTGAAGGGCCGCTACGTGAAGATCGATGACACGGTGCGCAGCTTCCAGGAGATTGTCGACGGCAAACACGACGACATTCCGGAGCAGGCGTTCTACATGAAGGGCGACATCAACGAGGTGCTGGAAGAGGCCGAGAAGATGAAGGCCACAGCATAAAGAGCAACTGGCAGTTTGCACTTGGCCACTACCAGCTTGTAGAAGTCCAGTGCTGGCAAGTGGTAACCGACAACTGACAACGGACAACGGACAACCGACAACTCCTTTATGGCTGACACGCTGCATTTACAAATCGTCACGCCCGACAAACGGCTGGTGCAGGAGGACGCTGACCAGGTCGAAATGCCCGGCAAGAGCGGCTATCTGGGCATTCTGCCGGGGCACGCGCCACTCATCACCGAGCTCACAGCCGGGCAGCTCAGCTACATCAAGGGCGGCCAGACGCAATACCTGGCTGTGTCCTGGGGCTTTGCCGAGGTGCTGCCGGACAAGGTGACGATTCTGGCGGACGCAGCCGAGCGGCCGGAAGATATCGACGTGAAGCGCGCCGAGGAAGCTAAGGCTCGGGCAGAACAAGAGTTGCGGGAAGGTTCTCCGGAGATGGACTATGACGCGGTGAATCTTGCGCTGCGTCGCGCTGAGGTCCGGTTGGAAGTGGCTGCTAAGGCGGGACACAGCGTCGGACACTAATGGCTGTAGCAGCGCTTTGGCGCTGCAATTCTCGGTCAGGACAAATTTTCGGCCTGCGGATTCGACGAGTCCACAGGCCGAATTGTTAATTGTGCCCCTCTTAGCGTTTCCGAATTACCGTAAGCGGCCGAAACGGGCGTATGTTTCTCGGGTAACTTGCGATAACGCCTGATTGCGACAGTTATCCCTTTCTGCTGGAGTCTCGCGGAAATTCGATGTAAAGTAACACCCCACAAAAAGCGTTCGTTGTCGCCGCATTTGGCAAAAGGGGCTACGGCTGTCACGTCCAATCCCAGTGAAAGATTGATGGGGGATCTGTGCGCGCTTCAATCTGGCCGTCATCGAGAGTTTCTAGCTTATTGACTAAGATCGGTGTCGCTATTGCGTTCTGTGCAGTGATGACGATTCCCTCGACCGCGCAAACGCTCACCACGCTTTACAGCTTTTGCTCGCAACCAAACTGTGCTGATGGAGCGAACCCTGAGGCGGCAGTGGTGCAAGCCACGGACGGAAACTTCTACGGGACGACGTTCGCCGGCGGGGGTGCTCCGCCTGCAGATGGCACTGTTTTTAGGCTCACACCGGACGGCGCCCTAACCACGCTGCACGTCTTCTGCACGCAACCAAACTGCGCCGGCGACGGCGGCCAACCTTGGGCGGGCTTGGTTCAGGCCACCGACGGGAACTTCTACGGTGCGACTGAGGTTGGTGGGGGGCCTAGCGGTGGAGCTGGTACCATCTTTAAAATTACATCAGGCGGCGCGTTTACCACGGTTTATTCCTTTTGTCCGCAGGGACTGGGCGGCTGCCCTGACGGCGCTTTACCTACCGGAACCCTGGTGCAAGGCACCGATGGCAATCTGTACGGAACAACCCGAACCGGAGGAGCCATCTTCAACTGTTACCAAGGCCAGCCTTGTGGCACGGTTTTCAAAATTACACTGGATGGCTCGCTGACCACTTTGCACGCCTTCAATGGCGCTGACGGCTTCTACCCTATTGCCGGACTGGTGCAAGCCGCGGACGGCAACTTCTATGGAACGACGGAACAAGGCGGCGCCAACGTGGCCGACTGCGGCAACGGCGGAGGAGAAGGTTGTGGCACCGTCTTCAAAATCACCCCCGACGGCACTTTCACCTCACTCTACAGCTTCTGCTCACTACCAGGTTGCACCGACGGGAGCTATCCCTTCGGAGCGCTAGTACAAGGCACTGACGGCAATCTCTATGGAACAACCGAGTACTCCGGTGGCGATGACAGCGGTCCCGGTACGATCTTCAAAATCTCTACCAGTGGAACTCTGTCCACGCTTTACAGCTTTTGCTCGCTACCGAATTGCGCTGACGGCTTCAGCCCTTGGGCCGGGCTCATCCAGGCAACGGACGGAAATTTCTACGGAACCACTCAAGCCAACACGGCCTTTCAGATCACTCCCAACGGGGCTTACACCGTCCTCTACACGTTTTGCTCTCAGCCGAACTGCACCGATGGCGAGCGCCCTGTGGCAGCGCTGTTACAAGGCGTCGACGGCAATTTCTATGGGACAACCTATGAGGGCGGCACAGGCACATACGGCGGCAGCAACGGAGGTGGCACTGTCTTCCGTCTGTCGTCAGGTCTCAGTCCGACGAACTGGCAATTTGTTCCCGTGACTCCGTGCCGCGTCGTGGACACTCGCAACCCTAACGGCCCGTTCGGCGGACCGCCCATCCAGGGCGGCTTGTTCCGCAGCTTTGCCATTCCCCAACAGCCGAACTGCGCTATCCCGCCTTCGGCGGTGGCTTACTCGCTTAATGTGACGGTGGTTCCTCATGGCCGGCTGGGATATTTGACGATTTGGCCCACAGGCAGGCCTCAGCCGAACATTTCCACCATGAATTCTCCCGATGGCCGGATCAAGGCCAATGCTGCGATCGTGCCAGCGGGCGCCACTGGTGCGGTCAGCGTGTACGTCACGGATACGACGGACGTCGTCCTGGATATCGACGGATATTTCACGCCGGCAAATTCGCAAACGTTGCAGTTTTATCCGCTGACGCCGTGCCGCGTGGTCGATACTCGAGGAACGAATGGACCCCTGGGCGGTCCATACTTGCAGGCGAGAGTGGAGCGCGACTTCCCGGTGCCGGAGAGCAGTTGTATCCCTTCAGGCTCGAATATCGCGGCTTACTCTATGAACTTCACTGTGGTGCCGCACCCGGCGGGACAGCGGCTGGGCTATCTGACGGTGTGGCCGGAGGGTCAGACCCAACCAGTTGTTTCCACGCTGAACAATCCGACCGCGACCGACGTTGCCAATGCAGCGATTGTTCCGGCGGGTACAAGCGGAGGGATTGCGGTTTATCCGTTTAACAGCACCGACTTGATTGTCGACATTAACGGCTACTTCGCCGCGCCCGGACAGGGTGGATTGTCACTGCATACCGTAGTGCCCTGCCGCGCCTATGACAGCCGCAATAACAACGGTCAGCCGTTCAGCGGCGAACGGACCGTGAACATAATCAACAGCCCGTGCGCCCCGCCGAACGCACAGGCTTACGTGTTCAATGCGACGGTCGTGCCGAGCGGTTCTTTGGGATATCTTACCTTGTGGCCGGATGGCGAGAACCAACCCGTTGTCTCGACCCTGAATGCCCAGGACGGATTCACCACGACCAACATGGCGATTGTGCCGAACGTTAACGGCTCGATTGACGCTTACGCGTCAGGACTGACGCAACTGATTCTGGACATCTCGGGATACTTTGCGCCGTAACGCGAAGCAGGGTCAATCGGTTCTGGCAGAGGCGGTCGCTGGTTGTGTGTTCATGCCAAGCTGTCACCATAACTGGCGATATATCGCCATTACACAAGTGACAGTGGTCGGATCGACTGCTGGATTCGGCTCGCACGCTCAGCTGATGAGAATCCCCTCTCGCTTCGCTAGACTCGACCTCGTGCCTCCAGGCCTCCTCCGAATCAGTCGCCTCGGCGGGAAAGACTGATCTGTACTTCAGTAATGCACATGTTTCCGCCCTAATTTGATTGCGTTTCGCCCGGACACCGCTGGAAGTACTGCCCGACATGGATCGTCAAGCCGCATTGACGCCCAATCAAAAAGCCCGCCATCTCGGCGGGCTGCGTTATTGAAACCTGTACGAACCTAGAATGTGAATGCCAAACCGCCGCGTACGCTGCGGGCTGACTGTACCAGATACACGGTCTGGCCGTCCGGTCCAACCACCGGCACGTAGCCTTGCGCCAGCAGGTTGCGCACGTCGATGATCGCTTCCATGCTGCCGGGCATGCCGTGGAAGTGCGGCAGCGGCTGCCGGATAAACAGGTTGAAGTACGGATCAGTCTGCCCTGCCGAAGCGTTGAAGAGATCGACCGGAACGAGCGTCTGGCCGCTGGTCCAGCGATACGATGCAATCCACTTGGTGTGGGTGCGCGGTACAAAGCCGTTCAGCTTGAGTGCCGCCGAGTGGCGCCAGCCGCTATCGAGGCTGTCGTGCACCGCCGTCCAGGAAACACCAGGCTGTTCCAGTTCGAGCACGCCGCCGTAAGCATAGTCCACGGTAGCCGTGAAGTTGTCTGAAATCCGATGCTGGAACACAAAACGTACGCCCTGGGCCTGGAGTTCGCCGCCGTTGTAGCTGAAAGTGCCGGAGTAGACGTCAGGCAGTATGTCGCCGTTATAGCTGCTAATCTCGCCCACGCCGAGCAAGGCCGGGTCTTTGACGCGGTCGTTGTAGTAGGCAAGCTGCAGCTTGTTGTTGCCCATCCGTTCGGAGAGCGAAACCTCGTGGTGGTGGGCATTCTCCAGCAGAGGATCGCCATTCACCATGGTCATGCGCGGGGCCGATTCGGACAGGTCGGCCGGAGCCGTATCGAAACCCTTGCTGGCCCGGGTGTTGGGTTCGGTGGTCGAGTAGCGGTACTCCAGAATCGTGTTCGGGCCAAGATGCAAATCGGCAATCGCCGAGGGCCGGAAGGCGTTAGCTTCCTGGCCGAGGAATTGAATCGCTTCCGCCTCGCCACCGACCTGGAAGTCCATCACGTGGCCAATCGAAAATCCGTCGGCATACGACATGGAGATCGCGTCCAGAGCGCCTCCGTGGGGAACAGTGTCGGGTGCAGAAAAGCGGCGAACCATTAGGGCAACAGACTGGTTCCAGCCGTCGCTGCCTTTACGGACATAGCTGGTTCGAAGGACGCCGTCCGGCGTGCCGTCTCCGTAACCGAGGTCGCCCGAGAATCCCAAGGTGCCCGTGTGGAAGAGAGATTGTTCGATGCTGAAGGCAGTACCCAGATCGGATGCGCTACCGTACCCTTCGCTGGCAGCGCCTGCCATCAGAGCCAGGGTGCCCTTGAGCTGCTGCCCTTCCTGCTGAGTTTCGACGATCAAAGCAGTGTCGTTGTCGAAGCGCAATACCGGACGGTTCGCGGTATTACGCAGGGTCCACTTCCAACTATCGTTTTCATCGTTGTTCTTCTTCAGCGGTGGAAGCATGCTGACCGCCTCGAACAACGTGCTGAGCGTGATGTTCAGGACCTTGCTGGCGCCGGCAGCGAGGACAACGTCCTCGCGCAAAGTGGGCAGGAACGAAGGCGCAGAGACGTGGACGTCATAGCTGCCGGGAACCAGGGTGGTCGCGGAAAAATAGCCTTTTCCGTCGGTATGGACCACCATGAGCTGTCCTGCGGCGCTGACCAGCTGTACGGTCGCGCCCATCTGCGGGGTACCGGCGGTGTTGCGCACGTAGCCTGAAATTGAGCCCGGAGTGACCCCTGCCGAGGCCGCTACACCGAGCGACGCCAGCAACACACAGTACGCGATGATTCGGGTCATGGTTTAAAACCCCCTATGAGAGGTTCCGGGATTCAAAACTGAGACCGATATTTCGCTCTCAGCTCCCAATAGCAAAAGCTACTCGACAGCAAATCGCACAGAAGGTGCGATCTGCTGCTTCGAGACGTTGTCGTCGACTTTTACCGTCAGCTTATACAGCCCTGGTTGCAGGCTGTTCAGCGATACAGTTTTCTCCAAGGTAATTTGGTCGCCAACATTTCCCATGGAATCGGTGGTTTCCGACGAATGAACCACGGCCTGGTTATTCGCCAGGTTTACGATTTCGTAATCGATTTTGGCTGACGGCTTTTTAGTTTTGTCGTCTGATTGCAGATTATAAACCTGCATCCATAGCGCCATCCGCTGATCGTGTTTGAAGCTGGGCGGCTTGCCATCGGCGCCGTCAAGGTGCGGATACGCCAGCTTGGTTTCCCCGAGCACGAAGCTGCCGGAACCCACGCTCTTGGAGGGCACCTTCTCCACGCGGTCCGCCAGGATCAGCGAAGACGACGCGAGTTTGTCGTCGGTATATTCCGGAACCAGTATGCCTCTGCTCCACGTGCCCACGCGATCGCCATTCACGTCTTTCACCACCACGTCGATGCGATAACGGCCGGGCCGTAACGGAACCGCCTTCCAGTACAGGGAGGAGTGATCCATGGTCTGTTCCAGCAGTTCCGAGGGAACGTCCACCTGTACCGTGTCTTCGAACGTCTGAGCCACCTTGCCGGTAATGCCGGTCACTCGGCCAAAAACGTTGACCGTGCCGCGCTGGATGCCATCCTTTGAGACGAACGTGATGTCCTTGTTCTTGACTTGCAAGGTCACAGGGACGAGTACGGTATCGCCCGTAACTTTCACGTAGTCGGTACGCACTTCGAAGGGCATGAGGCTGACGTTAATGTGGTGGCTGACCACCTCTTCCAGATCTTTGAACTTGACCGGGGGCGGCGCCTGTACCTTGGCGATCATTGCCAGTTTGTCGAACTCGTTGCTGCTTTCGATGCCGGCTTCGGGACTGGCATTGGGAGCGTAGGGATCCAATCGGCTCGATTTACTGCTGAGACCCATCTGCTCGTACATGGTCGAGCCGCCGGGAGTGTGCAGTAAAGCGTCCTTGTCGTTAGGATTGGATGAGATCTCGTAGTCGCCGCACGAGCACTGATCGACGAACTCAAGCTCGACGTTCTCGCCGACACCTTCCAGGTAGCGATAACGCCAGTCCTCCCAGGGATAGGTGGTCGTGGTCCCACCGCCCTCTTGCTGCGGGCGGTCGTAAGTGCCGCCGGTAGGATGCGATTCAATCTGATCGGGCGGGCCCCAGATGATGTAGATGCGGCCGCGATCCGTCTTCCAGCCAGGAATACCGGCCCCAAAATGCTCATTGGCATAAGCGATGCGCCGGTAGTGTTCTTCCTTGTACTCGTTCTCCGGAGTGTCCGGAGTGGGGTCGCGACGCAGCCAGAAGTTCTCAATGAACTGGTCGCGCTCCTCGTCGTTGGACAGCTGCTTGAAGGCTGCCACTTCTTCCGGCGTGATGATGTAGGCGACGTCTTCTTTGAGCCACTTCTTGTAGGTACCGCTCAATTCCTGCTTAAGTGCCTTGGAATTCTTTTTCTTCTGCTCCTGCGTCAGTTGCCGCTTGAGCGGATCAGGCTGATCGGCGGTCTGTCCTTGCGAGGCCGTAGCAGAAGCGCCTTTGGCAGTCGGCGCGGCCGAAGTGGTGGGCGTGGCAGCTTGATTCGACGGAGCAGGCGTCGCAGTCTGGCCGGAAGCGGCCTGCGCCGGAGCCTGGCTAGAGGCATCGGCCGATGACGCAGAGTTTTGCGCAGCCATCAAACAGCAGCTGACGGCGGCGAACCACAGTGGAGCAACAAACCAACGAAACAGACGCAACTTCATTTCTACCAACGGGCTCCTGGGAAAACACTTAGGGCTATTAAATTGTATGTTCTGGTCACTGTGAAAGCAAGGTAATCGGGACGAAACGCTAATCCCTGAATGCCGCTGCTCACTCCCTTTTGACAACCCCGTAGATTGCTTCAAGTTGCTTAAAATAAGGCCCTCCGGATGATTTTTGAATCCCGGGTGGCGAGCCTTGGAGAAGCCAAGAGCATGGCTCCGCGATTTGCGCCAGCTGGGCGCCATCCGTTTTGAATAACGGCTATAATCGCAACATCCGGATAGCCCAGTTCTGGTTGTCGCACCCCCTTGCCGATTCGGCCAATTCTTGCGTTCCCGAAAGCGCTGAATAGTGCTCTCTTCAGGAACCTTGGGCCGTCTTAGTTCGTACTATCGGATGTTGCGGTGCGTTCGCTGTCGGGTTTACCTCTGAGGATCGATGAATAACCGGAAGAAGTTCGCACTGATTGCTGCTGTCGTAGTAGTTTTGCTGGCCATCGTCGGATTTACCGTCCAGCAAAGCCATAAGGGTGTCATTGCGGTTCAAACCGGTAAAGTTGTGCGGGAGGATTTAACGTCGGTGGTTACCGCGTCGGGTGAGATCAAGCCCAAAGTTTATGTCAATATTGGCGCCAACGCCTTCGCCAAGATCACCCATCTGTACGTGAAGGAAGGCGATCGGGTTAAGAAGGGCCAGATGCTGGCCTTGCTGGACAATGTTCAGCCCGCGGCCGATGTTTCCGCAAATGACTCGGCGTTGAATGCTTCGCGCACCGATGCCATTGCCGCGCAGGCCGCGGTGAATACGGCAGTCGCCGATCTGAATTCCTCGGAGGCGGCGTTGGATCATGCCAAGACGGATTATGAGCGCAACAAGGCTTTGTACGACCAGCAATTGATTTCGAAATCCGATTACGATGCCAAGAAAACCGCCTACGACACCGCCATCGCACAGGAAGGAATGTCGAAGGCCAAGTTGGCGCAGGCCAAGGCTTCGCTCGATTCCGCACAAGGGCACATCAATCAGAATCAGGCCATGCTGCGGCACGCCGCCGATGTCTCGAGCAAGACGCAGTATGAAGCTCCGTTCGACGGCATCATCACCAACGTTCCGGTGCGCGAAGGCGAGACGGTTGTGCCCGGCATCCAGAATTCGCCGGGCAGTACGCTGATGACGATCGGAGACACTTCGGTCATCACCGCCGAAGTGAGAGTCGACGAGAGCGATATCGTCAATGTGCAGTTAGGCCAGCCGGCGGAAATGACCATCGACGCCATGCCGAAGCAGAAATTCAAGGGCGTGGTGACGGAGATCGGTAGAAATGCGTTGCTGCGCTCCACCGGCGTTTCGACCGCGCAAACCACCTCCAGCGGGCAGGAAGCGAAGGACTTCAAAGTCGTCGTCGCGCTGCAGGATCCACCAGCGAATGTGCTTCCCGGCCTTTCCGCGACGGCACGCATAACGACCGCCAAGCGGGCCGCCGTGCTGGCCATTCCGATTCAGGCATTGACTATTCGCGAGCGCGGGGAACTCACGCCCGAGAACAAGGACAAGAAAGATTCGGTGCAAGCTGCTACGACCGGTGCAGGAGATCCGAAAGAGGAGCTGCAAGGAGTTTTTGTCATCCGGAACAAGAAGGATGCCGTCTTCGTACCGGTTGCAACCGGCATCAGCGGCACAACCGACATCGAAGTCAGCAGCGGACTCAAGGAAGGCGACGAGATCGTGACCGGCAGTTACAAAGTGCTGCGCACGCTCCGCAATGGTGCCAGCGTGAAGATTGATAATACCGTCAAGCCGAAAAGCGACGACGAATCATAATTGCGCTTGAGGACGACATAACATAAGGCTGGCAGGAAACGAGTAACCTGTATCGCATGACCAATCCAGATCAGCGACCAGCCGAGGAGAAGAGGATGGCCACGGAGTTGGCGAGCCCGGCTGTAGTACAAAATCAAGCTGTACCTGAGAGCTGCATTATCTGCACGGAAGACCTGTGGAAGACGTACGACATGGGTTCGGAGCAGCAGGTGCAAGCTCTGCGCGGCATCAATGTCCGCATCCAGCGGAACGAGTACGTTGCCATCATGGGTCCGTCGGGCTCCGGCAAATCGACGCTGATGAACCTGATTGGCTGTCTGGACACGCCCAGCAAAGGCAATTACTGGCTCAACGGTCAACTGGTCAGCGAACTGGACGATGACGAGCTGGCCCACATTCGCAACAAAGAAATCGGCTTCGTTTTTCAGACCTTCAACCTGCTGCCCCGCGCCACCTCGCTGCACAACGTCGAGCTACCGCTGATTTACGCCGGCATGCCAGCCGAGGAGCGCATCGAGCGCGCCAAGCAGTGTGCTGACTTCCGTAGGCATGGAAAAGCGCATGAACCACAAGCCGAATGAGTTGTCAGGCGGCCAGCGGCAGCGCGTCGCCATTGCCCGTGCGCTGGTGAACAATCCTTCGATCATTCTGGCGGACGAACCGACCGGCAACCTCGATTCGCAGACCGGTGTCGAAATCATGGCGCTGTTTGACCGCCTGCACGAGCAGGGCAACACGATCGTACTAGTAACCCACGAACACGACATCGCCGAGTACGCGCACCGCGTCATCCATATTCGCGACGGCCAGGTTTTCAGCGATCAGAAAACTGCTCGCGGCTGATCGGCAGTTCAAATACTTCGCCTAGCCGCCGTTCCGGTGTACCCTTCAAGAGGAGTGTGCCTACATTCATCGAGGGGATCTTTTGGTCGTGTCGTCGATTCGCCGCGCTATCGTCGTTATCGCGTTTCTGCTCAGTGCATCCGGCGCCGTCTTTGCGCAGTTTCCCATGCCCACGCAGCGGCCGCAGGAAGATACTACGCCCGCGCAGGTACGGGAACTCGTCTCCAAATATTGCCGCTTGGATTATGAAGGTGGGCGGCTCGATCCAAAGATGTGGGCGAAATTCCAGCCGCTGGTTTCGTGGACTTCTCCGCAGCCATTCACCAAGATCAATGTGATTGCCCGCTACACGGTGGATCCTGAGTCTTCGGAAGACCACAATAAATACGCCGTGACCGTACACTATCGCCTGCTCGGCACCTTCGATCCGGGATTGGGCTATGTGCAGGAGCCGGAAGGCACCATCCAGGACGTCTTCTACAGCGTCACCTCACAAAACACCGAATGGCGCATCAGCGATTCCGACAACATTCTGCCGCATCCTTCGCGCGCAGCCATGCTGAAGTGGCTAACCGAGCAGATCAACACGACCCAGGATGCGACTATGAAAGATCGCTACCAGAATGCCTTGGACCATCTACAGCAGCAGTCGGGCTCGCCCTTCGCGCGATAGCCTGCCAACCTAAAAAGCCTCCTTGTGCAGGAGGCTTTCCGGTTACTACGAAAACTGATGCTTATTGCTGCGCGCCGTTTACGCCTGTTCCGGTGCGCTGTGCTTCGGTCGGCGGATTCTTCGCCACGAAGTAGTCATGGTCGTAGAGGTTGCGGTACATGATGCCCGCCAGCTCCGCTGCCTTGGGACCAAAGGTCGGGCGGCCACCCTCCAGGAAGATCACCGTCACGATGCGGCCGTACTGCGTGTTCGCGAACGACCCGAACCAACCGAAGCGCGTGCCGTCCTTGGAGCACGTGCCCGTCTTGCCGAGCACCGGCTCTTCCATGAAGTTAGACTTCAATAAACGTGCGGTGCCGTACTGGACTGCTCCCGCCATGCCCTCGGAAATCTCTGGAATGATCGGGCCGATATCCAGCTTGCGCTTGACCTTGGGTGTGAAATTCGCCACCTGCTCGGGAGTGGTGGGATGCTGCAGGTAGTAGAGCGTTCCGCCATTCGCAATCGCGCCCATCAGCCCCGCCAGTTGCAGCGGCGTTAGCGAGATGCTCTCGCCGAAGGAGCACATTTTGCCTACGCCGCCGAGCTTCTGATCAAGTTCGGTCGAAGGGAACGTGCCCAGATGCTCATTGGGAATGTTCCAGCCGGCAAGCTCGCCCAATCCAAACTGGTGCGCGTAATAGCTGACCTTTTCGAATCCCAGCTTTCGTCCCACGGCCTCGAAGTAGGCATTGTTGGAGTGCGCGAGCGCAGTGGTTAAATCAACATGCCAAGTCTTGGTGAGCGGGACCTGCGTATCCTTGGTGATGACGTTTTCGCTCAACGCCGCCAGTGCCACGGCGACCTTGATGGTCGAGCAGGGCTGCGCTCCAGCCGATAAGGCGAGTTTTTGATTGACCATCGCCAGGATGCGTCCGCTGTCGGGATCCATGGCGACCACGGTGCCGTTCATGTTGCCCAGTGCTTCGATTGCCGCGGCGCGAACCACTGGATCCTCGCCAGCTGTGACATCGCCATCGACCTGGTCGTTAGCGAACGAGCTGGCATAAAAGCGCTCACCGTAATAGTGATGTTTGCGCGCGACCGTATGGGTTGCGCGATTCCGCTGGGCCACGGTGGCGCTGCTATGACGCATGCGCGACATCTTCTTCTGGGCCGAAGCTGATTCGGTTATATGTTTCGAGGACTTGCTATGCGATTTATGAGAGCTTGAGGTGTGGGTGGTCGAGATGGTGGCAGCGACGGCGCCCAGACTGGTAAACAGCGCCAAGCAAAAAATCAGGGCAAAGGGGGAGCGCTTCGACATGGAAAACCTTGCACTTCGTTGGACTGAAAACTGCTGATTCTGCCGGAGAACGCTTGCTCCTCCGATCGCTGTCGTTCTCCGTTTTGCCAACGGAACTTTCATAGTAGGGAGTCACCGTCCTGATTTCAACCGGAAATCGCCACTAACAGCAAAGAACCCGTTCAACCCGAATGAAACTGATGCCCAACTTCAGGTACGAGTTGCGGTCTGCGTTCCTAGTTTTTGCGAGACGGATGCCCCGCCACTACTTTCCTACAATCCTTACTTACCACAATTTAGGAGGATCCGGGCGTACCAAGGGTGGTTCCGGGGCGTTCCCGGCGCAGTTTTGGGCCTGGTGCCGAATCTGTACTCGGATTAGAAGGCGAGCTAGGCCGTCATGTCAGCAGCGGGCCGCTCGCAATCATCCGGAAAAGCCGGCCTCATGGCTGCGGTCTTTGCTTTCATACGGAGCAGCGGTTGCGAAGCCGCGGCAGTAGCAAGCACCTGGTGATGCATGACGAACAGCGCAAGCTCTAGGCGATCCGATACACCAGTCTTGTCGAAGATTACACGGACCGAATTCTTGACCATCTGCTCGCTCGTTCCCAGGCGCATTGCGATTTCCCGGTTTTTGTAGCCTTGGGCGATGGCGGCGACGATCCGCAGTTCACGGCGTGAGAGCTTGGATGCGACCCGGGTTCCAACCAAGTCAGTGCTGCTGACCTGCCCATCGGAGGCCGCATGCGTTTGCATGAACATTTCACCACGACCGACCCGGCGCACCCCGTTCACCAGCATGTTGCCGCTAACGCAGCGATAGAGCACCCCGCGCACCCCGAGACCCAGCGAGAAGAAATCGAAAGTTTTTTCGGTGCTCTCGGCGATCATAAGGACCCCGATCCGCATTCTCTGACAGATTCGGGCGATTGCCTCAACCTCCGCTAGAGCGGGAAAGAAGCCTGACGATAGAACCAGTACATTGGGGTGCAATTTCTCGATGGCATTGCGCAGATGGTCAGGTGAAACCGGCTGGGCGATGATTCGCAAGTCATCTTCGGCAGCGAGGAGGTTGGCGACTCCGGTGCGAAAGATGGGTTCGTGGAAGGCGACAATAACGTTAATCATTCACCTGCTCCTCTCGGGAGCGACCTGACACAGAGAGGCAGGTCAGCTATGGCTCATTTATTGATACCAGCGGCCAGTCATGGTGTCCTCCAGGCAGTCGTTGCAAACGTTCACTGAAGCTCGGTTATGGTCGCGCTTGTCTTCTGACCTTGGCGCCGAAGGGTGAAGCACAAACATCAACAAACCTATGCCGGGATCCTGTTGTGTGTTGCTTTTACGTGCTGCAGGTAAAACTTTTCTTGGATGGTTCCCTTAAGTCCAATGATGAGAGTCAGCCCGAAAGTCTTAGACAGATCCAGGCACTTTGCTGCATTTTTTAAGCCAAACTGGATTGAAAAGCGAAAACGAATCTCACAGATAGGGGCATCGACAGCAGCCCTCCCGCAGCCCGGGCAAAAACTGAAGCGCCCTTGCAACTTAGCACTGTCGCCCATCGTGGATCAATGACATGAATCAATCATGACCATTGGGTAAAGCGACATTTATTGCGGGTTACACGATCTTTGTCTAATTTCGAAGAATTGTTGAGGCGGAGGAAAACTTCCCGGGACCCCAGGGGTTTTTTACGGTAACAACCCTGAGAATGGTCGTGTAACAACGGCTACCCCTCCGATGTGCAACTCGCCCCTGTCCATCGGAGGGGCTCTTTTTTTGCCTGTCGGCTCCGGGCCGTCGTATCACTGGACTTTCGTTGCCAAGTCGTCGCTTCGGGCGTGAATGTAATCGTCCATTACGCGTTCGAGTGACCCCTGCTCGCGCAACACATGTTCGATCGCGTCGCGTACCGCGCCCTTGCCGCCTTCGTGTGGCGTCACATAGTGCGACTCGCGAATGACTTCCTCCCGGGCGTTCTTTACGGCGATGGCTAGTCCGCACAGTCGCATCACCGGCAGATCGATGACGTCGTCACCGACGTAGCAGACTTCGTCGGCCCGCAAGCCGGTTCTCTGCAGGATCTCATGGAAGGCCGCAGCCTTATTGTGCTGTCCCTGGTAAACGTATTCGATCTTCAGGTCGCGCGCGCGCAGCGCGACGGTCTCCGAGATGCGCTTGGTGATGATGCCCGTTTTCAGATCTCCCAGCCGGGCCAGCGAAAAGCCTGCCCCATCATGCGCGTTGAATCCTTTAGCTTCAACCATGTCACGACTGGCGATACCGAAGCCGCCTGCATCCGCCATCTTTTCACGATGCTCGTGCGTGCCCTGCCCGGCACTTCCAGCGGGAGCAGGAAAGAGAAAAATCGTGCCGTCGGTCATCACGCCATCGACGTCAAAGAGCATCAGCTTGATCTTTTTCGCGCGCTCATCAGCCATGAAAAGAGTTTAGCAGCGGGTTACTTTGAATGGATCTGCTGCATCGCAGCGATCAGTTTGCGACGGGCTTTAGCACGCATCATGCCGATCAGCGACATACCGACAGGAATCAGGAAGAAGATGAAGCCGGCGAGTCCCGCCTGATTCGCTGGAAGGACTGCTGACAGCAGCGCGCAACCTACACCAAGTCCCAGCTGCAGCCCGCTCTCCATCATGGTTGAGTAGGTATCGAAGATCTCAAGGCGGTTTAAGTCCAGTTCTTTGCGTTGCCGCAGCGCATTGCAATACAGCAGGACGAATACCAGGTAAACCGTCGCATAGCCGAGACCGTAAACAATCATCAAGGTCGAACCCTGCTGCGGTTCGATCCAGTGAACTTGTTTTCCGCTGCTGTCAATCGTACCCGCCATCTGTCCAAACATCCCGGTGAACAGAAACTTCAGGGGATAGGTGTAGAACAGCATCACGAACAGCAGCACAAAATTGAGCGCCGCTGTGATGCCGTCATCCAGTCCGTAGCGGCGGAAGAAATTGTGGTGCTGCCACCACACCATCGCAAAGATGGCAAAACACACGGCAAACGGAATGAAGCCACGCATGTCGGCCAGCAGATCGGTAAAGGTGTGCGGGACTTCAAGGGAAACCACCAGCAGGGTCAGAGAAAAGCCGAACACCACGTCGCTGAAGGCCTCGATGCGCGACACCTCATGACTCCGAGACCGAAATGTGGTTTGGATTGCGGGCGTCTCGCCGGGCGGGCCGCTGTCAGCGGATGAGGGTTGTGAGCGCATGAGAAGCTGGATGACTCTTCGTTCAGCCACGAAACCGTTCTACTGTAACGCGGTAGCTACAACCGGGGAAGTTGTTTCCGTCGGGAACTCGCCCTCCCATTTCGCCATCACCACTGCCGCCAGGCAATTGCCTAGCACATTGACCGCGGTGCGTCCCATGTCGAGCAGTTGATCGACGCCGAGCAGCAGGAACACCGGTTCGGTGGGCAGACCCGTGGAACTTGCCGTAGCCAGCAGGATCACCAGTGCTGCACGCGACACCCCGGCGACGCCTTTGCTGGTGAGCATCAGCGTCAGCATGATCATCAACTGCTGGCCGAAGCTGAGATGAATGCCGGAGACCTGCGCCACGAAGATTGCAGCGACGGACAAATACAGCGAGCTGCCGGTGAGGTTGAAGCTGTAGCCGGTCGGGATTACGAAGGCAACAATCTGTCGCGGCACGCCGATGGCTTCCATGCCTTCCATCGCGCGCGGCAAAGCCGCTTCCGAGCTGGCCGTTCCGAAGGCAATCGTGACCGGTTCGGCGACGGCTTTCAGAAAAGCGCGCAGAGGAACGCGGAAAATCAGCGCGATGGGCAGCAGCACTCCGAGGATGAAGACGATCAGCGCGGCATAGAGCGTCAGCAGCAGCTTCCCCAGGCTGCCCAGCACGGCGAGGCCGGTGTGTCCCACAGTGTAGGCTACAGCGGCTCCCACTCCGAGCGGGGCCATGTACATCACAATGTTGGTGAACTTGAACATCACCTCGCTGAGGCTTTCGCAGAAATTCAGCATGGGACGCCGCTTCTGCTCCGGCAACATGGCGAGCGCGACAGCGAAGATCAGGCTGAAGATCACCACCTGCAACACCGCGCCGTCAGCCACGGATTTCGCAATGTTCTCCGGGAAGACGTGCAGGATCGTTTCCTCGGCGCTGAGCTTGGCAACGGAAGATGTGTCAGCGGTGGCGGCAGGTTCCAGTTGCACGCCCACCCCGGCTTTGCTGAGGTTGATCGCGCCCAGGCCCAGAAAAATTGCGATCGTGGTTACGATCTCGAAGAAGACGATGGAACGCAGCCCCAGCCGGCCGACCTGCTTCAGGTTTGAGTGTCCGGCGATGCCGACGACCAGGGTTCCGAAGAGCAGCGGCGCGATGATGGCTTTGATCAGCCGCAGAAAGATCAGCGCCAGCACCCGCAGATGCGTTGCGATGTTGGGAAAGTCGTGCCCGATCTCCGCGCCCAGCAGCATGGCGATGAAGATCCATGCAGTCAGCGTGCGCTTCTTGCAGCCATAGACGACCAGCGCGGCCAGGACGATCCAGCGCAGGGCAGGGAAGAGAGTCGTAACCCAAAGCGAATTTGGCAGATGTTGCACAGGCGTTGCACTCTACTTTGAGTAGTTCGGGTTAGAGCTGGCCTTCAGGCCAGCGTCCACACTGTTTGTTCTGAATCCGAGTTGGCTTCAGCTGAAGCACACCGTCATGAGCCGTCCACTTGCATCACCGCAGCAAATCCTCCAGTTCCACGCCGCGATCAGTCTTTTCGTCTCGATACTTCACAATCACCGGCGCATAGAGAGACAAGCCCCACTCGGCAGCTTTGCCTTTAGTGATAGTGCGAGAGCCCGGCACGACCACCGCACCGTCGGGAACCCGCAGCGGCTCATCCCCGGTCGCGCGATAGACTTCGCCCTTCACGGTATCGAACAGTGGGGTCGAGCGCGTGAGGATCGTTCCGGCGCCCAGCACTGCCCGCGTTCCTACTTGCGTTCCTTCGTAGATGCCGCAGTTGCCACCCACCAGCACGTCGTCTTCAATGATCACCGGTGAAGCGTTGATCGGCTCCAGCACACCGCCAATTTGCGCAGCAGCACTGATGTGAACCCGCTTGCCAACCTGCGCGCACGAGCCCACCAGCGCGTGCGAATCGACCATGGTTCCCTCGTCCACGTAGGCGCCGGCATTGATGAACATCGGAGGCATGCAGACGACGGAGGATGCCACGTACGCTCCGCTGCGCACCGACGAACCGCCGGGAATCACGCGCACCTGCTCGCTGGCGGCGAAGTGCCGCGTGGGATACGTGTCCTTATCGACGAACGAGAGCACGTGCGGATCGCCACTCTCCGCCAGCCTGCCAATACGAAAGCCGAGCAGAATACCTTCCTTCACCCAGGCATTCGTCTGCCAGCGTCCATCGACCTTTTCGGCAGCGCGGATCTGGCCTGCGGTCAAAGCATCGCGAAAGCGGATAAAAACCTCAGTCGCGTTCTGATCCTGCGATGCCCTGGCGCCCAACGCATAAAGGCGCTCGATTTCCGGTTGGAGTTCGTGCATGGCGGGCAGTATAACTGGTCATCGAGAGCGCTTGCAGTAACTCTCAACCCAGCTCTCAAGATCGCGCATCGAACGACCATGGCCTGGATCGACGACTTACTGGGCCGCACCCTGGTGCTGGTGGCCCATCCTGATGACGAGTGCATTGCCTTTGGCGCGCTGCTACAGCGCATCCAGGAGCCGCTGGTGGTCTTCGCGACCAATGGATCGCCCGCCGACCCATATTTCTGGCAGAAGTACGGCTCTCCTGAAGCTTATGCCGAACTGCGCCGGCAGGAAGCGCTCAACTCCATGCGTGCCGCCGGCGTGAAAGATGTATTGTTCCTCGCCGACATGCCGGGTGGGGAATCCTTGGTAGACCAGGAACTGTTTCGCAATTTGCGTATCGCATACGAATTACTGGCCGACATTGTCGCGCGCCGCATGACCACGGCGATCCTGACCCTGGCCTATGAAGGCGGCCATCCCGATCACGACTCGTGCAGCCTGCTGGCAGCGCAGCTTGCCCACCTGGCATCCCTTCCGTGCTGGGAGGCTCCGTTGTATCACCGCAACGCCGATGGTTCGTGCGTATTTCAGGACTTCCTCGGTTGCGCCGACGAGGTAGCGGATGTGCGTCCCACCGCGGCGGAAGAGGAGCGCAAACGGGAGATGTGCCGAAGCTACCCTTCGCAGGGAGATTTCTTGCAGCGTTTCGACGTCGCGCGCGAGATTGTGCGGCCGCAGGTCAAGTACGACTACACGCGTCCTCCGCATGAGGGCAAAACGAATTACGAAGTGTGGCAGTGGAGGATGACCGCGCAGGACGTGTGCGTCGCGTTCACCGATTTCCTCGACATTGCCTCAAAACACCGCGCCAGCCGCGGTTAGCATCTAACTGGCTTCGGCTGAACTGGGTAGAGCAGGCCTTCAAGGCCGCGTCCAGCGACATCCAATTGATTCGAGCCGGCTTCAGCCGGCGGCAGTGCTTGGGTAGAGCTGGCCTTCAGGCCAGCGTTAGCAGGTATGTTTTGGGGTCGAGCCGGCTTCAGCCGGCGGCACATGGCAAGATTTTCAATCCTGTATGTCTCTTATCCGCTGCTCACGGCGACACCCGAGAGCGCAGGCGGCGCCGAGCAGATGCTGCTCGCGCTGGAGCGCGAAATGCACCGTGCCGGACATCGCACCACGGTCGCCGCCTCCGATGGCTCCGAGGTCCGCGGACACCTGCTCGCAACCGGCCGTCCCGCCGATCGTCCGGATCAATACAACGAACGCGAGCGCGCCCATACTGACGCAATCCTGAACTACCTTCGCCGGCATCCGGACGAGTTCGACCTGATCCACGACCAGAGCGGAAGCTTCTTCCGCCACGCCGCCGATTGTCCTGTCCCTGTCCTCGCCACGCTCCATCTCCCGCGTAGTTACTATCCCCAGGAATTTTTCCGCGACGTGGTACCCCTGGTTCGCTCGGGGTCCCCAGGCCGCGCCGTATTTGAGCGGGCTGGGGTGAATCGTGTCCCTCCTTTGGACGCTAACCTGGGAGTCCCGCACTTCAACTGCGTGTCGCAATCGCAGGCGAAAAGCTTCGCCGACCTGCCAAACTTCCTCGGCGCGATCCCCAACGGCATCGCCATAGACGATTTCCTCTTCACCAGTTCGAAGCGCAACTACCTGCTCTGGCTAGGCCGCATCTGCGAAGAGAAGGGTCCGCACCTGGCAATCCAGGCCGCACAATCAGCGCAGATACCGCTGGTGCTTGCCGGACAGATCTATCCGTTCCGGTATCACCAGGACTATTTCAATCGCGAGATTCGTCCGCATCTGGCTCCGGGGTCGCAGGTGCGGTTTGTGGATACCCCGCTTCGCGAGCAGAAGCTCGATCTGCTGCGTCACGCCCGCACGTTGCTGTTGACCAGCACGGTGGAAGAGACCAGTTCTCTGGTGGCGATGGAGGCCATGGCCTGCGGAACGCCGGTCGTCGCGTTTCGCCGAGGCGCATTTCCGGAAGTTGTAGCGGATGGAGAGACGGGCTTCGTCGTGGAATCTCTCGAGGAGATGTCGCAGGCATTACGCCAAGTTGATCGAATCTCCCCGAAGGCATGTCGCACGCGAGTAGAGCGACACTTCAACGCATTACGGATGGCGAGGGACTATCAGGAGCTTTACCGGCAAGTGCTGATGTCGGCGAAGGAATTGGCAGCCTGAGCCGCAGACAGACCTGATGCGGGTCAATGCGTGTAATGGCGATGTTGCGTAAGTAATGTTACAGAAGGCTGATAATAAGCCCATGAAAGTAGTCATTACGGCTTCCTTCGCCGCGTTGCTCGTTCTGAGTTCCTCATTACGGGGTTTGGCTCGGACACCGCCAACCGAGGATGATTGCCAACGCCCCGGCGCTTTTGAGGGGGGTGTCTTTCGCATCGGAGGGCGCATTCAGCCGCCAGTTCCGCTTCATACAACCCAGCCAGTCCGTCCCGAAGGAACCCGCTTCGCTGACATTCAGGGCATTGTGTCTTTGTCGCTGGTTGTCGACGTTACCGGCTGCCCTGTGATCATCAGGGTGGAACATTCGCTGGACACGGCAATCGACGAAACCGTCGTTAACGCGATCAAGACCTGGAGATTTCAACCTGCCACCTTAGACGGTAAACAAGTGCGAGTATGGATCACGATACAAGTGAAATTTCAGACCTCGAAGACGGCGGAGTATATGATCATCAACTCGAAATCTCCATGAGTTCGGGTCGTTGCGTTCATAACGCATGAGATCAGCCGTATCAAGTATGGCGATTGTTGGCGTAAACAGGCGTTTACACTCACAACCTAATAACCTGATCTTCTACTGTCTCGCGGCGGATTGTGGTTGCAGCAGCCCGATTTCGCCCGCGATCTTCTCCAACTTGGCGCGGTTCTCTTTCTTCATCGGCACCAGCGGCAGGCGATAGTTCTCTTCCAGCTTTCCCATCATCGCCAGAACGGCCTTCGCCGGGCCGGGATTGGATTCGATGAAGTTGGCCTGCATTAGCGGCAGATACTTGCGGAAGAGCAGGCGCGCGACATCCCACTTGCCCGACAGCGCGGCGCCAGTCATACGCGTCATCTCCGCCGGAATTTCGTTCGACGCCACCGAGATGATGCCGACACCTCCCAGACCAATCACCGCGAGCGTAATCGAATCATCACCGGAGAAGACCAGGAAGTCTTCCGGCGCGGTCGCGCAAACTTCGGCAATCTGCGCGATATTGCCGCTGGCTTCTTTGACCGCGATGATGTTGGGGATTTCAGCCAGTCGCAGCAGCGTTGGCGTCTCGATGTTCGTTCCGGTGCGTCCGGCAATGTTGTACAACACCAGCGGCTTGGTCGAAGCTTCGGCTATTGCCTTGAAGTGCTGGTAGACACCTTCCTGTGTCGGCTTGTTGTAGTAGGGGGTCGCGGTGAGGATGTAGTCGACGCCGCTGCGCGACGACGCTTCTTTAGCTTTGGCCACGGCTTCGCGCGTATTGTTCGAGGTCGCGCCCGCCATGATGGGCACGCGGCCGCCAGCAGTCTCAATCGTCAGGTCGATGACGCGCAGCCATTCCTCATGCGTCAGCGTCGGCGTCTCGCCGGTCGTGCCGCACGGGACGAGGAAATCGATGCCCGACTCGACCTGCCAGCGCACCAGTTCGCGCAAGGCCGGTTCATCCAGGCTGCCATCTTGTTGGAAAGGAGTGACCAGGGCGGTACCGCAACCACGCAATTTCATTGGGAAAGAATAATCGTTTGCGGCGGGAATCTCAAAGAAGCCCGTAGTTATCAGCCCTTAGCTTTTAGTAAAACATCATGCACAGGAAGGAAGCGCCTGCTAAGAGCTAAAAGCTAACGGCTAAAAGCTACAGTTGGCCGAAAATGTCTTTGAAGTCGTAAAAGCCCTTCCTACCGGCAATCCACTCCGCCGCCAGCACTGCGCCGTTGGCGAAGGTCCGCCGCGACTTCGCCTCATGCGTGAGCACGATGCGGTCGCCGCTGGATTCCAGTTCCAAGGTATGAATGCCGGTCACCTCTCCTTCGCGCTGCGAAGTAATGTCCAGTTTGACGCCTGAGCTCTGCTCGATCACGCGCTGCACCGCGATCGCGGTTCCCGAGGGCGCGTCCACCTTGTGGATGTGATGGGTCTCGGTGATGTGGCCGGTGTACTCGTGTTGCAGGGCCGCGGCGGCGGTCTTCACGATCTGGAAGAACAAGTTCACGCCATAGGAAAAGTTTGCGCCCCAGACGAAGCCGGTGTCCGCCTCTTCCACCTGCCGGCGCACGCGGTCCATCTCGCCGTACCAACCGGTCGTGCCGACAACCATGGGCTTGCGCGCGCGGATGCAGGCGTCGATGTTGCCCAGCACCGCGTCGGGTGCGGTGAAGTCGATGGCCACGTCGATGCCGCGCAGGTTCTCCGCATGGAGCCACGCAGCGCCCTGGTTCACGTCGGCGTCAATGATCTGCACCTGGTGTCCACGTTCGCGCGCGACCTCAGCCACCAGCGAACCGGTTTTTCCAGGACCGAGCACCAGTACGTTCAATCGAACACCTCCGGATCGACATCAGTGAAGAACTTGGCATGCAGGCGGCGGACTGCCTCGGGCACATCGGCCTCGTCGATGACGAAGGTTAGATTGATCTCCGATGCGCCCTGCGAAATCATGCGCACGTTAATGTCGCTGATGGCCTCGAAAATCTGTGCGGCGACTCCCGGCGTGTCGCGCAAGTTCTCGCCTACCAGGCACACAATCGCCTTCCGTCCGGAATATTTCACGAAGGCCAGCTTCTCCAGGTCGGCAGCGATCTGCGGAATCGCTTCGTTGGAATCGACCGTAAGCGAGATGCTGACTTCCGACGTTGACACAACGTCTACCGCACAGCGATGGCGGGCAAAGATCTCGAAAACCTTAGCCAGGAATCCATGGGCCATCAGCATGCGGGCGGCGACAATGTCGATGACGGTGATGCGGGTCTTGGCTGCAATGGCTTTGAAGAGCGACTTCGATCGCGGCGTCCTGGCAAGGATGCGCGTGCCTTCGTTCTCGGGATTGCGCGAATTCAGCACCAGTACCGGAATGTTCTTCTCGACCGCCGGAAGAACGGTAGCTGGATGTAGGACCTTGGCGCCGAAGTAAGCGAGTTCGGCGGCCTCCTCGAAGCTGATGAGCTTGATGCGGCGCGCATTGGGACAGATACGCGGATCGGTAGTCTTCATACCGTCGACGTCCGTCCAGATCTCGATGCGATCGGCGTTGAGGCCGGCGCCGACCAGAGCGGCAGAAAAATCGGAGCCACCGCGCCCGATGGTCGTGGTTGTGCCTTCGCGGGTGGCACCGACAAAACCGCCCATGATCGCCACCTTGTGCTTGTCGAGCAGGGGCTTCACGTGATCTTGCAGGCGATCGTTGATCTCTTCCACCTGCGGCACGGCGCGGCTGTGTTGCGCGTCGGTGATGACGACCTTTCGCGGGTCGACCAGCACGGCGGGGATGTCGCGCGCGAGAAACGCCGGCACGGCGATCATGCTGGACAGGCGCTCCCCAAAGGAGACCACATAATCTGACGTGCGAGGCGTCAGTTCCCCGACGGCGGAGATCCCACGCAGCAACTCGTCGAGCGAGTCGAATTCCGCGCCCAGGTCGTTGTGCAGCTCGGTGTGCAGGCCCGTACCCAGCAGCTCGCCGGCTGTGAGGTAATGACGCTCGCGGAGTCCGCGGCAGATTTCCAGGGCGTTGTCGCGCTCACCGCGTCCGGCTGCGGCCGCCATCGTGAGCAACTGGTCAGTGACTTTGGCCATCGCGCTGACCACAACGAACGGCCGCTCGGGCAGGCGAGATTTTACGATGCTGGCGACGCGATCGATGGCGGTAGCGTTCTCGACTGAAGTACCGCCGAACTTCATTACGATCACGGAAGCAGACCCTGCACTTTCAGGAGTTCGGCGTTCAGCAGCGCCGCGCCCGCGGCTCCGCGGATGGTGTTGTGCGAGAGCACGGTGAACTTCCAGTCGAGCACGCCGCAGGGGCGCAGACGTCCTACGGTCACGGTCATGCCCTTGCCGCGATCGACGTCGAAGCGAGGTTGCGGACGATCGGGCGTTGCATCGTAAACAATCGGCTGCTCGGGAGCGAGGGGCAGCTGCAGCTCCTGCGGCGTCGATCGAAACTCACTGAGCACTGCGATGACTTCCTCGGCGGACGCCTGCTTCTTCAGCTTCACCGAGACCGATTCGGTGTGTCCATCTTCCACCGCGACGCGATTGCAGTGTGCTGTCATGGAGAAGCCCGCCATTTCGACGTGATCGCTGTTGACGCGCCCAAGAAGCTTGCGCGTCTCCTCTTCCATCTTCTCTTCTTCCTTGGGGATGTAGGGGATGACGTTGCCGAGAATGTCGAGCGAGGCGACGCCCGGATAGCCCGCGCCACTCACCGCCTGCATGGTGGTGACGAAGAGCGACTCTACGCCGAAGTTGCGGTGAAGTGGCGCCAGCGCCACCACCAGTCCGATGGCCGAGCAGTTGGGATTGGTGACGATGTAGCCGCCCGACACCTTGCGCCAGCTTTGCTTTTCGATCAGCGACAGGTGGTCGGCGTTGACCTCGGGGATGACGAGAGGCACGTCGGCCTGCATGCGGAACGCGCTGGAGTTGCTTACCACGGCGCAACCGGCGGCAGCAAACTGCGGCTCCATTTCGCGGGCGATGCCGGCATCGAGGGCGGCGAAGATCACGCGCGGAGCGCCCTCGGGAACGGCATTCGACACGTGCATCTTGCGCACGCGCTCCGGGATGGGCGTCTTCAAACGCCAGCGCGCGGCGTCGCCGTAACTTTGTCCGGCGGAGCGGTCGGAAGCGGCGAGCCAGGCCACCTCGAACCAGGGGTGATGCTCGAGCAACTGGATGAAACGCTGACCAACGACTCCGGTAGCGCCAAGTATTCCGACTGCAATTTTCTGCCGTGACATTTTCTTTGAGGAAAACTCAAGTTATATCATGTTCGCCGGAGCGGCGAAGTGACGCGTGAGCTATGCGTGTTTTCCGGCGGCGGACAATCCCAGCGCAGCCGCGATTTCACGCGCAACCTGCCAGGCCGTCTTGTCGCCTGGGCGGACTGTCAGTTCGGCCAGACGATAGAAGGGCAGTCGTTGATCATAGAGCCTGCATAATTCCGCTTCATCCTGCGCCGCCAGCGGCCGCGGGTTGTGTGCACGATCCACGGCTTCCCGACAGCGTTGCAAAAGCTTCTGCAGGTCGAGTTCAAGAAAGACAACACAGACGCCCCGCTCACGTAACAATTCTGCGTTCGTTGCTTGAACGAAAGTTCCGCCACCCAACGCGAGTATGGTGGGGGTCAATGTCGTAGCCAGGACGGAGCGCAAGGTGTCGGATTCAAGGCGGCGGAAGTGTGCTTCACCGTGCTGGGCGAAGATCTCACGAACGCGCTGCCCTGCGCGGCGCTCAATTTCGCTATCCAGGTCGACGGCGCGCCAATGTAACAGGCAGGCGAGCTCCCGACCGATCGTGCTCTTGCCGGCGGCCATGAAACCGGTGAGCGCGACGATGGGAGCGAGTGAAGACCTGGGATCGGATTGGGAAGCTGAACTCACTTAGGGTAGCGGGTGCGGCGTTACTTGCGAGAGGCGGGCTTCTCTCTTTCCGCGGCTATCGAGGCGCAGAAGGCTTTACACACAGCCGCGAAGAGGTAGTCTTTTTGCTTCTCCTGCAGCGGCAAGTCTTCAAAGGCGACAAACGACGGGTGTTCTTTGGTCTTGCTGTTCTTAGTGTTGCCGCGCTTCCATCCCTCAGCTTTCCTCTGCTTCAACCAGCGTTCGTGTGTCGCAGCCGGCGAGGGCTCAACGCCAGCGGCAAACTGCTCGAAGTAGTAACGCACTCCGTCCCGCGAGGATTCTTTTTGCCATTCGGGAGCGTCCTTCCAGGGGGGCAATGAATTGTCGTCCAGTGTCTGGCAAAAGGCTCGCAACGTTTCGTGACAGACCCTGGCAGTCTGTTCGATCTGTTCAAAGATTTCCACCGGAGCTATGCGCTCGCTACTCATCGGATTGAAACCACAAGCTCGAAGTGATCTTACCATCGCGGTGCCGGGAAGGAGGAGGGACTTCAGCCGGCAAAACGGTGTAGTCCAGAGGTTGTAGAGCGGCTGCGACCAGCAGGGGATGTGCGGAATTTCGGGGTTCGATACTCTTCAGCCCATGCAACTCATCCAGATTGGCGAAGTCAGACAGAAGACGGTGCTGGAACTGGTACAGGAGATGGCAGCACGTCAGCTCGCAGAGATTGAACAACTGAAAACAGTCGCACAGGCCAGGACCGGAAACGGTCGCTCCGTCCGCAGCCGGCAACGTTGTAGCTCCTCCAAGCGGGGCCGTTCTTAGAACCTCGCCGGTCCCGTTTTACTTCTCGGCTCTCGGTACCACGGCGTACGTGGGGTTGTGGTAAGTACCGCCGATCTGTATCGCTACTACCGACGCCTTATGTTTGCCCTTCTTCATAAAGGGTTCCATTACCTTCAGCAACACCGATTTGACGCCCGTCGTCGCCTTCGATAGCTCACTGTCCAACCGCATATAGCCGCGCAGGTCCACCTGCTGTGTGGTGAGCTTGTAAGTGCCATTGACGTTGGCAAGCGCTCCCGGAACCTCGAACGAAACATCGGTCAAGTGGGCCACCGTGTTGCTGAGAACAACATGTCCCTTGATAGCAGAGAGAACCTGGCCGGGATCGTAGCTGTCATTACCCAACTTTTCGTTGGTGTCCTCGACCTTGTCGGCTTGTCCGCGGGCCCGGGCGCTCAAAACGTCGATGTTCTTCTGCGTGTCCGGATCCGGATACTGGCCATTACTGATGCCAAAATCGCCAACTAGCCTGACCCGGTTCAGGAACGGAGCCTTTCCCGGTGGCAACGTCGACTTAGAGCGGAAAGTGATCGGCCCGGTCATCGGTGGCTTGCTTTCAGAGATGAACATCCACAACAAGTCCTGAACGCGGGCTTGTCTGGAAGCCAGCTCAAACGTCGCTGTCTTACCATCTTGGCCGTCTTTACCCTCGACAGTGCCCGCGCCCACGATCGTTGTGCGCCCATAGTGCACGCGGAGGGCGTCAACATCGACGTCTCCATTCAAACCGTTGACCGTTGCGTTGAACTCGCCGGCTATATGTATCTTGTGGCCGCTGGTGCTGACCGTAAAGTTTGGGGTGTCGGCTGTTCCATGAACGGTGACGTGTTGCAGTGTGCCATCGAAGTTTCCCTTGGATGTGACGACACCGCCGATGTCATGAAAAGCCCCAAGATCCAGGCTCTTGAGCGTGTAAGCGCCGCTGGTCTTGCTTTCGCCGCCGTGTCCGGCGCTCCAGGGGCCGAACTCGCCTTCCGCGTCGAGGTCGATGGGCGGCTGCGGGAGTTGCACCCTCGCCTGAAACTGGAGCGGCTTTCCGTCTTCCAGATTATGAACAATCAGTTTCGGGATGCGGACGATCAAGGGCTGCTTGCGTTCAGCGGTAGGCGCAAATTCGATGGTGGCTCCGTCCGCGATAATCTTGCCGATCTTAAGCCCCGACATCGACCGCCCCACGTTGAAGGGTCCCGGAGTACCTGCAGCCGACGATTGCGAGGTCGCGACGGTTACATGAAGGCCGTCCGCCTTGATCACGCTGATGTGGTTCGTAAGCAGGCCGGAGTACGTACCGATAATTTTCAGCGACGGGATGGTGAGAAATGGCTGCCCGGTTTTCTCGCCGGAACGCCGGAAAGTCACGTTCTCCGCGACACATCCTGGCTTAGGCAGGTACATTCGGTGAAACGACCCGATCTGGACATCGCCGCCGGTTTGTTGCTGTAGTGCCTGGAGTACCGCATCGTGAGTAAATGGCCATTTATGCGAAGCCACTACTCCGGCCAGCACCACAGCCGCCAGCAAGACGATCCCGGCGATCGCAATGAGTCGACGCCCGCGAGGAACTCGGGTAGTCGTAGCGGCGGACTGGCTCTCTTCCACGTGAACTGGCATAGATGACAAGTTGACGTCCTTCGCGGAGCGCGCAAGGAGATATCCACTAGGATGTCGGTTTCGCCCGGCTCGGTTTTCCCCAATCGGGAACGGGATCCGTTTATGGCGGTGTGGAAGCCGCAGCGCCGGGTTCGCATTTTCTCAGTACCTTAGGTGTATTCATCCTCCCGACATATAACTAAGTAAAAAAAACAACTTCACTTCAGGCGTAGACGGGGGACGCCTTAATACCTTCGGACTCTATACTCGCCACGTTCCTCCCAGGGATTTGTGCAGGGCCATTACACCGTGCCGGCGACGATCAGCGCCGGCGCGCCGGAGCTCTGATGTCCAAATTTGCCGCCGCTTCCTGCTTGGCTTTTATGCTGAGCCTGTCGCTCTCTGCCTACGCCGCCCAATCACCGCAGTATCAACAAATCGTACCCACTACGACTCTGACCATCGAGACCAGCAACAATACTTCAGCTGCGAACTCGTTTCCAGGATGCGAAACGACCACCGTAACACATGGTCAGTGCGTTGATAACGGGGACCTTAGGGCCAGTAACGTTAGCAAGGTGGATGTCCACACGCTACTGTCTCCTTCACAGCAAGGAACGAAGGTTTACACCACGTACATCCCTTATTGGGTACATGGCAGTCATCCGAATATCGGCTACAGCTCGCAGGATCCCAACCAGGTGACGCGAGAGGTTGCCGACTTGACCAGCCGTGGCTTCAACGGCGTGCTGGTCGACTGGTACGGGCCGGGGAGCTTTGAAGAAGGGGCCACGGAGATACTAAAGACGCAATTGGAGCAGCAGAACAGCTTGAAATTCGCTCTGATGATCGATCAGGGCGCGATCGAATGGTTCTCCTGCTATCCGACGTGCTCGGCCACGCAAGCGGTGCTCAACCTCATCGCCTACGCGCGTCAGAAGGGCTACTTCAGTTCCTCGGCCGCTATTCACAGTGCCGATGGGAAGACCGTCATCACCCAGTTTGGGATGGAGGCCTACAACATCAACTGGACGACGGTCGAGAACGACAACACCGATCTGGAATGGATCTTCGAGAATGCCGGCGCCTTCGGTAACGCCTACACGATCGGTGCTTACGGCTGGCTCTCGCCCAAGAATCCGCAGCAGAACGGGTATGAAGGTCTGGACTATACCCAGAACTTCCTGCACATCGCCTCTGAGCATCCGACCAAAGAAAACTGGGCCTCAGCCTGGAAGGGTTTTAACGACATCGTGGCCAACTGGGCGCCTCCCGGCGGGCGGCACATCCAGCAACTTTGCGGCAAGACATGGCTTGACTCCTGGGGAGTGGTTGCGGGGTACACCGGCAGGTTGGATGCGGTGCAGGTTGTCACCTGGCATGATTACGAAGAAGGTACCGAAATCCAGAGCGGCATCGACAATTGCCTGAGCATCACTGCTTCGGTCAGCGGCAGCATATTGAGCTGGAGCGTGGCGGACGAGTCGACGCTGGATCACTATACGGCTTACATCTCCACCGACGGCCAGAACCTGATGTCGCTGGGTGACTTTTATGTCGGCACCAACTCGCTGGATCTTTCCACCTTCGGCTTTGCCCCCGGCAATTACAAGGTGTTCGTAAAAGCGGTGGGCAAGCCGAGCGTGCTGAATAACATGTCGCCTGCCGCGACTTATTCGATTCAGGCGTCCCCGTATGTGACCATTCCTGCGCCATACAACGGCCAGCACGCCGGACCGTCTACTAATCTGAATGCTCGTGCCTCCAGCCCGAACGGTGCGATCGTGAAGTATCAGGTGTATTTGGACGGCGTCTTGGTGAGAACGCTTCCGGGTGGTCCGTCCTTCCAGGCCTGGATCTCGACTTCCATGGGAGATCACACCTTCCTGGTCAAAGCGATCGATGTGACGCACCAATGGTCGACGGCGACTGTGTGGGTCGATCGCACTTATTGACCTTAACTGTACAGGGCTAGAATGAATCCCTCGCTGCAACCACGGCGGGGGATTTTTACTTGCGATCAGATCTGATAGTCGATCTGGATGACCTCTTCCAGCCGATCTGCCTCGCCGGGAGCGAATTCGCGGCCTTGCAGCTCGCGGACCTGCTGCTTGAGTTCCTTCACCTCGTTGGCCACGGCTGCCAGGGCTTCTGAGAGAGGATCGTTGATCTGCTTGGGATCGGTGATCACCACCCGCTTGCCGGCGCGAAAGACGATGTGTCCTGGGACGCCGACAATTGTCGAGTTGTCGGGCACATCCCGCAGCACGACTGAACCGGCGCCGACACGAGAATTCTCGCCGATGGTGATGTTGCCCAACACACGCGCGCCCGCGCCGATCACTACGTTGTTCCCGATCGTGGGGTGGCGCTTGCCGGTTTCCTTGCCTGTGCCGCCCAGGGTCACACCCTGGTAGAGAGTGACATCGTCGCCAACGATCGTGGTCTCACCGATGACCACCCCCATGCCGTGGTCGACGAAGAAACGGTGGCCGATCTCGGCGCCGGGATGAATCTCGATGCCGGTGATCAGCCGCCCGCACTGCGATAGCGCGCGAGCCACGAAGCGCCAGCCGTGCATCCAGAGCCAGTGATTGACGCGATAGATCCAGAGCGCGTGCAGCCCGGAGTAGAGCAGCACGACCTCTAGCCTGGACTTCGCCGCGGGATCACGCTCCAGAACCGCGGCGACATCCTCGCGAGCACAGGAGAAAAAGCTCACACATTGACCTCGACTGTGGGAAGTGCAAGCGCTTCTTCCCGCAACTGCTGGAACAGGATCGTACTCAGATAGCGCTCGCCGAATGAGGGTATCACTACCACAATCAGCTTGCCCGCATTCTCTTCACGCCGCGCTACCCGCACGGCCGCCTGAACGGCCGCTCCCGACGAGATGCCGACCAGCAAACCTTCTTCCTGCGCCAGGCGGCGCGCCATGGTCAGGGACTCATCGCTCGACACCTGCACGACTTCGTCGATAAGGTCAGTGCGCAGAATGCTGGGAACGAAACCTGCTCCGATGCCCTGGATCTTATGCGGACCGGGCTGACCTCCCGAGAGCACAGGACTTTCCGTAGGCTCGACTGCGATGGCTTTGAACGACGGCTTCTTCGGCTTGATGTATTCGCTGACGCCCGTCAGCGTGCCGCCGGTGCCGATGCCCGAGATCAGGATGTCGACCTTGCCGTCCGTGTCGTTCCAAATCTCCGGGCCGGTCGTCTCCAAGTGAATCTTGGGATTGGCCGGATTGTCGAACTGCTGCAGCATGTAACTGTTCGGTGTTGAGGCGATGAGCTCTTTCGCCTTCGCGATCGCGCCTTTCATCCCTTTCGGTCCGGGCGTGAGCACGACCTCGGCTCCGAAGGCGCGCAGCATTACGCGTCGTTCCGTGCTCATGGTTTCAGGCATGGTGATGATGAGCTTGTAGCCTTTGACGGCGGCCACAAAGGCCAGGCCGATGCCGGTATTGCCGCTGGTCGGCTCGATGAGCGTGGTTTTGCCCGGCTGAATTCTGCCAGCGCGTTCGGCCTCTCCGATCATGCTGACGCCGATACGGTCTTTCACGCTGCTGCACGGGTTCATGCTCTCCAGCTTGGCAACAACCGTGGCGCGAGCGCCGGCGGTCACTTTGTTCAAACGGACAAGAGGCGTGTGTCCGATGAGGTCGGTTACGTCATTGGCTATCTTCATTGACTATCTCCAGAAGGTGGCGGCACATTAGCCGGCGAAATCATATGGAATGGAAAATGGCTGGCGAGCAACAGACTAGCGACAACAACAACGGGCGCAGGTGCGGCGGAAGCGGCTGGCGCGGGTCTCAGCGTGGACATGCTGATTTGTATCGATGCGCTGCATAGGACGTCCGATTCCGGTTGAGGCCAACAGCATAGCATGGCTGGCGGGACGCAGATGTGAACGTGCAGACGGCAGGGCACACTGGTTACCGCCCGATCTTGGCGGTTTTAATACAATGGGAGCAAGGGTTTACTTCACTCGGGGTTGAATGGATGCGCTTGCGTTGGCTGTTGATTGTGCCCATCGGATTAACAATATTTGCGAGCAGCGGTTGGGCGAACGCCCGCCGTCCGCAGAACGATTCTTCATCGGTTTCTACTTCTGCGGCTCCGGCCGACGATCCCGCATTTGCCGATTTCCCGCCCGTCACCAAAGACATGAAGCCGCCGAAGGCCATCTCGGCCCCCGACCCGAAGTTCCCTGATCTTCCGGAAGGCGCCGAACAACGCGGCACGGTGGTGATGCTGATTGGAGTCAATACTAAGGGGCACGTAGGCGCAGTCCGCGTGTTACGCAGCGATGAAGCGGCTTTCGAAAAAACCGCCGTCGACACGGTGAAGAAATGGAAGTTCAAGCCGGCACAAAAGGGCGGACATCCGGTGCCCGTGCAGGTCACCGTGGAGATGAAGTTCGAGAGATAGGAAGGCAGGGAATAGGGGCCAGTAGGATTCTACGTGCGATCGTAGCCTCAGCCCCCGTGTGCTTAATCCTAGCCCCTAACCCCTAATCCCCATGCCCGGTCTTTACGCGCGATAATGGATCCACATGTTGAATCAGATTTCCCCACTCCCATCTCAGCCGAAATCCGAAGACGCGGTTGACCTGCTGATCGGCTGTCATCAGCGCATCCGTCACTTCACTGGCGTAGCGATTAAGCTGGCGCACGCGCAAGGTGCAGAGTCCGAAGAAGTGGTGCAGGCTGCTTCCGCCGCACATCGCTACTACACGGTATCGCTGCCGCTACACGAAGCCGATGAAGAAGAGTCGGTCCGTCCGCGTTTGGGCACACTCGACAACGAGACACTTCATCATGCGCTATTGGCCATGACCGACCAGCATCAAGCTATCGATGATCTGCTGGAGCGGCTGCTGCCTTTGCTGGTGATGGTGCGGAACAATCCGCAGACCATACACGCCGCGGGCACCGAAATGTGCAGCGTTACCCAGGCTCTGGACGAGATGTTCCGCGCCCATCTGCAGCTGGAAGAAGAAGTGATCTTTCCGGCGATTCGCAGCGGCCTTCCGGAAGGCGTGCGCGGCGAGATGTTGCAGGAAATGCAGAACCGCAGGAAACACGGGTGAGCGATTGGCAACTACCTGAACACTCGGCAGAGGAACCCGGTGCGCTTAAGCTGCATCGAACCTTGAACCCGAGTGCAGTTGATCGGGCCGGTTGAGATGCTTTACTGCAGTTGTCCAAGCCAGCATTTGCTGATATTGTCACGAAGCTTCGGGCTAAGCTGTCGGCGTTAGTTTGTAGAAATCGCATCGTAATCGCCGGGCCCGGCGCGCGGCTGATGGCTGGATAGTCCATAGGATTTCAAGCCTCAGAATCTGGTAAAAATTACCCTGACACAATCTGCCGTCTGCCCTGAACACGTATCACTAAATGGAACCGATCGAACCAAGCCAGGTAATTCGCGGTGACGCCACGGACGATATGCGGCTGGTATCGCGCATTCGCGCGGGCGATCAGCAGGCAATGTCCGAGCTTTATGATCGGTATGGCAAGGTAGTGTACGCCGTGGCCCTGCGAGTGCTGCAGGACGCGGGAGGCGCCGAAGACATTTTGCAGGATGTCTTCCTCCAGCTATGGCGTAACCCCGACGCCTTCGACGCCAGCCGGGGCAGCCTGGCGGCCTGGCTGGCCGTGATCTCGCGACATCGTGCGATCGACCGGCTGCGCAAACGGCGACCGGAGACTGACATTGAAGATTGCGTGATAGCCGGCGGTCCCGACCTGCGCGACGAGGCGGAACATAGATTGGTGATCGAGAAAGTGCGTGGCGTTCTGGCGGAGATGAACCCCGATCAGCGCAAGTTATTGGAGTTAGCTTTTTTTCAGGGACTGACGCACACCGAGATAGCGGAGAAGACAGGGGAGCCGCTGGGTACGGTCAAGACCAGGATTCGCAGTGGCTTGCAGTTTCTGCGGAACAGGTTTGCGGGATAGGCGGTAGCGCTGGCCTTCAGGCCGGCGTCACGCCAGAAGAGGCTGGACGAGCTTGAGCACGGAGACGATTTGAAAACGCACGAACAATTCGTGGATGATCTGACGCTCTACGCGCTGGGCGAAATGACCGGCGCTGAACGTCAGGAGCTGGAGCTGCACCTGGAGACGTGCGCCTCCTGCCGCCGCGAATTGCAGGCCTTGCGCGCCGACCTGGGATTGTTGGCCTTAAGTAGCGGCGGCCCGCAACCGCCGGCGCGAAGCAAAGATCGACTGGTGCGTGCCATCGCCGCCGAACCGCGGGGCGTATCGGCGCCAAATCCGGCTCAGGTGGAAACTCCCGGACGCAGCTGGTGGTGGACCCTCATTCCGACCTTGGCCGCGCTGGTTCTTCTGGTGTTCGCCGTGAACCTGTGGCATAACAACGGACGCCTGCGAGATCAGGTAGCCGAGCTGGCCGGTCGCAATCAGGACCAGACCACACAGCTCGATCAGTTGCACCAGGACCTCGCGCTATTGACGGCACCCGATGCGGTGCACGTCTCGTTGACGTCGCAGAAGGCGGCCAGGCAGCCCAGCGGAACTGCCATCTTCAGTCCAACCAAGAAGCGCATGATCTTCATGGCCAGCAACCTGCCCGCTGTGCCTCCGGGCAAAGCGTATGAGTTATGGGTCATTCCGGCGAAAGGCGCGCCGGTCGCGGCTGGCGTCTTCAAGCCCGATGAGCATGGTAATGCCATTGTGATGGATCATCCGATGCCCGAGGGCGTGGAAGCCAAGGCCTTCGCCATCACGCTGGAAAAAGAGGAAGGATCCGACAAGCCTACCTCGCCGATTTTGCTGATGGGCGCTGGCGAGTAAGGCGTTCGCGACCCAATTCGGCCGCGATTTTCACAGGTCAGCACAGCGTTTCCTCCACAATCTCGCCCGGCATTGATTCGCGCTCTGGCAAATGGCGTCGCTCTCCTGCAAACTGAGAGACCATGGCCAATCCCGGGGATTTTGCGCATACCGTCAAGGAGCAGGCCGACATCGTCCGCATTGTGGGCGAGTACGTCAAGCTGCGTAAGAGCGGCGCGCAGAACTTCCAGGGGCTCTGCCCGTTCCATCAGGAAAAATCGCCGTCATTCTCCGTCCACGCTACACGACAGTTCTTCCACTGCTTCGGCTGCGGCGCTTCCGGCGATGTCTTCGCTTTCGTGCAGAAGTTGGAAAACATCAGCTTTCCCGAAGCCGTTCGCCTGATCGCCGAGAAGCTCAACATCCCGATGCCGAAGATGACCTACTCCTCGCCGGAGGAGGCGCGCGCGGCCAGGATGCGAGGTGGGCTGATCGATGTCCATGAGCGGGCTTGCGCGTTCTTCCAGCAACAGCTGCGCCGTCCAGAAGCAGCGCACGCCCGCGAATATCTTGCGTCCAGAGGCCTGACGCCGGAGCAGATTGCCGAGTTCCGCATCGGCTACGCACCCGATTCCGGCTTTCTGCTGCGCGATGCATTGCGTAGTCAATACGACGAAGCCCTGCTGCGCGAGTCGGGCTTGTTCTCGTGGAAGCAAAAAGAGGAAGGTTCAGGGAATAGAAGTCAGGGGGTAGAGAACCCTCCGACAACTGACAACCGACAACCGACAACTGATTCGGACAACCGTCAACTGACAACGATTTATTCCAAGTTTCGCAATCGAGTGATGTTCCCTATCGCGAATGAACAAGGCAAGGTGATCGCGTTCACAGGTCGGACCTTGTCGAATGACGAAAAGGCCGGCCCGAAGTATCTGAATTCGCCCGAGACCTCGATTTATTCCAAGTCGCGGGTGTTGTTCAATCTCGACAAAGCGAAAGAGGCGATCCGCAAGCTCGACTACGCCATCCTGGTCGAGGGCCAGATGGACTGCATCTCGGTCTACAACGCTGGATTCCACAACGTCATCGCCAGCTCCGGTACCGCATTCACCGAGGTGCAGGCCAAGCTGCTGGGCCGCTTCAGCAAGAACATCGTCGTCAACTTCGATCCCGATACCGCCGGAGCTGCGGCGGCCGAGCGTTCGCTGGCATTGCTGATCAGCGAAGATTTCCAGATTAAAGTGCTCACTCTCGAGAGCGGCTTCGATCCCGATCTCTATATCCGGCGAAAAGGCGTCCAGGCTTACACCGAGGCGCTCGGCCACTCGCAGAAATATTTCGACTACCTGGTCGAGCGCGCGCGCACGCTTTTCCCGACTCGTGCTCCGGAGGGCAAAGTGAAAGCGCTGAACTATCTGCTGCCGCACATTCAGCGCGTGCCCAGTCGCATTGTTCGCGATGAGTGGGCGAACGAAATTTCGCATCGGCTGGGGATTGAATCCACTGTTCTGCGCCAGGAACTACGTCATGCCGCCGGTTCGCGCACTGCTTTGCGTGTAAGTGCGGCTAGCAGCGGTGGAATGACCGATGCGGAGCGCGTGCTAATTCGGGCGCTGGCCAGCCAGGACGGCTCTGGCGGATCGGCCAGTAATCGCGAAGGTCAGGACGGCGAGTTCGAGCCGGCGCGCCAGGCGCACTTTGCCCTCACGCGGGAACGATTGCACGAAGGCGCGTCGGCAGAAGGGCTGATCGAGGTAATGCTCTCAGCACACGAGCAGGGTGCCGACCCCATGTCGCTTCCGCTGGAAGAATCGGCGCGCAGTCTGCTGGCTTCTGTGTTGATGGACGAGCGCGAAGAACTTACACCCGAATTGCTGGAAAGTGCGATTCGTTCGCTACGCCGGCGCGCTTTGCGGCGGCAATTGGATGACTTGCAACATCAACTGAAGGAGGCGGAGCGTCGGCAGGACGGCGCATCGGCGGCGCGCCTGTTGCAGGAGCGAATACGGATACGACGGACCCTGAGCGCTACCGAGCCGAATTGAGAGCGGAGCGAACCGACTCTAAATGGTTGACACAAAAGGGTGAAGCCTTCTCCAACTCGCGAACATCTAACTTGGTACGACGCTTTCGGGCCAGCTGTAACTTAAACGGGCGTCGGTCGTATACAGAGAAGGCCGGTAAAGTGAAGAAAAGGCTAGGGAGGCGGCCCAGCCTATGATAAAATCTGAAAGTTTCTGCATGTGTCGGTACTGCCGTACCGCTCCCGCCGCAGTGTGCACACAACTAAACGCGTCACCAGTACGACGCAGGGTAGAGGAAATTCCGCTTTGGCTCTAGACGATAAGTACGACGATATCAAAAAACTGATCGATGTGGGCAAACAGAAGGGTTATCTCACCTATAACGAGGTGAATGATCTGATCCCGCACGACATGCACTCCCCTGACGATCTCGAGGACCTGCTGACCACCATTGGTACGCAAGGGATTGATGTGCTCGAGGGGCCCAAGTCCGGCGACAAGAAGTTCGACGAAATCGAAGCCGGCGAGGACATGGAGCTGGATCTCTCGCCGGGCACCCTGGAAAAGACCAACGATCCCGTCAGGATGTATCTGAGGGAGATGGGCACGGTTCCGCTGCTCACGCGCGAAGGCGAAGTTGAAATCGCCAAGCGCATCGAGCGTGGTCAACTGCGTGTGCTCAAAGCGCTTTCGCGTTCGCCCATCGTCATTCGCGAGATCATCTCCATCGGCGAAGACCTGAAACGACAGGTGCGTTCGATCAAGGAAATCGTTCTCTTCGACGAAGAGGAGATTACCGAAGAGGTGGTCACCAATCGCCTGAACGAGATCACCGGCAAGATCGACGAACTCCAGCGCCACTACAAGAAGTCCATTCAGCTGGTGGAGAAGCTGGCGGGAATCCCGCAGAAGAAGCGGCCGAAAGACCATCGCCGTTGCCGCTGGACCCTGGGCCGCGAGCAGATCCTGGTTTCGCGCGTGGTGCGCCGGCTGGGCTTCACCAACAACGAGCGCAAGCGCCTGATCGATCGCGTCAACAAGACCGTCGACAGCATGCGCGGCCTGGAGAAGCAGGCAGTCAGCTTCGAGAAGCGCGCCGACGCCACCCGCTCCGACGAGCAGAAGAAGGAATTTCGCAAGCAGTCGCGTGGGATCCGCGCCGACCTGGAGCGCATGGAGCAGGATGCGGGCGCCAGCTTTCCGGAGCTGAAGCGCACGCAGCGCGAAATCGTGCAGGGCGACGTTGATGCCGAGTATGCCAAGCGCGAGCTGATCGAAGCCAACCTGCGACTGGTGGTCTCGATCGCCAAGAAGTACACCAACCGCGGCCTGCAGTTTCTCGACCTGATTCAGGAAGGCAACATCGGCCTGATGAAAGCGGTGGACAAGTTCGAGTATCGCCGCGGCTACAAGTTCTCGACGTACGCGACCTGGTGGATTCGTCAGGCCATCACCCGCGCCATCGCCGATCAGGCCCGCACCATCCGCATTCCGGTGCACATGATCGAAACCATCAACAAGCTGATCCGCACCTCGCGGCAGCTGGTGCAGGAACTCGGACGCGAGCCTACTTCGGAAGAAATTGCCAAGCGCATGGACATCCCGGTGGCCAAGGTGCGCAAGGTGCTCAAGATCGCGCAGGAACCCATCTCGCTGGAGACGCCGATTGGCGAAGAGGAAGATTCGCACTTGGGCGACTTCATCGAGGACCGCGCGGTGGTCTCGCCGGCCGAAGCCGTGATCAACGTCAACCTCAAGGAGCAGACGGCGCAGGTGCTGCGCACGCTGACTCCGCGCGAGGAGAAGGTGATCAAGATGCGTTTCGGGCTGGAAGACGGCTCCGAGCACACGCTGGAAGAAGTCGGCCAGTCGTTCGCGGTTACGCGCGAGCGCATCCGCCAAATCGAGGCGAAGGCGCTGCGCAAGCTGCGTCATCCCTCGCGCTCGCGGAAACTGCGGGCGTTTATGGACGGCGTACACGACTAAGAGCTGTCAGCCATCAGCTCTCAGCCGTCAGGCAAGGCAAGAGCTGGTAGAGCCGACCTTCATGAAGTTGTCGGTTGTCGGTTGTCAGTTCGGGAAGAGCCGACCTTCAGGTCGGCGTTGAAGAGCAAGAGAAATTTGGGCTTCAGCCCTGGCGGGACGCGATGAGCGTCCCGTTTTCATTTTGTCGCGTTCAAGCCTCAAGCTTAATTGTCATCCTGAGCGGAGGCGCGCTGGTTCCCTAGGTCCCCATCGAGCCTGGTGCCCCTGGCACCCGGCGGTTGGTGATGCTCCGCGCCTGTTCGTAGAAACGCCTCACACACCTTTCGTGTCGGGCCGATCCTGGTCGCGCACATCATTCTGGTTCACGTCAAACGACTCACCCACGATCTTCGCACTTTCCTCGTGGCACGCCTGGTCCGCTTCAGGGTTGGGCCGATCCTGGTCGCGAACATCATTCTCATTCACGTCAAACGATTCACCAACGATCTCCGCGCTGTTTTCGTGACACGGTTCGGCGGCTTCACGGCGATTGTCTTGCTGAGCCGGATTGCGATGTAAATTGTCTTCTTTGTTTTGCATTTTGGGCTCCACTAGTACCGGTTGCATGGATTGTAAGAAAGGACTCGACAGCCAAAAGTGAGATGCATAACAGGTGCCCCAGATGGCCGCCCTTCAGTTGGGCGCTAACCTGGGAACGGGGGACGGGCCAACTCGCCCACGTCAGCCCAACACCAGGCCGAACGTGGGGCACCAGGCAGTTCCGGACTTACGCTTGCGGCGAAGAGGGTTTGGTAAGAGTGAATTGTCAGGAATGGCCGCTCAGGATAACCTACTCCGCCTCGCAGACCCACTCATTCTACTTCTATCCAATCATATATGTTACCTTTTGGCACATGGTTCACATGGTTGCCTACGACCTGAAAACCCCGAATGACACCCCTGAGAACTACGAACTGATAATTGGAGCAATCAAAGAGAATTTCAGCAGGTGGTGCCATATCGAGAAATCGGTGTGGCTCATCGACACAGAGCTCACCGTTTCAGCAGTTCGAGAATTACTGAAGCAATCTCTGACTTCGGGTGACCTTCTGTTCGTCGCTCGACTCAGGGGCGGCTGGGCATCGTGGAATTTCGGTGAGAAGCGTAACCAATGGATGAAGGAGAGGACATTTTGAAATAGACTGCCTGCATTTTCGGCCCATCGGTGAAGGAGGAAACATGGCAGTAGCCAAAAAGGACAAAACAATCGCCGCGTTAGAAGCCGTTCATGCGGCGCTGAAACCACTTTCGGGTGATGAGCGCATTCGAATTCTTGCCTCTGTTCGGACGCTCCTCGAAATACCCGGCGCGCGCCGGCAGGAAGAGGCGCAGGCAGAAGGAGAAACAGACGCCAGCCCCGTATCACCGCCGGTGCCCGCCCAAACGCCGACCCGGCCTCTCTCCATCCGCGAGCTAATTGACGCCAAGAAGCCCGGCTCGCATCCGGAATTCATAACGCTGTTTGCGTATTACCGCGAGAAGCAAGAAAATCAACCCTCATTCTCCCGCGATGACCTCAAGCGGTATTACTCCCTTAGCCGCGAAAACCCTCCCGCGAATTATGACCGAGATTTTGTGAAGGCCATACAAAAAGGCTGGATACATGAAGACGGCGGAAACTCTTACATCACCTCAAAGGGTATTGAGGCCGTCGCAGCGGGTTTCGCCAAGATCGCCGTGAACCGGCCCCGAGAGGGGCGAGCGGTCAGTAAGCGTGCAAAGTCGAAAAAGGCGGCTCGCAAAAACCGAACACAGAAGTAACTCAGTGTATAGGGAAGTGGCGAAACCCGCATGCTAAACGACCAATTGGTGGTTTCGTGCCGGAGGCTGGGGGCAGACCTCCGCGAACTGAAAGTATTGCTCCGGAAAAGCTATCCGGTGGCGAGCCGTCAAGTCGCCTCGGCGGAGCTGAAGAAGCAAGCTGCGATGCTAGCTGAAACGTGGCTTGCCGAGCTTTCACAGCACCCCGCGTTATCCACGCGAGCGGTGAACAAGTACGTGTCTAATCTGAATGTTCATTTCCAGCGAATCTTGGTCTATTCGGAGCACGCTACCGTCCGGCGCCGCTACGACTTGGAGATTAACGCGATTTTGAAGGACTACACGCCGAAGCTGGTTATTCCATTGATGCAAGCAAGCGGGAAATTGCCTGCCGCAGCTGACGGCCGTACGGCTGCGGCGGTAGAGGACGTTGCTATGACCGCCGTGGGCGAATTTTTCCACGGCGCAGCGGCGGATGCCGAAGGTTTCAGCCCTACAGCTTTCGTGGGGCATTCATTCGCATCGAACGACAAGCCGGTGGTGGACACGATAATCGACGCACTGGAAGCAATCGGTATTGATGTGGTCACAGGCGAAAAGCCTAGGGCCGAGAAAGTGTCAACCAAGGTGAAGGGAATGATTGATGGCCAGCACATGTTTGTTGGAATATTCACTCGGCGCGACAAGTTGGTAGGTAAGGAGAAATGGAGCACCAGCCCATGGGTTATCGACGAGAAAGCGTACGCCTCCCGGAAGAGGCTTGTGTTGCTGGTAGAAGAGAGAGTCGAAAGCATCGGAGGAATACAAGGCGACGCTGAGTACATAGAATTTAGTCGTAAGAAGCTCGCGCAGACTGTGGTTAAGTTACTGCAGTTATTCAACCTGGAGACAGGTGGCTTAAGATGATTGGCATGGAGCCTAATGCCGGGTGGGGATGCTCGAATCACAGACACAGGTTGCCGGGCGCGTTTATTCTCCCATCATGCCTTGGGGACTCAGGCGATTTCAGCAAAGCGGCGATCTGCATTTTGTGACCTTCACGTGCTACCGGCGCGAGCAACTGCTGGTGACGGCGGAAGCGATGCGGCTGGTCGAACGCGCGCTGGAGCAAGCGCGCCGGCAATACGTTTTCTGGGTGAGTGGTTACGTCCTTATGCCGGAGCACGTGCACATGCTGGTCAGCGAGCCGGAGCGCGCGACACTGGCCACCGCGTTACAAGCCATGAAGCAGTCGGTGTCGCGGCGTTTGATTTGCGGCCGCGAGCGCTTTTGGCAGGCAAGGTACTACGATTTCAATGTATGCACCCGGACGAAGCGGCTGGAGAAGCTAAGTTACATTCATTGGAACCCAGTGAAGCGTGGCTTAGTAAAAGAGCCGCAGGATTGGGCCTGGAGCAGCTTCCGTCACTATCTGACCGGAGAAGAGGGCGTGGTCGAAATCGAATCGGACTGGACGGCAAGGAAGCGCGAACGCATGGGACTGATGCCACAAGCAAAACTCGTCAGGCCTGCCGCAAGCTTTTGGGACAACGACTAAAGTCTCACTTAAGAGGATGGACGTGGCTAGCAAGGCTTGTCGGTGGTGTGAGCCTCCCCCCACCCAAGCAAACCCGGCTTGGGTGGGCCACCCGTCAAAAGCAAAGGAAGCTTGGGTGGGCCTCCCGTCAAGAAGCTTGAATAGGCCACCCACCAGCTCTGTGACACAACTCACAACGGATAGAACACCCACCGCCTTAAATTTTCCTTTAACTATGACCGCGGATCAGTATCTATACGGAATCCTGCTGCGGGAGGCGGTGGATGCGGGGCCTGGCTCTCCGCTGCTTGGCGTCGAAGCTACCTTGATGCCCATCCTGCGGCAGTGGGCCGGAGACCATCTGCTTGGTGTCTATCCCAGCGGGTCTTTCAGGAAAGGCACGGCCGTTCGCAGCGGGACGGATATCGACCTGTTTCTCTCCCTGTCGGAGCGTACGAACGGAACCTTGAAAGAGGTCTACGACAGGCTGTTCGATTGCCTGACATCGGCCGGCTACGAGCCCCGGCGGCAGAATGTTTCGCTGAATATCAAGGTGGCGGAAAAGCAGATCCCTCGTCGGGCTGAAGCCCTCCTCGGGATGACAAATATAGGGGCTGGCGACGGCACGGCTAGAAGCCGTGCCCTTTCAAAACCGGCAGTTAGAGCAGGGGCTTAAAGCCCCTGTTTTTGCGGACTCGTACGGCACGGCTGAAGCCGTGCCCCTTCAAGAACGGCGGGGCGCAGGGGCTAAAGCCCCGATTGTTGCGGGCTCGTACGGCACGGCTGGAAGCCGTGCCCCTTCAAAACCGATGGACGAGATGGCCTCAAGCCGTGCCCTTTCAAGACCGATTGACGAGATGGCTTCGAATTACTCCGTGGATCTGGTGCCGGGGAAGCGGCAGAACGCGCTTTCCGACGATCACAGCCTGTATCGGCGCAAAGCCGACACCTGGACCAAGACCAATGTCTTCACCCATGCGCGGACGGTGGTTAGTGCGGGACGAGGGGACGAGATACGCATTGTGAAGCTGTGGAGGAATCAGAAAGGGCTGGATTTCCCGTCGTTCTATCTGGAGCTGTCGGTCATCCGCGCGCTGGCGGCGAAGCCGTTGCCGGGCCTCGTATCCTACAACCCGCTGCCGACGCTGTCGCAGCGTGTCCTCGGAGTATTCGAGTATCTCCGCGATGCTTTTCCGGCGGCCAGAATCGCCGACCCGGCAAACACGAACAACATTATTTCGGATGATCTCACGGCACAGGAAAAAGCAAGAGTCAGCGCCGCCGCTGGGGCTGCGAGGGAAGCGGCGGCACTGTCATGGGAGGACATTGTGCGATGAGCCCAAGGGTACAGTGGTCGCTATCGAAACTGATGCAGGCCCTGCACGAAAACGTGGAACAGGAGTTGAAAGCCACGCGTGCGGCGATGGCTCACGCGTCGGCCAAAGGCGAAAGCAGCGAGGCGGTTTGGAGAACGCTTTTCACAAAATACTTGCCGCAGCGATACGCGGTAGCGAAAGCGACCATCGTGGACAGCAACGGACAGTTCAGCGATCAGATTGACCTGGTGCTATTCGACCGCCAGTACACGCCCCTGATCTTCGAACACCACGGTCAGATCATTGTGCCGGTAGAGGCCGTCTACGCTCTGTTCGAAGCCAAGCAGGACATCCGGTCAGACCATGTGAAATATGCACAGCGGAAGGCTGCGAGCGTCCGGCGTCTCCATCGCACGAGCGCCCCGGTGCAGACCATCGATGGCCGTCGCACGGCAACACCGCAGCCGATCCTGGCGGGGTTTCTGGCTTTTGAAAACAAGTGGAAAACCGCCATCATCGGGAAAAATCTGTCGCCGTTACTCGCCGCCGACCAGGGAGAAGGCAGGCTCGATTTCGGCTGCATCGCTGCTTATGGAACCTTCGGTTGCCAGGGAGCGGACTGCCTTACCTGGACCCACCATCACAAAGCAACGACGAGCTTTCTCCTGGAACTCATTACCCGGCTGCAGAGAATGGGCACCGCCCCCGCCATCGATATGACTGCCTATGCACGCTGGCTTGCGCGGGAGAACTGACGAGCCTGACCCGGACCCAGGTTAGCGTCCAAACGATGGACGCGAACCTGGGGCACCGGGCACTGGGCTGACTACGCCGCCGATTGCACGGCGTTCTTATATGCGGGGGCGAACACCTCCCGGGCGAATTGCGAGAATGTGACTTTGCCGGTGCGTTTTTGTTCGCCTTCGAGTGGCCCTTGTATTCTGGGGTATGCCTCCTCCATTTCCACCAGTAGCGCTGCCATCTCCGGCGAGATTCCGGCCTGACTCATTGCGGCTTTCAACTTGTCGCCCGGGATGGTGGCCACGTGCATTTGTTTGCCGATGGCCTGGCCTGCAATGCGAGTCCACTCGTCTAATGAGAGCTCCTGTGGGCCCACGATATCGATGACGTGGTGGCCGTCGATCGGTTTGAGCAGGAACTCGGCGGCAACCTCAGCGATGTCCTGGGTGGCGATGAAAGGGGCTTTCTCCGATCCCTGGAGCGTCGTGTAGACGGTCCCCTGCGCGAGGATCGTCGGCATCGAGAAGAACAGGTTCTCCATGAACTCGTTCGGGCGCAGTGAGACGATGTTCTTGCCGGCAGAGCGGAACTTCTGTTCCGTTTCGTAGTGTCCAACAATTGGTCCCGTGCCAGTGGGCAGGAAGGCTCCTGCACTCGAAAGCTGAACCACATGCAACTCGGGATGCTGGCGGATAACGCTGGCTCCGGCCTCGGCCATGCGTCGGGCCGTGCCCAACGGATCGTGCGAGGTCATCTCTGCGGGCGTCAGCCAGAACAGTGCGTCGGCGTCACGCACTGCCTGCTCAAGAAGAGCGGGGTCACTGTGTTCACCAGCGATGACTTTTGCGCCGCGGCTGGTTAAGTTTTTTACTTTTTCCGGATGCCGGGCGATCAGAGTGACATCGGATTTGCGGTCAAGAAGTATGTTGGCGAGTTTGCTGCCGATTTGGCCGGTTGGAGTGGTAACTACAATCCTCATGGGATTTTTCTCCTTAGCCACCAGTGATGTGCAGCCTTTGTCTCTCGCTTCAGAAAAAGGCCGCTACTTACCTGTGAGATCCAGGGAACGAAGCGCTCCGGCCATCGACATGGCTGCCTAAGCACGCTGGCTCGTCCGAGAGAACTGACCGGTGCACCCAGCGGGGTGATGAGGAGTCAGGTCAACCGGACCAGATTTGACCTGCAGCATTCGACCGTCTAACCTCCGGCTTTGCGTCCCGTCCAAACTGCGGAGCACTTCGAAACGGAGGGAGCGATGCGTCGGAACTTGCCACTCTATTTTGCATTCTTAATGCTGCTGGCCAGCACTGCGTTCGCGCAGGATCACGGTCGCCTGGCCGTCACGGTGCAAGCGCAGCCCGATCCGCCCTCGCCTGCCGGACGCGCCGCCGGGGCGAAAGTCATCGTCGTGCATTGGACGCATTCCCAACTGCACCCGCAGATGGTCCAGGACCAGGTTGTGACTGCGGACGCGAACGGCAGCTGCACCATCGACCTGCCGGCGGGCACTTACGACGTCTTCATTACAGCGACCGGGCTGGCGCCGCAAGCGTTGAAGCGCGAGGTCCTGGCCGGGGAGACTACGCCGTTAGTCGTGGTGTTGAAAGCTGCTCCGACGCACCTGAGGCCGGTGGGCCAGCCCTGAGGTCAATCGTCTTCCTGCTTGAGGAAGACGTGGTCGATCATGTCGCGCATGTAGTGGCCACCATTGGCGCCGGCGCTGGCGGCCAGGATCTGGAGAAATGCTGCATACAGCTGCCCGCGAGTATGAGGCCAGCGCACGACGAACTGATAGTAGGCCAGCACCAGCGGTATCCCAATCCACACCAGCAGGAGCCAGCGCCACGGGCGCTCCTTCTTCCACACGCCGAGCAGCATGGTGAACGCCAGCACGCACAAGGATGTGAGCAGCGCGTCATCTACTGTCTGATTGACCCATCCAGAAAACAGGCCGAATCCTAAGGCCAGCAAGTAGATTATGGGATTCGTGCGGACTAGCGAGGCGGGTTTGCTTGCGTCAGGTGAAGCTACGGAGCTGGCTTGCGGGCGTTGTGGCGAATCTATGCTGGGCTGCAAAACACTAAAGTTTAGCAGATTCGGCTTCGCCCGATGGTCTCTCGTTGCCGCCGTTCGGCATCGGCTTGGCGTCGTCGTTACGCACGCGGATCAGCATGCAGGTCGAATTATCCTCGCCACCGCCTTCGTTAGCGGCATCGATCAGCGTGTTGCAGGCGGCTTGCAGCGAAGGCAATTGCAGCAGGATGCTGGTGATGTCGTCGTCGTCCACGTGGCGTAGGACACCATCGGTGGTCAGCAGGAGAATGTCTCCGCCTTGGGCTGGAAACTCGCCTAGATCGGGCAGAGTGCTTTCGTCGGTACCGAGGGCGCGGGTGATGATGTTCTGCGCCGAGGATTTCTTGGCCTGTTCCAGGGTAATCATGCCGCGTCGCACCTGCTCCATCACCAGCGAGTGATCTTCGGTCAGCTGGAGCAACTGGCCTTCGCGGAAGAGATAGATGCGGCTGTCGCCTACGTTGGCGATGCTGAAGGTGCCGTCGCAGAAACGCGCGGCCACCAGGGTGGTGCCCATTCCGGAAGTATTTTTGTTTTCGTCGGCGTAGGACAGAATCGCGTCGTTGGCCTGTTTTACGGCTTCGGCCAAAAGGCGCGCTCCTACCGGAGCATCGCCCAGATAGGCGTCATTCTCCACGCCGGTCTTCCGTTCGCGGAAAAAGGACAGCACGGTATCGACGGCGATTTGACTGGCGACTTCTCCGGCGGCATGACCTCCCATGCCGTCGCACACAACAAATACGCCCAGCCGCTCGTCGAAACCAAAGTGATCTTCATTTGACGGACGCACTCGCCCCACGTCCGTCCGTCCCACTACCTCAAGTCCGAGTGACATTCGGGCAACAGTTTACGCTGTTCATTCAAACAGTGCGAGTGCCGAAAGTGGTAGTAGTGCCCAATCTCGACGGTTTCGTCCCATTCAGGCAAACTACGGGTCAAGTCCAGCTTCCAATCACCATGCCATTGTCCTATCAGGTTGCCTGGCTATTCCTGCTGGCGCTACCGGTCGCCAGCGTAGCCTGGACGGTCACGCATGAGGAAATCTTTCGCGAGCCACGCGACTATTGTGTCCGCAAGAGTGAGAAGGCGAATTCGCTGTTCTGCCGCAAATTCTATTATCTCTTTACCTGCGAATACTGCTTCAGTCACTGGGTTGCCGGACTGTTCCTGATCATTACCCGCTACAAGCTGCTCTACAACGACTGGCGTGGATACTTGATCGCGCTTTTCGCCCTGGTCTACGTGTCGAATTTCTACATAGGATTGTTTGGACACGTGAAACTCGAGGTAAGAAAGAACCGCGCGGAAATCAAGGCGATTGAAGCGGAAGTAGCTGATGCGGAAACGAAACGAGCCGCGTAGAAAAAGACTAGAGGTTAGGGGCTAGCAAGTTTCCATGGCAAATGGAACGCGAGCTTCGTAACCTAAGGATCGTATCCCTATCCCCTATCCTTTCTTCATCCCCTTGTCTTTGTCAGATCGACGAGTTTGTCTCGAGGTGGCTGCGAATCCAGATGGTGCATAGTCAAATCTTCCCGCAGATAGGCGAAAGCCTCTTCGGGCGTGTTGGCCCAGTGGAATAATTCCAGATCGTTGGGCGAGATGGTACCGGAGTCGACCAGCGCCTGAAAGTTAATGACCCGGTCCCAGTAGTCCTTGCCATAGATGACGATACAGATGCGCTTAGCCAACTTTTCCGTTTGCGTGAGGGTGAGCAGTTCGAACAATTCGTCGAAGGTGCCGAAGCCTCCCGGGAAAACTACCAGCGCTTTGGCCAGGTAAGCGAACCACAACTTGCGCATGAAGAAATAATGGAATTCGAAATTGAGATCGGGAGTGATGTAGGCGTTGGGCATCTGCTCGAAGGGCAGATGGATGTTCAGACCGATGGTTTTGCCGCCAGCCTCCGAAGCTCCCAAGTTGGCCGCTTCCATAATGCCGGGTCCGCCACCGGTAGCAACCACAAAACGATGGCGAGGCTGATTGATAGTTTTCGTCCACTGCGTGATCAGGAAGGCCAACTGGCGTGCGTCTTCGTAATAGCGGGCCATCTCGACGTCAGCCCTGGCGCGGCGGATGCGCAACTGTTCCTCAGGCGGAGCGGGTTTTGCCGAGCCCGGCTTGTCCAGCAGTTGTAAAGCTTCTTCGGCTTGGGAGCGGCTGTGGAAGCGCGCCGAGCCGAAGAACACCACTGTGTCCTGGATACGCTCGTGGCGAAAACGCGCCAACGGCTCCAGGTATTCCGCTTCGATACGCAGAATGCGCCCATCCGGGCTGTTCAAGAACTTCGCGTTCTCATAAGCAAGGGGTGATACTGGGGTGTTCGAGAGTTCGTCTTTCTTGTCAGACATGCGATGTCAGGTGTTTCGAAAATTTAGCAACCGTGCGTTTTGGTTGACGAGCGCGGGCTACTCCGGCTCTTCGCGATAACGGATAGCCTCGGAAATCGCCAGCCAGAAATCTGCCAGCCCCAGCCCGCTGATCAGGCCACGAACAAAGTCGTACATCAGGAACTGTCGCAGCTGTGGGAAGCCCGAAAGCAGCGAGTTGTTCGTCCAGTACGACGTCCAGGGCGCAATCATCAATATGATGCCAACGACAAAGCAGACAAAGATTAATTCCAAGAGAAAGAGGCGATTCCTCCACAGCTCCAATTTGGATGGCTTTCGGCGGGGCGGCGGGATTACCAGAACCGGGCCGTTCGCCCCCGGGCTGCCACCCACCGGTCCCTGGTCGAACGAACTCATGGAAAGTCCGGAGAGCGGGATTCGTCCCGGTATGTGCTGCGGTTCTGGCAAGTTACTCCGTTCAGGTCCCAAACTACGTTCCTGTAGCAAGGATACTACGCCGGCGGAAGCTTAAAGGCGGCCAATCGACAGTCGAAGAGCCGTCTTCAGGCGCCAAAGCGTGCTTCTGCTCGCGCCTTAGCCTTGGCTGCTTCCTCCTCCCGATTTTTCGGTGGGGCCGTGGTCTCAAGGGAGCTCAGGAATGCGAACGATATCCGCGCGACCTCATCGACGGCAGACTCAAACGCAGTTTCATTGGCTTTGGACGGCTTGCTGAAGCCACTGATCTTCCTGACGTATTGCAGGGCGGCCGCGCGGACCTCAGTGTCGGTGACAGGCGGGTCGAAGTTGAAAAGCGTCTTGATATTTCGGCACATGGGAATGGCAGCAGCTAGCAACTAGCGGCTAGCAATTAGCAACAACCCATGATACCCACATTTTGCGTGTGAGAGGCCTAGTCTGGACAGATACCAGGATCACCCAGCATGATCCGCTAATGGCGGTTCTATAGCATCCCGCCGGTACTGGTCGTCAGCAAGCTGAGCGCCATCTCGAGATTGGAAATGGCACTTTCCAGATCGGGGTGTTTGTCGAGCTGCTGGCGCAATCCGCTGAGGATGCGATGCGCCTCGGCTACATGCTCGGCCGCATTACGCTCCTGGTCCGTATTCTTCGGCTGATCGGTCATAGGTATCCGTTCACCATCTTAACCGCAAGGCTAGCAGATGCAAACCTCGGAAGATCGTCTAGCTCTCCAAGTTGTCCTTGGTGCCGCCGCGCTTTCCCCAGTGGCCGGAGCGGGTTCCGTCGGCGTTGCGCGCCTGAGACAGCTCCCATACCCGGCGGAAGCGTGCCCAGCGTTCAGTCCCGAAGACATCGTTGTACTTGACGAAGCCGCGAAAGTGGATGAACTTCTTACCGGCATCGATGGCATCGATATCCGCTTGCTCCAGACCCATGCGAGGAAAGATGCCTTGCACGTTCCCTTCAACCACGCGGTGCTCCGGCGTGATGACCTGCGGGATGTTCATCGCGGGATACCAGTGCGGGTCGTCGACAGGCTCAGACGAGTCCATCAGCTCGGCGCGCGCACACGAGCTCGTGATGTACGCCTCAGTCGAACCGTAGAGTGTCACGCGGTAGCCGAGCTTGGCGGTCCCCGGCTTCAGCGGCCACTCGATGGGCATCAGTTCGACACGCAAATGTCCGCGCTCGCGGCTGACGAACATCTCCAGATTCTGCCTGGCCATCTCGGCGCTCTTCTCCGATAGTTCGACGGACTTCTCCAGCACCGTCGTCTGCCGCTCCATGGTGAGAGCCTGGCGCTCGATGGCCCGCAGATTCCCCCATAGCAGGTACACCTGCAGAGCACTGGTCGCTACCAGAAAGAAGGTGAAGAGCCAGTAGGACCAATCGCTCCAATCCTTCGACATCGAGACGGGCGGAAGATCACTAATGCGCACGGTTTGGGTGGGTCCAGGTGACGGCCGCGCGTTACTCGCGGGCGGCGCGGTGTTCTGGGCGATCAGAAGTAGAGCGGCATGGTTAGCCCGATGGGATGAGTCCGAGGCCGGTACCGCAACCGACGTGGAGGCATGCAACAGAACGAGCAGCAGCAACGCGATTGCCGGGGTTTTCATGCGCGACAAATTGTATCAGCATGAATCCGACAAACTGGCGTAAGCAGGCTTCTGGTGGCCTTGGCTTCCTGGCCACGACGCGAGCCTCATTTTTGTCATCACGAGGGGGAGCCTTCAGGCCGGGGAGGGATCAGCTCTCGCTGTCACTTCCGCTTCGTAGATCACGAACTGATGTGTCCCGTTTACGCTTCGCAACCAGGTTTGCGAATTCAGAATGTCCTCATGCACCGGGTTGTGATAAATGATGAGCGTCCTGCGCGGTGCTATTGCCAACGAATCGTGAAGATTCGCCAGTACTTCGCGCCAGATGTGTCGCGGAAAAGGGTTGAAGAGGTACAACACGGTGGCTTCGGCAGGAAACTGGAAGTGGCGCGCATCGCCGGCGTGCGACTCGATGGTGAAACAGCGCTGCTCATCGCTGCGATAGCGCCCGATGTTCGCAACGGCAATCGCGTTCAACTCTTCCAGCAGCTCCATTCCGATAATGCGGCGAAAGGGAAAGCTCGAAGCCATCAGCAGCGTGCGGCCTTTTCCCGAACCTAAATCGATAAAGGTGAAGCCGTCGGGCGCGACCGGAAGCGATTCCATGATCTCGCGAAACAGCGCAGGCTCGGAAGGCTGATATTGCCCTCCTGAAAGCCACTCCCGTATGCGCGTGCGCAAGGAAACGGTAGCCCAGGTTGTATCTACGCCGTGATCGAAGTCGAAGTCGATGTCGCCGTAGCGCGATTGGCGACGCTCGGGAGTCAGATCGCGCAGCAGGTCGACCAGTTCGCGGCTGTAGTAACGCAACGACCCGGCCACGCCGCGATGGCGAAGCGAATCGCGTAACCAGGTAAGAGGGCCTTCCGAATGAGGTTTGCAGCCGACGGACACTTCAGAATGGTAAATCCTGGGCGGGGCGACGCGACGAATTTGCATTGCTTAGCGGCTGCTACAGGTCTCCGAAGCCAGAGCTCGGCCCGGCCGTGGTCACGCTGGTTGGCAATGTAAGCGCGGTCTCGCCGCTGATACCGTTACCGGCGCCCTTTTTCGAGCGTCGAACCTTTGGCTTCGAACCGTCCGCTGATCGGCTGCACCCACACATGACGATCGGGTTCAAGCGTCAAGCTGACCGTCTTATTGCAGTCGGCCAGGAAAGCGTAGACGTGGTAGCGCCGTTGATTACTCGTATCGCAGGGCCTCGGCCGGTAACACATTCGCCGCGGACCATGACGGATAGAGCGTCGCGATGAACGACACGCCGATGGCGACAGCCGCCACCAGAATCCCATCTTGTAGGCGGACCGCAAATGGCACGTAGTCGATGGAGTACACCTCGGCCGACAGCGACACCAGGTGATAGGTTCCGGCAGCCCACGAAATCGCATACCCGGCGATCAACCCAATCACGGTTCCAATCACACCGATCAGCATTCCTTGAAAGATAAAGATGCGCCGGATCTGCCGCCGCCTGGCGCCCATCGACACCAGCACCGCAATGTCGCGCGTCTTCTCCATCACCATCATGATCAGTGAGATCAGAATATTGAGCGCCGCCACGAATACGATCAGCCCGATGGTGATGAAAGTCACCACGCGTTCCAGCCGCAGGGCGTGGAAGAGCGCGTGATTCTGTTCCATCCAGTTGGTCGACATGAAACCTTTGCCGGCTTCGGCTTCCAGCTGGCGGCCGATCTCGCCTGCCTTGTAAATGTCGTCAACCTTAAACTCAAGCACCGAGACGACATCGCTCAGGTCGAAGAGCCGTTGCGCATCCGACAACCGTATGAAAGCCCAGGAGCTGTCGTAATCGTAGAAGCCGGAGTTGAAGATGCCGACGACCTTGAAGCGTTTGTACTTGGGCACGACGCCGAACGGCGTCAGCTCGCCTTGTGGACTGGTTACCGTAATAACCGAGCCAACACTTGCGCCCAGTTCGTCGGACATGTCCTTGCCGAGAATGATGGGCGGCAGGGAAGAGGCGGCGTCTTCACCGCTGCCGGAGTTGCCGGCGCCGGATGCGGCAGCGTCGAGCGCAGCAGCCGAACCTTCGGTGATCGTATTCAGAATTGAACTGACCTTGCTCTCGTCTTGAGGAACGATGCCCTTGAGGATCCCCCCCTGCGCGCGCGCGCCACGCGAGAGCAAGACCTGTTCGTAAATGGCGGGTGCTCCGGCAACGACATGCGGTTGCTTCTCCAGCCGCGCCAACAGTGCCTGCCAGTTACGAATACCGTCACTCTGCACTCGCAGCAGATTGATGTGTGAAATCGAGCTAAGCAGCCGGTCCTGCAGGTCCTGGCGGAATCCGTTGTTGATGGCGAGCGCAACGATGAGCGAAGCCACACCGGCGGCCACTCCGATGATCGAGATGATGGTGATGACGCCGATGACCGCCTGCCGGCGCTTGGCACGCAGATACCGCGACGCTACGAAGAGTTCAAATTGCATCAGGTCAGGCTCGGCGAACGTTCATTGTAACGAAAGTAGCCAGCGTAATCCGAGTGCCCCATGTCTCGTGATTTTCGAGACGTGGGGTTTTTGAACTTTGAACCGCGAGAGACTTGGGGACTGCTCGGAAGGTGCGTCCAGAGGGTCCTTCGACACCGCATCGCGATTGGTTCGAGTGTTCCGCTGAGGATGACTCCACGAATAGTTGGTGCCGCTGCCCGCCTAAAAACCCCATCTCTCGAAAACCGCAAGAGATGGGGCACCCGGATTTACCGAGTGAACCGCGGGATTACCGCGGGAACGTCTCTGCGATATGTGCGATACGCCTCGCCGAACCGCTGCTCCAACTCCCCGTCTTCAATCCTGATCATCGCGATCCCGCTGACGACGGCAAATCCTGCCAGGGCAAACAGCGGGGTCAGGCCAGTTCCCAAGCACCATCCGAACACTTCGCACAAATGCCCGAGATAAATCGGATGCCGCACCCGCGCCCGAATGCCCGAGGTCACCAGCTCCTGCCGATGCTGGTGCGGCTCGAGCTCATCCAGCCCGGAAACCTGCGAGCGGTGAAATCCCCGGAACGCCTGCCGGTAAATAGACAAGCCCGTCCAGAACAGCAATGCCGCCGGAACCCAGGTCCACCAGTTCTCATAGAAGTGCGCGGACCTGTAACGCCAGACGATGACAAACGCGGCCGCAATAAACAGGGCCCAGATCGGCAGGATGAGCGTGAACGCGCGCCGTCCGCGTTTGCGCCAGCGATCGATGAACGGATGCACCACGAGCCAGAACAGCGGGATAGTGCAGTAGACCGAGCACGCCAGCATGGCTAGGGTCTCGACAAAAAAACGCAATGTCATGTGCTCTGAATGGTATCGCCTCGCCGCCTCTGGTTAAAACTCAGAAGGTGTCATCCTGAGCGCAGCACTCGCGTCGTTTGCGAGCGCGGAGTCGAAGGACCCCTGCCGCTGGAGTGAACTTTCAAGTCCGTTTCGCGCGCTCTTTCGCAACCAGTCGGCCCGAAGCCAGGTGGCACATGTATCGCCCCTGAAGGGCTCAAGTCTGAGGGAAGGCGCCAACGGCACGACTGAAGTCGTGCCCCGACACAAAGCTAGCGTGGACCATAGAGCTCTTGATGCAAACCCGTGCCGCAATCCATCTCATATAACCGCCGACAACCGGCAACCCTCCCCTTCGCCATTCACCGCCGATTTCGCCCCGCCCAACGCCTGTATTGCCATGGCAGATGCACCTGCATCCCCCCACCTCGCCGGCTGTCCTATAATGGAACGTTAACCTCTCCGTCCTCATCCACTTAGTAAGGGGTATTGATGGCCACAACTGAATTTGCCGTGCACGGCGCCGAACATGGGGCCGTGCGCGAGCCTGTCATTAACGATTTCAGCATCCAGGTTGCCACGGTAAACGGATCGGGCTCGCAGAGCGCCAACAACATTCTGCTGCGCACCATCTTTCAGATGGGAGTTCCGGTTTCCGGCAAGAACATGTTTCCGTCGAACATTGCCGGATTGCCCACGTGGTACACCATCCGCGCCAGCAAGAAGGGCTACATCGCGCGCAAGAAGGAAATCGATTTCCTCATCGCCATGAATCCCGAGACAGCGAAGGAAGACGTGCTGTCGCTGGCCCCCGGCGCGGTTGCGCTCTATGACGAGCCGCTGAAGCTCAACGAGCTCCGCTCCGACCTCGCCTTTTACGCCGTACCCTTCGACAAGATCACCGCCGCCGTCTGCCCTGAGTCCAAGCTGCGCAAGCTGGTCAAGAACATGGTCTACGTCGGAGTGGTGGCCCAGCTGGTGAACCTCGACATGGCCGAAGTAGAGAAGGCCCTGCGCAAGCAGTTCGCGACCAAGGTCAAGGCCGCCGAGCTGAACTGGAACGCCGCCAAGGCCGGCTTCGAATACGCCGCCACCTCGCTCGCCAAGGCCGACCCCTTCAAGATCGAGCGCATGAACGAAACCGCGGGCAAGATCATCGTCGATGGCAATTCGGCGGCCGCCATGGGCGCCATGTTCGCCGGCGTCACTGTGGTCACGTGGTACCCCATCACGCCTTCGTCTTCGCTGGTTGAAAGCCTCATCGATTACATGAAGGAGTACCGGGTAGGCCCGGATGGCAAGGCTACCTTCGCCATCGTGCAGGCTGAAGACGAGCTCGCGGCAATCGGCATGGTTCTGGGTGCCGGATGGGCAGGTGCGCGCTCCATGACCGCCACCGCCGGACCCGGCATTTCGCTGATGGCCGAGTTCGCTGGCCTGGGCTACTACGTCGAGCTGCCCGGCGTGATCTGGGATGTGCAGCGCGTCGGCCCCTCGACCGGACTGCCTACGCGCACCGCACAGGGCGACATCAGCTTCGTCGCCAAGCTGTCGCACGGCGACACCAAACACGTGATGCTGCTGCCCAGCTCTCCCGCCGAGTGTTTCGTTATGGCGGGCGATGCGTTCGACCTGGCCGAGCAGCTGCAGACGCCCATCTTCGTTATGTCCGATCTCGATCTGGGCATGAACAACTGGATGTCCGATCCGTTCCAGTATCCCGACAAGCCGCAGAAGCGCGGCAAGATTCTGACCGCCGAGCAGCTGACCGAGGCCGGCGGCTTTGCGCGCTATAAAGACGTCGATGGCGACGCCATTCCGTATCGCACCTTGCCGGGAACCGATCACCCCAGTGCGGCGTGGTTCGCGCGCGGCAGCGGTCACAATGAGCGTGGTCAGTACAGCGAGCGTCCCGACGATTACGCCAACAACATGGACCGCCTCGCCCGCAAGTTTGAAACCGCGCGCACCATGGTTCCGCGCCCGGAACTGGTGCGCAATGATGGCAGCGAGATCGGCATCATCGCCTATGGCACCTCGCATCACGCGCTGGTGGAAACGCTAGACCAGCTCCAGAACGAATACGGCGTTCACGCCGATTATCTGCGGCTGAAGGCGTACCCGTTCACCCGCGAGACCCACGACTTCATCGCCGCGCACCAGCGCGTCTACATCGTCGACCAAAACCGCGACGGCCAGATGCACGAACTGCTGAAACTCGACGTCGCTGTTCCCGAGATCGCCAAGCTGCGCAGCGTCCGCCACTACAACGGGCTGCCCATCGACGCGCGCTCCATCACCGACGAGATCATTTCCCAGGAGGGCAAGTAATGGCGACTACCACTGCGCCGCCGCCCCAGCCCAAAACTAACCGTGTTGGACTGACGGTTCTCGACTATCGCGGAGGCAAGACCACCCTGTGCGCCGGCTGCGGCCACAATGCGATTTCCGAGCGCATCATCGACGCGTTTTACGAGATGGGCATCCAGCCTGAGCGCGTGCTCAAGATGTCGGGTATCGGTTGTTCCTCGAAGAGCCCGGCCTACTTCATGAGCCGTTCGCACAGCTTTAACTCGGTACACGGCCGCATGCCGTCGGTGACCACGGGCGCAGTGCTGGCGAACGCCAGGATGATCGCTCTCGGGGTGAGTGGCGATGGCGACTCGGCATCCATTGGCATCGGCCAGTTTGTTCACCTCATGCGCCGCAATCTGCCGATGGTCTACATCATCGAAGACAACGGCGTGTACGGGCTGACCAAGGGACAATTTTCGGCCACCGCCGATCTGGGCTCGAAGCTGAAGACCGGCGTCATCAACGATCTTCCGCCAATCGATACCTGCGCCCTGGCCATCATGATGGGTGCAACGTTTGTGGGCCGCTCGTTCTCGGGCGACAAAAAGCAACTGCAAACCATGCTGAAGGCGGCGCTGGCGCATCGTGGCACTGTAATGCTCGACGTGATCTCGCCCTGCGTGACGTTTAACGATCACGAGGGCTCGACCAAGTCGTACAAGTTCATGATCGACCACGAAGAGCCGGTGCACGATCTGAACTTTGTACCGCACTTCAACGAGATCAACGTCGATTACGATCCGGGCACGACCACCAACGTCACCATGCACGACGGTTCCAGCCTGCGCCTGCACAAGCTCGAGAAGGATTACGATCCGACCAACAAGCGGGAAGCGATCAGGCGCATCCTGGAGTCGCACGAGTCCGGTGAAGTGTTAACCGGTGTGCTCTATATCGACACCCAGGCCCCGAGCTTTGTGGAGATGATCAACATGACCGACGAGCCGCTGGCCACGCTGCCCGAGAGCGTGACTCGCCCCTCGCGCGAGGCGCTGGAAGCCTGCATGGACGAGCTGCGGTAAGTTCCGGGTGGTATGGTTGTTAAGACTTGCGTTGATTGCTGGAAAACGCGAGTCCAGGGGAATCTCCGGGTAGAGCTGGCCTATAGGCCAGCGTCCAAGCCCATTATTACTGTTTAGGTGAGGCGGCCTTCAAGCCGACGAGCCGTCCGCTTTCTGAGAGGGGCCGAGTCTCATCCCGTGATGCCAGCTGCTGCCACTGAAGACTTTTCCGTCGAACTGGGAATGCCTCACCTCGGCCGCAGCGGGCTGAATGAGTCGGCCCTGCTCAAGATGGTTGGCCACGACCGCTGGAAGCTGTTCGCCGAAATCAGCGGCGTGGCGACCGACAAGATTGCCGACGCCTTCGAGAACCGGCTCTACGCCACCTTCTGCTTCGTTGAGCTTTTGCTGCCGCCCGACCGCCCGCTCAGCGCCTACGACGAGAACGATTGCCTGCGCTTTTCCCGCGACCTCAGCCACTACGGTCGAATTTACCTCGACGGCTACTACAAACTTCGCGGCGGCCCGTTCAGCGTGCGCTGCACCAACGTCTTCATCTACCAGCTTGCCGGGCCGCAGCAGTTGAAAATGGCGCAGCCGGAGAATTGCGACTTCAGCAACATTCCGGAGCTCTCCACCCAGCCCGATTCGCTGAATCTGTGCCGTGCCGCCAAGGCTGACGGAACGTTCCAGGCGCCGATGCCGAATCGCGGTAACCTGGGCTCGCGCGTAGTCGACTATCCTCTCGATCCCGACCGCGATGCTAACGGCGCAGGGTTAATTTATTTTGCGAATTTCGTTTGCTTCCTCGATTTCGCCGAACGCGTTCTGCTCAACGAGCGCGGCGCACCGGTCGACCTGATAGACGCCCGCTCCACCTTCTGGCGCCAGACCGGGTACTTTGCCAACGCCATGTTCGACGATCGTCTGGAGATTTCCATCACCGGCGGCGTCGAGATCCTTGAAGACCGGCTCGTGATTCTGACCTTCGACTATCGCATGTCGCGCGCCAGCGACGGCAAGCTGGTGCTGGTCTCAGGCGTCCGTAAATCCGCGAAGGTCACACCCGAAGCTCGATCATGGATCGCCGGTCTCGAGAAGCAAAGTTCCAACCAATAACATGGATAACGCTCAGCTCGATCGCATGATTCAATACGTCAAAACACAGGTCCTGCGCAATCCGCAGGTGGAGATTGGCCCCGACACGCCTCTCGTCTCGTCCGGTATGGTCGACTCTTTCGCGCTCATCGAGACGCTGGTGGAGCTCGAACGCGTCACCGACCTGCGCATTCCCGCCGCCATGGTCGCGCCCTCCGATATGGACACCGTCCGCAAGATGTTCGACGTCGCCGCAAAGCTAGGCAAGCCCCGCAAAAAATGAGGTCTGCGTAATTCGGGTGCCCCATAGCCTGCCCTGAGCTTGCCGAAAGGTCTCGCGCTTTTCGAGAAGGGGGTTCCATGGCAGGGTAATTAGTCAAGCTGCGGCTGATAGTCTCGCTTCCCAAACCAGAGTGTCATCCCGGCCAAGGACTTTAGCCCGCGCTGTGGCGCGCAGCGGAAAGTCCTTCCTCAGCGTGAACAACAGGTCCCTCCACTCCGGCGAACAAAATGCGTTCGCCTTCGGTCGGAATGACAACCGGACAAGGAGGACATAATAACGGCTCAACTCCAGCAACATCCCCCGCTTTGCTCCGGCCTGTTCCTCCCAGTATCATGGACAGGCTTCCGTGGAACGCGCCGCGGTTTGACACAGGGGAAAGAGAAGTTGAGTACAGCCGAAAGCAGCGTGATTCCATCTGAGCCCATACCGCAATCGCCGGACCGGCGGCGATGGATCAAGCCTGCACTCTTCCTGGCTTCGCTCGTCCTCAGCCTCGCCGGCTTTCTCACCTTCGATTACTTCTACAGCGCGGCTGTTTTGGGCGCGGCCGTCTCCGGAGGCGAGCACGGCTTCTGCTTCTCGCGCGATCCCATCCGCGTCTTCGCCTTCCGTCCCGATTGCACCTGCATCCGCCCGTGGCTGGGGAAGTCCTACGAATTCAAGACCAACAGCCTTGGCTTTCGCGACGAAACCATTCGCCAGGTCGAGCCCACAACTTCGTCGCCGCGCGTTCTAATCCTGGGTGACTCCGGCCCAGAAGGGATGACCGACTGGGCCGACAGTTATGTCGGGCGCCTGACCAAAGCCTTTCCGCAATACGAGTTTCTCAACAGCAGCGTGGAAGGCTACTCGCCCTCGAACTACCTGAACACCGCGCGCATGGTCATTCGCGACGGCATCGACTTCGACGAGGCCATCGTCTTCATCGACATCTCCGACGCCCAGGACGAAGCCGCGTTCTTTCACGACGAAGGTCCCAGCGGCGCGGTCGGCATCGCCAACCAGAAGCGCGCCAAGTCAAGCTGGTGTTCCAATCTGCGCCTCAACATCAACGACCGTCTGCTGCTGACCAACGACGTCTTCGACTTCTTCGAGAAGCTGTGGGTGCGGATGGGCTGGTATCATCTGGACCTCGGGCACGGCGGCAACGAGTTCGACCTCGAGCGCTCCGCCTGGACTTACCGCGCCATCTCCGACACCGAGCCCTACGAAACCGGCTACGCTCCGCTGGGTCTCGAAGGCGGCATCCGCAAGGAGAAAGAGAAGATGGACATTCTTTGGCGCGAGCTGAAGAAGCGTAATATCCCGATCTCCGTTGTTGTCGGCCCGTGGCCGGCGCAGCTCGCGCATGACGATCGCAACTCGCGCGAGGTCACCATCTGGCAAGACTGGTGTGCGGGCAAGTGCAAGCGCTTCGTCAATCTCTTCCCGGCATTCTTCGATGCCAAGGCGCAGTGCCCCAGCACCCAGCCGGGCTGCTGGTACGAGAAAGACTTCATCTTCGGAGACACGCACTTCAACAACACCGGCGATGCCATGGTCGCCGACGCCGTAAGCAGGGCACTCACCAACGATCCTGTGATGAAGCGACAGCCGGACGCAACCACTGACGCTAATCCCGCTCCAGGCGAGGCTCATCGATGAGCTGGGATCCCGGCATGCCGCTTCGCATCTTCTTGTACGCCATTGGACTCGCTCTCAGCCTGCTGGCGATCGGCAAGCTTCGCTCGCGCACCGCGCGGCAGGCCATGCTGCTCATCGTCAGCTACGCTCTGTATCTCACCTGGGGAAGCTGGTTCCTCGGCGTGCTGCTGGCTTCCACGCTCGTGAACTTCCTGGTCGGACGCTGGATCGCCCGCAAACCCTCGATGGGTCTGCTGTGGCTGGGTCTCGGCTTCAATTTGCTGCTGCTCGGAGTCTTCAAGTACGTCCCCGGTGTAGCGGTTACGATCCCATTCACCTCGCTGCAGAAGTTCTCGCATCTGGCGCTGCCGCTCGGTATCTCGTTCTGGACTTTCCAGGCGATGAGTTACCTCTTCGATGTCTACCGCGGCAAGGAGCTTGATCCCACGCTGTGGGAGTTCGCGCTCTATATGGCTTTCTTTCCGGTCGTCATCTCAGGCCCCATCTGCCGCCTGCCCGACATGCTGCCGCAGTTCCGTTCCGAGGAAGCGCCCAGGCGCAACGACCTTGGCAACGGGCTTTGCCGCATCGCTACCGGCGTGTTGATGATGCAGATTGCGCAACTGCTGGGGAAGGGAATCTTCGCCGCCCAGGGCATCAACGCTGGCTTCGATCAGACCGCCGGCCTCAGCGGACTCGATGTCTGGTGTTTGATCATCGGCTACGGCCTGCAGATCTTCTTCGACTTCGCCGGGTATACTCACATCGCCATCGGCGCTGCCCGCATGATGGGTCTCGTGGTGCCGGAAAACTTCAACCGCCCGTTCTCCTCGACCACGCCTTCGGTCTTCTGGACGCGCTGGCACATGTCGCTGTCGTTCTGGATTCGCGACTACGTCTTCATGCCGCTGGCCATGAGCTTTCGGCAGGACTGGTGGCGCAAGTTTTGCCTGCTGATCGCGATGGTACTGTTTGGCATCTGGCATGGCGCGACCATGATGTTTGTGCTCTTCGGCTGCTATCACGGAGTGCTGCTGATCCTGCATCGCCAGTTGCAGCAGGCGCAGCGCGGGATGGTTCGAGCGCCATCGGGCAAAGCCTGGACGTTCTTGTCGTGGCTCGTGACCATGCTGTTGATCAGCCTGGGCTGGATCTTCTTCCGCGCCCACTCACTGGCGCAGGTGGGCCAGATGTTCTCCGCACTGGTCACCCCGTCCGGGTACACGCGGCACGCGCTCGATCTCAGTTTGTATCTGCTGGTCGGAAGCTTGGCGCTGCTCTACGCCGTCGTACTTGAAATCACCGATGCTCTCGATCGCCACGCCGAACGCCTTGGCACGATCGCAACTCCCACCAGCGAGATCTTCGCTACCATCGTTCGCGATCGCTGGGTTTGGCTGCTTCCCCTATGGGGCGCTGCCTGCGTGCTGGTGATGACCATGATCCCGCATGAAAGCCGCGCTGCGAACGTCTTCATGTATCGCTTTTTCTGAGCGCTGGAAGGGGACGGCTTCCGCCGTGCCGCCACCGCTCACTCTCCTTAAGGGGTGTCATCCTGAGCGGAGCGAGTCCGCCTCGGCGGACGAACGGAATCGAAGGACTGCTACTTCTTGGTAAGGCCGGCCTTCAGTCCGACCAGCCCCTCGCTGGCGTGCCCTTCGTACCTGCGGTAAGATTTCGCCATGCCCAAACATCCCTCGCAGTTCGAGGTGGCGTGTCCGTGCTGCGGCGCGACCCTGAAGATCGACCCTGACGTGAAGGCTGTGATCGCGCACACGCCCAAGGCTGTGCCCAGGACCTTCGAAGACCTGGAATCGGCGGCCCGGGCAATGAAAGATCAGGACAGCCGGAAGGAGTCGCTCTTCCGCCAATCGGTGGAGGCGCAGAAGAATCAGGGCGATCTGCTGGAGAAGAAATTTCAGGAAGCATTGAAGCGCGCTAAGGAAACGCCAGACACAGGCAAGCCGCTGCGCGATTTCGACTTGGACTGAGAAGGCAGCAGCTAGCAATCAGCATTCAGCCCTAGGCAACCAGCGTCTGACACCTACACTTTGCTGACGTGTTAGAGCTTGAACGAGAACCAATCCAGTCCCGCACCGCGGGATGGGATAAGAGAGCCCACCCGGTTCAGCGGTGGGTGGCTGGCAGGTACAGACCGAAGTCCCTTTGGGGACGGCATACACGGGCCGACATCGTCGAAGCCGGAACATCAACTTTCTAATCGAAGTGAGACGTTCTGTTGTCGCATCCCAATCCACGTCCGTTGCTGCTCGGCCATCGCGGCGTTCGCCCGTTGCCTTTCCTCGGACTGCGCTGGCGCAAGCCTGAACTCCCGCCCGAGAACACCGTCGCTGCCTTTGATTACGCCCTGGCTCACGGTTGCGACGGCTTCGAGTTCGACCTGCGCTACTCGCGCGATCGCCGCTCGGTGCTGCATCACGACCCAAAGCTGAAGGGCAGAGAAATCGCAGTTACAGATCACGCGCCTCTGGAGCGCCGGCTGGGCTACACGCTTCCTTCCCTGGAAGACGTACTGAAGCGCTTCGGGTCGAGCGCGTGGCTCGACATCGAGTTGAAGGTTGCCGGCGAGGAAGAAGCCATCGCCGGAGCTCTGCGCGTGCATCCACCACAGCGCGGTTTCGTGGTGTCCTCGTTTCTTCCCGACGTCCTGCTTCGCCTGCGCGAGATCGAACCCTCGTTGCCGCTCGGGTACATCTGCGACCACAAGGACGACGCCCAACTCTGGAGTGGGCTGCCCATCCAGTATTTCCTTCCCCATGATTCTCTGGTCTCGGAACTACTCGTCGAGGAAGCGCATCGCCGCAAAATAAAGCTGTTCGTCTGGACGGTGAATCTCCGCCAGGACTTGCTGCGCCTTGCCGGATGGGGAGTTGACGGACTGATCTCTGACGACCCCAGGCTGCTGAGCCAAGCCTTCCCCCGTACCAGCGCAGCCAGCGCCGCCGCAGGCTGATGGCGAAGAATCGCTTTTCGCCTTTCGCCAGAGGCAAACTGTTCCAATCAGCCTTTCGACGAGGGCAGGATCGAGACGCTTCTCTCCTCTGCCGAACAGGTTCCGGCGAAGAGCACCGAGCGAAAGGCGAAAAGCGGCCAGCATTTACAATCGTACCGATGCCGACTACTGGCGAACGATTTGAACGCGCCGTCTCCATTATGGCGCGGCTGCGGGGCCCCGGCGGATGTCCCTGGGACCGCGAGCAGACCTTCGACACCATCAAGCCTTACACCCTCGAAGAAGCTTACGAAGTCATTGAGGCCATCGACGCGCGCGACTGGGACGAACTCACCGGCGAGCTCGGCGATCTGCTGCTGCAGGTGCTCTTCTATTCCGAGATGGCGCAGGAGGAGAAGCGCTTTTCGATCGACGAGGTGCTCGATCGCCTGTCGAACAAGCTGGTCGACCGCCATCCCCACGTTTTCGGTGAGGTGAAGGCCGAAACGTCCGGTGAGGTTCTGCGCAACTGGCAGGCGCTGAAGGCCGAGGAGAAGAAGAAACGGCAGCAGGAGACGGGCGAGAGCAATAAGAAAGAAGATCATCCGGAATCGGTGCTGGCGGGAGTTTCCACCGCCATGCCGTCGCTCATGGAGGCCTACAAAATCAGCTCGCGCGTGGCGCATGTCGGCTTCGACTGGCCGAACATCGAGGACCTGTTCGCCAAGCTGGACGAAGAGACGCAGGAGCTGCGCAAGAACCTGGAAGAGTATCCTGAGCCGGGACCGCAGCCCGAATCGAAAGCGGGCGTGGCGGGAGCGCGCGGCGCCAAGATTCCCGAAGAGCTACGAGCGCGGTTGGAAGATGAAGTCGGCGACCTCTTCTTCGTGCTGGTGAACATTGCGCGTTATCTCTCACTCGATCCCGAGTCGGCCCTGCGCAAGACCAACCGCAAATTCCGCCGTCGCTTTCAGTATCTGGAAGACCGGCTGCGCGAACAGGGAAGCAAGCCAGCGAACGCTTCTCTGGAAGAGATGGAGTCGCTATGGCAGGAGTCCAAGCGGCAGGAAAAACTGTGAGCGATCCGGTTGAAGTGCGTAACCTTCACGACGTAGAGGAGTTCCGCGCCTGCGTCGGTTTGCAGAAAGAAGTGTGGGGCTTTGCCGACAACGAGCTGGTGCCGCTGCGCATCTTTTCGCTCGCGCCCAAGATCGGCGGCCAGGTCATCGGTGCATGGGATGGCGAGGCGCTAGTAGGCTTCGCATTTTCGATTCCGGGCACGCGCAACGGCCATTCCTATCTGCACTCGCACATGCTGGCCGTGAAGGCCGAGTATCGCAACAGCGGTCTGGGGAGGCGGCTGAAGCTGTTTCAACGCGAGGACGCCATCCAGCTCGGCTACGAGTTGATGGAGTGGACCTTCGATCCACTGGAGATCAAGAACGCATACTTGAATCTGGAACGTCTGGGCGCGATTGCGCGCCGTTACAACATCAACCAGTACGGGATTACCTCTTCGCCGCTGCAGGGCTTTCTTCCGACCGATCGCCTGGTCGCCGAATGGTGGTTGAAGTCGAAGCGCGTGGAAGGGTTGCTGAGCACGGGCGAGCAGCATCCGTTCCAGGAAGAGACGCGGGTCGAAGTGCCGGTCGAGATCTATGAGTGGAAAGCACGACCGGAAACCCGGAAGAAGGCCGCCGACGTGCAATTGCGCAATCGCGAGCAGTTTCTGAAGGCGTTCTCCACTGGTCTGGCGTGTTTGCGATACGGCAGGGATGATGTCGGCAACGGAATCTTCGTGCTCGGCCGCTGGGACGAGCAGTGGTCGTATGGAAGCTGAGAACCTTACAAGTCAATGCCTAAGACCTGAATAGGGACCTGAATGGCGCTTTTGAAGTGCGGCAAGTATCGCTTCACCTTCTCAAAGGTTAGAGAGCCCTCCCAATTTTGGTTGAAGGTAACCTTCATAGCTTTTTGGAACTTTGCCGTTGTTACGACGTAAATTCCTACGTCAATCTTATCGAGCGCTGAGTAAGATGAAACCTGAAACTTAAGTAGGTCGATCCCGATAAAGGAAGCGTGTCCAAATCCTACTTCGATACCGATCCTATCTTTGAGGAAGTCCATCTTGGCGCCAGGATCATTTGCCTCTTCGAACACAGCGGGCTGCGACGTCCAGCCACGGCTAACGAAACGCTTTTCCAATAGTTTGTTAAACGCTGGTCGCGACAACGCGTTGGGATCGGCCGGGTCAAGCAGAATGCCCTCTATTTCTTCTTTGAGACTAAGTCTACTGTTGAGTACCTGCTCCGCAAATCGATAAGAGAATTTCTGGAGTGTCATCTTGGAGGTCTGTTGTTGGGCGGCGGCGGCTTTCATCACGTGAATAATGCGACTTTGTAAGGGATATGACAGCAACATTAGATAGCCTCATATGAAGATTGAAGCCATCACTCTCCGCGAGCTGCAAATCCCCTTGGTCCATTTCTTCGAGACCAGCTTCGGACGCACCTACACGCGCCGCGTCATGCTCGTCACCCTGCACTGCGACGGCCTCGAAGGATGGGGCGAATGTGTTGCGGGTGAAAGTCCGTTCTACTCCGAGGAATACATCGATGGCGCCTGGGACGTCATCACGCGCTATCTCGCGCCGGCGCTCCTGAGCAAAACGTTGCAAGCGGGCAGGGAAGTCCCTGCGCTGCTGGCGCGAGTGCGTGAACATCCGATGGCGAAAGCCGCGCTGGAGAATGCCGCCTGGGACGCCGAAGCGCTTGAGAAGCAGGTCCCTCTATGGAAATTGCTCGGCGGCACGCGGCAGGAAATCGCCTGCGGTGTCAGCATCGGCATCCAGGACTCGCACGAGCAGTTGCTCGACAAGATCGCGACCGAATTGGCCGCCGGCTATCAGCGCATTAAGGTAAAGGTGAAGCCCGGCTGGGACGTCGAAGTGCTTGAGAAAATCCGCGCGCGCTGGCCCGAGATCCTGCTGAGCTGTGACGCGAACTCAGCTTACACGCTGGACGATGAGCGGCATCTGAAGAGTTTCGACCGCTTCCATCTGCTGATGATCGAGCAGCCCCTGTGGGCCGACGACTTCTACTTCCACGCCCGCCTGCAGAAGCAGATTCAGAGCGCGCTGTGTCTGGATGAAGCCATCCGCAGCCCTCGGGACGCCGAAGCCGCGCTCGAACTCGGCGCCTGCCGAATCGTCAACGTCAAAGTCGGCCGGGTCGGCGGCTTCTCCAACGCCATCGCCATTCATGACGTGGCCGAGCGCTTCAACATTCCGGTCTGGTGTGGAGGCATGCTGGAATCGGGTGTCGGCCGCGCCCATAACATCGCTTTATCGACGCTGCCGAATTTCAAGCTGCCCGGCGACGTGTCGGCCTCGAAGCGTTACTGGGCGGAAGACATCATCGAGCCTGAAGTTGAGGTGTCGCCTGAGGGAACGATCGCGATCAACGACAAGCCGGGCCGCGGTTATGAGCTTCGGCCGGAACTCATCAAGCGGCTGACCGTTCGCGAAGTGACATTGCGGTCCTAGCTCACTTAGTGCGTAGGAGGCGCGAGAAACGCCCCGAGCAAGAAAAAAGCGCGGCCGAATCCGCGCCCGCTGGAACTCTTCATCCCAAATTATCGATGGGCACTTGCCCCACTGCCGGAATTGCTGGTGGCCTGCGCTTCCTTAATTCCCGAGGGCCCATTTTGCGCAACTACGTCCGCGCTCTTATGCAGCAGATCCAGCGCCTGGGCGGTGGTGATGTTCGAAGAAATAGGCTGGAAGTCGTGCATGGTTTCCGTCGACCAGATGGTGAGCGATTTGACCAACAGAATCTTGCCGTAGAACTGCAGCGTCTCCTCAACTTCCTCCCAGTGGCCTCCACCGATATCCTTTTGCACGATCCTGAATTTTCCGCCCTTGTAAAGCTTGCCCAAAATTCCCCAACCAAAGTCGACGTCCTTGAACAATGTGCCATCGATCTTGGCGATACGCGCTGCCCTTGCGTCGATGATCATGTCGCCCTGCATGCCCTGGTAGACGGCGGTTTCGTGGTTTGGAGGTTCGAACTTGGGATTGGGCGTGAACTTCAAATGCACAAGCTCTTCGCCGTTCGGCCCGCGATCGGTTCCGGCATAGGTGTAGAGAAATGCGTCCGGCAAACTCGTTAGCATCAGCTCAGCACGCTGATCATCTTCCTTATTTGAGTCGCGACGCTTACGGCGAGCGTCCGGATCGTTCGCGAATTTCTCCAGCTTCGCGTCTTCTTTCTGGCGTTGATCCGTGGTCAGAGGCTTGCCATTGAGTAGCAAGGTTGTAGACAAGCCGCCCTGCTTGGTCCGGACAATCTCCTTGGTAACGGAGCGGTCTTTGTACTGCGTGGTGTCCTTGAACATGTAGTATTGTTCGACATCCGACGCCTTGATTTCATTCTTGGCTGCCCGGCGTACCAGCGCGATAGGATCGATATTAGTGTTTTGCTGCGACCACACCGGAAGGCCCGACACCAGAAGAACGAAAATAGCAACCAAGGCGCGGCCGAGATGAGAACGGTCTGAGTCCACAAAACCTCTTACTGAACGAATATGTACAAATAGATTAGACGAGTTACTGAATTGTTCAGTTGCTTTTTTGAAAAAGAGGTTTGCCCTTGAAACCAGTGGCGGCACGGCATGGCTTCTCGAAGTCGCTATAAACAAGACAATTATGCCGCCCAGGACGGCATGCAAGATGCGGAAGGGGGTAAGTGGATAAGCCGTCGATCCGGCGGCAAAACAGTCCCAATGATTTGGCCATGCCGCACAAGCAAAACCGCTGTTCCCCTGGTTTCGGTCTCACTTGTCGGATAGGCACTCCGCCGGACCGACCTGTTCTGTTTCTTAGCAACTCGGCATCCAAAGCGAAAAGGCGCTGCGTTCAACCGGGTAGTCCCCTCAATTGCAGGCTGGGATTTACGAACCGACTGGAGTCGTTCGGCGGCTGCTCCTAATCAGGTTTCCAATTCTCGCACCCGGGATTCCACCTGTGAGCAGATCAATTCCCGATATCCCGTTTCCTGGTCGAGCGCTGCGGAGCCTTGGTTGATACCATCAGAGGTTCCATGCGGCGCATAGTGATTCCAGAATTACTGGATGACGATCTCGGCTCACCGGCCGAAATCGCTGCTAGCCTCGTCGATCTCCGGCATATCAATGACTGGTTTGGCGGAACCCGAACCACCGCATCGTTACTGGGGCGCGTCGCCCAAGAGAGCGGGTGTCGCCGGCTTTCCATTCTGGAGGTAGGGGCAGGATCCGGCGATCTGCCTGCTCGCGCCGGTCGCATTCTCGGGAAGGATGGCCCTGCACTGAGGATCACGCTGCTGGATCGCATGTGGTCGCATCTGCCGCGTAACGGAACGCAGTCGGTTGCCGGTGATGCCTTGGCCTTGCCGTTTCGCGATGGCGCCTTCGACGTGGTGAGCTGCTCCCTCTTTGCCCATCACTTTGAGCCCTCGGAACTACGTCGGTTTGCGGGCGAAGCCCTGCGGGTTTGCCGGCGGGCGGTTCTGATCAACGATCTCATTCGGAGCAGGCTACATTTATGGCTGGTGTATGCAGGACTTCCGCTCTTCCGCAGCCGTATTACCTGGCACGACGCTCCGGCATCGGTGCGTCGCGCGTATACGACGGCCGAGATGCGCCAAATCCTGCGCCAGGTTCCGGTCGAGCGGATAAGCGTCACGAGGCGCTATCTTTATCGCATGGGAGTGCTGTTGTGGAAGATCTAGCATCTAGCACTCAGCACTTAGTCGAAACACCGATCCTTGCTGGCTGAATGCTACGACTGACTGCTGACTGCTGAATGCTGACTGCTGAATGCTGACTGCTGACAATACCTTCGACCTCGCCGTCGTCGGCGGCGGCCCCGCGGGCGCTACCGCTGCGATTACCGCCGCTCGCCTGGGCGCTCGGGTGATTCTCTTCGAGGCGAAGGGCTTTCCGCGTCACAAAGTTTGTGGCGAATTCGTTTCGGCGGAGTCGCTCGATGTACTCGCGGAATTACTACGCGATTCAGAATCCGGCCGCGCGCTCATCGATTCGGCTCCCGTGCTGCGGCGAACTCGCCTTTTTCTCGGCAGCAGAACGATCGACGCTCCGGTCTCGCCGCCGGCAGTCAGCGTCACGCGTTACGATCTGGATGCCACGCTGTGGGAGGCCGCCCGGGTCGCCGGCGTGGAGGCGCAGTCGAATTGCGAGGTGACCGCAATAACAGGGCAGGGTCCCTTTCAGTTGACAAGCTCCTCGGGCAGCTATTCCGCCGGAGCGTTGCTGATTGCCGCGGGAAGATGGTCGCAGTTCACCCCCGATCGCGTGATGCCGTCCGGCCCCAAGTGGATCGGGGTGAAGGGACACTTCCGTGAACCCGATCCCAGCGCTTCCACCGACCTCTACTTTTTCGATCACGGCTACTGCGGCGTTCAGCCTGTGCCGGACGATACCGTGAACGCCTGTGCGATGGTGCGTTCCGATCGAGCGACATCGTTGCAGCAGGTGTTTGCACTCCATCCTCGTCTGTCCGAGCGTGCCGCCAAGTGGCAAGCGGTATCCTTTCCGGTCAGCACTGCACCGTTAATCTATCGGCAGCCTCGGCCGACGCAGGAGAACAAGCTTCTTGCAGGAGATGCGGCGGCTTTCATCGATCCTTTTGTCGGCGACGGCATCTCTATTGCCTTGCGCAGTGGAAAGGTCGCGGCAGAATGCCTGGGTCCTTTGTTTCGTGGAGAAGCCGCGCTCGCCGACTGCGCCTCGCGATATGAGGGGGAGTACACTCGCCAGTTTGCCCCACTGCTGTCGGCTGCCTCGCGGGTGCGATCACTATTGTCGTTGCCAGTCCCTGCCCGAGCTGCAGCCTTCGAGCTGTTACGGATTCCCGGGCTGATGCCTTTGGTGATTCGCAAGACCCGCCGGGCTTCATGACTCTGACGTTTCTGCCGATCAGATGCAGTAGAATGCCACTACGTATTCCTAGCGCCGCCATGAATCCCACAACGCCAGAGTTCCCGTCAACGCGGCCGCTAGGCGAAGTCTTTGTCCGCAGCACCATGGCGCGTGATTTCGAAGGCATCAGCGATCTGTGCCGCCGCACCTATCCGGACACGCCGCCCTGGAACGCTGAACAGCTTTCTTCCCACTTGCGGTGTTTTCCAGAAGGCCAGTTTGTTGCTGTATTCGGACAGGATGAGAAGGTTGTTGGCATGTGTGCCAGTCTGATTGTCGACTGGGAAGACTACGCCATGCTCGACAGCTGGGAGCAATTCACCGCCGACGGTATGTTCACCAATCACGATCCTTGCCGGGGCCGCACGCTCTACGGGGCAGAGGTGATCGTAGACTCGACGCTGCAACACCATGGTATTGGCGACAAGCTTTACCGTGCGCGGCGGCAACTCACCGAGTCGCACAAGCTTTTGCGCATTCGCGCCGGGTCGCGCCTGCGCGGCTACTCGCGATGCTGCTCCAGGCTGAAGCCGGAAGAGTATGTCGTCGATGTGGTCGAGGGGTCGGAGTATGACCCGACGCTGAGCTTTCAACTGAAAGAAGGCTTCCATGTGCTCGCCGTGGTGCCGCATTACCTTACAGATGATCCCGAGAGCATGGGTTACGCGGCTGTGATCGAGTGGCTCAACCCGGAGCTGATCAAAGTCGAACACATCGCCGACCGGCCAACGCGGTTCATCAAGAATGCATGGAGGCAGGGAACGGGGGTGTAGGGTGAGAAGTTGCCTGGTCGTGCGTTCGGCTGTGAGCTGCAGCTATAAGCCGTGAGCTATGAGCTGTACCCATTTGGTTGTCATCCCGACCGACGGCTTCAGCCCGAGTGGAGGGACCTGCGGTTTGCACGCGGCGGAAGTATCCCCGGTCGCATGTGCGTAATAATTCCGGGCGTCATCCTGAGCGAAGCTAGGCCGCGCAGCGGCCGAATGCAGTCGAAAGACCGGCTACATCCGGAAGGATCCTGCATGACGGTAGCGGTCCTTCGACGCCGCAGCGCAAACCCAGCACTGCTCCGCTCAGGATGACGCCACGGTAGATGGTAACAAGAGCTAAGAGTTAAGAGTCCACAGCGTCTTCACCGCGTCACCAATACTTCCCGAATGTTATCCCGCCCCAGAAAAAACTTAATCGAGCTGTAATCGTGAAATAGGTTCTCGACGTGGCGATTGTTGAAAACTCGCTGCAGTTTGAATCCACGAACCTGTTGCAACTCCAGCGTGTCGCGGGTCGCGATGTTGTAGCGATAGAAGGGAGCTTCCGGGCCCGCGTCCTTGGTGTGGAAGAACGCCAGCAGAATCCCGCCGGGCCGCATCGCGGCGTGAATGCGTTCGATCAGCGGTTTCACCAGTGGCTCGGGCAGAAAGTCCGCCAGGTCCCAGAACATCACGGCATCGAATTCCTCGCGGCCAAAGCACAGGTTGTCGCGAAGGTAGCGATCGACATCGAGAGTCGTGCCTCCGTCACCACTGGCGACGAGAAGCGACTTATCATGTGCCAGGCGCAACACGTCTTCCTGATGAAAGCGATGACCCAGTCCGGTCATGAAGGTGATGTTCGCCGGCGAGGTTGCGCCCAGGTCCAGGGCGGTTAACCCTTCTTCGCGCGAGATGGATCGAATGAATTCGTTAAAGCCGGTCGAGCGGCGGCTGATTTTCTTGCCCGAGGAATAATTTTCCTCGGCGCCTTCGCGGGAGCCGCCGAATAATTTGCTGAAGATGCCGGGAGCCACAGGCCACCATTGTATGAGGCGGAGTGCCGAAGCGGCAATGGTTTCTAAGCAGAATGACTAAACTGCGAGGATCTGACAGAGGAACAAGCCAGGGCGCACCATGGAGTGCGCCCCGCTCAAGCTACATCTTCTTGGGTTCGAGTAACGAGCCTTGGCTTGTGGCGGGCGTCGAAACGGGAGCCGAAACGGGCGCCGTAGCGGCAGACGCTTGCGGCTTTACTTCAGTTTTGATTGCCGGCTCTGGCTTTTGAATATCAATGCCGCCTTTGAAGAACGCGCCATCGTCGATGGAGATGCGGGCGGTTGCGATGTCGCCTGCCAGGGATGCGGTCTTGCGCAGTTCGACGCGTTCGCTGGCATGGATATCGCCATTGACCCGGCCGTGAACGATTACGTTCCGGGCTTCAATATTTGCCCGAACTCGGCCATTAGGACCAATGGTGCAGGTCTGCCCGCGGAGTGAGATGTTGCCCTCGACCTCGCCATCGACGATCAGGTCTTCACTCCCCGAAAGCTCGCCCTTGACCACGACGGATTTGCCAATGGTGGCCACGTCACTGGCGTTACGCAGGGGCTCGCTGCGAACCGGATCCGGGGGGCGCGGTGCCGCCGCAGGGGTCACCGGCAGCGATGAGGCGCTGGCCGGACTGGGCTCGGGAGTTGTCGGGTACTCGTCTTCCTTACGCTTCCACATGTCTTTGAGCTCCGTCAGGCGTTCGCAGAATTGGCCAGCAGAAATCTACGGCGCACCGAATTGTTCGATCTGAACTGCCTGCGAAAGAGAATACTCAACCACGGGCAACGCCGCAAACCATTTTCTGAGGAGAGGGCCGAAAAACGATGACTTTTCCGATCCGTCGGCTCTGCCCTGGAGGCTGGTTGCTGGTCACATACCATCCGCCGGCACTCCCGTATAATAACTTGTTTTGTGATGCCTCCGGCCTCGCTTTATGCGAATCTCCAGGCCGGGAGAGCAGGACTTATATGACTCAGATTGAGCTGATTCTTGGCCGCGAAATTCTTGATTCCCGCGGGAACCCCACCGTCGAAGCCGATGTCATTCTCGAAAGCGGAGCCCGCGGTCGCGCGGCTGTTCCCAGTGGCGCCTCGACCGGCGAACACGAAGCGTTGGAATTACGCGACGGTGACAAAGGACGTTTCGCCGGCAAAGGCGTTCTGAAAGCCGTCAACAATATCAACGAGGTGATTGCAAGCGAGTTGGAAGGAATGGACGCCAGCGATCAGCGCGAGATTGACAACACCATGCTCGCCATCGACGGCACCCCGACCAAGAGCAAGTTAGGCGCAAACGCGATACTCGCCGTCTCGATGGCCACAGCCCGGGCCATGGCCGATCATCTTGGCATCGAGCTCTATCAGTATCTCGGCGGCTTCACCGCAGGTCTTCTGCCGACCCCGATGATGAACATCCTGAACGGCGGCGCGCACGCCGACAACAATGTCGACTTCCAGGAATTCATGGTCATGCCGGTGGGCGCCAAGTCGTTCAGTGAGGCGCTGCGCTGGGGCGTTGAGACGTTTCATGTGCTGAAGGGCGTGCTCAAGAAGCGCGGCTATAACACAGCCGTTGGCGACGAGGGCGGTTTCGCTCCCTCGGTGAAGTCGAATACCGAAGCCATCGAAGTTGTGCTGGAAGCAATCACCCAGGCCGGCTACAAACCGGGCGAGGAGATCGCTATTGCGCTCGATCCGGCGGCCAGTGAGTTCTACGACAGCTCGAAAAAGAAGTACGTCTTCAAGAAGTCGGACAAGAGCGAGCATTCGCCCGAAGACATGGTGAAGATCTGGGCTGAGTGGGTCCGGCAATATCCCATCGTGTCGCTCGAAGATGGTTTTTCGGAGGATGACTGGGATGGCTGGAAGCTGGTGACCGACGAACTCGGCGGCAAGATCCAGTTGGTGGGCGACGACAACTTCGTCACCAACATCGAGCTGCTGCAGAAGGGAATCGACGCTGGCGTGGCGAATTCGATTCTCATCAAGCTGAACCAGATTGGCTCGGTCAGCGAGACTATCGATTGCATCAATCTTGCCCGGCAGAACGGCTACACCACGGTTATCTCGCATCGTTCGGGCGAAACCGAAGACACCTTCATCGCCGACCTGGCCGTGGCGACCGGCGCGGGCCAGATCAAGACCGGTTCGGCGTCGCGTACGGATCGCATCGCCAAGTACAACCAGTTGCTGCGCATCGAAGAAGAGCTCGGCCCGGCAGCAAGGTTTTTGGGAATCCAGAGTCTGAATTATCACGGCGAATTGGCGAGCAAGGCTAAGGCAGGGAAGTAAGCGGAGCGGCCCATTTAAAGGCGGCCAATCTAACCCGGGTTGTCATCCCGACCAGGGGCTTAAGTCCGCGCGGAGGGGTCTGCTGTTCAGCATGCGACGATAGGAACGATCGGGTGACAGAATCCGAGCCTCGCAAAAGACGAAACAAGATACCCTGCCCTTCAGGGCGGGGTATCTGTAGAAAATGGATGAGTCCAATAGGGGCGGCACATTTGCCGTGCCCGAGGCACTCGCCGAATGGAACTAATCGTCACCCACCGCTGAAGCGGTGGGCTCTCTTATTCCGTCCCGCGATGCGGGACTGCTGGATCGGCTGTTCTAAATAGCTTCGCAATTCCTCATTTTTGCTAAAGGCTAATTGCTAATGGCTAATGTCCCTCGTCCTCTCGTCCTCATCATCCTCGACGGCTGGGGCTATGCTCCGCCCTCGAACGCTAATGCCATCTCGCTGGCGCGCAAGCCCAATTACGATCGCCTGCTTGCCGAGTTTCCCAACACGCTGATCCACACCAGCGGCCGTTATGTCGGCCTGCCGACAGGGCAGATGGGCAACAGCGAGGTCGGGCATCTCAACATCGGCGCCGGCCGCGTGGTTTACATGGACATCACCAAGATCGACGTGATGATTGAGAACGGTGAGTTCTTCAAGAATCCGTCGTTGCTCAAAGCGATGGAGGCAGCTCGCACCGGCGACCGGCGATTGCATCTGTTTGGCCTGCTCTCCGACGGCGGCGTGCATTCGCACCAAAACCATCTTTACAACATCTTGAAGGTGGCCAAGCAGAACGGCGTGGAGCGCGTCTTCGTGCATTGCTTCATGGATGGCCGCGACACCCTGCCCACCAACGGCGCCGGCTACCTCGAACAACTACAGCAGAAGATGCGCGAGTACGGCATCGGCAAGATTGCCAGCGTCAGCGGCCGATATTATGCGATGGACCGCGACAAGAAATGGGATCGCGAGAAGAAAGCGTTTGACGCGATGGTCCACGGCGATGCCGAAGGAGGCCATTACACGGATCCAGTACAGGGCGTGAAGGACTCCTACAACCGGGGAGTGACCGACGAGTTCATCATTCCGTTTGTAATAACTGACGAGCGCGGCGAGCCCGTCGGCAACATTCGCGATGGCGATGTCTGTATCAACTTCAACTTCCGCGCCGACCGTGCCCGGCAGATCACGCGCTGCCTGGCCCGCAATAGCCACTTCACGGCGCAGGATGGCCGCGAACTGGAAGGCGCTGACGATCTCGACAACATGATCCCACGTAGTAGGGCTCCGAAGGATCTGACCTATATCTGTATGACGCAATATGACAAGCATTTCACGTTGCCGGTCGTATCGCCGCCGGAGTCGCTCGGTAATATTCTGGCAAACGTTATGGCCGACCGCAGCATGCGCAATTTGCGTGTTGCCGAAACTGAGAAGTATGCCCACGTAACCTACTTCTTCAACGGCGGCGTGGAGAAGCCGTTTCCGGGCGAAGACCGCGTGCTGGTGCAGTCGCCCAAGGTTGCAACCTACGACCTGAAGCCGGAGATGTCGGCACAAGGCATTGCCGACGCCGTGACGAAAGCTGTCGCAGATGGGACTTTCGATGTGATGGTGGTGAACTTTGCCAATGCCGACATGGTGGGACACTCGGGCAAGATCCCGCCGACCATCACCGCCGTTGAAACCGTGGACCATTGTCTGGGGCAAATTGACAAAGTTCTCCGGCAACGCGGAGGCGCGATGATCATCACCGCCGATCACGGTAATGCCGAACAGATGATCGATCCAGCTACCGGCGGCCCGCAAACGGCGCACACCACCAATCCCGTGCCCTTCATCGTCTGCGCGGAAAACGCGGTGACCGCGACGAATTTCAAGGGGGATCCGCGGTGTTTCACCCTGCGTCCGGATGGCGCATTGCAGGACATCGCCCCGACCATGCTCGGCATCCTGGGAATCCCGCAACCGAAGGAGATGACTGGACGGGATTTGCGGGTTGTGGCTAAGCAACTGGCGACTAGCGATTAGCAACTAGCAACTGGGAACCAGGCTCCTGCAGCAATCAACGGTTTGTAAGGCCCGGAACCAGGAGCCAAGTAAGCTTTTTCCACGCGAATATCGGCAGTTCGGAATCAAGCCGAGTCACGCGAAGCGAGACGGAAGAGCTTAGCCCGGCGCTTCAGCGTTGGGTAGGCATGGATTGATAAGGAAGAGTCCCGTAGGGACGGCAGGATCGCCGTCGCGTTTTGTCGCACTCTGTAAACTCTTGCCCGGACACAAACCCCAAACGCCACTAATCACTAATTGCTAATCACTAATCACTCGTTGCCTTTCCATGAGACTCCTCATCGTCCTCCATCATCGCTTCCATCTGTGGCAGGCGCCGCCGTGGTTCGCGGAACGTCTGAGGCAGGACTTTCCTGGCCTCGAGGTCGTCCACCTCTCCGATTACAACCGAGTCAACGAAGAGATCGTCGACGCGGATATCGTGATCGGCTGGTCGCTTCGCGGCGAGCAAATTAGGGCCGCAAGGAAACTTAAGTGGATCCATTCAACAGCGACTGCGGTGCACGCGCTGATGAGTCCCGAGCTGCGTGCCGGCGACATTGTCGTAACTAACGCCCGCGACGTTCACGGTCCGGTTGTCGCCGAGCATGCGCTGGCATTGATCTTCGCGCTCGCCAAACGCCTTCCCCAGGCGCAGCGATATCAGCAGCAGAGGCGTTGGGCGCAACAGGATCTTTGGGATTCCCCACTTCCGCCTCGCGAGTTGCGGGGCGCGACAATCAGCATCCTCGGCCTGGGAGGAATCGGACGACCGCTAGCGAAACTGGCGAAATCGATAGGTATGAAAGTCATCGGCATCCGTGAACACGGCAGCAGAAGTTGCGAGGGCACGGATAGTGTCTACGGCCTCGATCGTCTCCAGGACGCGCTTCGCGCAGCCGACTTCGTGGTACTGGCTCTCCCCGTGACGGAAGTAACAGAACGCCTGATGGACTCCGAGCGCCTGGCCTGTTTAAAGAGAGACGCTTATCTGATCAACGTAGGGCGCGGCTCTCTCATCGATGAAGATGCGCTGGTGGAAGCTTTGCAAAGGCGGAGTTTCGCCGGTGCCGCGCTGGACGTGACTACCCAGGAGCCATTAGCGGCAGATTCCCCGTTGTGGCAGATGGAAAATGTGCTGATTACTCCGCATACCGCAGGCTTGACCGACAAAATGTGGGAGCGCCATTACGAATCCTTCGCAGAAAATCTGCGACGTTTCCTGAAGAACGAGCCGTTGCTGGGGGTCGTTGACAAGGAAAAGGGATACTAGCTCTGGTTTCCGCAGGCTGGTGTCGTCCCTCTTGGTATCAAACCTATCCATCTGTTAACGTCGCTTCCACGCGATGATCGAGCAGCAGAAACTTTCCCCGTCCGGTTCCGACCGCTGGCATGCCATGGGAGCGGGCTTCCTCGGCTGGACGCTCGATGCCTTCGATTTCTTCGTAGTCATCTTTCTGCTCGACACCCTCGCTGAGCATTTTCATGTCCCCAAGCGCGATGTGGTCTTCAGCATTACCGCGACGCTGATGATGCGGCCGATCGGGGCGCTGCTCTTCGGGATGATGGCCGACCGCTACGGCCGCCGCCGCCCGCTGATGGTCAACGTGCTGTTTTTCTCCAGCATCGAGCTGCTGTGCGGATTCGCTCCGAACTTCGCGGTCTTCTTCATTCTTCGCATGCTGTTTGGGATCGGTATGGGCGGGGAGTGGGGCGTGGGCGCCTCGCTTGCCATGGAGCACGCGCCCGTGCGCCTGCGCGGTGTGCTCTCCGGAATTCTGCAGAGCGGTTATTCGATAGGCTATTTGCTGGCGGCGCTGGCAGCCAGACTGGTATTGCCCAACTGGGGCTGGCGAGCGATGTTCTGGGTCGGAGGAATCCCCGCGCTATTGGCTTTGTATATCCGCACGAAAGTTCCTGAGTCCGAGGCTTGGCGGGAACACCGCCTCACACGCACCATCGACGGCCCGCGCATCGCTTGGCAACACAAATGGCTGTCGCTCTACTTGATCGCGCTCATGTTTCTGATGAACTGCCTCTCGCATGGTACGCAGGACTTGTATCCCGACTTCCTGAAGCACGCCCACGGCATCACGTCCAACACAGTTGCCTACATCACTATCTTCTACAACATTGGGGCCGTGGTGGGAGCGGTAATCTTCGGCATGCTTTCCGAGCGCATCGGTCGCCGCTACAGCATGCTGGCGGCGTTGATGTTGGCACTGCTGGTAATTCCTGCGTGGGCCTTCGGCGGGACCATGATGACATTGGTCGTTGGCGCCTTTCTTATGCAGATGGGGGTACAGGGAGCGTGGGGAATTATTCCGGTGCACCTCAACGAGCTTTCGCCCGACGCCGTGCGTGGATTGTTGCCCGGATTCACTTATCAGATCGGCATTCTATTCGCAGCGCTCACGCCCACGGTCGAATTCTCCATGCGCGATCATCTGGGCTACGCCTGGGCGCTTACGGCATTCGAGTTGATCGTCATCGCGGCTCTCACAGTGATGTTGATCTTCGGCAAGGAGCGCCGCGGACGAAGCTTCGTGCACGACCAGGAAAGCATCGCAGTCTGACGGCCTGCGTAACCATCATTGGCAAGCGTTTTGAAGGAGCACGGCTTCCGCCGCGCCGTCACCATCAATGCGACGTCTTCTTGATATTCATTTGCACAATCTGGCCATTGGGATTTTTTGCCAGCAAGGTTTTGCCTTCGATCTTCACGGGAAATTGCTTGCCCGGGCTCCAATCGATAAACGTTGCCGCCTGAGCGCTGGTGCGGCAATCGTAGATCGTGTCTCCCAGCCGCATCAAGATTTTGTAGTTAATTTCGTCGCTCATGTGCTGGGCGTTTTCCGCCAGCTTTTCGATCGACATAACTCTGCCCATCTGAAAACCGTCGTCCGCGTTCTGCCCAAGAGCGAGCATTGCGGCCAGGGCGATAAAGCACGACACAGCAATCAGGCGCTTCTTCATGGGCACTCCTCCGGATCATTTGGTAAATGGATAGCATTAATTCCTGTGGATGATCCAACATTGATGTGAACTGCGCAAGCGGAAACTTGAAGTACCAGAAGCAGTATGATCGCAACCCGGCACTATACTGCGAAAAAGACAGTCTACCTGCGCTTGAAAGGATTAAAGCCACCGAACTACCGTTTCTGAAGCGTGCCGATCATTGGCAAACGATCTTCTCGATCAGGGGCGTCCCGGCGATCTGCTGACGTGCGTCGTACGTCACCGTGCAGGAAGAAATGCCCGGCGTCAATGCCCTGGCCAGCAGGATGGAAGTTCCGGAATAGCTGCATGTGATCCATATCGCGCGCTCCGGGTGCGGCGCGAAAGTCCACTTAGCAAATTGCTTGCCCGCGGCCTTCGTAATGTCGTCATAGACGAGCGACGCTTTCTCCTGCGGAGGTCCGTCGTAGAAGGTCAGCGCCGCGAGTTGGTGCGGAGCGTCGTCGAGCATCGAACTCCAACCGGCTACCGAAGCTGTCAACCGTTCCTGAACATCCACCCTTGCCGGACACGTTGCATGCTCAGCTGCCAAGGCGGAAAGAGCGACGAAGAGAACAGGGAAGAACACGAGTGATCCGGCGCGCATGCTTCACCTTCCAATCGATGAGGTATTAACCCGGCAAATTCAACTTGAGTAGACAGGGTGGAGAATCGAAATGCAAGGCTTCGGGCGTGACCAGAACATGGAGCGGGAGACGGGGATCGAACCCGCGACCAACGGCTTGGGAAGCCGTGACTCTACCACTGAGTTACTCCCGCTCGATTGTAGATCCTTCGCTGCGCTTCAGGATTTCGTCTGCGGGCTTCCGCTGCGCTCACGCCCGCAAACCCGCTCAAGCTACTCCCGCTCAGCGATGGTGAGCAAAGTGTAACACTGCCGAAATTGCGTCGCAATTTGCACCCCCGCGCTGCTCTGGCCCAGTGTCTGCAGCTCCGGCTGCAATGCTTTTTTGATCGCACCGCCCGCAGAGATAGCCCAATCGATTTACTCGGCAGCCGACAGACTTCTTTGACACTGTTTCCAAGCGACTGCTAGTATGAATTGTTCTTCCTGCCCAGCAAGCGTCCCCGTCGTCTAGCCCGGCCTAGGACATCGCCCTTTCACGGCGGTAACACGGGTTCAAATCCCGTCGGGGACGCCAACAAAATCAAGTTCGTACAGAAAGAGGTAGCGCCGGCGGCGTTACGGATTCAGGCGGTAGCTCTCGCCCAGTTTTCCTGCTGCCTGCAGGTGTTTTCGCGCTCTCACCAACTCGGCGATCTGCCGGATATGTCCCAGATCGTGCATGGCCCACTCATGCAGCATTTGTTGCAAGGTGATTTCGCCGGCCTCCTGGTGCCTCGCACGGCGTTCACCGGCGCTTCGCGGCAAGGTCCGCAGATACGCCAGGTTGGTCTTGCGCTGCTTTTTAAAGCGGTCGAAGGCATCTTCGGCATTGGCATTGCGGTATAACTCCAGGTACATCTTTGCATCATCCGATTCGAACTCCGGCAGGTCCTCACTCATGAACCGGTCCACGCGGGTTCGATAGCAATGGCCCTCGGAATGGGAAAGATGCGCGAGCACTCCAGCTACCGAAAAGCGGTCAGGCGCTGGCTTCCATTCGGTATCTTCCGCCGACAGGTCGCACATCAATTCGCGCAGGATCGCGGGGGTCGCCTCCAACTGGTCGAGGCACTCTAATTCCAAATCTCGTATCATGCAATTCATTCTACGAGGTTCTCTCCGGTCAGTCGTGTCTGACAATGTGGGGTTTGGAACTGGCCGCATTGTATTGACGGTATCTGCGATGAATGCACTGCATTCTATCCATGGCCGTTAAGGTGCTACGGATGAGTGGCTCTTTGCTAACGGAGGACGACACCGGGGACAATTATTGAAAAGTAGCAGAGCCCCCCGGTTCGCTCGTGGCGCGCTATGCCAGCGATCGCTCACTAGAGGTGAGAAAGCTGCTGGGTTTAGCCACTAGTCACAGACTTTCGCGCTCGGGTGAGCTAGCTTATTTACGGTTATCGATGGAATTCCAAAAGGGGACCCATGCGTCGTCTAATTCTCGTACTGAGTGTACTCACCCTGCTGTCCAGCGCTGCCCAGGGCCAAGCAATCGCAGCACAGCGCTTTGACGGTAGTTGGCTTACGATCCTCACCTGTCCTGCCAAAGGGAGTACCGAAGGCTACACCATGCACATTCCGAGCTTCGTCCGGGACAGCAACTTTCGCGGAGAGCATGGTGCTGCGGGTCAGCCTGGCTATCTGCTGATTGAAGGTAAGATCGCGCAGGATGGCAGTGCCAAGCTATCCGCCAATGGGGTCGTTGCCTCGCGAGAATATGCTCGCGGAGCTTTCGCCCACAAGGGCGAGGACTATAGCTACGACGTCAAAGCGCAATTCAAGGAGACCGAAGGTAGCGGCATCAGAAATGCTGGCCTCGGCATTGTAGGCCGGCCCTGCACCTTCGAGTTCACGAAGCAACAGACCACGAACCCGGCAGTTGTGGAACACTGACGATCGGCACGAGTAATTGCGTGCATTCAAACGCTCGGATGCGCCGGGTCTCGCGTTTTTCGAGACCTGGGCATTTTTCGAAGCCCGCAGATTCCCTAAAATCCCGGTGGCCTCTGTACCGCCACATCGAACGCTTTCTCCAGGCTCAACCCGGCTTCGCATAACGTTCCTTCATCAAACAGTCGTCCGATCAGTGTAATCCCATGAGGCACGCGGCGCGGCGGCGAGAACTTGGGCAGTGGATGAGCCGGATCAGGCGCCCAATCGCTTCGCGCTTCGGACACCTCGACGAAGCCCGCGCGCAAGGTCAACGACGGATGTCCGGTGAAGTTGGTGATGGTCAGCATCTCGTCGCGTAGCGAGGGTACCAGCAGAAGATCCACCTGCGACATGATGCGGCCCATTTCGTTCGCGACCATGCGGCGGAGACGATCGGCTTGCACGAAATCGACGGCCGAGAGGAAGCGCGACTGCCGGAAGGTATTCGGCCACGCGTCCGGCACCTGCATTTTCATCTCGCTAAGCTTGTCGTTGAGCGTGATTTCCTCGAACGACGCCGCTGCTTCAGCGAAGAGAATCAGATCCAGCGAGTCGTACGGCCAGTCCGGCAGGGAAACTTCGACCGGCACCATGCCGACTTTGCTAACGGTGTCGAACGCCATGCGATCAACGTCGGTCGCCGGAGCCTCTTTCATCCACTTGGGGAAGTAGCCGACGCGCAAACCCTTCACGCTTGCAGCTGCGTTGAAATCTAGCTTGCTGGGGATGCTGTTGACGTCGCCCGGGTCGGGGCCATAGATGGTGTTCAACACCAGGATGGTGTCTTCGACGCTGCGCGCCATCGGGCCCAGCTTGTCGAGTGACCAGCAAAGTGTCATCGCGCCGGTGCGGGCCACGCGTCCGTAAGTAGGACGCAGTCCGGTGACGCCGCAACGCATCGACGGGCTTACGATACTGCCGCCGGTTTCACTGCCAATGGCGAAGCCGACTAATCCCGCGGCCGTCGCAGCGCCTGGTCCCGCGCTCGATCCCGAGGAGCCTTCGTCGAGGTTCCAAGGATTCATCGTCTGTCCGCCGAACCAGATGTCATTCAACGCCAGTGCGCCCAGGCTAAGCTTGGCTACCAGCACCGCGCCGGCGTCGTTCAGCCGCTGCACGACGACAGCATTCTTGTCGGGCTTGCGGTCTTTGAACGGCTCAGCGCCATACGTCGTCGGAATGCCCGCGGTGTCGAGCAGATCTTTTGCCCCCCAGGGAATGCCGTGCAGCGGGCCGCGATACTTGCCGGAAGCGATCTCGCGGTCGGCCTGCTTCGCCTGCTGCAGAGCGTGTTCTTTGGTCAGGGTGATCACGCAGCGCAGGGTGGGATTGTAACGCTCCAGGCGCGCAAGATAGATGTTGGTCAGCCGAGTTGAGGTGAGCTGACGGCCCTGGATCCAACGCGAAAGCTGCGTTACGTCGGCGAACGCGATGTCTTCCTCGTTCTTGGGAACCGGCCCGGGATCGGCTTCGCTGCGCGCGAATTCGCTGTGTGCCGGAAGTTGCTGCGTTCCCGGCAGCACCGGGTCCCAGCGCGACCACGGCGCCACCGGATCGGAGATTGCCACCTTATGCGGCCCGACGCGCCGCTCATAAAGAGGCGCCATAGCCACACGCCAGTTGCCTGCGGCCTGCGCAAGTTCCTCCTGCGTGAACTGCACCTCGACCAGCTTCTCGGCCTGCGCGAAGGTTTCGGTCGTCACCTCAGGTCCGACGGGCGCCGCTGTGCCGAATGCGGGCGGAGCCCCGGGCGTGGGCTGGGTTGACTGCTGATCCTGACCAAAGGAATTCACGGCCGCTGTGCCCACCAGGGCAAGCGAGGCTTGCGTAAGAAATTCTCTGCGCGACTTTGACATGGCGTCCTCGAGGGCAGCCCGGCACGAATTCACCGGAAGCTGCGCGTGCCTTGCAAGATACATCAACGGCTGGCGTATTGGCAGTGCCGTGGCCCCGCGCGAGCTTTTCACATCCCGTTGACCCGCCGCGCATGTAAACTCGGTCGGCAGAGAAGCACTCGGGGAGACCTTTATGGCCTGCGACGTTGAGATGCTGAAACAGGTTCCGCTATTCGCCACGATGGACAGCGACGAGCTGGCAGTCCTCGCCAGCCAGGTCGAGATGAGGAATTTCATCGCGCGCCAGCGCATTTACAAGATGGGCGCGCAGGCGGAGCGCGCTTACGTCATGGTGTCCGGCGGCGTGAGCGTCACCACGGTCGATGACGACAATCAGGAAGTGATCGTCGACCAGCCCGGGCCCGGCGAATTCTTCGGTTTCGCCTCCATGTTGGAGCAGACGAAGCATCAGACCGAGGCGACGGCGACGGAAGAGACAGTCTGCGTCGAGGTCGACCGCAACGACATCCTGGTGCTGATCCAGCGCAAGCCGCACGCCGCGATGGACATGCTGGCCGTGTTGGGACGGCAGTTTCACGCCGCGCAGCAGCTCATCCGCATCCGCGCGCTGCGTCACCCCAACGAGGTGATTGAAGAGCAGGAGACGCTGGGCGAGCGCATTGCCGACTCCGTGGCCTCGTTCGGCGGCTCCTGGGTGTTCATCATCATCTTCGGCATGTTCATGGTCACGTATACCATGCATCAACATCTCGCTGAGGAATAAGGCCTGGGATCCGTATCCGTTTATCCTGCTCAACCTGTTCTTGTCCATGCTGGCGGCCATTCAAGCGCCGGTAATCATGATGAGCCAGAACCGGCAGGACAAGAAAGACCGGCTGCGTGGCGAACTGGATTTCGACGTTAATCGCCGGGCTCATACCGAGATTCAAGGTCTGGCCCGCAAGCTGAATCTCATAGGAGATCGGCTGGGAGACATGGAAGACCTGCTGCGCGAGAAACATTGAGTATCACAATATGGGATGTCTCAACCTGTAGGACTGCGAGCCCTGATCGCTGATATCTGACAATGGGGTATAAGATAAAAAAGCCAACAGTGGAACCGGGCTCGGCAAAAAATGTTAACAACAAATTCACTTTCCTTTGATGTTGGCGGACGCGAGTTGCCGTAAGCTACCTTCAATTGCAAACCTGATCGGAGAGAGAGGGGAGATGGCCAAACAGCCGCTCCCCGTTTCACTTTTTAGTAGCCAGTAGTTCCTTTTGATCAGCGCTTCCTCTTCTTCAGAATTGTCCTCCTCCGTTGGCATTGTCATCACGAGCGCGCTGACACACGGAACGCGGGATGACACTTCGCGGGTGGTAGCTCGCGCCTCAGGTTCGCCCTCCTTTAGCTAACCTGGGTCTTACACCGCACCCCAGCTTGTTTTTCCCCCTTCCGCAGCACTACCATCGAGTGTTATGCCAGTCATCACCGATTCGCCCACCTACACGCCCGTGCGGGCGCCACGCGGCAACCAGCTCACCTGCAAAGGCTGGGCGCAGGAAGCCGCCATGCGCATGTTGATGAACAACCTCGACCCCGACGTTGCCGAGCGCCCGCAGGACCTGGTGGTCTACGGCGGCACGGGCAAGGCCGCCCGCAATTGGGATTGCTATCACGCCATCGTCAACTCGCTGAAGTCGCTGGAGAACGATGAGACCCTGCTGGTGCAGTCGGGCAAGCCGGTCGGCGTCTTCCAGACGCACGAGTATGCTCCGCGCGTGCTGCTGTGCAACTCCAACCTGGTAGGCCACTGGTCCAACTGGGAGAAGTTCAACGAACTGGAGAAGCTCGGCCTCATCATGTACGGCCAGATGACGGCCGGCTCGTGGATCTACATCGGCTCGCAGGGAATCATCCAGGGAACGTATCGAGACCTTCATGGCGGCCGGGCCAGAAGCATCTCGGCGGCGACCTGGATGGCAAGCTGATCGTCTCCGGCGGCATGGGCGGCATGAGCGGTGCTCAGCCACTGGCCGCGACCATGACCGGCGCGTGCTATCTCGGCATCGAGGTCGATCCCGAGCGCATCAAGAAGCGGCTGCGCACCGGCTACTGCGACTTCATGGTGAACTCGCTGGACGAGGCGCTGCGCATCATCAAGAACGCGGTCCGCAAGAAGGAGAATATTTCCGTCGGCCTGGTGGGCAACTGCGGCGACATTATTCCTGAGCTTGCCGAGCGCGGCGTGGTGCCCGACATCCTCACCGACCAGACCTCGGCGCACGATCCGCTGAACGGCTATGTGCCCAGTGGCATGACGCTGGAAGAAGCCATGGAGCTGCGCAAGCGCGATCCCGAGGCCTACGTCGAGCGCTCGCTCGACACCATGGCGCGCCACGTCGAAGGCATGCTCAAGCTGCAGAAGATGGGCTCAGTCACCTTCGATTACGGCAACAACATCCGTACCTTCGCGTTCGAGCACGGCGTGAAGAACGCTTATGACTTCCCGGGATTCGTGCCGGAGTATATTCGTCCGCTGTTCTGCGAAGGCCGCGGACCGTTCCGCTGGGCGGCGCTTTCGGGCGATCCCGCCGACATTCACGCCACCGACGATCTGGTGCTGGAAATGTTCCCGAACAATAAGATTCTCAGCCGCTGGATCGACTTGGCGCGCAAGCGGATCAAGTTTCAGGGTCTGCCCTGCCGCATCTGCTGGCTGGGTTATGGCGAGCGCGCGCAATTTGGCCTCGCGCTGAATGACATGGTGAAGAGCGGTAAGCTGAAGGCGCCCATCGTGATGGGCCGCGATCATCTCGATTGCGGCTCGGTGGCGTCACCCTTCCGCGAGACCGAGTCAATGAAGGACGGCAGCGACGCCATCGCCGATTGGCCGCTGCTCAATGCGTTGTTGAACACTGCCAGCGGCGCGTCGTGGGTTTCGATTCACAACGGCGGAGGCGTGGGCATCGGCTATTCACAGCATGCCGGGCAGGTCACGGTTGCCGACGGAACCGCCGAGATGGCACAGCGTATCGAACGGGTGCTGACCAACGATCCCGGAATTGGCGTGGCGCGTCACGTGGACGCAGGCTACGACGAGGCCAAGAGTTTCGCGAAGGAGAAGGGCGTCAAGATTCCGATGGAGAAGTAAACAGCACTCACAGTCAGCCTTCAGTGCGCAGCATTTAGCAGGTCGTATCGCTGTTCGGACTCAGTAGGGGAAAAGATCCGCTAGAGCGGACCGTTCGGGGGGGAAGTACCCTGTGGACGGACCTTCAGCTCCGCGTCCCCATATATCTTGGTGTCATCCTGAGCGAAGTGAGAAGGCGTAGCCGACGAACGCCGTCGAAGGACCGCTATGATCGGCGAGACCTTCCGCTGCGCGGGGTTTTTCGAGACGTAAGACGTTTTCGGATAAACGAGTTCTCCAGATCGTTTATGCTAACGTCTGTTCTCGGCAACAATCATCACAAATCCCACCGTTCGTTCATTAAACTGTCGCTTCATGCCAACACTGACAACGGCTGGAAAGGTCGGATTTCCCGCAGAAATGAGTCCATCGAAGCTGTTGGCTCATCTTGCTGATTGCTTGCGCGATGTGTCTGCAAAAGAAGTTCGAGTCGAAGGCAACAGCGTCTCGTTTGTCGGAGGCGTTTTTCGCTTTGTTACGAACTGGAATGTTCTTGCGCCGTTCGGATTCGGCGACCTGACTATTGACTCAGCGAACCGCGAAGTGTCTTTTCGTCTTAGCTACAGGCAGCTTGTGGTTTACACCGGAATCATGTTTCTCGTGGTTGTAGCCGTGTTGCTATTCATCGGCCTTCCACCTGCGTCTTGGCTGATACTTGCCGCTCCCCTCATCTATCTCATTGCGGTGATTAGCAATGTTGCTGTCGGTGTTCTTCATTTCAGGTATTTCCTTCGCCGTTCCATCGCAACAGCACCAGCCCCGAATCAGTGAATGTTTTTTGTGAGCGAATTGTTGTTGTAATATCCCCATTTTCATAAATAATCCTCGTGTCGATCAGTGTCGCTGGCTCTCCCCATTCATTCCAATATCACAAATGAATAGGGCATCCGGTCTCAAGCTTGCCCGCACCCGTTACACTAATATCCATGCGAACTATAATCATGGCTGTGACCGTCATTATGGGACTCACCGCTCTTCCTGCCATCGCCGCAACTAACGACTTCGGTCCTAACAATCCTTTTTACTCCCCCAGCACGCTGCCGTTTCGCGCGCCGGACTTCAGCAAGATCAAGGATTCGGATTACCAGCCCGCCATTGAGGCCGGCATGGCCGAACAGATAAAGGAAGTGGAGGCCATCGCCAACAATCCGGCGCCGCCGACCTTCGAGAACACCATCGTCGCGCTGGAGAAGAGCGGCCAGCTGCTGGACCGCGCATCGGAAGTATTCTTTGGCGTCGTGGCCGCCAACAGCAATCCCGATTTGCTGAAGATCCGTTCGATCGAGGCGCCGAAGCTCGCCGCGCACGAAGATGCGATCCGGCTCAACACCAAGCTGTTCCAGCGCGTGAAAGCCGTCTACGACCAGCGCCAGTCGCTGCATCTCGATCCCGAGGCGCTACGCCTGGTCGAATGGGACTACCTGCAGTTCACGCATGCGGGTGCCAACCTCAGCGAGGCGGACAAGACCGAGCTTAAGAAGCTGAACGAGCAGATCGCCGGCCTCGAAGACGAATTCCAGAACAAGCTGCTGGCCGCGACCAAGGCCGGCGCTTACGTAACCAAGGACAAAGCGACGCTGTCCGGCATGAGTGACGCCCAGATCCATGCGGCCGCCGAGGCCGCGAAGGGCCGCAACGTCGAGGGCTACATCGTGCCGCTGCAGAACACCACGCAGCAGCCCGTCTTGGCGGGTCTTACCGACCGCAGCACGCGGCAGACGATCTTCCAGAACTCCTGGAATCGCGCCGAACACAACGATGCCAACGACACCCGCGCGACCATCGCCAAGATCGCGCAGCTGCGGGCGCAGAAGGGCAAGCTGCTCGGCTATCCCAACTTTGCTTCCTGGACGCTGGTTGACCAGATGGCCAAGACTCCGGATGCGGCCTTGAAGTTCATGGACGCGCTGGTGCCCCCGGCAACAGCACGCGCCGCCACTGAAGCTCAGGATATCCAGTCGCTTATCGACCAGCAGAAGGGCGGCTTCAAGGTCGCACCGTGGGACTGGGACATTTACTCCGAGCAGGTGCGCAAGGCCAAGTACGATCTCGATGAGGAGCAGGTCAAGCCCTACTTCGAGCTGAACAATGTGCTGGAGAACGGCGTCTTCTACGCGGCCACCCAGCTCTACGGGATCACCTTCAAAGAGCGTAAGGACATTCCAACATACGCGCAGGGGATGCGCGTCTTCGAAGTGTTCAACGCCGACGGCAGTCATCTGGCGCTGTTCTATTGCGATTATTTCAAGCGCGACAACAAACAGGGTGGCGCCTGGATGGACGGCTTTGTCGGTCAATCCAAGTTGATGAACACTACGCCGGTCGTCTATAACGTCGCCAACTTCGCCCCGCCGGCGCCGGGCGAGCCTGCGCTGCTGACCTCCGACGACGTGAGCACCATGTTCCATGAATTCGGACACGCTCTGCACGGCATGTTCTCGAACACTGAATATCCCACATTGTCAGGCACGTCGACGGCGCGCGATTTCGTCGAGTTTCCCTCGCAGTTCAACGAGTATTGGGCCACTTACCCCGAGGTCTTCCAGCACTACGCCAAGCATTACAAGACCGGCGCTCCCATGCCCGCTGAGCTGATGGAAAAGATCAAGAAGTCGCGGACCTTTAACAAGGGATACGACATGACCGAACTGGTCGCCGCAGCCGAGCTCGATATGCACTGGCACATGCTGGGGGCGACGGCTCCGCTGCAGGATCCCGATACCTTCGAGCGTGACGCGTTGGAGAAGATCAAGCTGTGGATCAGCTACGTGCCGCCGCGCTATCGCTCCAGCTACTTCAACCACATCTGGAGCGGCGATTACGCTGCCGGATATTACGCTTACCTCTGGACGCAGATGCTGGCCGACGATGCCTACCAGGGATTCGTCGAGCACGGCGGCCTGACCCGCGCCAACGGCGACCGCTTCCGCAAGATGGTGCTGTCGAAGGGCAACACCGAGGACCTGGAGACGCTGTACGTGGACTGGCGCGGCGCGAAGCCCAGCATCGAACCGATGCTGAAGTATCGCGGCCTGGAGCCGGAGGGCAAGTAGCGAGAGCGGTCAGCACTCAGCATTCAGCCAATTCGGTTCGCTCCAAGGGCACGGCTTTGGCCGTGCTCTTTGGTTTTGAGGCCGCTGTCAGGCTCTAATGTCTTGTCATCACGAGGAGCCCGAATCAGGGCTCCCAACAAGCGCCGTCTTTGCGCTTGTTGGGATGGTTCAGGCCGACGAGGGATCTGCTGTTTGTCGGGCTGAAGCACATGCCGCCGGCTAAAGCCGGCTCTCACTCGATCACCCCGCCTACCCAGGACTCCGCTTCGCTCGGTCCTGGGCTAACGGCGTATCCACCCCGCTTGTGCGGGGGTCCGGGTAAGACTGGCTCAAATGTCGATACGCCGGAACATCCGCTTGCTTCCGATTTTAAGCACGGGCTGCGATTTTTAAATCGCGAGCTGCGATCAACATCCGCATCAACAAAAAGGCACGAGGGAGGAGTCCTCGTGCCGTTCCCACGTGTCGGTTAACACGCGCTCTCGCTGCTGAGGGAGACTATTCGTGCATCATGTTCAGGTGCGGATGCTCGATGTGCGGGTGTCCGCAGCCCAGCGGGCACTCGCCCAGAATCGGCCGACATGCGGGATCCTGGCCAATTTCGACGATCTCCGGCGTCTTCACCTCGGCGAACTGCTCGGCTTCGGTGGAATGTTTCAGGGCCGTTACCGACGACTTACCGCTGGCAATCACCTGCGTGACTTCATCGAAGTATCCCGTACCCACAAAGCGCTGGTGCTTTACAGCCGTGTAACCGTGGCTGTATTCGCGCGAGAATTCCTTCTCCTGCAAGCGCGAGTAGGCGGTCATGCCACTGTCTTTATAGGCGCGTGCCAACTCGAACATGCTGAGATTCAGTGCGTGGAAGCCTGCCAGCGTAATGAACTGGAACTTGTAGCCCATCTCCGCCAGCGCCGGCTGAAAGCGCGCAATGGTCGCATCGTCTAGCTTCTTCTTCCAGTTGAACGATGGCGAGCAGTTGTAGGCGAGCATCTTGCCGGGAAACCTCGCATGAATCGCTTCGGCGAAGCGTTCGGCTTCGATCAGACTGGGCTCCGAAGTTTCGCACCAGATCATGTCGGCATAGGGCGCGTAGGCCAGGCCGCGTGCGATCGCCGAATCCAGTCCTCCGCGGATGGCGTAGAAGCCTTCAACGGTCCTCTCGCCGGTGCAGAAGGCTCGGTCGTAGGGATCGATGTCGCTGGTCAACAGGTGCGCGCTGTTGGCGTCGGTGCGAGCGAGGATTAGGGTGGGCACACCCATCACATCAGCGGCCAGGCGAGCCGCAACCAGCTTCTGGACGGCTTCCTGCGTGGACACCAGGACTTTGCCGCCAAGATGTCCGCACTTCTTTGCCGACGACAACTGATCTTCGAAGTGAACGCAAGCCACACCCGCCTCGATCATCGCCTTCATCAACTCGAAGGCGTTCAGCGTGCCGCCAAATCCGGCTTCCGCATCGGCGATGAGGGGAACGAACCAGTTCATGCCGTTGCGGCCCTCGGAGTGATGAATCTGGTCGGCGCGCGTCAGAGCGTTGTTCAAGCGCCGAGCCAGATTCGGCACTGAGTCGGCGGGGTAGAGGCTCTGGTCGGGATACATCTGGCCTGCATTGTTGGCGTCGGCGGCAACCTGCCAACCGCTAACGTAAATCGCCTTCAGGCCGGCAGCGACCATCTGCACTGCCTGGTTGCCGCTCATCGCGCCCAAGGCGTTGACGTAGCCACTACTGTTGAGCAACTCCCACAGAATTTCGGCGCCGTGACGGGCCAGCGTGTATTCGATCGGAAGCGTGCCGCGCAAACGCACCACGTCTTCCGGCGTGTAGGGTCGTTGAATGCCTTCCCAACGAGGGTCAGACTTCCAGGTGTGAGCAAGCTGTGCCGCGGATTCCAGCGCCGCCATCAGTTGATCTCCTTCTCGAATTCGAGCGTATGAGTAGGGGTCCGAATTGGACTGCCGACTGCCTGCTCATTCCGTCATCGTGTTCAACATACTGAACACTACTTCGAAATGATGGACAGAGCGTATCCGCTGCCCCGATTCCTCTGCAATCCAAGTGTTCAGGATATTGAACATAAATTCATAATTCTGTACGATGGATTCGGATTCCGGCACTGCTAAAGTAGGTTGGCTATGTCCCAGCAAAATGATTCGTCCTCCACCGCCGTGGAACGTACTCTGCTGATCCTGGAGGCTGCGGCCCAGCGCGAAGGCGGCATGTCGAATGCTGAATTCAGCCGTAAGCTAAAGATTCCAAAGAGCTCTGCCAGCTACATCCTGCGGACCCTGGAGCAGCACGGCTACCTCCGCCGCGACGGCGAGGCTGGCCGCTATCGCTTGGGGATGAAGGTCTTGAATCTCTCGCGGGCCGCATTAAGCGGCGTCGACGTGCGGGAGGTAGCGCTCCCGATCATGCGGCATCTGGTCGACCGTATCCACATCACCACGCACCTGGCGATTCTTGATCACAATGAGGCGGTATACGTGGAGAAGGTCGAAGCGCCCGGGTTCATCAAGATGAACACCTGGATCGGCCGGCGCATGGAGGTGCATTCCACGGCAGTCGGCAAGGCGCTGCTGGCCTATCTCGATCCCAAGGAGCGTGACGGCATTCTCCGCCGCCGCGGATTGAAGAAGCTGACGACACACACCATCACGACCGTGCCGCGGCTCTTGCAGGAGTTTGAACGCGTGCGGCAACTGGGCTATGCCATCGACGATGAGGAGAACAGCCTGGGCGCGCGCTGCGTCGGCGCTCCCATCTTCAACGCCGAAGGTGCGGTGGAAGCGGCCATCGCCTCGACGGGCACGGTCAGCGATGTGCCGAGCGAGGCTGTGCCTCACCTCGCCGACATGATCAAGGAAGCGGCGCGGCGCATCTCCCACCAGATCGGATATCGAGGTCCGTATCCGAAGCCAGTCGAGAGCAAGTTGTAATTCCCTGCGGCACGAGCAGCTGCTCCTCGACCTGTCTGTGTATGCCGAAGTGCGAATTCCTGCTTCCGAGCATCGATATACTGTGATGGCATTGAAAGCTGCAAAAACTTCGAACAAAACGGTACGTCTTAGCAAGCGGCAGACGGAGATGATTGCGCGGGCCTTGGCCGATCCGCGCCGCTATGCCATCCTCAAGCAAATCGGCGAGCGCGCCTCGGCAGCTTGCTCGGATCTTCGCGAATGCCATCCCATCAGCGCGGCTACGCTCTCCCACCACATGAAAGAGCTGGAAAATGCTGGGCTTATCCAGATCGTGCGCGAGGGTAAGTTCGCCCGCATGACCCTGCAACGGGAGGTCTTGCAGGCCTATCTGTCGCATCTCGCCAAAATCTAACCAAGCCGTCTGAATCTTTTCCCGCGTCCATTCATCAATTCGATAGTCATCGAAATGTCGAAGGGAAGGACATTCGAGAAGGAGATTGATCATGGGCAAGCTGAAGAATAAAGTTGCGGTAGTTACGGGCGCCTCAAAAGGCATAGGGGCCGACATAGCCAAGGGTTTGGCGGCCGAAGGCGCGGCCGTGGTAGTCAATTACGCGTCCAGCAAAGACGGCGCCGAGCGAGTGGTGAATGAGATCAGGGCCGGCAACGGGAAGGCCATCGCGGTGCAGGCCGATGTGGCCAAAGAAGCGGACGTGAAGCGGCTGTTCGACGAAACCACTAAGGCCTTCGGGCAGGTCGACATCCTGGTCAACAATGCCGGCATTTATCAGTTCGCCGCGCTCGACGAGATCACCGAAGAGCAGTTCCACCGCATGTTCAATACAAACGTGCTGGGCCTGCTACTGGCTACGCGTGAGGCGTCCAAGCACTTCAACGGCGGCGGAGGCAGCGTCATCAACGTCGGCTCAGCGGTCACTGAGCTGCATCCCCCAACCAGCGCCGTGTACACGGCCACCAAAGGTGCGGTTGACGCGGTTACCCGGGTGTTGGCGAACGAGCTTGGACCCAGAAAGATTCGCGTCAACTCCATTAATCCCGGAGTGGTGAATACCGAGGGGACGCAGACCGCGGGCATCATAGGCAGCGACTTCGAAGCCAACGCGGTGGCCCAGACCCCGCTGGGACGCTACGCCCAGCCGGGAGACATTACCCCGGTGGCGGTCTTCCTGGCCTCGGACGATTCCGGTTGGCTGACCGGCGAAACCATCGTCGCGTCAGGCGGCTTGCGGTAAGAAAGCAAGCGAGAGCGCCACATTCAATTGTCATCAAGACGACCGCTTCAGCGGGAGGGGGGATCTGCTTCTTGCCACGAACAACAGATCCCTCGCGCCATGGGCAGGCGCGAGGGATGAGAAGAATTTCCAGGTTAGTAGAGACGATGTAACTTGGAGTAACAAGCCGTCAGTTACCACTGGCGGCTTTACATATTGCGGCGGGCCGGCTTGGCCAGGCCCTCGCGCTCCACCTCACGCTCAATGTTGTTCCACACCCGCGGGTTGGGATCTTCCATGGGCACCAGAAGCTTGGCGGCCTCGGCGATATAACGCAGATCGGCGACCAGGTCGGAGCACACGTGACATGTTTCCAGGTGCTTGCGCTCCTCCTCGCTGCCACCGCCATCGATGATGTAAGGCAGAACCTTCTGAAACTCCGCGCACGTCATAACTTTTTTCTCCCGGGAATTGGCGGCGGTTCTGTCTCCATCCTGCCCGCTCTGCGGATTCCCCGCATCTCTCTCGAAATGCCGCTCCCTTCTACTAGCGTCGATTGGCAGCCTTCTCGGCTTTGCTCTGCTTGAGAAGGTCGCGCAGCTTCATTCGAGCCTTGTGTAACTGCGATTTACTGTTGCCGATGGAGCAGCCCATCATTTCAGCTATCTCGTTATGCTCGTAACCTTCTACATCGTGCAACACAAAAATGATGCGATAGCCAGGTGGCAGACTTTCCACCGCGCGTTCCAAGTTGACCCGATCAATCGAGCCGGCGAGTACATTGTCGCGCGTTCCGATATCTTTCTTCGGGCCATCTTCCTGCTGGGGCTCCATCGTCTCCTCCAGCGAAACCTCGGGCAAACCTTTCTTCCGCAGGTGCATGAGCACCACATTCACCGCCAGGCGATGCAGCCAGGTGGAGAAAGCGGACTCGCCGCGGAAGGTTGCGATCTTGCGGTAGAGCTGAAGGAAAGCTTCTTGAGTAAGATCTTCCGCCTCAGCCGTGTTGCCGGTCATGCGCAGACAGAGCGAGTACACCCGTCGTTTATGCAGCCCGTACAAGGCTTCAAACGACTCGGCATCACCTTTTTGGGCCCGCTCGATCGCTTCATGCTCGGATATACCGTTCGCCAGAATTTTTTTAGCGATTGTCAATTTTATGTACCAGTGCTGCTACCTCCCTTTGATGCAGGTCAGAGTAGCTCCTGTTGCCTAAGTGCCTGCGCAAACCCTGAACCTGCGGAGTCGCCTAGGCTCGGAAGCCCATGCATTACTTGTCCTTGTAGGATGCGGCTCCACCAAAAAAGGCACTCCAGGTTTTGGTCCGACGAAAGGATTCGCACAGCTACTCAGGACCGGAAACCTCCTATTGTGAACCGGCAGCGCCCTGAATGGGATACGCTCACAAGCGATTTGACCTGTGAAATTAGCACGGGAAAAGCTTGACAACCCCATGAGTCGGGCTAAAATACCCGACAATTGAGGTAATTTTTCAGGGTTTGAGCGATTTCTCTATGAGCGCAGGCCAGCCAGCTAACACAACCTACACCTATCCTCAGAGCGACGCAATGGACAACCAGTGTCGGCATCCCCGAGTCCAGGTCGTCTCGCGCGACGAAGATGCGGAATACGTCGAGTGTTTAGAGTGCCGCGAGATCTTCGAATCCAGCGAGTTTCGTGACATGGACATCGAATCCAAGCTCCCAGCCGAAGAAGAATAACTCCCAGCGTCGAAGGGCTCGTTTGCGTCGTCTAGACGCATTGGTGTGTCTTCCGCTGCAGTAGGCGTGTCCAGGCCTCTTAACCGTTTTGAGGTGCACACCTTCAGCTGGGACGTCCCGTAATTTACCCTGTTCTTTGCGAGGCGCCGTCAGACCGACGAGTTTTGTTCAGCGTAGCCGCAGGCCCGCATCGGCCGACAGCTCCGCGTCGGCGAACTCGCCCGCCAGGAATCGCGGATACGCCGCAGCGGCGATCATGGCCGCGTTGTCGGTCGATAACTTGCGGGAAGGGAAGTACACAGGCACTCCACGTTCCTCCGCATGTTTTGCGAACGTCGAGCGCAGCTCCGAATTGGCCGCGACCCCTCCGGTAACCAGAAGCGTGGCGGCTCTGTAGGCTTCGGCGGCTAAAAACGTTTTGCCGACTAGGTCGAGGACCACCGCGCGCTGGAACGACGCTGTCAGGTCAAGGGTCTGCGGATCGCAGGCTGCGAGCACCTGCTCCTGCGTGGGCTTCTTCATCTCGCTTAGCACGCGGCGGCGCTGGTCGATGGCCGCGCGCAGGTCGTGGGTTTCGACGTAACGCAGCACCGCGGTCTTGATGCCGCTATACGAGAAGTCCACGCGGCGATCGTCTTCGTGACGGTTTTGCGGATTGCGGTCGCGGTGCTTCATCTGCGCGAAGGGGAGCTTCACTGCCTGGGGATTGCCATGCTGCGCCAGGAAATCGATCATGGGGCCGCCCGGATAGCCCAACTCCAACAGCTTGGCGACCTTGTCGAACGCCTCGCCGGCCGCATCGTCGCGCGTGTGTCCTACATTGTGGTATGTCCAGCCGGTGTCTTTGCGCTCGGCAAGGTAGAGGTGTGTGTGTCCTCCGCTGACCACCAGAGCGAGCACTGGAAACTCGAGCTTGCGATTGCCCTGCTGCCGCTCCTCCAGCAACACCGCGTGAATATGGCCTTCAAGATGGTTGACGCCGATCAACGGCTTGTCCAACGCATAGGCAAGCGCCTTGGCGTAGCTGAGTCCGACCAGCAGAGCGCCTGCCAGTCCCGGGCCCTTGGTCACGGCCAAGGCATCGATGCTCTCATACGTCCGGCCGGCGTCTACGAGGGCCTTGCGGACGACCGGGGCGATGGCGCGCAGATGCTCGCGTGAGGCCAGCTCCGGCACTACGCCTCCATAGGGCTGGTGGGTGGCGATCTGTGAGTAGACGACGTTCGACACCAGCTCCTCGCCCGAGCGCACCACGGCCGCGGCGGTCTCGTCGCACGAGCTCTCGATGCCCAGAATGTAAACGTCGCTCACACTTCTATTGTACGAGGCCATGCGCAGGGCAACGGGTTATCATCAAGGCTCGGATGAAAGAGCACGCCACCAATATCGTGCGCAAGCTGCGGCAGCGCGGCTTTCAGGCCTACTTCGCCGGAGGCTGTGTGCGCGATGTGCTACTGGGTCTGGCTCCCACCGACTACGATGTCGCCACCGATGCCATACCGACCGAAGTCATGCGGATCTTTCCCGAGACGTATGCCGTAGGCGCGCAGTTTGGTGTGGTACTGGTGCCCGCGCCTGAGGATTTGCGGCTTGCACCGGAGCCATCCGAGCACCCGAACTATGTCGAAGTCGCGACCTTTCGTAATGACGGCGCGTACTCCGACGGCCGTCATCCCGACCAGGTGCGCTATTCGAAGAATCCGCAGGAGGACGTACAGCGCCGCGACTTCACCATCAACGGCTTGCTGATGGATCCGCTGGACGACGACCGAGTACTGGATTTTGTCGGCGGCCGCGACGATCTGAAGGCCGGCATCGTCCGCGCGATCGGCGACGCAGAGTGCCGCTTTCAGGAAGACAAGCTACGCATGCTGCGCGCGGTGCGCTTTGCCGCGCGCTTCGGGTACAAGGTCGAGCCGCGGACGTTTGTGGCGATTCAGACGCTGGCGCCGTTGATCCACCAGGTCAGCCGCGAGCGTGTACGCGACGAGCTAACCAAAATGCTCACCGAAGGCCACGCCCGCCAGGCCTTCGAGCTGCTGGATTCGACCGGGCTGTTGAAGCAGGTCCTGCCGGAGATCGAACGCATGAAGGGCGTGGAGCAGCCGCCGCAGTTTCATCCCGAGGGCGACGTTTGGATCCACACGCTGCTGTTGCTGGGAAAGCTCAAGCCGCGCTGCTCGCGCACGCTGGCGTGGGGCGTGCTGCTGCATGATGTTGGCAAGCCACCGACCTTCCGGGTTGCGCCTGACCGCATTCGCTTCGACGGACACGTGGAAGTCGGCGTGAAGATGGCGGAGGAGATTTGCCATCGCTTGCATTTCTCGAATGACGAGATCAAGCAGATCATCGCACTGGTGGCCAATCACATGCGCTTCGGTGATGTCACGAAGATGAAGGAGTCGACGCTCAAGCGCTTCATGCGGCTACCGAAGATCGACGAGCACATGGAGTTGCACCGCCTCGATTGCCTGAGTAGCCACCGCAAGCTCGAGATGTATGAGTTCGTTCGCGACCGCCTGGAGCATACCCCGCCTGAAGATATTCGGCCTCCGGCATTGCTGAACGGCCGCGATCTAATGGGCTTGGGCTATCCAGCGGGCCCGCGATTTCGAGAGATTCTGTCGGCGATCGAGGACGCGCAATTGGAAGGCTCGCTGCACAGCAAAGAGGAGGCGCTGTCGTTTGTACTCAGCCAGTTTCCGTTGAGCCGATGAGCGTTCCGCAGAGCGTCCCGCCCTGTTCTACAATCAGAGTTCGGGTTATGCAGCATGCCAGTGGCACATTGCGAAAAATCTTCCGCGACAATGTATGTCGCGAGGGCACGGAAGCGCCGCTGCTAGCATGGCCGCTGGCCTGCGGGACGAAGATTGCCGAGCGAGCACAGGCGCTTTCTTTCGCTGACGGAACGCTTACCGTCGCGGTTCCGGACGAGACCTGGCGGCGGCAGTTGCAGAGCTTCGTCTCGCAATATCTGGCTGCGATGAGCGGAGTCACCTCGCAAAAAGTGAATAAGATAGAGTTCGTTGTGACACGGACGCAGCAGTGAATTTGATCGGCCGCTATGGTTTCCGATAAAGACGTTTCCTATGTCGCAGATTTGGCGCACCTCGAGTTAACGGAGGAGGAGCGCACCCGCATGTTGAAGGACCTCAACTCCATCCTCGGGTACATCGATCGGCTAAACGAGCTCGACACTAGCAACGTCGAGCCGATGGCGCAAGTCGCCAGCTGTTACGGCGAGGGTAAAGAACCGGCACGCGGCTTCGGATACGCACTGCGCGCCGACGAGCCGAGTCCGTGCCTGGCGCGCGACCAGGCGCTGAAGAACGCTCCCGCAGACGATGGGATGTTCTTCAAAGTTCCGAAAGTGATCGAGCGCTAGGCCATGGATCTCGACGCACTCACCGTAGCTTCCACCCGTGCCGCTCTCGCCGAAAAGCAAATGACAGCGACCGCCTTGGTCGACGCGTTTTACGCTAAAATCGCAGCCGACGATCCCGCGATTGGCGCATATCTCACGCTGTCGAAGGAGCGCGCGTACCGGCAGGCGGCGAATATCGACCAGCTTGCCGATCAGGGCGACGAGTTGCCTCCGCTGGCTGGCGTGCCCATTGCCGTCAAAGATGTCTTCACCACCAAGGACATTCGCACGACAGCGGCTTCGAAGATCCTGGAAAACTTCATCGCGCCTTACGATGCGACGGTGGTGTCGCGGCTGGAAGATGCCGGCGCCATCATCCTCGGCAAAACCAATTGCGACGAGTTCGCCATGGGCTCGTCGAACGAGAATTCCGGATTTCATCCTGTACACAATCCACGCCATCCTTCGCGCGTGCCCGGGGGCTCATCGGGCGGCTCGGCGGCCGTTGTGGCTGCGGGAACCGCGGTGGCGTCTATCGGATCGGACACGGGCGGCTCGATTCGCCAGCCGGCTGCGTTCTGCGGCGTGGTGGGATTGATGCCGACCTACGGCCGCTGCTCGCGCTACGGCCTGATTGCGTTCGCTTCCTCGCTCGACCATCCCGGCCCGTTCGGCAAGACCGTGAAAGACACGGCCCTGATGTTAGAGGCGATGGCCGGCCGCGACCTGCTGGATTCGACAACGGCCGATGTTCCCGTGCCGAATTATTCCGAGCACGTTGGTCAAGTGATCGAAGGGATGAAGGTGGGTGTGCCGCTCGAATACTTCGAGGACGGGCTTGATCCCGATGTGCGCGCCGGAGTGGAGTTCGGTATTCAGGAATTGGCCAACGCCGGAGCCGAGATCGTTCCGCTCTCGCTGCCGCACACGGCGTATGCGATTCCGACGTACTACGTAATCGCGACGGCCGAGGCGTCGTCGAATCTCGCCCGCTACGACGGCGTACGCTATGGTTTGCGATCGCCTGAGGGAAAGACGCTAAGCGAGATGTATCGGCGGACTCGCGACGCCGGCTTTGGCGCCGAGGTAAAGCGGCGGATCATGCTGGGAACGTATGTGTTGAGCGCGGGCTACTACGATGCTTATTACCTGAAGGCGCAGCGTGTCCGCAGCCTGCTGGCTCGCGATTTCGAGGAGGCCTTTGCGAAGGTCGATGTAATCGTGACGCCCACGACGCCGACTCCGGCGTTCATGCTGGGCGAGAAGGCAGACGACCCGCTGGCCATGTATCTCGCCGATATCTTCACCGTGACCGCCGACCTTGTGGGCATTCCAGGGATCTCGATTCCATGCTGCAAGAGCAAAGAGGGTTTGCCAATAGGCATGCAGATCCTGGGGAAGCATTTCGACGAAGCGACGGTGCTGCGGGTAGCGCATGTAGCCGAGCACGCGCTGGCTTCGCGGGAAGAATAGGGCATCGTTCCGGGACATCAAAAGGCAGATCGCTCGTCCGACTGCAGCCCTCCTCGTGATGACAACAAGGAAGGAAGGGGCGGCAAGGCCCACCTAAAGTGCGCCCCTTCAGCTGCTCACGGGATCTCGTAATAGCGCTCGCCTGCGCAGGAGCGGCATAAGATTCTTGCCTCTCGTCGCACTTCCCGCTGGAAGTTAATGCCTTCGCCACACTCGGCGCACACGATTCGTTCGCCCTTGTAGCCCGGCAATTCCTCGGCTGGCAGCGTCACCTTCACCCACTGTTCGGTGAACAGCTCTTCATTCGACATTTCACGATAGGCGAGCATCTGCTGCTGGTTTTTACTTTCGATCTCGGGATGAAGTTGGCGCGCCAGTGCCTTCGAACTCTCCCGGGCGCAGATCCGAATCGCTTTGCCCGATTCGAGATCCACAAACGTCGCCGCGACCTTGCCCCAGTCCCGAAACTTAAGGGCGCGCTTGCCAAGCCGGCATCCGGTGACCACGCCGACCGCGTCGGTGGCGCAGCGGTCGATCTCGACGAAGGTGATCAGCCGCTTGCGGTCTTTGCCGTAAGGATCGTCGATGCCGAGCAGTTCCAGGCCGCGCATCGCCAGGCGCACCCCCAATACCTGTCCGGCACACAGATGGCCGTGGGCCACTTCGGCATCGCGCAGCAATTCGTCCATGCTCTTCAAAGGTTGTACTCCGATTACTGTTCGTCGGAATCGTTGTCGCTGGCCTGATCGGCGAAACGGCCGCTTACGTTCACCGTAAATTTATCAGCCATCTTCGGCAGGAACGTGACCCGCGCGGGCTGGCGCTCCCATTGCGGCGCCGAGCAATTGCTGTCGGGCGCGTCTCCCGTCGTGTTCTTCCCCAGATCCTTCCGAAACAGCGGCTTTTTGTTACCGATCTCAAAGACCACGGCACTCACCCGCTCGCCACTGGATGGGATGCCGCAGTAGGCAGCATAGTCCCGATACCAACTCACCTGCGAGTAGAAAGGGTCGAAGTCCGGAAGCTTAAGCAGCGCAGTCTTTCCGGAGTGGCGGTCGATCAGCATCCAGTCGCCGCGCTGCCAAAGCCATTTGGGTGTTTTGCCGCTATCGTCCGGCAGCGAGTCATTGATGCGATAAGCGCGTCGCACTACAAACTCCCGGTCGGTTACATCGTGAGCGTCGCCGGTGGTAAAATCCTTCACCTTGCCGTCGACGTACAAGGGACGCACGGCGATGTCCATGGTCTTGTCTTCGGACGGGCCAACAAATAGTTTGACCGGCGTGGCCTTGCCCAGGGTAACTGTGTGCGTTTTGGGGGCGGCGGCGGCAGTCGCCACAGTGAGCAAGGCTGCGAGGAACGGAAAGAAGAAGCGCATAAGGCTGTTCGAAGGCTAACTCTCGCGTGGGAGCGTCTGCAAGTTTTGGTGAGCGGCGGATAACTTTCCCGCCATATTCGGGTGGTGTTTACAACTGTCATACAATGAGTCAGCGTCTAAGTGGCTGATGATGGCTTCAACTTACAGCGTTATTATCCCGGCTTATAACGAGAGCGAGCGGCTTGCGGTTTCTCTTCCGAAGGTTCTCGACTATGTGGGCAAGCGTCAGCTGCCCAGCGAAATCATTGTGGTGAACGACGGCTCATCGGACGACACAGCCGAGGTGGTTCGCCGCTTCATGGCCATGCATCCGGACGTCCGGCTCGTGGAGAATCCCGGCAACCGCGGCAAGGGATACAGCGTACGCAACGGGATGCTACATGCACAGGGCGATGTGATGCTCTTCACAGACGCCGACCTTTCTTCCCCATTGATGAAGCCGACAAGCTGTTCGCCGCCATCGAGCAGGGCGCCGATGTCGCCATCGGATCTCGCTGGTTGAACGCTGAACTGCAAACCGAGCGCCAGCCCTGGCATCGCCAGTTGTACGGACGTCTCTTTAATTTTGCGCTTCGCATGGTGCTGGGATTGCAGTATCGCGATACCCAGTGCGGCTTCAAGGCATTTACGCGCAACGCTGCGCACACTATATTTACCCGGCAGCGGGTAGAACGCTGGGGTTTCGATCCGGAGTTGCTCTTCCTCGCCAACAAATTCAGGTTGCGCACGGTGGAGGTTCCGGTCGAGTGGGCGCACGATCATCGCTCGAAGATCAGCCCGGTACGCGACGGATTGAAGATGGGCGTCGAGATGCTCACGGTCCGCTGGAACGATATGAGAGGGCTTTATAAAGCGCCGATTATGGTCCCAAAGGAAGCGCTTGGCAAGCCTGCTTCCGTAACCGTAGCAAAATAAAAATATCGACCATAATGGTTGATTCTTTCCGCGAAAATTTGTAGCTTTCTTCCACCCTGCGCATCTTTTCCTAGGTCGGTCCTGACTTTGACCGTTTGTTTTAAGCAAAGCTGGCCAGCGCTTGGCTTGCATCTAAAGGGTTCTATGTCGGAATCGGCCACCAGTAATGCGGACGTGGTAAGCGGATCGCCGGAGTGTGTCGGCCGGCATGATGAGGGCTCTTTGCTGCAGCGCTATATGCAGATGCGGGACATGTCGCTGCATCTGTGTTCGCCGCTGTCGGTGGAAGACCACGCGTTGCAGCCCATGCCGGATGCCAGCCCGGCAAAGTGGCATCTGGCTCATACGACTTGGTTCTTCGAGACGTTCGTGTTGTCGCAGTACATGCAGGATTTCCGGCCATATCATCCGGCCTTCCGCAATCTGTTCAATTCCTACTACAACGCCGTCGGCGACCGGCCTCTGCGCAGCCTTGCGGCACGTCCTGTCGCGGCCAAGTCTGGACGAGGTTCACGCCTATCGTCTATATGTCGACGAGGCCATGGTTCATCTGCTGACGCTGGAGCTTGCCGCCGGAGGCAGTGAAGCTGATCGAGTTGGGCATCAATCACGAGCAGCAGCACCAGGAGTTGATCGTCACCGATGTGAAGAACGGCCTGTGGGCCAATCCTCTGCGGCCGGCGTATCGCAGCTTGCCGTCATCATGAGTTCACGCGAGCGGCGACGAAGCTCGGCCGCTCACCTGGCAGAGTTTTCCCGAAGGCGTGTACTCCATCGGCTTCGAGGGCAGTGGGTTTGCATTCGACAACGAAGGTCCGCGGCACAACGTTTATCTGCAGCCCTTCCGGCTGGCTTCGCGCCTGGTCACCAACGGCGAGTATCTGGAGTTCATGCGCGACGGCGGTTACACCAAGCCGACGCTCTGGCTCTCCGATGGCTGGGACGCGGTCACAACAACGCATGGCAGGCGCCTCTGTATTGGGAGCAGCGTGACGGCGAGTGGTGGAACTACACCATGGACGGGCTTGAGCCGCTGCGACTGAACGAGCCGGTCTGCCACGTCAGCTTTTACGAGGCGGACGCTTTTGCGCGTTGGGCCGGCGCACGGCTTGCCCAACGAATTCGAGTGGGAGATTGCGGCGCGCTCCTGCCGCGTCGAAGGGAACTTTGTGGAGTCCGATGTGCTTGCATCCGCAGCCCGCTCCAGCGGAAGAACCGCTGACCCAGATGTTTGGCGATGTTTGGGAGTGGACTTCGAGTCCGTATGTCGCTTATCCGGGTTTCAAGCCGGCCGCAGGCGCGGTCGGTGAGTACAACGGCAAGTTCATGTGCAACCAGATGATCTTGCGCGGCGGTTCGTGCGCGACGCCGCAGTCGCATATTCGAGCCAGCTATCGAAACTTCTTCCCGCCCCATGTGCGCTGGCAGTTCATGGGACTTCGGTTAGGCAATGGCAACCAGTAAGCAACTTCAATCCCTCGACTATCCGGCGTATTGCCCTCGACGTGCGTCGAGGGACTGACCGCCATGCCCAAGCATCTCTTCCGGCGAAACTCTTCTACGACGAGATCGGCTCGCAGTTGTTCGAGCAGATCACCGAGTTGCCGGAATATTACCTGACGCGCACCGAGCGTTCGATCCTGGAGCGCTATGCGGCCGACATCCTGCAGCAGGCCGGTCCGTCATTGACGCTGGTCGAGTTGGGCGCAGGCACAGCTACCAAGACCAGCATCCTGATCGAGGAGTTGCTGCAGCGGCAGAGCCGCACGCTGTTTTATCCCATCGACGTTTCTGCCTCCGCGCTGGACGAAGCGGTGCGGCATTTGGGTCACGCAGTTTCCCTCGCTGCGCGTAAATCCTATCGTTGCCGACTACACCGGCGGCGTTCCGGCGCTGAATCGTATCAGCGGACGCAAACTGGTGCTATACATCGGCTCGAGTATCGGCAACTTCGAGCCGCCGCAGGCGATTCGCATGCTGCGCCGCATCCGGCAGACGCTGCGCTCGGGCGATGCGTTGCTGCTGGGCGCAGATTTCGCGAAGAGTTCCCGGATTTTGCTGCCTGCGTACGACGATGCGCAGGGAGTAACGGCTGCGTTCAACAAAAACATCCTGGCGCGCATCAATCGCGAACTCGATGCTGACTTCGATCTCGACGCTTTCCGCCACATGGCGCTGTGGAACAAGCGCTGTTCGCGCATGGAAATCTACCTGGAGAGCCTGGTCGAGCAGACAGCCTTCATTCCGGCGCTCGATCTGGACGTGAGGTTCAAGGCCGGCGAGCGCATTCACACCGAGAACAGCTACAAGTACACCGACGCGATGATCGAAGCGATCCTGAACGAGAGCGGCTTCCGGCTGCGAACACACCTGGTGCGACCGCAAAAAGTGGTTCGGCGTGCATCTGGCACGAGTCTGACGCATACTGGTAGTGAAGGTAGCTCGCAGTCTCGGCGCCAGCTCGAGTCGAACGGACTCCGGGAGAGCGGACCTTAGGGTCCGCGTGCAATCCGTTTATCATTGATCGGAGCCGGCTTTAGCCGACGGCACAGGAGTCGCGCTACCCCTCTCACCTGTGAAGCGAATGAATACCTTTGCGTGTCGCTTTGTCCTCGTTTTCCTTCTTCTTGTTGGTTGTCTTCAGCCCGCGTGGCCGTGGGGTAACGAAGGCCACAGCGCCATCAACCGAGTCGCATGTGAAAAGCTGCCGCCGACGGTGCCGGCATTTTTGCGGAATGCATGTGATCAACTGGCCTATATCGCACCCGAGCCCGACCGCTGGAGAAAGCCGTCGGAGCTGGCGCTCAAGCGATCGCAAGAGCCCGATCACTTTATCAGCCTTGAAGCGGTACAGGGGATGGAATTGCCGCCCGACCGCTACAGCTTCTATCGCGCGTTGAACACACGCCGTGAAGAGACGCCCGGCCATCCTGATGATCTCTTGCCCGAGCGAGTCGGCCTGCAACCTTACGTCGACGATCGAAGTATACGAGCGTCTGGTCGTGGCCTTCCGCGAATATCGACGTGCGCTGCTGGAGCACCGCAATCCCGCCTATCGCCGAAGCCGACGCGATTTTCTATGCAGGATGGTTGGGGCACTATGTGGGTGACGGCGCCAACCCGATGCATACTTCCATCCATTACAACGGATGGATGGGGCCGAATCCCGAAGGGATACACGACCTCGAACACGGTGCACTGGAAGATGGAGGGAATTTTCGTCGCGGCAAACTTCAAGCAATTGCAATTTGCCGATCTAGTTCCTTCGCAGCCGGAGAGTCTGACGCATCCCTTTCAGGACTATATGCACTATCTGTACGATTCGCACAACCAGGTTGAGACCGCGTATCAATTGGAGAAGGAGGGCGGCTTCGACGGCGAAGGGAGCGCCGGCATCGCGCGCATTCATCCGCAGCGACTGGCCGCGGGAGCCACGGATGCTGCGAAACATGTGGTACTCGGCCTGGCTCCAGAGCGGAGAAAACTTCGACACCAAGCCCGAGCCCAAGCCGGTTGCAGCTACCGGAGCGAACTCTCACTGAGCCCGGTTTTGAAGATACGGCTCGTCGGCCCGTGGGCCGCCTCGCCGAGGCGCCATAAAAGGATTTATGACGGCACACCTGAAGGTGTGCTTTCAAGAACGGATTGCCTCCAGCTTTGAAGGGGCACACCTTCAGGTGTGCCGTTCAGGTCCGTTATAAGAACTTGCACGAGGCGGCCGTCAGGCCGACGAGCCGGCTTCGACAATAAGCTCATAGCCGCCTATCGCCTATCAGCGCCGGGCGGATGCAGGAACGCCGGCCGCAGGAACCGCCATCGCTGCCTGCCGCTGTTCGAACTCCACAAACTCACCTTCCAGCTTCCATTGCAGTTGAGCCTTCTCGCTCGACCGCAGCAGCTGGTCGCACGCAACCGATCGCGGTTTTGCGCCGGGTACATCTTTGGCGCATTCGCTCACGATGATGAAGTTCTTTCCATCGCGCCACAGACTTACGCCGGGCAAGAACGCATGCTCCAGGCTCGTGCGTGCCATCTTCTTGAGCTGGAGGTAGTCGAGCTTCTGATCTTCCGCGCCGCGCAGATACTCGTGCGTCATGTCGGAGCGCGCGACGCCTTCGTCGTCCGTCGCGAGCGCAACGGGAACGCCAGCGCGTATGTATTGGCTCAAAGGATGCGGTGGCCCGCTTACGCCGAGAATCACGTCGTTGCTGGTGAGGCAGATCTCGACCATAATCCCTCGCGCAGACATCTCATGCAACAGCTCCTCCGGATTCGTTTCGTTCATCACGTCGACGCCGTGGCCGATGCGCTCGGCGTGTGCGATCTCAATTGAATCGCGGATGTGGAAGCGCAAGCCTTCGGGCGGCACCAGCCCCTGCACCAGCTCACCCGCATGTAGCGTGATGTGCACCTTGGGGTAGCGCTCGTGCAGGTACGCGAGCATCCTCATGTGGACAGGGAAGTCTGTCATCGGCACATACCAGTCCTCCGGCATCACCAGGTTCAAGCCGAGCATGTGCGGATCGGGCCTCACCTGCGACGGGTCGGCGCCGGACATGAGAAAGCCTGCGAGTATTTCGGCAAAGACGTATTCTTTGGCTTTGCCGCGCGCGACCTGGTAGAGAAATCGCTGCTCGATTTGGCAGCCGGGGTCGGCTTGCGGTGTCCCACAATGTAAGGTCTTGTCGCGTCCGGCTTCGTCGGCTCGAAGCTCGGCGCTTGCCGCGGTAAGGATCTTCGGTAGGCCTGCCGCAATCAGCTTCTGCTCCAGTTGGCCGAAATCCTCGTCCCAGCCTACCGACTTCGCCAGCGCATCGACCTCGCGGCCGCCCGGCGAATGCATCAACTCCTGATAGACCTCGTGCTGGGAAGCGGCGCGAGCTGCGGTTTCCGCCAGCATCGCGCTGGTAGTGCCTTCCTCCGCCAGTCCGAACTTGCCGAAGGTGTCGAAGAAGTGATCATGCCCCGACTGGCCGGAGTACTGCCAATTGCGCATGGAGAAGGCGTCAATCATCGAGGCGTACAGGCCCGGATCGGAGAAGCCGTCGTTGACAGGCCGTAGCGGCGGCTCACAGGGGCCAGGGCTGAGGTTAACGGTCTTCGGATCGACGCAGTCTCCGGCGGCTGCCGCCCAGTTGATGAACGACTCGGCATAGATGCTGCCCGAGAGATGATTGTGCAGGTCGCCGCCCTTCGGCATTTCACGCAGAAACACCAGAAGCAGGTTGGGGTTGTTGCGGATACTGTCGAAGTAGCGCTCGGTGCGGACTTCAGCGGAAGCGGCCGCGGGCGTAGCCGCGTTCGCCGCCAGCCCTACCGCGGTTATGAAACAAAATAGAAAGAGAACAGCACGATGGCTGCAAGTCTTCATGAAGGTCCCTGGTTCGGAGATCAGAGTTCCACAACGGGGATGATGATAGCAGCGCCGGGAGGAGAGGCGTAATCGGAGGGTTAGTGGCGTAATGGCGCTGTTACGCCAGCTATGATAAGCAGACGTTTTAGCGCAGTCCGCGCCCTGACAGGCGCGAAGTGGACTGGGAAGGGCCGACAGGAATTTCGATATTCACGAAGGCCGCATCAGTTCAGGATTTCAGCGAAGATATTTTCGATCTCAGTTTTCTTCTTCGAATCACGTTGCACGCGCCTTCCGGCTTCCATGCACTCATTCATCTTTCCTTTGTCGCCAAGAGCCCGATAGGCTTTGGCCATGCCTACCCAGGCGTTGATCAGGACGCTGGCATGTTGCTGTTTGTCCTGCGCCACGTTGATCGGATGCACCGCGAAAAGCGCTGCGACCATGAAGCTGCGTCCGATAAATCCGGTTGCCTGCAGCAAGACCCAGAACAGCAGCACCGCATTAACAGCGTGGAACAGGATGTTTTCATCATGCGGACCGGCAGGGCTTAGACCAAACATCTGGCAGTCCAACGTATGACTCAACCACGTTCATGCTCAAAGCCCCCGCCGACGAATGTAACAGCTATCCAGCGTCATTCCTCACGCCACCTGCAGTTGGTCACAGAAGGGCAGCATAGCAACCCCGATTCCGCCGCCATCGCCGTCTATTATCCGAGGTTGGGGTTTTATCTACGGCGGTCGCCGACTTTCCGTTTACAGGAGTGGAGATGGCATCCCCCATCGTTCTTTGGATGTCCGTGGCCGGCGTCGTCAGCCTGGTCCTGGGCATACTCGTCGCTAGAAAAGATGTCGCCGCCGGTCATGGAGTGGACAAGCTGATTGCCCTGGCCTTCGTTTTCTATGCCGCTCCTCTCGCCGTGTTTGGCGCTGAGCATCTCACCGACGCCGCCGACATCGTCCAACTCATTCCCACCTGGATGTTTGCCCGGATGTTCTGGGCCTACTTTGTGGGAGTAGCGCTGATCGCCGCCGGGTTAGCTATCAGCTTGAAGAAATGCCTTCGCTTGGCAGGCTCGATGTTGGCGCTGATGTTCTTTCTCTTTGTCGCGATGATGCACATCCCGGGAGTGGTGACCAATCCCCACGACCGGTTCGGGTTGGCGGTAGCGTTTCGAGACCTCAGCTTCGGAGCCGGCGGTCTGGCGTTGGCTGGAGCCATGACGCCGGGCGAGTCTTCCAGCCGTGGGCGCCTCAATCTTGCTATCAGCATCGCGAGGATTTTCATCGCGGTGACGCTGATCGTGTACGCCACGGAGCACTTCCTGCGTCCTGGATCCGCGCCCGGAGTGCCGCTGCAGAAGATCACTCCCGCCTGGGTGCCCCTTCCGCACTTTTGGTCCTATCTCACTGGAGTAATCGAGGTGATTGCGGGCGTCGCCATCCTCGCCAATCGCTACACGCGAGATGCTGCTGGACTGGCGGGGCTCTGGATCGTGCTGCTTACTCTATTACTCTATGTCCCAATTCTGGCCATGGCCCGGAGCGCGGGAGACATTGTTGTTGGCTTGAACTACGTCTTCGATACGCTGCTGTATGCCGGAGAGCTGCTGCTCCTGGCTATGGCCGTGTCTCCAACCTGGCGGCAAGGAAACCTCACCACATCATGAGCTTTCGCGATAGCCGGACTCGAACAGGGCGAGACAGGCCACTCGCCGAGGGTGTGACCTTCCACACTACGCCGTAATCGTATTGGCCGCCGGCTTCGGCGGTGCCGTACAAATTTCCGTCTGCATCGAGAACTACATTGCCGTAGGGACAGCGTCCGTCCGCGCCGGTGAAGTCGTGCAGGTCGGTGTATATCCAGCCATTCGGGGACGGGCTCAGCTCGAATACGGCGCCATTGCCGAATGCCCCGTCATCGTAGGTGATGCCGTACAGATTTCCGGCTGCATCCATGGTCAGGCTTCCATACACGCCTCCCGAGGGTCCGCCGGCAAAATTGAAAATCACGTTTTCACCACCCGACGGGGTAGTCGCGAACGCGATTCCGCCGCCGTTCGCGCCGCCGGAAATGGTCGTGCCATAAAGATTCCCCAATGCGTCGAAGATCAAGCCGCTCACCGGCCAGTAGCCGTCGTTGTGCCCAGCGAAGCCGTACAGGACGTTCTCGGTCCAACCCGATCCGTTCGAGGCCAAGCGAAAGACGGTGCCGTTCTCAGCTGGGCCACCAAGTTTGGTCGTGCCGTATAGATTGCCTGCCTGATCGAAGACGACACCTGCATAAGGATTCTCGCCGTCGCTTCCGGAGAAGGCGTAGAGAAGACTCTCCTGCCACGCCCCGGCTACCAGCGAAAGTTCGAAGACGGTTCCACAACCAAGGCCACTGCACGCAACACTGCCTCCATTTTCGGTAGTCCCGTAAATGTTCCCGGCGTGATCGAAAACGATATCGCCCAGCAAGGGATTGGCTCCATCGTTGCCGCCATTGAAGCGATAGAGGACCGTCTTCAGCCAGGTACAAAACGTCGCGGGACACGCGGTCGGGCGTGGTTTGAGATTGAAGACCGTTCCGCAGCCCTGTCCGCCGTCGCAGGAAACATTACCCCCGGCGTAGGTGGTGCCGTAGAGCGTTCCATTCGGTCCGATGATCACTCTGGAGAGTGGCCCTTCCCCGTCATTGCCGCCGGCAAACTTGTAAATCGAGTGAAAGCCCCAACCGCCTCCTCGGAACGAGAGCTCGAATACCGAGCCATAGCCTTCTCCGCCATAGCTTGTCGTGCCGTAGAGATTTCTGGCTCGATCAATGGTCAGCCCGGCATAAGGATTTCCGCCATCCGATCCGCCGGTGAAAGCGTGCAGGATGGTGTAGGTTTGCGCCGGCGCGGGCGTACCGCCCAGCAGCATGGCCCCAATCAGCACCAGGACACGGACGAACCCCCGTAGGTTGCAGTCGAACACTGATGAAGACCGTGGAAGATTGTTCGACATTGTGCTCTCCTTGTGGTTCGACCCGCGACAGATGACAATTGTGTTGGCACTTTACACCGAATCGTCCTTTTTCTACTATCCAAGTTCTGCTTCAGGTTTTGTCATGGAAAGACTTCGCGTCCTTTTGACCCGCGACCAAATTGCAGGGAAAGTTGCCGAACTGGGCGCGCAGATCACGCGCGACTTCTCGGGCGAGGCAGTGGTGCTGATCGGCGTGCTCAAGGGGGCGACAATTTTCCTTGCTGACCTGGCGCGCGAGATCAAGCTGGACTGCAGCTTCGACTTCATCGCCGTGTCCAGCTACGGCAGCTCGCAACAACACAGCGGCGAAGTCAAGCTGATGAAGGATGTGGACCACTCCATGGAAGGGAAGAACGTCATCCTGGTAGAGGACATTCTGGATACCGGGCTCACTTTGACATACATCAGGAAACTGCTGGAGGCGCATCAACCTAAAAGCGTAAGAATAGCGGCTCTGCTGGACAAAGTTTCGCGTCGCATACAGCCTATTCGTGGCGATTACGTGGGATTTGAGATCCCCGACGAGTTTGTTGTGGGATATGGACTTGACTTTGCCGAGCGATATCGTAATCTGGCAGATATCTGCGTTCTGGAAACTACTTCTGACGGGGCATAGAATCTAATCTGGCTATGTCAGTGTATTCGCCTGTAGTCGCCGGACTCCCGGTCTTGGCCGTAAACGATTGGCAGACGGCTGCCAGTCTGATCGAACATACCCTCCTAAAACCTGACGCCACCCGCAGCCAAATTGTGAGTGTCTGCGAGCGAAGCGAAACGCTACGGATTTCACCTGGTCATGGTGAATCCCGCAAACGTCGCGCTGGCTGCCGCCCAGGTGCATGGGACCACCGTGAAGGTCGGAACCGTTATCGGATTTCCGCTGGGCGCGAATCTGACGCATCACCAAAATATTCGAAGCCGAGAACGCGCTGCGGCAAGGCGCCCACGAACTGGACATCGTGATGAACATTGGCGCGCTGAAGTCGGGCGATCGCCTGCTGGTGAAGACCGAGATGCGCAGCCTGACGGACCTGGCGCATCGCCATGGCGCCCTGCTGAAGCTCATCCTGGAGAACGCGCTACTCACGCAGGAAGAGAAGATCCTGGCGTGTGCCTTGGCGGCCGAATCGGGTGTTGATTTCGTGAAGACTTCGAGCGGGCTGGCCGAATCGGGCGCGACTGCGAACGACGTGGCGTTGATGCGCGGTGTGGTCGGTCTGAAGATCGGCGTCAAGGCGGCCGGCGGCATCAGCACCGCGGCGCATCTGCTGGAGATGGTGGAAGCCGGGGCGAACCGCATTGGCACCAGTGCCAGCGTGCAGATCGTGCAGGAATTGGGCGCGCCGGTGGACCACTAGTCCATGTCACGTCTGACCGGCGTGCTTGGGATTGCCGCACATTCTGCTTATTCGCCTATCTCTTCTCCACCAATCGAAAAGCCATTCGCATCAGGACCATCGTGGTCGGTCTGAGCCTGCAGTTCATTTTCGCGGTGCTGGTGCTGCGTGTAGGCATTCGGCGTGAAAGTGATGACGGTCGCCGGCGACGCCGTCGACCGGCTGCTGAGCTACTCGTTCGCCGGCTCGCGATTCGTCTTCGGTGAGTTTGGCGTTAAGGCGTCGAAGTTCGGACTGGTCTTCGCCTTCCAGGTGTTGCCCATCATCATCTTCATCGCAGCGTTCTTCTCGATCCTCTATTACTACGGAGTGATGCAGTTCATCATCCGGCAACTGGCCCGGGTGATGATGCGCTTCATGGGCGCCAGCGGTGCCGAGTCGATGAACGTCGCCGCCAGCATCTTCATGGGCATCACGGAAGCGCCGCTAACGATCCGCCCGTATCTGCCGAAGGTCACGCGCTCGGAGCTGATGACAATCATGACCAGCGGCATGGCCCACGTCTCCGGCGCCATGCTGGGCGCGTACATCCTGCTCGGCATCGAAGCACGACACCTGCTGACGGCAGTGATCATGACCGCGCCCGGAACCATCCTGATCGCCAAGATGCTGGTGCCGGAGACAGAGCAGCCGCTGACAGCCGGCAAAGTGAAGATCGATGTGTCGGAGCTGGAGGGTCACCCGGTCAACGTACTCGACGCAGCGACCAAGGGCACGACGGACGGCCTGTATCTCGCGCTGAATGTTGCCGCCATGCTGATTTCGTTTCTGGCGCTCATTGCGCTGGTGGATGGAGTTCTTGGCGGCACGCACAACGTTCTGGCCACGCACGGATTTCGTTGGTTCCCGGCAAAGCTGGAGACAATCTTCGGCGTGATCTTCGCGCCGGTTGCATGGTTGATCGGCATTCCCTGGCACGATTGTCTTGCCATTGGCAATTTGCTGGGCACGCGTATGGTGCTGAACGAACTGGTTGCCTACACCATGCTGACCGGGCAGAAAGCCTCGCTCGATCCGCGGTCGTTCACCATTGCAACCTTCGCGCTGTGTGGATTCGCGAATATCGGCTCAATCGGCATCGTGATTGGCGGGCTAAGCAGCCTGGCGCCAACACGGCGTCACGACCTGGCGAAGCTGGGCTTCAAAGCGATGATCGCAGGCACGATGGCGAACCTGATGTCGGCGAGCATTGTGGGGCTGTTGCTTGGGGGATAAATCGTGCGTGGTCGTGACGGCAGGATTGCAAACGGTTTGATCGTGAATCGTGATTCTGTGGCGCCGCCTTGCAAGGCCTGGAGTTCGTAGCCCGAAGGGCGCGATTTGTGTCAGACCTGGGCGCAAGCCCGCGGTCAGTGTACCCCAACAAGGAACCGAGCCGCTTTAGCGGCGACACCTTTCGAAACCTCGCCGCCGCTGCGCGGCTCTTGCTGCTTTTCACCGGATCAACCGCGTGCTGACGCCTGCGGCTAACACAAATGACGGCCTGCGGCCTCCGGCTTACAACTCTTAGCACCTCCACATCGAGCACCAGCCTCGTCTGATAAAGCTGCGCCAAATCGATCCACTTCCCACTGACCCCCTCCGCGTGACCCGCCTCACAAGCTCTTGTGATTGCCACACTATTGCCGCGCCCATAACCAGCCCATGCTGAAGCTTAGGGATTTTCGTGGGGCTCCAAGGCATCTGCGTGCGCCCCACCCGCGCCGCAAACCGCGATCAGATCGCCGATTTTGACGGGGTTTCCACGCGTCACCAACTTCCGCGGAGGCAATTATGGCAATCACCAAGCAGGATGCACTCGACTACCACTACGGAGCACGGCCGGGCAAGATCGAAGTCGTTTCGACCAAGCCGTGTCGTACCCAGCGCGACCTCAGTCTCGCTTACACGCCCGGCGTAGCCGATCCCTGCCTTGAGATCGAGAAGAACCCGCAGGACGCCTACAAGTACACCGCCAAGGGCAATCTCGTCGCAGTGGTCACCAACGGCACGGCGGTGCTCGGACTCGGCGATATTGGCGCCCTGGCCGGGAAGCCGGTCATGGAAGGCAAGGGTGTCCTGTTCAAACGCTTCGCCGACATCGACGTCTTCGACATCGAGCTGAACACGAAGAACGCGGACGAGATCATCAAAGCCTGCCAGCTCCTCGAGCCGACCTTCGGCGGCATCAACCTGGAAGATATCAAGGCGCCCGAGTGCTTCTACATCGAAGAGACGTTGAAGAAGACGATGAAGATCCCCGTCTTCCACGACGATCAGCACGGCACCGCGATCATCTCCGGCGCGGCCATGGTCAACGCCGTGGAACTGACCGGCAAGCGCATGGAGCAGATCAAAGTCGTCGTCAATGGCGCCGGGGCATCAGGCATTGCATGCGCCGAGCATTACATCAGCCTGGGCGTGAAGCGTGAAAACATCACCATGGTCGACACCAAGGGCGTGATCTACAAAGGCCGCACGGAAGGCATGAATCCTTACAAGGAGCGCTTCGCCAAGGAGACTCCTTGCCGCACGCTGTTGGACGCGGTGAAAGGGGCTGACGTACTGCTGGGGCTTTCGAAGAAGGGTGCGTTTACGGCTGAGATGATTGCTGCGCTGGCGCCGAACCCTGTGGTCTTCGCGATGGCCAATCCCGATCCCGAGATTACCTACGATGAAGCTCGCGCGGTTCGTGACGATATCATCATGGCGACCGGCCGCTCCGACTATCCGAACCAGGTCAACAACGTTCTCGGCTTCCCGTTCATCTTCCGCGGCGCGCTCGACGTTCATGCGACCACCATCAACGAAGAAATGAAGCTGGCGGCAACCTACGCGCTGGCGGCGCTGGCCAAGGAAGACGTGCCCGACTCCGTCTGCCGCGCCTATGGCGTAGAGGCCCTCAAGTATGGCCGCGATTACATCATTCCTAAGCCGTTCGATCCGCGCGTGCTGGTGTGGGAAGCGGCCGCCGTGGCGAAAGCCGCCATGGAGACCGGGGTGGCGCAGTTTCCCGTCAATCTTGCCGAGTATCGCGAGCAGCTCGAAAAGCGTCTGGGCAAAGCGCATGAACTCATGCGCATGATGATTCACAAGGCGCAGACCAATCCCAAGCGCATCGTGTTTCCGGAAGGCAATCACCAGAAGATCCTGCGCGCCTGCCACGTGCTGATGGAAGAGAAGATTGCCGTGCCGATCCTGCTGGGGCGGCCCAGCGAGATCAAGCGCAAGATCGCCGAGTCAGGGCTGAACCTGAACGGCATCACCATCATCGATCCTGAAACCGCGCCGCGCCGCCAAGAGTACGTCAACGAATTCTACCGGCTGCGGCAACGTCGCGGTGTGACCTTGGGAGCGGCGGACGAGCTGATGAACGAGCGCAACATCTTCGGTTCGATGATGGTGCGCATGGGCGACGCCGATGCCATCGTCTCCGGGGTCACGCAGAACTATCCCGAGACGATTCGTCCGGCGCTGCAGGTGATCGGCGTTCGCGAGGGGATCCACAAGGTTTCCGGCGTGTACCTCATCATTACGCGCAAGGGCGACCTCTACTTCCTGGCCGATGCGACCGTCAACGTCGAACCCACCGCCGAAGATCTGGCGGAGATCGCGTTGTGTGCCGCCGCCGAGGCGCGCCGCTTCGATATCGAGCCGCGAGTAGCCATGCTGTCCTTCTCCAGCTTCGGAAGCACGAAGCATCCGCTGTGCGACAAGGTGCAGAAGGCCGTTGAACTTGCGCGCTACGCCGATCCGTCGCTGATCATCGATGGTGAAGTGCAAGCGGGGGTCGCGGTGAGTGCCAAGAAGCTGGAGGCGGCCTTCCCGTTCTCGTCGCTGAAAGGTGGAGCGAATGTGCTGATCTTCCCCGACCTGCAGTCGTGCAACATCGCCTGCAAGCTGCTGGGGCCGCTGGGCGGGGCCGAGACGGTGGGTCCGATCCTCGCCGGTATGGCGAAACCAGTCCATCTGCTGCAGCGTGGCGCCGAGGTGGAAGAGATCGTCAACATCGCGACCATTGCGGTGGTCGATGCGCAGGACAGCTCGCAACCGGAAGCCGCGAGAGTGGTCAGTGCAGTTGCCAGCGTTGGTTAGTGGAGAATAGTGCTTGCCAAGAAATAGCGAGCCCACGTAAGCCGCTTTTGGTTACGTGGGTTTTTTGACTCTGATCTCGTGGACGTTTCTCCCTCCCACTCATTCGAAAACCGCGAATGAGTGGGGCCCCTGAATTTTTGGTCGCAGGCTATAGAGACCTGCCGGCCGACGTGTGCGCCGACCGATCCTCGGTTTGCGCGGCCGGCTGCGTTGAGCCTTCGAATAGCGGCCGCTGCCGCAGCAGATACCAGATCATGAAACCGAAAATCAGCAGGCCGATGATCGTGCGCCAGTCACGCGACGTGAACATGCTGATGGTGTCGCCGACCAGATTGGCGCCGAGGATGACGATTGCCGTCCACAACCCCCAGGGCGCTAAACGCCAGAGGCCAGCGGCGGCCGCGATACAAGCCAGACAGATTACGGCGGTCAGAGGAAGCGTCCAAGGTCCAATTCCAGTGAAGCCTGAGTGGGCTTGAGTTCCCGCACGCGACGTCCCTTCCGTGATGCTGCCGGGAAAGAGCAGAAGCATGGCGCTCATACCGCTGATGAACGCCCCAAATACGAAGAGGATGCTGAGAGCCTTGATACCGGCGGGCCGGCGATCTTCGATCATGTTGAATGCGTCCTGATTGGCTGTTGCTCAGGCGCTGCGCTTATTCACGGGCTCGACGCCTGCTGCATTTTCCGCAGAAACATCGTGCGGCATCGCCCGCTCGGCGTACTCCATCGACGGCACGGTAACCACTCTTGTTGCACCGGTGATCAGCCAGGCCGCGCGCTCGTACGTCAAATAGCTCCACGCCCACTGCAACATGACCATGATGCGGTTACGGAATCCGATCAGGAACATGATATGCACAAATAACCAGGTAAGCCACGCTAAAAATCCAGAGATGTGTACCTTACCAAACTGGGCAATAGCTGCCGCGCGCCCAATGGTGGCCAGCGACCCCTTATCGAAGTAGTAAAAGGGTTCCCGCGGCTTGCCGGCGAAATCGGCTTTGATTTGCTTCGCCACCCAGGTGCCTTCCTGCATGGCAACGGGCGCGACGCCCGGCAGCGGCTTGCCGTCTTTGTCCTTCAGCGTCGCCAGGTCGCCTATGACAAACACCTCGCGATGACTCGGCAAGGTGAGATCGGGCTCGACGAACACTCTTCCGGCTTTATCGACGGCAGCGCCCAGCGCGCGTCCCAGCTCGGAGGCGGAAACTCCGGCAGCCCACAACACTACCTCTGCCGGGAACATGTCGTCGCCGATCCTCACCTGTCCGGACTGCACATCGCTGACTGGCGAATTAGTGCGCACCTCTACACCCAGATGCTGCAGCTGGCTGACGGCGCTTCGGCGCAAGTCTTCGGGATAGCTGCTCAGCACGGACGGGCCTGCCTCAACCAGGATAATGCGCGTTTTCGCGGGATCGATGTTGCGGAAGTTCTTGGGCAGCGATTTGCGCGCGATCTCGGCCAACGTCCCTGCGAGTTCGACTCCTGTCGGCCCGGCGCCCACGATCACGAAGTTCAGCGGCCGGTGCGTACCGGTCAGCGCAGCCTCGCGCTCCGCCAGTTCATAGGCCAGCAGGACCCGGCGGCGAATCTCCAGTGCGTCTTCGATGGTCTTCAGGCCGGGCGCCAGAGGCTCCCAGGCATCATGGCCGAAGTATGCGTGGGTCGCGCCCGCGGCAACGACCAGGTAGTCGTAGTTGATCTCGTGCCCATGGAACAGCACTTTTCGATTTGCAAGATCGAAGCCGTTTACGTCGCCCAGCAACACTTCCACATTCTTATGGTGGTGCAGGATCGTGCGGATGGGAGCGGCAATCTTGCCGGCGAAAGGCCGGCGGTCGCAACCTGGTAGAGCAGCGGCTGGAAGGTGTGATGGTTCTTGCGATCGATGACGGTGATACTGGACAGGCAAATGCGCCAGCGTCTCTGCGTCTTT
>CAWFUT010000043.1:0-10276 GCA_963819055.1 uncultured Acidobacteriaceae bacterium | reverse complement strand
TCGGTCCCGCGTTTCGAAATTGAAGGAGCAGCTTATGTTCAGCCTGAGACACATAATTAGAAAAGACAGAACCGGCGATTCGGGACAGACCCTGCTGGAATTTGCAATCTCGGCGACTGTATTCTTCCTTCTCATCTTCGCCACCCTCGACTTTGGATTTCTGTTTTTTGCGAAGGTGACCCTGCAGAATGCGGTCCGTCAGGCGGGTAGGTACGCGATTACGGGTAATTGCGGCTCGGGAAACTGCTTTGGGACCGGAGGCAATCGCTTGCCTGCCATCATCCAGACGGTCTCCGACTATTCGTTCTTCCTTAGTCCAGTAGTCACCGTGGCGTGCGTTAAAGGAAACTGTCCGGGATATGCAGGCGGTGGAACGGGTGGTAGTAATGCTGGTGGCCCTGACGATTTTGTGCAAATAACGGCGACCTATGTTTGGCATCCCTTCATTGTTAGCCGGTTCTTTTCGGGCGGATCCTATACGCTTACGGTTAGTTCCACATTTCAGAACGAAGCTTTTGCACCTCCCAGCTAAGGAGGAGAATTGTGAACATGTTGCTGCGGCGGAACAACTCGGGTCAGGCATTGCTGGAGTTAGCACTCATCATGCCGATGCTGATGATCTTTGTGTTTGGAATCGTAGACTACACCCGCGCGCTGTATGACCAGGAGGTCATAACCAACCTGGCTGGCGAGGGCTCCAGTATGGCTTCTCGCGGAGCCGAACTTGCGGCCGTCGCCGCCGCCGTCTGGTCCGACGCCGACATCGACATGGCAGATAACGGCTGCGTCATTGTAACGTCGGTAGCGACTCCTTCCTCGGGCTCGTACAAAGTTACTGGCCAGGCATATTCAACGGTGTGCAATTCGGCAAGCAGCAAGATTGGCTGTTATCCGCCTCCGTCGAGTTGCGGGAACGCGACAATCCCAACCTTGGTGCAGACCGTTATACAAACGAGCACAAACCCAAACGTGTACATCACCGAGGTCTATTTCAAATTTACGCCAGTGACGCCGGTTGGCGCTTTCCTGCACGTCAGTAGTTTCTTGCCATCACAGCTGTACAGTGTCGCCTACTATTAAGAAAGGGCGCATATGCGAATGAGATTTCATCGTAAAGAAGAAGGCCAAGTCATTCTGTGGCTGGCATTCGGCTTGCCTCTGCTGATATTGTTCGCCGCCATGGCGTTGGATATGGGCCTCATCTACCAGACGAAGGCCAAGCTGGGTAATGCCGTGGACTCCGCCGTACTTACGGGCGCCAGGAACTATTCGCAGGGAACGGCTACAGCGCAAACGCTCGGCACCGACATGTTCCAGGTAAATTACGGCAGTGCTACGCCCACTCTGACCTGGACCTGGTGCCCAAGCGATCCGTCGTGTCCTTCTGGCTCACCAATCAGTTCGACTCTTAAGGCGACTGCCACGGTAAATACGACCTTCATGGCTTACTTGCCAAAGTTCGCCCAATGGAGTCTCAGTGATACCGGACAGGCTACGCGCAGCAATTTGATCATGTCGATTGTTTTAGATCGGTCAGGCTCGATGGGCTGCGGGGGGACTGGCTTAGACTGCGGTGGGGTCGCGCTGCAATCAGCGGTTCCTACCTTTGTGGGAGACTTCACGAACGGGACCGATCACCTCGCCATGATTAGCTTCTCGGACGATGCCAGAGTCGACGTGGCGATGACCACCAATTTCAATTCGGCCATGGATACGGTTGTCTCTGGCCTGAAGTGGGATGGCGGGACGTTTGGCACTGGCGCCGGAACAAATACCTTCGACACAGTCCACGGACCGCCCCTGAATTTGGCAGACTATCAGAACAGCACTGTCACATTCCCCGCAGGACAGCCTTATGTGAAGGTCGTGGTCTATTTCACTGATGGTTTGATGAATACGATACAGGACAACCTTCAGTGCCAGAATACGCCTCCTGGCAAGACCCTCTACAATTTCGGTGGTCGTGATAACCCGACCGACCCGTTTGATTTTTTCGATCCGACTCAGGATACCTGGGAAACTGGCGATCTGAGCTACTACTATGGCGGCTCCACATCCAAAGGTTCTGGCACTGGGGTAGGATGCCCTAAGACCGCCGGCCAGACCGGGTACTGTAACGGTAATCCACCATTGAACGCCACCTATTCCTGCAAGGGAGTGACCACCTTCCCCTCGCAACAATACGGAACGGGCGTGACCTTCAGCACCAGCGCGATCACGGCCGAAGCGCAGTACCGAGCCATCTATACGGCGAATTTAATGAGGTCAGAGACTCCGGTTCCTACGTATATTTACGTGATTGGCTTGGGTAATGCGATCAACGTGGCCTCGACTCAGACGTTCCTGGCAACTCTTGCCAACGATCCTCAGGGTCTGTACGGAAACCCATACAATCAGAACCAACCCGATGGATTGTTCTTGCCTGTTGTCAATTGCCCGTCTTCCACGTGTACTGCCGACCTCAACCAGGCATTTCAGAAGATTGCTTCGAAGATCTTACTGCGCCTATCGGAATAGTCTGACAAGACATTTAAAGGCACAGACCAGAAATAGAAAGCCCGCCTTTTCAAAGGCGGGCTTTCGTGTGAGACGGACGAGCTGCCAAATACCCCCGAGGATTTCCTGAAATTGAATCGCGGGGCAACGCCGTTCCGCAGCAATACCTGACGCGGAACCGTCCGAACGTCCTACCGCGTCGGCAACCGTTAGCTAAGCCGACTTCTTAGCCTGAAGCACGGTGCTTTGCGCAATCTGGGTCAGCCGCTCTTCCAGGTTGCAGTGGGGAAGAGGGTCTTCGTCAATTCCCCGTCTCTTCCAGGTGACCAGAAAAAATACGCCGGTAGCGATTGCGAGCGCAACCACCGCACATAGCAGAACAACCCAAAGCTGAGCAGAATCAGAACCCATCGACCAGTTCATAGAAGTCTCCCACGAGGTGGCGTTTCCTCATTCTTGATAATGCTGGATAGACCAAGAGTAGGTGCGCTCTGGTGCATTGTCTAGACCACCGACGGTGGTCGACCGACCCCAGCTTTCGGACCATGAGGATGATGGCGACGCCTCCCGTTTGGTGGTTGTCAGGATTACGCAAACGTGCGAATCAGGGTAAGCGTTTGAGCAACACACCCATTCGACGAAAAGTATGTGTGGTGAAGTGGCTGGATGAATGAAGAACAGCAAAAGAAAGATCCCCGCAGATCGCGAGGCTCGATGGAGTTGATCTCGTAGCTGATATCAGAAACCACTTGGATCGCGCGGGCTGCCCAATCCAGTGCACTGATCCCAGCCAGGTCCGGCCGGCGAGCCGTTGTTCCCCGCCGTCACATCAAAGAAGTAACGATGGTACGCCGTAGTGATGAAGTAATGGTACGTTGGCAGGAGTTCGTTAATGGTGTGATTGACGAAGTGACCGGCGTGGTTGACTAGTCCGGCCAGCAACGGCGCGGCTAGGCTGGTTCCACCGACCTGGCGCGCATCGCCTGGGCTGTGCTGTCCAGCGGACAAGATTACAAACCAGTCAGCAACCTGGTCACAGCATCATGAGTTAATGCGGAAAAGACGCCTTACGGCTTGGAAACGCTAGTGCGTTCCCACTTTACCGCGCTACGGCGACGGCTTGAACCTACCCACCGAGGTCTGCAAAGGAACAGCAAGGACGAAAGAACAGTCACAACGGCATGTCTTCAGCCTGGGAGACGAGAATGGTCTCGAAAGAGCAACCGACCGACTTATAAGGACAGACATGCGCGCAACTCATCATGGCCAGGAGAACTAATCTCTATTACAGGCCGAATACATTTGCGCAGACTTGCCTTCTCGCCCTTGGCTTTTTCTTGCAGTCGTGCGGCGGACCATACATTCTCGTCAAAGTGATGGGAAGAGCGTTTACCGGGATTGATCATGGTCTGCTTCGGCTGGTTTTGGGTCCGTGATCTCCCGTTCCCAAATGCGAGGCACCTGGCGCACCCATTCACTGGAAGAACACGCTTCCATGGTACCTAGGCCCGGCCGCGAAAGTCAGAATCCTCTGCTACAAGAATCTTCCGCCATTCCGGCATGACCCTAGCCTTCGAAACCACGTTTGAAGTACTCACGCGGGTTGGCCCCGACAACCCGCTTGAACGCCTTACTGAACGCAGCGTCGGACTCATACCCCACCGACTGGGCAACGTCGATGAGCTTCTTGTCGCGCTGTTCGAGCAGCTGGATCGCTTTCTGCATCCGCCATTCGGTTACGTATTCCAGCGGTGTCTGCCCGAGTAGCTCTTTGAAACGTGCTGCGAATGCGGAGCGAGACATGCCCGCCGATTCGGCCAGTGATTCGACCGTCCATGGTGCATTCACTTTGTCGTGAAGGGCACTCAGCGCGGTGCCCAACTGAGGATCGAAGATTGCGCGGAGCCATCCCTTGCTGCGGGACGGTCCCGACGCGATATACGCTCGCAACAACTGGATCACCAGTACCTCGGCTAACCGAGTCGCGACGACTTCAGATCCAGGCGCCTGTTCTGCCATCTCTGACGCCAGCGCTTGCACGGTGTTGTGAAGAGCCAGCGTGCGTGCCTGATCGGCCTTCATCAGAATAAAGTTCGGCAAGAGCTGGGTGATTGGCTTCAAGCTGGCCTCATCAAAACTCAACGACCCGCAAACAATAGTGGTGGGTGCGCCGCCGCCGCCGCAAAGAGCGACATTGCCGTTAGCCCTGGCCCCAATCTCGCGAAAGGTCCACTTGGGGCGCGTTCGCGGGCCGTCGCGCAGAACAATCGAAGTCCCCCGCGCCAGCAAGAAGCAATCGCCACCGGTGAGCGGAATCGGTTCCTCGATCCCTTCCACACTCAGCCAGCAGTTTCCCCGCGAAAGCATCGCGAAGTGCGCCAAATCTGCCGGCGGCATCGTTTTGCCGGAAGGCCTGCCGAGTACTTTGACCTCGTTCTCTTGTCTTAGGCCCCAAGGGGCTGTCGCTTCCAGCCTGTGAAGACCGAACGCGGTGACGTGCATCATTTTGAAAATGTCTGTAATCGGGTCCACGTTTGTCTCCAGTTCTGGACGAATAGGCAAAAAGACTGGACTTCTGAGCAGTTCCCGTCCACCGCCAAATCACTCTAATCGACTGTATTGGATGCTACGCATCCATCGAAGGAGCAAGTATGGGAAAGCTTGAAGGGAAAGTTGCAGTCATCACAGGCGGTAACAGCGGGATTGGCTTGGCCACAGCCAAGCGCTTCGTGGAAGAAGGCGCGCACGTCGTAATCACTGGCCGACGCGAGAAAGAGCTGAAAGAGGCCGCAGCCTCTATCGGTAAAAACGTCACGACGGTCGCTGGCGACGTTACGCGCTTGGAGGATCTGGATCGGCTCTATGCCATCGTGAAAGAGAAGCACGGTCACATCGACGTCCTCTTCGCAAACGCGGGCTGGGGTGAAGTCGCACCCATTGGAGCGGCTACCGAAGCTCATTTCGACAAAACCTTCGATTTAAATGCGAAAGGAACATTCTTCACGGTGCAGAAGGCCATTCCCCTCTTCAAAGATGGGGGTTCGATCATCCTGACCACTTCGGTCGCGAACGTAATGGGATTGCCAACGTTTGCTGCCTATGCCGCGGCTAAGGCGGCCGTGCGCAGTTTCGTTCGTAGCTGGGCCGCGGAACTAAAAGACCGCAAAATCCGCGTGAATGCGGTAAGCCCCGGACCAATCGAAACTCCGGCACTTGAGAAAGCGGGCATCCCCCCTGAAATGATGGATCAAGCCATAGCAGGGTTCACCACGCAGGTTCCGCTCGGCCGCAGAGGCAAGCCCGAGGAAATTGCGGCCCCCGTTGTGTTTCTCGCCTCCGAAGAAAGCTCCTACATCACCGGCGTAGAACTCGCCGTCGATGGCGGCATGGCGCAGGTTTAACCTCGGGCACAGTCAACTTTCTCGAACTTCAGTTCTCACACTAGATCGGAGAAGCATGATGAGCTATGCGATTGTAGGATTCGGAAGGATTGGCCAGGCACTCGCCCACGCCTATGCCCGTAAAAACATGGATGTGATCGTTGCGAGTCGCCGGCTGCCTGAGGAGTTGGCGCCGCAGGCTCGAGCGATTGGACCCACGGTCGTCGCCAAGTCGCTACGGGATGCACTCGATGCCGACACAATCATCCTGGCGGTCCCGTTCGGGGAGCACCGCGAGGTTGCGAAGGCCCTGCCGAGTTGGGAAGGCAAGACGGTCATCGACGCGACGAACGCGTTTGGAGTTCCCCCTGAAGAACTGGACGGTCTCCCGTCCTCCGCCTTCGTCGCGAAGTCGTTCACCGGCGCCAAGTTGGTGAAGGGCTTCAACCACCTGGGTGCGGCCAAGCTGGCTACCGATCCGGTCGTCGAGGGCGGCCACCGAGTCGTCTTCCTGTCGAGCGACGACGAGGACGCGACCGCTCCCGTGGCGGCTTTGGCCAAACAACTCGGGTTCGCACCCGTCGAGCTGGGAAAGCTCAACGAGGGTGGCGCGCTGGTGCACGCGCGCGGCCGCATCTGGGGGCAGCTCATCTTTCAGGATTTGTTCAAGAAGGAGCAGTAATACCTCCACGACCGTGTGATTTGGCACGAGAAGTTCCACTCAAACGTTCGATTAGATCGGAAACGATCTGATGTAGGAAGAGAGGAGATTTCGATGAGCATTGAAGAAAGTGTCCAGACTGTGAAGAATTTCTTTGCGGCACTCGGGGACCGCGATAAGCAGGGCCTGCTGGCGTTGGTTGCCGAAGATATCGAATGGATTATTCCGGGTGAGGGCTGGCCGCTGGCCGGCACGCACCGCGGACACGCGGGATTGGAGAGCCTGTTCAGAAGGCGTACGAGAGGTCGAAATTCGTATCCGAGACCTCCCGAGTTCATAGCTCAAGGAGACCGGGTTTTGGTGTCGGCGTTGCTACGGGAAAAATCAAAGCCACGGGTAAGCCGTTCAAGGACGATTGGGTTTTCGACATTCTGTTCGAAATGGCAAACTGACGAAGATCCGGGAGTACATCGACACGCAAGCTCTGGCGCGGGCCTCCGAGACGGCTCGTGAGCCGCAGGCCCTGACGCATGGAGCTGTTTCGTCTCGGCAATCTGAATCGGCGGAAGCGGTGAGTGCATGATCGCCAATGCACTCTCTAAGTCACGATCAGCTACAAGAATCTTCCGCCATTCCGGCATGACCCTAGCCTTCGAAACCACGTTTGAAATACGATGCGGGTCGGCCCCGACGACCCGCTTGAACGCCTTACTGAACGCAGCGTCGGACTCATGCCCCACTGACTGGGCAACGTCGATGAGCTTCTTGTCGCGCTGTTCGAGCAGCTGGATCGGTTTCTGCATCCGCCATTCGGTTACGTTTTCCAGCGGTGTCTGCCCGAGTAGCTCTTTGAAACGTGCTGGAATGCGGAGCGAGACATGCCCGCCGATTCGGCCAGTGATTCGACCGTCCATGGTGCATTCACTTTGTCGTGAAGGGCACTCAGCGCGGTGCCCAACTGAGGATCGAAGATTGCGCGGAGCCATCCCTTGCTGCGGACGGTCCCGACGCGATATACGCTCGCAACAACTGGATCACCAGTACCTCGGCTAACCGAGTCGCGACGACTTCAGATCCAGGCGCCTGTTCCGCCATCTCTGACGCCAGCGCTTGCACGGTGTTGTGAAGAGCCAGCGTGCGTGCCTGATCGGCCTTCATCAGAATAAAGTTCGGCAAGAGCTGGGTGATTGGCTTCAGGCTGGCCTCATCGAAACTCAACGACCCGCAAACAACCGTGGTGGGTGCGCCCCCGCCGCCACAAAGAGCGACATTGCCGTTAGCCCTGGCCCCAATCTCGCGAAAGGTCCACTTGGGACGCGTTCGCGGGCTGTCGCGCAGAACAATCGAAGTCCCCCGCGCCAGCAAGAAGCAATCGCCACCGGTGAGCGGAATCGGTTCCTCGATCCCTTCCACACTGAGCCAGCAATTTCCCCGCGAAAGCATCGCGAAGTGCGCCAAGTCTGCTGGTGGCATCGGTTTACCGGAAGGCCTGCCGGGTCTTTGACCTCGTTCTCTTGTCTTAGGCCCCAGGGGCTGTCGCTTCCAGCCTGTGAAGACCGAACGCGGTGACGTGCATCATTTTGAAGATATCTGTAATCGGGTCCACATTTGTCTCCAGTTCTGGACGAATAGGCAAAAGGACTGGACTTCTGAGCAGTTCCCGTCCACCGCCAAATCACTCTAATCGACTGTATTGGATGCTACGCATCCATCGGAGGAGCAAGTATGGGAAAGCTTGAAGGGAAAGTTGCAGTCATCACAGGCGGTAATAGCGGGATTGGCCTGGCCACAGCCAAGCGCTTCGTTGAAGAAGGCGCGCACGTCGTAATCACTGGGCGGCGCGAGAAAGAGCTGAAAGAGGCCGCAGCCTCTATCGGTAAAAACGTCACGACGGTCGCTGGCGACGTTACGCGCTTGGAGGATCTGGATCGGCTCTATGCCACCGTGAAAGAGAAGCACGGTCACATCGACGTCCTCTTCGCAAACGCGGGCTGGGGTGAAGTCGCACCCATTGGAGCGGCTACCGAAGCTCATTTCGACAAAACCTTCGATTTAAATGCGAAAGGAACATTCTTCACGGTGCAGAAGGCCATTCCCCTCTTCAAAGATGGGGGTTCGATCATCCTGACCACTTCGGCCGCGAACGTAATGGGATTGCCAACGTTTGCTGCCTATGCCGCGGCTAAGGCGGCCGTGCGCAGTTTCGTTCGTAGCTGGGCCGCGGAACTAAAAGACCGCAAAATCCGCGTGAATGCGGTAAGCCCCGGACCAATCGAAACTCCGGCACTTGAGAAAGCGGGCATCCCCCCTGAAATGATGGATCAAGCCATAGCAGGGTTCACCACGCAGGTTCCGCTCGGCCGCAGAGGCAAGCCCGAGGAAATTGCGGCCCCCGTTGTGTTTCTCGCCTCCGAAGAAAGCTCCTACATCACCGGCGAAGAACTCGCCGTCGATGGCGGCATGGCGCAGGTTTAACCTCGGGCACAGTCATTTCTCGAACTTCAGTTCTCACACTAGATCGGAGAAGCATGATGAGCTATGCGATTGTAGGATTCGGAAGGATTGGCCAGGCACTCGCCCACGCCTATGCCCGTAAAAACATGGATGTGATCGTTGCGAGTCGCCGGCTGCCTGAGGAGTTGGCGCCGCAGGCTCGAGCGATTGGACCCACGGTCGTCGCCAAGTCGCTACGGGATGCACTCGATGCCGACACAATCATCCTGGCGGTCCCGTTCGGGGAGCACCGCGAGGTTGCGAAGGCCCTGCCGAGTTGGGAAGGCAAGACGGTCATCGACGCGACGAACGCGTTTGGAGTTCCCCCTGAAGAACTGAACGGTCTCCCGTCCTCTGCCTTCGTCGCGAGGTCGTTCACCGGCGCCAAGTTGGTGAAGGGCTTCAACCACCTGGGTGCGGCCAAGCTGGCTACCGATCCGGTCGTCGAGGGCGGCCACCGAGTCGTCTTCCTGTCGAGCGATGACGAGGACGCGACCGCTCCCGTGTCGGATTTGGCCAAACAACTCGGGTTCGCACCCGTCGAGCTGGGAAAGCTCAACGAGGGTGGCGCGCTGGTGCACGCGCGCGGCCGCATCTGGGGGCAGCTCATCTTTCAGGATTTGTTCAGGAAGGAGCAGTAATACCTCCACGACCGTGTGATTTGGCACGAGAAGTTCCACTTAAACGTTCGATTAGATCGGAAACGATCTGATGTAGGAAGAGAGGAGATTTCGATGAGCATTGAAGAAAGTGTCCAGACTGTGAAGCACTTCTTTTGCGGCACTCGGTGACCGCAATAAGCAGGGCCTGCTGGCGTTGGCCGCCGAAGATATCGAATGGATTATTCCGGGCCAGGGCTGGCCGCTGGCCGGCACGCACCGCGGACACGCTGGCTTGGAGAAGCTACTTCAGAAGGCTAACGAGACGGTGGAAACTTCGTATCCAGAGCCCCCCGAGTTCATAGCGCAGGGAGACCGGGTTCTGGTCGTCGGCGTTGCGACGGGAAAAATCAAAGCCACAAGTAAGCCGTTCAAGGACGATTGGGTCTTCGACATCACCGTTCGAAACGGCAAGGTGACGAAGATCCGGGAGTATATCGACACACAAGCCCTGGCGCGGGCCTCCGAGACGGCCGTGAGCCGCAGGCCCTGACGCATGGAGCTGTTTCGTCTCGGCAATCTGAATTGGCGGAGCGGTGAGTGCATATGGTCGCCAATGCACTCTCTAAGTCACGATCAGTAATGAT